>OZ252150.1:4800000-6366660 GCA_965248775.1 Anaerolineales bacterium
CGGCGCAAGCCGTATGGCTTGTTCATATTTCACAGCACTCATGTCCCATTTTTCCGCCCGATACAACACCCGGGCGCGTTTTGCCAATTCCTGCGCGCGCGCAGCCGCATCGTGCGGTTCTTCACCCAGCCGAGCACGTATCGCGTCGTTCGCGTGGTCGCTTGCGCTTGCACGCTCACACGCCCGTCGGACAGATTGGTTGTCGCCGAGCGCTTCTGCCAGCGCATCCATTGCATCCAGCAGCTCTTCATCTGCAATCCCGTACTCGACGGCCAATGCAAATTCCTGCAATCCCGGCTGCGGGCGATTTGTCTCTGCATAGAGGAAACCAAGTTGGCGGTGTGTCTCTGCGAATTTCGGGTCAAGCCTTACCGCCGTGTGGAAGGCGGCCTCGGCCTGCTCGAGTTCACTCAGTGATTTAGAGGTCTGCCCGAGAGCGCAATATAACTCGGCGGTCTCATTTCCCTTGTCGATTGCGCGCTGTAAGTGAAGACTCGCATCTGCATAGCGTTCGAGCAGAGTCAGATTACGGGCGAGCAACATTGTCAATTGCGCATCTGTGCGTTCCAATACCACGCCCTCCGCGCCGAAATATTGCGGGATTGTCAGCGCGCGGATCAGGCAGTCGCAAGCCTTGTCTAGCTCATCGTAGCGGCGGTAAACCATCTCGGCCGTCGCCCAGCTCTGGCGATCCTCCGGGAAAAGTCGCAAGGTTTCCTCAACGGTTGCAATAGCAGCTTCTTTACCTTCAACATCGCCAACATGGGTCATGAGAAGGTGATAGGCGTTTGCCCTCTGTCGCCATAGAGTATCGTTGGAAGAGGCAACACTACGGAGTCTCTCAACTGCTTCGACCAACCTTCCGGCGCGCAGATAGCTGCGCGCCAGGTAGAAGTCCTGCATCGCGCCGGCGTGACCACTCTTCGTTTCGGACTCCAATATCCGCAAGTCGCGTTCGCTTCGGTCTTTATTACCACTCTCGTCGGCGTAACCGAAGCGCGTGATGTTAATATTCGTCTTGACCGCTTGCAGGCCTTGCTCAATAAGTGATTTCAGTAAGAATTCATGGATGCGACCGGTAAATTTAATCCCCGCCACGTTTTCAAAAAGCCATGGATGGCTGACGATTTCAACCGTGAAGCCATCCTCGCGCAGACTGCGAATATTAATGTAATAGCAGCCCGAGATACCCGAAGCAACCGCGCGTCGTATTTTTAGAGCGTGGCCGGCTTCGGCCTCCATGTCCGCGTCCAGTGTAAGGATCCAATCCCCACTTGCATGCTTCAGGGCTTCGTTCTTGGCGGCCGCAAAGTCATCGCACCATTCGAAGTGAAAGACTTTGGCGTCATACTGGCGTGCGATTTCGACGGTATCATCTGTGGAGCCTGTATCCACCACAATAATCTCATCCACGGCCGCGCGTAACGAATCAAACAGTGCAGGCAGGTTCTCTGCCTCGTTTTTCGTAATCAGACACAGGGATATTGTTGGATGTCCGAAATCGGCGGACAGCGCAGTAGATTCGAAATCGTGGATATTTCGGCTGGCCGCATCGCCATACGCCGTTTCTAAATTCTCACGTGCGTTAATATTCTTTGGATTGGCTTCCAGAGCCTGCTCGAAGTAATTGATGGCCTGATCGAGATTGCCCATGCGCGCCATGAGTGCGCCAAAATTGTTGAGCGCTAATGAATGCGTGGGATTGAGATTCAGTGCGCTCTGAAACGCATTTTGTGCTTCGATGAAGCGCTGCTGCTCGAGATAACTATCCCCCAGATCATTGTAGGCTTCGACAAAGTTGGCATCCGCTGCGACCGCCGCTTGAAAGGCTTTCGTGGCCTCTTCCATTTCACCCTGCGCGCGGTATTTGCGACCTTGCTGCAGCGCGCGATTGGCTGCGGGGTTCGCGGATGATAGGTTCGCAGCCGGCTGGCGCAGCCGGGTGCTGCGTGTTGCTGCGCGCTTATTATGCTTCTTCTTTTTGGAATTCGATTTAGTCATCTTTGGTTTGGGTTTTGTCATTGTGTCCATTTGCCTGAGAGGGCCCATTTGTGGCCGGCATGGCGAGCACCTGCGTCAATTCTGAAACGAGCGCGTGTTCGGGGTCTTGTTCCTGGAGGTGTATCAAGGCAGTCTTTGCCGCCTGCTCATCCCCGAGCTCCAAACTCAGGGCGCCAAAGGAGGCCAAAACATCCGGGTCACCCGGCGCAAGCTCAATAGCAGATTTCACACAGCTGGCCGCTGCGGAGAAATTTTCTCCGGCGCGATAGAGTTCAACCAAATTGAGGAGCGCGTCCACGCTATCTGGGGCCAGGGCTGAGGCTTCCCAAAAGATAGATTCTGCCTCCATCGCCTTGCCATCCTAAAGAGCGCGATACCCAGTTGGTTACGCAAAGCGCTATCTGTGGGAGTCAGTTTTACTGCTTTCCGAAAGGCTGTTGTAGCGCGATCAAATTCAGAACGTGCCAGATGGGTCTGGCCCAGGGCTGCATGCGCCAGGGCGAGATCGGGCAAGTCGTGTGTAAGCGCCTCAAACTCGTCCAGTGCAGCGTCCAGGTCGGCGCGGGCGAGGGCCGCATTGCCACGCTCCAACTGCGCTGCAATGACCTGCTCGGCGACGGCCATTTCGTCGAAATGCACGCCTTCATCTTCCGTAAGCTCGAAATGATGCACATGCACGCCCTGTGCACAGACCAGTTTGAAGTCGCTTTCCCGAAATCGGTTGAATACATCCCAAATTGCCTCTGCAAGCGATAATTCGGAGTTGAGTCCGCCTACTTGCCGAACGGCTTGGCTCTTGAGCAATAGGCAGAGACTACCCAGGAAAGGCACTTCTTCCCAT
Source organism: Anaerolineales bacterium (assembly GCA_965248775.1). Classification (GTDB taxonomy): domain Bacteria; phylum Chloroflexota; class Anaerolineae; order Anaerolineales; family JBHHUI01; genus JBHHUI01. Next base: position 4,802,843 of record OZ252150.1, read on the forward strand.
GCAGTTGCATGGTCTTGGCTGCGTTGCTCTGCGAAAGCCTGCAGACCTTCGGCGAGGTCGGCATAGCTACTCTCGATCTCCTGCGTTGCGGGGGCCAGGTTGGAGGTCGGACCGACGGCAGCGATATTGAAATCTGTATCGGCGACAGGCAACAGATTATCGAGCCAGTCATTGGTCACGATGATATCCGGCGAAAGTAAGAGTAGATACTCGCTACCGGCAAGGGCTGTCTGGATGGCAGTAACGTCCGGCGTGGGCCAATTGGATGGATCACTGAGCGAAGACGTGAAGCGCTGTAAAGATTCAAGTGCGAGCTGCGGCGTTTCTGCGGCAAGCGGACGGATGAAGCCCACACTCAAGTCCTTATCGAGTAAGCGCGCACGTATGCGCTGCATTTCAGCGCGCTGCTCCAACGTCGTCACCGACTCGACGAATTCAACCAACTCTATCTGCACCGGGTTGGAACAGATCGCCCGCTTGTAGAGATTAAATGCTGCCGCTTCGTTCCCTTCCGCTGCGAACAGCCTGCCCTGCAATAGCATCGTTGCAGCTGTTTGGCCGTACTCTTCCACGAACTCCTGAATTAACTCGCGTGCTTTCTGGATCTGCTTAGCTTCGAGCTGCTTTTCAATGACTCTGATAGCCAGCTGGTAGGCAGCCGTCAATTGTCTGAAAGCGATGGGGAAATCCTGGTCAATACGCGCTGAATTTTCCAGATCATCAAGCCGCGTACTGAGCTCATCAAACTCTTCCAGGCATAACAGGCACTTCATTAGTAGTTCAAGTGGCTCCGGAGTAAGTTGTTCTTCCGGGATGGCTGCCAGATATTTTCTGGCATTGTAGTAATCTGTGAGCCTGAAGAGGTTCTTGGCAATGCTGAAGTGCGCGCTCGCGCGTGCCTGGGGAGCATGCTCCCAATCCAGGCCCGGGAACACCTCAGGAAGGGGGAAACGATGGAATATATTTCTTGCGATCTTCGAGTCGTATGAAATATCCGACAGGATAGTCGAAGTTCCGTTCTTGTCATGTACGCGGTAGTGGATGATCACTTCCTCAAGCTTCTTCGGCTTAAGGTAAGCGGCAGCGCGTGACCAAAATTCATAATCTTCGGCATGCAAAAATTCTTCATCGTAGCCGCAACACTCGACAATTAAAGATTTCCGCACCAGAGAGGCAGGATTGGGGATTACGCACCCGCCAAGCAGCGAGCTGAGTAAGATGTCGCGCTGTTTAGACCAATCCGGTGCGCTAAAGAGGTGGCGCGTCTCGCCTGTTACGTCGTCAAAGTAGCGCAAGATGCCATAGATGAGATTGAGGTCGGGGTCGGCCAGCAGGAGTCCAACATATTTCTGGAGAGTGTCTTCCAACAGGATGTCGTCATCGTCAAGCCACAAAATGTAGTCGCCCTGCACTTCGCGAATCGCGAGATTCCGCGATTTTGCGATGCTGCCTTCGTTTGCAGGCTTTTTTATATATCGAAGGCGAGCAGCATCGAAGCCCTTTACGACCTGGTCCGTATCATCTGTCGAGCCATCATCGATGATCAGGATTTCGTCGGCGGGGTAAGTTTGATTAAGGGCGCTCTCGATTGCCTGGCCAAGGTATGCACTACGGTTATAGGTCAGGATGACAATACTAATCGTGGAGGATATGCGCGGCACTTCGGCGCGCTGCAGCGCTGGGCTGCGCTGGGGTGCCGGCAGTCCCAGCGCATTTTCGCGTTGCCAGAATGCCAATTCAACTTCCTGATGCACAGCAGTCGGGACAAAACCCGAGAACGCTTTCACATCGATACGATAGCCATCGGCAAACAAGCCGGCCAGCGCTTCGATGGAGTATTCGGATTTATCTCCGCGTCGATTGTCGATCACATCTTGGACTACATTAATCGGATAGGAGAAAGCAGCCGAGTGTGTATAGCAGAGCAGCAGATTGCGTCAAGCCGGAAATAGTTTTTATTGGCATCCAAAAGCGCTTCCAGCGTGTTCGGGTGCTGGAAGTTAATTATCTTTAATAAGAGAAATAAGTCGTAGACGCGGTAGACGGAACTGCCGAGTTCCAGCGGATATCCAAAATCGAGCTCTGCTTCCGTCCAGGGGTAGCTCAAGATGTCGTCACCAAAGTGCTCAAAGTTCGGCAACGTCTGCATTTGGTCCGACATGTACTCGTAGGCAGTATTTTTCCCCAAGCGCAGAGAAAAGCCCAGCGCGTGTGGCGCGCGCTCGAGGCTTTGCAAAGCAGTCGTTAAGTCGAAATCGCGTACAAAGAAATCGTCATCACAGAGGAACAGCACCCAACGAGCGGGCTGCAATAAGGCGAGTAAATCTTCCTTGAATGATTTCTCCCGCACAAAATCTACATGCGCATATTCGCTTTCAAGTTCCAAATATTGCTGTGCATGCAGTGGGCTGGAGGCGGCATAGAGCACCTTGAGATCTGCGACGGATGGATCCGTACAATGCAATGCGAAGGAGCGTAACGTGGCCTCCAGCTGCATGGCGCGGTCCTTGCTGAAGATGATGCCGACGAGTTTGTCCGGGCTGGGGACAGTCGCGACAGGCTCTTTCTTTGGGAGTGGTGGAGGGGTTTCCTCAGATAGCTGCATCACGGCGTGGCCGTCGGCCGCTTCCTTGCTCGCCGCGAGATAGTTTGCGAAACGACCATTTTCTAATGCAGGGCGCCACTCGGCAATATGAGCCAGTCCTTGGGGGAGTACACGGAAAACCGCATAGCCGTGTGCTGACAGCAGCGCGAGCACTTTTTGCAGGGATATACCAGCTTCGAAAAACGTGTCCCCAGTCTCGAACTGGATCAGTCTGATCCTTTGAGCTTGTAAAAGGCCAAAGGCGCCCTGTAGCACGTCCAGTTCAGCGCCTTCGACGGCGATCTTCAAGAAGTCAATTTGCTGAACGCTGTGCTCGGCACAGAAGCCATCCAGTGTTTCGGTGATTACCTGGATCGGAGCTGGGCGCATATCCAATTCCTGCTCAGTAGTAGGATGGCGTCTGTAAAATGTACTCAATTCCGCGATCTCAGAAGTCTTATCGTAATAGTAGAACGTTCGCTCCCCTTGCTGATCGGACAGGGCGAAATTGTGTAAAGATGCGCCAGAGGGCCTCAGATTCGTCTGCAAACGACCAAACGTTTCTGGGACGGGTTCAAAGGCGTAAAGCTCCAGCGGCGAGACGTGTGACAGTGCGAGTTTTCCCCACTGACCCTGGTTGGCGCCTACATCAAAAATGACGTCGTCAGGCTTCAATAATTTGGCGATTACTTGCTCCTCGCCATTAGAGGTAATCTGAACGTCGTCGTATCCCAGGACATCGAGCCCGAGCGAATCCGGGTAGACACGGATAGCGTTCAGACGAGCTTGACTGCCTACAATTGATTCCTTCTGAGTGAACTCTCCGCGCAGCAGGCTTTCTGATGGCATTACCATTCCCAGGTCTGCCCACTTCCACAGGGGCTTGCTGTCCAATGCTTGCCAGTCTCGCTTCGCGTGGTCAAGCGCCGCGCTCGGCTGCCAGGGCTCATTGACAAGTTCGCCCCCCGAAGTTTCCGGTTCAAGGACTTGCAGAAGCTTGTCATAGAGTCGATAGAATGACCAACGTTCCAGATTACCGGCGTTGACCCATTCACTTATATTTTCGGAGAATTCTATGTATTCGGCCTGCGAGATGTCCTGGAGATAACTGTCTAATTCGGCGTTGTCTTTAAATTGGCGATAGTCGATGAAGCATCCAGCCGGCACGAAGTCTTCGACGTTATAACAACCAAGGTAGATCGGGATCGTGCCGCACATCAGGCAATCAATCATGCGGTCGGTAAAGAATCCGCGCGACCAAACAGGATGGTAAATGTTCTCGAAGGCCAGGGAAAAACGATACTGTCGCAGGGTGTCAAACTTCTGTGAGTAGGGAGTGAGCGCGCCTCGGTAATTGGGGAGATCAAAGGGCGGCTTGCCATAGACATCGAATGGCGTATCCGAATATTTGTCGAACCAATAGGCAACTTCCGCTCTTTTTGAATACAGTTCGCCCGGGACCGCGGAAGATTTATTGCCGATAATCATGCAAATGGCGTCTTTACGATCCAACAAAGGGCGGCTATCAAAGAGTTCGATAGGTTTGGTGTAACCAGCCTCCATAGGCAGGTCGTAATGGGGCAACAGGTATCTGCGGAACTTACCGCCGCGCTCCAGTAATGCCTCGTAAGGTGTGAAAACTAGGTCGAAGTGATCCAACACTTCATCTTGATAGCTAAAGGGCAAGACCACAATCGGTTCAGCATGGAGTAATACATCGATTCCGCGCTGTGCTCCGTAGTAACTGATTGGATCAGTGTAGGCATACAGATCACAACCAACGAGTGGGCGCCGCGACCAGATTACTGTGCATGCGCCTTTGTGCATAATGTAACCTTCTGCTTTTGTGGCTACGTAAACGATATTAATGACTGTCATGTACCGTTAGCTCCTGCTATTAAGCGTGATACTTTGTACTGTATTTCTTCCTCAGAATGGTCAACCCGTTGCAATAAGGTAAAGTGGCGAACTCCCAGAAATTCTGGTCCAGTTCTGCAACGGCGCGATAAGGACCTCCCATGGCCCACTGTCCATCCTGAACGTGGAGGTCAGTGTGATAGTGTGGCGCCCAGCCCCCATACATCAGATCGTGGAGCAAGATCACGCTTGCCGGACTGACTAATTTGTCGAGCAGTTCTAATTCGTGCTTAACGTGCTTATAGGCATGCCAATCATCGACAAGGACAAGATCGATCACCTTGGATTCATCCCAGCGCTGCAAAAATTCAAGCGCGTTAGACTGTTCAAATGTCCAACGATCACTGTACGCGGGCGGGCATACGAATGAAGTTGGGCTGCGATCTACGGAGGTCACATAACCATCAGTAAGCTTGGCAGCCATCAAGAGCGGTAGAGTTGTTGAACCCTGGCGCACCCCGAGTTCGACGATGGTTTTGGCTTTCATCCCCAAGCTAATGGCGAACAACATCATGACGTGCGAATCCGAATCGGCGGTACCTGCGAGCGTGGTGGTGACAAGTTGTTGCGTTTCATCTTCCATGCTATTCACGCGCTTTGGACGAATGCCTCTACTTGCTCAAATAATTCGTGCCGTTCAATTTTTATCGGATAGAGTCGGCGTAACCTGTCAAATAACAAATTGCGATCATCCTGCAGTCGTTCGTCGTGGAATACATAACTGTTGGGGCGCAAGTCGATCAATTCGCGCACACTGAGAGCCGCAGCGGAACCGACGTTGATCACCTTATTGCGTGCTTCCGCGGCAAGTGTGAGCAGTGCGTCACAAAAAAACGAGATGGGCATGTAATCAATCCACGAATCCATTTGTAAATAAATATCGGTTTGGCCTGTTTTCAAGTCATACAGCAGGTTTTTCTTGAGGCCGGGGCCAAAAAAACCACTTGCTCGTGCAATGACCCAAGAACCTGCAAATTCCTTCACGTAACGTTCGGCCAGCAATTTGTGCGCACCGTATAACGACAGATTGTTCAGCCCGAGATCGATGTCCTCACATTTTTCTGCCAGCCGTGCCGGATAAACGGTGATCGATGAAACCAATATGAACTTTAGGTACTTCAGTTGCGTGAGATAGCCATAGAGTTCGGCTACCGATTTGTTCAGGCAATGCAGCGGCTCTTTGCTCGAGAGAAATGTCTTCGCGTTTCCTGCGCAGAAATAGACGCTATCAAATACGGCATCCGCGAAATCTTCCAGATGCGTGTTGCGAGTCATCGGCGTGACGCGCATACCTTGGGCTTGTAGATGCTCACACAGGTTTGCACCGATAAATCCTTGCGCGCCGATCACAGCTGCTTCAGGCATTTCCATATCTGCCACGTTCCTGAATTACAGCCATGGCTTTGAGCAATTCATCGACGCCCTCCTCAACTTTGATGCGTGTATCAAAGCCGAGCTCATTGAGTTTGTCGTAGCTGACGACGTAATTCCTTTTGTCGGCGTCCTCACCAATATCGGCGTAGTGCACATAGCAGGGAGTCTTCGCTTCGATAATCTCGCAAACTTGTTCCTTGCTGTAGTTCATATCGTCGGAGCCGACATTGAACACGTCGCCGCGCATGCGCCCCATATTTTCCAGGGCAAATAGAAACGCGCGCGCCATGTCGCGCACGTGGATGAAGGTGCGCATGAAATGCTTTTCGTAGACCACCAGATATTGTTGTGTGAATGCTTTATGCGTAAAGTAGTTTATGAGCAGGTCTAAGCGCAATCTCGGGGACACGCCAAATGCTGTCGCGAAACGATAGGCAACGGTATTGCCTGCATCCAGCAACAACTGTTCTGCTTCGGTTTTGCTGGTTCCATAGAGGCTCAAGGGGTTGAGCGGTGTATCTTCCGTTGCTACCTGATCGATGAGTTTGCCATAGTTGCTGCCCGTAGAGGCATAGACGATTGTGCGCCCAGCCGAAGCCTGCAAGACCGTGCGCGTGCCGTCCACATTCACGGACTGTGCCAATTCGGGGTTTTTACGACAAGCGGGATAGCCAACGATGGCGGCAAGATGGACAATCGTGTCGCAGTCCTGCACTGTTTCTTTGGCCAACTCGCAATCGCGCACATCCCCTTTAACAAATTCAAAATTGCTATCAACAAAGAGAGGCATCATGCTCTCGCCACCATACATCAGATTGTCGAGCACTCGCACTTGATAGCCTCTGCGCAGTAAGAGTGGAACTAAGCTCGAGCCGACATAGCCGGCTCCACCGGTTACTAAGACTCTCACCTTGGGCTCCCTCTAAACCCGGCCAGTTGCAACACTGCGCACATATTTATGCGAATTCCGGAACTGCTTAATCTATCTGGGCCAGATACCAATTAAGTGTCCTTTGGATGCCGTCACCTATCGACATCTGCGGTTCCCACTCCAACACATAGCGCATGTTCGAGATGTCGCCGATTTTGCGCAGGGCACCGTCCGGCTTACTGGTATCGTAGACAATCCTTCCGCGATACCCCACGATTTCTTTGATCATGCCGGCCAATTCGGCAATACTGTAGCCTTTCCCAACAGCGATGTTTAAAGGTTCGGCGCTGCTATACATTTCGGCTGCGCGAATAATTCCGGCTGCAGCATCATCCACAAAAAGCCACTCTCTTGTGGCGCGCCCGGTGCCCCACACAGTGACCTCGGGATCATCGTTAATTTTGGCATCGGCAAACTTGCGAATCAGAGCTGCCAAGGCATGCGAGCGATCGGGGTGGAAGTGCTCGCCCGGACCGTAGAGATTTATCAACACGAGTGAGAGCGCCTGGAATTGATATTGCTCGCGATAACATCTTGCCTGCATGACGGCGGCGCGTTTGGTCATCCCATAGTTATCGACGGTCGCATGCATGGGTCCGGCTTCGAATTCGCCCTCTCGTAAGATGCCATCGCGTGGCTCGCCGGGATAGGCGCAACCGGCGATGATATTCACATACTTCTGGACCCCGGAGAGCCGCGCTGCTTCCATCGTATTGGCGCTCATTAGCAGATTGTCATAGATGATGACGCCGGGGGAGAGTTTCTGATATGCAATGCCACCCTGATTAGAAGCACAGTTGAAGAGAATTTCAGGCTCGTGTTCTTCAAAGAAGCCCAACGCCTGTTCGAGTGAACGCAGATCGCAGCCTGTCCTGCGGCTGCACGACACTGCCTGTGCACCCAGTTGTAGTAACTGAGACATGACGGCCGAACCTAAAAACCCTTCCCCGCCCGTCACGACGACTTTACGGCCCTGCCAGAATGGAGCCAGCATCATGCACAAGTCCCCTGAGCAGCCTGTGCCTCTACATTTAAACTGCTGAGGAACGAGAATTAAATAATTTGGGCAGTTGGTTCACAACGGATGCAAGCAGTGATATTCTCTTGTCTTCATCAGAACACTAGCCAGGAGGCCATGATGAAACCCTATGCGCCCGAACATGAAGAAATGATGCGCCGCTTTTACAACAGCTTGAACGAGAAAGATGGGCGTCGCTTTGCTGGTTTCGAAGCCTTGAGATTTGGACACGGCGGACGGAGTTACATTGCGCGGGTGTTGGGGTGCAGTCGCAACACGGTGAGCAAAGGCGCCCGCGAAGTCAGTGGCTTGCCCAAGGGCGAAGTGGAGCAGCGCATTCGGAAGCCAGGCGGCGGACGCAAACCGTACTACGTCACATGGGGGGCGCAACTTGCTGAGAAGTTCCTGGCAGTGTTGCGCGAGCACACAGCCGGTGACCCGATGGACGAGAGGGTGCGCTGGACGAACCTGACCCCGGGCGAGATTGTTGCGGCGTTGCGGGCCGAGCACGACATCGTGGTCAGCAAATATGTGGTGCGCAAGTTGCTGCAGAAGCACAACTATCGCCGCCGAAAAGCGCAAAAGAAACTCGGTTTGAAGGCCGAGATTGAAAACCGCAACGAGCAATTTGAGAACATCACGCGGCTCAAGACCGAATTCGAAGCGGCGGGCAATCCCATTGTCAGCATGGACAGCAAGAAAAAGGAATATCTGGGCAATTTCTACCGAGACGGACATTTGTACACCCTGGAAGAACTGCAAACTTATGACCATGATTTCAACAGCTATGCTGCTGGGGTCAGCATTCCTCACAGTCTCTACGACTTGCGTCTCAATGTCGGCTACATCCAACTCGGCGGCAGTCATGATACCAGTGAATTCGCTTGCGATAGCTTTCGCCATTGGTGGTACACATACGGCCACTACCACTATCCCAACGCCACTTCTATTCTCGTGCTTTGCGATGGCGGCGGGAGTAACAGTTCCCGCTACTACATCTTCAAGCAAGACTTGCAAGCACTGGCCGATGAAATCGGGGTCGAAATTCGCATTGCTCACTATCCACCCTATTGCTCGAAATACAACCCCAGCGAACACCGTTTCTTCCCGCATGTTACCCGCGCTTGCCAAGGCGTGATCTTCACCAGCCGCAAACTCGTCAAAGAACTGATGGAAAAAACCAGCACCAAGACCGGACTGAAAGCTTTTGTCCATGTTATTGACCAGGTCTACGAAACCGGTCGTAAAGTAGCCACAGATTTCAGGGACAACATGCGCATTATCTTTGATGATTTCTTGCCCCAATGGAATTACCGCGCTCTCCCATTTGCACAAGTTATTTAATTCTCATTCCTGAGTGTGCCACCCTCTTTGTCCAGCTGTGGAATATATCCCTGTGAATAATCGTCATATTTCTTGTGCAGCGTATGGCGATGGGCGTAACGTTGCTGCAGCGCGCGATTGGCTGCGGGGTTCGCGGATGATAGGTTCGCAGCCGGCTGCTGCGCGTTGCTGCGCGCTTATTATGCTTCTTCTTTTTGGAATTCGATTTAGTCATCTTTGATTTGGGTTTTGCCATTGTGTCCATCTGCCTGGGTGGACCCATTTGTGGCCGGTAGGGCGAGCACCTGCATCAATTCTGAAACGAGCGCGTGTTCGGGGTCTTGTTCCTGGAGATGTATCAGGGCAATCTTTGCCGCCTGCTCATCCCCGAGCTCCAAACTCAGAGCGCCAAAGGAGGCCAAAACATCCGGGTCACCCGGCGCAAGTTCAATCGCGGATTTCACACAGCTGGCCGCTGCGGAGAAATTTTCCTTTGCGCGATAGAGTTCAACCAAATTGAGGAGCGCGTCCACGCTTTCTGGCGCCAAGGCTGACGCTTCCCAAAAGATAGATTCTGCCTCCATCGCCTTGCCATCCTGAAAGAGCGCGATACCAAGTTGGTTACGCAAAGCGCTATCTGTGGGAGTCAGTTTTACTGCTTTCCGAAAGGCTGTTGTAGCGTGATCAAATTCAGAACGTGCCAGATGGGTCTGGCCCAGGGCTGCATGCGCCAGGGCGAGATCGGGCAGGTCGTGTGTAAGCGCCTCAAACTCGTCCAGTGCAGCGTCCAGGTCGGCGCGGGCGAGGGCCGCATTGCCACGCTCCAACTGCGCTGCGATGACTTGCTCGGCGACGGCCATTTCGTCGAAATGCACGCCTTCATCTTCCGTAAGCTCGTAATGATGCACATGCACGCCCTGTGCACAGACCAGTTTGAAGTCGCTTTCCCGAAATCGGTTGAATACATCCCAAATTGCCTCTGCGAGCGGTAATTCAGTGTTAAGTCCGCCTACTTGCCGAACGGCCTGGCTCTTAAGCAGCAGGCAGAAGCTACTCAGGAACGGCACTTCTTCCCATGCAGTTGTATGGTCTTGGCTGCGTTGCTCTGCGAAAGCCTGCAGACCTTCGGCGAGGTCGGCATAGCTACTCTCGATCTGCTGCGTTGCGGGGGCCAGGTTGGAGGTCGGACCGACGGCAGCAATATTGAAATCTGTATCGGCGACAGCCAGCAGATTGTCGAGCCAATCTTTGCTCACGATGATATCCGGCGAAAGTAAGAGTAGATACTCGCTACCGGCAAGGGCTGTCTGGATGGCAGCAACGTCCGGTGTGGGCCAAGCGGATGGATCACCGAGAGTAGACGTGAAGCGCTGTAAAGATTCAAGCGCGAGCTTCGGCGTTTCTGTAGCAGGCGGACGGATGAAGCCCACACTCAGGTCTTTATCAAGTAAGCGCGCACGTGTGCGCTGCGCTTCTTGATGTTGCCAGAATGCCAATTCAACTTCCTGATGCACGGCAGCGGGGACAAGACCCGAGAACGCTTCCACATCGATATGATAGCCATCGGCAAACAAGCCGGCCAGCGCTTCGATGGAGTATTCGGATTTATCTCCGCGCCGATTGTCGATCACATCTTGGACAACATTAATCGGGTAGGAGAATGCAGCCGAGTGTGTATAGCAAAGCAGCAGATTGCGCTCAAGCCGGAAATAGTTTTTGTTTGCATCTAGCAGCGCTTCCAATGTGTTTGGATGCTGGAAGTTAATCAAATTCAGTAGGATAAATAAGTCGTACACGCGGTAGACGGAACTGCCGAGCTCCAACGGATATCCAAAATCAAGCTCTGCTTCCGTCCAGGGGTAGCTCAAGACGTCGTCACCAAAGTGCTCAAAATTTGGCAGCGTCTGCATTTGGTCCGACATGTACTCGTAAGTGGTGTTTTTCCCCAAACGCAGAGAAAAGCCCAGCGCGTGTGGCGCGCTTTCCAGGCTTTGCAAAGCAGTCATCAAGTCGAAATCGCGTACAAAGAAATCGTCATCACAGAGGAACAGCACCCAACGGGTGGGCTGCAGTAAGGCGAGTAAATCTTCCTTGAATGATTTCTCCCGCACAAAATCTACATGCGCATATTCGCTTTCAAGTTCCAAATATTGCTGTTCGTGCAGTGGGCTGGAGGCGGCATAGAGCACCTTGAGATCTGCGACGGATGGATCCGTACAATGCAATGCAAAGGAGCGCAGCGTGGCATCCAGCTGCATGGCGCGGTCCTTGCTGAAGATGATGCCGACGAGTTTGTCCGGGCTGGGGACAGTCGCGGCAGGCTCTTTCTTTGGGAATGGTGGAGGGGTCTCCTCGGCTCTCCCCCTCACGACGTAGTTCGCCGTCGCCTTGCTCGCAATGTGCTCGTCGTCGTATCCCAGTGCATCACGCCCGAGCGAATCCGGGTGGACTCGGACGGCGTTCAAACGAGGATGGCTGTCTATAATTGATTCCTTCTGGGTGTACTCTCCACGCAGCACGCTTTCTGATGGAATTGCATTCTCGAGGTCAGCCCACGCCCACAGGGCCTGGCTCTCTGGCGCATGCCAGGCTCGCGCTGTATGCTCAGCTGCCGGCCCGGGTTGCCAGGCTGCATTGACAAGTTCGACCCCTGGAGTTTCCGGCTCAATGACTTGCAACAGTCTGTCATAGAGTTGATGGTAGGACCAACGTTCCAGATTACCGACATTAACCCATTCACTAATATTCTCTGAGTATTCTCTGTATTCGGCCTGCGAGATGCTCTGGAGATAGCTGTCTAACTCGGCGTTGTCTTTGAATTGGCGGTAGTCGATGAAGCATCCGGCTGGCACGAAGTCTTCGACGTTATAACAACCAAGGTAGATCGGGATCGTGCCGCACATAAGGCAATCGATCATCCGATCAGCAAAATAACCGCGCGACCAAACAGGATGGTAAATGTTTTCGAACGCGAGAGAAAAACGATACTGGCGCAGGGTGTCAAACTTCTGCGAGTAGGGAGTGAGCTTGCCTCGGTAATTGGGGAGATCAAAGGGTGGTGTGCCGTAGACATCAAATGGCGTATCCGAATATTTGTCGAACCAAAAGGCAACTTCTGCTCTTTTTGAATACAGTTCGCCCGGGACTGCGGAAGATTTATTGCCGTTAATCATGCAAATGGCGTATTTGCGATCCAACAAAGAGCGGTTTTCGCCGAGTTCGATTGGTCTGGTGTAGCTATCATCATGGGGCACGTCGTAAATTGGCACCGGATATCTGCGGAACTTACCGCCGCGCTCCAGTAATGCATCGAAGGGCGTGAAAATAATGTCGAAGGGCTCCCATATTTCATCCCGAAAAGTACCGGGCAAAACCACAATCGGCTCAATATGGATCAACACGTCGACGCCGCGCTGCGCTCCGCAATAACTGATCGGATCGAGGTAGCCACACACATCACAATCAGCAAGTGGGCGCCGCGACCAGATTACCGTGCATGCGCCTTTGTGCATGCTGTAACCTTCTGCTTCTGAGTACGGGTAAACGATATTAATGACTGTCATGTATCGTTAGCTCCTGCTATTAAGCATGATACTTTGTACTGTATTTCTTCCTTAGAATGGTCAGCCCGTTGCAGTAAGGTAAAGTGGGAAATTCCCAGAAATTCTGGTCCGCTTCTGCAACGACGCGATAAGGACCTCCCAAGATCTACTACCCATCCTGAGTGTGGAGGCCGCAATGATTGTGTGGCGCCCAGCCTGCAACTATCAGGTCAGGGAGCAGGATCACGCTCGCTAGACTGACTAAATTGTCGAGTAGTTCACATTTCCCGCTTAAAGTGGGCATTAGGAAATCCCTTTGGCAGCTTGTGCCTCTACATTTAAGCTGATGAGGGTGCCATTCTCTTTGTCCATGTGTGGAATATATGCCTGTGAATAATCGTCGTAGTCTTTGTGCAGTGTCTGGCGCCAGTCGTAACGTTGCACGTTTTCGAATCCGGCTGTGCATAAAACAGCCTGTAGCGCCTCGAAGTCATAAACCGTATGGTGATAAGTCACATATGTCTCCTGAGCTGCAGGGATTTCCCAGCGACCGTAGAGCGGGCCGTGGATCAGGGATAGGTCCTGGTGTTTTGTATAAATCTCTGCAAGGGCGGCAAAATCGGGCATAGCCAGGCGGAGAATGCCTCCCGGTTTGATCACTCGGTGCCATTCCTGTAGTACGTTCAGCACCTCGCTGCGGTCGAAGTACTCGATGATGTGGCAGGCGTAGATCAGGTCCGCTGCGTGATCGGTAAACATCGGCAGAGTGCGCACATCGTGTCGATGATCGATATGGGAGAAATCGGCCAGGTCCACGTGCACGAAATCCGGGATATAGCGTTTATCGCAACCAAGATGTAAATTCATGGATTGGGTAGACTACTGTCCGTAGAAGTCTCTAATCTCGCTGCAAATGTCCACTATCTCCTCATCCTCGAGAAAGGACGATGAGGGTAACCAGAGACCATGGGCAGCCGCATCTTCGCTATTGGGATAGTGGCCGGCTAATTGATAGGCGGGCTGGTTGTGCAAGGCGGGATAGACAGATCGTGCGTTGATGCCTTGCTGAGCGAGATGGTCTTGCAATGCAATGGGATCTGGAATGAAAACGTCCACAAACCAGGGGGAGGTATCGGCGAGGTTCGTATCAATGAAACGAATTTCTTCTGTATCCGCAAGTTCGTTTTTGTACAGCGCAAACATCTCTTTCTTGCGCGCCACTCGCCAATCCAATTTTTTCATCTGTTCGATCCCAATCACAGCCTGCAAATCGGTGAACTTAAAGTTGAAGCCGATGCTCTCGTAGAAGTCGTTCCCCCCACAACGCCGCCCAAAATCTTTGACCTGCCGAATGCGCTCCGCGAGCCGGGGGTCATTGGTAACCAACGCGCCGCCTTGGCCGGTGGTGATCACTTTTTGCGCGCTGAACGAGAAACTTCCAATCTGGCCAAAGGTGCCCAGATGTTTGTCGTGCTGTCTTGAGCCCAGAGATTGGGCAGCGTCTTCCACAATAAAGAGTCCGTGGCGGGCAGCGAGTTCTGTGGCACGTGCTAGATCAGGCGCGCGTCCGTTCAGGCTGACCAACATAATGCCTTTTGTTTGCGGGGTGATCGCTTCTTCCACCAAATCGAGATCGAGACACAGGTTTGTCAGACTAATGTCAACGAAGACAGGTCGCGCGCCTGCCAGCACAACTGCATTGGCAGAAGCAATCATCGTGAAATCGGGTACGATGACCTCGTCCCCCGCGCCAAGGTCAAGAGCGGAAAGTGCCGCAAACAGAGTTAAAGTTCCATTCGCCAGAATGAAACAATGTTCGCTCCCCACGTACTCGGCTACCAGTTGTGCGAATTCTTCCGTTTTCTTAAACTCGGTGAGCCAGCCGCCCGAGGCGAGGTATTGGTCGACTGCCGTGCGTTCTTCGACTCCGATCCAGGGCGCCATCTGATGGATCACGGTAGGCTCGATCAGTAACTCAGCAACGCGGGTTCGGGAACGCCTGCCCACACATGCTCGCGATACCATGCGATGGTCCGCGTAAGGCCTTCCTCGAGGCCTACCTGAGGGACAAAGCCAATCAACTCCAGCGCACTGGCACCGCTGGCACAACGTCTGGGATCGCCCCCATTTTGCTCAGGTCGAATGTAATTTCGCCCTGAAAGCCGCATAAATCAGCAATCAATTGTGCCAGGTTCCCGATGCTGACTTCGTCACCTGAAGCTATGTTGACAAAGTAATCGGGTGCATTGAGGTGCTCTGCAGCAAGCAAGATGCCCTCTGCAACATCTTCGACATACAAAAAGTCGCGCGTAGGTTTGCCATCTCCCCACACAACCAGCTTGTCATCTGCGTGACACTTCACGATGGTTGCGGGGTTCACGTGAGAGTGCTCGGGCTCAAAGCGATCGCTGGGGCCGTAGGTGTTGGCCGATAACACATTGACAGCGTTCAGACCAAATTCGCGATGGTACATCTCAGACATCAGAATCAGATCGCGTTTTGCAGTTCCGATTCCCAGATGTGTAGTGGCCACTTTTCCTTGGTGAAGCTGTTCCTCGACCAGCGGACTCGCTGCCGTTTCCGGATACACCAAGATGTTGCCTATGCCGATGAACTTTTCGACACTCGCCAATCGAGAGGCCTCCAAAAGGTGCAGACTCATCAACATGCAGTCATAGTATTGAGAGGCTGGGTGACTGCGACTGAAGGCAATTCCCCCGGTCTGCGCGGCCAAATGGATCACAATCTGACAGTTGTCTACCGCCCGCTGGCAATTCTCCAGGGCGCGCAAATCGGTATCCCACAATCTTGGGACGATTATGTCTTCAGGTCGCAGCCCGCGCACGTGAACGAGATTGTCAACGACATGGCGGCCAATTAATCCGGCGCCACCTGTTACAAGAACGCGCTTTCCCTCCCAGAATTCAGCCATCGCATTGCCTTTCTTATGACCAATCAACCCGCCCGATCCATTCGTCGCGATGCTCGGCATACCAGTCGATTGCCTCTCGGATTCCATCATCCCAGCAGTAGCGCGGTTCCCAGCCAGTAATTCTTCGACTTCACTTCCCCCCCAGGCGGTTTCGTCCATCCGTATCGGCATGTAGTGTTTTCTCGCCCCAGTGGTCGTTCTCCTGCCCGATGCGGATGATCATTTCGTACCATTCCAACATGGAAACGTTCTCGCCGTGGCCATAGACGTAAACGTCACCCGGGTCACCGAACAACGCCACATGGATGTGCCCCATCGCTCCATCGCGCACGAAGCAGAAGTCGAGCTTGGAGAGCATGTAGCCGAGCGTAATGTCATCGCGCGAGAGTGCTTGTGAGATGATCGTTCCTGTAATGAAGCGTGGATTCTGACGGGGGCCATAATTGTTGAACATGCGTGTGACCACTGTAGGCACCCCGTATGATTTGAAGAAGTTCCGGGTAAGAAAGTCCTCAGCCACTTTTGACGTGGCGTAGACGCTCAAAGGATTTAGCGGGGATTGCTCGTCCAGTATCAAACCGCCCCCGTTTTTAAATCGATACAGATGGCGTACTTCTTCGCGAACATTCCCGTACTCCTCGGACGAGCCAGCCGAGTCCACCCTGTGGACATCCAAGTCCAGATCAACGATTGATTGGAGCAAGTAGACAGTTCCGAGTACATTGGTCATCAGAGTTTCATAAGGCCGGTTCCAGGATTCCCCGACGTGTACCTGTGCGCCTAGATGAAAGATAACTGGTTTTCCGCCGTCACTCTTTAACGCTTGTAGCGCGACTTGCACGGCCTGCTTATCTGTCAGGTCGCCCCGATGTATCACAATCTGATTTCCAAGATGACTAATGTTACGCAGTGCGCCGGACGAAGAGGCGCGCACGAAGGCGTGCACATGCGCGCCTAGTTCCACGAGTTTTTCGGTCAGGTGGGAGCCTACAAAACCATTCGCCCCAGTGACCAATACTGGTCGTCCGTCCAGTTGCTCTCGAAGATGAGCTTCATCGATAACGTGAGTGTTGATTAGCATATTTTTCTGTTGTGTTGTTGGATAGGAGCCTACTTGAAGTTATGGGCTATTGTTTCTTCTTCCCCGCGTGACTGCACCAAATGCAAAACTCGAAGCCTTGTAACGTTGCGATCTCTGATTCGCTTCTTGGATCGGGAAAAAGATAAAGTTCGTCTTGAACTGTGAAATCTGGCAGTAGAGCTTGAACTTGAGCTTTGCTGAAGATGCGATGGGCGTTGAAAGATACGCCTGGGGTGTGACTAACAGGTACACTGAATAGAAAGTGACCTCCAGGCCTAATTACACGGCTCACTTCTCTAAATGCACTCACGCTTCCCTGCACGTCCAGTTCATCACCATAGCGACTCAGACCAATATGTTCAATCACACACATGCTGCTCAGCAATTCGACGCTTTCGTCGCCCAGAGGTAAATCCGTAATTGATCCCGTTTTGCTTGTTAAACCAGGCAGTGACACCGGCAAAGGACGGATGTCGATGCTGATTGTGGGTATATGCTGTGAAATGATTCCAACCAGGAGTGCAGTCGAGCCGACATCTACAACGACGCGAGGGCTTAATTCGAATATTCTCCTGGCCGCCCAAGTGTCCTGATAGAAATAGTACAGATCAAGTGGTGTTTCTGTTGTCTTGTCATCCAAGCAAGGCCAAAATGAAATCCGGCTCTCAACTTCTGCCATGCCTGCGTATTGCGAAAATTCGGAAAGGTATTCCGGATAGCCTGGATGTGAAAGAAGAGGTGAATTCTGCACCTGCAGACTATGATTCAACGCATCCAGAGAACGGATTATCGATTGTTCGTCCACTTCAGATAATTTCCATAGGTCTGCTGCCGTAATCTGGCACCGAGTGTGGGACTTGGGCTAGCTTTGCCTGAAAGGTTATCTGAGGCCGGCGTTATAGTCTGTAAATGGAGAATAAAGGGACAGTAAAGGCGTTATTAATATGTCCTGGAATTGCTGAACCTAGCGCAGTCCTGAAGTTCTTCCCAGAAAAGCGTGGCCCCGGAAGCAAAAGACTCGCAGCGCATATTTGCGGTATGTCACTGTCCGCTGGGCGAAAATCATTCCAAATTCAATTGCAAGTGCTACAGCAGCGCAGTCGAGCTATCGATGTACCATTCCCGGATGAGGCAGCCGGGATACAACCGGGGTGAGAGTATTAGATGAGGAGATCGAAAATCGAGGAGGAGGATTCTTTATCAGGGCTTTGACCATTTTGGTCATAGCTCTCGCTTTTCATCCGAGCGAGTTCCATGCGAGCATTTTGTTCCATTTTCACTGCCTGTGCAGCCACTCGGCGATCTTGGGCAGAGGGTTTTGCCGGTGCCAGAGCTGCGGCTGCTATCGTACGAGCTTTTGCGATGGTAGCTTCCGGGTTGTCAGGAATTGCTGACGTATCGATATGTACCTCGCCTCCAGTGGCATAACGTTTGCCATCGGGTCCGGTAACATAATCGTAGCTGGCTCCACCTTTTGCGTACGAACCAGCCGCTGCCGTGTGCGCCTGCTCGTGCATGCAAACTTCAGCGTCTCGCCGTTTCAGCGCTGCAATTTCCCTCTGCTCGTCTTGATCGAATTGGCCAATTCCGACCGAAGCAGAACGAAGGTCGAGAGTATCCGGTGATGATGAAGAAGAAATCGATGCTACAGACATTGGCTCAGTGTTTTTGAGTGAACGGAACCAGCTGGGCTACAGCTAAAATGATATAAGCCATCTATAAATCTGGCTAATAATATTATCGGGAGTCACCCTAAAAACTTTAGCCGATTCAGCATTTTCGGAAATTTTTCGGCTCTAATTAATTTCTGTACAGTTACGTGCGTTAAATCAAAGGCGGTGAGGACCTTCCTCACCGCACTGTTTGTTTCGGCAGAGCTTGGGTTGATCGATTTCAGGTTTGTCGAGGAGCAGATTTCATCGCTTGCAGCAGTGCTTCGAATTCTTCCTTGCAATCGGGGCACAATTCCAAATGTTGGTGTACAAGCGGCAACAGCGCAGCTGTATCCGCGCCCTGGGCAGAGGCTTCGGCAAACTGATCTAGCAACTCGAACGCCTCATCGCAAGCGCATTCTTCTTCGCTGGTACGCGCGAGCTGTTTGGCAAGCCCTTGCACCATTTCGGTTGTTCCGGGCATTGCAGATTGTTTCGGCGCTTTCCCCAGCAATCTGCCGACAAGCTGTCGTAATGAGGGCATGGATATTCCTTCTGACACATTTCTCCTTCAGAATATAGGACACTGTCACACGCTGTTATCTTACCTGGCAGTGGCGTAGCGCTTGCTCAGGACGGCGGCCCGGCGGCGGGCAGGCCGCCGAGTGCTTCGGCGGCGCGCACGCCCTGTACAACTGCCTGTGCGAGTGCTTCGGCTGCGAATGCGCCCACGATGTTCACATCGGCCTGCTCGTCTCCTGTGGAGAGAGCGAAAATCGTGTCGCCGTCAAACATAGTACTGACCGGGCGGATGGTGCGCGCCAATCCATTGTGGGCCATCTGCGCCACTTTGCTGACTTCGGTTTTACTCAACAGCGCGTTTGTAACCACGATCCCGATGACGGTGTTCTCGCGACCGGGTGGACGCCCAAAGCTCAACCTCGGCTCAGCGGAGCGCGCACGGAAAATCTCCAGGGTGTCGGCGAAGTATCCGGCTGCACCAACGGACAGATCTTTCCCATCCGGGTTACGCGTCCCGGCAATAATGGATCCGTCTTTATAATCCAGCACATCGCCGAATGCGTTGACAACGACCAGCGCTCCCACAACGAGATCATTCGCCAGCTTAACACTAGCCGTTCCCAGCCCGGCCTTCATGGCGAAATCCAGCCCCAGAATTTTGCCCACGGAGGCGCCCGTGCCGGCACCCACATTGCCTGTGGGCAGGCTCGTTTTGCTGGCATTCAGGCAAGCCTGATAGCCCATCTCGTCATCCGGGCGCACATCGGCCCGACCTAGGGCAAGATCGAAAATGATTGCGGCTGGTACAATTGGCACCCGGGCAACCCCAACATCAAAACCAAAGCCCTGCTCCTCCAAAAAGCGCACCACACCGTTCGCGCTGTGTAATCCAAATGCCGAGCCACCTGCCAGTACAATGCCATGCACAAGTTGATTGTGTAACGGCCGCAAAGGATCAGTTTCGCGTGTGCCAGGTGCACCGCCACGCTGCGCCACACCGCCGGTGGCCGGGGCATCGCATAAGATGGCGGTCACGCCTGTCAGGGCAGTGTCGTCCTGCGCATGACCGACACGCAAGCCGGGCACGTCGAGTAGACTGCCGTGGGAAGTTGGGCTCATTGCGACCTCGATAGCAAGGGGGTAGACTGTTTAGGCGCCGGCGTGAATTCTAGCATACGGGCGGCCAAGTCCGGCTGGTACTTGCCCTGCCTGGGCACAACTATGCTCAGGATGGGAAGGGGTCGGCGATATGGGGGGAACCATTGATTCGAAGGGTTGTACTGGCAAGTAGCCTTGCCATTCTGAGTGTATTGCTCGCGGCTTGTAGTGAATTATTTCCACCGCCGCCGACGCCGACACCGGTACAAACGCTTGCTGTCACACTGTGGGTAGAATGGCCCGTGGCGCCGTACGGCTACGAACAAACCATCCATGTGATTGTGGCAGATGCGCACGACAACCGCATACGCTCAGCCACGGTGACCGGCCAACTTGTCAGTTTGGATGGAAGCACCCAAACGCTGTTGTTCCCAATTACGGACGAAAAAGGATACACATCGCTTGCCTATGCGCTGCCTTTGGACGGTAAGGCGCGCGAGACTTTTCGTGTGATGCTCGATGTGGTCTTCTTATCGCACTACGGTGCTGCGACTACAGATTACGAAGTGCGTCCCCAATAGCCTTTTATGGCCGTGCCAGCCCAATAGGAATGCGTAACTGTTGCCCCACTGAGATAGCGTCCTCGTTCGCGAGGTTGTTCTCAGAAACGATCGCTGCCACCGTTGTCTCATATGACGTGGCGATACCCACAATCGTATCGCCGGTCTGAACCACATACTCGACGATTGTGCCGGCCGGAATGGGCATAGCGCTCGGCTCTGGTGTATTTGAGGGCCTCGGAGTGGGAGTCTGTGCGTCCAGCGGTGGTATAACCAATTCCTGACCCACACGCACATCATCGGCGTTGCTGATGTTATTAAACGCAAGGATGACTTCGACGGTGGTGTTGAAGCGCTCTGCTATGCGAATTAGCGTATCCCCGGCCTCCACTACGTATGATTGTAAAGCGAGCGTTGGCTCGATGGTCGGTGTGCTAGCCGCGACCGGTTCATCGGTGGCCGGAACCGGAGCCTCAGTTGGACGCGTCTCGAAACGCAGGCCCGGATCGGCGTCTGTGAGTTCGAGTGCTGTGAGCGCCTGTTCGTGCAGCGCAGCGGCTCCCGGCCCGGCTCCGGCTGTTTGTTCGGCTAAGTCGGCGATGACACGTACGCTGTAGGCTTCTATAAGCCAGTTGCGACCGGTCGAGTCGATCGGGACCCCGGCCAGCGCAGGCGAGGCTATGTGCAGATAGAGGTCGGATTCAACACTGGAGTCCGATTCCAACTCGGGTGTTTCCAAGACCACACGCATATTCGCTGTTGGATCATCTAAGAAGACGGCTGGTGAACTGGTGAGAAATACAGAGGCGACAGTATTTTCCGTGCAGGCCGCCCATTGTTCGCAGGCCTGCGTCGCTAGCTCGTCCACGTCCGGGAAGATTGTATTCACCAATGCTTCATCCTGCTGATGGTGAATCACCCGCACCCGGTCTCCCGTCCACAGAAGTAGTTCTCCCCAGAATGATTCCGGTGCTGCTGTGCGCACCCAGCCGGTTTGCTCCTCAAGCCGGTAAAACTGCTCTAGGGCAAATATCGCGGTCTCGGAGCTATTCTCGCCCTGGGCGTCCGTCACCGCGCGAACGAACTCACGTCGCACTTCAGCCTGTACGTGCATTTCGTCGCCTGCACGGAGTTGTACGATGGTGAGAGTATCCGGCAGGAGCAACGCAAACGGCGCCGGCAACGGCGCTGGTTGCCGGTCATGCACCTGTAGAGCGCGAGCTTGCACCCAGACGGTATCGGTCTGGTCTTGCAAGGCGAGCACGACAGCCACATCGCCCGCCAGTGCGTAATCCTCCTCCGATTCAATCATGCGCCGAATTTCGGCGCGCATCTCCAAAGTCCCCGACTGGGTTACAAACCAAACGGCGACACCGATACCGATCAGCAGTAGTACAGCCAGACCAATCCAGGTGGGGGTGCCAAAACGGGGCCCGTTTTCTTCGGGCGGGGGTGGGACGATGGGTGGAGCTTCAGACATAGTTTGTTATCAGGCGCGTACTTAGTATTACACATCAGGTGCCGCTATGGAATTTGGATCGGGGATTGGCACATGTGACGCATGTAGACAATATGGGGTGGCGACATCTAACTGCACAACTCAATAATCGTAAGATTATTGTCCCACCTTTCTCGTAGTGATTTTCTAAACCCTTAGAAAATTGATTTATTCAGCACTAAAGTCTATTATCGGACAAATTCGGACACGGGACTGGGATGTTGACGATTGGAAGATGAAATACTATGTCCCCGACCCAAAACATTCCGGAGGGGAAACAGTAATGAAAGCATTTTTTAGGAAACCGTACGCCCCGTTCCTTACCGCTCTGGTAATCAGTATCCTATTGAACGCATTCCCGCTTATTGGAGCCTTTGTTCTCAACCTAGATGGGTGGGTAGAAGCGGCCTAGGCGTTTTATTTCGTCACCGTTCCAGTTAGCATACTTCTACTACTTATAGGCGGCATTCTTACGGTTATTCGGTACTGGAAGGGGAGAAAAGAAACGAGCACATCAATGTAAGAAGCACCCAGTCGGGCGCTTTTGCTTTCTGTCTACACATCCTATATAGGCTGGGATAACGTACGGAGGCAGATGGGCGTTCAGCGCATGCGGCGCTTCCATTCTTCCTTGAGTGTCAGAGTTTCGAGATCGTCGCCCGCTTCCAGAAAGTCAAGCAACAGCCGGTTGAACTGTGGAGTGCTGTCTAGCATGGGGAAGTGCCGTGCGTCTTCGAAAGTGATGTGATGGACTGAATTAGAAGTTGCGTCTTTTAACATATCTTCCTGCGGCAGCGCGATGGCCGGGTCTTTTTCGCCATGCACAAAGAGGAACGGGGCTTGGATGCCCGCTAGCTCGGCCCGTAAATCTGTCTCTTCAATGGCAGCGAGCGAGGCAGGAATGACAGTCTCATCCGTTTTGGATGATTCCGTTGTGATGACTTCGCTTTCGGGATCGCGATCCACCAACCAGTCGAGCAGTCCATTCAGGGGCGTGCTCTGGAAACGTTGGGTAATGGCAACCGTTGAGAGCGGGGTATTAATTGCCATCACCCGTGCAGTAAAATCCGGGAAGCGCGCTGCAAAATGCAGAGCGATGACACCACCCAGGGCATGCCCAACCAGCGCGACACGGACAACACCTAGATGTTCGAGGAAGCTGTCGATCAGTTCGACTTGAGCATCTAGTGTATATCGTTCAGGCGCGTTGCTGGTGTCTCCGAACCCCCACAGGTCGACTGCATAGGTGCGATAGCGAGTCGACATAGCCTGCATCGTGGGTATCCAATAGCGCCACGATCCCAACCAACCGTGTAGGAATACGATCGGGGGACCGCGCCCCAGCACTTCGTAGTGCACGACTTTGCCGTTGACAACAACCGCGCTCATGGTATGAAGACCATCGTTCCCATGCGACTATTTATGCTGCTGTCAGAATTTCAGTGACACGTTGTGTGAGTTCATCGGGTGAGAAGGGCTTCAGGATATAGTCTGCTGCACCGACATCCAACCCGGCCTGAACCTCCACTTCTTGGCCTTTGGCAGAGAGGAAAACCACCGGAATATTTTGTAACTTCGGGTCGGCCTTCATTGCCTGACAGGCTTCATAACCAGTCATCTTTGGCATGCATACATCCATCAGTACTAAATCCGGAATGTCATTGCGTGCAATTTTCAATGCTTCCTCGCCGTTGCTCGCCACCCTAATTTCGTGGCCGGCGAATTCAAGCGTGAATTTGATAAGATCACGGATGTCGCGTTCGTCTTCAGCTATCAGGATTTTTCCCATATTTACATACCTTTTTCTCTTACTATCAACTCTTCGGTGAAACGTTGCTCTCCGCGGGCGGGTCGGGCTCATCTACTGGTAGCAGGACATTGAATGTGCTGCCGGTGCCGCTGCCCTCACTGTCCACCCAGATTTGTCCGGCGTGCATTTCAACTAGGCGCTGTACGATATTCAGGCCCAGACCGGTACCCGCCGATGCCAAAACAAGCGGGTCTTCGCCACGATAGAAGCGTTCGAAAACCCTGGCTTTCTCTTCCGGCTCAAGGCCGATACCAGTATCTTGCACTTCGATTTGCAGGGCGCCCTCGTGTTTGCGGGCGCGGAAAGTCACCGTTCCGCCATCCGGCGTGTAGTTGTAGGCATTGTCCGCCAAGTTGCGGAATATCTGCATGAGTCGGCCATCGTCCCCGTGAACGGGAGGCAGGTTGTGCGGGACTTCGTCAACTACGTGGATCGTTTTCTCTCCACTGCTAATCTCGCCTTCCAGGTGTCCACGCACATCCTGAAGTAAGGCGTATATATCTACCATTGTCAGATTGAGTTCGATCTTGCCGGATTCGATCTTGGAGATGACGAGTAAATCTTCGACCAGCAACTTAAGCCGGTTGGCATTCGAGCGGATGGTTTCCATGAATTGGCGCTGTTGTTCTTCAAGCGGTCCGGCTGCACCCAGCAGCAAGAGATCGGCATAACCTTTTATGGAAGTCATTGGCGTGCGCAACTCGTGACTGACGGTGGTGACGAATTCGGTCTTTAGGCGGTCCACTTCCACTTCGCGGGTAATGTCGCGGAAGAGCGACACCGAACCGATATATTCGTCGTTACGAATCACCGGTGCGATATGGACAGAAGGGATGCGTTGGTCGTCCAGTTCGATACGCTCTGCTAGAAAATCACCCGGCTGGATGGAGTCGGGTTCGACCCGCCAGCGCTCAATGGCAGCCAGCCAACTCTGCCCGGCCGCGCCGTAAATGCCGATTAGTTCGCTGACCGGTCGTTCTGCAACTTCGTCGCGTTCCAATTTCAAGATCATCTCTGCGGAACGATTAAGCAGAATAATTGCGCCCTTGTCGTCGGAAACCATCACACCATCTGCAACAGCCTCCAGGATTGCGCGGGATTTGGAAGCTTCCACCTGCTGGTTGCGCAACATCCCACCAAGCCGTTCGGCCTGATCACGTATGAGACGATATAGTTCGGCGTTGTTGACCGCAGAAGCAACTTGATTGGCTGCAGCCGTTACCAATTGCAGCTGCTCTTCGGTAAAGGCATTTTGTCCATCGCTGAAGAAAACCAGCGTGCCGAGTAAGTCTTGTCCCGAGACGACGGGTGCAGCCTCGGCAGCATTATGATTGGCACTGGTAGCTGGCTCTATCCAGCGGTCTTCTTCTTCCAAATTGTTCGAGATGACAGTCGAATTGTTGGCGAGCACCCAACCCACAAGCCCTTCGTTCTTTCCAAATGGGGCCGGCGTCCCACCCGCTGGCAACGGCTCGGCGCTGCCCAATGCTGCCCGACAGATCAGACCATCTGAGAGCGGGTCGAGCAGATAAAGGGCACCGTGTGAGGCGCGGATAGCATCGTTAACCAAGGAGAGCGCACGGGTCAATACGCTGTCGAGATCCAAACTTGCAGAGAGTTCGCTGGTGATGCGCAGCAGAGTCTCCACCCGGTCGCGTTCCTGCTGTACATCGCGGGTGCGTTCTGCAATGCGTTGTTCCAACTCGGCTGCGGCTGCTCGTACTTCGCTAAACAGACGGGCGTTCTCAATTGCGACAGTCACCTGTGCTGCCAGGGTGGTCAGGATGCGCTCGTGTGTACGCGTGAAGGCATCGTAGCGCTCGTAGTTAATAACAGTGACAACACCAGTCACATTTTCACCAGTGAGTAGGGGCAACCCCAAATAGGAACGCGCTTTGCGCTTGTTCTTGTTACCTGCGTCCGGCAGATTGTCTATACCCACATCAAGCTCTTCGCTCAATCGCAGCGCTTCCCCCGAGCGGATGATCTTTTCTGTCAGTCCAGCGACCGGCTGCCGTTCTATTTCAATGGAGACTCCGTCATGGTAGTAAAGCGGGAATGTGACTTCATCCGACAGCGGGTCGTAGAGTGCGATGTACACGTTCTCTGTTTCGAGCAACGCTGTAATTTGTTCGCGCAGGATATTCATCAGTTGTTTCTGATCCATCGTCGCTGTGATGGCGCGCGAAATGAAGTTGATCGTCTCCAACTCGATCAGACGTTGTTGCGCTTCTTCGAACAACTGTGCGTTCTGGAGGGCGATTGCAGACTGATTCGCGATGGTCTGTGTCAGTTCGATCTCGCCTGGTGTAAAGCGACGCTGGCGTTCTCGTGATTCCAGTTGGATGAATCCGATGACATGCCCACGGGCGTTTAGAGGAGCTATCAATACGGATTTGACTTGGCGCTGCTTCAGTATAAGTCGCATCGGATCGAGCAGTGACTCCCTTGAAACATCTTCGACAGACAGGGCAGCTCCAGATTTGCGCAGGTGCTCGACGAACGCGTTATTCTGGAGCGTAAAGGTTACAGCCACAGGTGGATGCGTCTGGGTCGGGTATTCGGAAATTAACCGTGCACTTTCCCGTTTTTCGTCGAAGATGATTATGGCTGCCTGCTCAACGTCGATTGCACGCGCCACATGTTCAATCGAAACGTTCATGGCATGGGCACGGTCGAGGGTGGTTCCGAGTTCCGCGGCAAGACTGCTGAGTATTTGCAAGCGCTGCGTGCGCTCGTTGAGCTGCAGGGCGTGGGCAACACTTTCCTCGAAAAGGCGAGCGTTGTCGAGCGCCACGGCGGCCTGATTAGCAAAGCCGCGCGCCAGGTCAACCTGGCCTTTGTGGTGGAAATCTACTTCCACCTTGTCGAGTGCCAGCAAGCCTAGCACCTGCCCTTTGCTCAGTAACGGTACTCCCAACCAGGAACGCATTTCGAGTAGGTCGCTGCCGGGGAAACGGGCGTCCGCGTGTACATCGCTCACCACAATCGGTTGATGGCTCTCCTGCATTTCTGTGTATAGCGCGCTATCTTCGGGTTCCACGATGAGACCCAGGCGGTCTTCTTCATCTTCGAAACCGGTAGCCGCAGCCACCCGCAGGAAGTCGCCTTCGCGTAACCACAGAGTGGCAGAGTCGTAAGGGATCACGCTGCCGACCTGATCCAGCACCAACGTGACAACATCTTCCACACGCAAGACAGATGAGATCGCACGCGAGACTTCCGTCAGCGCCTCCAATTGCGCTGCCCGGGCGCGTACATCGGCTTCCAGGCGCTTACGCTCGCTTACATCCTCCAACAATAAGACAACGCCACTGATTTTTTCGGCGCGCTGCAAAGTGTAAGCAGACACACTTGTCTGGATGGGTTCCGCTTCACCGATCGGATAACGAATGTTGAAACCTGCAATTGGCTCGCCCGAATCGATAACGGACTGCAATTGATCTTCGAGACCCAATACCCGTAATACAGGCCGGAATGTAAATATTTGCTGCCCGATACCAGCCTGGTCCCAGCCATAGCGGCGGCGCATATAATCGTTGCTGCTGAGGATTTCACCCTGCGCATTCAAAACAACAATGCCCTGCTGAATGGATTGAAATACGGCGTCTGTAAACGACTGTAATTCCCGCGTTTCTGAGAGCAGGCGCATGTTCTCTAGAGAGATATCGATCTGTTGGGCCAGTATTTGGAAGAGATCAATATCTTCGGCGCTGAAGGCGGTCTGGCTACCCCGACTGCCTACGAGCAATACGCCATCATTTGCAGTGTTTAACTGTAATGGCACAGCAACAAAGGATCGAAGCTGCAGCGCATTCAGGAGTGGATCCTCTGCCCAGCGCGAGCCACTGCGCCACCGGATAAAAAGTGGATTGTGCTCGCGCAACACTTGCTGCAAAACGTTCTCCGCAGCGAGTACGACTTCCATGTCGACTTCATCCGACAGTTCGCCGCTGATCCCCAATATTTTCGGGACGGCATTTTCATCGGATGCAACACTGGCAAGAAGCGCCAGATCGATCTCCATTTCCTTACGCAAGCTATCCGCAACAGTTTGCGGCAGTTCATCGGGTCGGATTGCACCGGTTTCAACCGCAGAGATGTGATGCAACGCCAACAAGCGCTTGTTGCGTAGGTCCAATTGCGAAACGAGTTGACTCAGGCGTGTGTCTTTTTGCTGCAGAGAGCGGGAGGCTTCGTCTAACTCATGGTAGCTTGCCTGGACTTTATCCAACGAGGCCGCCAGTTCGGCCGCCCGCTGTTCTTCGGCTGTAAAGAGACGCGCATTCTCAATTGCCAGGGCCGCCTGGTTCGCAAATACTTCGATCGTTTCGATTGTGCCCTTGTCCGGTATTTTGTGATTGCGCGGGTCGGCGATGGTCAAGAGTCCGATCGTTTGCCCGCCAGAACCAAGCAGCGGTACCAGAAGTTCATCCCCGGCATGCCAGTTGTTTTCTACATTGCTCGCGACTTTCTGACTCAGTTGTTCCTCATTCGGTTTCGGTTGTTGATTGCTAGGCAGAAAATAGGACTGGCTGATGCGTAATTCGTCTTGCAGTCGTGCGGATATTTGATTCCAGCCAAGCGGGTTTGCCTTGCGCTCTTCGAACGTCGTCAAAGGCAGCCCGGCTGCTGCCAATGTGTGGAGTTGTTCGTCTGCCGGCTCTAACGCTGCAATCGAAACGACATTGAAACCAACCGCGTCCTGAATGCCAGAGGCGATGGACTCCAGTGTTTGGTCCAGCGGATGATCCGAACGAATGTCGCGTGATATGTGCAAGAGCTGTGAAAATTGGTCGGCCCGCCGACGTAGCAGTTCACCGCGTTGCATTTGATCCTGATAGCGTCGGGCATTGCCTACTGCGATGGCCGCGTGTCCGGCGAGTGCTTCAATGAAGCCGAGTTGTTCATCGTCGAAGGCATTACGCCGCATACTGTGTAGATTGATCAATCCGACGACTTGATTCTGATATGCAATCGGAACGATGAGGCCCGAGCGTGATTCATGGAGGAGCCCTGTCCCGATGTGGGTGCTAGCTCCGATTGCGCTGCTTTCCCCCGCTTGCAGGACTTTGCGTTCCAGGTCGCTGAGCTCCACCTGCGAGAAACCTTTGCCAATGCGGTGCAGCGCGTGTGGCTCTTCGGACTCGAGATCGAGCAGTACCAGGCTGCCGCCATCCGCGCCACTCGAACGCAACGCTTCATCGTAAACAGCCTGAAGAATTTGCTCCTGATCGAGAGTGCGATTCAATTCTCTGCTCATGCGAGACAGCGAACTCAATTGGTCCACCCGGCTGCGCAGAGAGGCATCGGTCACAGCACCCAGCCGCTGTCGTTCTATGGAACTGGCCAGATGTGCTCCGGTGGTTACGAGCATAGGCATGTCGCTCTTGTTCAATCCGTAGGGGCGCTGCGTTGCAATCCAGATTTCACCCAAACCGCGGCCGCCAACTACAAGCGGTGCGAACATCAAGCTCTCGGCCTGTAATTGTGTTTGCGTTGGCCGATATAACCGATTTAGCGGCTGATCTTCTCGCGCTCGCATACTAAATAATGGAAAGGCTGTAGCGGTTACGGTGTATTTGAAATCAGGATGTGCAGTATCGAGACGCGTAGCGTCTGCGCGTTCGAGCGATTGTAGGGTAATGCCGCCGCCTTCTGTGCGATCGATAACTGCAAGGGGGTGCACACCAAGTTCACCACGCGCTTCGTCTAAAAGAAAGACCAGTCCGTAATCGGCATCGAAAAGGGCTGTTGTTTTGGTGATGACTTGTTCGATTAATTCGTCAATGGCGAGGTTGGATGCCGAAAGGTCGGTGATCTGGCTCGCGCCCTCCGCCAGCCGGGCGCGGGCTTCCGCCTCCCGTACCAGTCGAGCATTATCAATCAATGCAGCTGCTTGCCCTGCAATCGACGCCAGCCGACGGGCATCTATCTCCGTGAACGGTTTGCCACCGTTCTTGTTGGCTGTGATGATCGCACCAATCCGACGTCCGCCGATTAGCAGGGGCACGAGCAAAGTGGATTCAATCCCAAAAGCAGTAGCCATATGATCGAGTCCGAGTTCGCGCACAGCCGGATCGGATTTAAAGCGGTTTGTGAACCAGTATTCGTTTTCCCTCCATAACAGATCTGCGGCGCTCCCAGGCGCGACCGGGATGCGTAATGAGTCTATAAAAAGTTCGGGAACGCCGTGCGCAGGTGCTTGCGGCAAGAGCAGTGCTTGTTCCTCGTCATGCAGCAAGATCGCGCAGATAGCGACTTGCATCAAGTCGGCAATACGTGCCGTGAGCGTGGCATTCAGTTCGCGCGCTTCAGAGACCAAAGCCGATGTCTGGGCAACCTGGATCAGCCCTAAAAGCTCAGTTACGCGCGAGCGCTCCTGTGTATACGCTTGGGCTGTGTGAATAGCTGCACCGGCAGTGGAGGCAATCGTTTCAAAAGCTAGGCTGTCAGCGGCTGTATATGCTTCGAGTGCGCGCGCGCCAATAAATATCGTGCCGAGGAGTCGTTCTTCGTGTAGAAGTGGCACGCCTAACAGTGAGCGCAGCGGCGTCTCTTCCGGCATGAGAGTCTTTGGCTCGCTCTCATGGTCGCTATCTGCAATGAGTAAGGGGCGGCGCGTTCGGACGATCCAGCCGGGCACTCCGGATTCGGGTGCGTAATCCGTTCCCATTTGTTCAACCACACGCAAGTACTCAGGATCACCGATCCGATTTCCCCGTTGCAGACGCTCTTGCTCTGCATCCCACAACCAAAGCTCGCCAAGTTGGAACTCAAAAGAGCGCCGCAATAATCCAAGCACCGCCGTTATGGTTTCACTCACATCCCGGCTGGCTGCGACAATCTGATTTAAATCCGCGACAATTGCCAGCCCCGTATGAGTCTTATTCTGCCCGCTGGCGATTTCAGCGAACGGCTGGGGGTCACGCAAGACGACAATAAATTGAGGGGGTTCAGAATCCTGTACGGAAAAGGATTGTGCCTCGACCGGATGAGAGCCAATGGTGAGGCGGTTTTGGCCCGGCGCTATAAGTAGTTCGTAAAAGGCCGTCTTTGGCTCAGCGAGCACGGCCATGCGATTCAGATCGGGGCGTTCACCATTGAGCGCGAATAAAGTGCGCGCCTGTTCGTTAGCAAAGAGGATGCGGCCACCCTGCTGGACGACCAACACACCGGCATCCCCGGCTGCAACGCTTTCTATGGCAGCATGAGCAACAGGGAATGGTTCGCGTGGAAAACCGATGCTGGCGTGCAAGCGGCGCACCAAAATGTAAACTGCGAACAGAATTCCGCCACCCGCGAGCAGAGCGCCAATGGCAATGGCCGAGCCGGCCATATTTGCCTCGCTTTCCTCGTCCGGTTTAGGAGGCGTCCTGGCGGCGGGCTTCGGCGGCCAGTTCGGTAATTTCGCGGATGTCTGAGAACTGGTGTGTTTCAGAAGATACGAAACCGGTCGCGAGGGCCATCAGCGACGTCTGTTTTTCACCGTCGTCGTCCGACCCGGTCACGATATAGCCCCGTTCGCGGTCGACAAATGAATAGTGCGTCATCACTTCTTCCGCGAAACGTTCTCTGAGTTTGGCTGCGATTTGCGTTCCAGCATCGACTGTAGTGACGATGACGAAGTTCTCACCCCCTGGGTGCCCGATGAAGTCGTTGGGGGTGCCAAGTTCATCGACGATCTCATTAAGCATCATAGCCGCAAAGCGCAGCACTTCGTCGCCAGCGACAAAACCGTAGACTTCCTTAAAGGCGTCAAAATGGCTGATCTTGAGGTCAGTAAATGACCAGTCGGTGGCACGCATCAAGCCACGTAGCTGTTCTTCGATCAGGCGGCCAGAAGGCAGTCCCGAGCGCGGGTCGGTCAGGCTCTCGCGTTCCGAACGCGCAATGGCATTTTGTACGCGCAGCTTGAGCTCTTCGATATCGAAGGGTTTCGTAATGTAGTCATCCGCACCGAGTTCGAGGCCAGCAATCTTGTCGCTGCGTTCGTCTTTTTGTGTCAGGAATATGACTGGTGCGGGTGGTGGTGCGCAGCTGTTTACAAACCGCATAGCCGTCCATGTCGGGCAGCATAATATCCAACACGATCAAGTGAGGTAGCTGTTGGCGTGTGACATCCAGTGCATCACCGCCGCGGGGTGCGACGGCGACCTCGTAACCCTGGCCCGTGAAGTAGATGCGGAGCATGTTCGAGATGTCGTTATCGTCTTCGACTACGAGTATTCTGCTTTTGGCCATATCGGCGCCTCCGTAGTTCAGAATTCCTTGAGAAAGCTCGCGTTCAGATAATAATGCAGAATTCCGGGCTTAGGGAAATGCCGATCTGCATTCATAATTATGGAAACTTGTTCGCAATCGATCTTACAGGTTACCACGAGCGTTGACTAGGTGTAATTGGTCTTGCTCGGACGGATTATCGTCGTTCGCTGGCGCGGACTCGAATATTGGCATGTGTCTGAGCGGTCACCAAGAGAGTTGGACATCCTCACCCTCGCGATGATACAAGCGCTGATGAAGGTTTCCGACCCGCGACTTGTGATGGTCGCTATCTTCGTAATACACATTTTTATCGATGACGCGGCGTTCGGGTGAGGCAAATAGAACAACATCTGATTCGATCATGCGGGCCGGATAGATCACCAATCCACTGCCAATGCGACAGTTATGACCCACCGCTCCGCCAAGCACATCGCGGTTGGCGAGTTGAAGTTCTCCGCGACCAGTGGCGGCCCGAATCGGTGTCGGGATTAAGTTGTAATCAGTGAAGGTATTGCCTGCCCCAACAAAGGTATTGCGACCGATCACGCACATCTGAAGACAGGTATTTTGCGAAACCATACTATTTTCCATGATGGTGGTCATGAAGAGTGAAGAGCGGAATGGCATGAAACTGCCATCCCCGACAACACTGAGCATGAGCTGGCAACCTTGCGAAACATTGACATTACTGCCGATCACACAGTTGTCGATGACTGCACCCGCTCCGATCGTGACATTGTCTCCTATCAAAGTCGGGCCGTGAATGACAGCGGAAGGATCGATGGTACAGCCGCGTCCAATGGTTACAAGTTCGGAACAGTCGAGTACCTGCTTCAACTCAACCAGACTGCGCCAGAACACTTTGATCACAAAACCGAGATCATTTGCAAGTTGGTCCTCGACCTTTGCACCGCGGGCAAACATTCCAAAAACGACATCGGCGATAAATATGTGTACCCAGCTTTCAATGGACAGAAGGCCTCGCAGCGGAACTTGGAAGAGCAAATCCCCCTGATCAACCGCCATGTAACTCGGTACCCAGTAATAGCCAATCTCACGGGCCTGCGAGTCGATCACGAGGGGTTCGGTAGAATCAGTCGGTCCATTTGGGAAATACCAGAGATCAGCCAGGTAAATATCTTCGTCGTCCGAGCTAGGGCTAAACATTTTTGCGAGCGGGAGAGCGTGTTCGCGGAAGGCGCTGTCCTGGATAGAGAATGCTGCGCGCCTTGGTTTGCCAGATGCAATGGCTGCTTCCAAAAATGTGTCGATATAGCGTTGATCGAAGAATAAATTATCCGCCAGCACCACTTGTTCGACTTGGTCCTCTTCTTTGGCGGGGACGTTTTCAAGTGTGCCCGGCGCCCGGATTTCGATTTCTTCCGAAGTGTAGCGCGCCAGCAGGTCGCGCTGGTGGAGCCAGAGCGGCTTGTTGAGCACGCGCAAATCGCGCGCCGGCTCATTAAACGGTGCGACGTGACGGTCGTGGTGGAGCAGAACTTTGCGCATAGTGTGACGAACTATCAGGATTAGATAGTAACCTAAATGAAGGCAGCGTGCCACCAATGCGGAGCTGCCCGAGGTGAGAAATTGGTTTGTACTGCGCCAAAAGGAAAAAGGTACTACGCTAGTCGAGGGGAGTTTTATCGATCTCGATGGTGCAGGTCTCATCGCCGCGAGCGATGCAGTGCGTCTCTTCCACATTGAAGTTTTTGCCGCCGCTCACCCAGTGGAGCGACTCCTGCAAAATTCCGACCGCGAGATAACAACAAGGCGCCTGTGACTCGCGTTGCCAGCACACTGGGCAGCGCTCGATCGCCCACACAATACGATCCTCGTTCTCTGACAAGTTTACGGTCTGATCCGTATATTTATTAAATACATCAGCGAATACATCGG
Organism: Anaerolineales bacterium; assembly: GCA_965248775.1. GTDB lineage: Bacteria > Chloroflexota > Anaerolineae > Anaerolineales > JBHHUI01 > JBHHUI01. Next base: position 4,836,849 of record OZ252150.1, read on the forward strand.
CGCCCACCTTTAGCTTCATGCCAGTTGGCAGAAGGCGGAAGGCCAGGTCGGCAATCCCCAATACGGGTCCGAACTCTTTCAGACCGTACTTGAAACCAGCGCGTCCCGCACGCAATGCCAGTCCGCGGCCGCCGCGTGGGCCATACATTTCGTCCAGCGATTTCATGATGCGTCCGACATCGTCGAAACCAAATCGACGGTCGAAATTATTGGGTGGATAGTTATTCACCAGATGGGAGAGTTCGGCAAGGTTGAGAACGGCATTTACACCGTTTCGGCCCATTACCTCTTCCAGCGCCATTAAAATAATGCGCCCAATTTTATTGGGATAGAAAAATTGATTCGATGATCCGTTATCGTCAGATAGCAGCATTTGTTGGCTGTATAGTCTCGGGTGAAATCGGTTGAGCTAGAAATTCTCGCACAACGTGGATGAAACGGTCAGGCTGGTCCAGCATCGGAAAGTGGCGCGCGTTCTGCATGATTTCAATCTGCGCATGTGGGATGCCTGCCTGCAATGGCTTGTATTGCTCCGGGTGCACAATATTATCACCTGCACCGAAAATACCAAGCGTAGGAATTGTGACCTCGTGCAGGCGCGAACGCAAGTCGGACCGGCGCAACGAGGCTATGCTGAACAAGAATGATTCCAGTGTTGTCCGTGAGAGATCCCGCTCCTGCATGTTATACCACTCGTCCGGTGCCTCTGTAATGAGCGGTGCAAACAGGCGAATACCCAGGCGCAATGCAATTGGTAGATTGTAAGCCAGGAAGGCCATCGGGCCGAATCCGGCCATACGCAATAGCGGACTGAGGCTGCCCCCTACAATGGGAGAGCCAATCACCACGATCTTCTCAACTCGCTCCGGGTGGTGGATCGCGACCTTCAGACTCACTGTGCCGCCCATGCTATGTCCCACAAGTGGGGCGTGTGCAATGCCTAACTGCTCCATGAACTGGTCTACGAGAGAAACGAAATCAGATACGGTGAATTGCGGGTGTTTCTTTCCGGATTCGCCAAAGCCCCAAAAGTCGAGAGCGTAGGTACGGAAGGATTCACCGAGGGTAGCCATCGTTTGCTGCCATATGCCCCACGAACCCAGCCAGCCATGCAATAGCACAACCGGTGGACCCTGGCCAAATGTTTCGTAATGGACGATGCCCTGGTCGGTGACGATTGAACTCAAGTACGAACCCCAGGCTGATTATCAGATGCGGGTAAGTTGCGGTTGCTAGAATCGGGCGGAGTGCAAAGCTTCTTCCAGTTCGAGTTCTTCGAGGATGGAATATAGAAGTTCGAGCAGCACTTTGCTCACGCTGTCGCGGTCGAGCGCAACGCAGGGGAGAAACTTGACGTCATCGTCGAGGCGCAATGCAATGCGTAGGTCATCGATATCCCAAGCGTCTTCGAGGTCCTGTTTGTTGGCTGCGACTATGTACGGGGTGGGGGCGTAAGCGCGGAACGTTTCGAGAATACTCTTGGCTTCGCGGAAGGTCTCGGGGCGTGTGCTGTCCACCAGGACCACAAAGCCAAGCATGCCCTCCGAGAGAATCTCCCACATAAAATCGAAGCGCTTCTGGCCGGGCGTGCCAAAAAGATAAAGAATTAGATCCGAGTCTACGGAGATGCGGCCAAAGTCCATCGCCACGGTTGTGGACTGTTTGATGGCCTCTGCTTCCGAGGTGATCTTCCGCTCGGTTTTTACGACGTCGATCTCGCTGATAGACGCTATGAATTGGGTCTTGCCGGAACTGAATGGTCCGGTGACGACCATTTTTACAGTCTGCATACCCCTCTATTCCTTTTTAAGAACCAATAATCCCGATCTGTCGCTGTGCTATTCATCGGACAATCTAAGACAAAGAACGAATGCGCTTGATCAGCCGGTTCACAACAGAACGCTGTTTATCGGCTTCCTGGCCCTTGAGTTTGCGGCGCGCCGGTGAGCCTTTCGGCGGCGCCATGCCGGGTGGACGGACAATTTTCACCAGGCCGGCCTGGAGTAACCCGTATACAATTCGTCGTAACTCTAAATCGCTCATGCTGTTGGCTTTTGCGATCTGGCGTAATGAGTTCTTTGGATTCACATAGGAAACCACGCGCCATTCTTCAACACTCAGGTTGACATTTCGCAAGCGTGCATCGGGTCGATCTGTAAAATGAAGTGCCATGTCAAGGTTCGGGATTTCATCCTGCAACTGTTCCCATTCGCGCAGTTGCCGAGAACCCTCCATGATTACATTTTCGAGGTCGATCGGGACAGTTATACGCTCTTCATTTGGTAGGATATTGGCTTCAAAGCGGAACATGCCTTCCACCCATGTGAAGAGGCGATATACAATCTCGAGGATATGTTGCCGCAGGCTCTGAATGATCTCTTGCTGGGTGACATAACCAGCATTGATGAGCAAAAGACCAAGCTCTTTGTCGCTGGCAACTTCAGCACGGGCGCGCAATGCCTTAGCCTGCTCGTCTGTGAGTTTGCCAGAGTGGCGCAGAACTGAGGTCAGGTTGCCGTCATCATGTCCCATCTGGGCAAAGATCAGTTTGCCTTCCCTGAATACCATCTGGGCAGCTTCGCTGGAGCCCTCGATGGTGAGGGTTCCAGTTTTGCGGGCTAGATTGATTAGATTTAGCAATTGCGTGGTACTAAAATCACGCAGGTTGCCCTTCAGCGCCACGCCATAGGACCCTCTGAAAAAATGACTTCGCGAGGATTATACCTGCAAAAAAACCCTAGTCAAAACGACCCACCAGCCGGTAGGGGTGTTTGTTGAATCGACTGACAGAAAAGCGACGGACCGGACTTTCCAGCAAGCCGATACGCACAATGATATTCGTGGTCGTATTCCTCGCCGGCTGCACACCTTCTGAAGCATCGCCAACGCCAGCACCGTTTAGTACATTGGTTACCCCGGCCACTTCAGTTCCTGTCATCGATCCACCGGTCGTGGAGCAGACAGAGACGCTATCAGCCGAAACTGCTGTTCCACAGGTGATCGCTTCCACGACTACACCCCGTCCGCCAACCGTCACTCCTTTGCCGTCGGCGACTCCTGCGGGGCAGCTCGGCCCGGACACCTTTCCAATTGATGTGAATCCGCTCACAGGGCTGCAACTCTCGGACCCGGCAGTGTTAGAACAGCGCCCGGTCGCGATCAAAATATCCAACTTCCCAGATTGTGTCCGCCCGCAGGATGGGATCGCACGGGCAGATATTGTTTTCGAACATTATGCCGAGGGGGGCACGACTCGCTTCACAGCTTTATATCTGAGCCAGGGTGCTGCGCAAATTGGCTCTGTCCGCTCAGCCCGAATGATCGATCTGGAAATACCGGCTATGTATCAGGCGATGTTTGGCTTCTCGGGTGCCAGCGGGGGGGTAAAGCTGCGCCTGGAGGTATCGGATTTCTTCGAGCGCATTATCTCGCCGGATTTCGAACCCGGGCATCCCGCCTTTTACCGAAAGCCGATTGCAGACATCGCGTGTGAATTGGCGGAACACCCATTGTTTACCGGAACAGACCGCTTGTGGACGACAACCACAGAGCGCGGTTTGAATGAACGCATTGAGGTGCTGGGGACGGCATTCAACGCTGCCATTCCTGCTGGCGGGCAGCCGGCTTTGGAACTCATTGTGCGCTACACAGCCTCCTTCGTATATTGGAATTACAACGTCGATGCAGGTGTTTATTTCCGTTCCAACAATGGTGCGACACATCGGGATGGCCTTGACGGACAACCAGTAAGCGCCGCTAATGTGATTGTGCTACTCGCGAATCATGTGACGACGGATATTATTGAAGACTTTGTCGGCTATAACCGCACAACTGGCGAAGGGGGTAATTACTCGGTTGAGATTCAAATCTGGGGAGGAGGTCGCGCATTACTCTTCCGCGATGGACAGGTCTTCGATATTAATTGGTCTCGCTGGGAGCGTAATCGACCGTTCGTGTTTACCGATTCAGAGGGGAATTTGGTTCCGCTCAAACCGGGTGTGACCTGGTACCAATTCGCCGCCTCGGAGACGTCGGTGGAACAGCTTCCACACGGGGTCTGGAGATTTACCCCCCCGCGTCCTTCGTCTGGGCCGTCCTTCCTCACGCCAAACCCCTGAGTGTTTCGTCCATGATAAAATGCCGCTCGTCGGGTCCTCAGAGCGACCCGACGTTGCTTTTGTAGGCTTATACCCAAATCTCAGTTCGGTGGAGGCACCAAATAAGTAGAGTTATATCCGGAATCTGTCGTCTGTCGCGACCTCGTCTTTCTCGAATATTGAATATTGGTATGTTCGCTATCTTGTTTGTTGCTTGTGGGGGAGAAACCGACGTGCTGACTCCGACTGCCGAGGCTCTGTTGGCAGCGACGAATGCTCCCGCCATGGTGGTCGAGCCTACCTCTACGGCTCCGCCGCCGGCTGTGACCATCTCGGAACCAACTGATGCACCTCCCACTGCCGAGAGTGCGACGACCTCTCCGACAGAAATTATCGACACAGACCCATTGATTGGCCCGGGTGCGTATCCTCCAAATGTGAATCCACTTACTGGTCTGGTCGTTGACGATGCAGCCAAATTAAATCGGACACCACTCTCCATTAAAATCTCAAATTTTCCACGTTATGTGCGGCCTCAGTCTGGTTTGAGCATTGCCGATATGGTGTGGGAGCACTATTCCGAAGGCGGCACAACGCGCTTCTCGGCAATATTCCTGGCCGGAGAAACTGACCGTGTTGGCCCGATCCGTTCTGCACGACTTATTGATACTGTGCTGACGGAGATGGTGGCTGGTGCTCTAGTCACCTCCGGCAGCTCTACTGGCACAATGGAGCGGTTGGCCCGCAAACCTTGGTTTGACCTCGTTATTTCTGAAGTTACAGGTTATCAGTGTCCTCCACTTTGTCGCGATGGTGAAGATACAAGTGCAGTGTATGCTTCCACTGAAGTGCTCTGGAACACACTCGCTGAGAATGGGTTGAATGCAGCGCCTGCTATCAACGCCGGGCTAGCATTTCAGAACCAGCCGCCTGTGAATGGTCGTGCGGCGAATGTAATCCGAGTCGACTACAGCGGCGATGCCCATTCCGAATGGCGCTATAGTGAGGTGGCAAATCGCTATCACCGTTGGGTTGATGTATCCCAGACGGAGTTAGAAGCGCATCTCGACGAATTGGACGGATTTCATATCGCCGTCGAAAACGTAGTTGTATTACTGGTCAATCATGTCGTGGATTTCAGCATTGCGGAGGATTTCGATGCCGCCGGTGCGACTGCCCACTTTGCAACCGAGATTCAATTGTGGCTTACTGGTCCAGCACTCGTCTACCGGGATGGCCTTGCCTACGATGCTACCTGGGTGCGCAAGGAGGTCGACGACATGCTGACCTTAGTTGACGAGGCAGGTAACCCGCTGCCCCTGCACCCGGGGCGTACCTGGTTTCACTTGGTGGGCCGCACTTCCATTGTTTCAGAAGTTGACACATCGTGGACCTTCGTCCACAAGTCGCCGCGAGATTTTCTCATTGTCCCCACTGCCGAAGTCACTGCAGATCCGGAACAGGGGGAGGCAACTCCAACTCCGGAAGGATAGCTTCCCTTTCGAATTTGGAATTCTTCTTCATCCCTGTCTTTGCGAGAGGCGGAGAGTTTAATGAAGGGGGGATTCCGAAACGGGGTTAGGGAGAATTGAGTCTCTCTGCATCGCGGGTAGATACATCTCTGTGATGTATTCCTTCACCATCCGACGTGTGCTAAACAACGGGCCGAGGGTCATGATCGACTCTTTCATCATGGTAATCCACTCGCGCGGCAGGTACTGCTCATCACGCCTGTAAAACATGGGCACTACTTCATTTTCCAGTAAGCTGAACAATGCTTCCGAATCGTGGGCGTCTTGGGCTTCATCATCTTCGAGCAGTTCTTCCGAGCCTATTGCCCAGCCGTTCGCACCGTTGAATCCTTCAGGCCACCAGCCATCAAGAATGCTCATATTGAGTACGCCGTTGAGGGCAGCCTTTTGGCCGCTTGTACCGCTTGCTTCGTACGGTCGGCGTGGCGTATTAAGCCAGACATCGACTCCCTGTATGAGATGGCGTGCAATGTTCTGATCATAGTCAGCAAGAAAGACCAGACGACCACCACATTCGGCTTTTTTGATAAAACGATAAATATCCTGGATCAGACGCTTCGCGGGTTCATCGGCTGGATGCGCCTTGCCTGCGAAGATGATCTGTACAGGTTTATCGGTGTGATGGAGCAAAGCCAGCAGCCGTTTGAAGTCTCGAAAGAGCAGTCCGGCGCGTTTATAGGTCGCAAAGCGTCGGGCGAACCCAATTGTGACCTAGCAAGGTGCCACTTGCAATGATCTGGACTGGGTGGACATCGGTTGTGATCCAGGCTTGGCGGCTACGGGCACGTATGAAGCCCTGCAGCTTTCGCTTGAGATGACGGTGAATGTTCCAGATTTCTGCGGCGGGTATCGCCTGGACAGCCTGCCATACTTCCGGCTCGTCGAGATGGTCGCGCCAGTTGGCTCCCAGATATTTATCAAATGCCACCCCATAACGCCGCGCCAACCAACTGTCCGTGTGGATACCATTGGTAATCGAGCTGATGGGCACAGCGTCTTCCTCAGTGTCGGGCCATAAGAAGTGCCACATATTGCGGCTCACCTGACCATGTAATTCGCTCACACCGTTGCGATAATTGGCCGAGCGCAAAGCCAGGATCGGCATGGAAAATGTCGGTCCCCAGGAACGGTCCAGGCGTGCAAGGGACATAAACTTCTCACGATCGAGCCCAATGCGCTCCCAATAGATGCGAAAATATTTTTCAACGAGCCAGTCAGGGAAGGCTTCGTTACCTGCTGGAACAGGAGTATGCGTAGTAAAGACTGTACTAGCGCGAACGCGATCTGCGGCCTCGGCGAAACTTATATCGTTTTGGACAAATGCAGCGATCCGCTCAAGAATCATGAAGGCGGAGTGGCCCTCATTCATATGCCAGACAGTTGGACGGATATTCAAGGCATTAAGCGCCCGCACGCCCCCGATGCCAAGCACGATTTCCTGAGCAATGCGAACATCCAAATCGCTCGAATACAACCGCGCTGTCAATTCGCGATCGGTGGTCGAATTCTCCGGCAGATTGGTGTCCATCAGATAGAGTGGTGTGCGTCCGACATTCAACTTCCAAACAGTCGCGGCCACCGTGCGCCCGGGCAGCTCTACTCGGACAGTGACTTCATTGCCTGCAGTGTCAACAGCTCGTACAACGGCCTGGTCGGTGTAGTCCAGTGATTCCCAGTATGCCTCCTGCCAACCGTCTTCTGTTATGCGTTGATGAAAATAACCCTGCTGGTAGATGAATCCAACTCCGACGAGTGGCAAACCCAGATCGGAGGCTTCTTTACTATGATCGCCGGAAAGAACGCCGAGGCCACCGGCGTAGATTGGTAGACTCTCGTGCAATCCAAATTCAGGCGAGAAATAAGCGATGCAGGTGTCAGATAGTTCAGGATAAGTTTCGGAAAACCAGGTGTCCGCTCCGCTCATATATGAGTCGAAGGCCTGAACAGTTTGGTCGTATTGATTGAGAAACCAGCGATCGCGTAGGGCGGCGTTCAGCGTTGTTCGAGGGACCGTATTGAGAAACTTGACCGGATTGTGATTTGCAATATCCCACAGGCTCTTATCAAGCCGTTGGAAAAGGCGTTGTGCTCTGGGGTGCCAGGACCACCAAAGGTTGTGAGACAGCTCTGCCAGTTCGCTGATGCGGCGTGGCAGCTTAGTCGTGCGTGCTTGTGCAGAGGACACGAATAATTCTATCCTCAGGGCAGGGATACTGCCTGGCCGGTAGGATTTAAGGGTGCATCGGCGCGCAAACTATACCATTATCAGAAATAATTCAATAGATCACGTTTTTCCATAGAATAGTTCCAACTTACAATCAGGTGGTACACTCTGGCGAGTTTCGCCGCGAATAATTATGAATCCAATCCCCATTGAGTTCTTCAATTCTATAACACAGGAAATGGTCGCCGATCTCAGCGAATTGGTGAAAATCGAGTCACCATCAACAGCCAAAGCCGCCCTGGATCGAATGGGGGCGGCGCTTGCTGCCTATCTCCAACCTCTTGCCCCGGAGATCGAGATCGACATACAGCCAGAGGCTGGAAATAATGTCATCGCGCGTTGGAATGGGACAAACAGCGCAGACTCTGGAGGCTTCCTCTTCCTTTGCCATTTCGACACTGTTCATCCCATTGGAATGCTGGCTGAGAATCCGGTACGAGTGGAGGGGGGCGAGTTATACGGGCCAGGCGTTTACGATATGAAAGGCAGCATTGTGCAAGTTGTGACCGCACTGCGTGCACTGCAAGAGCAAGAAAAATGGCCCTCCGTTCCGGTCACGGCCTTATTTACGTCCGATGAGGAAGTTGGCTCGCGCGGGGCACGCCCTCTCATTCAAGCTCTGGCCGCTCAGGCCCATGTCACTCTCTGCATGGAGCCTGCGCTGCACGGAGGTGGTGTAAAAACAGGACGCAAGGGTGTTGGTAATTTCAAGGTCACAGTGCACGGGAAAGCAGTCCATGCCGGAGCGGATCATTCTTCCGGTGTGAATGCGATTGAGGAAATGGCACACCAGATTATGGCCCTGCAAGCGCTGACGGACTATAAACGCGGCACGACAGTCAATGTTGGCGTTGTTCAGGGTGGAACTCGGAACAATGTGGTTCCTGATGAATGCGAGATTGACGTAGACCTGCGGGTTGTCTCGCAAAAAGAGGGAGAACGGATGGAGCGAGCCATTCACGGGTTGCAGCCGATCCTCGAAGGTGCGCAGGTCTACGTAGAAGGGGGTGTGTATCGACCGCCCATGGAGCGCAGTCCAAGTATTGCTGCGACGTACGAACGAGTGCGAGTTATTGCTGCCTCTCTGGGTATTGATTTGGGAGAAGGCAAGACAGGCGGTGCCTCCGATGCTAATTTTGTTGCCGCACTCGGGCTGCCTGTCCTAGATGGCCTCGGCCCAATTGGGAGTGGAGCACACACACGCACAGAATCTCTGACCATATCCAGTCTTGCACCACGCACCGCTCTGATTGCTGGCATCCTCAGCGAGTGGTCTACCAGCTAATCAAATCCCCATCAGCACAGCGCCTCTGGCCCTTCGTGCTGATGCTCCTCTACTGGGCAGTACGTCTTCACAACCTGGATGCCCTACCTATATTTTTAGATGAGGCTGCCCATCTGGATTGGTCTCGGCTTGTCTGGATGCGCCAACCTTTTCACGCTGCCTCTGATGGGAAATTATTAAGCATCTGGGTCCATGCGCTCTTCTGGCCCTTTGCTGCCACAGCGTGGATCGGTCGAGTGAGCACATTGCTCGTCACAACGTTAGGCTTCGCCGCCCTACTCGCAATTACCCAAAATCTATTCTCTCGCAAAGCCGCCGCTATTGTTGGACTTCTATATATTGTTGTTCCTTTTGCGATGTTCTTCGAGCGGATGGCCTTGCCGGACGCTTTCACCGCAGCTGTCACAGTCTTACTTGTGTGGTCGAGCTTGATGCTTGTGAGAAATCCCGACCAGAAAAAGTGGATATTTCTGACCGGGTTTTCGATGGCCGCTAATGTGATCAGCAAAGTGCCGAACCTGGTCTTTGTATATGTGCCAGCCCTTGCCGCGTTTCTGTTTCGAGCATCTCCAATCTGGAGATTGCAATGGCGTGCAGTAGTTCGGAGCTATTTGATCCTGTTTTGGATCTTACTGCCGCTATATGCTGTTTTGCGCTGGATAGTGTTCTCTGATATGGGTTTGGATTTGATCTCTGGAAAATCCATGACACTCGGAGATGCGCTGCTTAACGTCGGCACAACTGTTGGTGTAGTTATCGAGAATTACCGTGTGTTGCTTTCGCCTCAGCTCCTCATTCCAATCGTTCTCGCAAGTATTGCTACGCTAATTTGGTATCCTGGGCCGGGTTTGTATCTGGCATTGGCAATCTTTCCATATCTTGGACTCACTTATCTGGGGACAAGTGTTGGTTTCATTGAAGCCCGCTTTGCAGTCGTGTCAGTGTCAATGCTTTTGATACTGGCATCCGGTGGCTTGGAGCGCGCGCTGCTTTTTGTTTTAGGAAGGGGGCCGGTGGTACTCGCTGTCAGTGCGATTGTGCTTGTCTTTTTGCTACTTCCCTCGCTCGGGTTTGTCCTCCGATCATGGTCGAGTCCCGAACAACTTGTGTTGCCCCAGCGTGACAAATGGGAATATGTAACCGGCTGGCCATCGGGATATGGTTTTCGGGAGATTGCGGAGGATTACCAACCGAGCGCCGCTCCGCTGCAACTCGTTACGTTGGACCTGGGCGGGCGGCAACGTTTCCAGGCCTACCTTCCACCCGATTCGCTGGTCACTCCGGTTTGGATTAGCCCCGAAGACTTCGAGGCTGGTGTGCGCCCGGAAGCACACGCGGGCCGCGCGCTGCTGGTAATCGATCACCCAAAGGATGATGACGACTTTGAGCGCCTGGAATTGAGCCTTGCCGAAATTGGGCGCTATCCACGCCCCAGCGGCGAATCCTGGCTCACTGTCTACGAATTTCGATAATTGGTCAAAACTTGTGCGTATCGGGGAACGAACAGGGCTGGTGTGCCACCAGTGTGCCAGAATAAAATTCGTTCCTGGGAATCGAATTCTCCCCCGCGGATTAGATCGATCATTCCGGCTGCGGCTCGACTTGTATAAACTGGATCAATAAGAATCCCCTCGCATTCGGCGAATAGCCGGATGGCCTCCGCTTCAACTTCACCCATCATCGCATAGCCCTCACCGAGATAATCACTGTTGGCGTGGATATCTGCTGCGCTAAACGATGATGACACATTGAGCAGCGCAGCTGTCTCATTCGCGATTCGCGCCACCCGCTGGGTCAATATGTCGTGAGGCTCATCCACGCTGATTCCGAGTACCACAGAAGTCATATCCGTTGCGCGCGCTCCCAATGCCATGCCTGCATGTGTCCCGCCAGAACTGGAGGCGAATAAAATATGATTAAAGGCGGTCAATTGGAGGTCAGCCATTTGCTGCACCAATTCTTCCATTGCAGCGACATATCCGCTCGCTCCCACAGGGCTGCTCCCGCCATAAGGCACCAGATAAGGTTTGTTGCCGCGCTGTGACTCGCGCTCGAAGGTGGCTTGCATGGCAGCATCACGAGACAAATCGCCAGCCCAGATAATCTCGGCGCCGAGCAGTCGGTCGAGAATAATATTTCCTGATGCAGTCTCTGGCTCTATTCCGTCGAGAATGAGCACGCAGCGCAGACCCGTCCGTGCTGCTGCGGCAGCCGTTTGGCGGCAATGGTTCGATTGCGGTGCACCACCCGTTATCAATGTGTCTGCGTTTTCTGCTTGTGCCGCTGCAACGAGATATTCCAGCTTCCGCGTTTTATTCCCGCCGCCAGCCAATCCGGTTTGGTCATCACGTTTGATCCATATTTCTGGTCCGCCAAGTGTTTCAGAGAGGCGTGGCAAAGGTTCAAGAGGGGTAGGCAGATGTGCAATCTGCAGCTTTGGTAAATGTTTTGTGAGCATGTTCGTTTCTCTCTTCTTGCTAATCAAGTCGCTGTCCGTGCGCGCTTGCGACTGCGCATGACGGCGAGTACGCGTGGCATGACTACGTTGTATATCCAATATTGCGGTTGCCGCATTGGCAAATCCCAGGCACCAAGCGTGCGCAGGACTTGACCGCGAAAGCCGGATTTAAAGCGCCAGACGCCCCACATTTTATCTGATGAAAAAAAGTTGTCGGGCGCGCCCCAAAAATCATATTCACTGCAGCCACGCATTTTTGCAAGTCGTATGGCCTCCCATTGAAGAAGATGGTTCGGCATTTTTTCGCGCTGCTCGCTGTCGGACATGCCGTGCATATAAGTCGCGCGTTTTTCATGGAAGAACAATAGGAGGCCAGCAATGACTGTTCCTTCCACTTCTGCGATGAGCGCTTGGGCCTGGCCCGCCTGGATAAAGCTTTTCCAAAGGTCAAGATAGTAACTTTCATCTCGGATGATGAATCCATCGCGCGCGCTTGTGTTGGAATAAAGGTGGTACAGCACAGGCAAGTCCGCTACTTCGCCAAGCCGTACTGAAACTCCACGCCGTCCGGCAAGCCGGATGTTGTAGCGCGTCTTCTGTTTAAACGAAGCCAGAATCTCATCTTCGGGAAGGGTTATATCCAGCAGAACGGTATTACGAAATTGAATCTGGCCGGTTGACTCTCGCCAACCTTGGGAAGCCAACTTCGATACGAGATGCTTTCCTACTGGTTCATCTTCTGCCTCTGGTGTACCCGGCAGCCCATAGCCGAGGGGCACCTCCGGATCGATCTTCAGCAGGAGAACGCCTGCATTGCGGGCAAAGTCTTGCAAATTACGGAGGACTTGCGGGCGCAGCGCGCTGTCTGTCCAATCCAACAGTGGTCCACGCGGGACGTACATTATTCCAGCGTGCAATCCTGCGCGGCGCTCAATTCGTATCAGAACCTGCGCGGCAGCGACTGTTTTTTCGGCATGTTCCCAGACCCAGCGGTGGGCCGTCCAGGAAGAGCGCGATTTAAATTCACCCCACTCCCAGGATTGCAGGAGATGCGAATGGGGAAGAGAGTTGAGAATCGAGGCCCATTCCGCTGAGTCCGTGCAGATGCGAGTTGTGTACATTTATGCTGCTGGTTCTTTGTTTCGCCGCTTCAAATACCAAAGGTACAAGCGATAGGCCCAGGGAACATAGATTTTGTCCCAGCTCTGACACCTACGCGCTATTTGCCCGCCAAAACCTCGTTTGAATCGGTAGACCGGCCACAGGCCGTCTTTGCGATCCGTGAACTGACTTTCCAACTCGAATTCAGCTGCATCGGGAATCCCCCAGAGATCATACGTGTGGCAGCCCTGCGCTTTCGCCCAGCGAATTGCCTGCCACTGGGCAGCGTACGCAGGCATGCGCTGACGCTCTTCATTTGACGAGGCCCCGTAGAAGTACCAAGCACGCCCTTGTAGAGTAAACACCATAAGCGCAGCCAGTGGGTGGTTTTTATGCTCCGCCAAAATCAATGCTGCCCTATCGCGTTTACTTAGATATTCAAAAGCTTTGTGATAATAAGCGGGAGAGTGGACGCCAAAACCATCACGAGACCCAGTCAGCTGGATGAGCTGATTGAAAACGGTTACATCCGAGGCTGCCGACCCGTTGTCTGCGAGGCGAGTGGTGACATCTTTCTTTTGCGCCAGACGAATGTTGTAGCGCGTCTTTTGTTTCATGCGCGCAAGAATCTCCCCCTCTTCTGGTCGCAAGTCCATTAAGATCGTTTGGCGAGGCTGAATGGACTGTGGACTGGGCCGGAGGCCGTAACTGGCAATGACTTCGTCTGTTTCCGGATCATCGGCCAGGTCAGGCTCGATTTTCAAAAAGACCGCGTTGTTGCTGCGCGCAATTTCATCCAGGAGTGCCAGCAGATATTCAGTCAGTTCACGGTTGTTCCAGTCGACAATTGGGCCCATCGGCACATAGCCAATCGCTCCGAGGGCGAGAGGTAAGGGCCGGAAAAGCATCTGCGCGCCTGCAACAATTTCACCGTCTTTGCGAGCAACTACGCGGACTGCTGACCAGCCGAAATCCATTTTGAGATCGGCCCAGGCCGACGTTTGCATGATGTGTGCAGCAGGGTTTGACAGCGATGGAGGGTAGGCTGTTTGCGCCTCAACAAAGGCATCCCACTCGGCTGCCGTGAGGTCGGGGGTCACGGCGGCATTATACCAACTGGATAAATAGTTCGGAATTTGACAAGTGTTAACCCCCATGCTATTATCTGCGACTGTCTGCGACGTTTGTCACAAACAAAACCCACAACGACGAAGTAAGCCATGATACGGGCAACATGCGGCCTGATATGGGAGTAACACATGCTGAATGATTGGCTCTATGTAGGCCTGTTTATTCCGATCATAATCGCTATGCCGGCTGCACCGATTGTGATTGCCCGGCTGCTCACCGCTCCGAAAAAACCCAATCTCTTAAAACATGAAACCTACGAATGTGGGATGGAAACCGTAGGAGACACCTGGATCCAATTCAAGGCGCAATACTACATATTCGCCCTTGTCTTTGTTATCTTTGATGTTGAAACAGTCTTCCTGTTCCCATGGGCAGTTGCCTATCAGCAGCTTCCGCTTTTCGCCGTTCTCGAGGGTGTACTGTTCATATTAATTCTTGCTGGCGGACTCTTGTACGCTTGGCGCAAGGGCGCGCTGGAATGGGTTTAAGCCGCGAGGGCAACGTGCGACTACTCCCAAGCAATACTAAACTTTCTTTCCCCGAAGTTTTAGCAGCCAATAAACGCGACAATTACAGGGGCTTTACAGGAGTTTGGTATGCCGCCATTTGAACCCGGCAACTTTCTTGACTGGGCTTACGACGTTCTTGGTTGGTGGTTGATTACACTCAACTTGGAGCCCGGACTTGTCCTTGTATTGCAAAAGTTCATTGGCGCTTTTGTGCTGGCGAATTTCGCCCTGCTGACACCGCTCTTCACAATTTGGCTCGAACGGAAAATCCTCGGTCGGATTCAGGACCGCCTCGGACCCAATCGGGTGGGACCCTATGGCCTCTTCCAGAGTGTCGCAGACTTGCTCAAACTTATTACAAAAGAAGACATCACTCCAGCTGGTGCTGACAAAATCGTTTTCAACGTTGCGCCTGTCGTGGCGGTACTGGCAGTCGGCTTAATTTGGACAGTCATCCCATTCGCATCCACGATGGTGGGCGCCGACTTAAATGTCGGCGTCATTTACAGCGTTGCCGTTGGGGCGTTGGGTACCCTGGCGATCATGATGGGGGGCTGGGCGAGCAATAACAAATATGCGATTTTGGGCGCGTTCCGCACGGTGTCATTGCTGATTTCTTACGAAGTTCCATTGCTGCTCGCGTTGCTCGTGCCCACGATGCTGGCCGGCTCGATGGGCATGAATGACATTGTCGCAGCGCAGGAGGTGTGGTACATCGTCATCGCGCCTGTAGCGGCCTTCTTGTTCTTCGCGTCCAGTCTGGCAGAGGTCGGACGAACGCCATTCGACCTGATCGAGGCCGAGAGCGAGATCGTTGCCGGTTTCCACATCGAGTACAGTGGAATGAAGTTCGGCATCTGGTTCCTGGCAGAATTTCTACATGCCTTCACTATCAGTGCACTCATGGCTGTGTTGTTCCTGGGCGGCTGGCGTGGCCCATTGGTTGATGAGATCCCTATCCTGGGGGTCGTGTATTTCATGGCGAAAACCTATGTCATGTATTTTGTTGTCATGTGGATTCGCGGGACATTGCCCCGCATCCGCATTGACCAGATGAATAACCTAAACTGGAAGTTCCTTGTCCCACTTGCGCTGGCAGTAATCGTCATGACCGCTATTGTAGATAAGGTCATCCCCGCGGGTTCGACGGAAGCTGTACGGGCGATCATTCATCTCACTGCCAACATTCTGCTGGTTCTTGCGACACTGGGCCTGCTGCGACGCTATTCGCAACAATTGCAGGCCACCGAACAAGCTGGCAGTGTGCCGGTCGGCGCAGACTAACCATTGCAAAGCGGTAACTGACTCATGACACCTGCCCAAGTTATCTTTCTCGTTGTCGCAGCTGCAACTGTGGTCTCGGCCATCATGGTTGTGACCGTTCAAAATCTGATCCACGCTGCGCTGTTGCTGATCGTCACGTTGCTTGAGGTGGCGATTGTTTTTGTTTTGCTGGAAGCTAGCTTCATGGCTGCGGTGCAATTGGTGCTGTACATCGGAGCGATTGCAATTCTGATCATTTTTGCTGTGATGCTCACGCGGCGGGTCATGCAGGATAGTGGACCGCAGACCAATCGCAACTGGTGGGTGGGGGCGCTTTTCGCCCTGCTGCTATTTGTTGCCCTTGCAAGTGTCGGCTTGCAAGCCGATTGGGCTGGCAACGCACGGGCAGATGTATCAGCCAGCATCGATTTGCTGGGCCGGAGTTTGGTGGACCCGGATCAATTTGTGCTGCCGTTCGAAGTCGCTTCTATCTTGCTGATTATTGCCTTGATCGGGGCGGTTGCGGTTGCCTGGCCGGGTAACAAGAAGGCGTAAGGTGTGTAGTGTGGAGCGAGAAGCAAACCGCCAATCCACGCTTTACGCTTCACGCATTACGAGGCTGACATGATACCACTCTCTTGGTATCTCATTCTTGCCGCCGCAGTGTTCTGCATCGGCCTGTATGGCGTGCTCGCGCGGCGTAATGCAATCGCAATTTTAATGGGTATTGAATTAATGCTTGTCGCTGCGATTATCAACGTGGTTGCCTTCTGGCGATATGGCGAAGTCACCAACATTTCCGGGCAAGCATTCGCTGTCATTATTTTCGCTGTGGCAGCAGCAGAGGCGGCAGTCGGCCTCGCACTTGTGATCTCCATTTACCGCAGTCGGCAATCGGTTGTGGCTGAGGAAATGGACTTGCTCAAATGGTAAGGGAATTAGGGTAAAGAGTTAGAGTAGAGAGATAAAGTGAAGAGTTGGAGCTTGCGCATACTGGCAGCACTCTAACTCTCTACTTCATCTCTAACTGATAACACTATGGATCAAAATACGTTATTTGCCTGGCTTATCCCAGCGGCGCCGATCGCAGCGTTTTTTCTGATTATCCTGCTCACCAATCGCTCGAAGTGGCTCAGTCATTCTATTGCGTTGCTGGCAATCGGCACTTCACTGGTGCTGAGTTGGATCATTGTTGCACAAGAGGTCTTTGGCAACCTTCACATCGGAGAGCATCCTATTGCAAGTAGTGTAGCCTGGCTGCCTACCGGCGATACGGCACTGAGGATGGGCGTTGCCGTAGATGCATTATCGATCGTCATGCTCTTCTTTGTGCCGTTAGCATGTTTCCTGATCATCCTTTACAGCGTTGGTTATTCCAATTTTGGCAAGGCGCGGGATGCCCACGACGAGCCCGGTAGTCCGCCACACAACGGTGTCGAGCCTCTTTATTCACGCTTCTTTGCGTTCCTGTCGCTATTTGCGGGTGCAATGCTGATCCTTACCGTTGCAGACAATCTGCTCTTGCTTTTTGTCGGCTGGGAATTGATGGGGCTGTGTTCTTATCTGCTGATCGGGTTCTGGTACGGACGGAATTACAAAGACCCCAACCAGATCAATCCCAGGCAGGCGGCCGTGAAAGCGTTTATGACCACGCGCGTGGCAGATGTATTGATGTTGCTCGGCATTGTTTATCTCTATTCAATGACCGGCACATTGACCTTCCGTGAAATCTTCTTTAATGAAGAAACCATGAATATGCTGTCGCACACACCGGCCGTGCTTGCTGTTGGTGGTCTGGCAGCTTCGCATATGATCGGACTGCTCCTGTTTGCCGGCACCGTGGGCAAGAGTGCGCAGTTCCCACTACATGTCTGGTTGCCAGATGCTATGGAAGGCCCGACACCGGTCAGTGCCATGATCCATGCGGCTGCGATGGTCTCGGCGGGTGTCTACATGGTAATCCGCATTTTCCCACTCCTGTCTGCGGGAGCTGAACACGGCACCAATCCGACGTTGAGCACTATGGCTGCTATCGGCGCGTTTACCGCGTTATTTGCGGCCACTATTGCTGTCGCACAAAACGATGTCAAGCGCGTACTGGCTTTTTCCACCATCAGCCAGCTTGGGTATATGATCGCCGCAATTGGGATCGGGGCGTATGTTGCTGCCGTCTTCCATCTTATGACGCACGCATTCTTCAAGGCACTGCTCTTTATGGGATCCGGCTCGATCATCCATGGTGTTGAGCACGGACAGCACCAATCCCATGAGGTCATCGATCCGCAAAATATGATGAACATGGGCGGCTTGCGCGCGCGTATGCCCACGACGTTCTGGACATTTCTCATCGGCGGTTTGTCGCTTGCGGGCTTCCCGTTTCTGACTGCCGGGTTTTGGTCGAAAGATGAAATTCTGGCCGACGCGTTCGCACACGGCCATATGGTTGTGTTTGTTGTCTTGCTGCTGGCGGCCTTTTTGACGGCGTTCTACACCATGCGCCAGATCGCTCTGACTTTCCTAGGCGAGCCGCGCACCGAGAGCGCCGAGCACGCGCACGAGAGCCATTGGACAATGACGCTTCCGCTCGTGGTACTGTCGTTCTTTGCCATCTTTGCGGGCTATGTGGGTGTGCATCCAGAGTTTCCGGTTTTGGGTAGCTTGCTCGGCAACAACCCGTTTGAGCATCTCGTTGTGGAAGCATTGCCCGAGCATATTGAAGCCTTCGCTTTTGACTGGACACCGGTGCTCCTCTCGGTGGTAGCAGTTCTGGCCGGACTTGGATTGGGGTGGTTGCTCTATGCGCGCAAGCCTCTGACACATGGGCAAAAGGATCCACTCGTGGCAGCCCTCGGCTCGGTGCATTTCATGCTCAAGAATAAATACTACCTGGATGAGCTTTACCACTTCTTGTTCGTGCGCCCGGCTCAATGGATATCGGAGACCTTTGTATTTCGTTGGGTAGATCGCGGCCTGATCGACGGCATTCTGCATGCCATTGCCCAAATTGCAACGAGAATTGGAAGCTCCGCTCGCCAATTCGACATTTGGGGGATCAACTGGCTACCCGACCGGCTGGGCGATAGTGTGAAAATTGTTGGCGGGTCGTTCCGAGCGCTGCAGACAGGACGCATTCAAAACTACCTGCTGGTGATGCTAGCAGCAGTGCTCGCATTGGGCGGCGTGTTTTATTACTACATGGTGTTGCTACCCTAATTGCGGGGAGAGCGCTTTTATGGATTTCATTTCTGAAAGATTACTAACTCTCATACTCTTTTCTCCGCTGGTCGGGGCCGTCGCGGTGATGCTTGTCCCCGCGGATCAAAAGCGAACTGTGCGCTGGATTGCCTTGCTTGCCAGCCTAATTCCGCTTGGTCTTTCCATTGCACTCTGGTTTAGTTACAACGCGAGTGCAGGTGGCTTCCAGTTCGAGGAGCAAGAGACCTGGTATGCAGCGATCAACGCCACCTACCATTTGGGTGTGGATGGCATCAGCGTGCCGATGATCCTACTCACTACAATTCTGGTACCGCTCGGCATTCTGACATCCTTTAGCATCGAAGAACGCGTCAAAGCTTTCATGGCTTTGTTCTTGATGCTGGAAACCGGGATGCTCGGCGTATTTTTGTCTCTCGACCTTATATTGTTCTTCCTATTCTGGGAAATTGGGCTGGTTCCCATGTACTTCATGATCAGCCTGTGGGGCAGCGAAAAGGACGAGCGCGAGATCGGTGGGCGCAAAGTTCCGGCGCGCACATATGCATCTTTCAAGTTCATGATCTACACCGTTGCCGGCTCGCTGGGATTACTGCTCGCCATACAGATTATCGGTCTAGCGGCTGGCACCTTTGATATGCTGGAACTATTCAAGGTCTGGCCTTCCTTCAACCAGCAAATTCTGGCAAACGTTTCCATCGACACCGTTAAGAACGTTGCGTTTTGGGCTTTCGTAATCGCCTTTGTCATCAAAGTGCCCGTCTGGCCTTTCCACACCTGGCTGCCGGATGCGCACACAGAGGCCCCCACAGCGGGTTCGATGATGCTGGCCGGTGTTATGCTGAAGCTTGGCGCATACGGCCTGTTACGGCTGGTGTTGCCACTGTTCCCTGAACAGGCACAAGAGGCGGCCCCATTGATCGCTTTCTTTGCCATGTTGGCGATTGTTCTCGGCGCGTTTGCTGCCTATGGCCAAAAGGATTTCAAGCGCCTCGTTGCTTATTCATCTGTCAACCACATGGGCTTTGTCGTGCTCGGTATCGCCGTTGTCGCATGGTCCTATGGTTCGCGCAGTGATGCCGCACAATTGAGTGCGACCATTGCTGGCAGCGGTGCCGTATTGCAGATGTTCAATCACGGTTTGTCTGCGGCTGCGATGTTCTTTCTGGTCGGGGTGGTGTACGAGCGCGCCCACACCCGTGACTTGGACGAATTGGGTGGCGGAATCTGGCCGCTCGCACCCGTGTATGGGGGCATTCTGATCTTTAGTTCGATGGCCTCGCTGGGCTTGCCGGGCTTGAATGGATTTGTGTCGGAATTCGCTATTGTGCGTGGCTCCTGGCCGGTGTTCACCGTGCTCACCGCAATCAGCATGCTCGGTTTGCTCTTTACCGGTGCCTACATCCTGAAGGGGATTCAGAAAGTACTACACGGCCCGCGCAATGATAAATGGGCTGATCATGGGATGGAAATCAAAGCCCGTGAAGTGATTGTGATGGCACCGTTAATGATATTGATGCTCTTGATTGGCGTTTGGCCATGGTGGCTGATGAATGTCATCAATGAAACAGTCAAGCGACTGATTGCGTGAAAATGCGTAACCGAACTGCGCGCATTCCGTTTCAGGCACACTTATGAACTTTCCTTTTCTCTCCGTAATTACTTTCACGCCCCTCGCTATCGGCCTGCTGATTCTGCTGTTCCCGTCGGAGCGCAAGACCGAAATTCGGGCCGCGGCACTCGCCGGTGCTCTGATAACACTTGCATTGTCGGCCTGGATATATTTCACCTACGACGCGGGTGCTGGCGGCTACCAATTTGTGGAGCGAGCTGTCTGGGTAGAGGCACTCGGCATTTCCTATTACATGGGCGTCAATGGCATTAGCCTGCCTATGATGTTGCTGACGGGCATTGTCATGGTGACAGGCGTACTGATCTCATGGAGCATTGACGACCGGCCACGTGAATTCTTTGCCTTTCTGTTCCTACTGGCGACCGGTGTATTTGGCGTCTTTGTTTCGCTAGATCTATTCCAGCTGTTCTTCTTTTATGAGATTGCCGTCTTCCCGATGTACTTGCTGATCGCGATCTGGGGTTGGAAAAAAACGCGCGAATACGCAGCGATGAAACTGACACTGTACCTATTCATCGGCTCCATCGTTGCGCTCGTCGGTGGCCTGGCAATGTACTTCTCATCTGGCCTGGGCACTTTCGATATGCTGGCGTTGCAGGAAGCAGGCTTCTCGGCAGGGTTCCAACGGCTCTGGTTCCCGTTTATCTTTTTCGGCTTTGCTGTGCTGGCTGGTATCTTCCCATTCCACAACTGGAGCCCAGATGGACACGTGGCGGCGCCAACGGCAGTTTCCATGTTCCACGCCGGCGTTTTGATGAAATTGGGAGCATTCGCATCATTGCGTGTAGGCATTATGCTCATGCCCGAAGGGGCTAAATTCTGGATGCCCCTAATCGTAGTCCTGGCATTGATCAATGTGGTCTATGGATCGTTCATCGCTATGGTTCAGACTGATTTCAAGTATGTGATCGGGTTTTCGTCAGTCTCGCACATGGGGTTGGTAACGCTTGGCTTCGCAACGCTGAACGAGCTGGGCTATATCGGGGCCTCGCTGCAGATGTTCTCGCACGGAGTCATGACAGCCCTCTTCTTTTCTTGTGTCGGCATGGTGTACGACCGCGCCCATACCCGCGAAATTCCTGTGCTGGGTGGTTTTGCCCGCAAGATGCCTCTCGTGGCGGTGGCTTTCATCGTTGGTAGTTTGGTTTCGATGGGTATGCCGGGCTTTTCCGGGTTTATCGCTGAGTTGCCGATCTTCCTCGGTGCGTGGCAGGCCGGCAATACATTGAGCGAATTCTTTATTGCGCCGTTCTATGCCTGGATCGCTATTATTTCAGCGCTTGCAATCGTGATCACGGCGGCTTATGTGCTGCGGGTTGTGCAACGTGTTTTCTTCGGCGCGATGCCGGAGCGCTTCGTGCACGAAGTGGGCGATGTGAAAGTTCTCGATAAAGTTGCCATTACATTTTTGTCTGTAATATTAATATTGCTCGGGTGGTTCCCTGCGCTCATGGCTCCGTTGGTACAAACGGGTGTGACGGACGTGATGGCCATCCTCGGAGGTGCATGAGTGAGCTTCTCCAGTTTCGAACCGGTTGACATACTTGCGATCCTGCCGGAATTGGCGCTGGTGCTGCTTGCAGCCCTGGTGATGACGATGGATGTGGCCAAAATATCTAACCGTCGTAATTTGGGCCTCACAACTGCCATCGGTTTCTTTGTCATCATGGTCGTGACACTCCTTTTCTCGCAACCTGCTTCTGCTGGCGAACTTATCTGGGGCGGGATGATCCGTAACGATCTGGCGGCGTTTATCTTCCGCCTGATCTTTATGTTCGCTGGTGCAATGACAGCATTGCTCTGCCTGGACGTCGAAGAGATCGGGCAGCGCGGCGACTTTTACGCCATTCTGATCGGTGCTGTCATCGGCATGAATTTTATGGCATTCTCGGCAGATATCATTATGCTCTTCCTCGCAATGGAGACGATGAGTGTGGCGGCCTATGTCATGGCAGGCTTTGTGCTCACGGATAAGAAGTCGGCCGAGGCGGGCCTGAAGTATTTGCTCTTTGGCGCGACGGCCTCAGCGGTAATGCTCTTCGGCTTTACGCTTCTCTTTGGATTTACCGGCGAGACAAATATCTATGTCATTGCAGAGGTACTCTCCGCTGGAGGAGTGCCGGTCATTGTAGTGCTCACTGCAGCGGTTCTCGTGATCGTTGGTGTCGGCTTCAAGATCGCGGCTGTACCTTTCCATTTCTGGGCGCCGGATGTTTACGAAGGCGCACCCACTCCGGTGACCGCGTTTGTTTCGACGGCCTCCAAGACGGCTGGCTTCGCCATTCTCGCTCGCATTTTCCTCGCCGGACTGTCGGCGGTGGACGACTGGTTGCCCATGCTGATTGCGATGGCGGCCGTCACCATGACACTCGGCAACATTGTGGCATTGGCGCAACGTAATATCAAACGCCTGTTGGCATATTCGTCTATTGCACACGCCGGTTATGCGCTGGTCGGCTTCGTGGCGCTGTCCGAGCTGGGCACGGCGTCGATGATTTTCTATCTGATGGCGTACGTCGTCACCAACTTGGCGGCCTTCGGTGTCGTGGTTTTGTTCGCACGGGCGGCTGGCTCGAACGAGATTGCCGACTACGCCGGGCTGAGCCGGCGCTCGCCGTACCTGGCACTGGCAATGCTGGTTGCATTTCTTTCATTGGCAGGTATGCCTCCCTTTGGAGGATTCTTCGCCAAATTGTTCGTATTTGCAGCTGCAGTCGAGGCTGGATTGATCTGGCTTGTTGTTGTCGGCGCACTGAATGTCATAATCGGCTTGTACTACTATCTGATTGTGCTCAAGGTGGTGTACGTCACTCCGAAACCTGAAGGGGCGGGACCAATTGAAGTGCCGCGCGCGTACGGTTTTGCGCTGGGCGTATTGTCGGTGGGCATCCTGGTCCTTGGTACGGTGGCTGGGCCGTGGTTCGACTGGGCACTCGCCGCGGCGGAGGGCATCTTTTAGTCGGCCGGACACAGATGAACGCGGACCAGCGTGATATTTCAGAAATTGTCCGCGCACACCACCAATGTACATTCAGCTTAGATCACGATTTTCACCTGAAAGACATGCTAATCGCAAGGTCGTTTGTGATATAATGTGCAAACGGAGAACAATACGCTGGAGTTGAATTGAGCAACCTGCGCCAACCCAGTCCTTGGTCAGCCAATCTTGTCTCAGTAACCGGGCAAGTGGGGTGTCTTACAGTGCTCTTGATCGTTGGTGCACTGCTGGCTGGACGCTGGCTGGATGCCCAATTAGATACTCGACCTTGGTTCACAGTCGGTTTGTTGTTAGGCAGTGTGCCAATGACATTAGTCTTAACTATCCGTCTTGTGCTGCGGGCGACGAAGGATTTGACCGCCCAGATGCAGCCCAAGCGCAATATGGAGGAAAACGCAAGTGACGACGACGGCGATAACCCCTAAACGGAGGTTCGGCGTACGGCGCTGGATTGTTCTCGCGCTGATTATCTTCGGAATCTACTTGCAGTTTGGGCCGCTGCCACCAATTTCCCCGCCCATTTTTCTGCCGGGCGAGGCTCTGCCCATCAATCTGCCGATCCTCAATCTACCCATTACGAATACGCTGGTTGCGACATTAATCGCAGACATCGTTGTGCTGGCACTCGGGTTTTACATCTGGCGTAGAATTCGAAGCGGACGTGCGTTGGTTCCCACCGGCCTCTATAACGTACTGGAAGCCATCTTCGAGGCCTTGTGGAATCTGGTCGTCTCCCAGGCCGGGCAAAAGAATGCTCGAAGGTTTTATCCCTTTATTGCGACAATCTTCACTCTAGTGTTGTTCAACAACTGGATGGGCCTGATCCCAGGCGTCGATAGCATAGGTCTGCTGGAATCAGCCCATGGCTCGGTGACTGGATATGCCCCACGTCCCCTCGGCGGGCTCGGATATTGGATTGATGGCAACGCAGAAGTGCCTCATGCGGAGGACGCCGGCGACCACCACGAGTTGTGTGTCTCTTGCAATGTGCTCTCGTTTGTACGCCCAGCCTCAACTGATCTGAACTTTACATTGGCAATAGCGTTCATCTCGGTGTTCATGACGCAGGTGTTTGGCTTCATAGTTTTGAAGGGAGCCTACTTAACAAAATTTCTCAACTTCAAAGCGCTGGTCACAGTACCGGTATGGGGTGCGATGGACTTCGCAGTGGGCTTGCTGGAATTGATCAGCGAGATTGCTAAGCTCCTTTCGTTTACATTCCGGCTGTTCGGCAATATGTTTGCCGGCCAATTGCTTTTGTTTATTCTCGGCTCGCTAGTCGGATTTATTTTGCCGACAGGATTACTTTTGTTCGAGATGTTTGTTGGCGTCATCCAGGCTTATGTTTTCGCCATGCTAACATTGGTGTTTATGAGCCAGGCTACAACGGCACACGCTGAGAGTCATTAAATTCATCGCATTTAGGGAGGCGAATTCGTTATGGAAGGCAACATACTTGAAGCTGCGCGACTGATTGGTGCCGGGCTGGCCGCAATGGGTGTCATTGGCGGCGGTGTGGGCATTGGTGTCGTCGTGGGTGGTGCGGTACAAGCGATGGGGCGTAACCCGGATGCAGCACCGCTGATTCAGACCAATATGATTATCGGCATTGCTTTTGCTGAAGCAGTTGCGATCTACGCATTAGCGATTGCGTTCATCATTCTGTTCGCAGTCTAGCAGTTTGTCGGAGAGCAACCTGAGATAGCGAAATCGGTGATAATCTACGGGCATGGCTAGAAAATTCAAGAAACCCAATTACGAAGTGATGCTCAAACAGACAATCAGTCTGGAAGAAGCCCTGCCATCCAATCATTTGGCACGATTTGTGGTGGATGTTATCGCCCAGTTGGATTTGGGTATGATCTATGCACAATATGCACCGACGGGTGGTCAACCTATTGCGCCAGAGATCCTGTTGGGATTGCTCTTCTATGGTTATGCCAACGGGGTGTTCAGTTCTCGTAAGATTGAGAAAGCCACCTATGAGAGTATCCCATTCCGCTATATTGCCAGTGGGCTGCATCCTGACCACGACACAATTGCCAACTTTCGCAAAACCTTTCTGGCTGCGATCCAAGAGTTATTTGTGCAGATCTTGCTCCTGGCCCAAGTTGCTGAGGTGCTGAAGTTGGGTAATATCAGTCTGGATGGTAGCAAGGTGCATGCTGATGCATCCAAGAGCAAAGCGGTCAGTTACAAGCGTCTGATAAAACTAGAGACCCAACTGCGCCAGGAAGTGAACAAACTCTTCGAACTCGGTGAGCAAGCTGATCAGGGTGATCTCCAGTTGCCGGAAGGGCTCGTCATTGAAGACGAAATTGCCATTCGCAAGAAACGTTTGGCAAATCTGGCAGAAGCCAAAGCCGTCTTAGAAGCCCGTGCGCAGGAACGATATGCAGCCGAGAGGGCTGAATACGAAGCCAAACAGCGTGAGCGGGAAGAAAAGTCTCGCAAAACTGGGCATAAACCCCGAGGTCGCAAACCGAAACCACCGCAGCCGGGACCACGGGACAAAGATCAGTACAACTTCACTGATCCGGACTCTCGCATCATGAAAAACAGCACCAATAATGGCTTCGACCAGCATTACAACGTTCAAGTTGCTGTGGAGCAGGAGAGCCTCTTGATTGTGGCGCCTTCACTTTCGAACCATCCGAATGACAAAAAAGAAGCTGAGCCAACCCTGGATGCCATCTCTCCAAAAGTAGGCAAACCAAAGGCTGCCGCTTTGGATTATGGATATTTCAGCAAAGCGAACATCGCAGCACTTGAGAAGCTTGGCATTGATCCTTACATTGCTACCGGTCGCGAACCTCACCACAAAAGCTGGCGTACCTTCTTTGAACAAATGCCTGCTCCGCCACCGGAAGATGCCAGTCCGAAAGTCAAGATGGCTTACAAACTACAAACCGAAA
Source organism: Anaerolineales bacterium (assembly GCA_965248775.1). Taxonomy (GTDB): domain Bacteria; phylum Chloroflexota; class Anaerolineae; order Anaerolineales; family JBHHUI01; genus JBHHUI01. The sequence continues at coordinate 4,863,208 of OZ252150.1, forward strand.
TCGGCAAAGCCAGCTACCGTTTACGCAAATGCACAGTGGAACCCGTCATTGGTATCATCAAGGAAGTCCTGGGCTTCCGCCAGTTTTCTCTGCGCGGCCTGCTGGCAGCAGCCGGGGAATGGTGTCTGGTCTGCCTAGCGTTCAACCTCAAACGCATGCACACCCTCTACCAAGCAAAGGGTGTGCTTTAGCCGGGGCTGCTTTGGCGCGCCTGCTACTCGCTGAGAGAAGGTGGTTTGCCCTCCATGAAATGCACACTGTTTTACGCTTGTTTTGTCGCAATCAACTGCTCATTTTGCCCTGTAGGGCTATTCATGTTGTAAAAGTACTTGTCTCTCCGACAAACTGCTAGGGAGCATCTTGGGATATGAAAGATAAACATGATGCAGAGGAGTCATAATAAAATATGGAAGCTCTAGGCAATCTAGGCATCAACCTGGGCTATTTGGCGGTACAGATCTTAAATTTCACCGTTGTCATGCTCATCTTGTCATTTTGGGTCTACAAACCGCTCGTGAACTTGCTCGAACAGAGGCGCGAAAGTATCGCCAAAGGCCTGGAAGACGCCCGTGTTGCAGAAGAGGCCCGGGCGAATGCAGAGAAAGAAGCACAGAAGGTCCTTGCTGAGGCTCAGACTGAACGCGCCAGGATCGTGGCCGAAGCCAGCGCCCAGGCGCAGAAGGTTGCTGCCGACATAAGCAAGGGCGCGGATGAGGAAAAGGCTGCCATCGTGGCGCAAGCGCGCGAAGACGCCGATCAGGAGAAGTTGCGCGTTCTGGGTGATGTGCGTGGTCAGGTTATAGCATTGGCAATCTCTGCAGCAAACAAAATCGTTGAGACGGGCATGGACAAGAAACGTCAGCAGGCATTGCTTGACGACTTTTTCGCCGGTGTGAGTGATGGGAAGGTCGAAGTATTGAAAGAAGCCGGCGATCTCAGTGGTTCGGCAGCGGAGGTCACCAGCGCGCTCCCACTCACTGAACAAGAGCAGACGCGTGTCAAGGACGATGTACTTGCAAAGCTCGGCAGCACCGCCACGGTCTCGTTCCAGGTGGACCCGGCCATTCTAGGTGGTCTGATTGTGCGTGTCGGCGACCGCGAAATTGATGGTTCAGCAAGGAACAAACTGGAGAGCTTGCGCCAGTCGCTGCAGTAAAATTCGTAAACCTCAATAGAGCGCAGGTTGCGTATTCGCGCGGTAGGCTGCAGATTGAGTTTGATCTGCACCTAACCAACGAGATCAACGTCGTCTGCGTTCTATTCATTTAAGTTCCCAGTCTTTTCGCAACCGCGCTACTCATAATCTCAACTCGTATGAAGCTCTCCCAATTGTTATCTGTTCTGCCGGACGCGGATTGGTCGGGAACGGTCGATCCGGATATTAATGCAATTGAGCAGGACTCGCGCAAGGTCTCCTCGGGCGCACTGTTTCTGGCACGCCTTGGTGGCAGCAGTGACGGGCATCAATTCATTCATAATGCCCTTGCTGCGGGCGCGGCTGCCGTTGTTGGCGAGCGACCAGAAACAGAAGTTGGAACACTGGCGGTGCCTTATGTGCATGTTTCAGAGGCTGCAGCGGCTCTGCCTTGGCTGGCTGCAGCCTTGTATGATTTTCCAGCGCGCAAGCTGGTGATGATCGGTATTACCGGCACAGATGGCAAAACGACGACCGCAAATCTGATCCACAGCATTCTGACAGCGGCTGGAATTCGTGCCGGGATGATCAGTACCATCAATGCGGTTATTGGGGAACGCATATTGGAGACCGGCCTGCATGTGACGACACCGGCTGCACAGGATGTGCAGCGATCTCTGGTGGAAATGGTTCGTGCCGGGATGACACATTGTGTGCTGGAGGCGACCTCACATGGATTGGCGCAGTACCGAGTGGACGCCTGCGATTTTGACATCGCTGTTGCAACGAACATTACCCATGAACATTTGGATTTTCATGGCTCGCTTGCCGCGTATCGTGCGAGCAAAGCACGCTTGTTTGAGAGTCTGTCGAGCGCCGCGGATAAAGCTGACATTAGCAAACTGGCCGTTCTGAACCGAGACGACGAATCGTATGGTTTTCTGATCGAGCGGAACCATGCTCCCGTTGTAACGTATGGCGTGCATTCGGAAGCCGATCTGTGTTCAACAGATATCGAGTTGGGACGGGAAGGTTCGACGTTCACTGTGGTTGTTGATCGTGAGCGCTTCACGGTTATGACTCCACTTGTAGGTGCGTATAACGTTTCAAATTGCCTGGCTGCGGTTGCGGTAGCAACTCGAGGCTTGGGAATAGATGTCGAGTCAGTACAGGCTGGAATTGCAGGGCTGCAATCGCTTCCAGGTCGGATGGAACGCATTGAAATGGGTCAGGATTTCACCGCCATTGTGGATTTCGCACACACCCCAAATGCTTTCAAGCAGGCATTGTTGGCGGCACGTGAACTTACATCAGGAAGTTTAATCGCCGTGTTCGGTTCTGCCGGGCTGCGCGATGTTGCCAAACGAGGTCTGATGGGTGCCGTTGCTGGCGAACTGGCGGACTATACCGTCATTACAGCAGAAGACCCGCGCATGGAGTCTCTGAGCGCTATCATGGCAACATGCGCCGCCGGTTGCGATAGTACAGGTGGGGTGGCAGGAAAAACTTACTGGCAAATCGGCGATCGTGAAGCAGCCATCCGCTTTGCCGTATCGCTGGCAGGTCCCGGTGATTTGATAATGACCTGTGGAAAAGCGCATGAGCAATCAATGTGTTTTGGCGAAACAGAATATCCGTGGGATGAGCGCGTCGCCTTGCGCGCTGCCCTTGCAGGAAGCTTGGGCTTGCCGGAACCGGTTGTGCCCAAATTGCCAACGGCGCATTGATCAATGCTAGAATTGAAGAGGATGTATCACGATGACACCGAGCCACAAAGAGTGCAATATTCTTCGTGGCTGGGTGTTATTGCGAATACGGTCAGAATTACGAATTAATGGATAAACGTCAGTACGATACGCTCGTCAGCGTCTCACTCCTTGTGCTCGATGCGTTCATGATCACGGTCGCATTTCTGCTGGGATATTACCTGCGTTCTGTGATCCCGATCCCCGACCTACCCGATGGCCTCACACCGCTGACAAGTTATGCTCGCTTCATTGCAGTACAAGTAGTCGCGATCCTGCTCGTCTTTTATCTCAACCGGCTCTACCACGTTGTGCGCATGTCCTCACGCGTAGACCTGTTCTACCGTATCTTCAGCGGCGTTTCGATAGGTGCGTTGCTCGCAATCGCGGTCTCCACCATGCTTTTTCAGAACACGGATCTCGAAGTGGAATTCTCGCGCGCCATCCAAATTTACGCTTGGGTCCTGGCAATCGCCCTGGTTACCTTTGGCCGCTGGCTGCATCAAAGGGTGCGCATATATTGGCAGGCCCGGGGTGTCGGGCTGGCACGCTTGCTCATCGTTGGTACCGGAGATGTGGCGCGGGTTGTGGTCCAGAAAGTCAACTGGTCGCCTTATCTTGGATATGAGCTGGTGGGGTTGGTGGATGGTGAGGGCGGCCCGCAACAAATCCTCGGGGTGCCGGTGCTGGGCGGCACAGACGCGCTGCAGCAAACAATTGATGAGTATGAGGTCGATGAAGTTATTCTAGCGCTGCCCGATGCGCCGCATGATGAATTGCTAGAGATCATCGCGCGTTGCCAACGTGGTCGTGTGAGTATCAAGGTCTTTCCAGACGTTTTCGAGATCATGGCGGGCGAAGTCTCCGTGGATGATCTGGGTGGTCTGCCATTACTGACTGTCCGCGATGTTGCCTTGCGTGGATGGCGGCTTTCCTTAAAGCGGGCGATGGACGTGGTTGTCGCTGCAATTGCATTGATCGTTCTCTCCCCCATCATGATGCTGGTGGCCTTCCTTGTAAAAATGGAATCGGCCGGGGAGGTGTTTTTCGTACAGGAGCGCGTCAGCTTGGACGGATCGCCCTTCAAACTGATTAAGTTCCGTTCGATGCGTGCGGATGCTGAACAGATAAGTACCTGGACAGTCAAAGACGATCCGCGCCGTACACGCCTTGGGCGATTTATTCGTCGTTTTTATATCGACGAACTCCCACAATTTATTAACGTTTTGATTGGAGATATGAGTCTTGTTGGTCCGCGCCCTGAACAGCCGGAATTCGTGGAACAGTTCAGTGACAGCATTCCACGTTATATGGAGCGCCACCGTGAGAAGGCTGGTGTGACCGGTTGGGCTCAGGTGAACGGCTTGCACGGTGACACATCTATTGAAGAACGAACCAAATATGATCTGTGGTATATCGAGCACTGGTCGCTTTGGATGGATGTAAAAATTTTGGTACGCACCTTATTTCAGGCCGCTGGGGCTGGTGGATATTAATATTTCTCGTCTCCTCTGTCAAGCCAAAGTAGAAATGTCCCCTTTTCTCCAAAGTAGAGATGTCCCCTTTTGGGGAGGAGAGATGAACCATCATCGTCGTAGGGCTGTGGAAAAGTGGGCAAGGTGGGTGTGCTTGCCCACTTTTCCATAGCCCCTTATTTGGGCTAACTTCGTTGGGCATTCGGTGCCACCGGCTCGCCGTTCAGGCGCTGGCCATAAGTGCGCCAGGGATGATCGGCAGCCGGGCGTGTAGGTTTGCGGAGCTTCCGATCGAGCGACTTGCTGGAAGCGACCTCGGCCTGGCGCTGTTGCCGGTTGAAAACTGTATGCTCCAGTAGCCGGCCTTTGCCCGCGCCGTCGGCGGGACGGTGTAGCGGATGGCGATCTCGCCGTCGGCTTGCTCATAAACAGTGACGCGGGCGTTGCGCAGGGCATAACCGGGACGCGCAGTCTGGATCTGGTAGACGACCTTGTTGTACTGTAGGGTGAGGTTCTTGGAGAGTGTGCGCGTATCCTGGCGGGTGAAGATACGATCCAGAACGTCGGTGGGCAGCAGTGGGCGATGGGCGTCGCGCGGGTCAGCGGGGACGACGGCGAAGCGCTGGTTGAAATCGTCCATGAACTGGGGGGTGAAGGCGTTGCTGGCTTCAAGGCCGGAGACGCTTTGCAGGCGCATTTCTTTGACCAGGCGGTGATTGGCGCGCTCAACACGCCCCTTGGCCTGCGGGGTGTTGGCACAGATGCTCTGGATGTCCAACTCCTGCAACGCGCGGCCAAACTGGGTCAGTCCGGTGCCGGAGACGGCGTTTTTCGCGTTGACGTGAAAGATGCCATGCTTATCGCTATAGAACGCCAACGGCTTGCTGTGCCGGGCGAAATAGCGGCGCAGGGCGGCGCAGTAGCTAAAGAAGCTCTCCTGGGGCGTGAAGTACAGTTCAAGCAAGCGCCCAGTAGCATCATCGATGAAGACCAGTAGCGAGCAAGCCGGGGCGCGGCCTTCGAACCAGTCAAAGGGTGAGCCATCAATTTGGACTAATTCGCCGAAACAGGCACGGCGAGTACGCATCTGGTGCACACGCGCACGTTTAGCGCGGCGTGGTTTCCAGAGTTCAGCAGCAACCATCAGTTGGCGCACGCTCTCGACCGATAATTGCAGACCATGTATTTCCGTCAGTTTCTCGTGGGCAAGCGTCGGCCCGAAATCGGCGTAACGCTTGCGGATGAACTGCACCGCCTGCTTGCGAACTTTGACACCCAGATGGTTGTTACTCGTCCGCCCGCGACGCTTTGAGACCAGTCCGGCTGCTCCGGCCTGTCGGTAGGTGCGTAAGAGCCGCTTCAAGTGGCGCACGCTGACCCCCAGTTGCTCTGCCGCCTCACGTTGTTTCAGGCGTTTCTCTGCGAGCCTTTGCATGACTTCCAGTCGCGTGAGTTCTTTCTTGCTCATCGTTAGTAGTTTGTCCATCTTCTGCCCTCTCCCCGGTCGTGCCGTAGAGCGTGACCGCAAAAGGGGACATTTTAACTTTGCGCAAAAGGGACATTACTACTTTGGGCTAACAATTTCCCGTCTCCTCTTTACCCTGACTTGGCCGTATGGTATAGTCAGCGCGATCAACCCAGATTATTATTGCAATCGTATTGAAACCTGATAGAAAAAGAATGACCAGGTTTTCAAAACTGAAACCCCTTCGTACGCAGAAGGGGTTTTTATTGCCGCCCGAGGAGTAATTTATGAGTTCGACTTTTATGCAGTCGCCGCAGTTGTTTTTTACATCCGAATCTGTCACTGAGGGACACCCGGATAAGATGTGTGATCAGATCAGCGACGCTGTTCTGGACGCCATCATGGCAGCAGACCCGCAAGGCCGCGTAGCTTGTGAAACAGCTATCAAAACTGGTTTTGTTATGCTACTTGGCGAGATCACTACGAGTGCCTTTGTTAATTTCGATGAATTGGTGCGCAAGGTCGTCCGCGAGATTGGATACGACAGCAGTGACAAGGGATTCGACGGGGCGACGTGTGGCGTCCAGGTTGCCATTGCATCCCAGAGCGGGGACATTGCACTCGGTGTCGATAAAGCCATGGAAGTGAAGTCCGGTGAGATGACCGAGGCGGAGATCGAGGCCGTTGGCGCCGGAGACCAGGGGATGATGTTTGGCTATGCCTGCAATGAGACCGATGTGCTCATGCCTATGCCAATCCATCTCGCGCACAAGCTCGTACTGCGGCTAAGCCAAATGCGCCGGGACGGTACGTTGCCGTGGGTACGCCCAGATGGCAAGAGTCAGGTGACTATTGAATATAGTTATGGCAAACCGAAACGCGTGGATACCGTACTGATCAGCACACAGCACGCCCCGGAAATCAGCCAGGAGGATATCCGTGCGCAGCTCATTGAGCATGTGATCATGCCGGTTCTGCCCGCAGATATGGTAGATGACGATCTGAAGGTCTTCACCAACCCAACCGGACGCTTTGTAGTTGGCGGGCCAATGGGCGATGCTGGGGTCACGGGCCGCAAGATTATTGTTGATACTTATGGCGGTATGGGCCGTCATGGCGGGGGTGCGTTCAGTGGCAAAGACCCCACCAAGGTAGATCGCAGTGCTGCCTATGCCGCGCGCTGGGTCGCGAAGAACGTTGTCGCTGCCGGCCTGGCAGAGCGCTGCGAAATCCAAATCGCCTATGCCATCGGCGTTGCCCGACCGCTCAGTATCAATGTTGAGACGTTTGATACCGGCACGATTCCTGACGACGAGATTGCCAACCTGATTGATGAAAACTTCGATCTGCGTCCGGGTGCGATTATCCGCGACCTGGATCTGCGCCGCCCGATCTATCGTCAGACTGCTGCCTATGGTCATTTTGGTCGGGACGACCTCAACCTTCCTTGGGAGCGTACCGATCGAGTTGCCGCCTTACAAGCCGCAACAAGCCGGGAGGCGGTTCCCGCGTAAGAAAATGTCTGCAACAGCTTGGTGAAAAATGGACGCCCGGACAATTGTCCGGGCGTTTTGCTGCTGCTCGATGTTAGCGGTTTTTGAAGGTTGCTGACAAAATTCGAAATAGGGTCAAGAAGAGTAGACTTGCGCCGCTGAACCAGTATCCGGCCTGGACCCAACTCAGCTCGGTATCTGTTCCGGCCATGATTCCATGTAGCAGTACAAGCGCGTACATCCCAAAACTGAGATAGTGAAGTCGACGCCAATTCTTGCGCCCGATCAATCCGCGCACATAGTAACTCAAGGATACGATCACCATCAGATACAGACCAACCTGACCGAGACCAACCCAGAAAGGAGCATATCCAAGGCTGGCAAAGGGGATCAGGATTTGCGGCAAAGAGTACCCGATAAATTTGTCGCCAAGAAGAATAAGTGCATGGAAGAGTGAAAAAGCAAGCCCCAATAGACTTGAAAACTGGTGTAGGTCGAACGCGTTCGGACCGCCTGGCCAAGCCCGCGCCATCTTGCTCGTGATTACGAGACCAGAGGCTAGCGAGAGCCAGAGCAGCCCGAATGCAACGCCGCCACTGGCACGAGATAGCAACCAGAAAGCAATTGGCTCCGTTGACTGCAAGGAGAATTGCAAGGCGGGCAGAATGCTTGGGAGTAATACGGCAGAGACGATTGCTCCGGCAATTGCGCAAAGACCCAACAAAACGAGGGTATGCGACCAAGAGACAATATCCGCTGCTGAAGTTTCATCGGAGGTGATTGATAAAGTTGTCATTGATTCATCCAGAGATAGTTGACTAATCGGCTGCTGCAGATGGTTGTTCTGTTTTCGAGAACGATCAACGCGGCAAGCTCCTGTCTGTCTTCGATCCACTTGAGGCCTTCTTTGCTTCCCAGGATCAGCGCGCTTTCGCAGCAGCCTCGGCCTGCCATATCTGGGGAGCAACCACTGTCGCAGTGAAGACGTCTGTGTCGGCAGGTTTGCCGGTGCGTGGGTCGATGATGTGATGGCGATGCTCGCCATTTTGCTGCCAGCGACGGTAGTCCTGTCCCGAAGTTGCAACACTGCCTCGACATATCTTCAATAGTGCCAATTGGTCACCTGGCGAGAAGGGGTCCGCTACTGCGATGGGCCACTGCTTGTTCCCATTCCGGGGTCCACTGATGACAATATCTCCACCAGCATCTACAAGTGCTGGTCCAAGTTTTGCCAACCTTTGGGCCGCCCGATTAGCCGCCCAGCCTTTGGCGATGCCACCGAAATCAAGGCGTACTTGCATAGGCAACGTAATGCTTTGGCTCTCTGCACAAAGTTGGAGTTCACTCCAACGTCCAGTACGCGCAGAGCCTTTATTTTCCAAACTCCGCTCGCTGCCGGCTATGGCTTCAAACGTACGGTCGTAGCCGGCAGCTTCTATTGAGTCGAGCAGGGTTGGGTCGAGCAGGCCATCCGTATAACGGGCGGCCTGCAACCCAATGTCCATGACATCAAAAAATGTGGGACTCAGCGGATACGAGTGACGGGACTGTTTTCCGTCCCGTCGATTGAAACGACTGAGCTCGCTGTCCATTCGGAAACGGCTCAGACTTTGCTCCCAGTCTTCGAACCATAGAGGGACGTTTGCCGATAGGTCGGCGGCCTGGTCTAGGTCGGCGTCAAGTGCCACGAAAATTTGTGACCCCATTGCGCGGAACTCTGACGTATGCATCATCCTCTCCTAGCGTGAAGACCTTGTCGTTGCGATCGGCACCGGTGGTGCATCCACTTCACGTAATTGCGTGACTTCGCGATTCGGTGTGATAGCGGTTTCGGGAGCCAGCGGCGGCGCCGGCGTCGTCTGCATTTGCTCGGATGCGAGCGCCGCCCAGCCTCCGAAAGTGCTTGCTATCGCTGCCGCGGTGATGAGAAGCTTGGCACCAGCGATGCTCCGGCGTCCTTTAGTCATCGTCCTCTTCTTCGTGCTCGTCTTCCTCATACTCTTCTTCCTCGGACTCGTACGCTTCGTGCTCTTCCTCCTCTTCGTGCTCTTCCTCCTCTTCGTGCTCTTCCTCCTCTTCGTATTCTTCCTCCTCGTATTCCTCATACTCTTCTTCCTCACCGTAGCCCATCATGGCTGCTGCGGTGCCGTTGTTGAGGACTTCACCGGTGGCCGCATCGACATACACATTGCCGAGGTCGGTCACGACTTCATAGGCCTCAGTACCTTCGAAGAGTACTAACTCGGGCGCCATCTGTTGAACTGCATCCGGGGCCACGTTCTTGGCGATCGTCGCGGTCTGGTCGGCGCTGATTCCCCCGTTTGCCGCCTGTTCAGCAACAACCGGAGCATCGAGCGCCACCGAGCTTTCTGCGGGTGCGGCAGCCTCCGCGGGGAGTTGTATGGCCGCCACGCCTCCGACCATTACCAGGACGAAAGCAGTCAGTCCTCCGGCAATCAACATCAAGTTTCTTTGTTTCATTATGTGCCTCCTTTGGCAATTGATTGCTGTAAGATTAGCGGGCGGAGTTTGGGATTTCATTGGATTGATCAAGTAGTTTTCCAATCGTTTTCCAATCTTGGCTCGCTACACTCAAACTTAAGATTAGAAACAACACATGTGCGTGAAATGGCGGAGGCAGTATGCGCGTACTCTTAATTGAAGATGACCAACGTCTGACGCGACTCATAGAGAGAGTACTTGCAGAAGAACAGCTCTCTGTAGATGTCGCGCATGATGGCGACACCGGCCTGGAATTGGCATTGCGGGGTATCTATGACGTGGCCATTGTGGACTGGATGCTCCCCGGACGTGACGGCCCATCCATTTGTCGGGCTATGCGTCGGGAGAAATTGCCAACTGCTATTCTGATGCTTACGGCGCGCGGTCAGGTTGAAGATCGCGTTACTGGGCTGGATAGTGGAGCGGATGACTATCTTGTTAAACCTTTTGCCTTTGACGAATTATTGGCGCGTGTGCGCGCCCTTGGCCGTCGTACAACGCTGGCGGATGGCGGTGGGCAAGAGCTGCGCGTGGGGGAACTGGTGCTCGATCTGAATGCTCGACGAGCCAGACGCGGGGAGCACAATCTCGACCTCACAAAAAGAGAATGGAATCTTTTAGAATGCTTCATGCGGCATCCGGGGCAGGCGCTCTCCCGTCAGCAGATTCTGGATTACGTATGGTCTCATGAAACGGAAGTGCAGCCGACTATGGTGGATGTGTACATTTCCTACCTCCGCCGCAAGCTGGATGCACCTGGACGACGCGATCCAATTCGAACAGTGCGCGGCGTAGGATATCGCCTGGAACCGGACGATGTTTAAGGGCCTGCGCTGGCGACTTACACTGCTCTACGGCCTCGTTGGGTTGGTGCTCATTGCGCTGATCGGCGGCGGCACTTATCAACTTCTGAATGTGTATTTTCTAGCGACTGCCGATATCGCCCTCGACGGTCGTGCAGCCCTCGAGCTGATGCTTCTGGGAGCAGAAGTTCCACATGATTTGGATTCAGCTGTAGAAGAGTTTTCAACCAATACGCCGGTATCGCTTTTTGCCGGTGAGAACGAAGATGAATCGGACGATGATGAATCTGAAAGTGCCGAACATGATTTTGAAGTTGGGCCATTCAACAGTGAACTCGCAGCGGTCTTTGTCGTTCCGTTAGACGCCGCAGGCAATACCCTGTTCGTGAACGCCGGTCTACCGATAGCTTCTGATATTGAAGCGGCGCAGAGTGCGTTGTCCAATGGCATTGACCACCGCACGATAGATGTTGACGGTACGCGTGTACGGCTGCTGACACTGACGGTCGAGACTGAAGGCGATTTAGCTTTTTTGCAACTTGGGCGTACTTTGCGCGATCAGGATCGGGTACAGGATCAGCTGCTGGTGGGTTTGGTGGTGCTGGGTGCTGTCAGCGTTTTGCTACTCGGGCTGGGGAGTTGGATTCTGGCCGGGCGGTCATTGCAGCCCGCACAAAAAGCCTGGGACCGGCAACGTACCTTCATTGCCAATGCCAGCCACGAACTGCGTACACCGCTCACGCTCATCCGCGCCAGTGCCGAAGTGGCGCAACTCTCTCTTTCCGATCTGGATCGCCGCGAACTACTAAATGACGTGATTGTCCAGAGTGATCATGTCAATCGGTTGATCGAAGACTTATTATTGCTTTCACGGCTGGATACGGGTCGCTTGGAACTGAAGAAACAAGTGATCGCCGTGCCCGAGTTGCTTGCAGACCTCGAACGTCAGATGGGCCATGTCGTTGCGGAGAAAAATATAACTCTGACTATCGATACCAATGTACAGCATTTGGAAGCGGATCGAACACGGCTCTGGCAGGTATTACTCATCCTGACTGATAACGCACATCGCCACACGCCTTCGGCTGGAGCAATCACTGTGTCCGCGCAAAAAATCGGCAAGCAGATACATCTTGAAGTATCTGACACTGGCAGTGGTATCGCGCCCGAGCACTTGCCACATATATTCGAGCGTTTCTATCAGGCAGACGACGCGCACAGCGCGGATCAAAGCGGTGTCGGATTGGGTCTATCAATTGCGAGCGCCATTGTGGAGGCGCATGGGGGCAGTGTCAGCGTGGCGAGTGCCGGGCTCGGCCACGGGAGTACCTTTACGGTTATTCTTCCGGGCTGATTAAGTTCGATGTTTAGCGCAGCCTAGACTGAAGCGGCCCAGGCGTCGTATTCAAGCAACAGCCGGTCTTTCACATCCTGTTCCACGCCGGCGGCAACAATTGCGTTGCGACCAATGCGGACCAGGCCCGCCCGGTCATAGCCGAAATCGCGAGCGAGTAATTCATATTCTTGCACCAGACTTGTATTGAACAATGGCGGATCGTCGCTGTTGACAGTGACGAAGATGCCCTTCTCATCCAGTTTTCGAAATGGATGCGTTGCCAAATCGGGATAGATGTGCAGTTGCTGATTGCTGGTTGGGTTGATCTCCAATGGAATCTGACGCTCGACGAGAGTATCAAGCAACCTGCTGTCTTCGATCGCACGTACGCCATGACCAATGCGGTCGGCGTGTAGCGTCTTCACGCAGCCCCAAACGCTTTCCGGCCCCATGGTTTCCCCGCCATGTGGCACACTGAGCAAGCTGGCTGCCTGCGCTCTATCAAACGCATGCGCAAACGGCTCGGGCGGTGCGTTGACTTCGCTGCCACCCAGCCCAAACCCGACCACGCCAATCTCCCTTCCCGCCAATGCAAATTCCAAAGTGCGTTCGGCGGGGTAAGGATCATATGCCACACCATCGCGGTCGGGGAAGCTCAGATTACGGGGACAATCGAACACCCAACGAATTTCAACACCGAAGTCCTTCTGCGCCTGCCGGCGACCTGCCTCCAATCCCTGCAACAATGCGTTGATTGTGAGGCCTTTGTCCTGATAATCCACATGTGTATAGGGTGTCACTGTAATTTCACGATAGCGGATGTTCTGCCTTGCCATGTCACGTCCATTCTCGTGGACGATATAAGTGAAGTCATCCGCTGTGCGAATCATGTCCTGCAGCGCGATGTATACTTCGATGAAATGTGGAAAGTCAGTAAATACGAACCAGCGTCTTAATGCCGCGACATCTTCGCCCGGCAACCGGTGCAAGAGATCATGCCGCCGTGCCAGTTCGAGCACTGTCTCCGGCTGGATCGCGCCCTCCAGATGGATATGGATTTCTGCCTTGGGCATTTTGTGGATGAATTGGGCCAGAGAGTCTTTTTGCATCGCTAGGCTTGTATGATTGACGTGGTTTATTGATGGTGCTATTTTAGCGGCACTTATGCTCGACAATATTGTAATCTAACGGAGTTTTGGATGACAACAAAACAAATCGAAGAAGGCAGCTTGCTATGGACCCCCTCTGCAGACGACATCGCGAACGCAAACCTCACACACTTCATGGGCTGGCTGGCCGAAAACAAAGACCTGCAATTTGATAGTTACCCGGCGCTCTTGCAATGGTCGGCGGATGACCTGGCAGCGTTCTGGGGGAGTATGTGGGAATATTTCGAGATCAAGGCTTCGAAGCAGCATAGTGCTGTCCTTGGGGAGCGGTCAATGCCGAGTGCCGAATGGTTTATTGGCGCGCGGCTCAATTATGCTGAGAATATCTTTCAGCGCATGACAGATGGGCAGCCGATGGCGCTTTATAAGACCGAGGATTCTGAACTCGTCGAAGTGAGTTGGGCAGATGCGTACGATCAGGTCAACCGACTTGCGACGGCATTGCGGGAAATGGGTGTACAACGCGGCGACCGCGTGGTGGCTTTTCTTCCCAATATCCCGGAAGCGATTGTGGGTCTTCTCGCCACAACCAGCTTGGGGGCTATTTGGTCGAGCTGTTCGCCGGACTTCGGCGGCCGCAGCGTGCTCGACCGTTTCAGCCAGATCGAACCAAAAGTGTTGCTCGCAGTAGATGGCTATAACTATGGCGGCAAACCGTTTGATCGCCGCAGTGTCGTCGCTGAATTGCAAGCCAACCTTCCATCATTGCAGCACACAATTCTAGTGCCGAAATTTCGAGCAAATGTGGATGGTCTGAGCAGCAATACTTCCTTGTGGGAGGAAACTCTGGCAGCAGTGGTTGCCCCCAGCGAAATCCAGTTCGAGCAAGTGCCTTTCGATCATCCCCTGTGGGTGCTCTACTCTTCCGGGACAACCGGCTTGCCCAAGCCCATCGTACACGGGCACGGCGGGATCATTTTGGAGCATGCCAAGGCGCTCGCTTTTCATAACGATATTAAGCCGGACGATCGCTTCTTCTGGTATTCGAGTACGGGCTGGATGATGTGGAATTATCTGGTGGGCAGCCTGCTGACAGGTTGCACGGTGATTCTGTACGATGGCAGTCCGGGCTACCCGGATATGAACGCGCTCTGGAATCTGGCCGAAGAAACCGGTATGACTTACTTCGGTACGTCGGCTGCATATGTAGGCGCCTGCATTAAAGCCGGGATCACGCCCAATCGGGAGTTTGATCTTTCTCGCATCCGTGCTGTCGGTTCCACGGGTTCACCGCTGAGTGTGGCCGGCTTCCAGTGGATTTATGAGAATGTAAATGAACATCTGGCGTTGGAATCGCTGAGTGGCGGCACAGATCTGGGCACCGCTTTTCTCGGTGGTGCACGCACGAAGCCGATCTTCGCGGGCGAAATGCAATGCGTATGTCTTGGAACAAAAGTGGCTGCCTTTGACGAGTCCGGCCATGCAGTAATAGACGAGGTAGGCGAGTTGGTGATAACAGAGCCATTGCCTACTATGCCGCTATACTTCTGGAACGATCCAGAGAACAAGAGGTATCAGGCCAGTTATTACGACATGTTTCCGGGAATCTGGCGTCACGGGGACTGGATCAAGATCACTGAACGTGGCGGATGCATCATTTATGGGCGTTCCGATTCAACTATCAACCGGCATGGTGTCCGTATGGGCACCGGCGAAATCTATGCCGCGGTGGAAGCGTTGCCGGAAATCGCAGATAGCCTGGTGATCGACCTAGAGATGTTAGGACGAGAGGCATATCTGCCCATGTTTGTGGTCTTACGCGAGGGGGCTGAACTCGACGATGAATTACGGGAGCGCATCCGGGATCAATTGCGTACCAACGTTTCGCCCCGCCATGTGCCCGACGACATTTTTGCAATAGCCGAGGTGCCGTACACCTTGAGCGGTAAGAAGATTGAAGTACCCATCCGCAAGATATTGCTCGGGCTGGATGTGGCCAAGGCCGCCAACCCTGGTGCGATGCGTAATCCAGAATCGATCGAATATTTTGTGAAGTTTGCCAGGAATATTTGATTCCCTCGGTTACAAAAGCAGCTACGAGAGATCGTCCTCTATTTGCTCTTTCGCAGAGAATCCAGCCCGCCTCCACAATTCCTCCATATTCTTCATCTACGATACGTTCATTCGGTTATGGCAAAAGAACACATCCTGGTCGTCGATGACGACAGAGACATTGCTCGCCTGGTGCGCAGTTATTTGGAACAAGCCGGTTTCAGCGTGCAGGTCGCGCACGACGGCGGGTCGGCGCTGCACATCCTGCGCGGCGACCGCCCGGATCTGCTCGTCCTGGACCTGATGTTACCCGACCGCGACGGCTGGGATATTACTCGCACACTGCGTGCCGACGAACGACTGATGGCCCTTCCGATTATCATGCTGACAGCCCGCGTTGAGGACGCCGATAAGATCGTTGGTCTCGAATTCGGAGCCGACGATTACATCACCAAGCCTTTCAACCCGCGCGAAGTGGTGGCGCGTGTGCGGGCGCTGTTACGCCGGAGCCGGCTGGAAACCGGCGCACTCACATCAACAGTTCTGGAGGCTGGCGACCTGCGCCTCGATCACGGTCGTCGCACACTCGAAGTCGAGGGGGCGCAAATTGAACTCACACCCACCGAGTTCGACTTGCTAGGCATTCTTATGGAATATCCTGGCTATGTGTTCACACGGGATGAGCTCGTGGAGAAGGGTCTCGGCTATGCCTATGCCGGCCTGGGCCGCACGCTCGATAGCCATATCAAAAATCTGCGGCATAAGATCGAGCCAGACCCCAAGAACCCTGTCTACATTGAGACTGTCTATGGCGTCGGTTACCGCCTGGCAGAAGTCTGAGTATGAACCGGCTGTGGGTACGCCTTAGTCTGACCTTTTTCGGCATCATTGTCTTCGTGATCGTCCTGCCGCTTACTGTTGGCATATCCATACGCACATTTGGCCCCGACGAGAGCTACTTCTCTCGACGTTTCGGGGTATTCAGTTCTGGCAATGCGGAGGAGTTCCTTCACAATTTAGATAGCCCGGATGAAATTGGATCTCCCGAAGTTTTGGTCGTCCGGCGCTTACCCGGCCGTTTCGTGCTCGGAAACATATTTGCAACGCTGCTCGTCCTCTCTAGCGCGGCCCTACTGGCTGGTATTTTCATCAGCCGTGGACTGACTGCCCCGCTGAATCAACTCGCTGAGGCAGCCCGCGCTATCGGGTCAAAAGAACTTACCCAACGGGTAGATGTAGGCGGCAGTAAGGAAATTCGAACGGTTGCGACAGCCTTTAACGATATGGCCGTTGCATTGGAAAACGCCGAGCAATTACGGAGCAACTTACTTGCCGATGTTGCGCATGAGTTGCGCACCCCACTCACAGTTGTGCAAGGAAACCTGCGCGCCATCCTCGACGGCGTCTACGAGTTGGATAAAGAAGAGATCGCCCGGCTCTACGAGCAGACAAGACATCTCGCGCGGCTCGTGGATGACTTGCACGAGCTGGCGCAGGCGGAAGCGCAACAACTCTCACTTGACATCGCTTCAATCGATGTGGGAGAACTTATTCGAGAATCCGCTGCTGCGTTCGATTCCATGATCAGTGATGAAGGCGTGTCCTTGCAGGTGGAGATTGAAGACAATCTGCCCTTCCTGTTCGCCGATCGGGCGCGCCTGGTGCAAGGGATTCATAACCTGCTATCCAACGCACTGCGTTTCACACCCGCCGGTGGCTCTATCCGTGTGAAAGGAATTCGAGATTCCGGCTGCGTGAGTATTGCTGTGAGTGACACCGGCGTGGGCATCGATCCACAACATGTGGCTCACGTCTTTGACCGTTTCTATCGCAGCGACGAAGCGCGCAGTCGTGATTCGGGTGGTAGCGGGCTGGGCCTAGCAATTGTGAAAGCGATCGTCGAAGCGCAGGGCGGCAACGTAAAAGCAGAAAGTGCCGGGATGGGCAAGGGCAGCACATTTACGATCTGGATGCCGGGCTCAGACTCGGACTAATCTGCACACCTTCACCAACGTTGCTGAATTTATTCACAATTCTTACACATCGTTCTCTTAGAATCAGGTCATATTACACGAATACTATGCAGAAGAGAGGTGAATACAATGGCAGATAAAGTTATCCACGAAGTGAAGTTTATCGAGACCGACGACGGCTACCGAGTCGAGATCAAGGGCGATAAAGAACAACTCAAGAAGATGTTCGACAAAGGGCGTGGCTTTGGCCCAATGGTGTTCTTTGCCCACAAGATGCGGCATGCGTCCAGGGGACGTGGCCCATGGGGACATAAACGAGGCTTTGGCCCTCCCTGGGCGTGGGACTGGCAGGACGAAGAGGAGCACGAACACGACCGCACTTCGGAGCAGCCACCCCAAAAGACCTGAAGCAAACGCAATAAACTTGAACGGACTTGAAGCACCCTCACCATTGGTGGGGGTGTTCTTCTTTGTTGCAAATCCAGATATTCTGCAGCTTGCGTTCATAATTCCTCCATATTCTTCATCCAAAATATAAACGTTGTGCAAAGCGGCCGTCTTGTGCCGCAGTAAAATATGGAGATAGAAAATGACAAAGAATAAAAGATTTAGTATCGTTCTGGTTTCGTTGCTGGCGATTGCATTACTTGCCGGCGGCACGTTTATTTCGTATCGGGTTGGGTTCAGCCAGGGGTACATTGCTGCTGCGGAAGCAGTGGGCGAAGATGGTTTCGCGGCCCTGCCGTTCGGCTTTGATCGCTTTGGCGACGAATTTGAGCGCGGTGAGCGTTTCGAATCTCCGTTCGACCGCGACGGATTCGGGCGCGGTGGCTTTGTACGTGGATTTGGCCGCGGACCCTTTATGCTGTTCCCGATTATCGGGTTTATATTTGTGCTGTTCGTGATCGGTGCTGTTGTAGCAACTGTGTTCCTGCTGCGCCGCCGCAAGAACACTCCAGTAACAACCGAGTAGAATAGTGGGGCGCGCTTTAGAGCGCGCCTCATATCCAGCCAACATCTTTGCACTGAGGCTTAATAAGTTATGGCAAACGAGACGTCGCGAAAAAAGCGAGTAGTACCAGCCTGGCTCGTGGTGGTCGGTACCCTGTTTATCGTCATCATCACTGGCGTGCTGTTGTTTCGCATACTGTTACCGCAGCAGTGGCTGCAGATAACGGGGGGTGTGGACGAAGCTGGGGACGGCGAAGCGCCGTTTCAGATTGCTGAGGTCATTACCTTAACATCTGTAACCACAGCAGAAGGATCGGGCGTCGTGGAGCCGCTACAGCAGGCCACGCTTTCGTGGGAGACCTCCGGGCAGGTTGGTGGTATCCATGTGGCGATTGGTGACTATGTGGAAGCAGATCAGATACTTTTGAGCATCAACCCCACTAGCATTTCTCAAAGCATTATCCAAGCGCAAGTGGATCTGATTGAAGCCGAGAATGCGCTCGAAGACCTTGTGAATACAACTGCGCTTGAGGTCGCCAATGCGCAGAATGCCATTGCGCTGGCACGTGAAAGCCTCGATGAAGCGCAGGACGACTATAACTCAGCGCTGAGTCCGGCCGGAGAAGCCCTCTACGATGCGGTAGCCGATGCCGAGTTGGCGTTGTATCAAGCGCGGACGACCGAACAACTCAACAATGTAAACTCGAGCCAGCAATCTCTCCCAAGCGCGCGCGTAGCAGCCGATCAGGCCTATCGCGACCTGCAGGCGCTGCAGGCCATATGGGATGACGACGTTGGCAATCAGACGGAACTACTCAAGACACGGATCGAAAATGCTACGGCTGCCTTTGATTCCGCGCGAGCAAACCAGAATGCCATTGAGTTGCAAATTGAACTCGACCAGGAAACGCAGGCCGACACGGTTGCGAAGGCAGAAGAGATCCTGACCGACGACGTTGCAAATCTCAACTTTGCATTGCTGGGTCCGGATGCTCTGAAAGTTGAAACGACAGCCACGGCGCTGACTCTTGCTAGAACCGAACTAGCGGATGCGAAAGAGAAGCTGACTGATTTGTTGGATGGTCCAGACCCAGACGACGTGCTTGCTGCCCAGGCTGCCATCCTTGGCGCACAGATGGCACTCGATGCGTTGTACATCCGGGCTCCCTTTGCGGGAGAGGTGATCGATATCGGCTATCGCACCGGCGACCTGATCGGTACATCGCAGTTTGCAGCCATTGTTGCGACCACAGACCAGTTGTTCCTCACAATGGAAGTGGACGAGATCAAGATTGCACCCATGCAGACTGGGCAAGCTGCCACACTTGAATTCGACGCTCTACCGGGCGTGAGTTTGATGGGCTTGGTGTCGCAGGTGGGCAAGCAGGGATTCTCTTCCGCCGGTATCGTGGTCTATAACGTAGATGTGACGTTGGTGGAGACGCATCCGCAGTTGCGACTCGGCATGACAGCCGAAGTACAGGTGGTAACGGATGTTTCCGACAGTGCACTGGCAATTCCGCTTGACTCCTTACGTTTCGACAACGAAGGCGAATATGTGCTGAGCATCGGGCCGGGCGGTCAGACGCGTATCAACGTCATCACAGGTGACATTGTCGGCGAATATGCGGTGTTGCTCTCGGGAGATTTGGATGAAGGCCAGCGCATCGTGATGGAAGCACGCACGAATACGGCGACCGGGTTCGGGCAGTTTGGGCCCGGCCGTGAAGATGGCCGAGGCGGGGGAGTGCGTTTCGGTGGCGACGGTGACTAAAGTCAATCAGAACGGCGATACAGAGCTCATCAAAATGCGCGATCTGCGCAAGGTCTATCGCATGGGTGCGACCGAGGTTCATGCGCTGGCCGGCCTCGACCTGCTCGTGACCGAAGGCGAACTCCTTTCGATTATGGGGCCGTCCGGGTCTGGCAAGAGTACGCTCATGGCCATTATTGGTTGCCTGGATGTGCCGACGGAGGGCACGTACATCCTGGGCGATGAAGATGTGGGCGCGCTCAACGACAATCAGCTTGCCGAGATCCGCAGCCGGCGCATCGGTTTTATTTTTCAGCAATTCAATCTGCTGGCGCGCACATCAGCATTGGAAAACGTTATGCTGCCACTTGTTTACGCCGGTGTGCCGCGCCGCGAGCGCAAGGATCGGGCGATTGATGCTCTTAAGAAGGTCGGGTTGGGCGACCGCGTGAAACATAAACCAAACGAACTCTCAGGCGGGCAGCAGCAGCGCGTTGCCATTGCCAGGGCGCTGGCGAACAACCCGAGCATCCTGCTGGCCGATGAGCCGACCGGCGCGGTGGACACGCACACCGGCGATGAAATCATGGCTCTCTTCCAGGAATTGAATGAGAATGAGGGCATCACGGTCTGCATCGTGACGCACGACCCCGAAGTGGCTACTATCACGCCGCGCGTAGTGTATCTGCGTGACGGCTTGATTGAGAGCGACGGAGCACAGGACGTGTACAAATGAGTGTGCTGGAAAATCTCCGCATTGCGCTTCGTGCGCTGGCGGCCAACAAATTGCGTTCCGCGCTGACAATGCTCGGCATCATAATTGGTGTTGCAGCAGTGGTCGCGCTGATTGCTATCGGCAACGGCGTGACCGCCGATATCACTGAGCAGATTGAAGGAATCGGCTCTAACCTGATTTCTGTACTTCCCGGCACGTCAGCACGTTCCGGTACAGGTGTGTTGTTCTCGATAAGCGATTATGAAGCTTTAGAAAAAGACCTGGACAATGTACGCGCGATCGCCCCGAGTATGGGCTCGACATTCCCGTTGACATTCGGCGAGGTAACTGAGAGCGTCTCCACGACCGGTACAGTGCCGGTCTGGACGGAGATCAACAACAGCGAGGTCGAATTTGGGCGCTTCTTCACGCAAGGCGAGAGCCGCTCAGGTGCGCGCGTGCTTGTGTTGGGGGCCGATATTGCGGCCGATGTGTTTGACAAGCAGAACCCGCTTGGGCGTGAGGTTCGGTTGAGTAATACCCGGTTCGAAGTGATCGGGCTGCTGAAATCGTCTGGCGGTGGATTCGGGGCGCAGGACGATACGGCGATCATTCCACTGGAGGCTATGTACGATCTGCTCGGGAGTCGCGGCCTAGTGGATGGTGAGCACATCCTTTCGACAATCTCAATTTCGGCCACCGATTCGGAAGCGGCTTCAGATGTACTCGTACAAGTTGAGGACATCTTGCGGCGCGAGCATGGTCTGAAACCGTATGAAGACACAGACTTCAATATCATCAGCCAGGAAGCATTCCTGGAAGCCTTTTCGGAAATCACGGCGACTCTGACAATATTTTTGGGTGCAATTGCGGGTATCTCGTTGCTTGTGGGTGGCATTGGCATCATGAACATCATGCTTGTCTCCGTCACCGAACGCACCCGCGAGATCGGATTGCGAAAAGCAGTGGGCGCGAAGAAACGTACAATCATGACTCAGTTCCTAATCGAAACGATAACGCTCAGCCTGGTTGGCGGCTCGATTGGGATTGGTGTCGGTTATGGAATCGCCGCCAGTGTCCGATCCGCAGATTTAATTAATGCGCAGGTGGATGGCAATTCGATCCTGCTCGCATTTCTGTTCTCCGCGGCCGTGGGCATCTTTTTTGGAATATATCCGGCCAGCCGAGCTGCGTCTCTGCGGCCGATTGAAGCGTTGCGCTATGAATAAGGCCGCGCCAAACAGGCAATGATTGCCAGGAGCTGAGAATGGCGAAGAAGAAATGGATCTTGTTGGTTATGATAGCGATTGTGCTTTCTGCTGTTGCATGCATCAGAGTCGCAGGCCGGCCGGGGTCGGGACGCTTTGCAGGCCAGGCTGAGGGTGGCCGCCCGGGAGATGGTCCCGGCGGCGAAGTCCGATTGAGTAATCCGCCGACGCCCGAAAACCCCGATATTTCTGCATATGCACTTATCGAGGTACCGGAAGGCGCACAGCGCACAGTCGATCCGTTACCACTGATCGATCTTTCAGAATACGTGGCCCTAATACCTTACGAAGTGACCATCCCCAATGTGACAACAGCCTCGGACTCTTCTTCTGCAGCGGCGAATGCGGCCTCCGCATCCAATCAATATGTCAGCCCATTGCTGGTTGCGCCGACGCCGGCCGCGCCCCCGCCCCCGGTGGTGGTAATTAGCGGTGCTGTCAGTGTTCCAAGCGGGCGGAACGCGGCTACCTGCATCATTCCGGGCGTGGGCGAATGCCAGGCGACAATGGACGCGGGAACAGATATCCACCTAACGTGGACCTTCGAGCAGGACAGTACCTCACGTTTCGAGTGGTGGGATGCACAGATCGTTGTCACTCGCAATGGCGAAGCGTTTTTAGTACATTCCGCCGCCAATGGGCTAGAACGCTCCGGCCGCGCGGCGGACTCCGACGAGAAGTGGGTACTGCCGGTTGGGCAATCGGCCGAATTTCGAGTCGGTCTGGGGGATGTCGAAGCGGGCATCTACAGCGCCTATTTGCAAATGTGTCTGCGTAGCGAACCCTGTACTGCTGGCGGCGCGCGGACCCGAGTCGGTGGCGACACGATTCAATTCCTGATCGTGCAGCCACTTGGATGATTAGGAACCGATTAATCTTTCTCCTGAGCGGGCGAAAGCTGCAACAATACTGCTAATCTTTTATGAAGTCGTCCTTAAAAGCGATTAAATGTCTAATTCAAAAGCAAGAGGAATTAATGTCGAAAATAGGGTTGTCGAGATACTTGAGTACAGGTTTGATCCTGGCAATGGTGAGTTCTGCCTGTATTGCATTAGGTGCACTGGAAGAAGCGGCCACACCGAGCGGGCAGATCACCGCAATACCGATCGAGCCGACGGAGGCGGCAACCGAGACCACCCTAGATGAAACAGAAGCTGAGCCTTCAGAAGAGGTTTCGGCCTCGGAAAGCGATGTGGATGCTTCGGAAAGTGAAGCGGCGGAAAGTGGCGGCCCAGTAACCTTCCAGATCAGCCAGGATGACTCTGAGGTTCGATTCCTGATCGATGAGATATTGCGTGGTGAACCGGCTACGGCGGTGGGAAGTACAAACCAGATTGTAGGTGAAATCGTAATTGACATCGCAAATCCCGCTGAAACACAAATCGGAGTCATCCAGGTTAATGCGCGCACGTTGGAGACAGACGAGTTTCGCCGGAATAGAGTGATTCAGAACCGCATTCTTCTCACAGGCGCGTATGAGTGGATCAGCTTTGCGACGACATCAATCATCGGTCTGCCGGAGGCAGTTACGTTTGGTGAAGCCATCCCGGTCCAGATTGTTGGTGATCTGACGATCATCGGATTCGCAAACGCAGTTACATTCGATGGCACGTTGACACCGGTGTCAGAAAGTCAAATCGTTGGTTCGCTCACGGCCGTTATTGAGCGCGCCGATTATGGTCTCCAAATTCCAAGTGTACCTATGGTGGCAGAAGTCAGTGAGGACGTGGTCCTGGAGTTCGACTTCACTGCCACTGCACAATAAATGAAAATGTCAAATTCGAAACTTTCGCGACGCCAATTCATTCGCACGAGTGCGACGGCTACAGCCGGGTTGGTCATCTCGGCCTGCGTCCCCGGCGGACCCAGCGAAGAATCGCAGACGACTGAGACGCAGCCGGAGTCGACTAAATCCGAAGAAGTGATCGAGACCGGCGACACCTTGGAGCACACGCCGCCACCAACAGCTGCCGAAGCCTCAATTGACGTTCCAACACTAGAGCCTACGCCGCAGTGTGATCACCACAATCAAACCCGAGCGCAGGGCGAAGGTCCGTTCTACACACCCGATACACCGCAACGTACGAGTCTGGTTGAGAGCGGGATGTCAGGAGCGGTGCTGGTGGTGACTGGTCGCGTCTTAACCACGCGCTGCGAACCAATCGCGGGAGCTGTATTGGATTTCTGGCATGCGGATACGGTCGGTGAATACGATAATATCGGCTATCTGTTTCGGGGGCATCAGTTCAGTAACGAGGATGGTTCGTATAGATTGGAGACGCTATTGCCAGGGCTTTACACTGGCCGGACGCGTCACATTCATGTTAAGGTGCAAGGCCAAAATACACGATTGTTGACGACTCAGATGTATTTTCCGGATGAAGCGGCGAATGAATCAGATGGTATTTTTCACCCGGCGCTGATAATGAGCGTGGAGGAAGGAGTCGCCGGACTGGACGCCAGTTTTGATTTCGTATTGGCCGCCTAACCCAAGCTGGCTACTTGTGCCGGCATTCGCTCTTGCGGGCTGTAGCGGCGTACAGGCGGCGAATGGACTGGCACAACCACCCGTCGGAACCGAAGCAGCTATTGAAACAGCCACAACAACTGCAACACTCATACCGCCGACTCCGACCGCAACTGTAACCCTCACTGCGACGGTCACTGCCACTGCAACGGCCAGCGCGACCCCAACCCCGACCCCGACGCTACATCCGCTGACGATCGACTGGCTGCGCAGCCAGGACTATTCGGGAAGCGATATCACATTTGAAGAAACTCTTGAGCCGGGCGCAAACTACAACCGCTATATTACTTCGTATCAATCAGAAGGGTTGCAGATTTTCGCACTGCTGACCGTGCCATTTGGCGAAGCGCCGCAAACCGGCTGGCCAGTGGTGGTGTTCAACCACGGCTACATCCCGCCTGATCAGTATCGTACAACTGAACGCTATGTCGCCTACGTGGATACATTCGCTCGGAGTGGCTACATTGTCTTCCGCTCGGATTATCGCGGTCACGGGAATTCGGAGGGGGTGGCGCGTGGCGGCTATGGCGCGCCGGACTATACGATCGACATCCTGAACGCCGTCGCGTCAATCAAGCAATACCCTGACGCCGACCCGGGACGCATCGGCATGTGGGGACACTCGATGGGCGGCTACATCACCCTTCGGACCATGGTCGCGTCACCGGACATCAAAGCCGGCGTAATCTGGGGAGGTGTTGTGGCCTCCTACCCCGATTTGTTCTCGCGTTGGCGGCGCCCGGAAACCGACGGCCCGACGCCGACGCTCGATCCGGACAGCAGGCGTGGGCGCTGGCGGTTGGAAATTTTTGAAACCTATGGAACGCCTGAAGAGAACCCGGAATTCTGGGACTCGCTCTCGGCCAACAGTTACCTGAGTGAAGTGTCCGGTCCGATCCAATTGCACCATGCCATTGATGACCAATCGGTGCCGTTTGAGTTTTCTGAATCCCTGCGCGACCAGCTTGAAGCAGCCAGCCAACCGGTCGAACTCTACCTTTACTCGGACGACAACCACAATATATCGGTCAACTTCTCGACGGCCATGTTGCATTCGCTGCAGTTTTTAAGTGAGCATCTAACGAGCTCCGGCAGCAGCTAATCAAGATCTGACGAGAAAATCCCAGCAGGAGGCTGCGATGAAGGAATTAAATACGTTTCAGAAATACTTCGTCGAGGAGTTTTATGACGACTACCGCGAAGGGCTCATGCCCCGGCGAGAGTTCCTGCGCCGATTGCTGTACATCACCGGCGGAATGGCTGCAAGCGTGGCAACGCTCAGCCTATTGGGCTGTACCCCGGGCGAGCTTGCAGAACTAACCGCTGCTGTCAGTACGATTGCCGACACATCCACCGCGCTGCCCGATACTGCCGTGCCGACTATAGCTGCCACCGTCGTTCCCACGGACGAGACGTCGCCGGCATCGACCGAGAGCGTGCCTACGGCAGACCCGACGGAGCCGCCTGTTGCACAACTGGAACCGGTGCCGGGCGCGCAGAGCCCGTACTCGGTGCCCGAAGGCGATCCGGCGGTTGTGACGGGAAATGTCTCGTTTAGCAGCACTGGCGACAAGATCGAGGCCTATCAGGCCCGTCCGGCTGCGGATGGCGTATACCCGGGCATGCTCGTCTGCCACGAAAACCGGGGCCTGAATGATCATATTCGTGACGTCGGAAGACGCTTTGCAAAAGCCGGTTATGCGGCGCTGGCAGTTGACTTGCTCTCTCGGGAGGGTGGCGCGGCTGCCGTCAGCGCCGATCAGGTACCCGCACTCCTTAGCGCGGCACCCGAAGAGCGTCATGTTGCCGACTTTGCTGCCGGTCTCGCGTATATGCAATCTTTGGATTTCGTGGATGCTACGCGCATTGGCATGACTGGCTATTGTTTCGGGGGCGGTATTACATGGCGATGTGCAGTTGCGCTGCCGGAGCTACGCGTGGCCGTACCGTTCTACGGGCCGGCTCCTGATCTTACGCAGGTCCCCAATATAAACGCAGCCGTCTTTGGTGTCTATGCAGAGCAGGATAGCCGCATCAATGCCGGGAAAGATGCACTCGAAAATGCGCTATTGAACGCCCGCACCACCTTCGAATTGAAAATATACACGGGCGTCAACCACGCCTTCCATAACGATACCGGACAGCGCTATGTTGAAGAACAGGCGACAAGGGCTTGGCTTGATACGCTCGACTGGTTGGAACAATATCTATGATACGCTGCGCTGCTGCTAACGATGACACTCACTGCTTGTGCAGCGCCATCTTCGACGCCGCTCGCGCAGCCAGCGACGGAAGTGCCGAGTAGCTCCTCTGCTGCGCTGCCGACGATAACGAGCGCGTCGGCTGAAACGCCCACAGCTGCGACAGAGGCGGTGCAGCCTGTCCCGACCGTCGCCCTGTCCGACACGCCGACCCTTGTCCCTCCAATTGCCACAGTGGAGCCGACGCTGCGAGAGTTCCCCGTGCCGGCCGGCTCGCGCCCGCATGATGTCGCCCCCGCGCTGGATGGGGGCGTTTGGTACACAGCGCAGCGCATGAGCGCGCTGGGCTGGCTCGATCCGGAATCCGGCAGTACGCACCATATCCCGCTGGGTGCAGGCTCAGCGCCGCATGGGGTCATCGTCGGTCCGGACGGCGCGCCTTGGATCACCGACAGCGGTTTGAACGCCATCGTACGGGTTGATCCCGCCACTGAGGATGTGCAACGCTTCCCGCTCCCCGCCGAATTTCCCAATGCGAATCTGAACACGGCCGTGTTCGACTCAGTTGGTGTCCTCTGGTTCACAGGCCAGAATGGTGTCTATGGCCGTCTCGATCCGCAGGTCGGGCAGGTGCAGGCCTTCGCCGCACCACGCGGGCGCGGTCCATACGGGATTACCGTGACACCAGCCGGCGTGGTGTACTACGCCTCGTTGGCCGGCAATCACATTGCGTCCATCGACATCAACACCTCCAGTGCCAATGTGTTGGAACCACCAACGCCCGGGCAAGGCGCGCGGCGGGTCTGGTCTGACTCAACCGGGCGCGTATGGGTCAGCGAGTGGAACGCTGGTCAAGTCGGAGTCTATGATCCGGCTACGTCCGAATGGCGCGAGTGGCGCCTTCCTGGCGAGAATCCGCAGGCATATGCCGTGTATGTAGATGAGCACGACATGGTTTGGCTGAGCGACTTTGGTGGGAATGCGCTACTGCGTTTTGATCCGGTCGAGGAGAGCTTCGAAGTGTTCACGCTGCCCAGCGCTGGGGCGAATGTGCGCCAGATACTTGGACGTCCCGGCGAAATCTGGGGTGCAGAGTCAGGCACCGACAAGCTAGTTGTTATTCTTTTAGGAAAATGACCCTTATAAGAGTACTAGCAGTTTGTCGGAGAGCAACCTGAGATAGCGAAATCGGTGATAATCTACGGGCATGGCTAGAAAATTCAAGAAACCCAATTACGAAGTGATGCTCAAACAGACAATCAGTCTGGAAGAAGCCCTGCCATCCAATCATTTGGCACGATTTGTGGTGGATGTTATCGCCCAGTTGGATTTGGGTATGATCTATGCACAATATGCACCGACGGGTGGTCAACCTATTGCGCCAGAGATCCTGTTGGGATTGCTCTTCTATGGTTATGCCAACGGGGTGTTCAGTTCTCGTAAGATTGAGAAAGCCACCTATGAGAGTATCCCATTCCGCTATATTGCCAGTGGGCTGCATCCTGACCACGACACAATTGCCAACTTTCGCAAAACCTTTCTGGCTGAGATCCAAGAGTTATTTGTGCAGATCTTGCTCCTGGCCCAAGTTGCTGAGGTGCTGAAGTTGGGTAATATCAGTCTGGATGGTAGCAAGGTGCATGCTGATGCATCCAAGAGCAAAGCGGTCAGTTACAAGCGTCTGATAAAACTAGAGACCCAACTGCGCCAGGAAGTGAACAAACTCTTCGAACTCGGTGAGCAAGCTGATCAGGGTGATCTCCAGTTGCCGGAAGGGCTCGTCATTGAAGACGAAATTGCCATTCGCAAGAAACGTTTGGCAAATCTGGCAGAAGCCAAAGCCGTCTTAGAAGCCCGTGCGCAGGAACGATATGAAGCCGAGAGGGCTGAATACGAAGCCAAACAGCGTGAGCGGGAAGAAAAGTCTCGCAAAACTGGGCATAAACCCCGAGGTCGCAAACCGAAACCACCGCAGCCGGGACCACGGGACAAAGATCAGTACAACTTCACTGATCCGGACTCTCGCATCATGAAAAACAGCACCAATAATGGCTTCGACCAGCATTACAACGTTCAAGTTGCTGTGGAGCAGGAGAGCCTCTTGATTGTGGCGCCTTCACTTTCGAACCATCCGAATGACAAAAAAGAAGCTGAGCCAACCCTGGATGCCATCTCTCCAAAAGTAGGCAAACCAAAGGCTGCCGCTTTGGATTATGGATATTTCAGCAAAGCGAACATCGCAGCACTTGAGAAGCTTGGCATTGATCCTTACATTGCTACCGGTCGCGAACCTCACCACAAAAGCTGGCGTACCTTCTTTGAACAAATGCCTGCTCCGCCACCGGAAGATGCCAGTCCGAAAGTCAAGATGGCTTACAAACTACAAACCGAAATCGGCAAAGCCAGCTACCGTTTACGCAAATGCACAGTGGAACCCGTCATTGGTATCATCAAGGAAGTCCTGGGCTTCCGCCAGTTTTCTCTGCGCGGCCTGCTGGCAGCAGCCGGGGAATGGTGTCTGGTCTGCCTAGCGTTCAACCTCAAACGCATGCACACCCTCTACCAAGCAAAGGGTTTGCTTTAGCCGGGGCTGCTTTGGCGCGCCTGCTACTCGCTGAGAGAAGGTGGTTTGCCCTCCATGAAATGCACACTGTTTTACGCTTGTTTTGTCGCAATCAACTGCTCATTTTGCCCTGTAGGGCTATTCATGTTGTAAAAGTACTTGTCTCTCCGACAAACTGCTAGCCTTGAGATTCATTTCATCGTTGCAACGTTGTCAACAGTACAGTGTGAGAGGCGCAATGAGAAGGGATTTTACGCAAGAATAATGGTACTTTTTTGTGGAAACATACAGAGCGGGGGGCCAGCCGTATGACTTCGACAATAGATACCGCTCCCCTCGTGCACGAAATCCCCCTGATCACATTTAAGGATATATTGGCTGCGCAACACAGACACACAAATATTATCTATGGGAATCCTGCGACGGCCCCCGCGGGAGCGCAAGCGGTATACCCACACCGCCACGACTTCTACGAGATGTTGTACATAACGGGTGGCGCGGGCACCCACTTTATCGACTTCAACGCCTATCCCATTAAAGCGGGCACCGTTTATTTTATCTCGCCTGGACAAGTTCATTATTGGAATACCTCTGTACCACTGGAAGGAGTATTTATTGGCTTTACAGAAGATTTCCTCCTGCTGGCGCCGTCGGACTACATGGTGCTGCACGAATATTCCTTTTTCCACTCCATCGAGGATACCCCCGCGCTGGTGTTGAGTGCAGGAGAACGTGAGCTGGTGGAGCCACTGATCCAATCGATTGCTGCCGAAATTCAAGAAAGCAAATTCAGGAGTGACTCAGTCCTGCGCGCTTATCTGCACATTTTTCTCGTAGAAATGCAGCGCATTTATGGCGCGCCTGAAGGCACGCATTACGCAGGCGGAACCAATGGTGGGATTCCGAAGCTTGTGCGCCACTTCAAACAGCTTGTGGCCCGGCAGTTCATTACCGAACGGTCTGTACAAACCTACGCCGAACAACTGGGCGTAACCATCAGTCACTTGAACAACACGGTCAAAGCAGTGACGGGGCAAACACCCGGGCAGCTTATCCGCCAAGAAGTTGTGCTGGAATCGAAACGCCTTTTTACCCACACGGACCTGACAAGCGCAGAAGTTGGCTATCGCCTCTCCTTTGACGATCCATCGTATTTTAGCCGTTTCTTTAAGCGCGAGACGACAATGAGTACGGTGCAATTTCGGCAAAGTATTGCCAAGAACTGAGCGAGCCTCCGACTGCTGCGTAGCGGTCACTCAGTGTGTCCATGTCCCAAATCGCCAACAAAGAATAGCTATCTGGCTGCTTCGTGACAAGCGCGGCAAGAAAGCGCAGTTCAGCGGCGTCAAACTCCTGCGACTCATCGTTCACAGCGAAATCTGGGGTGCGGAGTCGGGCATGGACAAGCTAACGACTACTTTTACTTTTAGGATAGCCATTCCGTAACGACGCAATTGCATCGCACCCCTACGTTTTTATTCTCGGTCCCGCCTCACCGGGACTGGCCGAGGAGTCGGACAGAAAAGCGATTTCTTCAGGCGTAAAACCAGATTGACAGCGGTTGTACTGTCCTGAAGCTGATCAAACGTTCGACAGCCGATGATTGGGATGGCAACAAAAGGCTGAGAGGTGAGATAGCTCAGCACAACGTGCGACACCGGAACACCGTATTTTTCGGCCAACTGTTTTACCCGCGGCCAGCGGTGGGCGTTGGTTTCGTTGAAAAAGCTAGTGTGGTCGGTCTCGCTTAAGCCGCTTGCCTCAAGCTTATCCAACTTTGAGAAATAGCCTCTAGCCTGCGCCGAGTAGGGGATAACCGCCAGCCCGGTTTCGCGATGAAACTCTGCCTCTGTTGACCCAAAAACCACCTGATTCTCTGGATCAGACAGAGCTGCCCGGTTAGGTTGGGCCAGACTCCACCACGGCTGGCTGGCGACAAAGCCCTGCGAATCATTTTTATTGGCATAGTCATTGGCCGCCATAATCCGTTCGATTCGCCAGTTGGAACAACCAAAATAACGTATCTTTCCGGCCTGAACCTGCTGGTTAAGCGTTTCGATCAGGTCGGCCACTGGCACACTGGTGGCATCTCGGTGCAGCCAGTACAGGTCGATAACATCTGTTTGCAGATGGGCAAGGCTTTCATCAATATCCCGCGTTATATCGGTTTTAGGCAGGCGGGAAAGGTGAATCGTCGTCAGGTCGGGGTGACCGCCTTTCGTGGCCAGCACCACCCGATCGCGGTTGCTGGTACGCTGCAGCCATTGGCCGATGGTTTTTTCGCTGGCGCTTTTGGGCGCGCCGGGATTCCAGTCGGCGTAAATAAGGGCGGTGTCGATGAAGTTGCCGCCCATCTCTACAAAGGCATCCAGCAAAGCAAACGCGTCTGTCTGGTCGATGACTGTGCCAAAGCGGTTGGTCCCCAGGCATAGGCGGGATGGATTTAAATCGGTGTGGGGGACATTGACGTATTTCATTGGTTCAGCTTTCAGCCGGCTTAATTCCAGCTAGCTCTTCCATCAAAGTGACCATCCCAATCAAGTCAATGCAGCCCTTGCCGTGCGCCTGCATCGAGAGCATAAATTCGCGACCCAAAGCGGTGAAGGGCATGGGGATGTTCAGCTCTTTGCCCGCGGCCAGCGCTAGGTCAATATCTTTGGCCGCCACATCGATGGTGGACTGCGGGTTGACGTAGTTTCTGCTTTTCAGCAGCGGCACTTTGTAATCAAAAAATACAGAATTAAGGGCGCTGTTGTTAATGACGTCTATCATTTGATTCCAGTCAACTTCACCCCGTTCGCCAAGAGTAAAGGCTTCGCCAATCATCGCAGTGGTCAGGCCGACCATAATGCTGTGAACCAGTTTCAGATAGATGGCCTCTTCACCCGGACCGACATAGTAGACACGGTTGCCCATCGCCCCGAAAATGTCCAGGCATTGCTTATAGGTGTCTTGTGGGCCGGAAGCAAAGATAGTCAGCGTGCCATCAGTAGCCGGTTTGATACTGCCCGACACTTTGGCCCGCAAATATTTGACGTCTCGCTTCTCGGCCTCTATGGCCACTCGTTGTGAGGCCATGGGGCTGACGGTGCTCATATCGGCATAAATGAGGCCCGGCCGGGCCGCGGCCAAAATACCTTCCGGGCCGAGCGCGATAGCTTCCAGGACCGCGTCGTCCAGAATCATCGAAATGACGACCTCGGCTCCGGTAACGGCATCGGCAGGAGAAACCGCCGCCCGCGCGCCTAGTTCGACCAGACTCATTATGTTTTCCGGAACGATATCGTAGACTTTAAGCGAATAACCGGCCTTCAGCAGGTTTTGAACCATTGGGGTTCCCATTCGCCCCAGTCCGATAAAACCGATAGTCATCGTTTGAGTGTTCATAAATACGCTCCAACCATCCAAACAAATCGTGCTTTAAACTGTTCACGACCCTATTGCTATCCATTTTCTCATATCAATCGACACTGACTATTTTGATTGATGGCCGCTTTTGGAACTGTATTGAGCTTCAATTAAAGAATGGAATCATTGAGGGAGCTGCGAGATCTCAACAGAAAAAGATCCCCTTGAAGATCAATAAAAGGCAGATATGAGGGGTAGATCTATTTTGAATGACGGAGGCGTTCTAGAGATTCTTTAACCAACCCAGCCCCTCAAAGGTATCGCCCCGCGGCGTGTATTCACAACCAATCCAGCCGTCATAGCCTAATTCTTCCAATAGAGCGAAAATGTAGGCATAATTGATTTCGCCCTGATCCGGTTCGCTTCGATCCGGCAGTCCCGAAATTTGAAGATGATCAATGGCAGGGAAATATTTCCGAAGGTGATATTCCAAATTGCCGACCATCTTCTGGCAATGGTAAACATCGAACTGCAAGCGAACATTAGGCAAATCAATTGTTTCCAGAAAAGTGACGGCTTGTTTTGGAGTATTCAAAAAATAACCGGGGATGTCAAATGTGTTGATCGGTTCAATCAGGATGGTGCGATTTTGTTTGGCGGCTTCCTCTGCTGCATATGTGATGTTCTCAAGGTAAACATCTTGTTGTTCCAAAGGCGATTCATTGCCTGGGACCCCGGCCATCACATGGAGTTTGTCACAATTCAAAGCTGAAGCATACCCCAGGGCTTGCTGCATGCTTTCTTTAAATTCATTTTCTCGTCCCGGCATAGCGGCCAGTCCCCGTTCGCCATTAGCAAAATCGCCAGGTGGGGTGTTGAGCAGGAGCAATTTGAGTTGATGGGCTTCGAGGAGCTCCTGGTGTACGTTTGGGGCAAAGTCATAAGGAAATTGGCACTCGATCATCTTGAATCCCGCTTTTGCCGCAGCGGCATATCTTTCTAAATATTCCAATTCGACAAACATGGTGGAAATATTTGCTGCAAATTTCAGCATAGTCGCTCCCCTCGTTTTTTTCAAGTTTTCAATTCGGCAATCTGTTCCTCTGTCAGACATCTGGTGTTGAATCCGTGGAGCAGTAAATAGAGCTTTGCGGTTTCTTCCAATTCCTCAATGGCGTAAACAGCGGCCTCCAGGGACTTTCCGGCAACGATAGGCCCGTGATTGGCCAGAAGCACGGAGGAATGCTTTCCCGCAAGTTTCCCAATCGCTTCTCCTAGTTTTTGATCGCCGGGACGAAAATAAGGAATTAATGGGAGCGTTCCCACTCGCATCACATAGTAGGCCGTTAGAGGGGGGATCACATTTTCAGGATTGACATCAGGCAAACAGGAAATGGCAACGGAATGCGTCGAATGGAGATGCACGATTGCCTCGTACGAAGAGCGTTGTTGGTAAACGGCATTACGCAAAAAGTGTTCTTTGGAGGGAGGATCGCCGTCCAGGAGATTTCCCTCCCAATCCAGCTTGCTAATTTTTGCAGGGTCCAATTCTCCCAGACAAGAATTGGTGGGGGTGAGCAACCAACCATCGTCCAGGCGCACACTGATGTTTCCCGAACTTCCCGCCGTCAATCCTCTTTGAAAAATAGATTTTCCCTGGTGAGCGATCTTTTCTCTGATTTGACTTTCCTTCATTTGATTCTCTCCAAAGCGTCCTCGAAAAAATCAGGAGATCCGAAATTCCCCGATTTCAAGGCAAGTGCCAGTGGTTCCTTCCCCGGAGTGACCGTCCATGGGACCCCAGGCGCGATTTCAGGACCAATCCGCATGGTCTTCACTTTCAACTCTTTGACGATGGAGCCGGAGGTTTCTCCTCCCGCAATGACAAACTTCCGAATTCCCGCACCTGCCAGAGATTTTGCAATCATTTTCAATGAATTTTCTACCAAATTCCCCGCCTTTTCGACGCCCAATTGAGCTTGAAGTTCTTTCACCTTTTCCGGAGAACTCGTAGTGTAAATCAACACGGAATCTTGCTT
Source organism: Anaerolineales bacterium (assembly GCA_965248775.1). Lineage (GTDB taxonomy): Bacteria > Chloroflexota > Anaerolineae > Anaerolineales > JBHHUI01 > JBHHUI01. The sequence goes on from OZ252150.1 coordinate 4,897,661, forward strand.
TGCTTTCACCAACGCCCACTGAATGGCGTCTTCCAAAAAACCTGGGTTCTTGACCAACTGAATCGGATCCAGGTAAAAAGAAGGAAAAGTTTCTTTAGCTCGGGCCACCTGCTCTCGGGTCATCGTTGAGCAGCTTCCTGAGAGCATGGCCACATTCCCAGGAATCTCCGGCAGTTGATCGGCAGAGCGATTTTGAGCATTTTCCGGTTCAAAATTATCAATCAGATACATGGACAGCCCTGAACCGCCCGTAATCAATTTAAGGTTTCTGACAGCGTGTCCGATGTGGCGCAGATGGGGATTGGACACTGCGTCTACAATGGCTTAGCGCACCCCTTCGGATTCCAGTTTCTGGAAAGCTTTATGGATTGCCTCCGAACCCTGCTCCACCACTTCAAAAGGAACCAAACCGACCTTTCCTCTGACCTGCTTGTCCAAAAAACGCACCAGATTCGGATCAGTCATCGGGGTCAACGGATGGTTTTGCATACCGCTTTCATTCAACAAAACCCCATTCACAAACAAATGCCCCTGATAGAGATTCCTCCCGTTGACTGGCAAAGCAGGACAAGCGATGGTGAAATCCTCTTCCAGAGTATCCAACAACGCATCTATCACCGGACCGATGTTTCCTTTCTCTGTCGAATCAAATGTTGAGCAATACTTGAAATAAAATTGATGGCAACCCCAGGTTTTCAATCGAATCAATGCTTCGACCGACTGAGCAATCGCTGCATCAGGAGCAATCGTGCGTGACTTCAGAGCAATCACAATTGCGTCCACCTCGCTAGGATCCGGGTCTTTCGGAGGAACCCCATTGAGCTGAATCGTGCGAAATCCCTGCTTGACCAAAAACCCGGCCAAATCGGTAGCCCCCGTAAAATCGTCTGCTATGCACCCTACAAAAATCGTCATAATCTCTCACAGAAGAATTAGTAAAGCGAACTAGCCACCTGACAGTTTGATGCTACGAGCAGAATTCAAAAGACACCTGCAGAGACAAGTTGTTCACAAGACGTCTTTCGACTGTGTTCGCCCACGTCGGGTCCCCCGGCCCAGTACATCCGGGACTGGGTGCGTCCCGCCGGGGTGCTCGCGTTAGCACACTGGCGCGTGCAACGCGACAAGTGTGACGCGAAGCCGATGCGGAAGATGCTGTAATCGCGACGGTCGTTGCGGTCTACCAGGCGCCGTTGCCCGGACTTGATAGTCTGTGCGCCGAAGGCAATGAGCCAGAAATAGAGCAGCACAACCGCCAGGGTCAAGCGTGAGAGACGCAGGAAATGTCGTAGGTGGGTACTTTCGATATCAACGCCATGCCCTTTCAGATCGCCAAACATCTCTTCAATGGTCTAATCACAAATGACAAATTCTGCCTGACACGCTGGGGTGAGATGCAATTGTCGTGGTGGCGACGCCCGCTGCGACTGCGCACATAAGAACTTGGGATACGCTTTTCCTAAATGGCCTGCGCCATTTAGGAGGAGGCATGAAAGCAACATGGCAAGTTCGTCGCACAGTCGTAGAACAACCGGATGGGCAGCGTCGCTGGGATACTGCCTACCAGTTTCTTCTGCACTGGGCGCTGGAACCGACGGCGGGCCCACAGCCCACCGGCTCACCCAATCAGGAGAATGACTATGGAGATTGCACTCTACGCACGCGTATCGACCAACCACCAAATGCAAACCCAAAGCATTGAACAACAGCTTGTGCGATTGCAAAAAGCTGTAAGCGAGAATCCCGAGTGGCAGTTGAAAGACGAGCATGTGTATCGCGATGATGGATTCACCGGTGCCAAGCTCAATCGTCCGGGGCTGGACCGCTTGAGAGATGCGGCCAGCATACCGACCCAGTTCGTCCCCGGCCCAGTACATCCGGGACTGGGTCGGTACTGGGTGGCAGCCTTCGAACTGGTGTTGGTCACTGCGCCTGACCGTTTGGCCCGCAAATATGTGCATCAGATACTGCTAACCGAAGAACTGAGCAACCTGGGTTGCGCGTTCCAATTTCTGGAACGACCCATGAAAGATGACGACCCGCACGACCAGCTCTTGTTGCAAATCCGGGGCGCGGTGGCCGAATACGAGCGCAGCTTGATTGCCGAGCGCACCCAGTACCGAACGAACTGGGTCGGTATGCGGCGCGGACGACAGGCAAAACTGCGCGCGGGGACCCTGTTGCCATGGACCCGGGCTCCGTATGGCTATATTCTGGACCCGGAGCGACCGCGTGATCCCAAGCCGGGTTCGGATCGACCCGCTCAAAGCCGAGATCGTCAAGCAGATCTTTGTCTGGTACACGGACCTGCAAACACCGGCATCGCTGTACTCGGTTGCCAAACAACTGAGCGACCAGCACATTCCCACGCCGCGGGGCGGGCCACGTTGGAATACGTCCACTATTCGTGGTATTCTGCGATCTCCAACTTATACGGGCACGGCTTATAGTGGCCGTACTCGTCCGATCCCCGCCCGCCAGCGCAAATCCGCCCTGTTGCCTGTTGGTCGGGGTGAAAGCATCCAGCCTGCGCCACCGGAAGAATGGATCGCTATCACTGTGCCCGCTATCATTGACCAGGAAACATTCGATGCTGCCCAGGCGCGCCTGCAGAATAACAAAGCTTTGACACGTCGCAATAACAAGCGCCACGATTACCTGCTGCGGGGCCTGGTCAGTTGCGGACAATGTCGCTTGTCTTCCACTGGACGTACGTGCGGAAAGTACCAGTATTACAAATGCCGGGGACGAACTGATTCCTTGCGGGCTGCCAAAGGCGAACGTTGTACCGCTCGCTATCACGACCCTGTCGGGCGCGACAAGGGTGTGCCCGCCCGGCAACTCGATGAACTCGTTTGGGGAGACCTGTGTGCAGTCCTGGCCGACCCAACTTTGATTACCCACGAACTGGAACGCGCTCGGGCCGGAGAATGGTTGCCACAAGCCTTGCAAGCACACCGCAAGACCGTCCGGCAAGCCCTGGCGCGGCTGGAACGGCAACAAGAACGCCTGTTGGAAGTGTATTTGGCTGAAACCATTGCGCGAGATGAATTCGAGCGCAAGCACCAAGAGCTGAACCAGATGCGCGATGGCCTCACCCAGCAATTGAGGCAACTCAACCTGCAGGCCCAACGGCAAGTTGATTTGCTTGGGCTGGCGAAAAACATCGAGGCGTTTTGTCAGCGAATCCACCCGACGCTGGATAGTCTGGATTTCTCCCAGCGCAGGCAATTGGTGGAATTGCTCGTCGACCGCGTGATCGTCGATGACGACAAAGTGGAAATCCGTTATGTTATCCCAACCAGTCCCAGCGGTGAAAACTCGCGCTTTTGTCATTTGCGTACAGACTATTTCAATCCACATTCTCCGGCGATAACAGCGCAAGACAAGCTGCGGGTCGGCCAGGTTGGTTGCCAACAACCAGGGTACCTTTTCGCTGGCGCGCCAGTAGGCCAGCAGGTTGGCGTGATAGGCATACTTGGCTGTCAGGCGACAATACGGCAACCAGGCGCGCTGTCGCGGTTTACTGACCAGGCTGTCGAGGCGTTGCGACTTGTGCATGCCTTTGGGCTTGACCAGATAGCGACCTTTCTGACGCAAAACATCACGACCCTGTCGGGCGCGACAAGGGTATCGCCAGCGCCACGCTTTGAGCTGTTTCTGGAGAGGAATCTCGCCAAATTCAGCGTCGCCGACAAGGGTGACCGGCGTCCGCGGCGGCAACAGACCGCGCACGTAGGACAACAGAGCGACCTGCTTTTTGGTCGTGGAGTGTCCCCGGGAGTGCTGTACCCAGGTCCATGCCAGCGGGATTGTGCGACGCCGATAGGCAACCGCCACCATCAGCAACTGATGTCCGAAACCTACCTTGCTCCCATCTACCACCAGATGCACCATACCGCCCGCCAAGCGATCCAGTATCCCGCGCGCAATTGGTCTGCACAGTCCAGCCCAGTACCGAACGAACTGGGTCGGTATGTGGACTGCACTGGGTACCATGTGCGCACCTGGATCGCTGGATTATCCACCTCGCCCCGGCCGCGAGACGGGGGCAAGCGGCTCAACCGTCGCGCCCGGCTCGGCAAACAACTCAACCCTGGCATCTTCGCAGCAACTTTGCTCAGGTGCACCGCCTGTGCCGAATAAAGGCCTACCAGCAACCAGGTGAAATTCCGCAATCTGGTCACTCGCTCGCCGGGGTAAAGTTTGTCAAGTTTCCTCATCCAGATGTGATAAAGTTTCCATTGCGGCAGGGCGTCGCTCTCGGTAGTTGGTTTCGCAATCGCTACTTTAGCAGACGTCATGCCGCTTTCCTTAAACTGTCAGGTAGCTAGTAAAGCGAATGAGTTAATTCGCGATCAACTGAAGGTTGCGTACCTGGAAGTCGTCTCTATCGCCGACGAAATCAGGTTGGATTTCCACCTCCGCAGCGCAGATGGCGAGGATGTTATCGCCCGCTGCTAACCCTTCGATCGGGAGTTCGACGGTCCTGGGCGTAGTCCACTCGTTTGGCGCGGCCACACCTTGTGGTGGCAAGATAGCATCTTCGTGACCGTTAATGTAGATGGTGTTGCGAGCCTCCGCGCCGAAGGTCTCCAGCGACAGGGTCAGGGCCGTCACGGGCAGCGCCGCCTGGAAGGTAACATCGAGACACTCGCCGTAGAGCGGATGCCAGTCTGCCAAATTCTCGTCGCCGATGTGATAGATATCGGGCAGCGCGAATAACACACTTGGGGCGGGGGTGGCCGTCGGAATGTTAGGTGTGCTGCTGGGAACTTGCGTTGGCGGCGCAGTTGTCGATATGGAGACCGCGGCGGCTACAGGTTCGGTCACCAACACTACTGCTACGGTCGGCGTCGCCGGCTCGGCAACATTGGTGCGACCGATAGCCAGCACCACGAGAGCAGCCACTGCGCCAACGGCCAGAACGATCGCCAGGCCGGCGGCCGGTATAAGCCACCATAGGTAGCTCCGGCGTGCGGGTGGGCGCCGCGCCCGGACCGCAGCTGCCTCGGGCGGTGCCGCGCTCGCAGGCGGTGGCGAGCGTTCTGCAGTGGGTTCGAGTGCAGCGGGCGGTGGCTCGATAACGGTTTTGCCGGCTTCTGAGCCACGTTCTGGGATTGCGAGCTGCAATGCCTGCACCATGTCCGCCGCATTCGCATAGCGTTCGTCCGCATGCTTTGCGAGCGCCCGTAATATCACACGCTCGACTGCTTCTGGGACGTCGGGGTTGGAGGCACGCGGCAGTGGCAGAGGGTCGTCGATGTGTTTAAAAAGCACTGCAATCGGCGTCTCAGCGTCATAAGGCACCCTCCCAACCGCAATCTCGTACAGCAGCACACCAAGCGAATAGATGTCGCTGCGCCCGTCGATCTCACTTTCGCCGCGGCCTTGTTCAGGAGACATGTAGGCGGGCGTGCCGATCACACCGCCGGTCTGGGTGAACTTGCTGGTAGCGGCGACGATCTTAGCAATGCCAAAGTCGGTTAGCTGGCAATTGCCCCGTGCGTCAACGAGTACATTGCTCGGTTTGATATCGCGGTGGACCACGCCACGGGAGTGGGCGTAATCGAGGGCCTCCCCGATTTGGGAAACGATGCGCCGAATCTGCGGCAGCGCTAGCGGCCGACCCTGCATTAGATCGGCCAACGTGCCGCTCTCGACAAACGGCATTACGAGATAGGTGTAACCGTCCGCCTCTCCGAAGTCAAATACAGGCAGAATATGCGGATGTTGGAGTTGGGCGATGACTTTGGCTTCCTGGTCAAAGCGTCCGATAAACTCAGGGCCCGACTTCGGATCGGTCGCGAATTGCCGCGGAAGAATCTTGAGAGCGACATGCCGGTCCATGGCCGGCTGATAGGCTTTGTATACCGAGGCCATGCCGCCTGCGCCGAGGGCCCCCGCGATCTGGTATTGGCCGAGCTGCTTGCCGATCAGGTCTTCCATAGCATGTCAGTTAACGAGTGGAGCTAGAGATTCCGGTCATTGGGAGTCAAGCTCCAGACCGTGCTCAGGACCAGGGTGCGTTGAGGATGAACGCGTTGGCCACGATCGCAGACGCGATGATGCACCCGAGCGCCACAACAGCGCTGGCGATGATGGCTGCAATCATGACGGCGCTGCCACGCCGCGCTAAGTTGCTGCCGCCTGGCGGCGCGAGCTGAGCTTGTTCAGATTCTGATTCTTTATCGGTCATTGGGAAAGCCTTTCTATGGGTTCATAGGTCGCAGAAGGGTACGGACCTTGGAGTGATAGACGAATCTACACCTGTTTACGAAGGACGGAAAGGTTAAAAATCCGATCGTGTTAAGGTCAATGGCGTATCTGCAGTGCCATAGGGCGGACGGAATACGATATGGGTGAAGTGTGGAAGTCGCGTCATGTTTCACGCCATGCTCGTTTCCGGCAAGCTGAGTAGAGGCACGCTGAAAGTTTACAGTGGTTCAGTAAATTCTAATTAGAAAGAGATCTTCCGCCTGTCATCGGAAATCACAGATTAAATCTTGCAGTGCAGCACTCATCCGATAGATTTTTCATTCACTAAGAAATACTTAGGCCAACACGGAGCAAAGTAGCTAACCTAGCGCTGCGGCAGCAGTTCGCAGAGCGAGGATTTCGCGCTGCGCTCATGCGGGGCGAGTACATTGCCTCCGAGCGCACGTATAGTGATATGATGGCTGTAGTGATGGACTCAAAATCCAGGCAAGATAAATCAACCGCGTTCATCCACCTCGACTTACCTTCGAAAACTTTTAAAGAAGTTGGTGTTTCTGCTGCAGCATATATTTGCGCTAATCAGCGTTCTGATCCTCCGACCGTCGCGGCCGGGATCTTCTTCGCGCTGCGGCGGTCGTTGATGTGGCGTCATCCAGGGCAAATGATGAGCAGTGCTAAAGCGGAGACCACAGGGGGCTGACATGATCTGGAATTCTATTCCTCTAATGACTGCTATCGACATTCTCATCATTCTGGTGGTCATCTATCTGGTTGCGAATTTGTTTAAGCATTACGAGGCGACAAAGCAACTCGGTCTGACCGTGGGCATGTATTTCATCATGTTTGGCCTCGTGGTGATGGCCGTATTTTATGCTACTGATCTGGCAGTCATGAACATCTTTACATTAAGCGGGTCACGATCCGAATCAATGGCAGTCATGACGAACTTACATCTGAACTGGAGCTGGCTCGAAGCCCTGGTCGTAATCGGAATGATTGCTATTGGCCTCTCATACCTCCTTCGATCGCTGATTCCCTCGGCGATGCGCGACTTACAGGCATTGACGCTGAACCTGCAGCAGGCCGAAGAGAAATACCGTGAGCTCTTTGAGAACGCCGGCGATGGCATATTCCGACTGACACCGGATGGCCTAAGACTCAGCCTCGCGAACCCTGCCATGGTGGGCATTCTTGGTTACGAGTCAGCCGATGACCTACTGGACGGCGTGAACGATATTGGTCATCAAATATACGTTGATCCAGACCGTCACAAGCGGCGAATGGAATTGCTGCTCGAACCCGGCGCTGTGAATGGATTCGAATCTCAGGTGCATCGTAAAAACGGCGGCGTCAGAGTGCTTACCGAGAGTACGCGCGCGATTCGCGATGCTGAGAAGAAGCTTCAAGGCTTCGAAGGCATTGTGAAAGACATCACCGAACGTAAGCGGCGCGAGGAGGCCTTGCGGGAAAGCGAAGAACGCTTTAGGCAACTTGCAGAGGTGATTGATGATGTATTCGTCATAGCTGACTTGAAGAACAGCTCCCTCCTTTATGCCAGCCCGAATTATGAGAAGCTCGCGGGACGACCTGTGCAAGATCTCTACGAAAAGTTCGGGATTTGGGATGAGAGTGCTCACCCCGAAGATCTTCTGAATACCAGGGAAGCTTGGGCGCGAATGATAGAGCAGGGAAGCCCCTACGATGAAGAATACCGGATGATACGCCCGGACGGCTCCCTGATCTGGGTTCGGGATCGAGGCTACCCGGTCCGCGATGAGAGTGGGCAAATCTATCGCGCCGCGGGCATTGTCCAAGACATCACCGCGCGCAAGCAGCAAGAAGAAGAGCTGCACAAAACCCAGGCTCTCTATCGCCAGGCGGAACAAATGGGCCAATTGGGTCACTGGGAATGGGACAACTTGAATGACAAGCTGATTTCCTGCTCAGAGCAATTCGCGCAGATTTATGAGATGAGCGTGGATGAAGCGTTGGATTATTTCTCCAACATGGAGCCTGAATTCGGCGTAATTCATCCGGATGACCGCGAACGCTACCGGCAACACAGAGATAATGCTGCTCAACAACGGGATGGGTTGGATATCGAATTCAGGATCATTACCCGCTCAGATGCCGTACGCTATATTTATCTACAGGGTGATTTTGTGCTGGATGATCAAGATAGACTCATTAAATCTTTTGGGACGGTGCAGGACATCAGCGAACGCAGACAGGCGGAGGAAAAGATTGCCTTCCAGGCATCATTGCTCGAACAAGTTCATAATGCCGTTATCACCATTGATTTTGAGAATAAGATCCTATCTTGGAATAATCATGCAGAGGTGCTTTATCAGTGGAAAAGCGAGGAAGCGATCGGTAAAGATATCATTGAACTATTGTCTCCCGAAGAACTGAAAAGCACTGTAGAAGAGAATTTTTCAGATCTGAATAGAGACGGGCACTCGGAAGGGGAATTCAATGTTCTCAGAAAAGATGGCACTACGATTCCCGCCCATATCATCAATACATATTTGAAAGATCCGAATGAAAATAACATTGGCTTTATTGGTATCAGTAATGACATCACTGCGAGCAAGCAAGCGCAGGATGCTCTGGCCCGTCACAACAGAGCGATGGAAGCGCTCTACCAGACCTCCTTGGAGATCAACGCTCAATCGGATCTCACGACCCTATTCCAATCGATCGTACAACGCGCAATGAGCTTATTACAAACGCCCCAGGGCGCCCTTTCCCTACTGCAGCCGGATGGTCGCACAGTAAAACGAGTAGCCCTCCAAAGTTATGATTCGCCCTCAGGTTTCACCGAGATTGCTCTCGGGGAGGGGTTGGCAGGCCGCGTAGTCCAGTCTGGCGAACCGCAGATGATCGGCGATTATGGCAGCTGGATAGGTCGATTGCCCGACTCGAGTTTTAAAGGTCGGACTCTTGGGGTTCCGCTCAAACGGGAGGAGCATGTCATCGGCGTGCTTCTAGTGGGCAACGCGGATGAGCTCGGCAAGTTTGACGAGGCAGAAGTCCAGCTGCTCAGTATGTTTGCGAACCAGGCTGCGGGTGCCATTGAGAACGTGCGCTTGTTTGAAGCCGAACAAAAACAACACGCCCTGGCAGAAGTGCTGCGCGAGACGGCCGAGAAGCTCAGCCAATCCCTCAACCTGAACGTGGTGCTGGACTGCATCCTGGCCAACATGCATCGTATCATCCCGCACGAGGTCTCTGCTATCGCGTTAATTAAAGCCGACGGTAGCTTGGAAGTGGCGCGCCACCGCGGTTTCGAAGAGCGCGGCCTGGCAGATTGGATGTCGCAGCGGCGATTTATGGTGGCCGAATTCCCGACTGATCGAGAACTCGCACAAAGGGAGACGTCGCTGATCATCTCCGATACGCGCAATTCCGATCTCTGGGTCGTAGTTCCGCAGATGGACTGGGTCAGATCATTTATGGCAATGCCCATTCGGGTGCGGGACGAACATGTCGGAAACATCAGTCTCATCAGCAGTGTGCCGTTTCACTTTCTCCCCGAGCATAGCCTGCCGTTGCAGGCGTTTGCCAATCAGGCGGCCGTGGCGATCGAGAACGTTCGCTTATTCGAAGGACTGCGGGAGAGCGAAGCGCGCTACCGTGCGATTGTTGAGGACCAGACTGAGTTTATCGTACGCTCGTTACCGGACGGGACGCGGTCTTTTGTCAACGAGGCGTATTCGCGCTACCTGGGGCAGCCAGCCGAGGCATTGACTGGCCTAAATATTCACGACCAGGCAACAAATATGGAACGCCAGGATTTTGAAAACATACTTGCATTGCTAAAGCCAGTGAATCCGGCTGTGACCAAGGAATATCAGGTCTTGCTATCCAATGGAAACGAAGCCTGGATTCAATGGACTGATCGCGCCATTTTTGATGGAGACGACGAGCTGGTCGAAATACAATCTGTGGGGCTAGATATTTCTGTGCAGAAGCAAGCGCAACGGGCCGAGCACGCCGCAATTACGGCAGAGCGGAAGCGCTTAGCGCACGAGTTGCACGATGCAGTTACCCAGTCTTTGTATAGCCTGTTGTTTCTTGCAAAAGCAGCCGGGAACTTTGCCGCGTCCGGCAAGTGGGACCAGGCTCGAGACAATCTGGTGGCGGTGCAGGAATCTGCGCAAAAAGTACTCAAAGAAATGCGTTTGCTGGTTTATGAGTTGTTGCCCGCTTCGCTGCAGGAGCGCGGCCTGGTCGATGTTTTGGAACACAGGCTCGGAGCTGTGGAGCAGCGTTCAGGCATGGAAACGCACTTCAACGCAGAAGGGAATATCGAATTGCCCACCGTGTTGCAATTTGGCATCTACCGCATCGCGCAGGAGGCGCTGAACAATGTGTTGAAACACGCGTCGGCAAGCGATGTAAACGTACATTTGTCGCGAGACGGCGAGCGGATAGAAATGAAGATTGAGGACAACGGAATAGGCTTTGACCTGAATGATTCCAGCGCTGGCATCGGATTGCAGAGCATGCGCGAGCGCGCCGAAGCTATGGGAGGTGTGCTGCGCATAACTTCCAAAATGGGAGCAGGCACAAGCGTGCGACTTGTAATCGAGGAGCTGGCAGCATGACAGAGAAAATAAAACTGTTGGTGATAGACGACCATGCAGTCGTGCGCACGGGCATCTCAGCCTGGGTGGCATCCGAACCCGATTTGGCGCTGGTCGGAGAAGCAGCCGATGGGGAGCAGGGCGTTGCCAGAGCGTTTGAACTCAAGCTGGATGTGATTCTGATGGACCTGATCATGCCCAAGAAAGACGGCATCGAGGCTATCCGGGAGATCGTGCGAGAAAATGCTGAGGCGCGCATATTGATGATGACCAGTTTTTCCGAACAGGCCAGGTCCGTCGAAGCGATCCGGGCCGGAGCCATGGGCTTCATTCTGAAGGACACCTCACCCGAAGAAATGCTGCGAGCGATCCGAGACGTGCATATGGGTAAACCGTGGCTATCTGCAGAGATCACGCGCGCGCTGATGCACGCAGGGCGGTTGGATGGAGAGGCCGCTCCTGAAAGCAAGCAGCTGACGAAACGAGAAGTCGAGGTGCTGAAACTCATCGCGCAGGGCATGTCAGATGCAGATATCGAAAGTGAACTCACGATCAGCAAAGCAACTGTACGCTTTCATGTGACGAACATTCTGGCCAAGTTACACTTAGAGAATCGTATGCAGGCCGCCTTATATGCCATCCGGCAAAGATACGTGACTGTGTAGTGCAGCTGTAGCTCAAAGAGTTCATCTCGACAAGACGGTCTGCGCAGACCGTCTTTTTGATCATCGAGAAGCGCTGCAACATTCGTCGCGAACCTGTCGTTTTCGTTGGGTGCTGCTCTGCGATTTAACCAGGAATTGATAGTTCGAAAAGACTGACATTATCGGTTAAGCAAGACTAGCGCTATGAGGGAAGAAGCCTTTCACATAATCCGATAGTATGAGCGTGAATGAGGAATTGGAAGCAGTTATAAGCTGCGGAGATGAGATGAGCCAAGTTTTGATAGTAGAAGATATGCCCGCCGACCAGGTGATCATGGCCAAGGCGCTGACCAAGGTTGGCGGTTACGAAGTGACGGCGACGGAAGATGTAGAGCAGGTATTGGCACTGACGCATGCGGGCCGGGTGGCGCTGGTGGTGATGGACATAAACCTGAAAAACAGTTTCTATCAAGGGCGCGGCGTGGACGGCCTTGAGATTACCGGCATGCTGAAGAGCGACTCGATAACGCGTGACATTCCGGTCTTGCTCACATCAGCGCATGCCATTAACGGCGACGGGGCGAGGCTGTGCGCGCAATCTGGCGCTGATGGATATATCGGCAAACCGTTTGAATTTCACGCATTTGTAAACCGTGTACAACAGCTGATCGCTGAAGGCACGTAGTCGAATGCTATAGCGCTCTGCGCTGCCAAGTCCCCCAGTCTCGGCCTGCGGCGACGCTATCCCCGGTCTGCCGCTGCGCAGCGGCAATCAGATGCAGAGAGTAATAACGGTCGCTTTCACGCAGGTGCACAACTTCATCGAAACCGAACTGCATATCTTGGAGTTGTTCGGCATCATAAGGACGCGCGTTCTCGATCTTCAAAGTTGCATTTGAGAGATAAATCCTAGTCGTGGGCGAGACCGCTGAGTAATATCGATGACGATGAGCGACGAATGATACGAAAAAGAGTGACAACTTATATTGTGCTCGCCGTGCTCCTCGCCGGCGGCTATGCAATGCTGCGGGTTTCCAGTTGGCAGGGGAGCACCCAACTGCACACGCTCATGGAAGTGATAGCCACCTTGCTGGCACTGTTCATCGGCGTCATGGCCTTGCTGCGATTCTACAGCAATAAGAACAACACCATCTTGTTTATCGGTACCGGATTTTTGGGAACCGGCCTGCTCGATGCCTATCACGCCATCGTCACGTCCTCATTTTTCAATCAGTTCTTCCCTTCGCCTGCCCCGTCACTGATTCCCTGGAGCTGGAACGCCTCGCGCATTTTCTTATCCATCTTTCTCTACCTGAGTTGGCTGGCCTGGCGCAGGGAGGCGCGGCTGGGGGAGAACGGCAGAATTCGGGAGCGCGCGATTTACCTGACAGCTGCCGGGTTGACCCTGGCGAGTTTTCTCTTCTCTTCGATAGTGCCCTTGCCGCGCGCCTATTACCCGGAAATTATATTTCATCGTCCGGAGGAGTTCGTCTCCGCCGTTTTCTTCCTGCTGGCCCTGGTCGGCTTTTGGAGCAAGGGCCAATGGCGCGACGAGGCTCTTGAGCATTGGCTCGTGCTCTCGCTCATTGTCGCGTTCATAGGCCAGACGATGTTCATGTCATTTTCGGGCCAGCTCTTCGATATGATGTTTGATGCTGCCCATCTGCTCAAGAAGGTGAGTTACATCTTTGTTCTCATCGGACTTCTGATCAGTATGTATCGCCTTTTCAAGGAGGCTGAGACAGGTGCGCTGCAGATCAAGCTGGCCAATGAAGAACTTCTGCGCGAGGTCGAAGAGCGCAGTCAGGCAGAAACGGAAAGACGAAAGCTCGCGGAATACCTGGATACTATTCTTCTAAATTTGCCTACGGGTGTAGCCATTCTTGAAGGTCCGGATTTTCGATATTTTCGAATCAATAACATGCTTGCCGAGATCAATGGTTTGTCTATTGAAGATCATCTCGGAAGGACCCTGGCGGAAGTTTTACCCGCGGCAGCCCCGGATATTCAGCCCGGTTTAAACAGAGTCTTGCAAAGCGGCAAGCCGGGTCAACCGCGCGAATTCAGCACACGGTTGCCGAAGGACCCCCAGAAAGATCGTCATTTCATCGATACCTTTTTCCCTATCTTCGGAGAAGAGGGAAAGCCACGGGGGGTAGGCGCAGTTGTGGTTGACATCACCGAACGCAAGCGTGCCGAGCAGCACCTACGCGAGAGCGAAGATCGCTACCGTAGCCTGTTCGATAGCATGCCTGTGGGCCTCTTCCGAACTTCGCCCGCCGGGCAAATCATCGACGCAAACCAAGCCTTGATGTCGATGTTTGGCTATCCGAGCCGCGAGTCATTTTTGGAAGTTGCCATATCAGAATTTTACGTAGAGTCCGGGGGCCGCCGCCGGTTTCAAGCCCTGATGGATAAGGAAGGCATCGTACAGAGGCTCGAAGAGCAACAACGGAAGCGCGATGGGACCATCATCTGGACGGAGGTCAACGCACGCGCGGTCACGGACGGTAACGAGATCGTCTATTACGAAGGCAGCGAACAGGACATCACCGAACGCAAGAAGGTCGAGGAGCGTATGCGAACCCTATCTATGGCGGTCGAACAGAATCCCTCCTCGATCATGATCACCGACGCCGAGCGTCGCATCGAATACGTCAACCCGCAGTTTACCGAGACATCAGGTTATGTGCTCGCAGAGGTGATCGGAAAGAACCCGAGTATCCTGAACTCGGGCTCCCATCCGCCGGAATTCATGCAACAACTGAGGGATACGATCGATTCCGGCCGCGTGTTCCAGGCCGACTTCTGTAACAAGAAAAAGAACGGCGAGCTTTACTGGGTGTTGCAATCCATCTCGCCCATCATCGATGAGGCGGGTGTTGTCACTCATTTTGTCTCGGCCCAAATAGACGACACCGAGCACAAGCGGGCGGTGGAGGCACTACAGGAGAGCGAAGAACGCTATCGCGCGGTCGTCGAGGATCAGACAGAATTAATCGCCCGTTGGCTTCCGGATGGAACCCGCACATTTATTAACGAGAGCTACTGCCGCTACTTCGACAGATCGTACGAAGACCTGATTGGAACGAGATCGCTCCCATTTGAGTTTGAGACAACTGGGGATCGGGAGGTCATAGAACGTAGAATTCAGGCGCTCACCCCGCGTATCCCGGCAGCGACGAGCGAATTTCAAGTGACTCTTTCCAATGGAGATGTGCGCTGGCAGCAGTGGACGGATAGGGCCATCTTTGATGAGCAAGATCGATTGATCGAAATGCAGTCTGTGGGCCGGGACATATCCGAACACAAGCGGGCGGAGGAAGAGATAATCCATCAGGCATCAATTCTTGAACAGGTCCATAATGCTGCTATCACAATCGATTTTGACAACAAAATCCTATCTTGGAATAAACATGCCGAAATGCTTTATCAGTGGAAAAGTGAAGAAGCAATTGGCAGAGATATTATCGAAATATTGTCTCCTGAAGAATTGAAAAGCAGAGCAGCAGAGAATATCGCAGAACTTAATAGAGAAGGGCATTGGGAAGGCGAATTCAATGTGCTCAGAAAAGATGGCACCACGATCCCGGCCCACATCATCAATACGGTAGTGGTTACATGGTAACTGATGGGGACCACGCTGTATTGTAGTAATGGAGATACAACTTGAGTACAGCTTCATGGTAAACGTCGGACTTGGAGAAAGAAAGAGTTTTGCGCACGAAGCGAGCCAGTCTCTGGCGCAAGGTGTTGTTCCAGCGTTCCACGTGAGATGTCTGGCCGCTTTCTTTGCCGACACTTTGGTGAGTGTCGTTTGGTAAAACCTTCTGGTAAGCGTGCCAGAAGTCGCTGAAGGAGCAACACGCTTTGTAGGATGCTGGGATGGATTTCCATAACGCGCGACAACTTTTTTCACTGCGGTCGCCAATAAAATAGGCCACCACTTGGCGCGTGCGCCGACACAGCGCGACCCATATCCAACGTTTATCGTTTTTTGTGCGTACAAATGACCATAATTCATCCAATTCCAGCACATCATCCGTTTTTACGGTTTCTAAAGTGTCAGCCAGGTTCGGCATAGCGCCGGCCTTCTCCAGAATCCAGCGTGCTAATGTCTGCCGCGCGATGCCAAAGATGCGCTCAATGCCGCGCATACTGGCTCGCTCTCGATAGGTGCGTAGGACAAATTCTCTGATGAACTCAGGATAAGAACGGCTTTGCGGTTCCAACATTCCATAAGCGGCGCAATCGAGACAATGAAACTTCTGACCGCCTTTATAGTCTGTACCATTCTTGACAATGTTGAGGCTCCTGCACTTTGAACACTCATGCGTGATGACACTCTGGATCATTTTGGCGCTCCTCTGTTTGGCAGGCCAACAACTTACTTTTTCCAGACTCATCAGTCAACATGTAACCACTACCATCAATACATATTTGAAGGACGTAAACGGCAATAACATTGGGTTTATAGCAGTGGTTTGTTGACTCAAGATTATTGGGCATAAAGGCAGATGGCATTGCCCGCGAACACCCAGTCAAGCAGCGCCTGGAACGCAGGCGGTGGGGGCCGGTCCGACCACGCCCGCCAGAAGCGTTGCAACATGATCCATGGCTCCAGCCAAGCGCGCACTTCTCGCAGCGCCGCCGGCCAACTGACGTTGGGACGCGGTTGTTTCGACCGCCGTATTTTTTTTTCCCGTCGCCCCCCAGTCTCGTCGACTGGACGAGGTCGTGCGCCGTTTGCTCTTGCGTCGTGCCGGTTGTTGCGTCTCATCGAGTTCGACCGTCTCGACCTCGCCGCGGGCCAACGCCCACCAGCAAAAGGCGAAGGCGCAACACACCAGCTCCCAGTGGCGGCGGATGGCGTGGTCGGCGCGCACTTGATACTGGGCCCAGCCCAAGCTCTGCTTGACTTGCTTGTAGCTCTGCTCGACCCAGGCGCGCAGGCCGTACAGGCGCGTGACCTCGGCCAGGTTCGCCGCCGGCAGCGAGCTCTCTTGCGCACGAAGCGTGCGCGGGGATGGCAGGTTGGTCGCCAGATACCAGGTTGTCTGCTCGGGCAGCTGCACCGGGTCGGTGGTCACGACTACCAGGCGCTGCGCACGTTGCGGTCCGTACATCCGGCCGACGACTTCGAGCACCCACCTCGGCTCACGGTGTCCGTCTCGGAATTCTCGTACGACCTGGCGCCACTTGCCCAGCGCGTCCGGTTGCCACGGATAGCCCGCCACGAGCTCCGTGATCGAGCCCGGTTCCCCTTTGGGATGCCACCAGCTGAACGAGGGCGGCATCGCCACGACGTAGCCCACCCCCAGCTTGTGCAGCCCGCCGATAAACTGGTCGTGCTTGCCGTAGAGGCTGTCCGCCACGACTGCCTTGAAGGGCACGCCCGCCTTGTGCGCACGCTCCACCAGCTCCAGCGCGAGCGCCAGCTTGGTGCGAAAGCCCGCATCTTTGTTGCCGCGCGCAAACCAGTGCGCTGGCGTGTACGGCTCGACTTCCAGCGGGTAGTAGAGCCGCTCGTCCGCCCAGAGCGCGTGCACCGACACCACACCGTTGTCGACCTTGCCGATACTGCCCAGATATTGGCGCCCAACATGCGCGGTGCTATTTCCCCACTTGCGGTCGCCGGTCTCATCGATGGCCAAAACACCAGCAGCAGTGGGCGCCAGCATCTCAAGCCGCTGCAGCAGCTCTCGCCGCAACTGACCGACCGCCGCCGCATCCCAGTTCGACTCGGACAGGAACCACTGCAGGCGTTGCACCTGCGCCTGTTGCGCACCGGCCAGCGGCTCGGCGTTCGCCAGTGCGGTGAGCGTCTTGTTGCGCTCCGCAGGCAACAACAACCCTTCCAGATAGCGCCGGAACGCTTCGCGTTGGTTGCGTCGCGAAAACAAACCATCAAACTCCAGGGCGAAATCTTCCAGTGGACCGGGCGCGGGAGTGACATCCAGGCGTTTCGTCATGCTCCACCTCCACCACCTGTATACACCCGGTTTTTCCTTGAGTCAACAAACCACTGATAGGAATAAGTAATGACATCACTGAACGCAAGCAGGCAAAAGAGGCACTGCTCCGCTCAAACAGAGCGTTGCGTGTCTATAGCTCTTGCGGTCAGGCGCTAACGCGTGCAACAAATGAAATTGAGTTGCTGTATGAAATCTGCCGGCGGATTGTAGCTGATGGCGGCTACAAGCAGGCCTGGGTTGGCTTTGCGGGGCAAGACGAGCAAAAGACGGTGCGACCCGCAGGGCAGTATGGTTTCGAAGCTGGTTACCTGGACACACTCAACGTTGTCTGGTCGGATACAGAGCACGGGCGCGGCCCCACAGGTACGGCCATCCGCACGGGGCAGCCAAGTGTGGCAAACCACATCCAGAGCGATCCTCGTTTCGAACCCCGGCGCGCGGCGGCGATCGAACAGGGCTACGCAGCTGCCCTAGCACTGCCGTTGATTTCAGGCGGCCAGACCCTTGGCGTGTTGATTATTCATGCCAGCGAGCCGGATGCCTTCGACGCAGAGGAAGTTGCGCTGTTAGGCGAGGTTGCCGACGACCTGGCCTTTGGGGTTCTGGCGCTCCACGCCCTCGGTGAGGAATCCGAACAGCAGGCGCGGGCGCTCGCCGCCGAGCGGCGGCGACGGGAGCAACTGGAATTACTGGAGCAGGTGTCTTCGTCCTTGCGACAGGCGGAGAATATGGACGAGCTGTTCAGCGGCGTGGTAGAGGAAGTCCGAGCGTTGGTGCATATGGATGTCGAGGCGATTCTGTTGCTTCGGGGCGAACAATTGGAGTATGCGATCGTACGAGGGCCGCAGGAGTTGAAGGATTGGCTGCATAAAGATATCATCTCCAAAGATGAACTTGTGAAAATAGTGAAATCGGGCCAGGCCGAATTCAGGTCTGATTTGCCTTTTGATGTTCAAGGTTCCGCGGCAGTTTTGCCGCTCACATCTGGTCAGGGCGTTCATGGCGCGTTGATTTTGTATTGGTTTGAGCAGAAGGAATTTTCTGTGGATGAACAACGTCTGCTAGCTACCATTGTGGACATGGCCGGTATTGCGCTGGAAAGGATGCAGGTGTTCGAGACATTGGAACAGCAAGTTGCGGATCGCACCTTTGAACTTTCAACGCTATACGCAGTGACAACCCTGCTCGCTTCCGACGAGGACTTCTCAAGCATGCTCTCGGAGTCGCTTGAGAAGTTGTTGACTGCGATTGATGCAGAGGCGGGGGCGCTGCACCTGCTAGATGAGGAGCACACAAAATTAGAACTATTCGCACAGCATGGTCTGGACGTGGTGTTGGCCTCCGATCTCGATACCGTCGCGCTCGACAGTGAACTGTGGGGCCGGGTGATCATACAGGAGCAAGCGATGCTGCAAACGGGTCTGCAAGAAAATGGTCGTGTGCCGGCGGTGATTCGGGACACTGACCTGCAGGGCTTTGTTGGCGTGCCCATCCGGCCGAGTGATACGACACTCGGCGTCTTAGGTGTTTTTTATGCACAGGGTCGAGAGCCATCTTCGGAACAGGTCGGCCTGATCAACCTGGTGGCCGAACAAATAGGGCTCGCTTTCGATCGTGCGCAGTTGCGCCAAAAGGCCGAGCTCGCCGCAATTACGGAAGAACGGCAACGCTTAGCGCGCGAGTTGCATGATGCAGTAATACAGTCTTTGTACAGCCTGTTGTTTCTTGCAAAAGCAGCCGGGAACTTTGCCGCGTCCGGCAAGTGGGGCCAGGCTAGACACAACCTGGTAGCGGTTCAGGAATCTGCGCAAAAAGTACTCAAAGAAATGCGCTTGCTGGTTTATGAATTGTTGCCCGCTTCGCTGCAGGAGCGTGGCCTGGTCGGCATTTTGCAACACAGGCTCAGAGCTGTGGAGCAGCGTTCAGGCATGGAAACCCACTTTGGCGCGGAAGGGAATATCGAATTGCCCAGCGCGCTGCAATTAGGCATCTACCGCATCGCGCAGGAGGCGCTGAACAATGTGTTGAAACACGCGTCGGCAAGCGAAGTAAGCTTACACTTGTCGCGCGACGGCCAGCGAGTAGAAATGGAGATTGAGGACAACGGGAATGGCTTTAATGTGAATGATTCCAGCGCAGGCATGGGACTGCAAAGCATGCGCGAACGCGCCGAAGCTCTGGGAGGTGTGCTGCGCATAACTTCCAAAATAGGAGCAGGCACAAGCGTGCAACTTGTAATCGAGGAGCTGGCGGCATGACAGAGAAAATAAAACTTGTGGTGGTTGACGACCATGCAGTCGTGCGCACGGGCATCTCGGCCTGGGTGGCATCCGAGCCCGATTTGGCGCTGGTCGGAGAAGCTGCCGATGGGAAGCAGGGCGTAGCCAAAGCGCTTGAACTCAAGCCGGACGTGATTCTGATGGACCTGGTCATGCCCAAGAAAGACGGCATCGAGGCCATCCGGGAGATCGTGCGAGAAAATGCAGAGGCGCGCATATTGATGATGACCAGCTTTTCCGAACAAGCCAAGTCCGTGGAAGCAATCCGAGCCGGTGCCATGGGCTTCATCCTGAAAGACACCTCACCCGAAGAAATGCTGCGGGCGATCCGAGACGTGCATGCGGGTAAACCGTGGCTATCTGCAGAGATCACGCGTGCGCTGATGCACGCACGTCGCTTGCACAAAGAGGCCGCTCCTGAAAGCAAGCAGCTGACGAAACGCGAAGTCGAGGTGCTGAAACTCATCGCGCAGGGAATGTCAGATGCGGAAATCAAGAGTGAACTCACGATCAGCAAAGCAACTGTACGCTTTCATGTGACGAACATTCTGGCCAAGTTACACTTAGAGAACCGTACGCAAGCCGCCTTATATGCCATCCGGCAAAGATACGTGACTGTGTAGTGCAGCTGTACCTCAAACATTTCATCTCGATAAGACGGTCTTCTCAGACCGTCTTTTTGATCATCTAGAAGCGTTGCCACACTTGTTACGCGCATACTTTGCGGGCCTAAAGTTTTCGTTGGGCGCTGCTCTGTATATTAACCAGGATTTGAGAGATCGAAAAGACTGTCATTATCGGTTAAGCAAGACTAACGCTATGAGGGAAGAAATCTTTTACATAATCCGATAGTATGAGCGTGAATGAGGAATTGGAAGCAGTTACAAACGAAGGGGATGAAATGAGCCAAGTTCTGATAGTAGAAGATATACCCGCCAACCAGATAATCATGAGCAAGGCACTGACCAAGGTTGGCGGTTACGAAGTGATGGTGACGGAAGATGTAGAACAAGTATTGGCACTGACGCAGGCGGGCCAGGTAGGGTTGGTGGTGATGGACATAAACCTGAAAAACAGTTTCTACCAAGGGCGCGGCGTGGACGGCCTGGAGATTACCGGCATTCTGAAGAGCGACCCGATAACGCGTGACATTCCGGTATTGCTCGCATCGGCGCACGCTGTGAACGGCAAAGGGGCAAGGCTGTGCGCGCAATCTGGCGCCGATGGATATATCGGCAAACCGTTTGAACTTCACGCATTTGTCGGCCATGTGCAGCAGCTGCTCGCAAAGTGCTCGTAGCCGAATGCTGTAGTGACTGTTTTCGTTTTCCTCGCCAACACCGCTCGCTAACCGACATCCTCGCCACGCTGGACTCGTCATGGCACACCGCAACGGATAAAAAGTGTCACAACAACAGATATCGCAGCGCTACATGAGATTCTGGTTTTTTTGTTAGCGGAGATGACATGAATAAGACTACTTTGCGCCTCAGTGTGCCCATTCTAAGCCTTTGGGGGTTGCTCTTGAGTTCAACCGGAGCTTGGGTCGTGTTCGCTTTGCGCGGACCTATTGTTACTCAGCTTTATGGCGTGGACATCTTGGGATGCGTGAAATGGGTATTTCTAGTCGACCATCTTTGGCTGCGTATGTGTAAATAAGTGGGCGTTGCTGGGCTAACGCTAATCTCTCTGATCGCGAGGTCGGATTTAACGATTTTTTAGAACGTAAAGATCTAAATGAAATCGAAGATTATCGAACACAATAGAGTAAAAATTTTCTATCTAGATGTCTTCAGCTTGGCCACTGTATGCGTAGACATCCTCTACAGACATGCGAGATCACGAAATGTATTCAGGTAACGATGCGCAATCCCATCCAGCCCTACAGGACGGGGTGGACTGAACGCAACGACATGCTCGACATTTCGCCAGACGCTGTCCTGCGTATTAAGCAGAGATTGAGATATCGGAAAGACTTTCATTCTCGGCCAAGCAAAAATAGCACTATAAGGGAAGAAACCTTTCAGAAAATCCAACCGTTTCAGTGTGAATGATGAACTGAAATCAGCTACGAGTTGTGGAGATGAAATGAGCCAAGTTCTGATAATCATAGAAGATAGGCCCGCCAACCAGGTGATCATGAGCAAGGCGCCGAACAAGGTTGACGGTTACGAGGTGATGGTGACGGAAGATGTAGAGCAAGTATTGGCACTAACGCTGGCGGGCCAGGTAGCGTTGGTATTTATAGATATAACCCTGAAAAACAGTATCTATCAAGGACAAGGTGTGAACGGCCTGGAGATTACCCGCATGTTGAAGAGCGATCCGAGAACGCGTGACATTCCGGTATTGCTCACCTCGGTGCACGCTATGAACGGCGCTGGGGCCTGGCTGTACGCGCTTTCTGGGGCCGATGGCTATATCGGAAAGTCGTTTGAACTTCACGCATATGTAGACGGTGTGCAACCGTTGCTCCCTGAGCAGCCCCGTAGTCTAACGCTGTAGCGACTCCTTTCGCTTTCCTCCCCAACACCGCTCGCATTCCGGCAGCCTTGACACGCTGGATATTCTTCTGGTGGACTTGTGTAGGACGCCATAGGAAGAGCGCAAATACCTGCAAATGGCAATCAAGAATTCACACTTCGTTTACTGACAGAGCATGTCAGATCAATAATAATGTTTGTTGTGCAAGAAATAATGTATGATATAAACACTATACATTTTACTAGGTGAAACCTAGTAAATTAATCAGGAGAAGATAGTCTCAAAAGGCTATCCATTTCGATTGGATGACACTATCACTTTAAGGAGGATGCTGTGGAAGAAGAATCCGACACCAAAAGATTTTGGGAAGATGGCCACATTCTCTCTCGCCGGCCAGCAACGATAAGAGGAAAGCTTATGACTAACTAGAAAGCCGCAGGTTCAATATCCATCGGCTGGGGATGGCGGTGCCGGAAGAAGTATTTTCACAGGAAAGACATAAGACACTATATAAGGAAATTTAGTCATGAATATAAAAGCAAGTTTACGGGTCAAATTACTGGCGGCGTTTGTTATTGTGTTGGTCGTCAGCAGCGCCGTGGCCGTCTTTGGCTACAAGACACAGGTGGATCGCAGCGAAACAATTGGGTGGATCGACCACACCAACGAAGTAATAACAGCAGCAGATGCAACCCTGATCGGTCTGATCAACATGGAGACCGGTTTTCGCGGGTATATGGCCACCGGCGATGAGAACTTCCTCGAACCGTATCACGTCGGCGAGGTGGAGGTCGCTGAGACTCTCGCGGAATTGAAGGAACTCACCTCCGACAATCCGGCCCAGGTGGCTCGCTGGGAAGAGATTGAAGTCGCTTGGCATAGCTGGCAAGCAGAATGGATTGAACCGGGCATCGCGATTCGGGAACTGGCCAACAACGCCACCCATAGTGCAGATGCTCTCCACGATGTGATTGCCGAAGGGCGCGGCAAAGAATCCATGGACGAGTTGCGCGGCGTTCTGCACGAGCTGGAGAACGAGATGGTGTCCGAGGGTAATCTGGGGGCCACCGTTCTGGTCGCCCAGTTAACAGAAGACATCGTCAATCAAGAGACCGGCATGCGTGGCTTTATTGTGACGGGTGAAGAGGGCTTCCTGGATCCTTACACAGGCGGCCAAGCGGATTGGGTCAGTCTTATGGCTGCGCTACAACCTAGCCTGGCTGGCAGTGCTTCTGCCCAGGATCTGGCCGAGCGTACCGACGCACTATCCGCTCAGTGGCAGGAAGATGCGGCCGAGCCCTGGATCGCGGCCCGGCGCGGGGTGAATGAAAATCCCACGACGGTTGATGATGTCGCCGCTTATGTGGACAGCGGGGGCGGCAAGCAGTTTATGGATCTCATGCGATTGGATCTGGCCGAAGCGCGTGAGGTTGAGCACAACTTGCTTGTGGAGCGCGAGGAGGC
This sequence comes from Anaerolineales bacterium, assembly GCA_965248775.1. Lineage (GTDB taxonomy): Bacteria > Chloroflexota > Anaerolineae > Anaerolineales > JBHHUI01 > JBHHUI01. The sequence continues at coordinate 4,921,315 of OZ252150.1, forward strand.
AGATGCGACTGCCACCGCGCTGGCGAGTAGCGTGACGATCTTCGGCACTCTGGCGGCAATTGTCGCCGGCCTGTCAATCGCTTTCTTCCTCTCACACAACATTTCCAACGCCGTGAATGTCATCGCGAAAGCAGCAGCGGGCATCGCTGCCGGGGACCTCGACCAACAGGTACAGGTCGAGAGTAAAGATGAGTTGGGCGCGATGGCAACCACATTCCAACAAATGATCGCCTACCTAAGAGAAATGTCCGCGGCAGCCAGGCTGCTCGCACAGGGCGACCTGACCGCCAAGGTAGCTCCGCAGTCCGAGAAGGACGAGCTGGGCAACGCCTTTGCACAGATGATCGCCAACCTGCGCGACATAATAGGTACGGTGTCCGACAACACCGCCAGTGTCGAGGGGGCGGCGAGCGGCCTGCTCCAAATTTCCGGACAAGCCGGGCAAGCGACCTCACAGATCGCCGGCACCATCCAACAAATCGCGCAGGGCACAGTGCAGCAATCTTCAGCTGTCACGGAAACTGCCGGAACTGTTGAGCAGGTGGGGCGTGCCATCGACGGTGTAGCGAAGGGTGCCCAGGAACAGGCAACTGCCGTCGCCAGTTCTTCCGAAATGACCGCACAGATCTCAACTGCCGTACAACAGGTGGCGGCCAATGCCCAGGCCGGCGCCAAAGGCGCGGCCGAGGAGGCCGAATCGGCTCGCGACGGCGCACAGAAAGTAGACGCCACGGTTGCCGGCATGGAATCCATCCGGGAGAAAGTTGGGCTCTCGGCCGAGAAGGTGCAGGAGATGGGGCAGCGACCCGAGGAAATCGGCGCCATTGTCGAGACTATCGACGACATCGCCTCGCAGACCAACCTGCTGGCGCTGAACGCGGCCATCGAAGCCGCCCGCGCCGGCGAACACGGCAAGGGCTTCGCGGTGGTGGCCGACGAAGTGCGCAAACTGGCCGAGCGCGCCAGCGGCGCCACGCGCGAGATCTCTGACCTAATCAAGAATATCCAGAAGACGGTGGCCGAGGCCGTGACGGCCATGAACGACGGCGCCACCGAAGTGGAAGCAGGTGTGGAGCGCGCCAACGAATCGGGGCAAGCACTGGCAGATATCCTGGAGGGTGTCGAGCAGGTTACGCAGCAAGTGGAAGAGATTGCCTCCGCGGCGGAAGAGATGGAAAATTCGACCGATGAGTTGGTGAAATCGATTGACGGCGTCTCCGCTGTGGTGGAAGAGAATACGGCTGCCACCGAAGAAATGTCGGCCGGCTCCAGCGAGGTGACGCAGGCTATGGAGAATATCGCCAGCATTAGCGAGCAGAACAGCGCAGCGGCGGAGGAAGTGAGCGCCGCCACGGTGGAGATGACCGCCCAGGTAGATGAAGTGACCACCTCGGCCCAAATCCTAAGCGACCTGGCGAGTACGCTACAACAAGCCGTGTCGCAGTTCACGCTGTCGACAAATGGCGACGGTGAAGCGGCTTCGCGTCCTCGTCTAGTCGACGAGACTGGGCAGCACCCCGGCGGGGCGCCGACCCGACGTGGGGGACGTGGTGGCGCAACTGTCGGCGAGCAAGCCCAGGCTGAGCAGGGAGCGCTTGTGGCAAGCTCACCCGCGAGCAATGGGCGTCAGTATGAAAAGCTGCCGGTTGCCGGCGGCGACTAAATGCCAGTCATCTGGCCATTCAGTTTATGGGAGCAATTTAATGGAAGATCAACTCGTTGTATTCGAGCTGGCTGATGAACATTACGGCGTGGACATCGCCGCCGTGGAGGGCATCATCAAGATGCAGTCCATCACATCCGTGCCGCACGCGCCGTCCTTCGTCGAGGGCGTCACCAACCTGCGCGGCAGCGTGCTACCAGTGCTCGATCTGCGTAAGCGTTTTGGCATGCCGCAAACGGACTATACGAATGAAACGCGCATTGTCGTCATAGAGCTGGGCGGGAATTCGGTGGGCATGGGAGTGGACGGCGTCTCGGAAGTGTTGCGCGTGCCCGAGAACGCCATCGAACCGCCTTCGCCGTTGGTAACGTCAGTGGACTCGGCTTTCATCACAGGAATTGCCAAGGTGGACGAGCGGCTGGTGATCCTGCTGGACCTGAGCAAAGTGCTCTCGATCAAAGAGAGTACTGAACTGCAGTCTGTGCAGAATGCCGATGAAAAGACATCAGATAAAGCTCCGGTCAAAGCTACCCAGCCCGTGCCGGTCGCGGCTTGACGCCCACAAAGAACTAACCTGGCTGAGAAAGCCACACACTGACGACGCAAGATCGAAAAGCGGCGTGCCCCATATGGAGCACGCCGCTTTTATTCCGTTAATGCGGATGTTTTCTGGCTGCGCATAGGAGAACTGTCACTGAAATAAGCGCTATATTTGATAGGTAATCGTTGAGCGCTACAGGTTGAGAAAGCTGTACTCAGTCCCGTCTAGTTGTCGACCTCGACAGGACGGCATTTTGCGGCGCCGCATTATTTGGCTCTGGGTTCACACGCGCCTTTACACCGCACATCAGGATGTAAACGGCTACTAATTTAGGGGCGCCATAGTCCTGATCGTATAGCCATATCTGGGTACGGTAACAACATGACACGGCTTTGATGGGTCAAGTTCAATCTTCTCGCGTAAGTTCTTTACATGCACACGCACGAGGTCCGACGACCCGGCGTCAAAGGGATAATCCCACACATCGTGCAGCAATTTCATAGGCGAAAAGACTTCATCCGGATGACTCATCAAGTAGTACAACAAGTCGAATTGCACCGGCGTGAGCGTCACCTCACCTTTTGGCGTTGTGGCCGTGAATGCCTTGCAATTGAGGTGTAGATCGTGGATGACGATCTTGTCGCGCCTCGTTGAGTTTTTTTCGACAGGCTTGTTTCGATTGCCTCGCCGTAAAATAGCCCGGATGCGTAACAATAATTCGTCGACGTTGAATGGCTTCGTCAAGTAATCATCGACGCCAGAACGGAACCCAGCAATTTTGTCTTCATTGCTCGATAGCGAAGTCAGGAACAGAATGGGTAAGTCAGCCAGTATCGGATCAGCGCGCAGCTGTCTGCAGACCTCATAGCCGTCCATGCCTAGGAACGAGAATTAAATAATTTGGGCAGTTGGTTCACAACGGATGCAAGCAGTGATATTCTCTTGGCTTCATCAGAACACTAGCCCGGAGGCCATGATGAAACCCTATGCGCCCGAACATGAAGAAATGATGCGCCGCTTTTACAACAGCTTGAACGAGAAAGATGGGCGTCGCTTTGCTGGTTTCGAAGCCTTGAGATTTGGACACGGCGGACGGAGTTACATTGCGCGGGTGTTGGGGTGCAGTCGCAACACGGTGAGCAAAGGCGCCCGCGAAGTCAGTGGCTTGCCCAAGGGCGAAGTGGAGCAGCGCATTCGGAAGCCAGGCGGCGGACGCAAACCGTACTACGTCACATGGGGGGCGCAACTTGCTGAGAAGTTCCTGGCAGTGTTGCGCGAGCACACAGCCGGTGACCCGCTGGACGAGAGGGTGCGCTGGACGAACCTGACCCCGGGCGAGATTGTTGCGGCGTTGCGGGCCGAGCACGACATCGTGGTCAGCAAATATGTGGTGCGCAAGTTGCTGCAGAAGCACAACTATCGCCGCCGAAAAGCGCAAAAGAAACTCGGTTTGAAGGCCGAGATTGAAAACCGCAACGAGCAATTTGAGAACATCACGCGGCTCAAGACCGAATTCGAAGCGGCGGGCAATCCCATTGTCAGCATGGACAGCAAGAAAAAGGAATATCTGGGCAATTTCTACCGAGACGGACATTTGTACACCCTGGAAGAACTGCAAACTTATGACCATGATTTCAACAGCTATGCTGCTGGGGTCAGCATTCCTCACAGTCTCTACGACTTGCGTCTCAATGTCGGCTACATCCAACTCGGCGGCAGTCATGATACCAGTGAATTCGCTTGCGATAGCTTTCGCCATTGGTGGTACACATACGGCCACTACCACTATCCCAACGCCACTTCTATTCTCGTGCTTTGCGATGGCGGCGGGAGTAACAGTTCCCGCTACTACATCTTCAAGCAAGACTTGCAAGCACTGGCCGATGAAATCGGGGTCGAAATTCGCATTGCTCACTATCCACCCTATTGCTCGAAATACAACCCCAGCGAACACCGTTTCTTCCCGCATGTTACCCGCGCTTGCCAAGGCGTGATCTTCACCAGCCGCAAACTCGTCAAAGAACTGATGGAAAAAACCAGCACCAAGACCGGACTGAAAGCTTTTGTCCATGTTATTGACCAGGTCTACGAAACCGGTCGTAAAGTAGCCACAGATTTCAGGGACAACATGCGCATTATCTTTGATGATTTCTTGCCCCAATGGAATTACCGCGCTCTCCCATTTGCACAAGTTATTTAATTCTCATTCCCTAGCATCAGAATATCAAGGCACATCAAGTCAGGTCGGTGGCGGCGGGCTGCGTTGAGGGTCTCCACACCCGAATTGGCGACTGTTACGCCAAGACCGTCGATACGCAGAGAGCGTTCAATACTCCCGGCAACAAGCTTTTCGTCATCTACAACCAGAATTTGTGGCTTGTATGTGTTTATCATCTCAACCCCTTATTTTCACTTATACGTATTCCGCCTGCTCCCCGGCATGCTCGTTGCTGAGCTTCGTCGTGCGGCAATATCCATCCTGCAAATCCAATTTCACTGTATGCTGATTGTCACGACGTCTCGATCGCTGCGACATTCTTAGCGATCTCCTCTACAAAACAACGTGGGGGTTCCGCTCTTCTACGGTAGTGGTTACATGTTGACTGATGAGTCTGGAAAAAGTAAGTTGTTGGCCTGCCAAACAGAAGAGCGCCAAAATGATCCAGAGTGTCATCACGCATGAGTGTTCAAAGTGCAGGAGCCTCAACATTGTCAAGAATGGTACAGACTATAAAGGCGGTCAGAAGTTTCATTGTCTCGATTGCGCCGCTTATGGAATGTTGGAACCGCAAAGCCGTTCTTATCCTGAGTTCATCAGAGAATTTGTCCTACGCACCTATCGAGAGCGAGCCAGTATGCGCGGCATTGAGCGCATCTTTGGCATCGCGCGGCAGACATTAGCACGCTGGATTCTGGAGAAGGCCGGCGCTATGCCGAACCTGGCTGACACTTTAGAAACCGTAAAAACGGATGATGTGCTGGAATTGGATGAATTATGGTCATTTGTACGCACAAAAAACGATAAACGTTGGATATGGGTCGCGCTGTGTCGGCGCACGCGCCAAGTGGTGGCCTATTTTATTGGCGACCGCAGTGAAAAAAGTTGTCGCGCGTTATGGAAATCCATCCCAGCATCCTACAAAGCGTGTTGCTCCTTCAGCGACTTCTGGCACGCTTACCAGAAGGTTTTACCAAACGACACTCACCAAAGTGTCGGCAAAGAAAGCGGCCAGACATCTCACGTGGAACGCTGGAACAACACCTTGCGCCAGAGACTGGCTCGCTTCGTGCGCAAAACTCTTTCTTTCTCCAAGTCCGACGTTTACCATGAAGCTGTACTCAAGTTGTATCTCCATTACTACAATACAGCGTGGTCCCCATCAGTTACCATGTAACCACTACCTCTTCTACATATGGAAAGCATACAATTTATTTGTCGAAGCTCTGCCCCAGGAAACTCTGGAGTTGTCCCAAACAAAAGGATGGTCATTCCAGACTATCAGTAACTGGTTAAATTGCTAGGTTTTCTTCTCGAGAGAATTTGGGAGCGGCGTTTAGTTGGCCTGCCTATTGGATGTCAGGGATACGGTCGCTTGTAAGATCGACGAGGAAGGAAAAGTGTAAATAAATTGTATACCGCTGGTGATATACATTCTCACACGGAGAGCCACTATGTATCCTACTGCCGCCGTGAATGTTCGATGGAAACCGGTGAAGTGGGGTAGGGAGAAAACTTTATATTGCCAAATTTGGTTGGAACGATCCTGATCGCGGTCTCGATACCCGCCCAGTCGTAGGCGACCAGTACAGTCACTGGATTGCGCTGTACGCGGTCGGGAGTGCGATCGACTGCATCACATTAACAGCGCAGGATCGTGTAGCTTCGAGTGCTGCAATGTGATAATGATACTCGTTGGTATGTAAATTCGGGCGATAGTCATTGGGAGTTGCCGAAGGAGTGGAGGTCATGACAACCTAGGTCTACTAGGTTTTATGTAATTAGACCAAAAATTAATACCTCAGAGAGGAATCGAACCTTTAACTTGAGAATTGCTCCCTAATTCTTCAATATAAGCAAGGAGCTTTTGTCCGACAGAGTCAGTCAGGCGATCTTCAAAAGGCTTGCCAAGTTCGCCGTTACCCCGATCAGCTTAATCATCTGGGGTGTGTAGTGTATCCCTATCTACATTGGCAAGCGTTGGGAAGACGGGCAAATTTATATCTGGTGGCTGCTGATTGTGACGATACGGTCCTCGCCGAATATTATTCAAGTCCGATTGAAAACATGCGCTCCAGATCGTGGCGCGAGAAGACCCGGAACGCAATCAGCGTCTCAGTGTCTGAAATTCCATCGACAATCGTCATTTTGCTGGTGATCAGTTCGGCCAAGGCGTCATTGTCCGGGACGCGCAATATGGCGACAAGGTCATAACGCCCGGCGACTGAAAAAACCTCGGAGATGCCTTCAATGCCTGCAAGCTCTTCGGCGGCGCTGTTAATCATGTCCCGTTCGGCGTTAATTAATATAATCGCAGAGACCATTCGTAGCTCCTTTCGGCTATATAGCCGTTTGTGTCGTACGTACTAATCGAGAGACTTGTGCAAGATGGTGATCGTCGTGTTCGGCGATGAAATACGTGGGGTCGATCACCCGCATCGGTTTCTTTAAGCGCGGGTGGTGGGCGGTTTTCAATACCTCTCTCGTATCTAGGACATCCAATTGTTTTACAATTGCAAATCGTTCCGTATGGAAATCTGCAACGATTTGCAGCATCGAGCGCGCGTTGTGGTCGGCTTCGTGCGTTTTTCGATTCTCCAAATCTGCATTGCGCATCGTGTCCGCGCCGTTTAGGATATCGTCAAGTCGTCCGACCCACAACTCCTCCAGATCCCAGAGGTGACCAACTTCTTCCTGAATCGACCAGCGTTTGCCAACTTGTTGTGTGAGCATTTCCTCGGATAATCCGCGAACCAACTCTTCGGTTCGAACCTGTGTGCCACGCAGGCGCTCGACGATGTTTGGAAACATCCACACGTCGAAATCGAATGAGAAGCGCCGCTCAAACCACGCGTATTCTTCGATTATGGCCGGCCCTCTCTCGTTTGCGCGTCCATCATTGCTACCGCGGCCATATTCACAATATCTTCAACGGCATCCCCGGCCTGTAGGACATGCACAGGCCCGCCGAGCCCAAGCAATATCGGTCCGATGATGCGCGCGCCACCCAGCCGGTGCATCAGTTTGTAGGCAATGTTTGCCGAAGCGAGCGTTGGGAAGACGAGCACATTTGCATCGCTCACTTGGCTAAACGGATAGCGTTCCTCAATTAATTCCGGCACAACGGCAACATCGGCCTGCATTTCACCGTCCACAGCAAGGTCGGGGCGGCGTTCCCGCACGATTTTTACCGCGTCTCGCACCTTGGCGGAATAAGTATGCCGCACACTACCAAAGTTCGAGAAACTGAGCATTGCCACGCGTGGATTGATCCCTAGCGTTTGAGCAAAGTCGGCGGCAAGAATAGCCGCTTCAGCCATCGTTTCCTTACTTTGCTCAATGTTAACCGTTGCATCGGTGAAAAGATATACACGCTCATGCACAAGGACCAGATAGATGCCGGTAACCCGGCTGGTTCTGGGACGGGGTTCAAAAATCTGCAACGCCGGACGGATGACCTCTGGGTATTCATAAGTCAGGCCGGAGAGGAATGCGTCGGTGTCGCCCTCCTTCACCATCATCATTCCGTACAGATTCGGTTCGTAAAGTTTTTCGTGGGCCAGTTCGTTCGTGACGCCGTGCCGTTGGCGTAGTTGGTAATAGGCTTCGGCGTACACTGCTCGGCGTGGTGAGGTATTCGGGTCGATGATCTCCGGCGCGAAACGCAAACCCAGATCCGCAATCCGGCTTTCTATCCGGTCGGGCCGCCCGAGCAGTACCGGCGTGCCGATGCCCTGTTCGACCACCTGGGCAGCAGCCCGGATGATTTTAGTGTGCTCGCCTTCTGCCAAGACGATGCGCTTCGGGTTTGTGCGCGCTTTGTTGATGATGCGCCGTCGAACTTGTCGGCCACGACCCATACGGCCGGCGAGTTGTTCGCGGTATTCGTCCAGATCGATCTCACGGCGCGCCACGCCGGTTTCCATCGCGGCCTTCGCTACGGCAACACTCTCCCACAGCAGCACACGCGAATCGAACGGTTTCGGAATCAAGTAGTCCGGGCCGAATTTAAGGGCCTCGAGATTGTATGCGGTTATAACGCTGTCCGGTACATCTTCATGGGCCAAGGCTGCCAGCGCGTGCGCCGCAGCAATCTGCATCTCATTGTTTATCGCGCGCGCTCGTACATCCAACGCACCGCGAAAGATGAACGGAAAGCCGAGCACATTATTAATCTGGTTCGGATAGTCGCTCCGACCGGTAGCGACAATTGCATCCGGGCGCGCCTCACGCGCCAGCTCGTAGCGGATTTCCGGGTCCGGGTTTGACAGTGCAAAAATAATGGGCTGCTCCGCCATACTCTTGACCATCTCCGGGGTGAGTACATCTGCAATAGACAATCCCAAAAATAGGTCGGCGCCTGCGAGCGCATCTGCAAGTGTACGGCGCTCTGTCTGACGGGCGAAACGCAGCTTGTATTCATTCATGCCTTCTTCACGGCCGGCGTAGATGACCCCTTTTGAATCCAACAGCAATATGTTTTCTTTGTAGACACCCAGTTGTGTATATAAATTAGCTGAGGCAATCGCTGCCGAACCGGCACCGTTAACGACGACACGCAATTCTGTGATGTTCTTGCCGGTTAGCTCCAACGCGTTGAGTAGCGCAGCTCCCGAAATGATGGCAGTGCCGTGCTGGTCGTCATGAAAGACCGGGATATCGAGCTCGGCTTTGAGGCGTGTCTCGATTTCAAAACACTCGGGTGCTTTGATGTCTTCCAGGTTGATGCCGCCAAATGTAGGGGTGATGGCCTTTACAACTGCGATTAATTGCTCGACGTCTTCTGTGTCCACTTCGATATCGAAAACATCCACATCCGCAAACTGCTTGAACAGAACGCCCTTGCCTTCCATCACCGGTTTGGACGCCAGAGCACCCCGATTGCCCATGCCGAGGATCGCTGTGCCATTCGACACAACGGCGACAAGGTTTGATTTTGCTGTGAATTCGAAGGCGGCCTCAGAGTCTTCGTCGATAGCGCGAACAACTTCGGCTACGCCGGGCGTATAAGCCAGCGAGAGATCGCGTTGCGTGTCGAGTGGCTTTGTTGGCGTAACCGAAATTTTTCCCGGTCGCCCGCGACTGTGATATTCAAAGACTTCCTTTGCAGTAACGCTCATATGATGTTCCTTGAAATGTGAATTGCGCAATTGTACTCGATAGGGATCTACCAAAAGTGCCAGCACTTGGACACTCCGGGTGTCGGTTTATTGAAGAAGTGCCCGGTACCGCGTGCGGCGCCTTTGACTCCCTCCCCAAATACCGTTAAAGTGTTGCCACGATGGACTTAAAAGAACTGACGACTGCCATGCACAAATTCGTGCGCTCGAAGGGCTGGTACGAACAGGACAGTGTGCGTCCACAAACGCCGCGCAACATCGCCACCTCGCTTGCTATTGAGGCAGCAGAAGTACTTGAGCACTTCCAATGGTCGGATGAAGAGCCAGATTCCGAGGCGCTCGCAGGGGAAATGGCGGATGTAGCGCTCTATCTCCTGCAATTGGCCGGGTTGTGCGACATTGATCTCGAAAGAGCGATCCAGGATAAATTGGCGACGAACTATGAGCGCGACTGGGATTAAGCCCTGGCAGGTGCTCGCTCGGCGCACTGTCTATGCCAGTGAGTGGATCAACATGGAGCAATGGGATGTGCGCCTGCCGGACGGCTCCCGGATTCCAGACCATCATGTGGTTACATTTCCGCGCGAAGCTGTAGGCATCGTTCCCGTGGGAGTCGACGGAAGATTGCTCCTGATCGATCATTATCGCTTTCAGACCGATTCGCGCGGCTGGGAGATCCCTGCCGGACAGATCGAATCTGGCGAGCAGGTGCTGGAGGCCGCCCGCCGCGAACTGTTGGAGGAGACTGGCCACACCGCAAAACGCTGGCAGCGTCTCGGCCACTACTACCCTTCCAATGGCTCCAGCAATCAAGTATTTCATGTGTACATCGGCTGGGATGTCTATCGAGTGGGCGCGGTGCATGATACCAATGAGACACTCGGCCTAAACTGGTTTGAGCCAGACGATGTGCGCGCACGTCTGCAGCGCAATGAAATACGCGATGGCTTTTCGATTACCGGACTACATTGGGCACTTGCGGGCGCGTTGGGCGACAAGCCTTGAAAATTCTGGCGATCAGCGACGAAGTCGTGCCGCATATTTATAGTGAAAGAATTCGTGCCCTCTATGATGATGTGGACCTGGTGATCGGTTGTGGAGACGTTCCGTTCTACTATCTGGAATATGTTGTCTCCATGTTGCATGCCCCACTTTTTTACGTACATGGAAATCACGATCACGCCAAGCAATATATGTCTGATGGGCGTGTCGCCACTTTTGCGGAGGGCTGCGTTTGCGTTGACGATGAAGTTTCAAACCTGGATGGGCTCACTGCAAAAAAAGGTGGGCTGCTACTGGCTGGGTTGGGAGGCAGCATGCGTTACCGGCCGGGCAAACATCAGTACACGAATAATCAGATGCGCAGGCGCATATTTAGTTTGCTCCCCAATTTATTATTTAACCGGCTGCGTTTTGGCCGTTTTTTAGATATCTTGATAACCCACGCGCCGCCACTGGGCATCCACGACAAACCTGATCCGGCACATGTGGGGTTTCAGGTGTTTAACGACTTTATGCAACGCTTTCGACCACGCTATTTGTTACATGGGCATTCGCATGTGGTGCGCAATAATGCCGCGACTCGTACGGAATATCTTTCGACTGAAGTCGTCAACGTCTACCCCTACCGCCTGATCGAGTTCTGAGTGAAGTGAACGAAGCTTTGATGGAGACGCGCTGGTCTGATTGGCCTTTCGGTCAGAGTGAATTGACTGCGGGCTTGCGCCGCCATTTGAAGCAGGCCGACCTGGTTGTGGCGCGCATTTGGGAAGAGCAGCTGCAGTCGCGGCCAGCGATGGGACATATCCGCGGTCTTGGGGTCGAAGTAGTTGCCGGCGGCGAGCAGCACAGATACACGTTCATGCTCAAACAGCCGCAAGGCACTACTCGTGTTGGCCTAGCCGGGGTAGGCGTGCGCGAGATCGGTCTCTATAAGCGTCTGTCATCCGATGTGCCGGTCGCTATACCAACAATGGTCGCCGCGGCCAAAGATGGGGGTTGGCTTGTTTTGGAAGCACTACCACCGGGACCGCCTCCCGAAACTTGGACTGCGCGAACGTATTCCCATGCCATTACCGAACTGGGTGTTGTTCACGATCGATTCTGGGAGCTGGCAGAGGACCTGGCTGCCTTTCCATGGCTGGGGCGACCACTCACCACCGATTACGAAGTCTATATCATGGCGGCCGCCAAGGCGTTTGAAAGCCTGGTGTTTGAAAATAAGTTGACGTTGATCATTTCGGATCCAAGTCAGATATCAGCTCTCTCACAACTCATCTCTCAGGCGGATGTTATTGTGGCTGTTTTACGTCACGAGCCGCAAACTCTATTACATGGCGATTACTGGCCGGGCAACATTAGCGCTTCCAATCCCGACGCGCATGTGATTTTCGACTGGCAACTTGTGGGTATTGGCCCGGGCATAAATGACCTCGTTTCGTTCCTCACAAAAAGTCAATGGTGGTTCGGTACACTGCCGCTTGAACCGCATGAACTCGTGGAGAGATATCGGAACTTCATTGCCGAGCGCACTCACCATTCGTGGACTGACGACGAATGGGAGCGCTTGTGGGATTATGCGTTGATGTGGATTTTCACAACTGAGTGGCTCAATCTCTTGGCTGCCTCCCCTTCTGCATTGCTTCAGACTCGTCGCGCTGATATCGAAGCGATCTGGCTTCAGCCGGTCCTCGCGGCTATTGAAAGACAACTTGCCATTAGTGGCTAGTTGGACGCAGATGAGTATGGATTTACCTGATTAGTCCGAAAATCACCTGCTAAGATCAATCTCATCTCTAAATTGTAAGCCAACAAGTGTCTCGCTGGAATTTACGCAGTGCTCGATATCCGACTTCATCCGGGCCGCAAAGACTATAGGCTTTGTGATGAATGTCCTGTGGTAGACTTCCCGGCATGTCAGTTCAGCCAGTTGTATCTGTATTTGGCGGTTCAATACCGGAGCCGGGCAGTGCTCATTATGAGCAAGCACAACGCCTTGGCAAACTGTTAGCGCAGGCCGGTTACATCGCAGCCACAGGGGGCTATACGGGCGTGATGGAGGCTGTCAGTCGGGGTGCAAACGAGGCGGGTGGGCATGTCATTGGTGTGACTTGCGACCGCATCGAGCAGACATACGACCGTCGTAAGAATCGCTGGGTGATCGAGCAGGTTCACTATAAGACACTCGGTGAGCGACTGCGCCATCTCGTCGAACAATGTGACGCTGCCATCGCCATGCCGGGCGGCACCGGCACCCTCAGTGAAGTTGCTTACACATGGAGCCTAATCCAGACAGGTGAGATCGATTCCAAGCCGCTTGTTGTTGTGGGGGAACGCTGGAGCGCTACGATTGCAGCTTTCCTTAACGAAACTGACGGATACACTAACGAAAAAGACCGCAAGCTAATTCAACTGGCTCGTAATGCCGATGAAGCAGTAACGAAACTGGACACATTACAGATAACGATGTAATTCCTTCGGGACTTCCCTCTCCGTGAGTGGTCGTCTCTCGAAATAAGCCAGATATTTTTCACTCAACAATTATAATAAATGTCCGAACAAAAAATTCCCCCGCGCAGCGAAGATTTCAACGAGTGGTACAACACGCTTGTCCTGCGCGCCGACCTGGCAGATTACGGCCCGGCGCGCGGAACAATGATCATCAAACCCTACGGTTGGACGTTGTGGGAGAACATTCAACAGGCACTCGACAAGCGCTTCAAGGCCACCGGGCATGTTAATGCCGGTTTCCCTATGCTCATTCCGCGTAGTTTTCTGGAGCGCGAGGCTGCGCATGTGGAGGGCTTTGCCCCGGAACTGGCAGTTGTCACTATCGGTGGCGGCAAAGAACTTGAAGAGCCACTGGTTGTGCGACCTACCTCCGAGACACTCATCGGGCACGCCTATGCCAAGTGGATCAAGTCGTACCGCGATCTGCCAGTGCTGATCAACCTGTGGAACAGCGTCGTACGTTGGGAAATGCGCACGAAGCTGTTCTTGCGCACGCTGGAATTCTGGTGGCAGGAGGGCCATACCGCCCACGCCACGTATGATGAAGCACAGCATGAGACGTTGCAAATGCTGGATGTCTATGTTGACTTCGCCGTCAACGAAGCGGCTATCCCGGCTTTTTACGGGCGTAAGAGCGAGAGCGAGCGCTTCCCTGGGGCGCAAGAAACTTATTCGCTGGAAGCGATGATGGGCGATAAAAAAGCCCTTCAATCCGCTACTTCGCATAATCTGGGCCAGAACTTTGCCAAAGCCTTCGAGATTCAATACCTCGACCGTAATAATGAATTACAGTATTGCTGGACGACATCGTGGGGTCTTTCAAGCCGCATGGTGGGCGCTATCATCATGACGCATGGTGACGATCAAGGGCTCATCCTGCCGCCTCGCCTGGCGCCCCATCAGGTTGTAATTGTGCCCATATTCAAGAATGAGGATGAGCAGAGCGCAGTGATGGAAGTTGTTACGCGTGTCTGTGCAGAATTGGTGGCGGCCGATGTGCGTGTGAAAGTGGATGAGCGTGATGGTCTGACCCCCGGCTTTAAGTTTAACGACTGGGAAATGCGCGGTGTCCCGCTTCGTTTGGAGATTGGCCCGAAAGATGTTGCCAAGGGGAGCGTCGCACTCGCCCGGCGGGATGTGCCCGGCCGGGAGGGCAAGTCGTTCGTATCACAGGACGGTCTTCCCGAGCAGGTTCGCAAAACCCTCGATGATATCCAGGCAACATTATTGGCCCGCGCGACCGCGTTTCGCGATGAGAACACGCACAAGCCGGCCACATACGACGAATTCAAAGAGATCGTGCGTTCAGGGTTTGCCTATGCCTGGTGGTGTGAAGATGCGGATTGCGAAGCCAAAATCAAAGCTGAGACGAAAGCCACCACGCGTTGCATCCCGTTCGATCAGTCCGATGAGAGCGGTCAGTGCATCTATTGCGGAAAGCCAGCCGATACTAGAATTTACTTCGCGCGCACGTATTAATTTCACTAATTGACCGGTCGCCAAACACAAATGAATCCCGGACCGGTTACGCTCACCGGCCAATATATCCGTCTCGAACCGCTCTCGAAAGATCATGCTCCCGGTCTTTTTGAAGCTGGGCGGTATCCACAAGTATGGGAGTTCATGGCCCGCGGATCCGCGCCCTTTGTTGCTCTTGCAGATGCCGAGCAATGGGTAGACGATGCACTCCGACAAGTGGAAAACGACCAGATACCTTTTGCCTATGTTCATTTGGCAAGTGAGACAGCAATCGGAACCACACGCTATCTGGATATTCACCGCATGGATCGGGCAATCGAAGTGGGCTGGACCTGGCTTCATCCGGATTACTGGCGTACGGCTGTCAATACAGAAGCCAAATATCTGCTCTTGAATCACGCGTTTGAGACCCTTGGCGCGGTACGGGTGCAACTCAAGACCGATGTTCTCAACGTGCGCTCCCGGCGAGCCATCGAACGGATCGGTGGGGTGCAAGAAGGCATTCTGCGCTCGCACCTGTTGCGCGATGATGGGCGCTGGCGCGATTCGGTCTATTACAGTCTTCTCAACAGCGAGTGGCCTGCCGCCAAAGCCCGGCTGAAATCGTTCCTGGTACGCTGATTGCACTATTGGAAGCGCCGATCGTACCGATACTATATAATCAAATTGTCGACTAGATGACATAATATGCCCGCGAT
This sequence comes from Anaerolineales bacterium, assembly GCA_965248775.1. Classification (GTDB taxonomy): domain Bacteria; phylum Chloroflexota; class Anaerolineae; order Anaerolineales; family JBHHUI01; genus JBHHUI01. The sequence continues at coordinate 4,936,544 of OZ252150.1, forward strand.
AGATAATACCCTTGTTCGAGAGCAGGCCGCTGAGTTGGCGGAACTTTACAATTCCCCACAGGAATTGATCCGGCCATTGGGCAAGGTCCTCGAACAGCATGCTGATCCCACTCTGAGGCAGAGCCTGGTTGTTTCCATCAATGCGCCTCTCTCAGGCTACGGTACGCCGCGGCCTGTATTGCGTGCGATCCTGGGGCAACTTCGCAAACCGGTCCGCAAAAACCCGGACTGCGCTTTTGAGTTGTCTGAGGTGCTCTGGGCCTCGGGTTCCCGAGAGGAGCGCTGGCTGGCCGGGGAGTTGCTCAGTCTTTGCACATCCACCGACCCTGGTCTCGCTGAGGAGATGTTGAATCGCTGGCGGCTCGATCTGCATGACGCCGGGATGGCAGATGCACTGGGCCTCTCGGCGGGCGCGGCTGTTCTGCGTCTCAATACTCGGGAACATCTCTCTGATGTACGCGTGTGGCTCCATGCTGGGCATCGCTGGACACGCCGCTTTGGCCTCGCTGCTCTGGTCGGATTGGTGCAATCCGGGGATTTCCGAGATGGGGCCGCTATTCTGGAGACTATCAAGACCTCCATGTCCGAATCGGATACGGAAGTGCGCTCCGCGGTTGCGTGGCTGCTGCGCGAGTTGACGCCCATCAGTCCACTGGACGTTGTCCGCTTCCTGCGCGATTGGGCGAACAGTATGAACCGCCAGGCTCACTGGATCATCCGGCATAGCCTGGACATGCTGGATACCCAAGCCCGCAGCGAGATTCAGCTTGCGCTGCGCGGTAGCGGCTAGCGCGAAACCTGTCGCAGCAACATCCTCTCAAACCTATTCACACCGTCCCGTCCTTGGTATAATCCGCACGTTGACTTGACCCTTAGGGTGGCGGCACCTGCAATTATTGCGACCCGGCGGGCGACTTGCTAAGGAGGCAGATGTCATGCCATTAGATAAATCTATAAAAACCGAAGTTATCAAAGAGTTCCAACGCGAGTCGAATGACACTGGCTCGCCCGAAGTTCAGATCGCAATTCTCTCAAAGCGGATTGAACAGCTAACCGAGCATTTGCGCGAGCACAAGAAAGACGAACATTCGCGGCGCGGATTGCTCAAGTTGGTCGGGAAACGCCGGCGGCACCTGAAATACCTAAGCCGCCACGATCCCGGATCGTTCGAGCGTATCACATCCCAACTGGGCATCCGAACGCGACGAACTGCGTAAGTGACTTTTATTCGCGCGTAAATGACGAGTACATTAGTCGTTTACTCGCTTTGTCCTAAATAGCCAGTTTTTTGCCTAAGTGACGGTGACGTATCGTTCGACGATACGCGCGAACATATTGAAGGTTGAAATTTAGCCCCACAAGGGTAAAAACTGGGTAAATAAATCGAATCGCCGGTGCATCGGCTGTTGGGAATTGGAAAGAGGGCAGTGAGCCACTTCTGAATTCTTTCCAGTCCCTAACCCTTGTGCCCGGCAAAAAATTATGCCAGACCCTCCCCGTATGTGACGGGCTGGGCACGGAGGTACTTTCACATGTCTGAAGCAAAACAATATAATGCCGTTGTCGGCGGAGATCTGATCACCGTCGAGACTGGCAAACTCGCGCGCCTGGCAGGCGGCGCTGTTACGATCCGTCAGGGCGATACCGTCCTGCTCGTAACAGCCACTATGTCCAAAAAGCCACGCGACGGGATTTCTTTTCTCCCGCTCAGCGTTGACTATGAGGAACGCCTTTATGCAGCCGGGCGCATTCCCGGCTCGTTCTTCCGGCGCGAAGGTCGCCCGAGCGAAGGCGGCATTCTAACGTGCCGTCTGACGGACCGGCCACTGCGACCACTTTTCCCCAAAGATTTCCGCAACGAAGTCCAGATCATCATCACAGCGCTCTCGATCGACCAGACCTATCAGCCGGACATTCTTGCTGTGGTTGGTGCGAGCATGGCTCTTACACTGTCTGATATTCCATTCGGTGTCGCCCCCTACAATGGGCCCATTGGTGCTGTGCGCGTCGGTCTGATCGACGGCGAATTCGTTGCCAATCCCACTTTCGACCAAATGTTCGAGACAACGCTCGACCTGCGCGTCGCCGGGACACGCGACGGTATAGGGATGGTGGAATGCGGTGCACAGGAAGTGTCCGAAGATACCATGGTAGCCGCGCTCGACTTCGCACACGAGCAATATCAACCGTTGATCGATCTGCAGGTGCAGCTTGCCGAGGAAGCCGGGAAACCGAAGATCACTGATTACACTCGCTTTGCGCTGGATGAGAATATCAAGAGCGAAGTGTCTAATGCAATGCGCGAGCGAGTTGTCGGCGTGTTGGGCGAAGAACTGGACAAGGATGCTCGTGATGAGCAGTTGCGCACGCTCGAAGATGAACTCGTTGATTCCTATGATGGTCGCGACGATATTAATCTTTCCGATGTTCGCGATGCCTTCCACAGCATCGTCAAGACGGAAACGCGCCGCCGCATTGTCGAGGATCACGTTCGACCGGATGGTCGCGGTCTAACTGAGATTCGCCCGCTGGAGGCAGAGACCGGCCTTAGCCCGCGTGCACACGGCTCCGGCTTGTTCACACGCGGCGAGACCCAGGTTCTCAGCCTGGCGACGCTAGGCACACCGCGTGATGCTCAGAGACTGGATACACTCTCTCCGGTGGACGAGAAGCGCTATATGCATCACTATAATTTCCCGCCCTACAGCACCGGCGAGACCTGGTTCCTGCGGGGACCCAAACGCCGCGAAATTGGGCACGGCGCGCTCGCCGAGACCGCCCTGCGTTACGTACTGCCGTCTGTGGATGAGTTTCCCTACACCTTGCGGGTCGTCTCGGAATCTCTGGCTTCAAACGGCTCGACGTCAATGGCCTCAGTCTGCGGTTCCACGCTGGCATTGATGGATGCCGGTGTACCCATTCGAAAGCCCGTCGGCGGTATCGCCATGGGGCTCGTCAAAGAGGGTGAAAAATATGTAGTGCTGACGGATATCCAAGGTATGGAAGACCATATCGGGGATATGGACTTCAAAGTGGCCGGAACCGAAGATGGTATCACGGCCCTGCAAATGGATATCAAGATCACCGGCATTACGCATGAGATCATGGCGCAGGCACTCTCGCAGGCGAAGGATGCTCGCGTTGCAATCTTGAAAACGATCACGGATCATATACCGGAAGCGCGCGCAGAGATGTCTCCGTTTGCGCCACGTATGACCATCGTGCAGGTGCCGATTGAGAAGATTGGTGCCATCATCGGGCCGGGGGGCAAGACAATCCGCGCGATTCAAGAAGATACCGGTGCGAAGATCGATATTGAGGATGATGGTCGTGTCTTCATCGCGGCTTCGGAAGGCCCGGCTGCGGATAAGGCCCGCGATCTAATCGAAGCGCTCACGCAGTCCGCTGAGATCGGTACGATCTACACGGGCAAGGTTGTGCGCGTAACCGACTTTGGCGCGTTTGTCGAGGTGTTCCCTGGAACGGAAGGACTGGTGCACATCAGCCAGCTTGCCGACTATCGTGTTGAACGCGTGGAAGATATCGCGCGTGAAGGCGATGAACTCACCGTGATGGTGACGGATATCCGCAATGATGGCAAAATCCGTCTCTCGCGGCAGGCGGTTCTCGAGGGATGGACTGCCGAGGAAGCCCGTGAAAAGGATCGTCCTTCAGGCGGCCGGGGTGGAAATCGTGGCGGTGGTCGCGATAACCGTGGCGGTGGCCGTGGTCGCGGCGGCCAGCGTGGTGGACGGGATAACCGTGGTGGTGGTCAGCGCAGGTAGCTCCACGCCTTAAACAAGCTTTACAACACGGATTACCCGGGCGAAACGAGACCGCGTAATCCGTGTTTAATTAACAGGAGTGGCAGTGCAGGCCCGCTGCACCACCGAGTGATGATAATTCAAGGGCTTTTTTAAAATACTGAAAATTTCCATCGCCATTACGAGAAAGTTGCGTTAGCGTGTCCGAAGACCAGAAATCACCCGTCTGGAGTAATTCCACCAAAGTCGTCGTAACGGTCGTTTCCCTGATTCTGATCGGGGCTGTGCTGTGGCGTTTTCAACAACTGATCGGCCCACTGGTCATCGCGGGCATGATTGCTTACCTCTTGAATCCACCGGTTGTCTGGCTCGATGTGCGCACTCCGTTAAGCCGGGGCTTGATCATCGGCATTGTCTATCTCATCTTCGTCGGCATCGTGTTAAGCGTGCTAACAGTCGTTGGAGTAAATGCCTATCAGGAAACTATATTGCTTGTGCGAACTGCGCCAAGCATTATCGAAAACATACCGCAGGAGATCGATGCGATACTCGACCAGAGTTTTGTTATTGGTCCCTGGACTTTAGACTTGCGGTCCCTGAATTTTGATTTCGAGCGCATAACCGAACAGTTGCTCACAGCAATCCAGCCGCTCCTAAGTCGAAGTGGTCAATTCTTAGGCGCGGCAGCCTCCGCAACAGCAGGTTGGCTGGGCTGGGCTGTCATTGTGTTGGTGCTTTCTTTCTATGCAACGAAGGACCTGCCTCGTTTTGGCGAGCGCATCGGCGAGATCGCGCATGGACCCGGTTACCGTCAGGATGTGGAGCGTTTGTTGCGCGAATTTGGCCGCATCTGGAATGCGTATTTACGCGGCCAGGTTGTGCTCGGCACTATCATGGCCATCGTCGTGAGTGTTATTATGCTCATCCTGGGGGTGCGCTTTGCATTGGTTCTGGGGCTGTTGGCCGGGCTGATGGAATTCATTCCCGTTGTCGGCCCGTTTATTGCCGTGATCGTCTCAGTAATGGTGGCGCTTTTCCAGGATAGCAACTGGCTGGCACTCGACCCGTTCTGGTATGCAGTTGTGGTGCTGGGAGTGGGGATAGTGATTCAGCAGATCGAAAACAATGTCCTCGTCCCGCGCATCGTGGGTGAAGCACTCGATCTCCATCCCATCGCAGTGATGGTAGGCGCTATCATGGGAGGATCGGTAGCCGGTATCCTGGGCATCATGCTCTCGGCACCGGTGCTCGCGTCGCTCAAGATGATCATGAGTTATGCGTGGCGCAAACTGCTCGACTTGGAGCCCTTCCCCGAACCGGAAATATCTTTACCTGAGTCGGCGTTCCTCGGGCGCACGCGCAGGTTGATCGGTTGGTTTCGGAGTCGCACTGCGGGAAACGACAACAGCGATACTTTCGTCACGGAGAAGCCCAATGACTGACCCGACGAATGAAATGCCAACAGAGTTGCTTGGCGAGACAGAGAACTTCAGTGCTTGGCAGGTGGAAGAACCAGATGGTGAGACCACATACCATCTGGAATTGAATCAGGTCACACTACATTTCTTCAACGAAGAATGGAATGAGTTCCTTGTGCTTGCTCGAGAGTTGCTAAAGTAAATCTATCCAGCTTCCACTCACTTCTTTCGTATAAGGGTCAGGCGGCGCTTGCCGCTGCACACGCACTTGATCCCACTCCGGAATCGTTTCTATCCCATCTGCGACCGCTTCAAAAACAATATGGCTCAGAATTAGCGAAGGCCGCACTCGATACAGCCATCTTGCGGAATCGGGCGAGGACGAAATTTTCCCGCGCCGATCAGATGTATTTCACTCGCGAGGCCCTTGAGCAATCATCTAGTGAAGTCGTAAGCAATTATCGCGCGCAACGGTTTGCCGCTTTTGCTCGTGTGGCTGATCTGGGCTGCGGGATCGGCGGCGATCTGCTCGGGCTGGCCACCCGCTGCGAAGTGGTGGCCGTAGACCATGATCCTTTGCGTTTGGCCATGGCGGCGGAAAATGTCTCGGTGTACCATCTAAGCGAAAAGGTCGAGTTGCTGACAGCCGATCTACTTAAAGAAAGTCCGCCGCCTGCACCTGCTCTCTGGTTTGATCCTGCTCGGCGGGATCAGGGACGCCGAATATTTTCGGTGCGTGGTTACAAACCACCATTGTCAAGTATCGAGGCTTGGTTAGAGCAATCTCCTGCCATTGGCGTCAAATTGTCTCCCGGCGTGCGACTAACTGAGATTAAATCGTACGAGGCAGAGCAAGAGTTTATTTCTGTGGGCGGCGAACTTAAAGAGGCCGTGCTCTGGTTTGGGCCGCTGCGAGCGGGGACACGTCGCGCAACTCTGCTGCCTTCTGGCGAGAGTCTCGTGCCCATACCCGGTGACCCCGTGCCGGTTCGGAGACCGCAGACTGTGCTTTACGAACCAGACCCGGCAGTATTGCGCGCCGGGTTGGTGCAAGACCTTGCCAGAACGCTTGGCGCTGCCATGATCGACCCCCAGATCGCATATCTTACTGCCAATGAAATCAAACCGACTCCCTTTGCTCGTGCATTTTCCATCGAAGCAGAGATGCCCTTCTCCATGAAGCGCGTACGGGCAGCATTACGCGAGCGTGGGGTGGGGCGTATTACTGTGAAAAAGCGTGGCTCACCTCTAGATGTTGATGACTTTATCCGCAAGATGAAGCTCCAAGGCGATCCAGACATCGAGCGGGTCGTCTTCCTGACGCATGTTCAGGGACGTCACGCAGTCATCATCGGCCAGCAATTGGTATAATGCGGCGCGCAATCTCTTGTGCGCATGTAAATATATAAATCGATCATACCGTAATGGAGGGTTAGAGCCCATAACCGTTGCGGCATTGTGAATTTAGTGAAAGTTGAACAAGAAAGATGCTTGCTCTCACCAGCGATTACGTCACCGAGGAAGGCACGCCGGAGCCGTATCTGCCGCCCTTGGCGGCGGCCGGATTTTCACATCTACATTGGTGTCACGAATGGGGTAGCGACTATCTCTACTCTGATGATGAGATCCGCATGGCAAAGCAGTGGCTGCATGAAAATGCTCTCGGCCTGATCGATTTGCATGCCTCTGCCGGTAAGGAGAAAGACTGGACCTCCGGGGACGAGGATGTGCGCCGCGCGGGGGTCGAACTCGTCAAGAACCGCATGCGGATGACTGCGCGGCTTGGGGGGGAGGTCATTATTCTACATCTACGTGCAGAACCACAGGACGGGTCAGCGCGTGATGTGTTCTGGTCGCAGCTGCGCAAATCGCTGGATGAATTGGAATCCTATTCTCGGGACCAATGGGTGCGGATTGCTCTGGAAAACTTGCTCGATGATAACTACGCAACCCTTGAGACTGTTTTTAAGCATTACAGCCCGGATTCCATCGGTTTGTGTTATGACTCCGGGCACGGGCAAATTGTAAAGGGAGGACTGGACTTTCTCGAACGCACTCAGGAGCGGCTGATCTCACTCCACTTGAACGATAACGATAGCGAATCCGATCTCCACAAATTGCCTTTTAGCGGGCATGTGGAGTGGAGGCGACTTACAAAGCTGATCGCTTCTTCCGGCTACAACGGGCCGATCACTCTCGAATCTGCCATAGTGCATACAGGCTTCAGGGAAGCAGACTCATTTATTCAACAGGCTAGTTTGAAGGCGAAGATATTGGCGAGCATGATTAAAGCCCATCATGAAGAGATTGAAAAAGACGCCGAACAGAACTCTTGAACTTTGTTATTTCGAGTACTGAAATCGTACTATTTGTAACGACCCGCCGCAACGGTGCGCAAAATTTCTTTTTCGCGTTTTTTGCGATACCGGGTCGCTGCCTCAAATGCTTCGTCACGGGATTTGAAGTCGTGGTGATAAAAGCGCTTGGTGCGAATTACATTGGGGCGCGGACACCAAGTGACATGGAAGCAGCGGCGGCGAGAGCCATCGCGCCTGCGTTCGTAAGTTTCTGAAACGCCAACGACCCCCGATGTATTGTTTTTAGGTAATTTGGTAAAGAAAGGGCTGATTACTTTCGGCGCCTGATGGCGGATATAGTCAACTCTGTGCTGCTTCGCGACTTTAAGGGCGGCTCGTTTACCCCCGTGGACTCCGTCGCTAAAAAACTTTGAGTGCACGTTGCCATGATAATACACGCGGGTTAACCAACCGTGCGTACTCTTTGAATCTATCCGTGAGACACCCTTCATCTGACGAACTCCTGAAGAAAATATTGTCAGGAAATATTGTATCCGCTTCTCAGAGACAATATAGAACCATGAAAAATTTAAGTGATCTCAATTTGTTTTGTTTGAAGAAAAGCTGACGTTGCAGGATGAAATTGGTTCAATAACTTTGAATATTTCTCAGCATTGCCCTGGAGAATACGCCAGCGGCTGGGCGCAAGGCCGTCCGGATGGGAGCGGAAGGCCGGGACCTAGATGTCTTCGGAGCTACATCAATGTACAAAGCATGCCGATGGAAACCTTCCCTTTGGAGTAAGAGCAGTCGAAATAATTTCTGAAATGAAGATATCAGCTTACCACCAGATTCTCTTGTAAGTGCTCACGGACGTGAGTCGATAAGAGAAGAGCTGCCTTTCTCCAGCCTTTGAAAAACTTTATGCTTCCAATACTTGTCGCCAGCGCGCTCCTGTTCGATTTCCTGAATGGTTTCAAGGACAGTGCCAACATGGTGGCGACTGTCATTGCCTCCCGCGCACTTGCCCCCCGAGTCACCCTGACGCTGACTGCGATCTCTGAATTTATTGGGCCGTTTTTGTTTGGTTTGGCCGTCGCCCGTACCGTCGGCGCGGGACTGATCGATACGGAGGTCGTGTCGTTAACCGTTGTTCTCGGGGCTGTCTGGGCTGCCATCGCATGGAATCTCCTAACGTGGTATCTCGGGCTGCCTACGTCATCTTCACACGCGCTTGTAGGAGGCTTGATCGGTGCGGCCGTGATGAGTGCTGGCTGGTCAGTTGTGCAAATCGGTGGGGTGGTCAAAGTTCTGATTGCACTCTTTATCTCACCGCCGCTCGGGTTTTTATTGGGCGGTTTGTTTGTACGGTTGGCGTTGTTTTTCGGACGGGCGGCGTCTCCACGTATCAACGTTTTCTTCAAACGTGCCCAAGTGGTAACATCCGTTGCACAGGCGTTGAGTCATGGAACGAATAGCGCCCAGAAAACAATGGGCATCATTACTCTTGGGCTGCTCGTCTCCGGGGAGATCGACTCGTTCGTTGTGCCATCGTGGGTTATTGTCACCAGCGCGAGTGCGATTGCTATCGGCATTAGTAGTGGCGGCTGGCGATTAATCCGTACGCTGGGCGGACGTATCTACAAAGTGCGACCCTTGCATGGCTTCACGAGTCAGCTTGCTTCCGCGAGCGTTATTCTTGGAGCAGCATTGGCGGGTGGACCAGTGAGTACGACGCATGTGGTGAGTTCGGCCATCATGGGAGCCGGCGCAGCAGAACGACTGAGCAAGGTGCGCTGGCAAGTTGCTCAGGAAATGGTCTGGGCTTGGATATTAACAATTCCGCTCACCATCGGTGCCGGGGCGCTTGCATTCTGGTTGTTAAATACGTTCATTTAGAAAGGAGGTCACGATGCGATGGTTTGATCGTTTTCGCGGAAAAAAGCAGCACAATATGGTGACGATGCTCATTCGTCAAGCTGATCTGACATTGGAAGGCCTTTTGCAATTGCAAATCTATATGCGCGAACCGAGCCTCGAGATCGCTGAGACGGTTCGCAAATTGGAAAAAGATGCCGACGAAGTGCGTCGGATTCTGATCGATGAATTGAATCATAACTTCGTGACACCATTCGACCGGGAAGATATTTTTGCTCTCTCCCGCAACATCGATGACGTGATGGATTATGCCTATTCAACTGTGGATGAGATGGACATCCTGGACGTGGCGCCGAATCCGTTTCTGGAACGTATGGTTTCATTGCTCACGGACGCCGCCGCTGAAATCCAGCGTGGTGTGATGCGTTTGCAGGAGCGTCCAAGTGTGGCAAACGAACATGCTATGCGGGCCAAAGCGCTGGAGAACCGCGTCGAACGAGTCTATCGGGAGGCGATTGCCGATTTATTTAACAGCCCGCATGACCTGGATCATGTGGTCGAAATGTTGAAGTTGCGCGAAATCTACCGTCATCTCTCCAATGCAGCTGACCGTGGCGACGAGGCAGCCAATGTCATCGCCGATATCGTTGTCAAGCGTGTGTAGATAGACATCAAGCGTCCTGACAATAAGGTCGCTCTGATCAGCGCTGCGCGTAGCGGTTTATGTGACCCATGAATATGCCACTGCCTTGGTAGGTAAAACTTTGAGAGCGCGGTCCCCGTCCACGGCTAAACATTATCGCCCATGGCGGGTGATGATCCCGGTCGGACTTGCTACCAGCCTTTCGCTCCTCGGCGATGCATCGCTCTATACCGTTCTGCCCACGCACACAGATGCGGCCGGTGTTGCCGTGATGAGCGTGGGCATTTTGCTGTCTGCTAACCGCTGGATTCGCTTGTTGCTCAATGGTCCGATCGGTATCCTTTATGAACGCTGGCCGCGCCGGCGTCTCTTCGTCCCTGCGCTTTTTATCGGCGCGTTCTCCACCGCCATCTATGCAGCCGCAGACAGTTTTTGGCCTTTGCTTATCGGTCGATTATTGTGGGGTCTCGCCTGGGTTGGTATCTGGATCGGCGGCAATGCAATCATCATAGACATGACGCATGCGGGCAACCTCGGCCGCTGGATCGGTCTGTTACAAACATCGTTCTTTTTAGGGGCCTCAGGAGGTTCGCTCCTGGGTGGAGTTCTTACGGATGTCCTTGGCTACAACGCAGCAATGGGGATCAATGCCGGGGCGGCTTTCCTCGGCGCAGCCATTGCCTTTCTCTTCCTGCCAGAGACACGCCCGGATAAGAACACAACCGAGATGGAGTATAAGACTCCCGTTACGCCCCAAGTTGTCAATCCGACAAGAACACACTCCCGGAGGGAGTATGTCTCTGCCATTGCGCTCCTGGCTGTCAATCGCTTGGTCGTTGCTGGGATTCTGATTTCGACCTTCGGCCTATTCGTTGTGGAGAGTTTCGGAGACCCGGCAATATTGATCGGACGTACGTTCGGCGTCGCAACCTTGACCGGAATCGCCTTGGGTGCGAATTCTCTAACATCTATGGTCGTAGCTCCAATTGCCGGACGGATCTCAGATGGGCTGCGCAATCGCTGGATCGTTGCCGCTGTGGGATTAGTGATTGGCTTGGTAGGCTACGTTTTGTTCGTCATTGCTCCAGCAGCGGTTGCATTGTTAGGAATCCCACTTGTTGCGGTGGCGGGGGCCAGTAATCAATCGATGGCAGTTGCTCTCAATGGAGAAATGGCCGGCGCGGGGCAGCATGGCCGTCGGTTGGGAATTCTCTTCACGGCGGGAGACCTGGCAAGTGCAATCGGACCACCACTTGCTTTCGCGTTGATCCCCTTGATCAAAATTCGTGGCATTTATGCGCTGAGCGGATCATTACTTGCACTGCTTCTACTTGTGAGCCTCTACCATTCAGCGAAACAAACCCACCAACTTTCGGGACGTGGCAGCTCAATATAATTGTTGACTGTTGCGACATACGCAGTGTAGACTAGCTGACTGTTTTGATTTGATAGGATGCGACCGGAGACTGCGATGACGGGACCACTACGTAGGGAAATGCTGACTTGGAGCGATGTCGATAAGCTCATCGATGTACTTGTTCCCCAATTTGCCGGCGAATTCGATGCCATGGTCGTAATTACACGTGGTGGCATTGTCCCCGGCGGTATGCTGGCTGAAGCGCTCAATCTGAAAGAGATCTTCCTTGCAGCGGTGAGTTTCCCGCTCATGGATGCGGAATATCGTCTACTCGCCTGGCCGGAGTTCCTTCAATTTCCTCGAGCGCACTTGCTTAGAGGGCGCCGAATATTGGTTGTGGACGATGTGTGGGGTTCCGGACGTACGATGATTTCTGTCAAAGATGGTATCGAGGCCGCCAATGGCAATCCGCAGACCTGCGTCCTGCACTTCAACCCGTATCGTTCGCTGTTCCGCGAAGCGAAACCGGATTATTATGGCGCCAGCACAGATGCCCACATCGTTTACCCCTGGGAAATTGACCGAGGCGGAGAGTACTCGAATTTAGAGCCGGGTTTCTCCAACTGAGTGAATCCCACCGCTCTATATCCCGGCCAATATTTCAACTTTAAAAACACGATCTTATGTAAAAAAATCCGCCTCTCGTTGACTCTGAACTTTCAGCGCGGTATAATGCGGTCAAGTCCGGCAGTAGCTTATGTTAATTACGGCGAGGGGATTGGTGGTCCGGGCTCATACAACCAGGGAAAACCGGAACCACGGACAGGTTGTACGACCCTCGTATTTTAGGTCGGACTTGTAGCAACATCGCGGGGTATTGCCTAAGAGTAAACTCACGGACAATAACCAGGTAAGACCCGACGCAGTGTGGCACCTGTCCCGTTTGGTGACGGTGCCATTTTTTATTGCATCTCGCTGAGTTGCGAAGGATTGCGCTGCCGACATGGACGAAACGCCGGACGACGAAAACTTAAGCCCCGAAGACGATTTCGCCTTACTGATGGAAGCCGTCGACGATATTTCGATGCCAAAAGTCGGCGAATTACTTCAGGGCACTGTGATCAGCGTTGACACCGATGGTGCTGTGCTCGGCCTCGGCCAGAAGCGAGATGGCTTCGTTCCGCGTGCTGATTTAGATCGTGCGGACAAAGATTTATCTCCTGGTGATAGCGTATCGGCAGTGCTCGTCTCGGTTAGAGGCCGCGATGGGCACCTCGAACTATCGGTCTATCAAGCTCGTCAAAACGAAGATTGGTTGCGTGCCGAAGCTTTGCTCGAATCTGGCGAGCTTTGGGTGACGAAAGTAAATGGATATAACCGTGGCGGCCTGATTGTTCCGTTTGGCGGTCTGCGCGGCTTTGTGCCTGCTTCGCACATCGCCGATCTGCCACGCGGTATTTCTGAAAATGATCGTCACAACCGTCTGATCGCTATGGTCGATGAAGAATTAGGCCTGAAAGTGATCGAGGTCGATCGTCTCCGTCACCGGCTTGTACTTTCGCAACGCGAAGCTCAGCGTGAATGGCGTGCTCGCCGGAAAGCAGAACTACTTGATTCATTAGAAGAAGGGCAAGTCCTCAAAGGCCTGGTTAGCGGACTACGGGAATTTGGGGCCTTCATCGATTTGGGTGGCGCGGATGGTCTGGTGCACGTTTCTGAACTGGCTTGGCAACGTGTGGAACATCCCCGCGAAGTTGTCCAAATTGGGGATGAGATTGATGTCATGGTCATCCGGGTTGACATCGAACGAAATCGCATTGGCCTGAGTCGCAAGAGGTTGCAGGCCGACCCCTGGGAGGGCGTCGAAGAGCAATACGTCGTCGGCCAAGAGTTGAACGGAACGGTCACTCGCCTTGCCCCATTCGGTGCATTTGTGGAACTGGGCGATGGCATCGAAGGTCTTTTACATAGTAGTGAAATCCCGGAAGATTTGACCCATGTGGTTCAACTTGGCGTCGAACTTCGATTGCGAATTGGGAATGTAGATGCAAATCGACAGCGCATCGGTCTGAGCCTGCAGGGAATGGGCGAGTCGGAAGCGGGGGAAGATAGCTCCGAGACCGAAAGCTCGGATAGTGACGAGTCAGCGCTGCAGTCTGAAACCTCCGACGCCGTTCCGGAGGCGGGGGGTGAGAATGCCCCTCACTGGGAAAGGTATGCAGAAGAATATGAAGAATCTAATGAAGATGATTGGGAAGGGGGGTGATATTGTATGGCGACTGTAAAACTACAGCCTAACGAATCACAGGAACAGTTGCTCAAACGCTTTCGCAAGAAAGTAGTGAAGAGTGGCATTCTGAGCACGGTACGACGCAAGCGTTGGTTTATTTCCAAGAGCGAATTACGCCGTATCCAGAAAAAGAAAGCTATTCGGCGCATCAAGCGCCGCACAAGGCGCTTTAATTGATATGAGCCGGTTGAAAATATCAATCGGGCGGAGAGAATGAATGGCTAAGGAAGAAAAAATCGAAATGGAGGGCAAAGTCATTGAGGCTTTGCCGGCAACTCAATTCAAGGTGGAATTGGACAATGGGCATGAGGTACTGGCGTATCTTTCTGGCAAGATGCGAAAGTATTACATCCGTATCTTATTGGGCGATCGGGTAAAAGTTGAAATTTCGCCTTACGATCTGACACGCGGTCGCATCACGTTTCGCTACCGAAAAGATCAACACCAGCAACCTGCCAGTCCTACCAAATAGGGTCGCTTATACCAATTCGATCTTCCGTATCCGTGCCTCAGGCGGACTACAAATACACTCTCATCAGGCTGCTCCAAACTCTGGAGCAGCCTTTTTTTAAAGCTAGCAGTTTGTCGGAGAGCAACCTGAGATAGCGAAATCGGTGATAATCTACGGGCATGGCTAGAAAATTCAAGAAACCCAATTACGAAGTGATGCTCAAACAGACAATCAGTCTGGAAGAAGCCCTGCCATCCAATCATTTGGCACGATTTGTGGTGGATGTTATCGCCCAGTTGGATTTGGGTATGATCTATGCACAATATGCACCGACGGGTGGTCAACCTATTGCGCCAGAGATCCTGTTGGGATTGCTCTTCTATGGTTATGCCAACGGGGTGTTCAGTTCTCGTAAGATTGAGAAAGCCACCTATGAGAGTATCCCATTCCGCTATATTGCCAGTGGGCTGCATCCTGACCACGACACAATTGCCAACTTTCGCAAAACCTTTCTGGCTGCGATCCAAGAGTTATTTGTGCAGATCTTGCTCCTGGCCCAAGTTGCTGAGGTGCTGAAGTTGGGTAATATCAGTCTGGATGGTAGCAAGGTGCATGCTGATGCATCCAAGAGCAAAGCGGTCAGTTACAAGCGTCTGATAAAACTAGAGACCCAACTGCGCCAGGAAGTGAACAAACTCTTCGAACTCGGTGAGCAAGCTGATCAGGGTGATCTCCAGTTGCCGGAAGGGCTCGTCATTGAAGACGAAATTGCCATTCGCAAGAAACGTTTGGCAAATCTGGCAGAAGCCAAAGCCGTCTTAGAAGCCCGTGCGCAGGAACGATATGAAGCCGAGAGGGCTGAATACGAAGCCAAACAGCGTGAGCGGGAAGAAAAGTCTCGCAAAACTGGGCATAAACCCCGAGGTCGCAAACCGAAACCACCGCAGCCGGGACCACGGGACAAAGATCAGTACAACTTCACTGATCCGGACTCTCGCATCATGAAAAACAGCACCAATAATGGCTTCGACCAGCATTACAACGTTCAAGTTGCTGTGGAGCAGGAGAGCCTCTTGATTGTGGCGCCTTCACTTTCGAACCATCCGAATGACAAAAAAGAAGCTGAGCCAACCCTGGATGCCATCTCTCCAAAAGTAGGCAAACCAAAGGCTGCCGCTTTGGATTATGGATATTTCAGCAAAGCGAACATCGCAGCACTTGAGAAGCTTGGCATTGATCCTTACATTGCTACCGGTCGCGAACCTCACCACAAAAGCTGGCGTACCTTCTTTGAACAAATGCCTGCTCCGCCACCGGAAGATGCCAGTCCGAAAGTCAAGATGGCTTACAAACTACAAACCGAAATCGGCAAAGCCAGCTACCGTTTACGCAAATGCACAGTGGAACCCGTCATTGGTATCATCAAGGAAGTCCTGGGCTTCCGCCAGTTTTCTCTGCGCGGCCTGCTGGCAGCAGCCGGGGAATGGTGTCTGGTCTGCCTAGCGTTCAACCTCAAACGCATGCACACCCTCTACCAAGCAAAGGGTTTGCTTTAGCCGGGGCTGCTTTGGCGCGCCTGCTACTCGCTGAGAGAAGGTGGTTTGCCCTCCATGAAATGCACACTGTTTTACGCTTGTTTTGTCGCAATCAACTGCTCATTTTGCCCTGTAGGGCTATTCATGTTGTAAAAGTACTTGTCTCTCCGACAAACTGCTAGGGGTTGAAAATGAACCAATTATCAACCCAAATTCGATTTGCGATCTTCGCCTTGCTTTGCAGCGCGTTAGCCTATAATTTGCCTTCTCAAGCTCAGTCAACCGAGATTCCGGCCTCGCCGGCCACAGAAGTTCCCGTCGAGTCTGAGCCATCCGAGACGTCCAATCCCACTGCGACCGCCGATCCGACGGAACCCGTATCCCAGCCAACAGAAACCCAATCAGAAGAACGTGATCTTCGACAGTTCGGAGTCATATTGGTTACCGAGGATGATGTTTTAAACGTTCGGAGCGGTGCAGGTGTGGAGAATGAAATTGTAGATACCCTAGAGCCACGAGCGACCGGTATCAAGCAGTCTGGAAATCAGGAGCGGGTTGGTGATTCCCTTTGGGTGGAGGTAAATCTCGCGGGTGGCGAAACGGGCTGGGTCAATAGTCGTTTTCTGACCAGACAGGTTTCTGAAGATATCTTTTGCAATGAACCGGCTGTTCGAGAGCTATTGCAGAACTTTGTCCTAGCAGTTCGTGCTGAGGATGGCGATGCTATGCAAGAACTTGTCAGCCCCAAAACAGGTTTGCTCGTCAGACTCGCATGGTGGAATAGCGAAGTCGCCTTCTTAGAACCGGGCGTGCGCGGGAATATAATCGAGCAGGAGAGATCCCATGATTGGGGAGTGCAATCCGGTAGTGGCGCTCCGCTGATAGGTTCATTCTCTGAAAGAGCTTTGCCCGACCTGCATGACGTATTGGATGGAGACTTCAGCCGCAATTGCAATACGCTTGAGCATGGGGTTGCGTCTGGGAATACAGCGGGTCTTGTGATCTGGCCTTTCGAATATACAAATGTGAATTATATTGCGCTTTATCGCGAAGCTGCTTCGGGAGACGAGTTCAACTGGCGCACGTGGGCGGTGGGTATCGAATACCTGCGTGGAGAACCGTTCATTGCCATGCTTGTGCAGTATCAGTGGGAGCCATAACTCTATATATGGCTATATTCATGTTAATTAAAACAGCCGCCCATTTTGAGGCGGCTGTTTTGATTTAGAAGGTTATACGTCAGTGTGAAAGTTCAACCGCTGCGACGATGTTTTCAAACGATCCACTCGATTCGTCAAACAACTTCTCATCCGCACTCAATGTTAAGACCCAATATTGTGTCGGCGTGTAGATAATATACTCCAGCGTATGTACCACCACCGGCAACGATGCGCGGAAAGGCTCGTCGATTGGATTTATTACATAGGCGTATTCGAGCACGGCTGTGTCCGCGCCCTGAATTGTTCGATTATCCAATGCAAGTAATTGAAAGCTGGTCAGGTTTTCTGTGTAATTTTCTATGAGCCGGTCAACGACGGAACTAAGGGCTACAGGATTATCTGGGTCGAGCAACCGCGAGTATAGCCCCAGGCGAGATTTGTAAGCTGAATCCGCGCGCGAGTCGATTGCTGCCAGGTCAATAGCAGTGTCCTCTTCCAATGCCGGAATCCACGTCGCTGGTATTTCGAGCTGCAGGCCGGAAATATCATCCGAAAGCGTTTGTTTCTCATTGAGCAGCGTCCCACGGTATATCCATCCGCTGACGAGTGCGACAAGGACGACCAGGAGCACCAATCCATCAGAGCGACGGTCCTGCCAGACTGCAGAGCGCTGCGTATCCACATTTGCAGTCATGGCTGGGCTCCTTCCGCTGCAGCTGCATCGGCCGCGAGGGTGCGGGTGATGGCACGGCGCATCAGCCAGATCAAGGCGCCAAATGTAATTGCCGAGATCACGAAGGCGAAGATGAGCCCGCGCACTGGCTCCACATCTAAGCCTGCTGCGTTTATCTCGCCGACTAGCCAGAGGAACAATCCATTGAGCACCGCCGATAAACTCAGCCCCGCAGGCATCCACCAATGTGGTTCATCAACAAACTTCATCTCGCCGAGGAAATAGCCCGTCAATCCGCCGAAGGTGCCTTGTGCGAGCGCCGTGACGACGACATGAATAACGCCAAGGCCAAGATCGGCACCGCCTGAATCGATGATGAAGCGCAGATTGAGCATGGTTGCAACTCCAAGCCCGGCAGCGGTTCCATAGACGATACCGTCCAAACGTTCATCGAATTCGTCCGTTGGATAGATGGTAGTGCGTACCGAAATGTATTTGATAAATTCGAGGGTGAAGCCGATTACAAGAATGGATCCCACCAGTGCACTCAAGTTGTTGATAGGCAACCATGCTTCGATGTCAAACAAGTCCAGGAGCAAACGACGGCCGACCACATCGGTGAGTAGCGCGCTCAAGACGAAGACCGCACCCACGTAGTGGTGTGGCCCTGGTTCCAGTCGATCCTGGAAGTAGAAGAATCCCAACCAGAGAAACGCGGGGATGATGGCCAGCAATAAGCCGAGCATGATGAGCGCCGACTCAGATAAATCAGACGGTATTGAGTTCGCTCCCAGCGCGACGATGACTGTAAATGCAACCAACGCAATCAAGTTTATGATGCCCGTGCGCCAAAGACCACGGTTCGTGCGTGTCGCGTGTTCGAAGTGATCATCACAATATGGACGGGCGCCGAGGTGATGCCGGGCCGGTTTTTCGCAGACACAGCAGATCTCGTCAGCCATGCAGTGTTCTCCGTATCACTAAGCTTCCTAGCAGTTTGTCGGAGAGACAAGTACTTTTACAACATGAATAGCCCTACAGGGCAAAATGAGCAGTTGATTGCGACAAAACAAGCGTAAAACAGTGTGCATTTCATGGAGGGCAAACCACCTTCTCTCAGCGAGTAGCAGGCGCGCCAAAGCAGCCCCGGCTAAAGCACACCCTTTGCTTGGTAGAGGGTGTGCATGCGTTTGAGGTTGAACGCTAGCAGTTTGTCGGAGAGCAACCTGAGATAGCGAAATCGGTGATAATCTACGGGCATGGCTAGAAAATTCAAGAAACCCAATTACGAAGTGATGCTCAAACAGACAATCAGTCTGGAAGAAGCCCTGCCATCCAATCATTTGGCACGATTTGTGGTGGATGTTATCGCCCAGTTGGATTTGGGTATGATCTATGCACAATATGCACCGACGGGTGGTCAACCTATTGCGCCAGAGATCCTGTTGGGATTGCTCTTCTATGGTTATGCCAACGGGGTGTTCAGTTCTCGTAAGATTGAGAAAGCCACCTATGAGAGTATCCCATTCCGCTATATTGCCAGTGGGCTGCATCCTGACCACGACACAATTGCCAACTTTCGCAAAACCTTTCTGGCTGCGATCCAAGAGTTATTTGTGCAGATCTTGCTCCTGGCCCAAGTTGCTGAGGTGCTGAAGTTGGGTAATATCAGTCTGGATGGTAGCAAGGTGCATGCTGATGCATCCAAGAGCAAAGCGGTCAGTTACAAGCGTCTGATAAAACTAGAGACCCAACTGCGCCAGGAAGTGAACAAACTCTTCGAACTCGGTGAGCAAGCTGATCAGGGTGATCTCCAGTTGCCGGAAGGGCTCGTCATTGAAGACGAAATTGCCATTCGCAAGAAACGTTTGGCAAATCTGGCAGAAGCCAAAGCCGTCTTAGAAGCCCGTGCGCAGGAACGATATGAAGCCGAGAGGGCTGAATACGAAGCCAAACAGCGTGAGCGGGAAGAAAAGTCTCGCAAAACTGGGCATAAACCCCGAGGTCGCAAACCGAAACCACCGCAGCCGGGACCACGGGACAAAGATCAGTACAACTTCACTGATCCGGACTCTCGCATCATGAAAAACAGCACCAATAATGGCTTCGACCAGCATTACAACGTTCAAGTTGCTGTGGAGCAGGAGAGCCTCTTGATTGTGGCGCCTTCACTTTCGAACCATCCGAATGACAAAAAAGAAGCTGAGCCAACCCTGGATGCCATCTCTCCAAAAGTAGGCAAACCAAAGGCTGCCGCTTTGGATTATGGATATTTCAGCAAAGCGAACATCGCAGCACTTGAGAAGCTTGGCATTGATCCTTACATTGCTACCGGTCGCGAACCTCACCACAAAAGCTGGCGTACCTTCTTTGAACAAATGCCTGCTCCGCCACCGGAAGATGCCAGTCCGAAAGTCAAGATGGCTTACAAACTACAAACCGAAATCGGCAAAGCCAGCTACCGTTTACGCAAATGCACAGTGGAACCCGTCATTGGTATCATCAAGGAAGTCCTGGGCTTCCGCCAGTTTTCTCTGCGCGGCCTGCTGGCAGCAGCCGGGGAATGGTGTCTGGTCTGCCTAGCGTTCAACCTCAAACGCATGCACACCCTCTACCAAGCAAAGGGTTTGCTTTAGCCGGGGCTGCTTTGGCGCGCCTGCTACTCGCTGAGAGAAGGTGGTTTGCCCTCCATGAAATGCACACTGTTTTACGCTTGTTTTGTCGCAATCAACTGCTCATTTTGCCCTGTAGGGCTATTCATGTTGTAAAAGTACTTGTCTCTCCGACAAACTGCTAGATCTCAAGTTTCTCAAGGCGGAGTATAATTTCACGCACGGCTTTGCTAACTTTGTCGCACTCAAAGCCCTTCGATCTGATGCTTCTTCTTTCGTTCCCGACGACTTGGTTGCCGTCCAATACTCAAAGGGTAAAGAAAATCTGAAACCCATTTACGATCTTCTCATCCAAGAAGTCAGCAAGTTTGGTGGAGATGTAGAAATTGTGCCCAAGAAATCCAATGTGAGCGTTCGGCGTAATAAGCAGTTCGCACTCATCCAACCATCCACCAAAACCAGAATTGATTTAGGTCTCAAGCTCAAGGGCAAAGAGATGACAGAGAGACTTGAAGGTTCAGGTATCTTTGGTTCAATCTGTACACATCGTATTCGCCTGACAGAAATCGATCAAATCGACACAGAACTCGCGAATTGGCTACAGGAAGCCTATGAAGCTGCCGGATAGGTTTTCAGGTACTCTCTGAGAGTTGAAGTGAATGTTATTCTCTTTCCAGGGCGATCAATGTGCCCAATAAGCCGAGAGGAATTTATGAAGATTAAACTTACAAACGTCTTTGTGGATGATCAGGACGCGGCTTTCAAGTTCTATACGGAAATCCTGGGCTTCGAGAAGAAGCAGGACTTTCCGGTTGGGCAATTTAAGTGGTTGACAGTTGTATCACCCGAAGAACCCGAAGGTACTGAGTTGCTCCTTGAGCCGAGTGAGAACTCCGCTGCCAGGAAATTCAAGAAGTCGATATTCGATCAAGGGATCGCCGCAGCTGCATTTTCCGTAG
This sequence comes from Anaerolineales bacterium, assembly GCA_965248775.1. Taxonomy (GTDB): domain Bacteria; phylum Chloroflexota; class Anaerolineae; order Anaerolineales; family JBHHUI01; genus JBHHUI01. The sequence continues at coordinate 4,957,581 of OZ252150.1, forward strand.
ACTATATTCAAGCGGAGTATGAAAGACTGAAGCAGCTTGGCGTCGAATTCAGCATGGAACCTACTGAGATGGGATCAGCAACGGTCGCCTTATTTGATGATACCTGCGGAAATCTCTTGCAAATTTATCAGGTCTAGCAGTTTGTCGGAGAGACAAGTACTTTTACAACATGAATAGCCCTACAGGGCAAAATGAGCAGTTGATTGCGACAAAACAAGCGTAAAACAGTGTGCATTTCATGGAGGGCAAACCACCTTCTCTCAGCGAGTAGCAGGCGCGCCAAAGCAGCCCCGGCTAAAGCACACCCTTTGCTTGGTAGAGGGTGTGCATGCGTTTGAGGTTGAACGCTAGGCAGACCAGACACCATTCCCCGGCTGCTGCCGGCAGGCCGCGCAGAGAAAACTGGCGGAAGCCCAGGACTTCCTTGATGATACCAATGACGGGTTCCACTGTGCATTTGCGTAAACGGTAGCTGGCTTTGCCGATTTCGGTTTGTAGTTTGTAAGCCATCTTGACTTTCGGACTGGCATCTTCCGGTGGCGGAGCAGGCATTTGTTCAAAGAAGGTACGCCAGCTTTTGTGGTGAGGTTCGCGACCGGTAGCAATGTAAGGATCAATGCCAAGCTTCTCAAGTGCTGCGATGTTCGCTTTGCTGAAATATCCATAATCCAAAGCGGCAGCCTTTGGTTTGCCTACTTTTGGAGAGATGGCATCCAGGGTTGGCTCAGCTTCTTTTTTGTCATTCGGATGGTTCGAAAGTGAAGGCGCCACAATCAAGAGGCTCTCCTGCTCCACAGCAACTTGAACGTTGTAATGCTGGTCGAAGCCATTATTGGTGCTGTTTTTCATGATGCGAGAGTCCGGATCAGTGAAGTTGTACTGATCTTTGTCCCGTGGTCCCGGCTGCGGTGGTTTCGGTTTGCGACCTCGGGGTTTATGCCCAGTTTTGCGAGACTTTTCTTCCCGCTCACGCTGTTTGGCTTCGTATTCAGCCCTCTCGGCTGCATATCGTTCCTGCGCACGGGCTTCTAAGACGGCTTTGGCTTCTGCCAGATTTGCCAAACGTTTCTTGCGAATGGCAATTTCGTCTTCAATGACGAGCCCTTCCGGCAACTGGAGATCACCCTGATCAGCTTGCTCACCGAGTTCGAAGAGTTTGTTCACTTCCTGGCGCAGTTGGGTCTCTAGTTTTATCAGACGCTTGTAACTGACCGCTTTGCTCTTGGATGCATCAGCATGCACCTTGCTACCATCCAGACTGATATTACCCAACTTCAGCACCTCAGCAACTTGGGCCAGGAGCAAGATCTGCACAAATAACTCTTGGATCTCAGCCAGAAAGGTTTTGCGAAAGTTGGCAATTGTGTCGTGGTCAGGATGCAGCCCACTGGCAATATAGCGGAATGGGATACTCTCATAGGTGGCTTTCTCAATCTTACGAGAACTGAACACCCCGTTGGCATAACCATAGAAGAGCAATCCCAACAGGATCTCTGGCGCAATAGGTTGACCACCCGTCGGTGCATATTGTGCATAGATCATACCCAAATCCAACTGGGCGATAACATCCACCACAAATCGTGCCAAATGATTGGATGGCAGGGCTTCTTCCAGACTGATTGTCTGTTTGAGCATCACTTCGTAATTGGGTTTCTTGAATTTTCTAGCCATGCCCGTAGATTATCACCGATTTCGCTATCTCAGGTTGCTCTCCGACAAACTGCTAGGGCTAAATTTCAATATGTCACGCAAATTGGGCCAAAACTGGGCCATTAGAATCTCTTCTGCATTTCCACTTCGAGTTCGAGCGGGTCTTGTGTACGCGTTGTGATGCGCAGCACATTGTTCGCGACAATATTCTTGTAACCGGATGCAACGACGATTGCGCTATATGTTGAGCCGTGTTCAAGTCGTTCCGGTAACTTGAAGAAACCGCGTTTATCGGAGGTGGCAAAGGTCAATACTTCGTTCCGCGAGAGTTCGTCGTCGGCCGCAGCCTCATCGGCAGAGACACCCGGCTGCATGACATAGAACGTTGCGCCCGCTATTGCTTTTCCTGTCCGGCTGTCAGTCACTACGCCACTCACTTGCACGCTGTCAGGGTCGGGTGCGCCTGTGTCGACTGGATTGTCTCCCGTTGTGCAACTGAGCAAGCTCACATCATCTAAAAAGAAATTCCTCGGGTTCGTCTTTCCGATGGAGGCAGCATAGATCAACAACACCGAATCGCCGGCAAAATCACTCGCGTCGAAGGCATCCTGGACCCATTCTTCAGCAGCTTACGAGGCTATGTGCTCTGTGAATTCATGCAGGATGTTGCCATCTTCATCCGCAAATCCAACTGTAAGGAACGAGAATTAAATAATTTGGGCAGTTGGTTCACAACGGATGCAAGCAGTGATATTCTCTTGGCTTCATCAGAACACTAGCCAGGAGGCCATGATGAAACCCTATGCGCCCGAACATGAAGAAATGATGCGCCGCTTTTACAACAGCTTGAACGAGAAAGATGGGCGTCGCTTTGCTGGTTTCGAAGCCTTGAGATTTGGACACGGCGGACGGAGTTACATTGCGCGGGTGTTGGGGTGCAGTCGCAACACGGTGAGCAAAGGCGCCCGCGAAGTCAGTGGCTTGCCCAAGGGCGAAGTGGAGCAGCGCATTCGGAAGCCAGGCGGCGGACGCAAACCGTACTACGTCACATGGGGGGCGCAACTTGCTGAGAAGTTCCTGGCAGTGTTGCGCGAGCACACAGCCGGTGACCCGATGGACGAGAGGGTGCGCTGGACGAACTTGACCCCGGGCGAGATTGTTGCGGCGTTGCGGGCCGAGCACGACATCGTGGTCAGCAAATATGTGGTGCGCAAGTTGCTGCAGAAGCACAACTATCGCCGCCGAAAAGCGCAAAAGAAACTCGGTTTGAAGGCCGAGATTGAAAACCGCAACGAGCAATTTGAGAACATCACGCGGCTCAAGACCGAATTCGAAGCGGCGGGCAATCCCATTGTCAGCATGGACAGCAAGAAAAAGGAATATCTGGGCAATTTCTACCGAGACGGACATTTGTACACCCTGGAAGAACTGCAAACTTATGACCATGATTTCAACAGCTATGCTGCTGGGGTCAGCATTCCTCACAGTCTCTACGACTTGCGTCTCAATGTCGGCTACATCCAACTCGGCGGCAGTCATGATACCAGTGAATTCGCTTGCGATAGCTTTCGCCATTGGTGGTACACATACGGCCACTACCACTATCCCAACGCCACTTCTATTCTCGTGCTTTGCGATGGCGGCGGGAGTAACAGTTCCCGCTACTACATCTTCAAGCAAGACTTGCAAGCACTGGCCGATGAAATCGGGGTCGAAATTCGCATTGCTCACTATCCACCCTATTGCTCGAAATACAACCCCAGCGAACACCGTTTCTTCCCGCATGTTACCCGCGCTTGCCAAGGCGTGATCTTCACCAGCCGCAAACTCGTCAAAGAACTGATGGAAAAAACCAGCACCAAGACCGGACTGAAAGCTTTTGTCCATGTTATTGACCAGGTCTACGAAACCGGTCGTAAAGTAGCCACAGATTTCAGGGACAACATGCGCATTATCTTTGATGATTTCTTGCCCCAATGGAATTACCGCGCTCTCCCATTTGCACAAGTTATTTAATTCTCATTCCTAAAGGAAGTTTCCGGACTGGAGGACGATTGAGCAGCATCTTCAACCAAATACCAATAACTCAGCGCAACCGAGCGTGCATTTGCCGGGATGGTCACTGCTTGCAGAATAAACTGGGCTGATTCTTCATCTGTGCCGCCCAGCCACGCGCTTTTGCTGCCCGTAAATGGGAAGTCGGAACTCACAATGGGGTAGCCAATATTGGTCACTTCCACCCACGGATCGACATTGCGTCCTTCAAAGCCGCCGTTCCCGATCAACTCCTCACAGCCGGCGGCTGCGGGTACTTGTGGCGTTGCGACGGGGGTCTGCCGTGGGCTGGTGGTGGGCACCGGCGTTGGCACCTGGGCCGAGCCGGAGGCCATGCCCTGTTGATCAAGCGCCTGCTCCACGGCACGGAGTTCGGCACCCTCGCCATACAGGTCCTGCGTAGATTGGCTCAGTCCAGCTGCGAAATCCCCAAAATCGGAAGAGCGTGTACTTGACACGCTCAACACCCGATACCAAATTTGCTCCGTCTGGTTGCGCCCAATCGCCTCCGCAACCAGATACATCAAATGGTTGGGGATACCGCTATTGATATGCACGCCGCCCCAATCGCTATCGCGCGTTACTTGCAGGTTGGCGAACTCGTCCATCTCGGTGGGCTGTCCCCAACTTTGAAGCGGATTCTGCGGATTGTAGTCGCCGCCCAGACTCGGATCGATCATGTCGCGTAGCCAGGGCTTGGGTATGGGTAGTGATAGAGAATTGTCCTCGAAGAGCTGATAATCTTCGCGGTCGATCATCACGGCAAAGGCGTCAGAGAAGTGTTCATTGAGTGCTCCTGATTGCCCTTCGTAAATAAGACCGGCGGTGTACTGCGTGACGGCATGAACAAATTCGTGGGCGGCAATATCGTCAACAAGCGCATCTGATTTGTCCGTCATGAAGTCATCCTGATCGCCGAACACGAGCAATTCCCCGTTCCAATAGGAGTTGCCTAGTGTCGCTGAGTGGACGACAGTGACAATTTGAGCACCGCGATTGTCAAATGAGTCGCGGCCATGCACATCCGAGAAGTATTTGTAAATTTCCCCCATAAACTGGTACACAGATTGCCCGGCGGCATCGCGGGGCACTTCACCCTCGACGGCGATGAGTCGACCTGGCAGACTCTCTTTCAATTCGGCATCGTATACAAAGCGCTCAAGTCGATGCGCACTGAGTGGCGTCACATGTGAAACGGTACCCCTTTGGGCATCAATGAAGTAGCCCAAGCGTTCGCCGGTTACGATTGTAATTGGAATAAACCAGGTCAAGAGCTCCTGGGCATGCTCGCCAATATATATTTTCAATTCTGGAGCGGCATCGAGTCTCGGATTTTCCGTTGCGAGTTCGTCCAATGCCGTGCCGGTTGCAGTGGAGGCTGCAATCCGAGGAATGGTGGAGATGTCCAGCCCAGGAGCATATTCTCCGGAGAACCCGAGCAGACCATCTTGGGCATCAAAATGCACAACCATGTCGCGCGCCCAAACAGGAACACCCCGATGGATTTGGTCCAAGCGGACATGTATCTGACCGAGCTTGTCTTCTTCTACCAATCGGAAGCTGAACTCTCGTTCTGCTGCAACGATCTGGAAGATATCGTCATAAGCGTCGAGAGCCGAAATCGCTGCAACCATTGGATTGGCGCTCCCAACCGAGGTCTGTTCCGGGAGGGAACCGACCAGGAAATCCGGTACTCCGGAAGTTTCATTCCAGTGCACGCGTAGCTCACCGCCTGTTTCGAATTGCCAGTTCCTGCAACATTGTTGTACACGGCCAAGAGTGTCAGACCCGCCAGAAGAATGCCGCCAATGACAAACCAAAATAAGGGTCTTCGGAATTGCATGGATAGGTCCTTTTTGCGGTGGAGCATCCGGAGAACAGCCGTTTGGTCGAGTCCCCGAATGTGTAGGAATTATAAGGAGGTAGAGATAGACATGCAAGCAATTGGAATCGAATGTACGGAAGGGGAGATTTGGAATGCCTGCGTTTGTCCTGGCTTGGTTCTGTAGCTAAAATACGTGCAACTCTATAGAAATGAACTAATCTTATCGTGAATGAAAACGTCTGATCAGCAAGGAGAAGCAAATGGCATCAATTAAAGGCAAGGTCGTTATTGTCACGGGCGCTTCCTCTGGTATTGGCGCTGCCACGGCAAGGCACTTTGGTCATGCGGGTGCACGGATTGCCCTGGTCGCGCGGCGCGTGGAAAAACTCGAGGCGCTTGAGAATGAGATCAACGCGCTCGGTAACGGCGCAGAGGCGGAGTCGATTCCCGCCGACCTAAGTGATCTGGCTGCGATTCAATCGATGGTGGGAAAGACAATCGATCGTTTTGGCCACATTGATGTGTTGCTCAATAATGCGGGCTTCGGACGGCTCAAATGGCTCGAAGAGTTCGACCCGGTTAAAGATATTGAGGCCCAGATACGCGTGAATGTGCTCGGTGTGATCCAGACCACCCGGCAGGTGTTGCCGCATTTCATCGAACAGAAGTCGGGCCACATCATCAATATGTGTTCGATAGCCGGAAAAGTCGCTACGCCCACCTACACAATCTATGCCGCCTGCAAACATGCAGTGCACGGTTTTACGGAAGCCCTGCGGCGTGAAGTCGGGGTTTGGGGGATCAAAGTAGGCGCAATCTATCCCGGCGGCGTTGCAACTGAATTTAGCTCCCATACCTCTGCGCAGCGCAAGACCGGCATCAGCACGCCAAAATGGATGCTGCTCACGGCCGACGATGTCGCAAATGCGGTAGTGCGGATGGTGCGCTCCCCACGTCCTGAACGCGTCATGCCGGGCCTGCAACGTGTGTCTATATTCCTGAACCGCATTACACCCTGGATAGTGGATCGGACAACGCGCAATCGTTTTGTCATCCCCGAACGTGAGGAGGAGTTACGTGCGGCGGGACTGTTGTGATTTCTTTGCTGAACATAAATGATATTTCAGAATAAAGTCGCAGACGTTATAAAAATCCTCGCCTCCGACGTAGCAGTAGCGGTTCACGCTGTGTTCATCCCGGTTGCGGGGAGGAGATGAATTGTTTCAGGATTAACCACAATTGATGGTTTAATCTCAAAAGAGAAGCTTCTATTGAAGCAGAGGAGACCTATTCCATGGAAGATACATTAGTCGAAATCGGTCGTATTAGCGATTGTCCACCCGGCTCCGTTACCGATGTGGTGGTCAACAATGTGGATATTGCATTGGTGAATTATGAGGGCGATTTCTACGCGCTCAACAACCGTTGCCCGCACCGGGGTGGTCAATTGGGTGACGGCGAGTTGAAAGGTTCCGATCTGATCTGCCCATTGCATGGCTGGGACTTTGATGTACGCACAGGCATCTCGCGTTACAACACGCTCGACCGTGTCCCCACTTATCCCGTCACAGTCGAGGACGGCAATATCTACCTACAACGGTCGGATATTCCGATCGAGCCGAAGGAATTTGACGACTATCTAGCGAAATACCGGCGCTCCGAAGACGACCGCGAACACAAAATGCACTATGTGCATTACCTCGCCAAAGGCAAGGGCAAACTATTGGAAGCCATGCGAACCAACGAGGAGGTTCCTCTGCTCGACAGCCTGCTTTTCCTGCCCGGCCAGGTTGCGCAACTGCCACTACTGGATGATGAGGAAGTCGATCTGAAATGTGTGATCGGCCCGAACGCGAAAGAGCCGCTCGAACTGCGTATTCCGGTCTATATCAGCCATATGAGTTATGGCTCGCTCAGTCCGGAAAGTAAAACGGCAATGGCAGCCGGGGCGAAGATGTTTGGTACCGCCATCTGCTCCGGAGAGGGCGGCATGCACCCGATGGAGCGCGCAGCGGCCGGCCAGTATATTTTTGAGATGGCCTCCGGTTATTTCGGCTTCAGCGACGAAAACGTCCAGAAGGCCTCTGCAATCGATTTCAAGTTTGGTCAGGCGGCCAAGGCAGGTCTCGGTGGCATTCTCCCAGCGCACAAAGTCACTGCCGAGATTGCGGCCGTGCGCGGCGTGCCAGCAGGTGTCGAAGTGCACTCACCCTCGCGCTTCCCCGATCTCAACACACTGGACGAGACAAAAGCCCGGGTCGAACACTTGCGCACGCTGACTGACGGGCCGATTGGCGCGAAGATGGCAGCCAGCCATGTCGAGCGTGATCTCGAAGCCGTGGTCTATTGTGGTTTTGATTTCGTCACGATTGATGGCCGCGGGGGCGGCACCGGCGCTGCTCCTTTGCACGTAAAGGACAATATCTGTGTGCCGTTGATTTATGCTCTCCCGCGCGCCCGCCGCTGGCTCGACGAAAACGGTCACGGCGATATCACACTTGTCATTACTGGTGGCTTGCGTACGCCATCGGACTTTGCCAAGGCACTCGCACTAGGTGCCGATTGTGTCGCTATCTCCACTTCCGCCATGATGGCGATCGGTTGCCAACAGTATCGTGCCTGCCATAACAATACCTGCCCGGTAGGCATTGCAACGCAACGCGATAACCTGCGCGCCCGTTTTAATATCGAGGTCAGTGCCAAGCGGATGGCGAATTTCCTCGAGGCGACGGAGACAGAGTTTGCGGACTTTTGTCGCATGATGGGGCATCGCAGCATCCACGACTTGAGCATCGACGACGTGGTTACGCTCGATGCCGATCTGGCAGCGCACACCATCATTCCGCACGCGGCCGAATATCGGGGATAGTTTGAAGTCAAAAGCCATAAGGTCTAAAGTCAAACGTCTGACTTTGAACTTTAGACATTCAATCGTATCAAAGCTGATCCGCCGAGCTGATTATCTCGACGAGGCTCGGACCGTCGGTGTGGGCTAGGGCGCGCTCCAATGCGGGACGTAGTTCCGCTTCCTTCTCAACTCGAATTCCGAGCCCGCCACAATTCTCTGCAAAGCGTGCAAAGTTCGGGTTGTGCAGCTCTGTCTGCCAGACATGAAAGTTGCCCGCACGCTGCTCGCGACTGATCTTCGCCAATTCTGAATTGTTGAGCAGAATGAGTGTGATCGGCATCTTGTATTTAACGGCGGTCGTAAACTCTGCCAGATACTGACCGAAACCACCATCGCCGGCAATCGACACAATCTTACGGGTTGGCGCTGCGGCCCAGGCTCCCATCGCGGCCGGGAATGAAAATCCAATTGAGCCGAGATAGCCGGACATGAGCACATGCTGGCGCTTCGACTCGAAGTACATGCCAAAGGCATAGGTGTTATTGCCTACGTCGACGGCGATCACCGCTTCCTCCGGTATGACCTCAGATAACTCTTGGAAAATAAGCGCATTGGGCATCCGGCCACTCGGCCCGAAAGTGTTAGAGCGTTTCTTTTTCTCGGTGCGCCAGTTCTCCCAGAGTCGAGCGACATACTCCCGCCGCTTGGGATGCGACTTTGTGGTAAGTTGCTCCGACAACTTTTTCAAAGTCACGCCGATCTCACCCCACATGGGCAAATGAACTTCGTGGAATTTCCCTAACATCATCCGGTAAAAATCTACCTGAATAACCGGCCGCTTCTTTGTGATACTGGTGTGATCGCTGAAACTTGCACCTAAGACGAGTAGCAAATCCGAGCGGTTCATCGTCGCACTGGCAATGGGGGTTCCGCTCCGTCCGAGCACGCCGCAGCCGAGGGGGTGATCATCTGGAATGGTGCCTTTGGCTTTGAATGTTGTGATGATAGGCGCGTCAATTTTCTCCGCCAGCGCGATGATCTCGTCAGCGTAGGGCCGGCCACCATTACCAACGATGATCCCCGGCCGCTCGGCCTGCTCCAACAGCGCGACTGCTTTTTCAAGTACGTGCGGGGGGGCGAAATGTGTTGATCGGCCAAACGCCCCTCGACGGGTGGCAACTTCGCATTCGGAATGGCGGGCAGCTTCTGCACATCGTCAGGGAAGATGAGATGCCCAACATCGCGTTTGACAATGGCATGTTTGAGGGCGAGCGCCATCAATTCGGTGGCATTCTCCGGGCGCAAGACTGTCTGGCTCCATTCCGCCACAGCCCCAAAAGCTTCAGCGAGCGGCACTTCCTGGAACGCGCCGGGTCCGAGCACCTGTGTGTTGACCTGGCCAGTGAGCGCCAGCACCGGTACACGATCAACCTTTGCGTCCCAGAGTCCGGTCAGTAAATTGGTCGCACCCGGGCCGGCAATGCTGAAGCAGGCTGCCGGGCGCCCCGTGAGTTTGGCGTAACCGGCCGCTGCGAAAGCGGCAGCACCTTCGTGCCGGATACCAAAGTAACGCAGCTTGCCGGCTTGCGCTGCGTTATAGAAGGCATCGCCCACGCCGAGATTCGAATGACCCACCATGCCAAAGACCGTATCCACTCCCCATTCGATCATGGTCTCAATCATCTGATCCATGAGCGTCTCTTCATGTTCTGGTTCGGCTACACCGACGTAGACGCCATCGTCGCGCAGTTCGACCTCGAACGCGGATACAGGCGGATCGTCGTAGTCGGGTGGTGATGCCCCCGTGTGGGGATCATACTCCCAGGCGTGCCAAGGACAGACCACGTAGCCGTTTTGCAAAAAGCCATCACCCAGCGGACCACCCTGGTGCGCGCAACGGTTGCTGATGGCGCCGTAGCCTCTATCCGTGCGTGTGAGGCATACTGCCGAGTGACCGGCTTGTACGGTAGTAATCCGCCCCTCCGTCAGCATATCGGTTGGACCAACTTTAAACCAGGTCAGGTCGCTGTTCTGTGATGCGCTCATATTCAATTTCTCCAGATTGGTCAGTTATACGGTTCGACGAGAATATACGAAAGTGGTAGCGTGGGCAAGTATTCTACTTTGAAGACACGAATACAGACGTGTCAGAACTTCCATTAGAATCAGCCAATGGCATATCAGCGTATTGCAGTGATAGGTACAACCGGATCGGGGAAGAAAACTTTGGCCCGTGCGATGGCTGCTCGGCTGGATATTCCGCATGTGGAATTGGACGCGCTACATTGGGGTCCGAATTGGACAGCTCCACCACACTCGGATCTACGGGCGTGTGTAACAGCAGCACTCGATAGTGAATGCTGGGTTGTTGATGGAAATTACAGTAAAGTTCGCGACATTATCTGGGTGCGCGCCGAGACCGCGGTCTGGCTGGACTACAGTCTACCGGTGACGCTCTGGCGCCTGACCCGCCGCACCTTACGCCGTTTGGCAAAGCGGGAGGTACTCTGGAATGGCAACCGCGAGTCTTGGCGACAACAATTTCTGAGTCGCGAATCGCTCTTTCTGTGGTCATGGCAAACGCATGGTCAGCACCGCCGTATGTATCCAGTGCTTTTCTCGCAAAAGGAGTTCGCACATCTTAATGTTGTGAAGCTGAATACGCCCCGAGATGCCACTGATTGGCTCTCTGCTTTGGACACTGAGTAGAGGACTGCTTCCGACACGACGACATCTATTGACGTCGACACCACTTGGCAGTTATACTTTCTGACTTCTTTCCGAAATTCACTATTGTATGTTCAACATTCGCGTGCGCGTGGTTCTCATCTCAATGTTTTCTGCTCTGGTACCGGCCGGCGCTACAGTTGCGCCGGTTCGGGTGGCGCCCCCATCTGCTCCTAGCTCTACCTCCCATGGTGTTGGCACCGCCTACACCGTGTCGGATTTTACCGGAGGCGTGGACGACTTTCTCTATCAGATCGACCTTAACACCGGCGCATTGACACAAATTGGCGTGATTGGATTCGCGAATGTCGAGGTGCTTTCCTTCGGCCCGGGCGGCGTGCTCTATGGCATGGACGACGACAATCCAAACAACTATCTGATCACGATCAATTTAAACACCGGCGCTGGGAGCATTGTCGGCCCCTCATTCAACCTGAGCGACGGAGGCATCGCGTTCGACAGTGCGGGAAACCTGTGGGGCACATCCGGCAATGACAATGGACTGTTTTCGATCGAACCGGCTACCGGCGCGGCTACCTTCATTGGTGCAACCCAGGACATCCAGGGATTGACGGCGTCCGGCACGACGCTCTACGGCATTGACGACGACAACAATGCGCTCTGTTCGATGAATCTGCCTTCGCCCACCTGCACGGTCATCGGCGCGCTGAGCTTTGATCCAGATGGAAGCGGCCTGGATTTTGATTGCGCAGGCAATCTGTTCTACATCGAGAACAATACCGATGCACTTTTCTCCCTCGATCCGGCGACCGGAATTCCGGTTCTGATTGCAGGAGGGATCTCGGATTTCGAAAGCCTTGCTATTGCGTGCCCATCGGGTCCCTCGGCAGATTTCAAGGGTAGCACGCAGACGGACGGTGGCGGCTGTTACGATATCAACGGTTTCCGCGGGTGTGTCTTCCACGACCAAGGGGAGCACTTTGCCAGCGGTGGAAACCACTACCGCGAGCAGTCTGTGTTGATTTCGTCAGAAGGTTACGAGGTTTGCATAGCGCTGCCGACGGGATACATGGCAACCGGCACACATATCAACCAAAGTACATTCATTGAGCACGCATATTGCTACACCGACAAGCAGGGCGCGCGGGTGGACTTTGGGATCGAACACATCGAGTTGGATGCCGAGCAACTTGCAAGCGCCAATGCAGAGCTGCCGGACGCAGAAACGCTAGCTGCCGCGGCGGTGGTCGGGCATGCAATAGGCGCTGCCGGGGGCGAATTCAGCTGCTCCGACGCACTTATCATCGTGCCACCTGCCATCGTCGCGGACGGTACACGCTTTCTGTGCGCGTCATCGAAAGGTGGTTCAAGGACAAGTGCTGCGCCACCCGGCCTCAGTGTCATCGCGCCGCGCGTGGACCTGACTACCGAACCTGAACGCAAGAGCTTCGACCAAAGCCTGACAATTTGCTTACCGTTCTCGGTGAACGATGTTCTGAAAGCAGGCGGCCGCGATGCAAATTTAGTCGTCGGATTCTTTGACGGTTCTTTCTGGCAGTCGCTACCCCAGACGCCGAGTCCGGCGCCGAGTCTTATCTGTGGGCTCACAGATCATCTCAGCATGTTCGGATTGCTTGCAAGAGTGCCGCATGCGCTGCCCGCGACAGGTTCCAATGCCGGGACGTCAATCTGGTTGACAATTGCTTTAGGCTTCGTGCTTCCGGTTCTGGCGGGAATTCTGACGAGACGTCGGAACACGTCTGCTCGATAAATCGTATCTAGACAGACGTGCGCACACTGCGTTCCAGCAGCGCTTTCCACCCAGGAACATCCAACTCCCAGCACACTTTGACATGCGGCGCGCTATGCCACATCGCGACGCTGGCCGTGTTCTCCTGTGTCACCTGCAGTTGATCCACAACAGTCATACCCCGTGTGAACCTGCCCTCACATTCAACTTCTACAAAATGTCTGCTATGTCTTGTGCAGAGCGCCGGATCAATCGCTATCGCCATCGCCACCGGGTCGGGCAGGCCAATTCCGGGATCGCCGAGCCACTCCCGGTTTGTTTGTAGTGCGGAGGCATTACAATCGATGACGAACTGTGACAGCGGCGTGTTGATGACCTCTTTGTAATAGGTTATTTCTTCTTCGTTAAGATTCGCCGCACCGCGACATAGCTCCCAACCGACCATCTCGATCGGAAGACCGGAATGGAAACAAATTTGGGCCGCCTCGGGATCGCACCAGATGTTGTACTCAGCTGCCGGCGTAATGTTACCCACTGCACAGGCTGCCCCACCCATCACGATACAGCGGCTCACGTCCCCAACAATTTCAGGCGCCTTTTTGATTGCGAGGGCCACATTTGTTAGCGGACCGAGGGTCACAAGCACAATTCCGGGGTTAGCCTGAATATGTTCAATGAGCGCATCCACAGCATGCCCTTTGGCCGCCAGCGTTTTCGGGGGTGGGTAATTCGTGTCCCCCATGCCGTCCGAGCCATGAAAGAATTCAGCACGATGGGTCTCACGTACGAGGGGTTCCACTGCGCCTTCGTAGACCGGAGTTGCTCGGCCACATAATTCGACGGTATAGCGTGCATTCCGGCTTCCCTGCTGCATAGCTACATTACCGGCCACGATCGTGATCGCCACAACCTCGATATCCGGCGAGACCAACGCCATAAGCAATGCAACCGCGTCGTCTGAAGCCGTATCTGAATCAATGATCATTTTGTGAGGCATGTTTTCTCAGTCTGCGCTCCGTCAGTTCATTAATATCCGAATACGTTTTTCTGTCCGCCGCGCATAGTCGGGCACCATCTCTTGCCAGTGGGGGTCGATCGTTCCCAGGAGAAAGTTCATCAGCATCACTGCGCGAGCCGCAATGAAAGCATCAATTTGGCCTGGTTCATTTTCGGGCCAGACCGCGATCCTTTGGTACCCGCGTTGAAAGGCATCCCGCAGATCAGGATAATTATCCTCACCGAGATAGTAATACAAAGCAATACCGATATCTTGTACCGGCCAACCCCAGAGCATGTCTTCGAAATCGATCGGCGAGAGGACTCCACGCGCGACACGCACATTCCACTGATGGGTAGTGGTTACATGTTGACTGATGAGTCTGGAAAAAGTAAGTTGTTGGCCTGCCAAACAGAGGAGCGCCAAAATGATCCAGAGTGTCATCACGCATGAGTGTTCAAAGTGCAGGAGCCTCAACATTGTCAAGAATGGTACAGACTATAAAGGCGGTCAGAAGTTTCATTGTCTCGATTGCGCCGCTTATGGAATGTTGGAACCGCAAAGCCGTTCTTATCCTGAGTTCATCAGAGAATTTGTCCTACGCACCTATCGAGAGCGAGCCAGTATGCGCGGCATTGAGCGCATCTTTGGCATCGCGCGGCAGACATTAGCACGCTGGATTCTGGAGAAGGCCGGCGCTATGCCGAACCTGGCTGACACTTTAGAAACCGTAAAAACGGATGATGTGCTGGAATTGGATGAATTATGGTCATTTGTACGCACAAAAAACGATAAACGTTGGATATGGGTCGCGCTGTGTCGGCGCACGCGCCAAGTGGTGGCCTATTTTATTGGCGACCGCAGTGAAAAAAGTTGTCGCGCGTTATGGAAATCCATCCCAGCATCCTACAAAGCGTGTTGCTCCTTCAGCGACTTCTGGCACGCTTACCAGAAGGTTTTACCAAACGACACTCACCAAAGTGTCGGCAAAGAAAGCGGCCAGACATCTCACGTGGAACGCTGGAACAACACCTTGCGCCAGAGACTGGCTCGCTTCGTGCGCAAAACTCTTTCTTTCTCCAAGTCCGACGTTTACCATGAAGCTGTACTCAAGTTGTATCTCCATTACTACAATACAGCGTGGTCCCCATCAGTTACCATCTCGAGTGTTGTGATTTGAGTGAAAAGGCTCAAGCAGCCAAAGAGTAAGCCTGCTTGGCGAATAAGTACGAGAAGACTTGTTGCTCGTCAGTACCGTCAGACAGAGAGCCGTGAGCCTGCAAGATCAATGCTTCGATTAGCTGCTGGCTTTGTTGGCGAATAACCTGCCCGATGGATTGGATGGGCGCGCAGACCTTGTCACGACGCGATGTGGGCAAACAGTGCAGGTGCAGGAACGAATAGGCCACGAAGACCAGTGACCAGTGCTTATGAATGGCGGCGGCCGAGCGCATGCGATATTCGTGGAGCCCCAGGTTCTGTTTGGCGTCTTGATAAAAGGTCTCAATCGGCCAACGGAGCAGATAGGTTGCGATGATCTTCTTGGCATCCCAACTGAGATGGCTGCTGACCAGCACGGCATAGGTGCCGGTTAAATCAGGCTTGGCAAAGCTGATGACCAGCCGTACCTTCCCCAAAGTCGGGATGCGTACATTCTTGCTGAAGCAGTAGTAGGTCTGCTCGCCCACTTGCATCGGTTTGAAAGCGGAAGGTGGGATAAGCGGCACTAGGTCCTGCACCTTGATGTGCGGACCATCAAAGCGCATGCGTTCGCCGGAAGCATCCTGGAGCACAAAGCTGTTGGTGATAAGGTTGCGGTTGTTTTTCAGCAGGCTGATCCAGTGCTTGCCATGCGCACTGAGAACTTCGAGCAATTCGGGTGCCAGGTACCAGGCGTCGAACAGCACCGTTTCAAAGGGCAAATCGTGCGCCAGCGCCGCCTTGACCAGTTCAGCCGCCAGCGAAATCTTGGTCTGAAAAGATTCGTCCAGAGCCCGGAACTCTGGGTCGGCCAGCAAGGTGGGTGCGACTTGACGTTTGAAGCGATTACGCTCCTTCTTGGTTTTCGGGATCGTAGCGTCGGGCAACAGTTTCTTGACGAACGCTTCCCAGTCGGTGACTTCTTCGTAGCGCCGGTACAGTCGCCAGTCGGCCGGAAAGCGAACCGCGCCGCTGATGTAGTGGCCGGTGACCAGATTGTGCGCTAGCGGATACATGTGGTTGCCGTGGTTGTAATGTTGGTCAATGTATTCGAACAGACTGCCGACGTGCTCGCACAAAGTATCATCGATGGCCAGCATCGATTTGCGGGCGCCCTGGCGCTGACGCTTGGTTTGCTGGAATAAGTATGCAATGCGTTCCTGGTTCAGTTCCGCGGCATCCCAGTTCGCTTCCGACAAGAAGCGCGACAGGTTGGTCTTGTCAGCGCTATCCAACAGGCAGCGCGTCATGTTCGCCATCGACTTGTTCTTCAACACAATCAGTCCGGTTAGATAATTCTCGAAATGCCGGAACTGACAGCGGTTTTCAAACACCCCGCGAAAGCTGGCGCTGTGCTCTGATACGATGGGAGCCGGTTTTACGATGGGAAGTTGCATCTGCCGAATATGCCCTAAGATCACTCAAATCACAACACTCGAGTTACCATGTAACCACTACCCACTGATGTAGGTCGCCGTGTAGAACGCGCATTGGCTCGCCACCGACTTGCAGATCGGCAATAGTATTCTCGCTCCATTTAACTGCCTCTTCGAAGAGTCGGCGGCGCTTGGCCGGAATCACATCGCTCAAACGGTCTTCGAGCAGCACGATTGGCTCCGGAAATGGGAAGGTGGTATCGAATGTGTATATACCGAATCCGCGCGGGGGCTGGAAAGTCGCCGCGTGGATATGCAAGCCTGCCATGAGACGGCCTTGTTTTTCGACGTTGGCAGGCGTAAGCTGCAATGCCAAGTCTGTGCCGGATACCCACGAGAAAATCATGCATAAGCGCGGCTCGGGCACACCTTCCGCTTCGACTTCTACAACCAGTTCGCTTTTTTTAGAGGGCATGGGTTCCGGGATGCTAAGGTCAGAGTCCTGGGACAGAGCAGCCAGCCACATCATTTCGGAGCAATACTGTTCGTAACTGTGTCCGCCTTCGGGCAGTGCGATACGCAGGATATACTTTTCGCCGTTCGCGGTATCAACGCGAAATATGCCATTGAATCCATTGGTGATCAATCGGACACGAGTAACCTTAAGCGCGTAGCATTCCAGCGCGCGCAATGCTATTCGACGCAGTCGGCGTGCGCGTCCACGGTTTGTCAGTTGGGCAAAGGATTTGACCATCAGAGAGGATTGAGAGATCTACTAGTCGGCCTTGAACACAATTCCACTTCGTGCGGGAATATGGAGCCCTGCTGTGTGGCTGACTTCCAGCCGAGCCTCACCCGGGCCAAGCACTGTCTTTAGTGCGACCCCATGCGAGAGATGTTCCTGTATTGAAATGTCGATCTGGGCAGCCGCCTCACCAGCATTTAGCACGATCAGCAATACATCCGCATCCAGTTTTCGCAGATAGGCATACACCATGTCGACTGCGAAGACAGCGATGAATTCTCCGGTGCGGAGCGCAGGATGGGAATTGCGCAGTGCAATACAGTCTTTGAAATAATCGCGCAGTTCTACATTCCAGTGCTCCACCTCCCAAGGGAAGGAACGCCGACAATCCGGGTCGAAACCACCTTCCATGCCAATCTCGTCTCCATAGTACACACACGGCGCTCCGGGGAAGGTCATCTGGAACAAGGTCGTCAATTTAAGCGCCTCCAAATTTCCCCGCACTGACGTTAGAAAACGAGGCGTATCGTGGCTGTCGAGCAGGTTGAGTTGCACCTCGGTCACGGGCCTTGCATATTTCGTCAGCATTTCGTCCACACGTGTGGCGAAGCCAGGCGCATCAAGGGGGTGAAGGTGCGGGCGCGCATTCTCATGAGTCTGTTCCGGGTCAACATAGTGCCCGCCAAGGAAAGCCAAACTGGCATAGGAGAGCGGATAATTCATAACGGCGTCGAACTGATCTCCTTGCAACCAGCGATGCGCGTCGTGCCAGATTTCGCCAACAATATAGGCCTCTGGATTGGCCGCTTTGACTACCTGCCGGAAGGTCTGCCAGAATCCGTCCTCATCAATTTCTTCGGGAACATCCAGCCGCCAACCATCAATTCCCTGTTCGATCCAATACCGCCCGATTTCCATGATGAAGCTCTGCACCTGTAGATTGCTGGTATTGAATTTAGGCAACGCATGCAGGTTCCACCAGGCTTTGTAATTGGGCTTCTCTTTGCTATAGGCATTCACGGGATAGCCATATACATGAAACCAGTCCACATAAGGAGAGCTGTCGCCGATCTCCAGAATGTGATTGAACTGGAAGAAGCCCCGGCTGGCGTGGTTGAACACACCGTCTAATACTATGCGTATGTCGCGTGAATGGGCTGCAGCGAGCAGTGTTCTGAAAGCCGCGTTACCTCCCAGGAGAGGATCGATTTGAAAATAATCGTGCGTGTGATAGCGATGGTTCGCTGCCGATTGAAATATCGGATTGAAATAGATGGCTGATATACCGAGGTCTTGCAGATAGTCGAGTTTCTCCACCACACCAAGCAGATCGCCGCCTTTGAAGCCGTAAGTTGTTGGTGAGTCTTCCCACGCTTCCAGGTTGTTCGGTTTGAGTACCGATGCGCTGCGCGCGAAGCGGTCCGGGAAGATCTGATAGAAAACGGCATGTTTTACCCACTCGGGGGTGGTGATTTCAGTAGACATTTGCTCTAATTTAACGTGTCTCCATGCAGGAAACCCATACCTAAATCCAGGGGTCTTCGCCGGTGCGGGGGTCTTTTGTGGATTTCGGTTCGAACAGAAGCACATGCGCTTCTTCGTTGGCGGCCGGAGCGTGATCCACGCCGCGCGGCACGACGAGGAATTCGCCCGCCTCGACCCAAATTTCTTCCTCGCGAAGCCGCATCAACATCCGACCTTTGATAACCAGGAAGAGTTGGTCTTCTTTCTCGTGTTGATGCCAGTGATATTCGCCGTACATTTTGGCAAGCTTGATGTGGGAGTCATTCAGTGCGGCTGCGGTACGGGGCTTCCAATGCTCCGCAAAGAGTGCATATTTTTCGCTCAGATTGACAACGTTCATATGGAGCAGGCCTCCAGACAGAGTCAGGTTTCGAAGCGCAAGTATAGCGCCGTTGACGAAAGAGGTCGAGATAGAATGCTCTTGCAACGGAATGCTCTCGGCACTAAACTTGAGTGTATCTGTAGGGGGATCATTCATGAGTCTCGGCAAGCTCCATATTCAGTGGCCGGATGGCCGCAAACAAGTCTTCGCTATTGACGCGGCGGCATTTTCAGTCGGGCGCGCATTGGGAAACGAGATCGTGCTTGAGCACGAGACCGTCGCGCGCCGTCACGCACGCATTACAGTCGAGGCGCGGCGTTTACTGGTCGAGGATCTGGGTTCCGCAAACGGTACATTTGTAGCCGGCCTACGTATTCCACCGAACGCCCCGAGCCCCCTGACTGAATTCGATACGGGTCGCTTCGGCGATGTGGAGTTCAACTACGAACCGCCCCCGGGCGCGAGTTCCGGGAAACGCGTGCCTGTCGGTGCAGAACAACCGGCCACAGTTCTTGAGTCTTCTCCGGACACGAGTCCGACGGCTTCAACTTCAGTTGAGGCAACACGTGAAGCACCTGTGTTGGCCCGGCTGGAGGTTCCGCGCAAGCCAATTGCAGCCGGTAGTACCTTCACTGCCCAGCTCACCGTCATTAATCAATCACGTGAGTCTGCTGATTTCCGGATTCATGTCTCCGGTATTGCTGCGTCGTGGGCAGCACTCGAAGAAGAGCGCATCACGTTGTTGCCGGGCTCGCAAAAGACAATTTCGATCACTGTCAAGGTTCCGCGTAAGCCAGAGGCCGAAGCCGGCGACCACAAGTTCCAGATCTCGATATTTTCCCGCCAGCATCGAACGGGTATCACTGCCGAAGCGATGCTGCGCATTCAACCCTTCGCCAAGTTCGATATGCATCTGGACCCGCCGGAGGCGACCGGTGAGTTCAACCTGGATGTGCATAACCAGGGGAATGCATCAGTTTCTTACAGGTTTTCCGGCGCCGACGACGAAAAATTAGTGCAGTTTCGGTTTGGTCAACCTGCTGTCACGCTCAAGCCTGGACAACGCGGTACAATCCCTGTGCTGGCCGATGCGCAGTGGCGGCCACGCTTTGGCTCGCCGCGTAAGATCAACTTCAACCTGGTTGCAACGCCCATGTCTGGTCCGGGGGTAGTAACTGTGGAGCCGGGCCTGTTCATTCTCAACCCGCTGGTACCTGCATGGTTGTTGCCGGTGTTCGGTGTGCTGTTCCTCTGCCTTTGTCTGGGTGGCGCATACGGTTATGTGAACTTCTGCCCAGAGTTCGCCCCAGGGTTACCCTTCTGCTCTGGCGGTGATCCACCCGTTGTGAACATTTTTGCCGCTACACCCAATCAGGTCGAACCGGGTGCTTCTGTTGTGCTCACCTGGGACGTGGCAAATGCAGCCCGAGTGGATATCCAGCCGGACATCGGAACGGTTGAAAATACCGGCGTGCATACGCTCAATCCGGAAACGAACGTGCGCTACGTGATTACTGCCGTTAACGACGACGGCAGTTCTTCTCAAGAGGTACAGGTGGAAGTGCGTGGGCAGCCGCCGATTGTCTCTGAATTCTCGGCGCAACCGGCTGCGATCCTGCGCGGGCATGTTGAAAAACTGGTTCTCATTTGGAGTGTGCCGGGCGCCGACACTGTCATTATCGTTGGCATCGACGGTTCGTTCGGCAGTTCCGGCAGCACAACCGTACCAGTTCCGAACGAGACGATCACTTACTCACTGCTGGCTGGCAATGAGGCCGGGCAGGTGCAGGCAGATCTGCTCATTCCGGTGACCGATGCGGCCTGCCGTGTTATAAACCTGGCAGACGGTCAATCGTTGCGCCTGCGTGAAGGTCCCGCAGTTGCTTACCGCGAAATCCTTGCGCTCGGCAACGGTACGATATTGACCCCGATCAGTCGTACTGAAACAGGAGAATGGCTCAGAGTGCAGGCCGCTGACCGCGAAGGTTGGGTTTCCACGATATACGTGGAATGCGACGTGGCATTGCTCACATTCGCGACTGCCAGGCCGGAATTGCTCCCAGATGCGCTCACTCCCACGCCATCTCAAACGGCATCGCCGACGGCAACTGTGACCGGCACGCCGCCACCTACGGCGACTCCAACGGCAACTTCGCCATTCACAGAGACCGCCACGGTGACGGCTACTTTCACACCCACAGCGACGGCGACCCTGACCGGCTTTACAAGCAGTGCGCCAACGATTGACGGCGTTTATGCCATCAACGAGTGGAGTGCGGCTCGGCTCGTGCGTGATATCCCCAACGGCAAGATTTACTTTATGAACGATACCGAGAAACTGTATCTATTGATCGATCTTGTCAGCGACACGACTGACGATCCACCGTTGGCGCTCAGTCCGTGGGGTGATTACTTCTGGCTCAGCGTTGATGTGAATGACAATGCTGTTATCGATGCGAATGTGGATATCCAATATGTGCGGGATGGTGATGTCCGGTTTTATACAGGTCCTGGAACCTGGACCGGTACATCTGCTTCTACCTCGGAGGCGGCCGGGGGCTTCGGTGCGACGCCGGATGAGAGTACGCCACATCGTATCTGGGAATTTGGTTTACGCTTTGACGAGATCGATGCTGGCGCAGGGCAGCCGGTACGCATTGGATTGCGCACCTATTCGCAGACACCCAGCTTCCAGGATGATACGCCGATCGGATTTACGGTGGATTTTTCAGACCTGATGGAAATTACGCTGGCTAGTGCGCCTTAGCAGCTAAGACCTCGGAGGTTTTCGATATCTCCGAGGTCTTCACGTTAATCCAATTCAGGTGGGCCTCTCAATATACGCTCGCGTAATGGCTCCACTTCGCCCGGATATTTGTAGAAGTAATCCCAGACAGCTTCGATCCACCAGGTTGCACCAGCTTCTGCATAAGGCTGCACGATTTCTCCACCTGCCGAGGGATCGTCTCCGGGTGTAATTCCTTCCAGCACAATATCGAACTTGCCCCGTGTATTGCGATGTTCTTTTCCGTAGGCTGCGATCTCGCGCACGTCTTCCGGGCTAAGGCCGCCGGCGATCGCATAACCACCCGCAGCCAGGTTTTCTCCCTCGAGTGATAGTTTGAAAGGCAAGACCCCATCCCAGTGCACGCCGCGCTGCATGGATTTGGGCCACGGCCAGGCTGCCACCACCCACACGGGGACGCGTGGAAATTGCAGCGGGCGCGGCAGGAACGCCCTTTCCTTCAATTGGAAGTGATCCCCTGCAAAACTGAACGGTTCTCCGCTCCAGAGTCCGTCCAGGATCGCCAGCCCCTCATCCAAGCGCTGCGCCCGGGATTTACGCTCAAGTGGTTCCCCCACTTTCGAGAACCCGCCGTCATCAACAGCTCCCAAACCAACTGGCAAAACCATGCGACTGTTGGACAAGTGATCCAGGGTCACAGTTTCACGGGCAAGCTTCCAGGGACGTCGCCTTGCAATGGGCGTGATCAGAGTTTCAATGCGAACCCGCTGTGTTTGCAGCGCGATCGCCGCCAGGGCTATCCATGGATCGCCAGTGTCGTTGTTGCGAGGGTCTTTTTGTTTAATATAAAGACTGTCCCATACAAAGACGCCGTCCCAGCCAGCTTGCTCTGCGTCACGGGCCAGATCGGCCAGCACTTGTGCGGAGGCAAACACACCCATGTTCGGCAAACTCACTGCCGTCTGTAATCTCATTTGACGACAATTTCTACAAAGGGACGTGTGCCAAATCTCTTCGCGCCCGGCCCTTCCAATTGCCAGCGGCTGCGATACGTGCCCGCCGAGTCGGGTGATACAGAGTTGACGGAAATGTTGATCTCTTCGCCGGGTTGTACGACACCTGGCAAGGGGATGGATGGCTGTGCACCCATCAATTCAGCGTCAATATGAACAAAGCGATACTCACCACCCCACGTGCAGTTCCCGCTATTACGTAAGCGCCATGTCTTTGTAAATGCCGTGTTGGCATCGAACTCAGTTCCATCGGGTACGGTGATGTCTTCTAAAAAGTCGGAATCGAGATTACACGTCGTCGAAGAAGGCGCAACCGTTGACGTGAAGGTGGGGCCGATGATCGGCGTGTTTGTGACAGCCGCCGTCGAGCTTGAGGTGGCTACCGGAGCAGCTGTGCTTGTATCTGGAGGGGAGGTAGCTGCAATTGCAAGAGTAGAGACACTCTCGCTCTCCGGGGGCGGGTTGGTCTCGGTCAATATGGCAGCAGCTGTCTGTGGAAGTGAAGTGGCGCGTCCGCCCGCGTCATCCACCCCCTGACCCGGTAGGTTGCAGGCCAGGGTGGCTACAAGGACAACAAGTGCGAATATCGTTGGCCGGGAGACGCGTTCTTGGTACACGGTGGAGGACGTAATCAGTGGCCTGGTCGGGTAAAAATCGAAGTTTGATCGCAGTGTGGAGCGTGCAATCCTTCAGGGAGCATCGTAGAAACCTAGCGGATTGATCTCAACCAAAACCACGCACGACCCGGTACCGTTAAACCCTTGCACTAAGAAGGCCTGGTGTTTGTCGTACGTCGGCGCGGGCGGATTATTCCAGGATTGTGGCGATCTCGTGATCGTATGCTGCGCGAAGCACACCAGATCGTGGGGGGAGTTCACGTCGAAATCGTAGATAGCGGCAGTTAGCCAAAGAGACTGGCCTTCGTTGATGATGACGGTAAACTCGTTGTTTCCAAGTTTGTACGGTTCCGAGCAGCCGGTGAAGGTAGTGACGCAGAGATATTGATTTGCTAGCAAGTACGGATTGGACTTCTGCACCTCCAAGGGGAACTCGGCGGACCAATTCGTCCTTCCACTAGGCGGATCGCCGTCTGGCAGCGGGCAATTGGTAGTGACGTTATTTCCCATCCCAATCGCATGGACCACATCAACCATGGCGGTGAAGCCGGCGCAAATCTCGATGACCTCACCTTCCTCCGGTTCTTCCATGTAATCATCAATCTTTAATGCCGTGAACTCGACCCCCAACACGGCGTAATCCGCAGCAGGGCACGGTGCGGCGACAGTGACAAGTTCAGGCGCCGACTCGATCATCGTATCGTAGCCTTCCGGGATGAAATAGGTGCGCAGTCGAACCGTATAAGTGGTTCCGCATCCGGGGCCAGGCGGCGGCTTGAAGACAGAGTGAAAAGTTCCCTCGAAGGAGGCGGCTGTGAAGAACCATGGGTAGAGTAACTCAACGTTAACGCCATATTCGCCGGGAAATTCGGCCATGTGTTCCAAGTTTGTCGGGTCAATAATACAGGGACCCAAAACACCACACTTTGACTTGAATTCCCAGTTCCAGATCACGTACGTTGGCGTGTAAGGGAACTCCCAATCATCTCCGCTGCAATAGGTTGGGTCCGAGAGCGAGGCGTACGCTAAGCAGCTTTCGATATCACCGGGCTCCGTCGACCAGCCGGTCGGCGGTAACAACAGAACACTGATAAGGCCAGCCTTCCCTTCGTCTAAATCTCCCAGGTAGGGTATAGCGCCCTCATTCAGTGCGATGCTCAGCTTGGTCCCCAGCGCGGGGTCCGTCAGATTAAACTCCGCGTTGCTGCCACTTTTGGTGGTTGCGAGTTCGAAATGGCCCAGGTTGTGCAGCGCGCCGCTGCCCCAGCCCCAACATTCGAACTGCACTACGAGGTCCGCGATTCCTAATTCGCCCATTGCCAGGTTGGCGATTGGCAGCTGCCGGGGCTGATCGGGCTCCGGGCTAGGAGCGACAAAACCGGTGACCGGCCAGCGCCCTCAGTCATTTCCATTGAAGGAGGTGTAGCAATAGAGTTCATCGACGCTTTCCGTGCTGAGTAAATCGACGAATTCTACAGAGAGTGCCGGATAATCCTGCGTGGGACAGTCAGCAGGGTTGAGCGGAACCGAAACCGGGTTGCTCGCTGCATCCCCATGCGAATTGAATGCGACCACCTTGTAGGAGCTTGTTGGGCCAGGCACGCCTGGGTCTGTGTAGGTAATGAAATCGGCTTGAGATTGTCCATCCAGCGTTGTCAGGAGTTTCCACTGGGGGATAGCTTGTGTCTGGCGGTAGACGAAAAAGCCATCCTCGTTATCCGAAAGGTCGTGGATCTGAAGCAATACATCGCATCCCGTGACGGGCTCGCTTAGCGCGGGGGCGAGCGGAGGCGCGGTTGTGGTGAGTTGGCCGAGCCAGTCCCCGACGCTCCCTTGCCATGCCTCAGCCGGGGCGACCGAATCTTCAGCGCTGGGTGAGGCAATTGACAGCGGCGGCAGGATAGCGGGCGGAAGGTCGGCCGGCGCTGCACCTTCCCCACCACCGCCTACGTAAACCGGGCTGTTCTGTTCGGGGACACCCGAGCCGAGGAAATCGGAAGGCGTGACGCGGATAAATACAGGATTCGAATCGGCAATTGAGCCAGCGCGGCCCACCGCTCGCGCGATCAGGGCGTAGTCTCCCGCGGAACTTGGAATCCAGGGGATGAGTGCGATTGTGTTGGGGGATTCGTTCGCCAACTGATCGAACAGGCCAACGAACTCGTCGTTGGCCCAAAGTTCGATTGCAGAGAGAGCGAGGGCACTTTTCACGTCAATGCGAGTCAGCAAGGGGAGGCCGGCCGCGAATTCTGCGCCGGGTGAAGGTTCTGTGATGGCAACAGCAATCGTTGGCTCCGCCAGCTGCAGCGCATCAACCTGGACTCGATAGTCGCGCACCTGAAAGCTGACGAAGGTGATCACGCCGAGGACAGCGAGGCCTAAAGCCAATAGCCCCAGGATAGAACTCAATCCCCATAGCCAACGTCTGCTCCTTTGTGGTTCGTATGGCTCGCTCATTCAATCAATTCCTCAAGGCCTGCGCGCTGTACGTCAAGAAAATTCACCAAGATATCGTAAACTGGTCGCTCGCTGCCCTTCATAAAAACATCGTTATCTAGACTCGTCGTTATCGTTCGCGCTGTCGCATTCTCGGTCGCCGGAGACGATGCCGGCTGCGACAAAGTCGACTAAACCATCGCCGTCGTTATCGATGCCGTCGCTGCACTGTGGCGGGCCGGAGGGGGTTGGCGTAGACGTAGGCGCGCGTACGATCACGTTCACAATGGCAAAGACGCATGATTCATCTTCAGTAGTGCTGCAGGCGCGTAGAACGTAGTCGGTGGTTTCGCTGGGGAAGACCGGGAAGTTGCATGCAGTTGGGTCTACTGGGTTTCCAAATATGTCCGCGTTTGTCGCGCCCGTGATCTAGCACGTCAGGGTCGAACTGCCACCGGGGTCGATCTCGGGCGGATTGGCAGCGAACGAATGTATGACGGCCACGACAGGCGTGGGCGTGGCGGTTGGCGGTTCCGGTGTGAAGGTGGGTGTGTCGGCAGGCGCTTGCGGCACGGGCGTCTCCGGTGTGTCGGTGGGCGTCGGCTCGGCTGGCTCCTCCTCCACTTCCGCCTCGTCGCGCGGCGTGGGAGTCTGCGTTGGCTCATCTTCTCGTTCTTCGACCGGCACATCGCCCTCAACAATAGCGCGTGCTTCCGCGGACGGGCCGGGTTCGCCATTGGAATCGAATGCCCGCACGGAGAGCAGATACGTGCCCGGAGCGGGTGGTGTCCACTCGTACATGAAGTACGCCAGCGTCTGCCCGACCTGACCAGGATTCACGATTGTCGGGGTCTCGACAACACCATTGACACTGAATTCGAAAGAGGCAACGCCGTTCGGACTGCTGGCGTGCGCCACGACTTCGTACGGGGCGAGCGGGATGGTCATCCCGTCCAGCGGTGCGTCGATCCACGCCTGCGGGCCGATGATGGCATTGGCATCTGGCAAGACCGCCTGTTGCTGATTCGGGCAACCGGCTGCGATCAGACTGATGGCTCCAAGCGTTATCCACAGTTTCGTTTTCATGTTCTTCTCCGTTAGCGTTGTTCCAATTGATTTTCGTTCCGGATGAACTCCACTTCGTACGCGCAGCTTAATCTTTCACTAACTTTAAAATTCATGGCTTGACGGTCAGAGTCCACCAGACTCTGCACGAGGCGCTCCCGTTGTCGCCCTGATACCCCGAATAGGTCGTTCCACTTATATGGCTCCAATGAATATCCAGGTCTTTCGTCAACCAGCCAGATATATCACAAACCGTGTCATTGGCGGAGGCACTGTCGTTGTCGACCAAATGGATTGATATTAGGAGCATGTTTTCGCCTTCTACAGTAGAAAGTGTGGCGGTATTATTGCCGAACTCGAATCCACTGTCACACGAGCCTACTGTCGGTCCGGAACACCACAGCTTCCAATGGGCCAGATTGTATTCGCCGTCAACAACAGGTATTGGGCAACCCCAATCAATTATCGCAGAGATGTCACCGTCAATAATCTCACTGGAGGCGCAGTAAGATTTGTCCAGATCGCTGCCGAGGCCAATATAGCCATCCTTGCCGGCTGGCGCATGTGCCGACATAACGCCATAGATTTCGATATCCTGCGGATCGGACTCGCCATCGTCTACGTGACCGAAGCGCATTTTTGTGAATGTGATATCGATTTCGAACGGTGCGTTCGGCGCGCAAGGCTCGTAGAAAAGCCGGACCGCGTTCGGGCTCATGGACTCGTAGATGACGAAATTATCCAGGTGCACGAAGGTGCGAACTTCGTACGCGCGGAACATGCCACAACCTTTGGGCGGCGCGATGTGCAGGCCGTTGTCGAAGCCATGGAAGGTATTCACAGGAACGGTGTCGCTGACATCTAAGTCGTAAAGGTGGTAGCCTGAGTCGACCACAGCGTAAGCCCAGAAGACATCTCCCGTCGGGTCAATACAATTGCCGGGACTGGAGCAGTTTTCCTTGTCGTTCAAGTCCCAGGTCAAATAGGCATGCGGATGCTCATCCACGTTACTGCCGCTGTGTCCCGGATGGCACGTCGGGGTTTGGAAATCGGGTTGTACATTCCCAGGGAGGTTGTTGGTGCAATCGCTTGTTTCGGTCGAGTAGTTAAGCCGAGGCGCCAGTAAGTCAGTGTGCGGAACCTTTGGTTCGAGAACGTCGAGTAAGTCATCGAAATCAAATTCCTGCAGGTCGTCGAAATCGAGGTCATAAGTCGGCGAATCAATGGGCGCATATTGAAAGACAAGTTCCGATACATTCGATGCGTCCAGCACCGTTTGCTCCTCAGGGGCGGGAATGAGTTCAAACTCGAATTCGCCAATCATCACCAGGCTTCCTCCGGCCCAGCCCCAGCATTCCCAATAAGACTTTTCGTTATTGGTCTGCGGAATAGGCGCGCCGATAACCTCCACAAACAGATCCGAGACATCGGGATGGAACTCAATGACATTGCTCTCCCCAGGCTGCAGAAAGCCGATCTCCGGGTAACGCGTCCAAAGCAGGTCGCCAATCGAAACGTAGCAATAGGTTTGCTGTGCTGCTTCCGGAAGCGTCAGTGTAATCGGCTTAACAAAAACCAACGGTGGTAGCTGTGGTTGGGCACATCCGGGTGCAGACACGTTCAGCGTGATCGGGTTGCTGAGGCCTGAAGTGCCTTCAGCCTTGAACGCCTGCGCGACGTAGGAGTACACACCAGCCTGCATAATCTCGTCGTCCAGAGAAAGCCAGCCAAGATTCGGCTGCCCAGCCAACGTAAAAGTAGGAGAGTTTTGCTGGTTTTCGGGAAGCTTCGTTCGATAAACATGGAAGCCGAGTTCATCGTCAGACAGATCCTGAATCATCAGCATGACCGTGCAATCATTTACAGCACCCGTCAGAGCAGGTGCATTTGGAATGGATGGAGAGGGGACAATCCAGTCTATGAATCCGCCTGGACTCGGCGACCATGGAGCGGCTGGTTGCACAGGTGAATCTGGAGACGGCGGATTGGGGGGCGTATATTCCGGTGGTAAGGGCAGCTCCACAACTTCCTCATCAGTCGGTGGCTCACCTACGCCCACGCCGACGGAAGCAAGCACCGGTATAACATCAGGCTCGCTCTGAGCGATCACCTCCGGACCGTAAACCGGCTCCTGTGTGAATACCCACACAACATCTGACTCACTGCTTGCCTCTGTAGCAGTGATGACCCGCGCCCGTAGATTGTGCACACCTACCCCACTTGGAAGCCAGGAGAAGTGGCCCAATAAAGGTGTTGTTCCACCTGCTACCGGGGCACTCTGCACACCAACCAGTAAATCGTCTGTCTATAGCTCAATTGAGAGAATCGATTCGGGACCAGAGGCCTCTGTGCGAACGACGATTGGTTCGTCAGCGATCAGTTCCGATCCTGAGATCGGCTCGATAATGTTGATCGCATATGTTCCCGTGCTCTCGACCATCTGCGCGGGAAACTCGGAGAAGCGCGTGAATTGAAGACTCAAATAGCCGAACCCCAACGCAAGAATTAATATCGTGCTGACAGCGAATAAAGCGCGTGGGAAGAAAGAACGTCCGCGTGGAGCGGGAATGCCACCATCACCAGTTGGCAAGTATGGTTCGACAAGGAAATGCAATGGATTCATTGTGTCACCGCGTTTAGTACCACGTCCAGCGTGCAATTCGCTTCATCATGGAGGGCCACCAGCTGGCGTGGCTCGTTGGTAGTCTGCGCCCATTGCAAATGGGATTTCGGTTCCGTCCACAGACTCGTAATACAAACGGGATCGTCCGATGAGCCGACGTCATCGTCGATCAGTTGCGATCTAATCTTTATCGAGTCGCCGTTGTGGACAGACAGAAATAGGCTGTTATTCCCCTTGCCAACTGTGAACGGGCAAAAATCGAGATCCTCTGAACTGCCAAGGGTAGCCAGCGCCTCCGGCTGCACAACGCACAAGGCTTCGTTAGCCAACGGATATGAACCTGCTTCCATTCGATTCATACAATACCCTGCGAAGTTCTCTGGTCCGGCCGAGCCCGGACCGGGAAAGAGCGCTTCCCAATTTACGCATTCATTCACGTTCAGGGGTTGATGACCCACGACAACCCGCCCGGGTTTTGAAGGCCAACTCGATGGGTGCGCCTCAAACCGACCGAACACCTCGACATCGTCTCCAGGGCCAGTACCGTCATCGTCTAGTCCGTTGAGATGGAGCGTTTCAAAAGAAACTTCGATGGTAACGGTATCGCCAAGTGTGGTACCACATGGGACGTCCACCGGGTTGCTGGGATTGCCGACGAACGAGCCGTTGACTTGGTCGATGTATGTCATTTGCACTTGCCACGACGCAAGGCCATCTTCACAACCCGGAAAAAGCGGATTTGGCAACCACGCGCTTCGAAATATCTTGTCAACCAGTGCGACAGCGTTCGTGAAGTTAGGTGACTGTGAAGCGACTGTCCAACCCAACGTACCTCCATTCGTGTTGGCATATGCAGTCCACCAGTTGAGATTAAGACACTCGGCGCCGTAGTATTTGGCCGTGCACGAGTTCTCGTCTACTTGCCAGACGACGTACGGTTGCGGATTCGCGCCTCCAGGACCGATGTTGTGACCCGGGTATGGCTGGCAAAGCACGAGGGAGCCGAGGAAGTTTTGCGCCTCGGGTTCTAAATGGGCTGTGCAGTCATCCGGTTCGTAGGTCAACCAGGCCGATACAAATGGCATGCGCCATTCGTGTGGCTCCACAGCAAGTAGATCTATGTCATAGGCCAGGAACGGAATAAGAAATGTACTCTTGTCTCGAAGCGCTATTTGTTCCTCAAAAACGCCATAGAGTGGTTCGCTCTGCTTGCTGATATCCACAATCATGCTTACCGAAAGGCCCTCGAAGTCCACATCGCTACCGGAGGGTGCGGACAGATCGATTGAATGTACGAAATCGCCGAGCGAATGGAGCACGCTGCCGCTCCAACCCCAGCATTCAAAATAGATGTCAAGCGTGTCGACAGGCATTTGACCTGCTCCGTCATTTAGCAGGATTTGCTGGACGGCATCGTTGAGTTGCAAGCCGTTATCGCCGGACGTGATAAAGCCGAACTCAAGCAGGCGCGTCCAGATTGCACCACCCAGCGACTGGTAGCAATAGGCCTGCTGGCCGGATTGAGCTAAGACAATGTCGTCGATGGCGATGGTGAGGATTAATGAGTCTTCTACTGGCCCGGGACAATCGATCGCGGGGATGTCGACTAGAACGATATTGCTATCTGAAACGCCCTGACTGTTGAAGGCCGAAACGTAGTAATTAACGGGGCCCGAGATTCCGCTATCGGCAAACATGATCCAGTCGTTTTGCGACTGCGAGGCAATTTGCACGACTTCGCTCCAACCAGGTGAATTTAATCCCATACGAAATACGCGGAAGCCTTCTTCGTTGTCTGTGTTGTCCTGAATGGACAGTTCGGCGCCGCAGCGGCCCGGCGCGCCGACCAGTTGCGGCGCGTTCGGTTTGGCTTGCGCAGTGATGCTATTGATCCAGTTGCCCGGGGAGCCAGTCCATGGTTGGCTCGACCCGACAGAATCATTTGATCCCGGAGGTGTGGGAGCTTGTCCAGACTCCCCTGGAGCAGCTGGGTAGACAATAGCGGATGGGCCGCCTCCGGCATTGCCCTCGCCGCCTACGCTTCCACCCGAAGCGTCTGTGCCTTCGCCTCCCCCTGAACCGGCGCTCTCGCCACTAGTTACTTCGCCATCCGAACCCTCACCAGCTGCAGCTTCGGTTGTTGTCTGCACATTTTCTGCAAGTGCGGCTTCTGCGTCGGTGAGGATTTCGTCTGGCAGGACGATGATGAGAACAGCGGCTGAGCTTGCTGTATTGGACTCGCTGTCATGCGCGCGGGTGATGAGTTGGTGCACGCCCGGCTCGCTGGGGATCCAGGTGAACACCGCGTTGAACGGTGTCAGCCCGCCGGAGGGACCGGCTTCGACACCGACCAGTTTGCCATCCAGGAGCAATTCGGCGGACATAAACGGATCGTAGCCAACGGCGGCGGCTGTAATGTTGATCGGTATACCGACCGGAACAACCGCGCGGTCAGTCGGGTTGCTTATGGCGATTTGTGGAAAACCGCTCTCGAGTATGCGGCCACTACTGTTGCGATAGCCGCCGTATCGAACGGCGAAAAAGCCAATCACAACAACGAGAATCGTGAGTGCCAGTGCAATGAACCCACCGATAAGATACAAGCGACCACGCGAATTTCCACTGTTCTGACTCGGTGTGTAAGGTTCAGACAATTTCCCTGCTCCTACATTCTTGGCAAGAGATTACGGCCAGTGAAAGCTGTATAGCTGCGTTTTGGCTGTACTATCTAGGTTATTGACCGCTTCAGCGTGGAACGTGCCGCCGATGGACAGGGCACTCGTGCCTGATGGGCATTCCGTCATCAACTGGCTAATTTGATAAATGGCATTGGCAAACAACTTTGTCTTCCCAAAACCAGGTGCTGTCGTGACAGCTTCACTTTCTGCATATTCGTAAAGATGCACCTCACTGGCAACATTTGACTGATCGTTATAGCGGCAGTCAATGTATATGTCCCCTCGGATTAAATACAATTTCACGCCGCTATCCAAATCCTCGCCCGAGCCGGTAAATTCAATTTTGTCGTTCGGCCCGACGGCTCGCGAAATGGGCCCATCGCTGGGCGTGAGATAGTCCTGCTGGGCAGGCGCTTGCTCAAACATCTTGACTGTTGGTGGAGTTGGATCGGATGCAGGTATTTTGATGACCTCGGTGCAGCCGGCGAATAAGAGCAGGAGCGCTGGCAGCAATCCCTTGGATTGTAAATTATTCAAGGCGTCACCGCGTTTATTACGACGTCAACTGTGCAATCGCCGTTGGGGCCGCTATCCGAAAAACTAAAAGTCTCGTTGACCGTAGCTGCCCATTCTGAAACCGATCTGTGTCTATTCACTATCCAAGCTAGCGGCGTCGAAATACCACAAATTGAATCAAGGATAGGGAAAAAATAACCTGGATCTAGATCCCCCAAAGAAAAACTAATCCAGGGGGTGGAGGTATGGTCAAATCGGATAATGGCGGAATTGTTGCCAAATTTGTATCTAAAAGGATTATTTATGGAGAAGGGATTGCAGTAATCGGTTCCATCACATAGTGGCAGTCCAGAAAATTCATAGGATTGACTATTAAGGTTGACCCTGCACTTCCACTCCAAAACTTCCGTACAAAGCCCTAAACGCCGACTGAAGGTAGTCTGGCCACCGCGGATCTCGAACGAGCCGCCAGCCTCAATTGGCAAACCTGAATCGGTGCCTCCGTCCCTTAAATTGCTCAAGTGTAGTGTTTGTAAGGTGATCTCGAGATCGACTGAACTGTAATTTGCACATGGAGCCTTGACAATATTGCTTTTCGGACCGCGGAAGAACAAGTCTTTATTGTCAACTCGAGTGTTGTGATTTGAGTGATCTTAGGGCATATTCGGCCGATGCAACTTCCCATCGTAAAACCGGCTCCCATCGTATCAGAGCACAGCGCCAGCTTTCGCGGGGTGTTTGAAAACCGCTGTCAGTTCCGGCATTTCGAGAATTATCTAACCGGACTGATTGTGTTGAAGAACAAGTCGATGGCGAACATGACGCGCTGCCTGTTGGATAGCGCTGACAAGACCAACCTGTCGCGCTTCTTGTCGGAAGCGAACTGGGATGCCGCGGAACTGAACCAGGAACGCATTGCATACTTATTCCAGCAAACCAAGCGTCAGCGCCAGGGCGCCCGCAAATCGATGCTGGCCATCGATGATACTTTGTGCGAGCACGTCGGCAGTCTGTTCGAATACATTGACCAACATTACAACCACGGCAACCACATGTATCCGCTAGCGCACAATCTGGTCACCGGCCACTACATCAGCGGCGCGGTTCGCTTTCCGGCCGACTGGCGACTGTACCGGCGCTACGAAGAAGTCACCGACTGGGAAGCGTTCGTCAAGAAACTGTTGCCCGACGCTACGATCCCGAAAACCAAGAAGGAGCGTAATCGCTTCAAACGTCAAGTCGCACCCACCTTGCTGGCCGACCCAGAGTTCCGGGCTCTGGACGAATCTTTTCAGACCAAGATTTCGCTGGCGGCTGAACTGGTCAAGGCGGCGCTGGCGCACGATTTGCCCTTTGAAACGGTGCTGTTCGACGCCTGGTACCTGGCACCCGAATTGCTCGAAGTTCTCAGTGCGCATGGCAAGCACTGGATCAGCCTGCTGAAAAACAACCGCAACCTTATCACCAACAGCTTTGTGCTCCAGGATGCTTCCGGCGAACGCATGCGCTTTGATGGTCCGCACATCAAGGTGCAGGACCTAGTGCCGCTTATCCCACCTTCCGCTTTCAAACCGATGCAAGTGGGCGAGCAGACCTACTACTGCTTCAGCAAGAATGTACGCATCCCGACTTTGGGGAAGGTACGGCTGGTCATCAGCTTTGCCAAGCCTGATTTAACCGGCACCTATGCCGTGCTGGTCAGCAGCCATCTCAGTTGGGATGCCAAGAAGATCATCGCAACCTATCTGCTCCGTTGGCCGATTGAGACCTTTTATCAAGACGCCAAACAGAACCTGGGGCTCCACGAATATCGCATGCGCTCGGCCGCCGCCATTCATAAGCACTGGTCACTGGTCTTCGTGGCCTATTCGTTCCTGCACCTGCACTGTTTGCCCACATCGCGTCGTGACAAGGTCTGCGCGCCCATCCAATCCATCGGGCAGGTTATTCGCCAACAAAGCCAGCAGCTAATCGAAGCATTGATCTTGCCGGCTCACGGCTCTCTGTCTGACGGTACTGACGAGCAACAAGTCTTCTCGTACTTATTCGCCAAGCAGGCTTACTCTTTGGCTGCTTGAGCCTTTTCACTCAAATCACAACACTCGAGTTGTCAATTGAAACATAAACATTTAATGTTACGGTGTAATCCTTTACTTTTGTTGGACAAAAATAATCGCCGCGCGAGACCGTGCGCCGAATCGTTGGAATTGTTGGAAAATTAAAATCTCCAGGTTTAACCTCCCACCATATTCCCCCACCTCGCGCCTCTGCATAATTTGCCCACCATTCGAGAGAACGACAGTCGTTTCCGAATCCTGCTGAACATGTGTTGTCCAGCGTAGTCCATACAATATAGGGTTGTGGATCTGGGCCCTCAGGACCAACGTTGTAGCCCGGTAACGGCTCACAAACCGGCGTGAGTTGGGGATGATTAAAATTAAGCGACTCTTTCTCAGCGTGTGCGGCACAGACACTGGGGTCGTAAGTAAGCCAGGCCGAAATAAAGGGCATCTGTGCATTTTCCGGTATCGGATACTTCAAATCTAGATTGCCGATCACGTTTGGATCAATTTCACCGCAAGTAAAAATGATACAGGGATCATTGAACGGAATCGCGTCAATGGGCGGGTCAAAAAACTCCGGGTCGCCCCGGCTGCCGACGACAACCAATACTTCGGCGGATAAACTCTCGAGGTCGATGCGGGCATCGCGCGGATTGGACAGATCGATCGTGTGCGCGAAATCGCCCAGGAACTGCAACGCGCCGCCGTTCCAACCCCAGCATTCGAGACGCAGTTCGAACGTGTCGAACAGCGGCTGGCCTTCGAGGTCGGTGATCGTAATATATTGTGTGGCGGCCTCACCCAGATCCAGGCCGTCCGAGCCAGGGGTAAGGAAGCCGAAATCGGGCAGGCGTTTCCATTGCAGGCTGCCGAGCGATTTGTAGCAGTAGACTTGTTCGGCAGGTTTTTTCAGGATCAGGTTGCCGATTTCGACGGTGAGTACCGGAAATTCTGTGGTTGGCTCGGGACAGCCGGCCGGGTCGATATTGACGAGCACGATGTTGCTGTCGGCCTGGCCCTGGCTGTTGAAGGCCGAGACGTAGTAGTTGACCGGGCCGGAGACGCCGTCGTCGCTGAGAGTGATCCAGTCGTTCTGTGACTGCGAGGCGAGTTGCGCAGCTTCGATCCAGCCGGGCGCATTTAATCCCAAACGAAATACGCGGAAGCCTTCCTCGTCGTTCGACTTGTCTTGAATCGTCAAGTTTGCGCCGCACTGGCCCGGAGCGCCAACAAGTTGGGGCGCATTCGGTTTGGATTGCGCTGTGAGGCTGTTGATCCAGTTGCCCGGGGCGCCGCTCCACGGCTGGCTCGCGCCGACCGAATCATTCGGTCCGGGCGGAGCGGGGGGTTGGGCCGCCTCTGGTGGGACTTCTGGGAAAACGATAGCGTTCAGGCTGTTGTTGCCAATGCCCTCGCCGCCTTCGCCTCCATCTAAACTGGCGGTCTCGCCAGCAGTTGCTTCGCCACCCGACTCCCCACTTACTGTGGTTTCGTCCATATCTTCTGGCTCGACGCCGTCGGCCGGCGCGCCTTGCGCCGCGGCAATTGTTTCGTCCGGCAGCACGACGACGAGCACGCCGGCCGAGTTGGCCGTGTTGTCCGCATCGTCATTCGCGCGGGCGATGAGCTGGTGTACGCCCGGCTCGGTGGGGATCCAGGTGTATCTGGCGTCGAAGGGCGTGATTCCGCCGGAGGGACCAGCCTCAACACCAGCCACCATGCCATCGATTAACAGTTCCGCAGAAACGAAGGGATCTTGGCCCATCGCAGCCGCGTAGATGAAGAGCGGCGCGCCGGCCGAAACGATCGCGCCGTCGGCCGGGCTGCTGATCGCGATTTGGGGCATGCCATTGTCGATTGTTCTGACCCGTGCTGTTGCGATAGGTGGAGTATTGTGTGTAGATGTACCCGATCCCGGAGCCGAGCAGCGCGAGGACCAGAACGCCGAGACACCCCAGTGTGAGCCTTTTTCTATTCATTCGCTATCTCTTCTCTTTGGGATCGGGCGCTGAAAGGTGATGGCGTGTAATCTGAATACTAAATTCGTCGAAACCTTATGGCGCATTGAAGACCCGCCATGGTCTCACCTTGATATTAATCGTGCAACCCGCAATGCCATTGAAGGGTACCGTAATCTCATAACTCTGGTCGCTCGGGTCGCTCCATTCGGCAAAAGATTGCGCCGGAAGTTGGAGACTGCCTTCACAGAATTCATCCGTGGCCGAGTTAGTGTCATGATCTCTGAATGCAAAACCAAATAATGGGGGGCTTTTATCAGGACCGTCACCTGGATTATATGCGGTAAAGAATAGGGAGTTACTTGAATAAGAAAATGGCTCCGAACAACTTTCTGAGAGGATGGGTCCATAACACAATAATAAATTGGAGACCTGATATTTTGTATCGACCACTCCCAGCGGACACTCCCCTGCGTATTGGCCAGCGTCGTCCGGCGCAACGCCATCTGGTGCGGGACAATTGGCCGATGTCTGTTCGGGCGGCTTTGCGAGGTAGAGTGCGTTGCCGTCCCAATTCGGAAGTAAGAAGAAACCGGCATTAATGTCGAGCCATTCGCCTACCCCCGGCTCTTCGGTGATTCCATGGAACCAGAGCTGTTTCAGTTCCAGTTCCATGATCGCAGAATCTTCAACCGGACAGGGTTCCGGTATCATTTTCCAGACTGTTTCTGACTCGAACATTTGATCAGAACCAGTGGGAATAAAGTAGGAACTAACGCCAATATCTAGCTTCCCTGAGCAGTCCGAACTCGAGACCCAGCCCGGTGGGACATAAACAAGGTGATTTGGGGAAGGGAACGACCGGGCCAATGCCTTTGTGAGACCGACAGCCGGAGCCGTCATGTATACGTTGAAGCCAAATTCGCCGTTAACTACTTCATCGCGTAATCCGAAAAAGTGGAGATCCGGCGGATAAAAACAGGTATAGCTAATCACGCAGTCATTTTTGAACCCAGGGGCCCAAAACACATATTGGAATTCATAATCAAACGGTGTTCCGGGCACCTTTTTTGTGCCGAATCGGTCGCCGTTGCAGTAGCCTGGGCCAACAACGTCCAAATCCACCGAAAGCAGGCAGCCCTCGCCGAAATCGATCGATGATAGGTTTGTGACCCAGGGCTTTCTCAGATAGAGCTGATATGGGAACGGGATATCGTTATCGCTTTCCAGTGTTTGCATCGTCGCCGGATCAAATTCGAAGAATGTGAGTTCAATGAAGGCATCTAACGTGCTGAGGTCAACCGTGCCATAGCCACCTTCCGGCGGCTCGATATCAAACTTGCCAATTAAATCCAGGCTCCCGTCAAGCCAGCCCCAACATTCCAATAAGAATCGCGAACCTTGTTGATCGCTGGGCGGTTCTCCGTCTAGTGAAATAGGAAAAATTGGATTGACGAGTTCGATCTTGCCCTCGGAGTCATTCAAAAATCCTTCGTTCGGCCAGCGCCCCCAGAGGTCGTCGCCCAAGGATATGTAACAATATTTCTGTTCGGCGGGAGTGTTTAATGACAGGTGTGTGAGTTCGACAAATGTGCTGACGTTGCTCTCCGGCGGCGGGCAATCTGCTGAGCCGATGTTGACGAGTACGATGTTACTGCCCGACTCGCCCTGACTGTTGAAGGCCGTCACGTAGTAGTTTATTTGGCCGGCGATGTTGCTGTCGGCAAATGTAAGCCATGCGGGTTGCGACTCTGCTGCGAGCTGTGCGATTTGAGTCCAGTTGGCAGCATTGAGATCTGAACGGTAGATACGAAAGCCCTCTTCGTTGTCCGACACATCTTGGAATGTGAGATTTGCGCCACAGGTGCCTGTCGCGCCGACAAGATTCGGCGGGCTGGGAGCAGACTGCGTTGTGAGGTTGGTTATCCAGTTGCCTGGTGTACCCGTCCAAGGCTTACCCGTACCGATAACATCACCTGGATCCGGCGCACCTGCGGCTGCGGGTGCAAAGTTGGGGATAAAGAAATCTATCGACGGCTGCACAACAGCATCAATATTGGACTCGCTTTCAGAGTCTGGCTGCGTAATTTCTTCGGAAATTTCATCCGGCTTGGGGAGCGGCGCCTCGGGCGAGACAATCGTCAGTACGGCCGCCGACGCTTGCAGACGAGCTGTATTGTCTGTTGCCCGCGCAACCAATTGATGGGCACCCGGTTCGTTGGGGGTCCAGTCAAATTCGACCTCAAAGAAAGTCGTGTTTGCGGTGGGGGCGGCCTCGACCCGGGAGACCACACCGTCAATCAATAATTCAACTTGTTGAAATGGATTGGGGCCGCTGGCGGCTACGTTAATAATGACGGGCGAGCCCAAGGAGAGGGTCGCACCATCGGCTGGGCTTTTGATGGTAATCTGTGGGAACCCAGTATCGATTATCAGGCTACTGCTGTTTCGATAGGTGTTAAACCGAACAAACAAGAAACCGAGTGCGATTATCAGAATCAACAATGCACCAAGGACCAGAAGTCCACTGCCGATGAGCCAATGGCCGCGGCGTGGGCCGGGGGTTCCATTTGTGCCCGGCGAAAAAGGGTCAATTAGAAATGGCAGGATATTCATATGGGAACAGTCGTTTCAACATCGAATTTATTCGTATTTGCAGACTATCGAAGCAACGGAAATGGCGGAGGAACTGAAAGTATAGACTCGAATGAAGTATGGCGCTAAATCAAAACACCCGTTGCTAACAAGCAGACGGGTGTTTCAGGCTCAGGCCATCTCAACCTACAGTACCGGCTAGGCTATAGCATGGATTGGAATATCTTCCGGGAGGGAGTCTGCCAGACGTGTGTGTAGCTTCCCTTGCATGGACCAGGGGCCAGTCTGGGTGATCTCCACCTTCACGAGCAGGCCTTTGCGGTCAGTTGGGTCATCGAAGAAGACTAATTTATTGGTATCGGTGCGGCCGCGCCACTTGCCTTTGTGGTTGTCCTCGACGAGAACTTCGACAGTCTGGCCGAGATATCGATGGTTAATGCCAGCCTGCACTTGCGCCTGCATCTCATCCAGCGTACTGTGGCGCCGCTCTTTTTCTTCGGTGGGCACGTCATCCTGCATGCGGCGCTCCGACACAGTGCTGGGGCGGGGAGAATATTTCGCGATGTGGACTTTGTCCAGCTTCAGCTCCGCAAGCAGATCGTAGGTGCGCTGGAACTGTAGCGTGGTCTCGCCCGGGAAGCCGACAATAATATCGCAGGCAATTGAGCCGCTGGGCATACGCTCGCGGATACGGCCAACTAACCGGCGGTAATCCTCCGCTGTATACCCGCGCTTCATATTGGTGAGCACTTCATCATCACCGGCCTGGACGGGCACTTCGATATGGGGCGTAACCTTTGGCAGCTCCGCTACAGTATCGAGCAACTCGTCGGTCATGTAACTTGGATGCGATGTCAAGAAGCGGATGCGCTCCAGCCCATCGATTTCGTGGACGACCTGGAGCAGCTGCTCTAGATTTGGCCCGTCCGGTACATCGTAACCGTAGCGGTCCACAATTTGGCCGAGTAGCGTAATCTCTTTCACGCCTTGCGTTACGAGCGCACGCACTTCGGCCGCTATTTCTCCGACCGGCCGTGAACGTTCGATCCCCCGCCGGAACGGGATGATACAAAACGTGCAAGCGTGCGAGCAACCGTACACAACCGGCACATGCGTGCTCACCAGGTTGCGCTGTTCGTGGAGCGGTAACACCAGGTCGGCATCCTGCAATGCATAGCGATTTTGGGTGGATTGCTCATCTAGCGCCAGCCCCTCGCGTTCGAGCAAATGCTGCACCATCGGTCCCGGCTCGGAGGGTGCCATGAAGACATCCACCGCCGGAAAAGCAGCCTGTACTTTCGCATTGCCTTTCACGCCCACCAGGCAACCCATCAGTCCAACGATCACATCCGGCCGATGATGCTTTTTGAGATGGCTCACCCGATGCAACCATCCGAGGGCCTTGTCCTCGGCGTGTTGGCGCACAACACAAGTGTTAAGCACCAATACATCAGCGTCGACGGGAGAGGCAGCCGACTTAATGCCGAGTTTTTCCAACTCGGAAGCCAGGCGTTGTGAGTCGGCTGTGTTCATCTGGCAGCCGAGGGTTTGGATGTGATACTTCATTGCAAAGAATTCTACCATGTAGGCTGGAGCATTATCGGGTGCTGGAAAGCCAATTTACAACGATTTCTGCGATGTGATCCATCGCTGTTGGCACATTCATGTAGAAATCTGTCGGTGCATTGGGATCAGCCGTGTCGGTGGCAGCGCGGATCTCGAGATAGGGTAACTGGCTAAACGCGAAGGCGCGCGCTCCGCCAGCCCCTTCCCAGGCGACGACCAGCGCACCCGTGTTGCGCTGCAATTCCTCACTACGGGCAGGATCAACAATGTCATCGTCCCCGCTGGCAATGGGGCCGAAGAGCAGGTTGAAAGAATAATCATCTGTAGGCATGGCTCGCAACGCAGCCAGCATATCTGGATCACCTGCAAAGGAGGGGGTAGGATGCTCGTTGAAGCGGTTGTAGTAATCGTGCTCGATGGTCTCCGTCCCAATTACCACATCGCTAACGCTGACATCAGCAGCCAAAGCCCCACAGGTGCCGGCGCAGAT
Organism: Anaerolineales bacterium; assembly: GCA_965248775.1. Lineage (GTDB taxonomy): Bacteria > Chloroflexota > Anaerolineae > Anaerolineales > JBHHUI01 > JBHHUI01. The sequence continues at coordinate 4,998,927 of OZ252150.1, forward strand.
CACTGCATGCCAATTATTCCCAGAATCCAATAAGTGCTGCGTCTGCACTGCGAATTGAACTTTTCCGTTTCCGCCAAGGGCGACGGTGAGGTGGAGCGAATCTACTTGTGCAACCGGAAGTCGGCCAATCGAAGTTTGGGTAGATTCATGACCACGCGCGGCGCAACCCCTCAGGAATGCATCCATCTCTTTTTGTAATGGCGTGACGAGCAGAACGGTCATGGACGCGAGGCCTTCGATAGCGTTGCAAGCAATTCGCCGAAGCGTTCTAACCCAAGTTGCAGCGCTGCTTGTTCGCCACCCCCCGCGCCCATGCGCACATATTGTGGCAGCCCATATGCCGAGCCGGACAGGACAAACGTGGAGTAGGGCGGCTGAAACAGCTTCTCGGCGATGGTGTCGCCATCAATGGGGAGATCGAGCCGGCAAAGGCCGATTAAGCCGGCTTGGGGATGCTGCCACGACAAGCCCGGCTGTGCGCGGATGAAGGCGTCGATGAGGTGCAGGTTGTGCTGCCCATCCTGGCGCGCACCTCGCAAAGCAGACTTGTAACGCTCAGCCCGCAACGCAATATCCGCGATGGCTTCCCCCATGATGTTCATAATCTCGCTGGTATTCTCACGCAGAACCAATGCGTCGAAAACAACCTGCGGCTCGCGGCATACCAGCCAGCCCGTGCGCAGGCCTTGCAAGCCGAGCACTTTCGAGACACTGCCGGTGCTGATCCCACGCTCATAATCGTTCACGATGCGCGGAGTCGGATCTCCTCTCCATTCAAGATCGGCATACACCTCATCGCAAAGCACATAAGCGCCCACGCGCGCAGCCATGACAACGATACGCTCGATCTCGTGAGTCTCGAGCACGCTCCCGGTGGGGTTGTTCGGATTGCATATGAAGATCAAGCGCGTGCGGTCAGTGATGAGTTCTTCAAGTTGCGCCAGATCGAAACGCCAACCGTCTGCCTCGTGTCGCCGTAGCCGACGCACCTTTGCTCCAATCGCTTCAGCGAGTACAAGCGGCTGTGGCCAGTCGGGGACATCCACAATCATCTCGTCGCCCGGTTGCACAAGCTGGCTGATAGCCAGGAAGTTGGCTTCGGCAGTACCGGCGGTGATGAGGACATCATCCAATGCAACGTCATAACCCATCCTCGCGATGACTTTTTCACGCAGGGCGGGCAACCCCCAAAACGATTCGTTATTCCAATCCAAGCTCAGGTTTGGGTCGAGATCGGGGATGAACTCCTCCAGGCGGGACGATGCGCTCTGCGAAAATACGACCGAGGCTTTTGGCTGGTTATCCCAGGCGGCCAGCAGTGTCTCGAAGAGTTTGTGCGTTTTTACATGCAAGGTGGCTTAGCGTTTTCGCAATTCCTGCTGCCAGGAGTCGGCCAGATGTTGTGTCGCCTCGTGGCGTTTTGCGGTTTCTTGCAACAGGTGCAGCACTTTGCGGGCTGTTGATGGATCATCTGTGGGAACGTCGTGTAATAAGACGTGAATTGTGATGATGCCTGAGCTATCCGGTGCATGCACATAGAGCCAATTGAGCGCCCGCACAGCATCTTCGAGGGCGAACGTGACGCTGAAACCTCGAAGGCGTCCCGTGGATAGATAGTCTGCCGCGCTGTAAATGTCGAATGCTTTTTTTCGTGCGTGGAGGGCCTTTATGTGTGGTTTCGCCCCATCAAGGAACCTCTCCTCTGCGGCTTGGATCGTGGCGAATGCCTCTGCTGCACGACGCTCTCCTTCGTTGTCGTCGAGGCGAGTGAGCGTGATCTCGTTCTCGGAAGTTGGAATCAAAAACTCATAAGTGAAACGCCAATTATAATAAGTATTGCATTTCGGGCACTTCTTCAGGCAGCGATTCCCCCCGCCGGTGTTGTCGTCAAAGAACGGCGCGCCGACAATCTCCAATTTGCTCTCTTCTTTGGGGATGGTGCCGGATTCCCCCATCCCGCTCCAGAAGGCATAGCTCTCATCCGGGATGTGTTTGCAGATAGAGCACTTCTCGTGGCGTTTCAATCTAGTTGGCCCACGATAAGTAGTTTTCCCAGATCGAAAGTAGGGTTGCCCTCTTCTTCGCGAGGGTTCAGCCATTCGCGCGCAATGCCGGGTGCGTGCTGCAGCAATGCGCGCAGCTGGCCGCGATTTAATTCCGGGACACTCATGCGCGCGACCCAGGGCTCGAAACGTATTGCCATACGGGAGGTTTCGACATGTTCGACAGTCAGACCGGCTGCTTTGAAAAAGGATTGCCAGTCGGCGCTGCTGTATTCCCAACCGTGGCTGGGATCCCGCAATTTCTCATAGGCATTAATGTAGCGTGCGTGCGCAACTTTCGAAGGAGTGATATTGTCGATCAGCGCCAGCCTCCCGCCCGGGCGCAGCAAGCGTGCACATTCGCGTACGAACAGTGGCACATCTGCAAAGTGATGGGCCGCAACCCGGCAGGTGACGGCCTCGAAGACATTCGCTTGCCAGGGCAGGCTGTGAACATCAGCTTGGACGTAGGTCACTGCATTGAAATTGTTGGAGTGCAAGGAACGGCGCGCAGCTCGCAACATGGGGTAGGTCAGGTCACTCGCGACCACTGCGCCTGCCAGCGGAGCCAGCGCCAGCGCAGTGTGTCCGCCGCCGGTTGCCAGGTCCAACACCCGAGCTTGCGGAGCCAGATCGAGCAATGCAACCATGTGATCGAGGGTGGCGTCGCCACGATGGTCACGACTCTGCACATACGCCTCGGCGTGCGTCCCGAATTGGCGCTGTATCAGCGAGCGTTCGTCGGATGGGCGATTGGAAGGAGTCATCTGCAAGCAGGTATTATATGTGCAATAAAGATCGCACGCCCCAATCGGTTGAAATAATAAGCGATGGGTCGTGAGGTAAAATACAAACAGGAACTAAATAAAAATGTCTGAGAATCAAGGTGTCGAAGTAAAACGCTGGCGTGCAATCATCTTTTGGCGAGCACTGCTGGTGTTGGTTATATTGGGAATCATTGCCGGCATTTTCTATGTCTTTCGGCAGTTTACATCCGGCGCATGGGAGCTATTTGCTACACCGACGGCGACGCCCACATTCACGGCTACCCCAGTTGTACCAACTGCAACGCTCTTTGTTCCGTCTGACACCCCCACGGTCACTCCCTCCGAGACACGCAGTGGCCCTGAAACATATACGGTGGAGGAAGGCGATATCCTTTCTCTCATTGCCGCAGATTACGAAGTCGACGTGCGCGATCTCGTAGCTTTCAATCTAGTACAGGGCATTGATCTGACGAACGGAGTCGTGCAGCCCGGTCAGGAAGTGATCATTCCGCCACCCGAATTCGAACGACCGACCTCTACGCCGATTGCAACCGGCTTGGCCCCCGGCTCAGAGATTGAATACACTATCCAGCCCGGTGATTTCCTCGGCGGTTTAGCCGAGGCCTACAACACGACGATCGATGCCATTATTGAAGCAAACGAGGATCTAGAGAACCCGGACGATATCAAGATCGGTCAGATCGTCATCATTCCTTACGACGTAATCCTGTTGACTTTCACTGCGACGCCGTCTGCCACAGCGACAGCAACTCAAGATGCAACGGCTGTGGCTGCCTCTACGGCCGATATCTGTGGCGTGATCTGGAACGACTCCAATGGGAACGCCTCCATTGATGATAGCGAGTCTCCCATTGTCGGCGCGTTCGTCGATCTGTTCGACAGTGCAGGTAAAGCGGTGTTCACTTCCACTGCGGATGGGCAGGGTCGCTATTGCTTTGTGGGCGTCGAACTCGGCGAATACGAAGTTGTGCAGCGCACGCCCACAGGTTTCGTGAGTACGAATGCAATCGCAGGCGTAGGCGGCGCACGCCTGAACGACGTCACCATTGCGGTGAGCTTGACTTCAGCAGCCACACTCTACGAAAGCCACGACTTTCTCAATACGGTGATCACCCGTTAGTTGATCCTTCTAGCCGAGTTCAATCCGTTCAAGCGCAGCTTCGATTTCAGACATTACATTTAGGTCGTTTTCTTTCGCACGTGCCCGTGAGAGTTCTTCGCGTGCTTGCAGGCTTGCGATCTCGCCGAGTGCCCATGCGGCGTGTGCGCGTACGACCGGCTCCTCCTCGACTGTTAGAGCCTCTGCCAGTGCTGGAACCGCGATCACATCCCTGGAATTGCCCAAAGCCACAGAGGCGTTGCGTAACAATCCGCGCCGCTTAGTTCGCTTGATGGGGCTGCCTCGGAATGTGCGGCTGAACTCCTCCTGTGACATGGCGAATAACGCTGTCAATTCCGGGTTCGGTAAAGGCGCTCGTGGCGCAAAAACCGGGTCGAGATTGGCCTCGGCAAAGCGGACATTCCACGGGCACACATCCTGGCAGATGTCACAGCCAAATACCCAATCGCCAATCCCTGCTCTCATATCTTCTTCGATCTCGCCCTTGGTTTCGATCGTCAGATAACTGATACACCGGCGACTATCGACACGCCGTGGATCGGTGAGGATAGCGTCGGTTGGACAGGCCTCGATACAGGCCGTACAAGTGCCGCAATGATCCGTTGTAAGCGGCTCGTCGGGCGGCAATGGCACATCGAGCAGGATTTCCGCCAGTAGAAGCCAGGATCCGATCCTCGGATTGATCAGGTTTGTATTTTTTCCGATCCAGCCCAGGCCGGCGCGCTGAGCGAGTTCCCTTTCGAGCAGAGGTCCAGTATCCGTATAGATTTTGTGTACAATCGGACGACCTGCCTCTGTTGCGATGAATTCCACCAGCTCCTGTAAACGCTCCAGCAGCACATCATGGTAGTCATTATTCCAGGCATAACGTGCTACCCGACCGGTATGTTTTTCTGAGGTGTGCGGCCACTCTCCTTGGAAGTAGTTCACCGCCAATGTCAGGATAGACTCGCATTCGGGGAGGATCATGCGAGGGTCTGCGCGTCGCTCGCGAGCACGTTCCGTCGCCAGATAGCCCATCTCGCCGTGCATATCATCAGCCAGCCACTGAGCATATTCTTCTTGGTGGGGCGGGGTGTCAGGGGTGGTCACGCCGCACAGTGCGAAACCAAGCTTGGAAGCGCGTTGTTTGATCTGCTGCTTTAGGTTTAGGTTCCTGGCACTTGGGTCTTGCTGCGAGGCAGTCGGTTCGCTTTCTGGGAGCGTGGGCGACATGTGTTATCTCCAGGTGCCCTGCACTTGGAACCGAAGTATCATCTCAACATTATACGGGCCAGTCGGCCTATAATTTGTCATCGCGGAGGTGAGCTTGGAGCTGGAAGAATATGGTCGAATGGCAGCATTGGAGGGCGAGCACTGGTGGTATCGTGGCATGCGCTCTTCACTACGCCGGGCAATTAACGATTTGAAACTGCCAACAAACGCTCGCATTCTGGATGCAGGTTGCGGCACGGGTGGAAACCTGGCATGGCTGGAGCAAACCGCGCCGGCATTCGGAATAGACTTTTCAGCCATGGCGCTCTCAAACGCATGTACAAAAACGAGCGCAGCATTAGTGCGCGCAGATATGTCCGCGCTGCCGTTTGGTTCCGGGAGATTTAATGTTGTTGTGTGCCTGGATGTCCTTTATCACAACAGCGTGAGCGATGATGAGAAAGCCTTGCTCGAGTTACACCGCATTCTTTCTCCGTCGGGCTGGCTCATACTGCGCGTTCCGTCCCACGATTGGCTTCGTGGGTCCCATGATTCTCAGGTTCATACAGCCCGCAGATATAGTCGGAAGGGCTTGCGACGGAAACTACAACAGACAGGCTATACGCTTAAACATCTTTCGCCAATTGGGATCTGGCTGCTACCAGTAGCCGTGCTGCGGCGAAGTTGGCAAATCGTATCTTCAAATGGCTCACTACACTCGGATGTTAAGCTGCCGAACAAAGTTATCAACAATATGCTCGGCGGCTTGCTTGCATGGGAGTCGCGGGTGGCAGCACAGCGTACATTACCGTGGGGACTGAGCCTGTACGCTATCGCACAAAAATCAGTAACGGTTTGATTTGAACTTTCCGATCATTTAAAGAGATGGAGAAAAATATAAATTTGCCGGGTGGAATCTCAGCCTGCTTCCCGGCCTTCAATGATGGCGGCACAATTGCCGGAGTTGTCAGGGCCGCGCTTGAGATTTTGCCGCAATTAACCGACAGTTATGAAGTAGTCGTGGTTAATGACGGGAGCAGCGATCACACCGCAGCTGTGCTTGCCGAAATAGGGGCAAGGCATCCGGAGGTTCGCGTCATCGAACATGCGCGCAATCTGGGCTATGGCGCCGCGCTCCGCTCGGGTTTTCACGCTTCTACAAATGAGTGGGTTTTCTATACGGACGGCGATGCCCAATACGATCCGCGCGAAATGTTAACTTTAGCGGGTGCATTGACTCCTGAAATTGATGTTGTCAACGGCTATAAGATTGCCCGCCACGATCCGGTCTATCGCATTTTAATTGGAGCAATTTTCCGGCGTTTGGCGCGTGTCCTGTTCGGCATCCGTCTACGTGACGTGAATTGCGACTTTCGCCTGATGCGGCGCTCGTTGTTTGATCGTGTCAAGTTGGAATCAGATAGCGGGGCGATTTGTGTCGAGATGATCCGTAAATTTCAGGACGCAGACGCGCGTTTTGCCGAAGTGCCGGTCCATCATTATCCGCGCATGTATGGGCGCAGCCAAATATTTAGTGTGCGGCGAATGATGCGTATCATTTGGCAACTAAGCATCGTTTGGTGGCAGCTCATCGTAAAGCGAGACCGCCGACCACAGACTGTGCCAACGGTTACACCTTCGTAATAAAAAAGGCGCGGGCTTTATGCTCGCGCCTTTCGTCAAATGCAAATCAATGTCGCATTTCTGAGTATATGCCGGAATTAATCAGTTATGAGTTTTCCGCGTATAAAATCTCTGACACGAGAAGCGGCGGGTAATGCCGCTGCTCCCATATCGTATGTAACTTCTATTCCGGGGTACCTCGTTCGTACAGCATAACCTTCAAGTTCCCTTAGATCACCTTCGATAGCCTTAAACTCTGGATCAAGCTCTTTGCAGAGTTCAAGATGATCAATCAAGTTATGGGAGCGCGCGAAACGAATTCGGTGTTCTGTCAGAAATGCTTTGAGATATATCTCGGCACATTGTTGACAGTGGAAGCAGGCAATATCGGGGAAAGGCTCATCGCGTGTCGGGGCCATAACAACATGGGCTGTATCGAAATCACGCTCAGCTCTGGATACCCATTCAGCCGTGAGTACGTTCATAGAGGATCCTGCCGGTTGCGAGGACATCTTCCATAAACCAATCGCCTAATGCGATGCGTTCATTTACCTTTGCTTGCGAGCGAACAATTAGGTCGATCCCAAAAGGGAAGGGCGACAATGAACGTGCAATATCTCTGGTCTGCTCAACGCTTTCTGCCGGGGTGTCAATTATAACGAGGAGATCGACGTCACTCCAGGGTTTTGGGTCACCATTTGAATAGGAGCCGAAGAGTATGATTTTCTCGGGCGCGAACTTTTGGGCGATATGATCTGCAACTGCCTGAATTGCCTCTTCAGGGATTCGGTCGCGTTCATTCACATTCGGTATTTCGGTTGTGACCATGTCTCAATTATAACCAAATCGTTTCAGTTTGCTTCGTAGGGATGACAGAGATAAAAAGGTGCGGGCTTTATGCTCGCGCCTTTCGTTTGGTCTTCGTTTTCTTCCCGGCTTTCTTAGCTGCTTTCTTTCCAGCGGCCCTTCGTTTTGCCGGGTTCTTCTTGGGCTTGCGTAAATATTGCTTTAGAAACTTGCCGGTGTAACTTGCCTTCACCTTCGCCACTTCCTCCGGCGTACCTTCGGCGACGATTTCACCGCCCCGGTCGCCGCCCTCCGGGCCGAGGTCGATGATGTGGTCGGCGGTCTTGATGATGTCTGGGTGGTGCTCGATGATCAAGACCGTGTTGCCCTCGTCTGCGAAATCATGCAGCACTTCGATCAACTTGTGAACATCGGCGGCATGTAATCCCACAGACGGTTCGTCCAACACATATATTGTGCGGCCAGTCGATCGCTTTGAAAGCTCTTTGCTGAGCTTGACGCGTTGAGCTTCACCTCCGGACAGTGTTGTGGCCGGTTGGCCGATCTTGATATAACCCAGCCCAACGCGCTGAAGCGTTTTCAGCTTGCGATGGATCAATGGTATGTTTGTAAAAAACTCGACAGCCTCGTCAATGCTGATGTTCAACACTTCGGCAATGTTCAATCCCTTGAAGCGCACCTGCAGGGTTTCGCGGTTGTAGCGCGCCCCGTGGCACACGTCGCAGGGGATGAAGATGTCCGGTAGAAACTGCATCTCGATCTGCAATTGCCCCTGTCCCTGACAAGCCTCGCAGCGCCCGCCCTTTACATTGAAGGAATAGCGCCCCGGCTTGTATCCGCGAATCTTGCTCTCCGGCAGTTCGGCGAAGAGTTTGCGCACGTGATCAAATAGCCCTACGTACGTGCCCGGATTGGAGCGCGGTGTGCGGCCAATGGGCGACTGATCGATATTGATGATCTTGTCGATATTCTCCAGGCCCTCTATGCCAGTGTGTTTACCCGGCACGATTCGCGAGCCGTGCAAGGCGCGCATGACAGCTGCATAGAGAACATCGTTGAGCAGAGTGGATTTGCCGGAACCGGACACCCCGGTGATACACACGACCTTCCCGAGGGGAATGCTTACATCAATCTCATTAAGGTTGTGTTCGCTGGCTCCATGAATGACGATCTGGTGGCCGTTGCCGGGGCGGCGCTGCTCCGGCACAGGGATCGATTTGCGCCCGGAGAGGTAGTCGCCGGTAATGGACTTTTTGTTTGCAAGGATGTCGTCTATTGTGCCGGTCGCGATGACCTTGCCACCGTATAGCCCCGCACCCGGCCCGAGGTCGATGATCCAATCCGCAGCCCGCATGGTCTCGTCATCGTGCTCAACGACCAATATTGTGTTGCCGAGATCGCGCATGCCTTTGAGTGTTTTGAGAAGGCGGGCGTTGTCGCGTTGATGCAAGCCAATGGATGGTTCGTCCAGCACGTAGAGCACGCCCATGAGCTGCGAGCCAATCTGCGTCGCCAGCCGGATGCGTTGCGCCTCACCCCCGGATAGTGAGCCGGCCGTCCGGTTGAGGGTCAGGTAATCCAGTCCAACATCTACCATGAACCGCATGCGGGCGCTGATCTCTTTTAGCACCTGCCGAGAAATGGCTTGCTCACGTTTATCGAGCAATGACCGCTTTCGGCCGTTGCCGTTTTTGCCTTGTAGTTGGCCGATCCAATCCAGCACACGCGTCACGGGCCAATCAGTTACGTCCACGATGTTACGGTCGGCAATTGTCACAGCCAGGGCTTCCGGTCGTAGCCGCTGCCCTTTGCAAACTTCGCATGGGCGCTCAGTCATGTATGCTTCGATCTTGCTGCGGATATAGTCGGAGGTTGTTTCTTTGTAGCGCCGTTCGAGATTGTGCATGACGCCTTCGAACGCTGTATGCCAGACCGCTTTTCGGCCCAGATGGGTTGTGTAATGAACCGGAATTTTCTCACCGTTGCTGCCACGCAACAGAATGTCCAGTTGCTTTTGGCTGAGTTTGTGGATTGGCTTGTCGAGCGGAATTTTGTAATGCTTCGCCGCCGCTTCGAGCGTTTGCCAGTAATATCCCCCGTCCTTGTGTGAGTTGCGCCACTCCATCACGTCGATGCCACCATCAAGAATCGAACGGTTGTTATCGGGGATCACCATGTCCGGAGAGATTTCCAGGCAGGAACCAAGACCCTGACAGGCCGAACAGGCCCCATGCGGAGAGTTGAACGAGAATGAACGCGGCTCCAGTTCCGGCAGGCTGATCCCGCAATGCGCGCAGGCAAAGTGCTCCGAGTAGAGCAGGTCCTTGTCCTCGTCTATGGTATTGACCAACATCATACCGTCGCCCAGCTTCAGTGCGGTCTCAACCGAGTCTGTCAGTCGTGAACGAAACTCACGGCTCTCCTCGTCGTCGCTCTGCTTGTCCTTCGCATTTGCGTGTTTGATCACCAGCCGGTCCACGACTGCTTCAATCGTGTGCATCTTGTAGCGGTCAAGTTCAAAATCAGACTCGACATCGTGCACTTCGCCATCCACACGCACACGCAGAAAACCAGCTTTGCGCACATCTTCGAACACACCTTGATGATGACCCTTGCGATCCTTGACGAGCGGCGCCAGGACGATGGCGCGTGTGCGCTCCGGCAAATGTTGGATGGCATGCACGATCTCTTCGGCCGACTGCTGGCTGACTACCCGGCCACAGTTGGGGCAGTGCGGTGTCCCGACGCGCGCGTAGAGCAAGCGTAAGTAGTCGTATACCTCGGTCACAGTACCGACCGTCGAGCGTGGATTGCGGCTGACGCCCTTCTGGTCAATTGAGACCGCCGGACTCAAGCCTTCGATGTGATCTACGTCTGGCTTTTCAAGCTGGCCGAGGAACTGCCGCGCGTACGCCGACAACGATTCAACATAGCGCCTCTGACCTTCAGCAAAGATTGTGTCGAAGGCGAGTGAGGATTTTCCCGATCCGGACAGGCCGGTAATAACGACGAACTTATCTCGCGGGATTTCGACAGTGATATTTTTGAGATTGTGTTCGCGGGCACCAACGACGACGATTTTATCTGGGGGCATGGACCATTACCAGTATTAGAACATCTGAGCGTATTATAAAGCCGAACAGGCATTATACCAAATGGGAATCGCGACCTTATGCTTCTAATACCTCGGAACTCTCAGGTTGCGACTGGTTCGAACTCCACAACAAACGGCCCGTGTTTGGAGAATTGCTCTGCCGTCGTGCGGCGCAGGCGACCAGTTTTGGGGCTGACCTTGTAATACCCGCCGTCGCGATGGAGCAAGGGAATGGTGCGTTTCCAGCGGGAGAAGACCCGCCGGGCTGTGGCAGAGTAATCTCGGAAGGTGGCCTTCTCGTCCGGCATGCGCTCGAAGAGATCTTCATAGGATTTTACAAATTGGTGCAAATATGTCTCATCAACAATTTGTAAATTGCTTATCACCCAGCAACGATCTTCGTAATACCAGTAATACGCCAGCCCGATAAATTCCCATTCCCGGTTTATATATGGATAGAAAGGGAACGCCCGGCACGAGAGTGAGCGGTTTTCACGCTCACAATGCTGGTAGCCTTTACATTCCACTAGCAGGCATTCCTCCACCAACTCATCCCGTAAGCCTTCCTCATGTTTATCGCGTGGCTCGAACATATGCCAGAGATCGCTCTGGCTTTGTAAATAATCCCATTCCTCTACGAACACAACAGGTATGGAGTTGGATGTTGAGCAGCACACCGGCTCGCCGTCGTTAAAGGGCGCGCAGAATTGTCCGCAATCAAAGCGCGAGAGCGGCGCTTCAAATCCGGCGTATATTGAGCCCCACTCAGTTGGCGAGGGACGCGGCATGGAACCATCCATCATCTAGAAATTCCAAAGTTGTTACCATGCTATCCAACAAATGTTCCTTCGTCAATGTACGATGGGTGGCAAGTTGATTGAGGAGCGCAACATCTAGAAGTAGCCATTCCATTGAGAATGTTTTTTTTGAAATTTTTGAGCTACGATCCTGCTTCTAGATTTCGCCGTGCCTCTCTTCCTATGAATACACTAACAAGCAGTTCTTTTCGGCGCATTGTGTGGCCCATTGCCTTTGCCCAGACGATAGTTTGGGCCGCAATGTTTTACTCGTTCCCCGCATTGTTACTAGAATGGGAGCGGGACCTCGGCTGGTCGAAGACACAACTTTCAGGCGCTTTCACGTCGGCGCTGGTTATCGCGGCGCTGTTAGCCCCGGTGGCAGGTCGTCTCATCGACCGTGGGCTGGGCCGCCTGGTCTATCCGGGCAGTGCCATTCTCGGCGCGCTATTGCTTGGGCTGATGTCCAGAGTTACGCTGCTCTGGCATTTTTATGCAGTGTGGATCGGGCTAGGTGTCGCAATATCCGGCGCGCTCTACGAAGCCAGTTTTGCGGTGATCACGCGTGCATTGGGGGCCGGGGCACGGCAGGCGATTACTCTCGTCACTCTCATTGCGGGCTTTGCGGGCACGCTTGCTTTTCCGGGCGCGCACTTCCTGGTGGGTATCGTCGGCTGGCGCGGTGCGGTCCAGTTCATGGCGCTCGCCGTCGTCGGACTAGGCGCACCTCTGATGTGGCAGGCCAGCCGAGCAGGAGAAGCGCGCGCGATGGATAGCGAAGCTGGAGAAGAAGTGATTGCACCAAGAGCCGTGCAAATTCTGGGGCGCCCGCTATTTTGGTTGCTCGCACTTTCATTCACCATGATTGCGCTCAACCATGGAGTCTTAATCACTCATCTTTTGCCATTGCTGCAGGAGCGCGGTGTGCCCGAAGCTACAGCGGTATTTGCGGCCTCCATGATTGGCCCGCTGCAGGTGGCTGGACGCCTTGCAATGCTCGGAATTGAACGCTATGTGTCCAATCTTGGAATCACCGCGGTTTGCTTTCTTGCAATGGGGGCTGCCGCATTGGCATTGCTTAATGCTGGTCCAGGGTCGATCCTGATAGTTGTCTTCGTTGTGTTGCAGGGTTCGGGTTATGGTGTGACCGGCATCATGCGGCCCGTGGTGATCGCTGAGCTCTTAGGGCGTCGAAACTTCGGGGTATTGGCGGGTTATCTTGCACTGCCATTTCTTATAGCGACGGCCGCGGCACCCACCATTGCAGCACTCGTCTGGCAAGAGGGTGGCTACGATCGAGTGATCTGGTTGGCGGGAGGTTTGGCCGGAATCGGGTTCCTCGCTATCCTGGCTGCAGGTGCATTCATGTGGCAGAGGCAAGTCGCATAGATGTGTTTAGCGAACCGAGTCATCGTTGGCAGGCAGTTCTGCCTGAAATGCTAAAGTGTGTTTGGTGTGACCTATTTTGAAGTAGCTACGAAGACACCATCCCAGTCCGCTTCGGGCGGGCTGTCTTCATACACAACGATACGCGAGCGATATAAGTCATAGAGGGGCTCAAGGTCGAGCCCGAGCACGTTCGATTCGTTACACTGGTCGAGCAGGGCAGCTGCGCCTTGCCAATCCTGCGCGCGGTACGCGGCGAGCATGGCGTTATGCACTTCCTGCAACGATTTGAATTCGGCTCGGATAGATAACACTTCGTCGCCAAGTAATGCGAAAACTCGTACCGGTTTCGTTTTGCCTTTGACCTGGAGCAGATCGAGCTCCAGCGTGGCGAAATCAAGCACCTCTTCACGGGTCTGCTCGCCGATCACAATATCCATACCATAGGTCTTCGACTGTCCTTCAAGCCGTGAGGCAAGATTCACATCGTCTCCGATTACGGAATAATCAAAGCGTTGCTCGGATCCGAAATTGCCCACTGCACACTCACCGGTATTGATCCCGACGCCAATGCGAATGGGTATGTACTCCCGATCATTCTCGCGGGACTCCATGAGCAGTGAGTTGTTCAAGTCCACCAAATCCACGCGCATGTCCAATGCGGTCTCACAGGCGTGGCGAGCATGATCTGCATCCTCGACGGGGGCGTTCCAGAATGCCATGATCGCGTCGCCCATGTACTTGTCGATGGTACCCCGACTCTGCATGATGAGCTCTGTCATGGGTGTGATGAAGCGGTTGAGCAAGCTGGTGAGTTCTTCCGGGTTGAGGCGCTCGGAAATGGTTGTGAAGCCGCGGATATCCGAGAATAAAAACGTGAGCTCGCGCCGTTCGCCGCCGAGGACAAGTTTGCTGGGATCACTTGCAAGCTGATCAACCAGATCGGTTGATACGTAATGACTGAACGCATCGCGGATCTTGCGGCGCTCGAGTTCTTCGTTGATCGCGCGTTCGACGGAGGGTATGGCGAAGCCAACCGAGAGTGCAACGATTGGCCCAACGAGGGGGATTTCAGCATTGAATCCGATGAAGCTGAAAATCCAAACAAAGATGTACGCCACCAACATTGCGAGGATCGCTATCAACCCAAGCAACAAGCGCCGCAGCCGGCTCAACCTGAATGCCACGATAGCGAGTCCGAATGAGATCAGGGTTGAAGCAATCTGCGGCCAACGCACAAGGAAGTTGCCTTCAATGAGGGTCTGAATGGCATGCGCTATGATCTCCACCCCCGGCATTGGAACTGTGCTTGAGAACGGCGTAGGGTAGACATCGTGCAACGAGACGGCTGTTGCTCCCAGGAGCACGATCTTGTTTTCGAAATTGTGGGGATCGTATTCTCCTCTTGCGACTCGATAAGCCTGGACGCGCGAGAATCTGCCCGGCCCAGCCTGGTAGTTAATTTCGAACTTGCCCGCGGATAACGGCACCTGATATGGGCCAAAATCGGCTTGTTCGGACTGGTATTGGCTTGGCAGGCCGACCCCAAGAAATTCGGAGGCGGCAATCGCGGACCAGTGATAGAGTGGTGTGCTTTCGGTCTCACGGGTCAGATAAAACACACCCCGGCGCACAATTACATCCGGATCAGGTTCGAAGTTTGCCAGCCCGAGTTGTTGGGCTGCCTCTCTCAATTCCGGGATAGGTTCCTCATATCGTTCGGTGTGAAGGACTATATCACCGACGCGTTGGTTGACAATTAATAACTGATTGGCAAGCACTACATTCCCGGCCTCAGCCAGCGCTGCCGCCAGTTGTGCATCCCCGCCTTCATCGCGACCAGCCTCGAAGAAAAATACATCGATAACGATTAGCGCCGGCTTGCCGGCGCTAATCCCCCGCACAATATCGGCGATGTAACTGCGCGGCCAGGGCCATTGCAAGCCGGTCTGCTGGAAGGATTCATCGTCGATCGCAACGATGATGATGTCATCCGAGGTGGGTCGCACGCCACGCAACTGAAAGGCGATGTCAATTGCGCGTAGTTCTGAGTTTTCAAAGACGCGCGTAAAGGTGAGTAGCGGCACGACGACCACTGCCAGAAAAATAATGAAGACGAGGCGTGTCTTTAGGCTCATAGGCCTTCTCTGAATGGAATCACTAGCACGTCTGTGGTGTGTCGAAGTCAGTACCACTTTTCTCGCTGGTCGCGCCTTTGTCGTCTTTCACGGTCACTTTGTAGCCAATTGAAGTGTTCGACCAGGCCGAGGGCGCAGTACGGTCGAGCTTCCAGGTATTCCCCGACTCAAGTGACATGATAAATGGATTGGCAGCATCCGGTGTACCCGTAATAAAGAAATCAATCCATACGCTATCTATTGTGCCGTCTGTATCAACTGCATCGGCCTTAAATGTGGAGCTCGAAGGCGGACACATCTGTGATGGTCCAATAAAGTCTGAAACGCTAGGCGCAACGTTGGTCGCCGTAGCTGTCGCTGTTTGAGATGGCGTTGCAGTATGGCTAGACGTTGCAGCTTGGCTAGGAGATGCAGTTTGACTGGGCGTTGAAGAATGCTCCGGTGTAGCTGTAGTCGTACCAGTTGACGAAGCTGTTGCTGTTATTGTGGACGTTGCGGTCGCTGTGTCGACGGCTGTGTTGGTCGCTGTAGACGTTGCCGTAAATGTGGAAGTAGGCAAGGGTGTCGTTGTATTGGTGGGTGTGGACGTCTGCGAAGGCGTGGATGTCGCCGTGAAGGTAGGCGTTGACGTGGGCGTCGCGGTTGCTGTAGGTGTGTTTGTAATCGTCGGCGTAAACGTCGGTGCGTGTTCAGTGGCATCTGGGACTTCAACGTACCACTCGTCGCGTTGCTCCTCATCCATGTCAAACGGCTCTACCGGCGGGCAGCACCTTGTATGAACGACTGATCCTGTTCTGGAATCTGAACCTGATTGCCAATGTTGTCTCCGAGTGTGCAGTTCCCTTCCAAGCATGTAACTATCATATGATCATCATTCGGGTCGTCTGGGTTGCCGGGATAATATTCCACACTCTGATAGGAGCCGCGTACAGCGGCCACCCCAATGGGTGTCTCCACTTCTACCGTGCCGCTTTGCAGAACGAGCCAAATCTTCCCGATCTCCAGGAAAAACTTGGCCACAGGTTCGTCCGGGTTGGTGTTCATATTAGCCAGTGAGAGCAGGGTGTTCTCGCTGATGCGGATGAGGGTGCCTTCGGTGAACCGGATATGTGCTCGGCTGGCATCCAAAGTCTGTACTTGACCGTCGCTATTGAGGCGCTGCCCTTTTATGGCTGGGGACATATCTTCGACCTCCGATTCCCGGGCATTGACGTCGTTTTCCACGAGGTCCAGAGTAGCAATGCGCTCAGCATCTGGGGTTGGAATGTCAATCACGAGCGTTGGCGGAATATTCGAACCGCCGCCACATGCGAGCGCGGCCAGGATCAGGACTGTAAAAGCGAAGAAGGCGCGAGGTTTTGAATTTCCAGTAACCAGTGACCGGAAACTGATTACCAGATTTGACATGTGAATGCGAGGCGACTGGAGACTGTTCACTGAATACTGGTTACTGAATCAGCGCCATTCAATCTCATAATCCACAATATCCAACTCAGGACGGTTGCGTTCGATCCAGGCAACGGCGCGCTGCAGTTGGCTCTCCACATGGGTGCGGTTATTTGCCACGCCAACAATCGCAATCTGTGCCGATTGCCAGACGTCGTTATAGCCGATTTCTGCCACGGCTAAATTGAATTCTCTTTGCAAGCGTGTTAGGAGCGGTTTGAGGTGTTGACGCTTGCCCTTCAGGGAGCGCACTCCCGGCAGGTGTAGCTCAATAACACACGCGCCAACCATCATGTTTCGATTGTAGCATGGTCAATACTGCTCAGCCAGAACAGGCTATAATCGCCAGCATGTCCAAAGCTCTCCAATGGATTCTCGTCGTCGGATTTCTGCTGATTGCCGCCCTCACCGGATATGCAGTCGTAAATACTTTCCGTTCTACTACGCAACCGGCAGCTGATCTCACAAATGTGCTCGCGACGGAAGCCGCAGCCCTGTTGCCGCAGGCTACGCCGACAATCTATCCAAGCCCGGCGACAGTGATTCGTGCTGTCCGCTCGCTCTCTCGGTTGGAAACGGTCTCCTATTCCATTGAAAAGGTCATTGTTGCCGAAGAGAATCAAGGCCCCTTCGGCTTCTTGTTTGGCGACCGCTTGCTACTTGTTGCGCATGGGGATGTGGTTGCCGGGGTAGATCTTGGGAAGATACAGGAGGGGGATGTGCAGGTCTTGGATGATGGGAGTGTGGTTATGATCCTGCCCGAGCCGGAGATTTTCATTTCAGCTTTGGATAACGAAAAGACCTTTGTCTACGACCGGGATATCGGCTTTTTCACTAAGGGGGATATTAATCTGGAGAGCGCAGCACGGGTGGCTGCCGAAGAGGAGATCGAAAAGGCCGCCCTGGAAGACGGCATTCTCGATCGTGCGCGGCGAAATGCCGAATCGACGATCACGCAGCTGCTGCTTTCGCTGAACCTCGAAAATGTAATTATTGTGCAGGCAACACCTTCGGGGTGAGTTTAAATTTTCAAGCTGAATGTTCATAGTTGCGGCTTTTTAAAATTCAAGCCGCGGAGTTCTATCCTGATCCCGTTCCGTCTAGCCCTCGTTCGCGCTCTTCTCAATACGTAACCTTTCGACTTCCTGCTCTTCTTCGTTAGTCAACTCAATACGTTCAAAACTTTTATTCAGGACTCGCCCGAATCCTTCGACGCGTACGTACACCGCTGCCTCCAATTAGGCTTTGACGTTGCGATGATAGAAATCGGAGTGGCGGTGAATATATCGGTTTTACTGGGAGAACAGACTGACAAGATGGAAATATAAGGAAAACAGATTACATGGCGCCGATGTAATCGTATATAAAAAATTTGTAAATTCGTGGCTGGTGCATAACCGCAACGCATTACTGGCATTATTATTTAGATGAGGGGTGTGTATAAATGGTACAACCCGGCTAGCACGCTCTTTTAATAACCTGACGATGGACACACACCTGACGGATCGACGAATGCTGCTTGTACTACTGATTGCAGCACTGCTTGCCGCCGCCTGTGGGGGCGGCGCGCCCGCGGCCACTTCACCGCCCCCCGCGCCACCGACCGACACTCCCGTGCCACCCACGGACACGCCGGTCCAGTCGATTCCGACAGAACAGCCGACGCAAATGCCCCAAAATGTCACTCCGGGCACCTGCGCAGATGCCCGTTTCACGCTGACAGACCTGGGGCCGGTGTTGACCGCGTCAGACTTGGCGACTGTTGGCGGTACCCCAGATTCTCCGATTGCCGATTCTACTGCGGTTGTACTGGCAGATGGAGCAGTGCGTATGTTCGTTGGCGCACGCGGCTTAGGTACCACCACTGCCATCTCAGATGATGGGTTGGATTTTACATTTGAGAATTCGGGCAGCATTTTTGGGCGTGAAGGATACGGCATGCCTAAGGTGCTGACCATGGACGATGGCAGCTTTCGCGTATTTACTTCTGAGGGCCCGGGGATCAAGATGTTCCACTCCACCGATGGCGTGACCATGGAATTTGTTGATATTGTGCTCACCACTGAGCAATCCGGCTTTGATTATAGGCCGGGAAAATTCCTGGTTGTGCCGCTGGCTGCTGGTGGGTACCGTGCATACTATGATCACCTCGGATTGGGTGCTGGGCAAGGATTTGTGCTGTCACAAATCAAAAGTGCAACCTCAGACGACCTGCTCAAATGGACGGTGGAAGCAGGCGACCGTTTTGGGACAGGTGCAGCGCACCTGACCGGCTCTTCGCGCGAACCAATGCCGCTGCAGTGGGGCGACGACTGCCTTACGCTCTTTTACGTACGCGACGACCTACGCGGCCAACCGACACAAATCTATTACGCGCATACCGAAGATGGCGTAACGTTTACCGAAGGATATGCTCTCAATTTGCCGCGCCAAATGGCCGGGCCAAACCTGATTCAACTCCAAGACGGTATCTACCTCATGTACTTTGACTCACACGATGACGACATCGGTTTTCATGTTCGTGCCAGTCTACTGGAATTCGTAGAATGATTCGATATGTCTATCCGGACAGCATTGATTTTGAGCACAATTGCTCAACTTGAATATTTATGAGGGTGATGTAGCCATGGATGTGACTCCGCACAGCCCGGTCAAAGAGACGCGGCCAAGACTCATGCCGAGCGAAGCCCTTTCAACTCTGAACCAAATCGTCCTCGACATCCTCAGCCGCCACGAGTTAGGTGAACTACTTGAGGTGGTTGTTGCGCGCGCAACAGAATTGTTGGATGCCCCCTACGGCGAAATCATGTTGTTAGAAGACGATGTATTAGTTGTGCGTGCCTTCACTTCCAATCAGCCATTCTTGCTCGGTGACCGTGTGGAGCAGGGGGAGGCTTTGCTTTCGTGGCAGGCCGTCAGAAGTCGACGGCCTGCCGTGTTGTCCGATTATTCTAAGTGGCAGCATCGACGGGAACTTTACGAAGGTAGGAGCTATTTTGCGGTTGCAGACTTCCCCATCCTTAGCGGTGACAAGTGCCTGGACGTTCTCGTTGTCGGGCGTGATATACCCGGCTATGTGTTCGACGCCGAGGAAATCCAAGTAGGCAGCCTATTTGCTGAACTGGTGGCGTTGGCACTCGATAATACCCAACTATATGCTGCAGCGCAGTCGGAACTGAACGAGCGTAAGCAGGCGCAAGAGGCGCTGCAAACGAGCCGGGAATACTTAGATACGGCTAATGTGAATTCAAAGGGTTGACACAAAAGGGAAGTCCTCCAAGAATGAAGAGACATCACTCACCATTCGGAGGGCTTCCCGATGACAAGTATACCTTTTGTCGATCTGGCGACAGTCGTGTATGTACTTGTAGACGACTGGTATCAAAAACATGGCGTGCGATTATTGAAAGGTAAACCGGGCGCGAAGCCCGTATTCAGTGATAGCGAAGTAATCACCTTGTTGCTATTGATGGATTTCCTACCATTTCCGGGTGAGACGCAGTTTCTCGGGTTCATCCGTGCCAACTATCTAGATTTGTTTCCCAAATTGCTCGACCAGAGCCAATTCAACCGGCGGGCGCGAGCCTTGCGGCTGTTGGTTGAAGAACTGCGGCGGCACTGGGTTGAACTGCTGGGCGCAACGCTGGCTACTCAATTCCTGGTTGACACCAAGCCTATTCCAGTCACCGAGCCCAGGCTCGACTGGGTGAGCTACAAGCGTAACAAGAAACACAGCAATTTCGCGGGTTCGGCCGCCTATGGCGTGTGTGCCAGTCGCAATCTGAAGTACTTTGGCTACAAAGTGCAGTACACACTTTACTGTGCAAACTGGTTTTGTTGTCCACCTTGGAGGGCATCCCGGTCGCCTATGAGTTAGTGCCGGCCAACAGTGATGAGCGTCTGGCCGCCGAAATGGTCTTGCCTACCATCTGGAACAGCGACGTCTTCGGCGACAAGGGCTTCCTGGGTGAAGATTGGCAACAAGAACAGTTCGACCTCCAAGGCAATCGCATCTGGACCCCGAAACGGGCTAACCAACTCATCCAGAACTCGGCCGACTTTGACCGCTGGCTCAACAGCCTGCGCGAGCGCATCGAAGGCGCATTTAACGAAGTGCAGAATACCGGCCGCAACATCGAACGCCTATTGCGGAAAACTATCATCGGTTTGACCACACACATCATCGCCAAGCTGACCAGCCACACACTCAAACTCGTTTTGCGCCGCTTCTTTGGCATTAATGTCCAAACCTTTACCGTTCAAGCAGTTTGATTTCACATTAGCCGTTAGATACCATTCTGTTTAAATTGTCGGCTGGTGTTGCGATTCTCGAAGGGCCAGACTTTCGCTATTTTAGAATCAATCAAGTCCTGGCCAATATTAACGGGCTGCCGGTGGAAGATCATCTCGGAAGACCCCTGGCCGAGATACTCCCCGATGCAGCCCCATTTATTTTGCCTAGTTTGCGTCAAGTATTGGGAACGGGGGTGGAGAGTCCCAGGCGTGAATTCAGTGCAAGATTGCCAAAAGACCCGGATAAAGAACGCTATTTCATTGATTCTTTCTTTCCATCAAAGGCTTGTCTGGAAAGACAGATGCTGTCGGCGTAGTGGTGCTCGACATCACAGCCCGTAAGCAGGCGGAGCAAGCCCTACAAGAATCGCATGACAAGCTAGAACAACGCGTTAAGACGCGCACGGCTGAACTGACTAAAGAAATAGAGTCCCGGATACAGGTGGAGCAGGCGTTGCGTGAGAGCGAAGAGCGTTATCGGGCTCTGGCTGAATCTGCACAGGACTTGATTTATAGCATTGACCGTCAATGGGAAATTCAATACGCCAACCGCGCGGCGATAACTTTTTGGGGGGGGAACGTCATTGGGAAACGCCTGCAGGAGTTGTTTCCTCCGGAAGAGTTCACAGGGATGAAGACGATCCTACAGTCGGTTTTCGCAGCAGGCACATCTGCCTCCGTTGTTTCCAAGCTAGCGCTGCCAGATCGAGAGATTTGGTTGGACACCCAACTTGTTGCACTCTCCAGCAGGCCGGGAAAAATAGATTCCGTTATGGGAATCTCGCACGACATCACCGAACGCAAGCAGGCGCAGGAGGCGTTGGCGCAGCGCAACATGGCGATGGAAGCGCTCTACATGACCTCATTGGAGATCAATACTCAACCGGATCTCACGGCCCTGCTCCAATCTATCGTGCAGCGCGCGGCGAGCTTGTTGCGAACGCAACAGGGTTCCCTTTCATTGCTGCAGCCGCATGGCCGGACTCTGAAACAGGTGGCCCCCCACAATTTTGAGCTGCCCTTTACTTACCCCGATCAAGCTCTGGGAGAAGGGTTGGCCGGTCGCGTAGCCCATTCCGGCGAAATGCTGATGATAAGCGATTACGCCAGCTGGGAAGGTAGATTGCCCATCCCAGAGATGAATGGTCGGATTGTTGGGGTTCCGCTCAAGCGGGGAGAGCAAGTCATCGGTGTGCTTGAAGTGTGGGACGCGGATGAGACGGGTACGTTCGACACGGAAGAAGTCCAGCTGCTCAGCATGTTTGCTAACCAGGCTGCAGGGGCCATCGAGAACGCGCGTCTGTTCGAAGCCGAACAAAAGCAACATGCCCTGGCCGAGGCTCTGCGCGAGACGGCCGAGATGCTCAGCCAGTCTCTTGAGTTGGACGTGGTGTTGGACCGCATCCTGGCCAGCGTCCAGCACATCATAGCGCACGATGCCTCTGATATCGCGTTGGTTGAAGATGACGAAATATCTGCCATAGCGCGTCATCGAGGTTTCGAAGAGCGCGGCCTAGCAGATTGGATGTCACCGTGGCGATTTTCGGTGGCCGACACCCCTGTTACTGAAAAGATTATACAAAGCGAGACGCCGGTGATCATCTCCGATACGCACAATTCCGATCTCTGGGTCGAGATTGCGGAGATGGACTGGGTCAGATCATTCATGGCGATGCCCATTCGGGTGCAGGGCGAATTTGTCGGGAGCATCAATCTCCTCAGCAGCGAGTTGGATCGCTTCCTCCCCGAACACAGCCTGCCATTGCAGGCGTTTGCCAATCAGGCCGCCGTGGCTATCGAAAATGCGCGCTTGTTCGAACAAGTATCGGCCGCACGCGAACGGTTGCAAGGCCTCTCCCGCCGGCTGGTACAGGTGCAGGAGGATGAGCGGCGCTACATTGCTCGCGAACTACACGACGAGTTCGGCCAGCTTCTCACTGGGCTCAAATACAGGTTGGAAGCGAGCCGGCAATTGCCAGTCGAAAAGGCCGTAAGCAGCCTGGAAAAAGCAGAGGTGCTGGTCGGTCAAATGATCGTCCAAGTACGCAAACTGTCACTTGAGCTGCGCCCGGTGATGCTCGACGATTTGGGGTTGCTGCCCGCCTTACTATGGCTGATTGAGCAGTGTCAGGCCCAATTCGGTTTTTCCGTCAATTTCGAGCACAATGAACTCGAGGAACGTTTTTCGCCCGAAGTCGAGACGGGTGCCTATCGCATTGTGCAAGAGGCGCTGACCAACGTCGCACGCCACGCCGGCGCCAGCAACGTGTTCGTCCATGTCGGACGCGACTCTAATGCGATCCTTGTAAAGGTCCAAGACGACGGCAAAGGTTTCGATCCCGAATCTGTCCAGGTAGACATGACCACCGGAGGTGTAACGGGAATGCACGAACGCGCCGTTTTGCTGGGCGGGCACCTATCCATGGATACAGCCAACGGATCCGGCACCCGGCTGACGGCGAAATTGCCATTAGGCGGCTTTCCAGAAACAAGATCGCAGGAGAAAAACGCATGACGACGATCGTATTGGTCGACGACCACAGCGTTGTGCGCGAAAGCTTGCGGGTGATGTTGGAAACGCAGCCGGACTTGACCGTGATCGGAGAAGCGGCGGACGGCCTGGCGGGCGTCGAAATGGTTGCTGCGCTGCATCCCGACGTGTTGGTAGTTGACATGATGATGCCCGGCCTGCAAGGCTCAGAAGTCGTGCGCACAGTTAGGCGGCAGTCGCCGCAAACACATGTCGTCGTCCTGTCCATGCACGCGAATGAGGCTTACGTTTTCGAGGCGCTGCGCAACGGAGCCCTCGGATATGTTTTGAAAGAGTCCAGCTCGGCCGAGCTGCTGCGAGCAGTCCGCGCAGCCGCTGCGGGGCAACGCTACCTCGGCCCTCCCTTAACTGAGAAAGCCATCGAGAACTACATTCGCAAGAGGCAAAAAGGTTCGCAGGATCCCTATGAAACGCTCACCGACCGCGAGCGGGAGGTTATACACCTGGCGGCCGAGGGGCTGAACAACCCGAAGATCGGCGCGCGCTTGTCGATCAGCCCGCGCACCGCGGAAGTACACCGCGCCAACCTGATGCGTAAATTACGCCTGCGCTCCCAGACCGACCTGGTGCGTTACGCTCTGCAGCGCGGCATTATCCCCATGTAAAACTTGATTTATTCCGTCGAAAAAGGCCTGGCAGAGTTCGCGCCTGTGGGAACGGGATGGCTGAAAAGTGGACGCCGCGTAGATTTTCTGCGCGGCGTTTTTCTTTCTTTATTTTTATCTCATCTTAGCTCGACTTTGTACATTTGGGGACTGATTTCTCATAAATAGAAAGGCAAGGTAAGCTGACCTTTGGATCAAGAAAGGTCGGAAAATGCTCACCTTGCCCACGGACATTATAGACTTGCTAAAGCCCTTCGCGACAGTGTTCGAAAAGCGCACTTGGTGGAAAGCTCAGGTGCTTCTGGTCGGTTCGATCCTGACGCCGCACTTGCGGACGGTGACGGCTGCGCTGCGCGTAACCGAGTACTGCCGTACCCGGCAAGTGTGGGGCTGAGCAGTGCCGGTAATTTTGCGAAGTTTCACCACGTGCTCAATCGCGCGACCTGGTCGGCACGTAAGTTGAGCCAATTGTTGCTTGCGTTGCTTTTGCAGCACTTTGATTACGGTGACGAGACTTTGGTGTTTGGAATCGATGAAACTATCGAACGTCGCTGGGGTCGTCGTATCAAGGCGCGCGGCCTCTATCGCGACGCCGTGCGTTCGAGCGGGGGTCACTTCGTGAAGGCCAGCGGCTTGCGCTGGATCAGCCTGATGTGGCTTGTACACATTCCATGGGCGATACGCGTGTGGGCGCTGCCAGTGTTTACACTGTTGGCGCCTTCTCAGCGATATTATGCGGACAAAGCGCGCGCTCATAAAACGGTACTCGACTGGGCGCGCCAAATGGTCTTCCAGCTGCGCCGCTGGTTGCCCAGCCGAAAGTTGGTGCTTGTGGCCGACAATAGCTACGCCGCGCTGGAATTCCTGCATGCCTGTCAGTCGCTCTCCGAGCCGGTGGCGGTCGTCACACGTCTGCGTCTGGACGCAGCCCTGTATCAACCGGCACCGCCGCGCAAGCCCGAACAGCTCGGCTGGCCACGGCGCACCCAGTCCAGTGGGGCCTGGGTCACTGGAAGGGGGCCCGCTTACCCACATTGCAACGACCCGGAAACGGCTTGGACGAAGACCACGGTCGCCTGGTACAGCAACAAACAACGCACGGTAGAAATCACCGCCGGCACGGCGGTCTGGTATCACGGCGGGATGCCCACTGTGCCGCTGCGCTGGGTTCTCATCCGCGACCCGGAGGACAAATTCAAGCCGCAAGCTTTGCTGTGCACGGACCGCTGGGCTGACCCGGTACAGGTCATCACCTGGTTCGTACAACGCTGGCAGCTGGAAGTCACGTTCGAAGAAGTGCGCGCCCACCTCGGAGTTGAGACACAGCGCCAGTGGTCCGATGCCGCCATCGCGCGCGTCACGCCGGTGCTGCTAGGACTGTTTTCCTGGATCACGCTGGCGGCTCACAAGTTGCATGTGCATGACCCAATCCCTGTGCGAACGGCTGCCTGGTATGCCAAACCTTTGCCAACATTCTCTGATGCAATCGCAACTGTGCGGCGTGAACTCTGGCCGATGGCAAGTGGTTTTTCCATGTCGCCGTCGCAGCCCGATATCGTAAAAGTCCCGCGCGCATTGCTCGATTCTCTGCTAAATATGGCTTGTTACGCTACTTGAAACGTACAAAGTCGAGCTAAGTAGGTTCACGAATAGACTGCGGATGGCACTGAGAGTTATTGTGTATTTGGCAGTTCGAAGACCAGCCGGTGTAGTGAGCGGTGGTGGGAACTGCCTGCTTTCCTTCGTCTGGCTACTTACGATAAGCAAAGGGGTCCACATCTATGGATGACCAGTTAGTTGTATTCGAACTCGCCGATGAACACTACGGCGTGGATATCGCTCCAGTGGAGGGCATCATCAAGATGCAGAACATCACCTCCGTGCCGCACGCACCCTCTTTTGTCGAGGGCGTCACCAACCTGCGTGGCGCCGTGCTACCGGTGCTCGACCTGCGTAAGCGTTTCAGCATGGAGAAGGCGGACGAAACGAATGAAACGCGCATCGTCGTCGTCGAGCTGGGCGGAAATTCGGTGGGCATGATAGTGGACGGCGTCTCTGAAGTGTTGCGCGTGCCCGAGAACGCCATCGAGCCGCCCTCGTCGTTGGTGACATCGGCGGACTCGGCATTCATCACAGGCATAGCCAAGATTGACGACCGGCTGGTGATCCTGTTGGACTTAAGCAAAGTACTCTCGGCCGATGAGAACGCTGAACTGCAGTCCGCCCAGTACCGCACAGTCACCCAGTCATCACGACCCAGTTCATTCGTGACTGGGTGAATGCACTGGGTCATGACGGGCAGACCGCATCGTGAAACGAACCGGGTCGGTATGCAGAATGCCCAGGAAGAAAGCTTCGACGAAACTCCGGTTGAGGTTGCGCAACAGGTGCCGCTCGCGGCTTGAGCCCCGGATTAATTATTAGTATTTTTCACCCTAGTCAAAAATGGAGACTCAGAGATGAATATAAAAGCAAGTTTACGTGTCAAATTACTGGCGGCGTTTGTTATTGTGTTGGTCGTCAGCAGCACCGTGGCCGGCTTTGGCTACAAGACACAGAACGATCGCACTGAAACGATCGGCTGGATTGACCACACCAATGAAGTACTCACAGCAGCAGATAATGTCCTCATCGGTCTGATTAATATGGAGACCGGTTTTCGCGGGTATATGACCACCGGCGATGATGGGTTCCTCGAACCGTATAACGTCGGCGAGATGCAGGTCTCTGAGACTCTCGCGGAATTGAAGGAACTCACCTCGGACAATCCGGCCCAAGTCGATCGCTGGAATACGATCGAAGGCGAGTGGCAGGGTTGGATCGCAGAATGGATCGAGCCGGGCTTCGCAATTCGACAAGAGGCCAACATGTCCACCGAGAGCATTTCACATCTCGACGGGACGATTGCCGAAGGCCGTGGTAAAGCCGCCATGGACGAGTTGCGCGGCGTTCTGGACCAGCTCGAAATCGAGATGATAAGAAATGATAATGATCATGGCGCCCATCTAGTCGCGCAGATCACAGAAGACATCGTCAATCAAGAGACCGGCATGCGCGGCTTCATTGTGACGGGTGAAGAAGACTTCCTGGATCCTTACATAGGCGGTCAGGCGGATTGGACCAGTCATATGGCTACGCTACAACCCAGCCTGGCTAGCCATAGTGCCCAGGACCTGGCCGCGCGGGCTGACGCACTTGCATCCCAGTGGCGGCAAGATGCGGCCGAGCCCTGGATCGCGGGTCGACGGGCGGTGAACGAAAACCCCACCACGGTTGAGGATGTCGCCGCCTATGTGAACAGCGGGGGCGGCAAGCAGTTTATGGATGCCATGCGAGCGGATCTGTCCGAAGCGCGTGAGGTTGAGCAAGTCCTGCCTGTGGAGCGCCAGGAGTCAGATGCAACTGCCGCTTCCCTGTCGAGCAATGTGACGATCTTCGGTAGTCTGATAGCGATTGCCATCGGCCTCACGATCGCATTCTTGCTCTCACGCAGCATATCCAACGCCGTAAGCGTCATCGCCAAAGCGGCAGAGGGCATCGCTATAGGGGATCTCGACCAGCAGGTGCAGGTTGATAGTAGAGACGAGCTGGGCGAGATGGCATCAACTTTCCGGAAAATGATGCGCTATCTGAAAAGTATGGCCGAGGGGGCCTCGTCCCTGGCGCAGGGCGACCTGTCCACCGAAGTTACAGCCAAGTCCGCGAAAGACGAGCTGGGCACCGCCTTCAGCCGGATGATCGATTACCTAAGAGAAATGGCCGCGGCAGCCACGCTCCTGGCAGGGGGTGACCTGAGCGCTGACGTTGAAGCGCAGTCCGAGCAGGACGTGCTGGGTGTTGCCTTCAGCGAGATGATCGCCTATCAAAATGAAATGGCCGCGGCAGCAACGCTCCTGGCAAATGGCGACCTGAGCGCCGACGTTACACCTAAATCCGAGGATGACGCGCTGGGTAACGCCTTCGACCGGATGATCGTCAGTTGGCGCACTGTGATCGGCCAGGTGAAGGGGAATGCCACGGACGTGAGCAATGCCTCCGACGGTATGGCAAGAGCAGCCCAGCAAGCTGGAATGGCTACCACGCAGATCGCCGGCACCATCCAACAAGTGGCGTCGGGCAACGCGCGACAATCCGATAGCGTGAGCACCACGTTGATGTCGGTAAAGCAGATGGCGAGCACCATCGAGGGCGTAGCCAGAGGCGCGCAGGAACAGACGAGATCAATCGGCGAAACCTCCAAATCCATGAACGAGCTCTCGGTGGCGGTGGAGGAAATCCGCCAGGGCGCCGAGTTGCAAGCCCATGGCATGAGCCAAGCAGCGCTAGCAGTTTGTCGGAGAGACAAGTACTTTTACAACATGAATAGCCCTACAGGGCAAAATGAGCAGTTGATTGCGACAAAACAAGCGTAAAACAGTGTGCATTTCATGGAGGGCAAACCACCTTCTCTCAGCGAGTAGCAGGCGCGCCAAAGCAGCCCCGGCTAAAGCAAACCCTTTGCTTGGTAGAGGGTGTGCATGCGTTTGAGGTTGAACGCTAGGCAGACCAGACACCATATAGTGGACCCCAGAATCTAGACACGAAAACACGTCGGGCTAAGGTACACTGCCAGCCATGACAAAGAAGAAAACCCGCACCCACTACAGCGCCGAACGGAAAGCCCAGATCGTTCTCGAACTACTGCGGGAAGAGCGCACATTCGCGCAGATCGCCGCTGAGTATGGCATGCACGTCAATATGCTCCGCAAATGGAAAGCGCAGGCGGTCGAGCGCTTACCTAGCGTGTTCAGCAACGAGAACCACACGATGCGCGAGCTCGAGGCGGCACACGAGAGCGAACGCGAAGCGCTGTATGCGCAGATTGGCCGGCTGACGACGCAGTTAGCCTGGCTCAAAATAAAATCTGGCCTCAACGTCATCGAGAAGTGAGCGACTGACGATGGTCGAACGCGAGAATGCTGAGCTATCGCTCGCAACCCAGGCCGATCTGTTGGGTATCAGTCGCTCCAGTTTGTACTACGTCCCGGTCCCGCCGTCACCGGAAGAGTTGTACATCAAGTGCCGCATCGATGAAATCTACACTGCCCATCCCTTCTACGGTTCGCGCAAGATCCTGGCCGTATTGCGACGCGAGATGACCATCAATCGCAAAGCAGTCCAACGTCATATGCGCGAAATGGGGTTGGCAGCCATCTATCCGGGCCCGAATCTGAGCACACCGTCCCGGGGCCGGGTCACGGGAAACGAGCTAAGCAGCACGCTGTTTTCCCCTATTTGTTGCGCGGAGTGGCGATCACGCAGCCAAATCAGGTCTGGGGAATCGACATCACCTATATCCGCCTCCGCGGCGGCTGGATGCCCAGCCCCGGACAGGCTGGACGGGGTACCTCGTGGCTGTGCTGGATTGGTTCTCCCGCTACGTGGTCAGCTGGGAGCTCGACCAGACGCTGGAAATGCCATTCGTGTTGCGCGCAGTCGAGCGGGCGCTGGCAGCGGCCACGCCGACGATCTGGAACAGCGACCAGGGCAGCCACTTCACTAGCCCGCAGTACATTGACCGGCTCCAAGCGGCCGGTACACAAATCAGTATGGATGGTCGCGGCCGTGCGCTCGACCTCGTCCAGTCGACGAGACTGGGCAATATCTTCACCGAGCGGCTGTGGCGGACGGTGAAATACGAGGAGGTCTATCTGCACGACTACGACAGCCCGCGCGAAGCACGGCAGGCTCTGATACGCTACTTTCGCTTCTACCGTGCGGAGCGTCCGCATCAATCACTCGACTATCTCACCCCGGCGCAGGTGTACTTCGGGGAACGCACGCTGCTGAACTGACACCGATTTCGCTGTGGACATGTGGACAACTGAGAATGCGCCAGTTGCCCACATGTCCACAGCACTACGGCGACCATTTATGTCCACGACTCACGAAAGGAGAATGCACCTTACGCCAGGCCATTTTTCTGTCTTGACAAAGGGGTCCACCATACCATTCCCCGGCTGCTGCCAGCAGGCCGCGCAGAGAAAACTGGCGGAAGCCCAGGACTTCCTTGATGATACCAATGACGGGTTCCACTGTGCATTTGCGTAAACGGTAGCTGGCTTTGCCGATTTCGGTTTGTAGTTTGTAAGCCATCTTGACTTTCGGACTGGCATCTTCCGGTGGCGGAGCAGGCATTTGTTCAAAGAAGGTACGCCAGCTTTTGTGGTGAGGTTCGCGACCGGTAGCAATGTAAGGATCAATGCCAAGCTTCTCAAGTGCTGCGATGTTCGCTTTGCTGAAATATCCATAATCCAAAGCGGCAGCCTTTGGTTTGCCTACTTTTGGAGAGATGGCATCCAGGGTTGGCTCAGCTTCTTTTTTGTCATTCGGATGGTTCGAAAGTGAAGGCGCCACAATCAAGAGGCTCTCCTGCTCCACAGCAACTTGAACGTTGTAATGCTGGTCGAAGCCATTATTGGTGCTGTTTTTCATGATGCGAGAGTCCGGATCAGTGAAGTTGTACTGATCTTTGTCCCGTGGTCCCGGCTGCGGTGGTTTCGGTTTGCGACCTCGGGGTTTATGCCCAGTTTTGCGAGACTTTTCTTCCCGCTCACGCTGTTTGGCTTCGTATTCAGCCCTCTCGGCTGCATATCGTTCCTGCGCACGGGCTTCTAAGACGGCTTTGGCTTCTGCCAGATTTGCCAAACGTTTCTTGCGAATGGCAATTTCGTCTTCAATGACGAGCCCTTCCGGCAACTGGAGATCACCCTGATCAGCTTGCTCACCGAGTTCGAAGAGTTTGTTCACTTCCTGGCGCAGTTGGGTCTCTAGTTTTATCAGACGCTTGTAACTGACCGCTTTGCTCTTGGATGCATCAGCATGCACCTTGCTACCATCCAGACTGATATTACCCAACTTCAGCACCTCAGCAACTTGGGCCAGGAGCAAGATCTGCACAAATAACTCTTGGATCTCAGCCAGAAAGGTTTTGCGAAAGTTGGCAATTGTGTCGTGGTCAGGATGCAGCCCACTGGCAATATAGCGGAATGGGATACTCTCATAGGTGGCTTTCTCAATCTTACGAGAACTGAACACCCCGTTGGCATAACCATAGAAGAGCAATCCCAACAGGATCTCTGGCGCAATAGGTTGACCACCCGTCGGTGCATATTGTGCATAGATCATACCCAAATCCAACTGGGCGATAACATCCACCACAAATCGTGCCAAATGATTGGATGGCAGGGCTTCTTCCAGACTGATTGTCTGTTTGAGCATCACTTCGTAATTGGGTTTCTTGAATTTTCTAGCCATGCCCGTAGATTATCACCGATTTCGCTATCTCAGGTTGCTCTCCGACAAACTGCTAGTCATGCAAAAAGGGGATGAAGCTATCGCGAGTGTCAACGAGGCCGCTGAGTCAGTAGCGACCGAAACCAAAGTGGCGGCCGAGGAGGCGCTGGCAGGCGCGGAGATCTCCGTACAGACGGCGGGGGGCATGAGTCAGGTGCGGGCCGCGACCGAGGAACTAGCAGGTAGCGTGCGCGACCTGGGCGAGCGTAGCGCGGCGATCAACGTTATCGTGGAGACGATTGAGGACATCGCCGGGCAGACGAACCTGTTGGCATTGAACGCAGCCATCGAAGCCGCCCGCGCCGGCGAGCACGGCAAAGGCTTCGCGGTGGTGGCCGATGAAGTCCGCAAGCTGGCCGAGCGCTCGGCGGATGCGACAAAAGAGATATCCGCGATGATCCGGGCCGTGCAGGCCGGCGCAGACACAGCTGTGGCTGCGATGAAACAGGCAGGCAGCGACGTGACGACCGCCGTAGAGTTGACCGACAAGACCGGAGAAGCCTTCGACAAAATATCGAAAGGGACGCAGGCCTCGGCAGCGCGCGTGGATGCTATCCTGGAGTCGATTAGCGGCTTGAAGGGGACAATGAAGCAGGTAGCGCAAGCGCTGATGGACGCGGCAACGACGGCGGAGCGCAACCAGGGGGCTGCCGAAGCGATGGCGAAGACGAGTGAGGTGGTGGTGGGGAGCCTGGACAATGTGTCGGCGGTGGTGAAGGAAAACACTGCCTCCACCGAAGAGATGGCGGTCAGCTCTGGCGAGGTGACGGAGGCCATCGACAGTATCGCTACGATCAGCCAAGAGAATAGCGCAGCGGCTGAGGAATTGAGCGCCTCTGCGGATGAAATGAGCGCACAGGTGAGTGATGTAGAGACTTCGGCCGAGAGAATGCGCACGATGGCGTCGGACTTACAAGAAGCAGTGGCGCAGTTCACCCTGGTGGCAAATGGCGCCAGCGGCGGAACGAATGGCAAAAAACCTGAGGCCGAGCTGCAGCTACCCCCCGACGAGCATAGCTCGACAGTCGCCAACGGCAACGGACATTCCATCGAGGATTTGCCCCTGGCAGCAGAAGCCGATATTCAGTGACTTTGAATTAGCATGAATTCCCCCCCTCTCTCGTTTACAGGAGAGGGGGTTTGCCGTTGGCCTGACTGCCTATGTAGGCAGCGGCTACATGGCCACGGAGTTCGGCGTAACCTGTCTGTCTAAGCCTGAGAGAATGTTTATTAAAAGGTTGGGTAAGCTAAAATTTGTCATTTCGAACCGCGTTCATCAATTTTAGCGAGCCATACAGGCTAAATAAGCGCTGAGAAATCCCTAATACGATGAAAGCTAACAGAGATTCCTCGCTCCGCTCGGAATGACATCTGGAATAAGACCTGGAAACTTGCACACGGGGTTAATTACTATCCTTGAACCCGGGTCGTCCACTCCTCGTTCCCATATTTCTCTACACGTAGCCTTTCCACTTCCTGCTCTTCCTCGATAGTCAAACCATTGCGTTCATAACTTATATTCAAGGCGCGTGCGAATCCTTCGGCGAGGGCATGGGCTGCTGCCTGCCAGTGGATTGGGCGTCCGAGAGCTTCTGTGATGGTTGTCGCCCGAGAACGGACGCGCACGCGCGCCGCAGCACGCATTGCTTCGTTTGGGAATGCCAGCGCATCACAAATGCGGGCGATATCCCCTTCCAACGGCAGGGTGCCATGCTGCAGCGCCACTGCGCGTTTGCGCACCTGCGCGCTCCCGATGAGCTTTTTGTCGTTGACAGTGATCTCGTATTTGGAGGGCATCTCGAAGCATACCGGGCCGTCGAGTTGGGCAGCAGCTGTACCCTGGTCGTTGCGGACGTGCATTCCAAGTTGTTCCAACCCGGCGAGCAAGCCCGCACTCAGACGCCGATAGCTTTCTACAATGCCACCGCTCATGCGTGGCTCGCTGAGGGGCGCGCTCACAGAATATGTCAGTTCATCGGTGTGCAGGATCGCCCGCCCTCCGGTTGCGCGTCGCACGATTTCATAACCAAGCGTAGCCATGCGCGCGCGATCCGCGTCCACGATGGATTGGGAATAACCGAGCGAGAGACAGGCCGGTTCCCAGGCGAAAAAACGCAGCGTTGGCGGCGATTTGCCCGCCTGCACCGAAAGCAGCACGGCTTCGTCGATGGCCATATTTGTTGCCCCATCTGCAGGGGCTGTTTCGAGAAGCCTCCAAATTGCAGCCGGGTACATTTCGTGCATCATCCGGTAATTATATGCTGACATGTTTTGCCGGGAGGGAGTCTCCCGGGTAGAATTACAACGTGCCTAAACCTGGTACTATCCCCAACATCCGTCCCCCGTTTTGGACAAATGGAATAGCAGTCCTCGCGACTGTGTTTTTGCTCGTGGTCTTGGCAATGCTCGCTTGTGCGCGGCAAGTCGCGCCCGGCGAGGAGCTTTCCGGACGGGTTACACCCTTGGATGCGACGCAGCAGGCTGCGGCCACGGCGGGTATACCTGTCGCGCAAATTTTTGAAACGCCAACGCGGGTGCCAACGCTTCCGGTTCTAGGCAGCCCCACACCCGATCCAACGCGCGCCTATCAGACCGGGGGGGTTGAGCAGGTCCACGTCGTTAATCCAGGTGAGACGTTAGCATACATTGCTGCTGCTTTTGGAGTCCCGCTGACCACGCTCTTGGAGGCGAACGCATTACAGGAAGATGAGTTCCTCAGCATTGGGCAGGAACTCGTTATCCCGGCTGTAACATTGCCATTTGCTCCGGCTGTCAAATTGATTCCGGATTCGGAACTTGTGTATGGGCCGGGCACGATCGGATTCGATGTCGCACACGAGGCGCAACGCTTTGGCGGCTATCTGTCGCGCTACAGCGAGACCGGAGACGATGGTGTGACGCGCAACGGACCTGAGATTGTGATGGCTGTTGCGCAACGATATTCGGTCAATCCGCGGCTATTGCTCACAGTGCTGGAACACCAAAGCGGCTGGCTGGCAAATCCTAATCCGGCTGAAACAACGCTGACATATCCGATTGGGAAGCATGAGACCGGACGCGAAGGTCTT
This sequence comes from Anaerolineales bacterium, assembly GCA_965248775.1. Taxonomy (GTDB): domain Bacteria; phylum Chloroflexota; class Anaerolineae; order Anaerolineales; family JBHHUI01; genus JBHHUI01. The sequence continues at coordinate 5,033,214 of OZ252150.1, forward strand.
CTCAAACAGCTTTCCTGGGCTGCCGATCGGCTCAACGCCGGTTTTTACGGTTGGCGCTCTGAGAGTGTCACAACGATCACGATTGCTTCAGGTGAAGTGGTTGCAGTTGCCCCGGGGATGAATGCAGGCACGGTGGGCGTGCAATTGCTCTTCAGCCAAATGCAGGATATGAATTCCTGGACAGCCACCGTCAGCCCGGGCGGCTTCGATCGCACCTACGCTTCATTATTCGGCAATCCCTTCATCTACACTGTTGACCTGCTCCTGCCCGCGGCCCTACGTCGCCGGCGCTCGGCTGGCCGTGGCTCCCTGGGGAGGTCTGGTATTTCACCGGCGGACCCCACGGTGGATGGGATGCCGGCAGCGCATGGGCGGCTATCGATTTCGGCGCGCCGGATGGAGAACTGGGCTGTGTGGCCTCCGAGTATTGGGTACGGGCTACAACGGCCGGTCGAATTGTGCGGAGCCATGAAGGTGCAGTCTTGCAAGACATCGATGGAGACGGCTTTGAGCAAACCGGCTGGGTGGTTTTCTACATGCATGTGGATAGTGCCGGGCGCGTGCCTCTTGGGGCCGATCTGCAGGAGGGGGATCAGATTGGGCACGCGTCATGCGAAGGCGGCTTTTCAAACGCTACGCACTTGCATCTGGCGCGTAAGTATAATGGCGTCTGGATTGCCGCAGACGATGCGCAGCTCCCCTTTCAATTGGCTGGTTGGACTATGATCTCGGCCGGCAAAGAATACGATGGATGGATGGTGCGCAATAATGTGTCATTCGAAGCCTGTGATTGCCGGCATGTGAACAACGCGATCGCGAGTAATCTGCAATTGACTCCCTTCAGTTCAAACCATTGAAACGAAATCTTGTTGCGATCTCATTTCTAATATTGGCCGCCTTGGCTTGTACGCGTGGATCGATTGATATTGTCGGCCGCGTGACGCCGGTGGGGACGGCGTTTGCCACACCCACCTTGCGACCAGTTCCGACCCTCGTGCGCAGCGTGGCGACGCCCGAACCGGTGCAAGGCCCAACGCCCACCCGACCACCCATTGCCGAAGATGTGCCGCTTGTCTATGTTGTGCAGGCGGGCGACTCGCTGGCATTGATCGCCGACCGTTTCGATGTACCAAAGGAAAGCCTGATCTCCCTCAATGCACTCGAGCCGGGCGAAGAACTCGAGACTGATGATGTGATCTATATTCCGGCGCGGCTATCCGGCAACGGCCCCAGCTTTCGCATCGTCCCGAACAGCGAGATGGTCTATAGCCTCGGCGTGATCGGCTTCGACACGGAGGTCTTCGTTCAATCACAAGGGGGCTATCTCTCCCAATATCGGGAATTTGTGCAAGGGGTTACTCGGACGGGTGGAGAGATTGTGCAGCGCGTAGCGGATCAGCACTCTGTCAGTCCCCGCATGTTGTTGGCGATTATTGAGTATCAGAGCGGCTGGGTGTCCAATCCCAACACCCCGTCAGACCTTGTCAATCCGCTCGGCTATAAGAGCGATCGTCGCCAAGGATTTTTCCAACAGCTCGACTGGGCCGCCGATACGCTCAACCTGGGCTATTACCGCTGGCGGGATGCAAGTTTGCAAGCGCTGGAGTTGCGCGATGCGCAGCAAATCCGTATCGCGCCGACACTTAACGCGGGTACTGTGGCGGTGCAATATTTCTTCTCGCAGATTCACGAGCGTCCCGGCTGGGAGGCTGCCGTCGGCGAGAACGGTGTCTTTGCGACGTTCCTTTCAATGCTCGGCGATCCTTTCGAGGATGCAATTGAACCGCTTATCCCGCCCGGGCTTGGGCAGCCTGAGTTGCAATTGCCCTTCCTGCCGGACCGCAAATGGTTGTATGTCTCCGGTCCACACCCGGCTTGGCAGTCGGGCAGTCCGTGGGCGGCGCTCGATTTCGCCCCTCCGTCTCTCGAGTCAGGTTGTGTTGAATCTGATGAATGGGTCACGGCTCCCGCGCCCGGTCTGGTGGTGCAATCGGGCTCCGGCATACTCATGCTCGACCTGGATGGCGATGGACACCATCAGAGCGGCTGGGTGCTGTTTATGCTGCACATGGAGACGGACGAACTCGTCCCGGTGGGGCGCTTTGTTGAGACCGGCGATTTACTCGGGCATCCCTCGTGCGAAGGCGGGCGCTCATTGGGTACCCATATGCACTTCGCGCGGAAATACAACGGAGAGTGGGTACCCGCCGAGGGCGAAGTGCCACTTGTGCTGGGCGCCTGGACAGCTCACTTTGGTGAACGCATTTATAAAGGAACATTGACAAATGGGGCGCAAAGCATCCGGGCCTGTGAATGCAGCAGCGAGGTAGCCGGAATCTGGATCGGACGCGCGCAGGAAGAAGCAAATAGCGAATAGAACCTGACGTCTGGCAAATCGCCTTTAGCTTTGTGCAAATTGTGAACTCCTAGCTATTCGCTATAAGTCACACTCATTCTGCCAATTGCGCTTTTGGCTGCTTTTCGTAGAATTGCCTTAAGCCAGATCGCGTGACTACCTCACGCTCCATCATTATCAATGCGTTCTTGGCCTCGACTGGGGGGGCAACCACACCGCACCGGTGTTCCGTTGTCGAGAAGGGGGGAGCGTGGATTCCCCCCGCACGTACCGGACAATTAAAGAGTCATCCCATGAACTTCACGTTGGGCAACATCAGCCTACCGTTGGATAAAGGCCGATTCGTCGGGCGCCGGGTTGCGCTGCTGCAGTTTGAGCATTCGTTGGGGCAAATTCGCGATTTGCCCGCGGCCGATCTCTTTGAGCAGATCGATCTGCTCTTCCCGCACATCTTTCTCGTTTCGGGTGCAGATGGCGCGGGCAAGTCGGCGTTGCTGCACCAATTCGAGTCCATCTGTCGCGCCGAACCTGAATACGAACCAACTCTTGTTATCGTAAACGCAGAAGGTGAGTCTGCGCGCCAAAGTTCACTCACCGTACTGCAGCAATTGAACGATGCTTTCTTCCAGGCCGGCTTCGAAGACGAGTTCGACACGCTCCGCAGTGCACTTTCGCAACGCGAGCAAATTGGGTTGCAAGTGGATGAGGCCCGCCGTGCGTACGTCACACTTCTCTCCGCGCAACCCTCCGCTGTCATAGATGCGTTCCGGGCGCATCGGCTTGATGTCGCTACTTTTGATGATTCACTTTCAGGGGCAGGTGACCTCGCAGGAACATCCGATCCATTCGTCCAGCACCTCCGGAGAGGCCTCACAGCAGACGATTGGGAATTACTGGTGAATCCTGCAATGCTAGGCGATCTCCTCATTGCCGCTGTGAATGCAATTGCCAAACGGGATCAGCCCCTGGTGGTGATGCTGGACGCTGGGAGCCACGTCCGACAATTGGACTGGCTGCGACGCTGGGTACTGCCGCAGGCGGGGCCATACGCGCTGTGGGTACTCGCAGGCGATTTTGACGCGGCCCAGGCTGAACAGATGCGCGACCAGTTCCCGGAAGAAGTGCTCGCCCGCATTCCACTGGAGCCACTTTCGCGCCTTAATGTGTCCAGCTATTTGCGACAGAACAGTCCGCGTCCAGGCACTGCACCGAACCAAGCTTTTGTAAGCGCCATACAGGAAATCAGTGGCGGCGCGCCGATCGCGGTAGAAACACTTTCGCAGCTGCACCTTGCCAGTGTCGATGTTAAAAATGTTTTCGACGAATTTCGCGCTAATGGAATCGCACTTCCAGTGCGTATGCGCGCCTTCCTGGAGCTGTTCACTGAGGTTGGACTGGACGCAGGTGAAGCAGAGCACCATCGCTTATGGCTTTATTGTCTGGCATTGCTCGGCAGGTTTGATGGCGCAGTGCTGGGGCCAATGCTTTCGGCAGCCGGAAGAGTTACCAATCCTGACACCGTTCGCAATGAGCTGCGGCAGCATTATCCATTTATATTCGGCGTCTCGGATGCACTTGTCCATCCGCTCGTTCGGTCTGTATTGCAAAGTATTTTCAACTCGGGTGACCGCCCAGAATCGTTTACGCGTGCCGCGGAGGCTGCCGCCGATTATTTTGATCAGCAACGCGCAGAAGTTGGCATAGATCTGGACACTGCCCGGCGTTATGAGACGACTGCATATCGGCATGCGACGCGCGCGAATGTGAACGCTCTATTGTGGGCAGACCCATCGGGGCAGCAGGCGCTTCCGACTCTCATGCGGGCCTTCGTCGAGGCGGTTGAATTTATCCCCGCGCTGGCTCGTGAACTTGTGGAATTGGGCCTGGCCTTTCCGGAACTGAATAAAGGCGTGGCAGACCAATTGCAGGCAGCGCAGGCCATCCTGGCGTACATCGCTCCGGGAACGATTGAAGCTGAGGAGGACACCTCGTTTGACCAAGCGCTGCGCGACATGGCAACTCAGTCTCAAGCAGATGCGAAAGAAATAGCAGCACGCCTGGATGCGATGGAACATGCTGCCAAGGACTGGGGTTTTGAGCCCCTACAGCATACGGTGCTGCGGTTATTCCGGGGCAGGCTATTCACATCCATCGGCCAACCTGAAGCAGCATTGGCAGCGCTTTCGGCTGCGGAGAAAGCTGCCGTCGGTGCGCCGGATGTGCGCGGCCTGGTCGCAGATGCCTTTGCACAGTTGGGCTGGCAGCAGGTTCTCAGAGGCGGTTGGCCCATGACGAACGAGACAGCAGCAAAGGCATTTAAACAAGCCACCGGCTTGGATGAGTACAGTGGTTATCACACGCTAGGGCAGGCTGTCCATCGATTTGCTGCGCGAGACTATGAGACTGCGCAGTCCGAAGTAAGGCGGAGTATTGATCAATCCGGTGAGCGCAGCTACGTGCTCAACTGGCTCGGGCATATCAACCTCGCACTGGATAACTTTGGCAAGGCAACCACGGCCTACCAGGGTGCAATTGAACTGCAGTCCGACTCGGTCGATGCACACACCGGCTCTGGCTATGTATTGCTCAAACTCGGGCATAAACAAGAAGCGCGCGCAGCCTTTGAGCGTGCCCTCGAAATCGATCCGGTCTATCAGCGCGCGCACAAGGGTCTCGGCGATGCGCACGCCGCCTTCGGTGAGCGCGATGCAGCATTGCAGGCGTATACTCGTGCGATCGAATTGGATGGTCAATACGCTGTAGCCCTTAAAGGACTTGCTACTCTCTATCTCGATTTCGGCCAATATGAACAGGCGCAGGCTGCTTTCGAGCAAGCTGTTGCGCTCGGTGGCCTCGCTGAGAAGACGCTGGCGGAGACACACGACGGGCTCGGGTTGACGCATTTCCATCAAGGGCGCTATGCCGAGTCGGTCGCGGCATACAAGTATGCGATTGAGCTTGCGCCGCAACAAGCCGTCTCGCATGTGGGGTTGGGCCAGGTCTATCTCCACCTGGGGCGCAATGCGGAAGCAATGGCTGCTTGCCAGCACGGCATCGAAATCGATCCGCGCTACCCGATGGGGCATTACACACTTGGCGACATCTATCGCGCGCAGCAGGAACCCGAGAATGCTGTCGCATCCTATCAACGCGCTGTGGAATTAGACCCCCAATTTGCGCCGTCCTATACGGGACTGGGCAGTCTTTATGCAGAGATGGAGCGCTATCCGGATGCGATTGCCGCTTACCAGCACGCGTTCGAGCTGTCCGGCCTGAACATATACGAGCTTGCATTGGCACATAAGGGACTCGGTTCTGTCTACGAGAGTCAAGGCAACCAGGGCGAGGCAGTGAATTCATATCAGCAGGCGCTCGATCTCAATGCACTCGATGACCGCAATCGTGCGTTTGTGTTTAGTGCGCTAGGTGATCTGCATCGAATATTAAATGATTACGACGTCGCCATTGACGCATACGAGCAAGCAGTGGAAATTGGAGTGCTCGGCGGGCGAGAGTTGGCTTTGGTGCATAGTGGACTGGGAACAGCACATCGGGTGCAGAACCGACCCGACGAAGCGCTGGTCTCCTATCGGCTTGCCATGGTGCTCGACCCGAAATACGCCTATCCGCATAACGGACTTGGCAACATTCATTACTTGCGCGGCGAGTTTGAAGAAGCGATTAAATCTTACACGCGGGCCATTGAGCTGGAACCCGACTACTCCCATCCGCACAACGGCCTCGCAAATGTGTATGCGGACATGGCGCATCATGCGGAGGCCATTCAGAACTATCAGCGCGCCATTGAGATCGGCGGAGTTGATGACCACGAACTTGCCATTTTCTACAACGGCCTCGGGAATGGCTATGCCGACAGTGGCGAACGAGAAGACGCTATTGAGGCATATCTGCAGGCTATCAAACTGGATCCCGGATATGCCTTTCCCCACAGCGGGCTGGGCGGAACCTATGCAGATTTAGGGAACAACGACGCGGCCTACGATTCCTATCAGCGCGCCATCGAACGAGGCGGACTCGGGGATCGCGAATTGGCAGTGGTGTACAACGGATTGGGGAATGTCCTCCGCGCACAAGAACGCTATCAGGACGCGATCAACAACTATCAGCAAGCGATTGTCTTACATCCAAAAGACCCAACACCGCATACCGGCATGGCAATTGCCTGTCGTGCCAATGGTGATTATGATGCCGCGTTTGCGGCTTATCAGCGCGTGGTCGAACTTGGCGGCCTGAGCGACCACGATCTCGCAGTGGTCTACAGCGGCTTGGGTGGCATCTACTCTGCCACCGAACGGCCCGGCCAGGCAGTGAACGCCTTCGAGCGGGCTGAAAAATTGAATGTGCTGGCGGGACGGGAACATGCCATTGTCCTGGTTGATTTGGGCGCAGCCCGGCTCGCGCTCGACCAGGATGCGGAAGCGCTTGAAGCCTTTGAACAGGCTGTGGAAGCCGATAATTCATACGCTTCTGCGCACAGCGGACTTGGCGCAGCGCGCAGGGCCCTGCAGCAATTTAACGAAGCACAGGCAGCCTTCAAATGGTCGATCGAACTGGATGCCGACAGTGCACCTGCACACGAAGGCCTCGGTGCGGTTCAACTGGCCCTGCAACAATTCGACACCGCCGAAGAGTCATTCCAGCGGGCTATTGAATTAGACGGCTCGAATGCCTCCGCGTATGGCGGCCTGGGTGCTGTCCATTCCGTGCGCGGGCAACGGATAGCTGCGCTGGCGGCCTTCGACCGTGCGATCGAACTGAACCCGCATGATCCGCAACATTGGAGTGGCCGGGGGCAGGTTTTAGAAGCTGACAGCAAATATCGGGATGCGCAGGCTGCATACCAGCACGCAATTGGGCTTGGCCGATTGTCCGGCGCCGAGTTGGCTCGCGCATACAACGGCCTCGGGAAGGTCTACCGACTGAGTGAGCGTCCCGAGGATGCCATTGAGGCCTATCAGCAGGCGATTATCTTACATCCTTCTTACGTTGTGCCACATGTTGGACTCGGCGTTATCTATCTGGAGCAGGGCCGCTACGAAGAAGCGCAAGCTGCATTTCAGCGGGCGCTCAAGCTCGGCGGCCTGGAACCGGATGAGGAAGCGCGAGTGTACTACCACATGGGCAAGGCGTTTACCTTGCTCGACAATCCTCGCGAGGCGCGAGCTGCCTACGAACAAGCATTGGCAACCGGCCCGAAACTGGCTGCGGCCCATATCGCACTTGCCGGTGGTTATTGGCGCCAAGGCAAAGATTCACCCTTCCAAGAAGAGATAGACCAGGCGCGGGCGTTGATCAGCGGCACCGATGAATATGAACTTGCCTGCCTGGAAAGCCTCTGTGGACATGTGGATAAAGCGCTCGATTTGCTTGACAATGCCCTCGAACACAAACGCACGACCGTTGCGTGGGCACGCCGCGATCCCGAATTGGCTCCAATCCGCGATAATCCTCGTTTCGAAGCAATCGTGCTGGAATATTCACTGTGACACAATCATTTGGATCGCTTCACGTCCGTCTGCCGGATGGTCGTGAACTTGAATTTGATCTCGTCGGTCAGTCAATGGTCATTGGACGCGGTGCCGGTGTAGATATTGCTATCCCCGAATTGTCAATTGCCAATACTCATGCGCGCCTGCACTTTCAGGGTGGTCGTATTGGGCTAGAGGACCTGGAGTCGACAACCGGAACATTTGTTGGCTCGACGCGCCTTGATGCCAATCGCATTTATGTTATTGGGACGGATTCAGAGATTAAACTGGGTCAGGCTGAGGCGCACATCTCGCTAGCAACTGATACGCCCAGCAATGAAATAATCAGCGATGTCTCCAGCGATGAAACGCTCGTTGCGGCGAGTACGACCTCATCCGAATCGACAGCCGATACCATTGCACGTCTGCGCTCGCAATCTCCCTCAATCACACCGGCGCGGGAAACCACTGGCGAAGGACGCCCGGGCGGTACTGGGCCGCTTGGCGCCACACGGCGACCTGAATCGGGTGATTTGTCAGAAAAACTCTCACTCACAATTAACCCTGAAAGATCGCGACGCAAATTTGAAGTTGTTCTGTACAACCGCAGCCGCGCGCCCATGCTGTTGCAGTTGCGCGCTGCCGACCGGCGGAACGCATTGCGCTATCAGTTTGAGGCGGACGAAGTCGAGTTAAGCAGTGCAGAGCAGAGTCAGGTTGGTCTCAGTGTAAAGCCAGCCCAACGCGGTGGCAGCGGTGGCGAACAGCCTTTTGTTGTCCAGGCCTATGTCGCCGACCAGATGGTGGGCGCCGCACGCGGGATATTACAGCCGGTACGCGTGCCGGGAGCGCTTGTCGGTGCTTTCGCCGTTTTTGCCATCGTTGTCGTACTCGCCTTTGGGTTGGGTGCAGCGCTGTTATGCCCGGACGTACTCAGTGGGGTGTGCGGTTTCATTCCTGCAAATCCAGTCTCCGCGCTGCTCAATCAACCAACGACCGAGGAAGTAATACTACCCACCGAAGAATCAGTTGATGTTCCGCCCCCGGCCACGGAAGCCCCAATCGCAACCGAAGCGCTGGAGCCGACACTGGCTCCAACTGCAGAACCGCCGGTTGAGTCGCCCACGCCGGAACTCAGCCTGACTCCCCGCTTTGGCGGCAGCCTGCTCACCTACAAGACCGGCTCAGCTGGACAAGTTTCATTGGTGGTTATTCCTGCGGATGGCGAGGCGTCGACTATTGTTGGGCCGGTTTCAGATGTGACTGTGCTGGACTACACACCTGCCGATGGGGGCAAACTGGCCCTGGAAGTGGTGGATGAGAATACAGAGTCACTCTGGATTGTTGGAGCGGATGGCGCTCCTATCCGGACGGGGGTACACCAGGGTTGGGAACGCTTGCGCGCCGCCCAGTGGTCTCCGGATGGCAGCTGGCTCATTGTCGAAGCCGATATCCCCAGTGTCACAACCTATTTTATTTTCGACGGCCTCGATGGGGCGCTGCTTTCGCAACCGCCGCTTGTTGCCCAAACAGTAACGCCAACCTTCACGCCCTCACGCACACCAACGGCAACGCGGACACTCACGCCGACTTTGACGCCGACCAGTACGCCCACGCCGTCATATACACCAGTGCCTACGGCAACGCCAGCGGGTTAAACAAATGATACGTTCTTCGATTGTTCTGGTCGCGCTCCCGTTGCTCGCAATTCTAACGTCTGCCTGCAACATCGAAGGTCTTGGCGGCTACGCACGCAATAGCGAGTGGCTCAACGTAATAAATTCTGATGGATTGTTCACCATCAGTCGTAACGGTGCCAATGTTCACTTCATTAGCGCGGATATAAACTCGAACTACCCGGCTGTCTTTGTAAACAATGGTGACACTGTTGCTTGGGTAGATAGTTTTGGCCGTTTACAGGCCTCGCCGACGGTGGGCGGGGAGATTGTGCAGATTTCATCCGAGCGAGCGACGGCGGAGAGCGGCACCCTGGTAGGCTTGCCTTCCGGCCATGTGCTTTTCATGAACGCTCGCCGCTTCGATGGTGACCGCTTCCTGCGAGTCATCGATCCGATTTCAACCGAGACGCTTGTGTCCATTGAAGGTATCGGGCATGTTTTTATTGCCGATGCGGCCCTCCAAAAAAGATTGGGGGACCCACTGCAGCGCTGGTACGTTCCATTCCTGGAACCCGGACAACTCAAGCTAGTCTTGCAATCCGCCGATGCGCCGGACACAATCTTCCTTTGCATAGCGCACGCGACTTCCTTTGAGTGCGATACTGCGAACCCATTGCCGCGCACCCTGACCGAAACTGATCAGGCCGTGATGGATCTTCGTATCCCGGATGATTTGCGGAGCGGTACACTCACGGCAGACGGTCGTCGCTTGATTTTACGGACCCAGAATCCCGGGCCACCTGTCGCACAAGGCGAAGCGGCCAATCCGCCGACCTATTCGTTGTGGGGCATCGATTTCGATACCAATGCCTCGCCGATTGAATTCGTTTCCAACTCATCCGTCGTGCCAGAGTACAGCGTCTCGCCCACCGATCACACGATTGCGTTCGAGGCCGTCGGCAGTCTCCTCGGCCTGTACGAATTCGATACCGGCGAAGTTATCACACTTGCCGCTGATGCCTGGGCTCCCGATTGGCGCTAGATCCAATTAACTAGTAATCAGTGTCCAGTAAACAGTTGGCAATACTCTGAATACTGGTTACTGATTACAGTCCCCTGATCACCAATGACCCTCCTCGGAATCCACCACATTACTCTCGTCTGCAGAGACGCCCGTCGAAATCTGGCCTTTTACCGCGATATTCTCGGTTGGAAGTTAGATAAACAAACAGTAAATTTCGACGCGGTTGATACCTATCATCTTTACTATGGCGATGAGAGCGGTCGACCTGGCTCGTTGATTACGTTCTTTGAATGGCCGCGTGCGCCGCAAGGTCAATGGGGATTGGGAGCCACACATCATTTTGCCATGTGCACGGAGTCTTACGACAACTTACTCAAATGGAAGCGCTATCTAAGCGCCAAAGGTTGTGAGATAGAAGGGCCCTATGACCGCACCTACTTCACTTCGATCTATTTTACAGATCCAGACGGAGTGATCCTCGAGATCGCCACCGCCGGTCCGGGGTGGACGCTCGACGAACCGCTCGAAGCCCTGGGTGAAAAGATGTTGGAACCGCCGCACGAGTGGACCGTTGGGAACCGCGACGAAGAAAAGATTGCCGCCACGACCTGGGAAGAGCCAGTGACGGAAATCACCCCTGATATGCAGCTCACGAAACTGCATCACATCACTGCGATGGGCACCAATATCGAGCGTACGACTGAATTCTTCGTGGAGCGATTAGGTCTGCGCCTGGTAAAACGAACACTCAATTTTGACAACCCTGAATCGCCACACTATTACTACGCAACGTATGACGGCCCACCGGGAACGATCCGCACCTATTTTGCATATCCGGAGAATAAACAGCGCTGGGGCCAATTGGGCATCGGTCAGACCCATCATTACGCTCTGGCAGTTGCAGACGAGGCAACACAGCTCGAATATCGCGAGCAACTGTTGCAAGCCGGATTGCAGGTTTCACCGGTGATGGATCGTAAATATTTCCGCTCGATTTATTTCAACGATCCGGATGGCCACATTGTGGAGATTGCGACCAACGGGCCGGGCTTCGCCGTCGATGAAAGTGCTCAATCATTGGGAGGGTCTCTACAACTCCCACCGTGGCTAGAATCCGACCGCGCTCAGATCGAATCCGGACTGCAGCCCCTCGAATAATCCCCACTCAATTGCGCCGCGCTCGTTTTGTTTATTGATCAGCTTCGTTGATACCCCACTGTCCTGCCATCCTCTCCGATCGTTTTAATACGCTGAGCTATGACCGCGAGCGAGAAGCGGTGGTGCTGCTCAATCGTCGAGCTTATCCGTTTGAAACTGAACATGTCGAATGCCGCACAATGGAAGAAGTCGCCGTTGCAATTGAAGAAATGATTGTGCAGGGCGGGCCCCCTCTGGCTTATGCAGCCGGATTGGGGTTGGCTCTAGCGGCGCAAGATTCATCCAATCGGACCTCGGAGGTGCAGCGCGCGGCGTTACAGGCAGCTGGGAAACGCTTGCTGGCAACCCGCCCGACGGCAGACGATCTACATCACATTATTCCCAATGCAATTGCTGCTGCTGAGGTAGCGCTTGATGAGGGCGCAGCTGCATTCGATGCCGTCCTTGAATATGTGGAAGGTGAAATCGAGCGTGGGAATCGTGTTAGCCGAGCCTGCGGAGAATACGCTGCCGAATTACTCGAAGACGGCGACCGCGTGCTAACGCACTGTATCCCTGGTGCGGCGCTCTGCTGGATGCTCTGGGTAGCCAAGCATCAGGGGAAGTCTATCCAGCTTTTTCCCACCGAGACGAGGCCATATTTTCAGGGGGCGCGCCTGACAGCCCAGAGCGCAAAAGAAATGGGCATCGCGTGCACGCTTGTCACAGACAGTATGCCTGCATTTCTGATGAGCCGAAACATGCTGGACAAGTTTATCTGTGCCGCAGACCGCGTCACGCTGGATGGACACATTACAAACAAAGTCGGCACGTATCAACTAGCGATTGCTGCGCGTTTCCATAAGCTCCCCTTTTATGTCCTTGGCTATGACGGACCAGATCCGAATACCGAAAGCGGCGCAGAAATCCCGATTGAAGAACGCGATCCAACTGAAATATTTCACGCGCGGGGTGTAGATCCGACTACGAAGGCAACTGCCCGAATCCGTACGGCGGTCGAGGATATCGGTGGCTACTTCCCCGCTTTCGACGTCACGCCTCCTGATCTCATCACAGCAATTGTCACCGACGCGGGTGTGTTCGAGCCGAATGAAATTCGCAAATATCACAGCAAAATTAACGTAAGTGACGTGTGATTTCTGTCTTTGGTGGTACAGCAGCGTATCATCTTGATCTGTCCAAATTCGCAATTGTCGGCGAAACAGTTGAACTTGATACTCCGTTCGGTAAATCTGTTCCTTTCACATACTTGAAACCACCTGGCGAAAAGCAAGAATCGGTCTGGTTTGCTTCGCGGCATGGGCGCGGATCGCTCTCAAGATCGGCGCGCTTTGTCAATCAGCATGCCAATGTTTGGGCTGCGCGTGAACTGGGCTGTGCTGCAATTCTTTCGTGGAATGGTGTCGGTGCGATCCATCCCGATCTGCGGGTAAATGATCTTGTTGTGCCGGACGATCTACTCGACTTTACCCGCGCTCGCCTTACCGATTTCGGAACGGCGAATGTGGATCAATTTAATAAGCAGAAGCGTGAACTCGTTCTGCCACCGTTCTCGCAGACACAGCGTCAGGCACTCATCGAAAGTGCACAAATCTCCATTCACCAATCCGCAATTTACGTTTGCACTGAAGGCCCGCGTCTTGAAACGCCTGCCGAGATCCGCGCCTATCGTCAGCTTGGAGCCGATGTGGTCGGTATGACTCTCAGCCCGGAAGTGTGGCTGGCTGCCGAACTTGGCCTGAACTATGCCTCACTCTGTTATGTGACAAATACCGCGGCCGGACTGGGTGGAACGGAGCGCAACTTCGGACCGCAGGTCGGGGAGAAGTGTTTGGAGATCATGCTGCAAGCAGCGCTATTATGAGCATCCTGGTTGTCATCTTTACGGACGCGATCATTTCCGGCGAGGAATCATCTACGCCCTTTGGCGACGTTACTATTCAGAGTGAACAATGGGGTGTGAGTAAAGTTGCGATCATCGGAGCCGCGGCCGATCCGCGCGCGCGTGTTGTGGCAGCGAAGGAGCTTGGCGCTGCGCATGTCATCGGAGTGGGGCGCGCAATTGCATTGGGGGAGAAGCTGGCAATTGGAGATTTGGTTTTTCCCGCAGATGCCCTCGACTTCACGAGGGACACATCCACAACGTTCTTTGAGAATCGTGGCTTGGGCTACGTGCAGCAGTCTCCTCCATTCTGCAATGAAACGACAACAGCACTACAGACTGCCTTAGACGCGCAGGTGCAGCTGGTTGAGGTCGTTGCTGCGGGGCCTAATCGGCCATTCACTCCTGCCGAACTGCGCGCTTGGAATACACTCGGTGCGGAAATTGCCATGCGCGGCCTCGCGCCGGATTGGTATCTCTGTCACGAACTTGAGATTGGTTACGCCGCTCTCGGGACGATTGCCTGGCGCAACGGTGAGCAGGCGTCCGAGGGACCAGACTGGCACATGTTGCTTGCACCGATACATGCTGCGCTACCGGCAGAGCATTCCTGGCAGGGCAGCAATGTCGCCGCGCGCAACGCCCTCGGCGATGACTGGCACGAATGGATCAAGCCGGGCTGATGCTATAATCCGCCACAGATATTCAAGGCAAAGATACGAAGACGCAATGACGCAAAGGGAAATCTGTATCCTTTGCACCTTTGCGTCTTTGCGTTATTAATTGACCGAATAAGATCATATGCTCCGTCTGCGTACATTCCTCGAAATGATCCGTTTCGAACACACAATATTCGCGTTGCCGTTTGCATATCTGGGCATGGTGCTGGCGGCAGACGGATTGCCGACGTTCCGCCAATTCTTCTGGATTACGATTGCCATGGCGGCTGCCCGCACGGCCGCGATGAGTCTCAACCGTTTCATCGATCGCTATTTGGATGCCCACAATCCACGCACCGCCCAACGCCCCATCCAGAGCGGACGCATCAGCGCCTCGCAGGTCTTATTCTTCTCGCTGCTCTCTCTCTTCGTGCTGGGCTTCGCAGCCTATCAACTCAATCCATTGGTATTCGCACTCTGGCCGGGCGCGGTTCTATTTCTGGTCGGCTATTCGTACACAAAGCGGTTCACCCCCTTTTGCCATTACATCCTCGGCTTTACAGACGGCCTCGCACCCATGGGAGCCTGGGCCGCCGTTACAGGTTCACTCTTCACTATCGCAGATTTGCCAGCCTGGATTTTGCTCGGGGTGGTCACATTCTGGATTGGCGGTTTCGATATACTCTATTCCCTGCAGGATATTGACGTTGACCGTCGGGAAGGCTTGCACAGCATTCCGGCCTGGCTCGGCATTGCGCACGCCTTACACATTGCAAAGCTTTCTCACATTGTCACAGTAGTGTTGCTCGTGGTCGTTGGTGTCCTGACAGGACTCAGTCTCCTCTATTGGCTGGGAGTGCTGATCGTAGCCGGGCTGCTGATTTATGAACATTCGCTCGTCAAGCCACATGACCTGACGAAACTTGGCATGGCCTTTTTTAATGTCAATGGCTATATCAGCATCACCATATTTGCTGCGACATTTTTTACCCTTTTGTTGAAATGACTCACTTGGAAGGTACAGAACGAGCCCGCTATGTGCAGGGAATGTTTGCGCGCATAGCAGGGCGTTACGATTTGATGAACCGCCTGATGACCTTTGGGCAGGATGTGCGCTGGCGGCGCTTGTTGCTCCGGCAGGCTGCCTTGCCTCCCCAAGGCCGGCTGCTCGATCTTGGGACAGGCACGGGCGACATTGCTTCAACTGCGCTGCAGTACGCGCCAGAAGCGCAGGTCGTGGGGGCCGACTTCACATTAGAGATGATGTGCGCTGGACGGAATCGTACGGACACGGCGCGAGTGCAGTGGACCTGTGCGGACACCCTCACGCTGCCATTCCCAGATCATTCCTTTGATGCAGTTACTTCGGGTTTCCTGATGCGGAATGTGATCGATGTGGCGGGCGCATTTGCTGAACAGGCGCGCGTGTTACGTCCGGGCGGACGCGTAGTTTGCCTTGATACTACTCCGCCGCCCAAGAATTTATTGCGCCCGGCAATTCGCTTCCATCTGCATAGGGTCATACCCACACTCGGTAGAATCATCACCGGCGACGCGGATGCTTACACCTATCTGCCAGACTCAACGGAAGGATTTTTACGCGCCGAACAACTGGCGGACAATATGCGCGCAGCTGGTTTTGAAGCGGTCGAGTATAAACGCCTGATGATGGGGACAGTGGCCTTGCATTGGGCGGTCAAGGGTGCAAATTAGAATTCTTGTAGATGAATCATAATCCTAGCATCCTCGCCGCGCAGCGCGGAGAACCATCATACGTCTGGCGCGCCGGACAGCAACGCCGGTTGGAGATGATCCTGGCTGCTGCGCCTATGACACACGGTGGACTTGTGCTCGTGGATGGCAGCGGTGTGGGGACGTATGTCCACTGCTTGGCTGCGGACGCGCGGGCTGTCTACGGCCTGGATATCGAATTTGAGCGTCTGGCTGAACCGGTCGCACCGTCAAAGCGATTGGTGTGTGCGGCCGCAGAGGGACTGCCTTATCCGAACAATTTGTTCGATGTCGTCCTCTCGCATGAAGTGCTGGAGCATGTCGCCGATGATCGCGCAGCATTGCGCGAGATCGTGCGCGTATTGCGGACGGGGGGGCGCGCTGTAATTTTTGTCCCCAACCGCTGGTATCCGTTTGAAACGCACGGAATTTACTGGCGGGGAGAATATCTTTTTGGAAATAAACCGTTCGTGAATTATTTACCACAGCCATTGCGCGACCGGCTTGCCCCGCATGTGCGGGCATACACACGTCGAAGCTTGCACGCGTTGCTTGCCGGGCTGCATGTACATGTGGTCTCGCAGCGCATCATTTTCGGGGGTTATGACAATATCATCGCACGTTTTGGCGGACTGGGCCGCGCTTTAAGGCGGGGACTTTACCTTGCCGAGCACACGCCCTTGCAGTGGCTGGGACTCTCGCATTTCCTAGTCTTGGAGAAACTCCCGACATGACATACCCGTTCTCCACAATCTCTTAATAGCCTTTGTTTCCCGGTTAGCAATTAGGGTGAAACACAAGAGCGCTGTTGAGAATATGGACAGCGCTCTATGCTGGGCTGGGATATATTGTCATCCCGCTCTATTTCTCAGCCCACCCAAGTCTCCTACTGCTTTGATGGGTATGCTGCTTCTGGGCCCGCTCGCCTGCCTTGTTCAGTAGATTGCTAATCCCCTTGAAGAAGCGGCTGGCCAATTTGGGCTGTCCGGCTTGGGTTTCCCGCTCGATGCGATGAAGCTCGGCTGCTCTCAAATTATCATTCTGGACCGTTTTTGCGACTGCCTGCATGCTGATTGTGTTCATTTTGGTTATCTCCTGGATTTGAACTTTGACGTTTTGAGCATAGCAGTCCGGTAGGGGGTAGTCACCACCCCGAAGTGGGGTAAAGGTGGGGTATTGAGCCGGAATGGGTTTGTCCGCCAGAGACTGCCGGCAGTACACTAGACGGGTATCTGTACAGAATACGCCGACTTGCTAACGAAGCCGCAATCAATGGACAACCACGACGCAGAACCACGCCTGGAGCCCCTCAAGTTACGCGAGATCGAAATCTTGCGCTTGCTTGCGGAGGGGCTGTCGAATCGTGAGATCGCACAAAAACTCTTCATCACGCTCGAGACAGTCAAGTGGTACAACAAGCAGCTCTACAGCAAGCTGGGTGTTGGCAGTCGCACTCAGGCGGTTGCGAAGGCCAGGGAACAGAGGCTGCTGGACGTGAAGACGGCTGCCCCTGTGGCGGCCCAAATACAACCCAGACACAATCTGGCCGTACAGCTCACTTCGTTCGTGGGACGCGAGCGAGAGATAGTTGAAATCACCCAACTACTGCAGGAGTCTCACCTTCTCACTCTGACGGGGCCGGGCGGCACCGGCAAGACTCGGCTGGGTTTGCAAGTTGCCTCAGCGCTGCTTGCTGAATATGAACACTGGGTCTTCTTCGTCGATCTGGCGCCCATCAGCGACTCCGACCTGGTGTTGCCTACAGTGGCCACCACCCTTGGGGTTCGAGAAGCGAGCGACGAGCCGCTTTTAGACACCTTGACCAAATACTTCCGGCCAAAGCAACTGCTGCTCGTCCTGGACAACTTTGAACATGTGCTGGCTGCCGCCCCGGCGGTTGGCGAGCTGCTGGCTGCCGCGCCCAGACTCAGAATCATCAATACCTCGCGTGAAACCCTGCAAATCTACGGGGAGCAGGCGTATCCGGTTCCGCCGCTGGGGCTGCCCGATCTTGATAGTCCCGAACCGCTGGTAGTGCTGTCCCAGTATGCGGCTGTGGCACTGTTCATCCAGCGCGCCAGGGCAGCGCAACCGGACTTTACGCTCACCGCCGAGAACGCACCGGCTGTGGCCGAAATCTGTGTGCGGCTGGATGGGTTGCCATTGGCACTCGAACTGGCTGCTGTGCGGGTGAAACTCCTGGGCCCGCAAGTTCTTCTGGCGCAGCTGGAGAGCCGCTTCACGACGCTGGGTAGTGGAGCGCGCGACCTGCCAGCCCGGCAGCAGACACTACGCGGAGCCATCGGTTGGAGCTACGACTTGCTGTCTAATGCGGAGCAGCTGCTTTTAGCGCGGCTTTCCGTCTTCCAGGGCGGGCGCACGATCGAGGCTGTAGCAGCGGTGTGCAGTCCTGATCTGCCAATCGACGTACTGGACGGCCTGGGATCGCTGCTTAACAAGAGTTTGCTGCGTCAGAAAGAAGGCTCCAATGCTGAGCCACGCTTCAGCATGCTTGAGACGATCCACGAGTACACCCGCGAGCGATTGGATAATAGCGGCCTGGCTGAGGCCACTAAAAGACGCCACGCGCATTATTTTGCGGATATGGCCGAGCAGGCCGATGTGGAGTATCGGACCGGTCGACAGGTCTTCTGGGCAAACAAGCTGCTCGCAGAACATGACAACCTGCGTGCAGCGCTCAATTGGTCGTTGGACACAGACGAACCGGAACTTGCGGCTCGGCTGGTCGGCGGGCTGGCAGACTTCTGGTACTAAGAAGGAATCCACGTCGAGGGATACGAGTGGGTGCGGCGCACACTACTCAAACTTGACGCGGTGCCGCAGGCGCTAAAAGCGAAGTTCCTGATCGGTGCCGGGTGGCTTGCCTACGCCAATCACGAACATGAGCGCCTAAAGGAATTCGAGCGCGAGGCCCTGCGCATCGCTCGAGAAATGGGAGACCGCCTGAGCATGGCCTGGGCGTTGATCCATCTGAGTGCGGCAGCGAACTTCCGGCCAAGCGAGTCTGCATACGAGGCCGCAGTCCAAAGTTGCGAAGAAGGGCTGGCGCTTTTCCGTGAGCTCGACCACAAGCCCGGCATTGCCCAGGGGCTCAACACCCTTGGCGTGTTGGCCAGAGTGAATGGCGAATACGAACGCGCTCAAGCCGAGTTCGAGGCACTGTTGGTTGTCGTTCGTGAGACGGGTGAAAAGCTCCGCGAAGCCTATATGCATCATAATCTGGGTGTCATCGCACACCGCCAGCGATACTACGATCGGGCGGAAGCGCACTTTAGGCAGTCCCTTGACATCAGCCTGGAACATGGCCTGAATCACCAAATCATCATTGGTTTGGGATCACTCGCCGGGCCGCTGGCGGCCAAAGGACAGTCGGAACGGGCCGCGCGGCTGCAGGGTGTAACGGAAGCGCTGCTGGATGTGATGGGGGCCAGATGGCAGCCGAGCGAGCAGCCGGAGTACGAACACTACATTGCCATCACACGTGAGCAACTTGATGAGGCCGCCTTCAACGCATCCTGGTCCGTCGGCCAGGCCATGTCAATGGAGGAGGCAATCGCGTACGCGCTTGAGGAGCCGGGATGAAGATCCTCAGCAATGGCAAATTTTTCCTCGTTTGACTAACACAAGCATGTAGCATAGCTGGGACTCTCGCAATTCTAGATCCTGGAGAAATTTTTGGTATGACGTATCCAATCTCACAATATCTCAATGTGCGCATGGCCTACGGACCTTCTATCCGCTCCGATGGCCTGGCGCTCGCCTTTCTCTCGAACATTGTCGGTCTCCCTCAGGTCTGGCAGACTCCCCTCGATCCGGATGTGCGCTATCCCCTCTGGCCGGATCAGCGGACGTTTACCAACGAACGCATCCAAGGCGTCTCGTTCTCGCCTGCACTGGGCGACAAGCGCCTGATTTATTCGTGTGACACAGGCGGTAATGAAAATGCGCAGTTGTTCCTTTTAGAGCGCGATGGCTCCGAGAGCGGACTTACGGTGGGCTTTGAACATGTGATGCATATGTTTAGCAATTGGTCGCCAGATGGTAGCCAGATCGTATTTGGAGCGAACCGGCGAGATCCCGGATTGTTTGATCTTTACTTGCAACCTCTGGACGGGGAAGCTGAGCTTGTCTGGCAAAACGACGTGCCGGGCTATCTCATCATGGCAGAGTTTGCTCCGGGGCTCGATCGCTTGGTTGTCACGCGCACGGTCAGCTCATTCCAATCTGATATGTTCGAGATCGATTTTGGGAGCGGGGAAGCACGCCAACTCACACTAACGGATACAACAGCTCGCTATTACCATCCACACTATTCCGACGATGGGCGTTCGCTTTATCTGCTGACAGATTTCGAAACGGATTTCATGCAGTTGGCACGACTCGATCTGGATACGCTTGCATTGAATGTGCTCGATGTGCGCAATCACGACTGTGAGTTTCTGACCATCTCGCCCGACAGGCGCAGATTGGCCTACTGTGTGAACAAAGATGGAGCAAGTCGGGTTGTGATGCGCGATGTAGATACTGGCGGCTTCCGCGATGCTCCGCTGGGCGAGACGCCGGGTGTCGTGGGCTTTTTCGATGGCGAAATGGTATTCGCCCCAGATTCGTCTGGGTTGGCATTTTCCTTTGCACTAGGTACGCGTACAGCCGATATCTACTACTGGGAATTTGAGAGGGACAAAGTGCGCGCCGTCACGCGCTCTTCGCATGGCGGGCTGCCGCCGAAGAGTTTCCGCGCAGCACAGTTGATTCGTTATCCCACCTTCGATACACGCGAGATACCCGCCTGGTATTACCGCCCGGAAAACGGCTCTGAGCTGTTACCTGCCGTGGTACTCGTGCATGGCGGTCCGGAAGGTCAATACCGCCCTACCTTCGATTTTCTCGCGCAATATTTTGTCCAGAATGGATTTGCAGTTCTAGCGCCCAATGTGCGCGGCTCGGTGGGTTACGGCAAGGAGTATAGCCATCTGGACGATGTCGAAAAACGTATGGACTAAGTGGAAGATTTGGCCGCCGCTGCCCGCTGGTTGCAGCAACAGCCGGGAATTGACCGTGAGCGGTTGTTTATGGGGGCAGCTACGGTGGCTTCATGGTGCTGGCTACGCTTACCACCCATCCTGAGCTATGGGCAGCCGGCGTAAATATCGTTGGCGTCAGCAACTTTGTGACATTTCTGGAGAACACCAGCGAGTATCGCCGCACTCACCGTGAAGCAGAATATGGCAGCCTTGAAAAGGACCGTGAATTCTTAGAGAGCATTGCACCGATCAATCATCTCGATCAAATCCGTGCTCCATTGATGGTGATCCACGGCGCCAACGATCCGCGCGTACCGATTTCGGAGGCAGAGCAACTGGTCGCTGCGCTCCGCGAACGTGATGTCCCCGTAGAGTTCCTTGTCTTCGACGATGAAGGACACGGCTTAGTGCGCTTGAAGAATAAAATGGTGGCCTATCCCGCAGTTGTGGCGTTCTTGGAAAAATATCTCGCGAGAAACTGAGCCACTCCGCCGGACAAATAGAGGCGTCCTTAAAACAAAAAATCCCCACATTGGGGACTTTTTGTTCGCATTTGTTGTTCTTACTTCGCCTTTACGGTAATCTGCTTCGGTTTGACAATGTCTGCCTTGGGCAGGGAGAGAGTCAGAATGCCGTTTTCAAACTCGGCATTTGCTTTGTCTGATTCGACGGTGGAGGGCAGAGTAAACTGTCGGCGGAAGCGTCCAACGTGACGCTCGCGCAAAATATAGTTTGATTCTTCTTCCTCAATCTCGTCCTTTACCTCGCCTTCGATAGAGAGCACATCGCCTGTGACGTTGATGTGAATATCCTCTGGCTTGATGCCGGGGATAGTCGCCTTCACGACAACTTCGTCATCGTTCTGGTAGACATCCACCGCCGGGGCACTGAACGCTCCACCATTCCGAGCTGCAACCGGGCGGATAAAAGATTCATCAAAGAGGCGATCCATCGCGTGCCGCAGTGATGTCATTTCCCGAAAAGGTTCCCAACGAACAATATTAGCCATTTGTAAGCTACCTCCAATATTTAAATACAATCACATTTTGCGCCATCAATATTAGAGAAATGCTATACGAATCATATGAGGTGAATTAACGCGTTTTCTTTTAGGTGCCTGGCACTTGATTCAAAACGCGATCGTCCAGGCAGACTTAAAGTTTGAAGTGGTTTAAGTGCCAGGCACCTTGCGATCGGGCAGCTAGAACGCACCAAGCTCGTCTTCGTAGACACGGTAATATGCGCGCCGGGCTGGGTCATACACCATTTGGTAGCGCGGTGCCCGTTGGATGATTTCTGGCTGGAGAGCTGCGTCATTCTCCTTCCGTGCGAACGCGCGCACTATGAACAGGCCAGCCACAAAACCGCCGATGTGCGCCCAGTAGGCCACTCCACCCCCAGCCACAACACCCAATGTAGCCACACCGCTGAAGAACTGTGACACAAACCAGAAACCCAGATACAGGATTGCTGGTAACTCGACAAACCAGGGCAGGAAGAAAATCGGGATCAAAGTAACAACGCGCGCTCGCGGATAGAGCAGTAAATATGCCCCCAGCACGCCTGCGATTGCACCACTGGCCCCCACCATAGGGATGATGGCTGTGGAGTCAACGACTGTCTGTGCCAAACCGCCAGCGATACCAACAAGCAGATAAAAGGCCAGATAGCGGCCATGACCCATGCGGTCCTCCACGTTGTCGCCGAAGATGTACAGTGCCCACATATTGGCGATTAGGTGCAGCCAGCCGCCATGTAGAAACATGCTGGTGAAGATCGTGATCAGGGCAAAGGGTTCACCCGCTGCCAAACGAGCCGGAACGAGACCAAAGACACCAATGAACTGTTCCAGTGCGCGCCCGTCCAGCGAATTCTCGAATAGGAAGACGAGTACATTCGAGATGATGAGCAGCCAGTTTACGAAAGGGAACGAACGGGTTCGAATCGTGTCTCTCAGAGGGATCATGCTGAATTCCTATTCCTCCAAATAAATACCAATACTGAACAGCTGCGCATCAGCCGTCCAGGAATTATGTGTCAATTTTCAGACTTGTAAATATCTTACAAGGGCTGGATTTGAACCGTGTTAACAAAAGATAAGGAGAATCTAAACAGCGCAGTGGCTTAATCTCGTGAGAAGCTTCGCTTTTTGGCCCTGGGGCCACCACATAAGATACTGGTGTTCCTCAAGGTTCGATTTCGCGAGACAGAAAAGCGAAGCTTCTAGCTGTTCTTATTCGACGAACTCGATCATCGCAAAATCACAGACAGGAATGTAGCCGATCTTCATGTAGATATTGTTGGATGTGATGTTCGCCAGATCGGTGAACAATGTGCAGAACGAATAATCGCCGGAGAGCATCTGGCGACTCAACTGCGCAACGGATGTGGTGGCATAACCGCGATTCCGAAATTCTGGTGGTGTGTACACCATGTTGATTGTGATGCCGTGGCGGGTGGGCGCGCTTTTGCCACCATCGAAACCGGTTAACCATCCTCCCAGACATAGAGCGAATTGGCAGCAATGAAACGTAACACAAGCTCTTCCATCCGAGACGCTTCTTCGCCATCCAGTGCCTCCTCCTGAAACGCAATTGCCCAATCCGTGATCCATTGCCGGTCAGCTTCTGCGGCAAGCCGCAAGTGGCCGACGCTTTTCTGAATTGACAGGACTTGCTGTAGCTCATACAAGCGTTGCCGCATCTTGATGACAGAGTCTCGCGAAGTCCGAGAGCCATACAGATTTGCGAATAAACGTGTAGGCCGTTCGGGGCCGATGACACCCGGCAATACGATGTTATCTGCGATCACACGATCTGCCAGAATGCCAAGCGTTTCTGAGTCGCTTTCATCCCGAGAGAAGATCACCAGGTTGTGCGGCGGCGTCACCATGCAAGCAGCTGCAATCCCCACCTCGTCGCTGCTGGAAATGAAATAGGGCTTAGAACTATACCAATTTGGTGTAGTCGCTAGCTGCTGCGAGATGCCGAGGAGCACGCTGTTGACAGCTTCGTTCTGTTCGAGTGTTGCTTGGGTTGCAGCGAGGAAAGCTTCCGGAGAGTTGTGGCGGGTTACATTCACTGTGACTACTTTAAATTGTCAGTAAGAAACAATTCAACATCCTGCCAGTAGCTTCCGATTTCAAAGAACATGCGATGCCCGTCGTTACCGAAGGGTGGATAGACAATGAGCGTCGTCTCTTTGTTTGCTGCCAGGAGAACTTCTTCCAGTTCCATCATAACCTTTAGGTGATCCGCCTGCGCCACATCGTTTTCGGATATGAGCAATAATACAGGCGCGGCGATCTTGTCAATCCGATTTTGGAATTTATTAACGACGCCAACGGCGGCGGCCATAATGACAATGGCTTTGTAATCGTTCGGCCGGTCGGCGGCAGCAAGAAATGTAAGCAATCCCCCACGCGAGAAACCGAGTATCGCCATCCGATCAGTATCGACATAGGGTAGGTTTCTCACATATTCAGCCGCAACCAACACGACTTGTAGGTTTCCATCCATTGATTCTTCCGAGCGCCGGATGGGTGCGAAGCCCACAAAGCCCGCCTGCGCGAGTTCCGCACAGGCTTCTTCCGGCGCGCCGCCAATCGCTCCCTCTTTTCCCCCATGATGGTAGATGACCGCGGGCAGTGGCGCCACACCCTCCGGCACACATAAATATCCTTGCAGTTCAGGTTGATTGGAGTACGTCACCTCACTCTTTCCGGGAGTCACCGGCACAAGAGTGGGAACAAGTGTCTGGGTAGGAATCGCCGTACTGGTTATCGGCACGCTTGTTTGTGTTTCGGTAGGATTTGGCGTGGATGTCGGTGTTTGGGTCGGGATGGGTCCTGTTAGGCGTACTGTTTCAGTGGGAGTGTTCCCAAGGGAGGCGGGCGAACTCGGTGATACGAAAGGTGCTGCGCAGGCTGGCACGAATAGCACGAGCAAGAGCATTCGTTTCCGCCGGTCGGGTAAATGCGGCATCTTAAAGGGAATAAAGTTCCCCAAATTTCTGCTTCAGATAACGAATGTACGGCTCTACCTGCAATGGGCCGCCTGTTACGCGTTCGACAAGTTCGTGAAGACTATATTTAGGTCCATGCTGATAAATCTTATCTCGAAGCCACTCATGCAAAGTGTCGAATTTGCCGTTGCTAATCTCCATTGGAATCTCCGGATGGGTTGCAAGGGCCGCTTCGTAGAACTGCGCGCTCAGAACATTCCCGAATGTGTAGCCCTGAAATCCGCCACCGATGTTCATAGTCCAATGGACATCCTGCAGCACACCATCGCGATCATCCGGCGGGGTCAGCCCCAGATACTCTTCATACTTTGCATTCCAGGCTTGTGGCAAATCGCGTACAGCAAGCTTGCCTTCCAGCATGTCCAATTCGAGTTCAAAGCGGATCATGATGTGCAGATTATAAGTTAGCTCATCTGCTTCAACGCGGATCAGTGAGGGCTGTGATTTATTGATCGCCCGATAAAAATCTCCTAACGAATTATTTTTGAGTTGATCCGGGAAAGTGGCTTGCAATTGGGGATAGAAATGTTCCCAGAAGCCGCGGCTACGCCCGACCAGGTTTTCCCAGAGCCGCGATTGGCTTTCGTGTACAGATGCACTGCGGCCGCCGAATGGCGGCAGCTGGCCGCCAAGGGGCATACCCTCATAATTTGGATTGTAGCCCTGTTCGTACATGCCGTGACCGGATTCGTGCAGGGTAGCGAAGAGGCCTCCGGCCAGGTGATTCTCGCGGGTTCGGGTTGTGATACGCACATCACCGTGCGCAAACTTGGTGGCAAAGGGATGGTGAGTTTGGTCTTGGCGGCCGCGTTTAAAGTCGAAGCCGAAGGCGCGGATCACATCATCCTAAAACTCAATTTGTTGTGCCATTGGAAAATGCTGCCAAAGGCAAGAGTCGTCCAGTGGGGGTTGGGAAGAATCCTGCGCAACGAGGGGCACAATCTCTTCTCGCAATGCCGTGAATACGCGCCGCACTTCATCGACGGTTAAGCCGTGATCCGACTGGTCGAGCAGCGCATCGGCAAGATGCTCCCCGCCGCCCAGATGTTCTGCATATTCAAGACTCAACTCCAGTCCCTTCTCGAGATAGGGACGGAACGATTCGAAATCGTTTTTCGGGCGTGCTGTCGTCCATGCATTGAAGGAACGGGAGGCATGCTCCGCCCGGCGTGCCATGAATTTCCCTGGGATGCGGGTCAGCCTTTCATACTGACGACGAACGAGCCGGATTTGGCCGGCCTCGTCGGAATCATAGGGTTGGCTTTCCTCGTATTGTTGCAAGTCAGCGAGAAGTTTTCCGACAGCAGGAGCAGTAAATTTTTCGTGCACAATTTGCTGCAAGGCAGCCAATTGGCGGGCACGCGCATCTGCCCCTCCAGGTGGCATATACGTATTTTGGTCCCACTGCAGGACAAATAATACCGAATTGAGATCAATCACAGTCGGCATATGTTGCATGAGTTCGTTGTATTTGGTTTCCATGAAGGTTCCCTGGCAGCGAAGTTGCAGTCCTATGTTAGGGTGAAGCACGCCCAGATGCAATTTGATGGACTCTGCAATTATGACATACATGTTTCGTGCGTACAGTAAAATTGTGCCATGCCTCGTGCTGTAGATATTGTTCGAAACCGTCGCAAGCGTCGAGAGCGGGCGCGCAGCGGCTCGCACCGGATCGTGCGCTGGCTGGCCGGGGGGGCATTGTTGCTGACAATTCTGGGTATCGCGCTCACTACTGGTGCAGGCGGCGTGCTCGCAAGCGTGTATGCAGACTATGTCGCCGATCTCCCCAATCCGGACGTGCTCGAAGAGGCTTTCGATTCATCCAACAATGAATTCTTTCAGACCACACACATCTGGGATCGCACTGGCCAGCACCTTCTTTATGAAGTGATTGACCCTCGGGCAGGCGACCGGCAATGGCTTGGGATCGAACGGATTCCGTCCAGCTTCATCCAGGCGACCATTGTGATCGAAGACAAAACATTTTACGAGAATCCTGGATATGACCTGGAAGGCATCCTGCGCGCTTTTATCTCGAATTTGCAGGGCAATGATATTCAGGGAGGCAGCACCATCACGCAGCAACTTGTCAAGAATGTGATCATTGCGCCCAATACACTGGCCGAGCTTTCTTACGACCGCAAGTTCCGCGAGGTGCTGATCGCCAACGAAGTTACGAATCGCTATGGCAAAGATCAGATTCTGGAGTGGTATCTAAACACGAATTTCTACGGCAATCTGGCCTACGGCGTGGATGCCGCCGCGCGCGTTTATTTTGGCAAGACGGCCACGGAGCTTGAATTGGCGGAGAGTGCGCTTCTTGCGGCCATCCCGCAATTTCCGGCTTTAAATCCGATTGATGCCCCGCAGGAGGCGTTGCAGCGGCAGGTGATTGTATTGCAGGCCATGGCACGCGAAGGCTACATCTCGGCATCTGAACTCGAGTTTGCATTGCAGGTGAATGTGCTGGCGCGTATCCATCCCTCGGAGGAACGATTTGAAATACGTGCGCCGCATTTTACGTTCTACGTCCTCGAAGAGTTGACACGTATTCTCGATCCGCAACTTGTCTTCCGGGGCGGGCTAAACGTATTTACGACGATTGACCTGACGCTGCAGCATCAGGTGGAATGCGTCACCCGTACGCAAATCGCGCGGCTGAGTGGCTTCGATCCTGGGTTAGTTGTCCCGGCCGAAGATGGGAGTCCATGTGCGGCAGCCGCGTTCCTGCCCGCTCTGCGGGCCTCGGATATCGGGGTGGATCACAAGTTGAGCAATGCCTCCGTGGTCGTGCTACGTCCGGAGACCGGCGAAGTGTTGGCAATGCTCGGCTCTGTGGACTATTGGAATGATGCAATTGACGGGCGCTTCAACGTGGCCGTGGATGGGCAGCGGCAGCCAGGTTCATCTTTCAAACCATTCACGTATCTCACAGCTTTCTCGCAGGGCTTCACGCCCGCGACGATGGCATTGGATGTACGCACCGGTTTTGAGAACGACAACGGCACTATCTACGCGCCGGAGAATTACGATCGTCAGTTCCACGGGCCGGTCAGTTTGCGCATCGCGCTCGCCCGCTCGTATAACGTGCCCGCAGTGCAGGTGCTGAGTTGGGTCGGGGTTGATAGCGTAATTCGTACTGCGCACCGTATGGGAATCAATTCTCTTGACCGCGAAAGTGATTTCTATGGTCTGGCTCTGACATTGGGCGGGGGCGAGGTGGTGCTGCTGGATATGACTTACGCTTTTGGCGTGATGAGTCACAATGGCATCATGGCTGGTCAGCCTGCACCGGCAGCCGGCTTGCGCACGGGTTTCCGGGAACTGGACCCGGTAAAAATACTTCGCATCGACGATGCCAATGGCCGCACACTGGAACGTTGTGGGCCGGATGGCGAGTCGCGCTGTGAGTTCGCACGTCCGGACATGCAGGCAGTCCTCAGCCCCGAATTGGCGTATTTGATTACAGATGTCCTCTCGGACGAAGAGGCGCGCATCGGTGCGTTTGGCAGCCCAAATCCGCTCGAATTGGGGCGTCCGGCCGCGGCCAAGACCGGCACCACCAATGACTTTTTGGATAACTGGACGCTGGGATACACACCGCAGCTTGTGACCGGCGTGTGGGTCGGGAACAGCGACTCCTCTCCAATGGAAAACGTTACTGGATTGACAGGGGCTGCCCCCATCTGGCATGCGGTGATGAAATATGCGACTCGCGATCTCCCGCCAAGTGGCTGGGAACAACCAGCCGGAATTGTTGATATGCGCGTCTGCTATCCCTCCGGTCAGGTGCCCACCGAGCACTGTCCCAGTCGGGTGGATGAAGTTTTCGTCGCCGGCACTGAACCTGTGGCGTTTGATAATTTCTGGCAGCTCTTCCAGATCAATAGGGAAACCGGGCGGCTTGCGACAGTATTTACTCCACCTGAACTAGTGGATGAGCGCGTGTTCCAGATATTGCCCCCGGAAGCAGCCGATTGGGTTCGTGACGCCGGGATACCGCAACCTCCCACAGAGTACGACACATTATTCGTCCCGCCGGAACAGGTCGGCGATGCGTATCTGACCGCGCCGTTACCTTTTACTTATGTCCGCGGCCAGGTGCCCATTGCCGGTACGGCACGCGGCGAAGACTTCCAATCCTTCCAACTGCAGATTGGCTCCGGCCTCAATCCAACCGAGTGGACCCAACTCGGCGATAATCGAGAGGAAGCTGTCGAGGACGACATTCTCTTTCTCTGGGATACTGCCGAATTAGGGGGACTCTTCAGCTTGAAGCTGCTCGTCGTGCGTGAAGATCAGGAATTCGACGAAGTCACCGTGCAGGTTACGGTGGACAATACGCCGCCCGAAGTGGGTTTGCAGGCACCTTCGTCCGGCGAAGGTTTTGACATCGACGATGAGTCAATTGTGATCCAACCCAATGTCCGCGATAACTTGTCTTTGGCCTATGTGGAAATTTATGTTGACAATGTGCTAGAGAAGACGAGCACCGTTGCGCCCTTTACAACCCGTTGGCAAATGTCCGGGTTGGGCAGCCATCAGATTTTCGTGCGCGCATTCGACGCGGCTGGAAACCAGGCGGAAAGTGAGACGGTAACTGTGGTTGTAGAAGCGGAGGAGTAGTGGTTGGAGATTGACTACTAAATTAAAAACAGTCTCTAGCCGTCAATCTCAATCATGAGGTCCCTTGCCATCTCAATACCCAGCACGCGTTCCTCCCCGCTCTCGGTTTTGATGGATACAGGCCCATTGAAGGGCGCTCTGCCGACAAGAGTGACCCTTGCCCCCGGTAGCAGCCCCAACTTTTCGAGATAACTTAGTTTTTCCGGTGTGTGGTTGCAGATGCGCCGGACAATGCCCTGCGTGCCAAGTTCGCATTCTAGCGTGCTTACATCGTTGACTGCGGGCATTTGCCCAGCTGCGGTCGGGATTGGGTCACCATGCGGACAACGTTCAGGGAAGCCGGATAGCTCGTCCATGCGTTCTTCGAAACGAGTATCGATAGCGGATTCCAGCCGGTGCGCGTACGCATGCACTTCTTCCCAGTTGAAGCGCATCACCATTACGAGAAAAGATTCCAACAATCGATGGCTGCGGATCGAACGGAGTGCTTCCCGTTCGCCAATGGTAGAGAGCGTCACTCCTTTGTAGCGCTCGTGTTCCAAAAAACCGGCCTCGACCAGTTTGCGGATCATTTTTGTAGCAGCCGGCGGCGATACATCCAATTGCTCGGCAACAGCCTTGGTGGAGACCGGCAGGGGCGTGGGCTTGTATTCTGGATATTGCAGACGATAGATGTCTGCCAAATATTCGCGTTGTACGTGAGTAAGCGTCTCGGACACGAAAACCTCTGTCCTCAATAGGATTAACGCCAATTGTAGCAGTCATTGAGTGGAGCTTTAACCCGAGTTAATTTAAGGCTTAACCTCAGACATTTATCTATTTAACCGACTACTCTAGATTAATGAGATAAATATCGATTATACTGGCGGCATTAACAATTGAGGAGGCATTTTTTATGATGTCGGTTTTGATGTCGTGGTCGGTTGTATTTTTAGCCTGCTTGTTTTTGTCTGCATGTGCAGTGCCAACGCCAGAGGTTGTGCGTGAGATCGTTGAAGTCGAGGTCACCCGTGAGGTCGAAGTCTCGGCCGAGCTAGGCTCTCTGGTTGTCTACTCTGGCCGCAGTGAGACGTTGGTCGCTGCCCTCATCGAGCAGTTCGCCGAGGTCACCGGCATTGAGGTTGAAGTCCGTTACGGTAAAACGGCTGAATTGGCCGCTACGCTGCTGGAAGAAGGCGCCAACTCGCCGGCGGACGTATTCTTCGCGCAGGAACCCGGCGGGATGGGGGCCGTGGCCGAGGCTGGCATGTTGGCGCCGCTGCCGGATGAAATCCTGAACCAAGTGGACTCCCGTTTCCGCTCGCCAAACGGGTTGTGGGTCGGTATCTCCGGCCGCGCGCGTGTGATCGTCTATAACACGGATAACGTCAGCCCTGAGGATTTGCCGGATGATATTTGGGACTTCACTGACCCGAAGTGGAAGGGCCGCATTGGCTGGCCGCCCACCAATGGCTCGTTCCAGACGATGGTTACAGGCATGCGGGAGGTATGGGGTGAGGAGAGGACGCGCGAGTGGCTGGAAGGTATCCAGGCCAACGATCCGCAGGTGTATGAGAAGAACACGCCCACTGTCGCCGCGGTCGCCGCTGGTGAAATAGATGTTGGTTTTGTGAACCACTACTATCTTTACCGCTTCATCGCAGCCGAGGGCGAGGACTTCACGGCGCGCAATTATTTCCTGCCTGGAGGGGGACCGGGCTCGCTGGTCATGGTGGCAGGTGCTGGTCGCATTGCCACTGGCCCGAACGAGGCCAATGCGCTTAAGTTCATCGAGTTCATGCTCTCCACCGTGGCGCAGCAGTACTTCGCTGGCCAGACATTCGAGTATCCCCTGATAGAAGGCGTGCGTACCCACCGTGAATTGACGCCCCTAGGGGAGCTTAATGCGATTGACATCAACCTGGCAGACCTGGCGGACCTGCAAGGCACAGTCCAGCTGCTGAGTGACGTAGGCGCTCTACCGTAGTCTCTACTGAATGAGGTCACCCGATCGAACCTACAACCAGGAACGAATCCGAAGGACTGACCTCGGACGGGAGACCTTTCTGCATGCGCTTCGGCCCTCCGGCGGAGACTGCTCACTACTAACTGGAACCTATGGCTGAAGCTGTATTTTCACGACGGCGAATGAGGGGCGCACGGGGCTTCCGAGTCCCCTTCCACGCGAATTGGACAAAGTTCGCATTGTGGCTGGTTGCCGGCCTGGTTACGACTGCGCTGCTGCTGCCAACCGGCTACCTGCTCATCCGCGCGCTGGGGGGTGGGGAGACCGCGGTGCGCATCTTGTTCCGTCTGCGCACAGTGGCCATCCTTGGGCGTACGGTCTGGCTGGCGCTAACGGTGACGGCGGCCTCGGCTGTCATTGCCGTGCCGCTGGCCTGGCTCACGGTGCGCACTGATCTGCCCTTGCGACGTATGTGGGCTGTGCTCACGCCGCTGCCGCTCGTGGTTCCTAGCTTTGTGGGCGCCTTTCTTGTGGTGTCGGCGCTCGGGCCTCGTGGCCTACTGCAGCAACTTTTGGAAGGTCCATTCGGTATAGAACGGCTGCCTTCAATCTACGGTTTCCCGGGCGCGTTGCTAACACTGACGCTGTTGAGCTATCCCTACGTTCTGCTGAGCGTCCGCGCTGCGTTGCAGCGCATGGACCCGGCGCTGGAAGAGGCTTCGCGGAGCCTCGGCAATGGCCCCTGGGCAACCTTTCGCCGGGTGACGCTACCGCACCTGCGCCCAGCTTTTGGGGCTGGCTGTCTGTTGGTTGCGCTCTACACTCTGCGGGACTTCGGCGCGGTCTCGGTCATGCGTTACAGCACGTTTACGCGCGTGATCTTCGTGCAGTACCAGGGCTTTGATCGCTCCGCGTCCGCCGCGTTAGCGCTGGTGTTGGTGCTACTAACGCTAGTTATCCTGGTACTGGAAGCCCGCACTCGTGGCCGTGGCCGGGCGCGCTATTACTGGAGCGGCGTCGGTGCCGCCCGCCCGCCCAAACTCGTCCGGCTTGGCAGCTGGCGATGGCCGGCATTGTTTTACTGTGCGTCCGTTGTCGTGTTGGGTTTGGCGCTGCCAGCCGGCGTGCTGCTCTTCTGGCTCGTGCGGGGCTTGCTGGCAGGAGAGGTGTTGACGCCGCTCGCACTAGCAACCTGGAATTCGATTGTCGCTTCCGCGCTGGCGGCCCTCGCCACCGTCGCCGCAGCGCTGCCCGTCGCGATTCTCGCTGTGCGGCATTGGAGTCGTCTGACGCAATTGTTAGAGCGGATTACTTATTCGGCCTTTGCGCTGCCGGGCATCGTTGTCGCCCTAGCGCTGGTCTTTTTCGGCTCGAACTTTGCCCTGTCGCTCTACCAGACGCTACCAATGCTGATCTTGGCTTATGGCATCCTGTTTATTCCGCAGGCGTTGGGCGCCGTGCGCGCTTCACTGCTTCAAGTACATCCCGGTCTGGAAGAGAGCGCCCGCAGCTTGGGACGGCGGCCGCTCCGGGTCTTTGCCACCATCACGCTGCCGCTGGCATGGCCGGGGGTCGCGGCGGGTGCCGGCCTAGTGTTCTTGACGACGATGAAAGAGTTGCCGGCGACCTTGATATTGGCGCCGCTCGGCTTCAAGACGCTGGCGACCGACGTCTGGTCAGCCATATCGGAGGCTTTCTTCGCCCAGGCGGCTGCGCCGGCTCTGATCATCATCCTGGTCTCTTCACTACCCATGGCATTCTTTATCCTGCGTGAGCAAAAGGAAGAGCTATGAGTCTCATTATGATGGCTACTGCACTGGTGAAACGAAAAAGATATGTCGCCAAGCTCAAGCTTGCGGGTGCCTAATCATCGGTTCCCGACAAGTCCTACTCTTAGGTAGGACCTCCCTTAACCGTGATTATCGAGATTGAGCGCTAACGCTTGAACGAAAGCGGGTTCACTGGCCGCGTAGCGTCCTGTGATTGTTGTCGAAGCAATGCAGGAGGGGGCCATTGAACCCGGCGGATATATTCTGCCCGAATATCGAATGTCCGGCAAGAGGTCAGACTGGTGAAGACAATATCAGGGTCCATAGTCGGCAGGAAAAACGCTACCACTGCGAGGTGTGCAACACGACCTTCGTGGCGACCAAAGGCACGCTCTTCTACCGCTTGCACACCGACCCCAAGATCGTGATGCTGGTGATCACCTTGTTGGCGTACGGCTGTCCACGGCAAGCGATCGTGGCGGCTTTCGGATTGGACGAGCGCACCGTACAGAAATGGTGGCAACGCGCGGGAGAACGATGCAAGGCTATTCACACAGTCGGGTGCGACTGCACTCGGCGCCCATGTGGTTGGCAATAGTCAGTTGGATTTGCAGCAAGTACAAGCCGATGAGATCAAAGTCAAGACACAACGTGGCACAATCTGGATGGCGATGGCTATGATGATTTCCACGCGGCTGCCCAGTCTCGCACAGTGCCGTGCACACTGCATCGGTATCGACTGGACGAGGTGGTTGGGCGGGGTCATTAGCGCGAAACGTGACAAGGGGCTCATTCGTGTATTGGCGGAGCAAATCCGTGCTGTCGCGCTCTGTCGTCCGCTCCTGCTGGCGGTGGACGGCCTGCCGAGCTACGTGGACGCTTTTCGCAAAACCTTTCGCTCGCGACTGCCGCACCGTACAGGCGAACAGGGTCGTTTGCGCCTGATAGCCTGGCCGAACATCGCCACCAAGTACTGCCGCACAGTCGGGTGCAGACTGCACTCGGTACCCGGCAAGTGTCGTACAGGTCGTCAAACAACGTGCGGCCGGCAAGCTGACTATCGACCGGCGCAGCGAGTACTGCCGCGCTTGTCGCGTGCGACAGCATCGTGATACCCGGCAAGTGTCGTGCAAGGCGCATGCGAGATGATTACACAACTCATCCAGACCACTCAAGGCCGCGGCATGATCAACACAGCCTATATCGAGCGGCTGAATGCCACCTTCCGTCAACGGTTGAGCTGCCTCGCGCGCCGCACGCGTCATCTGGCGCAACAAGCCGAGACCCTCGTCGCGGGCATGTATGTCGTCGGCTGTGTCTACAACTTCTGTGACTATCACAAGAGCTTGCGTCTGCGTCTCTCCGTCGGCTCGCACAGTTTCCGCTGGGTGCGACGGACCCCAGCACTGGCTGCCGGTTTGACTGACCATCGTTGGAGTATTGCTGAACTGCTGCATTTCAAGGTGCCTCCCCCGCGCTGGACGCCACCCAAACGCCGCGGGCGGTGAAGCCGGATTGCTTGCTCCCCTGCCTGACGAAATTCTGAGCCGTGTTGACCCACGCTTTGTCTCGCCGGAGGGCATTTGGGTTGGCATTTCCGGTCGCGTACGTGTAATTGTGTACAACACCGACAATATCAATCCCGAAGAAGACCTGCCGGACGATATCTGGGATTTCATCGACCCGCAGTGGAGGGGTCGCATGGGCTGGGCGCCTACCAACGGCTCGTTCCAGACGATGGTTACAGGCATGCGTAATTCTTGGGGTGAAGAACGGACGCGCGAGTGGCTGGAAGGTATTCAGGCCAACAGTCCTCTATGGTATGCAAATAACCCTCCTCTCGTGGCTGGCGTTGCGGCGGGTGAAGCAGACGTTGGCTTTGTAAATCATTACTACGTATATCGTTTCCTGGACGAAGAGGGTGATGATTTCACCGCGCGGAATTATTTCCTGCCTGGCGGTGGTGCTGGCTCGCTCGTGATAGTCGCTGGAGCGGGCCGGGTCGCGAGTGGTGCGCATGAAGAGAACGCGCTGAAGTTTTTGGACTACATGTTATCCAATGTTGCGCAGCAATACCTCGCAACCAGTACTGGTACGTACGAATATCCGCTGATCGAAGGCGTGCGCACACAGCCGGGTCTGACGCCGCTGAGCGAGCTTAACGCGATTGACATGCCTCTTGGCGATCTGGCGGATTTGCAGGGCACAGTCGATTTGTTGTGGGACGTTGGTATACTTCCGTAGCATTTTGAGATGAGAGCTTTGATACCGTTAGTGAAAGTAGCCAGTCTCCAAGCCCGTCATTAAAAGTGGGGATACTTACGCGAAGTTGTTCTATCCCGGCGTAGCTTTGCGTGCGCGAATGGATTGCGTGCTCCTTTTGGCATACGCTGGCCGCGCTTGGGTCTATGGATCGCTGTCGGGATGGTGGCAGTGGTTGTAGCTGCACTGCCCATTGCGATATTGGCCGTCCGAGCCTGGAATCGCCGTAGTCAGATGCTCGAACGCGTGACATATTCTGCGTATGCATTGCCGGGCATTTTAGTTGCACTGTCGCTTGTATTCTTTGGTGCAAAATATGCGCTACTACTCTATCAGACATTACCGATGTTGCTTGTGGCGTATGCGATCCTGCTCATCCCGCAAGTGCTCGGTACGGTGAGGTCGTCGCTTTTGCAGGTTCATCCGGGTTTAGAAGAGACCGCGCGTAGTTTAGGCCGCAATCAGTGGCAGGTGTTGATGTGCCCAGGCCTGTTGGCTGGGGCGGCACTTGTATTCCTCACAACAATGAGGGAGTTGCTGGCGACGCCGTTGCTTGCGCCACTGGGCTTCATAACTCTATCTAGGAGCGTTTGGTCGGCAGTCTTTGAAGCGTTCTTCGCGCAAGCTGCCGCATCAGCTTTACTTATTATGCTGGTTGCATCTGGGCCGATGGCCCTTCTCATTTTCCGCGACCTACAGGCCGAATAATGGATCAAGCCGTCGTTCGTTGCACTGACATCGTTAGATCGTTCGGGAATGTTCGCGCTGTTAATGGTGTGGATCTGGATGTACAACGGGGAGAAATCCTGGCCTTACTCGGACCGAGTGGTTGTGGCAAGACTACCCTGATGCGTGTGATTGCAGGATTCGAATCACCCGACGCAGGTATAGTGGAGATTGATGGGCAGCTGGTTGCTGCTCCCGGGTTTAACCTTCCTCCCGAAAAGCGTCTAGTTGGGATGGTATTCCAGAGTTATGCATTGTTTCCACATTTATCAGTAGCAGAGAATGTGGCCTTTGGACTGCAGCGCTCTTTAGATCGAATTGAGCCGGTAAAGCGTGTGTTAGCCTTGGTAGGGCTAACCGGTCTGGAAGAGCGCATGCCACACGAGCTATCCGGCGGACAGCAACAGCGTGTTGCACTTGCACGAGCGTTGTTGCCTGAGCCGAGAGTGCTGTTGCTCGATGAACCATTCTCGAATATTGATGCCGGACGACGAGTTCGGATGCGAGAGGAGGTCCGCGCTATTCTGAAGACAAACGGTGTCGCTACAATCTTTGTCACCCACGATCAAGAAGAAGCGCTCTTTATGGGGGACCGAGTTGCTATTCAGAAAGACGGCCAGCTAGAGCAGGTCGGCACTCCAGATGAGGTATTTGCAAACCCGCGAACTCGGTTCGTTGCAGAATTTTTGGGAGAGTCTGATTTTCTGCCGGGTGAAATTGGGGCGGATGGAATTATTACTGAATTGGGGAAACTGTCTCAAAGTGTGGACTTACCCGTCGGAACAGCGGTGGATGTGGTTGTGAGGGCGGACGATGTGCAGCTCACCCCCGACGTGGGGGTCGAAGCAGTGGTATTAAATCGTCTCTATCGAGGTACAGTAAATGTATACCGCGTCCGGCTGCCCTCGGGCCGTCTTGTGCATAGCCTGCAACCGCACACGGTTGACATCCGTCCAGTGACGCGCGTGCGCGTTCTGCTCGAACCGGGTCATCCGCTGGCTTATTTCGAGAGCGCCAGGGCTGCATAGCGCGTAATCGTATTCAGCGCCCGACGATATTGTGGGGATGGATCCAGCGTACGTGGGCTGGAAAAGACAACCATCCCGATAACCTCTTCATTCACTTGATCAGGTATCAAAGAAGCCCCGCCGGCGTCAATTTTCTCTAGCCCCATACTCAGCTTCTCGCCTCCGGGAGCGGCGGCAAGGTCCTTGAGAGACATATCGAAGCGCGGCTGACCGGATGTCAGCGTCGTCGATAATAAATTTCCATCATCCAGTCAAAAGGCCCTTTACCTACTGTTTGAACAAATTTGAGCGCAGCCCGTTCGCCCTGCTCGGAAGTGGCCGCGCTATGAATGAGCGCCGAGCCATCCGCGTTTTTCCCTAACAACCATACCATCTCGACCTCCAGCAGGTCGGCAATGTCGAGCGCCGTACGGACGAGTAAACTCGGTCCAACACCACCCGCATCGGCTGTGGCAGCCAGCAACTCCCGAACGCGGTCGACCAGTGCATCATGGCCTATCGATTTACCCAGAAAATCTGTGGCGCCGGCTGCGAGTGCATCGTCATGCACCTCGGAGCCAACCAAAGCCGAGTACATGATGATGGGCTTATCCTGCATATGTGGAAGCTGGCGCAGTCGCCGACAGGCTTCCAGACCATCCATCTCGGGCATCATCGTATCAAGTAATACAACATCGGGTCTTATTTCTTCTGCTACCTGCAAGGCCTCGCGACCATTTTGGGCAGTGTAAGGCTCGAAACCCTGGCGCTCAAATATAAATTTCAGATAGCGGACAATGTCGGGAGAGTCATCCGTGATGAGCAGCTTTACAGGCAAGGTGGGTTACTCTCCTGGGTTGAATAGAGCCATGCCCGCATAGCGAGAGACAACGCGCAATGCACGCGTTTGTGCAGCGGAAGGCGTGCTGCCGGGCGGGCTTGTGAAGAATACTAGGCCATGCAATTTGCCGCGGTAGTGAGCCGGTAGCGAGCTGGCCGCACTGGCTCCGAGTTCAGCCAATGCACCCGCAATCTCGCGTCCATTATCCTGCTGCGCTATTTCGCGCGTGGGCCAATCCAGACGGGGGCGACCACTATTAAACAGGGTTACGAACAAGTCTTCACTCGAAAGTGGGTAAGGTCCTGTTCCGATCGCTTTCAAAAATTTCTGAGCTGGTTCTTCGCCAATCGTAGCGCCCGTCGCAGCGTGGGTTAGAGCGGTATTCTCTTTGTCGTAGCGGAGCAGGTGAACGAGGTCTACTGCGAGCAAAGTACAGATGTCAAGCGTCGTTGAAACAAGTCCAATCGGTCCAACACCACCAGCCTGCGAACGCTTTGACAATAAAGCTCGCACGCGTTCTAGCAGTGCGTCGTGGCCCATTGTTTTGCCCAGGAAATCGTCGGCGCCCACAGCGAGTGCGTTCTGTTGAAATTCAGTCCCCGCCGCTGCGGAGTACATAATGATTGGTAATTGCGCGGTGCGCGGATCAGCGCGCAGGTGGCGGCATGTTTCCAGACCGTTCATCAGCGGCATCATCACATCGAGAAGGACAGCGTCGGGGGCGACATCGGCCGCTTGCTCCAACGCCGAAAGACCGTCATTTACAGTATGGACCTGGTAACCATTGCGCGTGAATAAAAATTCTAGATATTCACGGATTTCAAGAGTATCGTCGGCGATCAATATTTTTGCACTCACAGAATTCTCCGATTGCGAACGATTGCACTGTGCAGTAGATGATAACCGTTTCGTGCAGCAAGAGTCTAATTGGTCTCATCGAATAAATCGTCCATATCGCCGTTTCATATTCATTTTCGTTTGGGGGCGGGAATATCGGGCTAGCGGCTAATTGCTGGACGTTGTGACCACAAAGTCCACACTCAATCCGACCAGCACCGGGGCTGTGTCTGGCGTGGAGGGGAAGGGAATTGTCTTAGTTTCTCCGACCGTTGCTATTACAGCCCAACTTCCCATGTCCAGGTTCAAAACTGTGCCCGTTACTGCCCTCACCCACTCACCCTCGGGCAATAGGTCGCTGTCCGGATCGCTCGTGAGACCGACCAGATGGGTGCCAGCGCCATTGAGTGCGCTAAGCTGAAACCAGATACCAATAATCGCGGGCCTGCCTTCCACAGCGAGTAGTTGGTTGTCGTCGTCAACATAACTAGTCGCAATTGCCATACACGCCTCGCCGAGCGCCTCTCCGGCCGAATTGTCAAGCTGCGTGCATTTCGAATAGCCGTTGTCGGGCGTGAGTTCGCTAATATTGAGCACGACGGAGGGCTCTGTTTGCGGGAGTGCCGCTGCTTCGGTGGGCGACTGAACAGCCGTCGGCGCTGCCGCAACGTCTGTCTGCGCGGTGGTTGGCACAACCAATGCCTCGGCAGAGGCCTCGGGAGCAACCGTAGCCGCATCCGTTGCGACCACCTGTTCGACCAGCTCGCGCCCGGTCGGACTGTTAATCGCTAACAGACTCAATATACAGGCGGCCAGACTCGTCACGATAAGAGCAACGAGTGCAATCGTCAGGCGGCGGCGCTCGTCTCCCTCATTTTCTTCATCGGAATCCTTATTTACGCGTGGCGGAAGGGTAATGAATTTTTCTGAGTCTTGCATAGAAACCGGACCTTTGGGAAATATATCCCTCTGCGACCCTTGTGTACTAAATTCCCCCAGCTGTGAAACGGATTGACTCGGCGGCTTGATGGGTGCGGCAGTTGTGGCTGCATCCTTTTCTGTCGGATTTTCACCAGTCCGCACAAGCGAATAGTCTGAGAGCAAAAAAGATTCTTCAGAGTGTCGCATGGCATAACGGGCCAGCTGTCGCTGTGCATCCAAGTGGGACATAGTCGGCAACATCTCAGGAAGAACGCGCCCCACGTCCTTGAGCAGATCGTGGATACGTTCGTCGACTTCGAGGTCGAGATGCGCACCCTGATCAGTTTGCTCGCTTTCTGCTGGCAGCGCTGCTGTCATTTCAGGTTGATCTAAAAAGGGTGCAGGTTGTTCTTCGGCATTGCGAGGAAGAACAAATGTGAAGTGCGTGCCGCGCCCGGCAAGGCTTTCTGCCCAGATGCTGCCTCCGTGCAGTTCCACGATGTTGTGGGCGATGGGCAAGCCTAACCCGAGTCCGTCGTGCCGGCGTGTGAGCGGTTCGTCA
This sequence comes from Anaerolineales bacterium, assembly GCA_965248775.1. Taxonomy (GTDB): domain Bacteria; phylum Chloroflexota; class Anaerolineae; order Anaerolineales; family JBHHUI01; genus JBHHUI01. The sequence goes on from OZ252150.1 coordinate 5,073,696, forward strand.
ACCTGATAGAAACGATCAAAAATATGCGGTATCTTTTCGCGCGGGATTTCCGGGCCGTTGTTACTCACCGAGAAGCGGATTTGATCGAACTCACTTTCTACCTTTACCATCACCACATCGTCGCGAGGTGAGAATTTGATGCCGTTGTCTAGGATGTGGCCGAGAACCATGCGGATTTTGTTGCGGTCGGCGCGCATTGTCTCGTTTGCCTGCGGACGAGATACTTGCAGCGTGACCTGCTTTTCGGCGGCGCGCTGTTGGTAGTCGGATTCAAGCTCGTCTACAAATTCGGAGATTGAGAATTCTTCGAGTGAGAGCGCGATCTGCCCGCTATCCAGGTCTGATAAATCAACCATGTCACCCACAACGCGGTTCAGTCGCTCGGCGTACGCCAGTAAACTATCGAGCTGGCTCACCAGATTTTCATCTGTCGTATCTCGCATAAGGGAGGCCTGGCTGATGATATGCTGTACGGGGGTTCTAAGTTCGTGTGACGCGATGGCCAGAAAGTCCGATCTAGTTCGATCGGCGGCCGCCAAGAGTCTATCTGTCTCTTCGAGTACGGAAAACATGCGGGCGTTCTCTAGGGCGATGGACGCTTGCTCGGCAAGGTCCATTAGTGTGTCGACATCCGCATGAGAAAATTCTGTCGCGCCAATTTTGTTAAAGACCTGCAAGACGCCGATATTCCTTGTACCCATCGACAGAGGCACGCTGAGAATGGACTGAATGCGGAAACCCGGCTCGAGCGCCAACTCGTCGTAGGTGCTTCCCGGCGTGTTGGTTTCAGAATAATTAACCGGCATTCCAGTTCGATAAACCTCGCCCGCCAAGCTCTTTTCGGGATCGACCGGGCGCTCGGCTGGACTCTCTCGCAGGCTCCAGGTGGTCGCCTTCATCTCCAGGGATTCAGTATCTTGATCGTAGAGAATGATGCCCGAGGCTGCGGAGTTTGTTAGTTCGCAGGTTGCCTCCAGGATCGTCGCGAATAACGATTCGAAGTCGCGACTTGCAGCCAGCGAATGGGCTACATCAACCCTTTGCTCTAAACGTTTTGTGTAGTATCTCTGGGTCATCTATCTTGGTTCAGAACCCTCTCGGTCTTGACTGATTGTTATCAAGCCGGGTACTTCCCGGTCTTCTCTTCGACCGGCCGAAAAGTGGTCGTCGGCAGGCCTGAACAGAATGACATATGGTAAATAATAGCGCAAGTTAACTTTATGGGCTGTAATTAGATTTGCGGCCTTGACCGCGTTGTTGAATGTGGTCAGGATAAGAAAACGGCCCGGATGTTACTCCGGGCCGTTTGTATTACTTATTGTGACCCTCTCGGCTATTCGTCATGCGGATCAGCCTCCGTCTCTTCTGGTTTGCGTCGTGCGAACCTGCGGTCGATACGACCCCAGCGATACGCGTCACGCACTTTGTGTCCAGCCCACTGGACATCAGCCCATGAGTACGGTTTCGTCAGGTGGCGGCCTACACCGAGTGCCATGCCCAGGAACAATGACAGCCGTGAGGCAATCCGCCAGCGCTGGGATGCTTCCACCGAAAGTGGGGCGCCGCTCTGCTCCAATACCTCAGGTGCTTCGAATGCGCCTTCCACCCGGTCTGGGACTGCTGTGGGCGGTCGTGTGTCCAGGAAGTCCTGCTCGGCGTATAAAGTCCCGGGTACCTGAGCCGACACGTTGATTATGTCGATGGTCACGAATGTGCCGCCCAGCCCCGCGATGGCGTTCGTGCTCCTGAAGCCGGCCGGATTCTGCTCGAGCACCTGATAGGTTCCGACGGGCAACCCAGTGAAGCAGTAGCGGCCATTCGCATTTGTCGTGGTTTGGCCGATGACAGTCCCGTTCGAACTCGCCAGGTCGATAGTCACGTTTGTCATGGTCTGCTCGTCGGCGTCAATCACACCATCTCCGTCGATATCATTCCAGACCCTACCACAGATGTCGATCAGGTCCGGCTCAGGCGTGTTGGCCACCCCTTCTACTTGTGTGGTGGGCGGCGGTGGGAACGTCTGCACGCTCGGCGCAATTGGTGTGGCCGTCGGCGGCGGAGTGGCCGTATTCACCGGTGTGGCCGTCGGTGGCGGAGTGGCCGTATTCACCGGTGTGGCCGACGGCACCGGTGTGGCTGTATTCACGGGCGTGGCTGTATTCACGGGTGTAGCCGTATCCACGGGTGTGGAGGTTGGGCCTGTCGGTGGCGTATCCACCGGAGTGGCCGTATCCACCGGAGTGGCCGTATCCACCGGTGTGGCCGTATTCGTTGGCGTGCTGGTGGGCGAGTTGGTGGGCGTGTTTGTCGGCGTTGGTATTGAGTCTTTACATACGGTAGCCGGATCGGTGTCGTTCACAAACTGGTTGGAGTCGTATATGCCCGTCGCCTTGCCGATGTTGATGAGCGTCGCGCCACAAGTCGGCGGGTTGTAATTGTTCACGCCGATGGTCACCGTGGCCGTGCCGGTCGTGGATTCACCTGGTATCAGAGTAGTCTTCGCCAGAGTGACCGGGAAGTCGTCGCTCGTGTCGAGGGGAGTGCCATTGTCGTCGCTGACGACGATGTTGGTCAGGGTCACATTGCCGGTGTTTGTCACAGTGTAGTGGTAGGTTACCGAGGTGGCTCCAAATGGGATGGTATACAAAGCGCCGTCGGCTGCATCACCGGCGGTTTTGATGATCTCGATGTCAGGATCATTCTTACACACGGTTGCGTCATCGCTGTCGGTGACGGTGGTGGCGGTGGTGTTGCCGGTGGCCGTGGCGATGTTGAGGAGCGTGCTTTCGCCATCGCAGATCGGCGGATTGTAATTGTTCACACCGATGGTCACCGTGGCCATGCCGGTCGTGGATTCACCCGGGACCAGAGTGGTTTTCAGCAGAGTGACCGGGAAGTCGTCGCTCGTGTCGAGGGGAGTGCCGTTGTCATCGCTCACCTGCACGTTGGTCAGGGTCACATTGCCGGTGTTTGTCACAGTGTAGTGGTAGGTCACCGTGGTGGCGCCAGCCGGGATGGTATACAAAGCGCCGTCAACTGCATCACCAGCAGTCTTGATGATCTCGATGTCGGGTTCGGGTGGCGTGAATATGCTTCCCCTGGTATTGTCAAGCTCATATATGTTTTGAGTTGGGAAATCAGGGTGGTCAGTGTACGGTGACCCTGCCTCTGGCGAGGTGTACTTGTCGTGATGATGGAAGTTGGCGTTGTCTTGTAACCCCTTGTCGGCCCACGCTCGCCAAAAGCTGGAAGCGAGCGTGGGGTTGCCGAGCATGGACTTCTTGGCAGCCAGATACACCCAAGTATCGTCGGCGCTGGGACTCATCGCCCACAGGCCATCCGGTATTGAGCCACCACCCTGATCGCTGATCTCACTCTCAAATCCGCTCCCGCTCCAGCCCGCGTTTGGTTCGAAGCAGGTATTGCCGCCCACGTCGCCGTCCGTATCAAAGTAGGCGATGACGCCTTCCTGGCCCCAGGTGTTATAACCCACCTTATCTCGGATGTTCGTTGTTGGCTGATAAACCGAGAGCAGCCACTCTGTACAGCCGTCGCCGTTCGTGTCGATCTCGATGGAATACTGGGCCGTCAGCGTATTGTTACTGCTCGCCAGTAACCCATACATGTCGATCTTGAAGTACAACCAGTCGCTATCACCCGTTGCTTCAGCCAGGACGATGTCCTGGTCATGGTAGAAGTCGTCTTGGTTCGAGTTATTAGAGGGGCGTTCGTATAAGTCCGTAAACCAGTCGTCGCAAACGAGGTCAGTTCCTGGGAAAAAGCGATCAGGTTCAACCGGCGCATTCGGGTTGTCACTAAAGACGGGATCAAAATTATCGCCGGTGACACAGTCCAGTACGGTTTGTTGCCATGCCGGGATGGTCGTCGGCGGCGTTGCCGCGAAGGCCGTGGGCAAGGTCGAAATGGCCCCCGAGAAGAGCGAGAGCAGCAGTGAGAAAATCGTCGTCAGATCGACCACTCGCAGGGCGATGGAACGGCGCAATTTGGATGAACGGAATAATTTTGACATGATTACCTCTACCTTCGCTCAGTCGAATTCGTCGCGGTGCTGGCGTCCAAGCGCCGCACCCGAGAATGTCTTTGAGTAATGCTTCTAAAGCTTGCTAAGTCGATAATTGATTGACAAATGAAAAAATTATGAGCGGCTCGCTTCGTTCTTGCCGTCCGTCCGAGTCGATGTGGGGCCACCGAGTGTTCTTCTACTCCGCGTCCCCGGCGAATCTCCTGCCGAGCCACGCGCTGCACCACTTTCATGAGCTGGGGGTCGTTGAGCAGGCGGCGTAGGGCTGTATGCGCTTGCGGTTCGCCGGACCCATAGGGATAATGCATCCAGTATTCTCTCCGGCGCACATTCAGGGGTTCCGCCATGTTTACCTCCACTACACTTTTAAGGTTGCCATAATATATATAAGAACGCATCCCGGATCGGGACTAACGTGGTTTCATTCTATGGACTCCACCTGAGACTCACAATGAGAGGCTCGATAGAAGATTGTTTGCAAATGGTTTGTTAGGGTGTGAGGGGTATGCGGAGGTTTGAATCGCGTTAGGCGCGAACCAAAGTACTATGCCTGCAACGCAGCCGAAGAGATTTGACAAACGGTTCCCCCCTTCATATTATCCCGATGCCCGGAATACCGTTTAGATCCCGGTCACAAAGCCTTCAATTTGCGAAATAATCGCCTGTTACAAATCGTAGTATTTCTATATTTAACCGTAGGTCTTGTCTACGAGCAAGCGACGCCAACCTTCGAGTCGTCTGACGAGGTCTGGCATTATGGGATGGTGCGGGAGTTGGCCGAGGGGCGCGGCCTGCCGGTGCAGGTAGTTGGCCGCATCACACCGTATCGGCAGGAGGGCAGTCAGACACCCATCTACTATGGGGTGGCTGCGTTGCTCACCTCCTGGATTGACATCTCGGATTTCGATCAACGTTTCGTCTACAACCCATTTGGCCAGGCCGGTGTTCCCGGCACGCTGGTGAATGCCAATATGATGCGGCACTCCGCCGGGGAAGATTTCCCCTGGACGGGAGTCACGCTGGCCGTTCATATACTGCGCTGGTTCTCTTTGTTGCTCGGCATCGGCACCATCCTGCTCACGCAGCGCATCGCCGAATTGTTGTTTCCCGGCCGGCGTGTGTTGGCGTGGCTGGCGGCGGCTATCACCGCTTTCAATCCGATGTTCCTCTTCATCAGCGCTGCGGTGAATAACGACAATGCTCTGTGGCTAGTTTCGTCGTTAGCGATCTGTCTTGTCTTGTATGCAGTGAAGATGGAACTGTCAGAGGGAGCAGACGAAACAAGTTCGCTCCAAGCTCGCTTGCTGATACCAAAGAGACTGCCGTGGACACTCGGCGTGCTGCTCAGCCTGGCAATCATGGTGAAACTCTCAGGGCTGGTGCTCGCACCGGTGATCGCTTTGTTTTTCGTCTGGCGAGTTTCACGGACACGCGACTGGCGCGAATTTGTTCGCCATGGCGCTATCGTCAGCCTCAGCGTTGTGGTTCTCACCGGCTGGTGGTTCATCCGTAACTTGAACCTCTATGACGAGTTGTTGGGCGTGCGTATTATGAGCGCCATCGTCGGAGTCGAACGGCCACGTCCGGCAACAGTGCTCGACTTGCTGGGGGAAGTACAGGGATGGTGGTTTTCGCTCTGGGGAGTATTTGGGGCTTTTAGCGTGCTGCCGGGAAGTTGGGTCTACGCTTTGTACAGCAGCCTTACGTCACTTGCCGTGGCCGGCGGTGCGGCGTTTGTGATTCGCAGTCGCACCAAATCGCGTTCTTCATACGATCAATATATTCCACATGGATTTGCCTTCGTTTTTATTGGACTCACGTTGGCGGGCATCATCTACTGGACCTACACACAATATGCCTCGCAGGGGCGGCTCGTGCTGGGCGCTATCGGACCGATGAGCACATTTATCGCAGCCGGGGTACTCTCATTATTTGGAAAGCGCTTGGAAATGTTGGTCGCGGGAATCATCGCCCTTGTGCTTTTCTGTGTGGCGTTATTGATTCCATTCCAATATATTTCCCCCGTATATGCACCACCACAAGCCCAGAGCGAGGCAGAACTTCCTGCGAATCTACGGCCAGTGCAAGCTGTGTTCAATGACGAAATCGAATTGATCGGTTATTGGAGTTCAGATGCGCTGCATTCACCAGGCGACCTTATCGAAGTAACCTTGGCATGGCGCGCGCGCTCCCCAATTGCAGAGGATTACAACCTTGCCCTCAATATTCATGGGCGTGAGTTTGAGCCCGTTGCCAAGCTAGACACCTGGCCCGGGGGCGGGCTGCTGCCCACTGCTGCCTGGGAGCCAGGTGCGATCTACTTGGACACTTATCCGATGTTATTGAGAGAAGGCGCCCGCACGCCAAGCTTACTCCGTTTGGATATCGTTTTTTGGAAGGATGAGCTTTCGAATCGCTTGCCGATCAGCGCCGCCGATGGCTCACCACTGCCATCAATAATCCTCGATGTGGGCCGGTTGGCGAAAGATATGCCAGCAGCGTTAACGCCAACTTTGAAGGATGGTTCAACATTGGCAAACGGCTTCAAGCTCCAGGGCTTCGATTTGCCCGTCGAAGTGCAGGCTGGCGAGGAAGTGCAATTGGTGCTCTATTGGGAAGCTACACAACGTCCTACGGCGAATTACACAGTGTTCCTTCATTTAGAAGATGACTTTGGCGAGACGGTTGCCCAGGCCGACAGTCCACCGCTGGCTGGTGATTGGCCCACTGCAGCCTGGGAAGCGGGAATGACTATCGTCGATGCACACATCTTGCGTATCCCCGCCGAGTTGTCTCCCGGCGAGTATCGATTGGCGATCGGCTTGTACGATCCCGAGTCCGGCGCGAGACTACCCGCCTTTTCTTCGGATGGCGAAGAATGGCGCGATTGGGCGATCCGATCTGCCGCACTCATAATCACGGATGAATGAGAGCGGTTGCACTGCACGGGGTAACACAACATGAGAAAGCGCCGTCGAAGGGAAGATGAGATTATTACGGCTCTAATCGTGATATTCGCTTTGGGTGCGGTTCTGGTCGTTGGAGGCTGGGGGGATTTTCTTGGTGGCCTCGGGGAGTTCTTTTCAAATAGAGCAAGTGTCACTCCTAAAGTGCCTGCAACAGCCTAGCAAGTGACAACGCCCGAGCTGCCGGACGTGGGCATAGCCAGCCCGACAGCACCCCCTGAGGTGGTTGCGACTATAGCGCCCATACAGAGCACCAGCACACCAGCAGACACGCCGCTGCCACCCACGGCTACACCCTCAGCAACTAAGGTTGTCACAGCGACGCTAATAATTTCACCCACGGAGACTCCGACAGAACCATCAACGCCGACGCCTACAGTTGTGCCTAACTTGACACCGGAGACTCCGACGGTCGCGGAGGAAATCATTTTGTGCGCCAGCCTCAAAGACCCTGGCTTCCTAAGAGGCGACCGATGGGTGGTTGGCGATTGCACCAATATGACGTGGATAGCAGGGCATATCGGAGTCGATGTTTTCGCCTTGATCGCAGCCAATCCGCAAGTTCGGAATCCGGATGTAATTCACCCAGGGCAGCGATTGAATCTGCCCCGATGATTGATTAGTAGCGCTCGAATTGTTCTGGAAATTGATGCTCAATAAGACACAGATAGGGTATCGCTGCGATCAAACTCGCTCGAGTCATATTTGCCCGGACAAGCACCCCTCACAACCTTAAAGTTTCGAATCATAGACAAATTCACCCCTAAATCTATATACAGGGCGCGGCGAATATATTAGAATAGACCCGTACAAACCAAATTCAAACATTTTAAAGCACGTAGCGGCTTTGGGGCTTCTTAAGTAGGAGCTATTTAGGGGGCGTCGCAATCTTCATACGATGAGGATTGCGATGCTCTTCGATGTTTTGCGGAGATATACCTATCCAAGCAAGCTGTTGCTTTCGAAACGACACAATCTCTCGTTATGTGCTTTTGGTTTCAATAGAGAAAGGTAAATATGACTGAATTCTTGCAGGACTTTGTCAATCAGATATCGGGGTCGGCGGTGAGCGTACTAGGCGCTATCGGCATCCTGGTCATTGGCTGGATCGTCGCATTGATCGTGGGTGGGATTGTGCGCAGGGTATTTCGACGTACCGGACTAGATGACCGGCTAATGAAGTGGATTGGTCGTGATACGGCGGACGACGGCGTGGATACCTCGCGCCTGATCGGCAAGGCCGCTTTCTACCTTGTAATGCTCTTCGTGCTGTTAGCTTTTTTCCAGCGCCTGGGATTGACGATCGTCACGGAGCCAATCAACGCACTCTTGACGCAGATATTTGCGGCCGCCCCTCGTTTGGGGGGTGCAGCTCTCATCCTTGCTGCCGCGTGGGTAATCGCCACCATTCTTCGCTTTGTTATAACGAAGACCATGAAGGCCAGCAATTTGGATGAACGCCTGCGGAGTGGCGCTGGTCTGGAAGATACCGATAGCAGCATCAGCCAATCGATCGGTGATGCCGTGTTCTGGTTTGTGTTCTTGCTATTCCTGCCGGCAGTCCTCAGCACGCTGGGTATGGAAGGACTAGTCGCACCCGTGCAGGGCTTGTTCGACGACTTGCTCGGTTACATCCCGAACATACTCGGGGCTGGCGTCATCCTGCTTGTTGGCTGGTTTGTCGCGCGTATAGTGCGGAAGGTTCTCACAAATGTACTTGCCGCTGCCGGGATGGATCGCTTTGCAGATCGGAACGGTCTTGGCGAGCAGAGCCTCTCTGGACTGGTCGGTACTGTCGCGCACGCACTCATCATGATTCAAGTTGTCATCGCCGCTCTGGATGCACTTGCAATCGAGTCAATCTCCGGTCCAGCGACGGCCATGTTAAACACTGTATGGGACAGCATTCCCGCGTTTGTTGGGGCAGTGGTCGTGCTTGGGGTTTCCTTTTACATTGGTCGCTGGATCAGCGAACTGGTCAACAATGTGCTAGCGGGAGTTGGATTCAACCGCGTACTCGTTTGGATGGGTCTTGGACAGGAACCTGGCGAGGGTCAACGCACGCCCTCCGAGATCGTTGGCTATCTAGTGCTTGTGGGCGTCATGCTCTTCGCAATTGTAGAGGCTGCCGGATTGCTCGGCTTTGAAATCCTGGCTGACTTGATCGCCCAAGTGCTGGGACAGGCCGGTCAGGCCATCGTGGCGGTCGCAATATTCGGCGCCGGCATGTGGCTGGCAAATCTGACGCGCAGTGTTATCGCCGGTACCGGCATGAAAAACGCTGCTTTGCTAGGGCAGGTTGCGCGCATCGCTATTATCGTGCTCGTCGTGGCCATGGCGCTTGGGCAGCTCGGTGTAGCAGAGCAGATCGTCAATCTGGCGTTCGGCCTGACACTCGGGGCAATCGCCGTCGCGGCCGCGCTTGCCTTCGGTCTCGGCAGTCGGGAAATCGCCGCTCAAAAATTGGACGGCTGGCTCAAATCAATGGAAGACTCGGATAAGGAGTAGAGCGGGCAGTTATTTGGACTGACATTTTCGCAGGCGCCCGGTTCGGTATCGGAATACGTCGACATCCGGTAAGGGGACCCGCGCCTACTTAACAGGAGCGACTACACGGGCATGGCATTATGCTTTCGATGGCACACCCGTGTGCCGCTCCTTTTTGTATTAACAATACCTTCGCCAATTAGGGCGAATAAATGGGCACAGGAACAGGGTGAATACTTCCCAGCGAGGCGATATTACTAAAGAGCTGCTCCAATAAAATGGGTTCAGGTTTTTGCGGAAGCATTTTAATCGTCTCTTCGAAGTAACGAGCGGCGCGATAGTACGCTTTCAGGTCCAGGACGCTGCCGTGCGGGTTGGTTTGCCGAAACTCACGTAATAGGACGTGCGCGACGTTGACCATGAACAGTGACAGGTTGAGGGCATTGGTGAGTGGGGTCTGCTTGACATTCATGCAGTCTTCCAAACCCCAGTGTTGTTTAGCGTCTCTGAAGTTGAATTCGATTTGAAATCTCAGGCTGTAAAAGTCGATGAGTTTGTCAGCCGCGAGTGCGAGGTCGCTACTGAATAGATTAACGCTGGCAAAGGTGCCGGTCTTGAGATTGGTTTTGGTGAGGATGACTAAGTTGAGCGGTTGGGCGAAATCACGATGCAGCAGTTCCGCTTGATAGATACACGTCTCGAGCGCGCCGTCGCGGGTCGTGTCCACCAGAAATTGCTCTGGGAGATTGCGATAGTCCACCCGGTCCCCGTATTTGCGCGGTCGTCCGCGCCCGCTGTTCGGGCCGTCATACGGGAAGTACAGGGCTGCATGGTGGCGCAACTTGGAGACGAGATGCAGGCCGCACTGGCACCCCATTTGGAGCGCATTGTTGTTACCAAAGTGGCCATCCAGCGCCAGATAGGTAATCGAGAGCGTGCCTGCGCTCAATGCCAGCTGTTTTTGCACCATGGTCCTGATGCGTTGCAACTCGGGCGTGAAGGTCACCTGGGTTTTGTCCCGGTTTTTGCTCCCCTTCGGGCGTCCGCGCTTGACCGGCACCGTCGCCACTTTCTTGCCAGTGCGCGCTTTTCGCTTGCGGGTGCGAGCACGCGCGGCCGCTTTCTCAGCCTCTGTACGCACCACCTGCTCGACCCGGACGGGGTGCGAACGGCGCGCTTGGACGTCAACCAGAGACAGGGCAAAGATGGCAATGCTCGGCACTGGCCGACCCACCAAACTGGAGAAGAAGCGGTCCAGCCCATGAGTGTGCTTACCCGCTTTCGTGATCACGCTTTCATCACCCACCAGAATGTACTCGCTGCCAGGCCGCTCCAGGTGCGCCCAGTCCATCCGTTCCGCAAACAACCGTTGTACCGTCCGGTAACTTCCGCCCTTGCTGGTCCAACGCGAGAGGCCCAACATTGTTACCCGTCCCGTCATGGCCAACATGCCGATCATCACCCGGCTCAGCCGGCGCAGATTGGTGTTCGTCAGTGTGGGAGTGCAGCATCGTAAAAGTGCTAGAATGTCCACCACGGGCGTCCTGTAGCTTTTGAGTTGATGTCGTTGCAGACCGCAACTCTACTACACGAAGCCCTTTCATTTACTCATTTTTGGCGAAGGTATTGTATTAATTGTTCGATTTTTAATCGCCTTGGATAAAAATTGAGTCTACCCAGGCAGCGTAAGACTCTGAAGATCACGTGGATAATATGTCATCATTTCGATTCCATCCTCGCTGACAGCAACGGTATCGGAATGGCGAAAGCCGCCTAGGTGTGCTGCATAAAGGCCGGGTTCGACGGTAAAGACCATCCCAGGCTTGATCTCCGTATCGTCCCCAATGTCGAGGAACGGCCCTTCGTGATAACGCAGCCCAATGGCATGACCGACATGATGTTTCCAATAGGGCATCAAATCATTATCTTCGTAGTATTTGCGTACGGCACGATCGACAATACTACAAAGTGCGCCAGGGCGAATCGACTGCAGCGCGGTGTCTTGGAGCGCGACCATGTGGTCGAACATACGCTTGTGCTCATCGCCAACCGGAGAAATGATCATCGTGCGCTCAAGCTCGGAATAATAACCCCACATTGGAGCGGAAGCCCCCGTAACTAGCACATCCCCCGCCATGAACGTGATGTTGTTCGCGAGTGCATGTGGGATGGAGGCATTGCGCCCGATCTGGCCACGATACACGGCAATCGCTCCCGAGAAGTATTCGCTGTACGCACGGTAAAGCGGTCCGATTGCGTCGAGCATATGCCTTGTGGCCTCCGAGCCGGCACGGTCGCTTACCTCGGTCTCGGTCGCACCCACGACGGTGTAACGCTGGAGCAGCGTGTGAGCCAGATGCCCCCATTTGCAGCTCTCGCGCAGCAATGCTAGCTCGGCTTCGCTCTTTATCATCATCTCGTCTTCGACGAACGCGGAAACGGACAGCACTTCCGCTCCGGTTAACTCACTCAAGCGTGGCCCGCGATAGCCAAACACCCAGGTATAGCCATTGTGGTCGATCCCGATGCGATTTTTAATGCCCATTTCCGCGAGCATTGTTGCCAATAGTTGCATGGGATGTTGCTCGTGTGGATATTCCACATAGTGATCCACACGCTCGATCATCCCGTTCGCTTGCGCGTGTTCCAGTTCAAGGCGCGGCACAAATAAGGCGCGCTCCCCGGCAGCATTCATGACAAAAGCCATCGGCCGTTCCGTAGGAATAAAGCCGAAGCCACTCAGATACAAAACATAGTGATGGTTGAAGAGCACGACTCCTTTTAAATCTTTAGACTTGATGTGATCCAGCAGCTTTCCTGCTCGTGCTTGATATTCTGCATTGGGAATGGTGAGGGATGCATCCATTGGGCTCTCCGAGGTTAAGGGATAGTAGCAATTCTATTCAAGGTGAATGAAACGCAAAGTCGAAATGGGGAAAATCGGCATCACCATGCGCAGATTTCACAGTGATGCCCATGTTATAATCTGCGCGAGGGTGGCGGCAGCTTTGTTTACGGGTCGGCGCTCTTGTGTTTTACCCAGACTTCTACCCCCATGAGACGCATCGCTATTCCGGTACTGGCAGCGGCGCTGTTGGTTAGCCAGCTCATCTGGCAGCACGCTAAAGTGAACGCCCAGGCAATTACCGCTACACCAACCCTAACGATTGTGCCCACAGCAACGCTCGGTGGTGCAACTGTTTTCGTACCAGATCAGGTCAATGTGCGTATCGGTCCGGGCACTCAATTTGAGCAGGTGGGGGTTCTGATCGCCGGGCAAACCGCGCCTGCCCTCGGCCGCTCGGAAATCGGCGAGTGGATCCTCATCGAGTATTTTGGCGCACCCGGGGACCGAGCCTGGTTATTCGCACCACTGGTCGTCATCCGCGAAGGCGATGCTGAAGACTTGCCAGTGGCAACAGCGCCTCCTACAGCCACATTGCAACCGAGCGCAACTTTTGCTGCGGGTTTGGGACCTGGTGGCACACCTCTGCCAACCCGCCTACCGACTTTTACACCAGCGCCCCCTGTCGCGCAGCCAACGTTCGAGACGCCGGATGTGGGCGGAGGCGGTTTCCCCCCCGCACTCATTATTCTTGGCTTGTTTGTGGTCGGTGTTTTATCGAGCGTGGTCGCATTCCTCCGGCAACGCGGCTGACCGACTCAATTCACAACTGACACAACGATAAGGGTTCTAATTGAAGTGCGTAACGCCGGATAGACCGGCAAAGTCTTTTTGTGCAGCGTGGGTCTTCCCCTTCTGGGTTAGGACGTAGGAGGCTACTGGGAATTTCTTGTTACTTTCGATCAGATCGTGGTCTTTTAAGAAAGTCATCACATCGACAGCCACGTCCACGGATGCGATATCCAGGGGGTGCAACCGATATTCCTTGCGTCCATCGAGATGACGATGTGATTTTAGCGCACATCCGGCTGCGAGTGCGCGCAAGACATGGTTTTGAGCGGCAGTCAGTTTCATAATAGTGAGGGATAAAAAAAGAAACGTGGATGCCATCTCACGTTTCACTTATTGTTTTCTTCTTACTTCGATTCTCAACGGACCTGAGATGGCCCGGCGTTACCCCAAATTATCAACATGCTTCATCATCTGGCGCTGATTGATGCGCTTGTATTCTTCCTTGATGATGAGATCCATTTCTTCCTTAGAGAGACGAAAGCTCAAAATTTCCAGCGCGTTCTCTGGTGAAGAACCATATGCTAATTTTTGCTTTCCATTTTTCATGTCGAATAGATACATGTGGTGCGGGTTGCTGAAGCTACTCATTGGTCGATTTCAGGCTTTGATGAGTGCGTCTGAGAATATGCCCGGTTTATCGCGAAACATGGGGTCGAGTCCGGAATTAATCTCGCCGTCGTATTTGCCCGCCAGAAGTTCACGATAGAAAGCGTAGTCGATGCCGCGTACCTTTTCGTCGTCCGGGAAGCGATGATAGTTATCATTCGACATCATGCTTTTCCCTTCGGCAATCAACTGGTAGCCGAGCGCTGAGCCGGGGTAGGGCGCGTAATAGGAGATCGATGGGAAAACGTGTTTCATTGATTTGAGCATACGCATGGTTTTGAAAGCGTCGTCCGGTTCTTCACCCGGCACCCCCAGCATGATGTTGGCCCAGAACTTTGGCGGCGCATTTCCGGCTCGCTCTGCTTCGTCGCCAATGCGATTGAGCAGATCAATGGCGAAATAATTGTCTTCTTCTGTGCACTCTTTATTCAGGATTTGCAAGACCCGATCGCTACCGGATTCGAAACCAATGGAGATGGTGTTCCAGTTCGTCTCCTTGACGAGTGCCTCGAACAAATCCGGCCATTGACGCACTGTGTCCGAGCGACCTGCGGCCCAATAGGGCCAGACTTTGTTTGCCTTGCGCGGGTATTTATCAATCCATTCGCGCAGCCAACTCGGATTCTGGAGGAACATCGAATCGTGGATCACCACGGAGCCGACTCCGTATTTGTCATCGAGTTCGTTGAGTTCCTCGATCACCATCTCCACCGGGCGACGGCCCATATTGGGAATATAAGAATTTTCGTTGCAGAATACGCATTGCCATGGGCAAACACGACTGGTAATGATCGTCGCTACGGGTGGGGGGCCCCAACCACATTCCGGTTCCATCGGCCAATTGAAAGATTTGCGTAGTTTGCGACTGGCGGGTTGTGGCCAAAGCGTGCGATCGATCGACGGCCAGGCGGCCAAGGATTTTGCTCCGACGCCGAGAATGACTCGATCAAATGAATGCGGGTCACGGACGAGATCGGCGATGACATTCTCGCCTGGCCCCTGGCAGATGTAATCAAACTCTTCGATCGCTACCATCTCGTCGAGGGCAACCGTTGCGTGCATGCCTCCGGCCAGTACGATGCCTTCGGGATTTATTTCCTTGAATACCTGCGCCGACTTGTACGCGACCGGGAATGTGTAGCTGCGCACATTCATGATCAGAGTTTTATAGCCCGGCAATTGCCGGCGTAACTCGTCCCAGCTGCTTATCGCGCGCGTGGAGAGTAGATCGGTGTGAAGGCCGTTCTGATGCAAAATGGTGCGCAACAAGCCGAGGCCATGATCCTGCCATTGTTCGTGCGGGCCATCGGGATTGACCAGATCGCCTAAGTCACCGAGGTCGAGCCAGACAATGTCGGATGTGCGTTTGTGTTTGGGGGTTGGCCAGAGTCTCATTGTCCGGTTATCTCATACAGAGCGGGGTATTGCCGCGAGAGTCTATTATAACTTGGCTTAACCACACTAGATTTTCTTGCGTCCGGCGAAGCCACTTTCGAGTGCGTGCCAGAAGGCAACCTTGGGCTCGTCATATTTCCAGCAGAGATAGACATCGTCGCCATCACGTTTCCCGAGGAAATCGATCAAGCCTGTGTTGATGTCTTTTACGAATATGTTCATTTCGCGCAAATCGCGCAAACGAGCGCGGAGTGTCTCAAATTCAAAAACGAGTTCAGTGGTTCGCAGGTTGCCGCCGTTGGTAGCAGATTTTTCTAGGAGAGGCCAGATTTCGGGTTGGCTGGCGAGGATTTTTTCGCGTATGTCGAGAATCTTGCCAACTAAAGCGCGAACGCGGGGCAGAGCGGCGTTTGCTTCTTCAACAGTGTAGTATGGAGTTGGCATTACTTCTGCAAGTGCCCTATTACGCACAAAATGCAGCTGTAGCCTTGTGGGCCACACCTGCATTTTGAAGGGATCGAAATTGTGGGCGAGCGGAGATTTCTACCCGCAACCCCCAGCGCTTG
The DNA here is from genome assembly GCA_965248775.1 of Anaerolineales bacterium. Lineage (GTDB taxonomy): Bacteria > Chloroflexota > Anaerolineae > Anaerolineales > JBHHUI01 > JBHHUI01. Next base: position 5,089,455 of record OZ252150.1, read on the forward strand.
CACCCGGGCTACTGTCGGTCTGGAAAGAGTGACCACAGCCACAAGTGGAGACTGCATTTGGATTTTCGATGCGGAAACCACCACCCATCAGGTCGCCGACATAATCTACGACTGAGCCGCTCAGATAGGAAATGGAGGTCGGATCAACAAACAATTTAACACCTTCATGCTCGACAACGGTATCAAAATCACGAGATTCTCCTTCCAGTGCCATGCCGTAATTCATGCCAGAGCAGCCGCCGCCCGAGACGAAGACACGCAGGCCGTGATCTGGCAGGTCGCGCTCCTGCAGCAAATTGCGAATTTTATCCGCAGCTGCTGAAGTCAGGGTGACTTCGGGAACTTCTTCTCCAACCAATTGGATATCAGCAGTATCGATTTCAACAAGCGCCATTTGTATTTTCCTTTCAACAGCTTAGATGGTTTATCTAGCTTGAGGCAAATTTTATCAGGATTCAATCACTATGTCAATTTAAGCGATCTCTATCTTTCTTATTCCGTTCGGCCAGCTCTACGCCGAGCGGTTCGCGGATCAGGTACGCGCATGAGTCGTCGCCTGAAGCGAGGTGGCAGACGCGTTCCACGGGTCTGCCGACCATGGACGATACAATTCCAAGGTCCATGCTACAAAGCTCGGGATGCTGGATTGCCAGGCCATCGTAGGGGCAATTACACGTAAAAAGCATTGCTCCTTCATCACACTGCTCCCAGCGCGCCACATAACCTTTCTCGTTTAATCTTTCAACAACACTGTCCAGATGTTCTCCAAGTGGGGGTATTTTGTCCACTGGGAGCATGTCGGACAAAATGCGGTCGGTGACACCGGCGAAGAAGCCATCAAATTCCTGAGCGCCATAGCGAGATTTGACTTCTTCCATTAAATGAAATGCCAGATCGGCGTAACTCTTGGGAAAGTGCTCTTCGGCTTGGGCGGTCAGGGCGTACTCGTATTGAGGACGTCCGGGCGCACTGCGGTGCCGGGCACTGGGCTCCCCCACGAGTTCTTCGGCGCGCATAATTTCCAGGTGATTACGAACGGTCACACCGGTAATTCCTAACTCCCGGCGTAACTCTTCCACAGTCGACGAGCCACGCATCTTCAGGATGTCTAATATTTGGCGCCGTTTGCTATGCATACCGTTCTCTGCATAAGATCGATTATTACAGGCGTGATCTGCAGCCGGGGCTGCATGCTTAATAATGGAGTGCACACCTGTATGAGAAATTTGGTAGTGGTTACATGGTAACTGATGGGGACCACGCTGTATTGTAGTAATGGAGATACAACTTGAGTACAGCTTCATGGTAAACGTCGGACTTGGAGAAAGAAAGAGTTTTGCGCACGAAGCGAGCCAGTCTCTGGCGCAAGGTGTTGTTCCAGCGTTCCACGTGAGATGTCTGGCCGCTTTCTTTGCCGACACTTTGGTGAGTGTCGTTTGGTAAAACCTTCTGGTAAGCGTGCCAGAAGTCGCTGAAGGAGCAACACGCTTTGTAGGATGCTGGGATGGATTTCCATAACGCGCGACAACTTTTTTCACTGCGGTCGCCAATAAAATAGGCCACCACTTGGCGCGTGCGCCGACACAGCGCGACCCATATCCAACGTTTATCGTTTTTTGTGCGTACAAATGACCATAATTCATCCAATTCCAGCACATCATCCGTTTTTACGGTTTCTAAAGTGTCAGCCAGGTTCGGCATAGCGCCGGCCTTCTCCAGAATCCAGCGTGCTAATGTCTGCCGCGCGATGCCAAAGATGCGCTCAATGCCGCGCATACTGGCTCGCTCTCGATAGGTGCGTAGGACAAATTCTCTGATGAACTCAGGATAAGAACGGCTTTGCGGTTCCAACATTCCATAAGCGGCGCAATCGAGACAATGAAACTTCTGACCGCCTTTATAGTCTGTACCATTCTTGACAATGTTGAGGCTCCTGCACTTTGAACACTCATGCGTGATGACACTCTGGATCATTTTGGCGCTCCTCTGTTTGGCAGGCCAACAACTTACTTTTTCCAGACTCATCAGTCAACATGTAACCACTACCAGAAATTTTAGCACGAGAAGAGAAACCTTGCTTGACAATGATCCTGCGCGTCAATATAATTTTCATAACAATTGTGAAATTTATCATTTAGCGGACGAGATGAATCTGCCCAGGCTAGTTCCATTTCAATCCCAAACTTGGTGTTTTAAGAGTAAACTCTTGATTTATAAGTGCACTCCAGTAAAATGAAGGCGCTCCAGTCGAATATAGAAGGGATTGCGCGGTGAACGAGGCCGGGCTTTCCCTGTATTGGGATGCCTCCTTTGCACTTGCGCGCCGTTTGCAGTATGCACATCCAGACGTCTCACTGGAAAATGTAACCCTCATGCAAATCTATGATTGGGTTGTTGAACTCGAAGAGTTTGCCGACGATCCAGCGCTTGCAAACGACGATTTGCTCGCAGCTATTTACCAGGATTGGTACGAGGAGACCATTCCATATGATGAATGAATTGAGCAATCTGGACATCCCCGTTCCTGCGGAGTTGCAATCCCAGGTCACTATTACATCGCTGGACAAAATCTACAATTGGGGACGGCGCAATTCTATCTGGCCGATGGTGTTTGGATTGGCCTGCTGTGCCATCGAGATGATTTGCACAGCGGCGAGCCGCTTCGACCTGGCTCGCTTTGGAATGGAGGTATTTCGCGCCACCCCGCGCCAGGCGGATCTTATGATCGTGTCCGGAACGGTAACCAAGAAAATGGTGCCACAGATTGTGCGCTTGTTCAACCAGATGCCCGAGCCAAAGTATGTTATGGCAATGGGGGCCTGTGCTAGTGGCGGCGGGCCTTTTAAAGAGGGTTACAACGTTGTCTCAGGTATCGACAAATTTGTGCCGGTTGATGTATATGTGCCCGGATGTCCACCAACACCTCAGGCTTTGCTCAACGGATTGATCAAGTTGCAGGAAAAAATTGATAACCAGAGCATCAGTGCCGTTTCGTGGTATCAGAAGGGCGTGATCGATCCGATTCCGGTGCCGCTACTTGGCCCAGACCTGATTGACCCGCGCCAGATAGGCATTATTAAGGAAGTTGCCAATCGCCCCGAAGCAATCGAGGATGTTCCGGCTGACGCCGAAGCAGCGGTGGAGGCCTAACGCATGGCTGAACAACAACAAGCAGCTGCACCTGAGCAGAACACTGTAGAAGAAGACCCCCTCATCGCGCGTTTCCCGGATGCGGTTGTAGCCGACGAGCGTAAAGGTTACGAAGGCTATGTTGTTAAGACAGACAAACTGGTAGAGGTCGCCCGGGCGCTGCGTGATGACTTTGGTTACGACTACCTGTCATCGGTGACAGGCGTCGATTACATTGAAGACGGCAAACTGGAAATTGTCTATCACGCCTACCAGATAGAAGGTGGCACTGCGCTAAACTTCAAAGTGCAAATGGACCGCGCAGAGCCAGTTGCGCCTTCTTTGGTACCGGTATATCCAGGCGCGGATTTTCAGGAGCGCGAGGTGTACGACATGTACGGCGTGCACTTTGATGGGCATCCTGATCTGAGACGCATTTTGATGTGGGAGGGCTTCGCGGGCTATCCAATGCGCAAGGACTGGCAAGAGGCTTACTTCGAAGAAGAAACAAAACCTTTTGGCAACCGCTGGCCGGGCGGGGAGGTTCACCGCACTGAGGCCCTAAATTCCTTCGGTAAAAACGTTAAATACCCACAAGGGTTCGATCCCGAATCGTGGGTGCCGGAAACAGATGCTGCGCTGTATGCAGGCCTTGACCATTTGTCAAATGGTGATGGGCTAAAAACGGACGAGCTGGTAGTCAACCTGGGCCCGCAACATCCTTCCACACACGGTGTCTTTCGCATGGTGGTTAAGCTGGATGGTGAGGACATCGTTGACTTGAAGCCAGTGATGGGCTATTTGCATCGGAACCACGAGAAGATAGGAGAACGGAATACGTGGATCCAGAACATGCCTTACACTGATCGGCTCGATTACATTTCTTCCATGAGCAATAACCTGGGCTATGCCCTGACGGTTGAAAAGTTAACAGGTGTCGAGATTCCGGAGCGCGCCGAATATATCCGTGTTCTCATGGTAGAACTGACGCGCATCTGTAACCATATGTGGTCCATCGGGTTCCTGCTCAACGATTTGGGTGCATTCCAAACACCGGCGCTATATGCCATCAAAGAACGCGAACTAATCTTGGACTTTTTCGAAGCCACTGCTGGTTCGCGCATGATGTGTAACTATATGCGTTTTGGTGGTCTTGCACGCGATATTCCTGAGCTGATCATGCGTGACGAGAACACGCTGGACTTTCTCGATGATCTTATTAACGAACGTCTGCCACGTGCCATAGATGAGTTGGATGGCTATCTCACCAACAACGAGTTGCTTCGTTCGCGCTGCATTGGGGTGAGTGTAATGTCGCCTGAAATGGCGATTGCCTACAGCACTGCCGGACCTCTCCTGCGAGCTTCAGGAGTGCCTTATGATGTGCGGCGAGCAGAACCATACAGCATTTATGACCGTTTCGACTTCGACGTCTGCACGCGCTCGGAAGGTGATGTGTATGCCCGTTATCTGGTGCGCATTGATGAAATGCGACAGAGTGTCCGCATTTGTCAACAAGCTTTACGTGATCTTCCCCCTGAGGGAGAAATCTTCACCGGTAAGCCGCAATACAACATCCGCGTGCCGGCGGGCGAGGCTTATGGCCGCATCGAGAATCCCAAGGGTGAGTTGGGTTTTTACATTGTTTCCACTCGAACGCACAATCCCTATCGGTACCACATTCGGGCGCCATCCTTTATCAATCTGAACGTTTTGGGTGAATTGTGCAAAGGCCACAAAATTGCAGACGCGGTTGTGATTTTGGGTAGTATCGATATCGTTTTGGGCGAAACCGACCGTTAGTGATTTAGAGTTGTCATGTAGGGTGCGGAGTGAGTGTGGCGAGAATTACTCTAACTCTGAACTCTAACTCTGAACTCTAACTCTTTCTGGAGAAATTATGTACGGACTTGGCATCGTACGTGGCCTGAGCGTCACTTTGAAACACTTCGTTGAATCCTATATCGACGATTTCAGATTTTTGGGACGCCGCTATTACGACAGCGATTCTCTCAAAGCCCGACAAGGCGCATCCGGTCGAGGTGTGTTCACCGTGCAATACCCGGAGGAGAAGCTGCCGGTTCCGGAAAGGTTCCGCTATATTCCGTTCCTGATTTACGAAGAACAAGAAGACGGGTCACGGCAGGACCTGTGCACCTCTTGCGGGATTTGCGCCAAAGTCTGCCCACCGCAGTGTATCTGGATCGTCCGCACATCCGATCCGAAGACAAAGCGACCGATACCCGAACCAGCCGAATTTTTCATCGACATTGATATCTGTATGAACTGTGGCTACTGCGCCGAGTATTGCCCCTTCGATGCCATCAAGATGGATCACGACTACGAATTGGCATCGTATGATCGCACAACCGACCACATCTTCGACAAGGCGCGATTGGATATGCCGCAGTCTTATTATGCGAGCATTCGCCCCACCGACTATGCCGCCGAACTGATAGTCCGAGAGGCAGAAGCAGCTAAGAAGGCGGCCCGCGCCGAGGTGAAGCGCAAAGCAGCCGAAGCCAGAGCGGCGGCGAAGGCAAAGGGAGCAGCTGCGAAAACAGATGATGAAAAGCCAGCAAGTGAAAGCGAGTAGTCCGAGTAGAAATTAATTCAGACGATGTCCGTTGCCTTTGCATGGCGGCGGTTTTATATCGGCACAGGTGTATTTATCACAGGGGGCGCTATCCTTAACAGGAGGCGAATATTAGTATGTATCAAAACGATGCTGAAATGCTTTTTCCTGCCCGTGTCATTCCATGCCTACGCGATCTGCGAGGCGAGAGCTGGCAAGAACTTGTAGAAGAAGTCTGCGAACAACCTGAAAGATCTGTTGAGGCGCTGGCCTTCTCACTACTCATGATTCGTCTGGCTGGCTGTCTGACGTGTCATTCCGATTCTTATCGGGCCATGCAAGGGTGTACAACTTGTGCGCGGCAGACAGTGAGCCGTTTCAAAGGGACAGATAGCGAGATGTTGCAGGAATATATCCAGGCTCGGGTAGAAGTTGATTCGTATATGCTTCGGGTAGCCGAACCAACGAATGCTTAAGCGTGGAAAAAAGAACGGTTCAAAAGGAGCTGTAACAGAAGACCAAGTACTGTCTGCATTGCGCAGCGTTCTTGAGCCGGAGCGTAAGCGCAACCTCATCGATCTGAACCTGATTCAAGGGCTGCGCATATCAGATGGCCGGGTGGAATTTTCCATCAAGCTCGCCACCTCAGACTACCCTCTCAAAGACATACTTGAGCGTGACAGCCGCCAGGCTGTTGAAGCTATCCCCGGTGTCGAACAAGTAAATATCACGTGGGCAGTGGATTTGCCTCGCGATGCTCGTATTGCCGGACAACTCGGCCAACAAATCCACAGCGCGATTGCTGTGGCTTCCGGTAAAGGTGGCGTGGGGAAATCCACAGTGGCGGTCAATTTCGCCGTATCACTCGCAGAGAGCGGTGCACGTGTCGGCCTGCTGGATGCCGATATCTATGGTCCGAATTGTCACATCATGCTCGGAGTGGACAAGATGCCTCCGCCGCAAAATAAAAAGATGATCCCCGCGCAGGCCCACGGGATAAAGATTATGAGTATGGGTTTCCTGGTGAAACCCGGCCAACCGCTCGTCTGGCGCGGGCCGATGCTGCACTCGGCGATCCGTCAGTTCCTGACAGATGTAATCTGGGGCGAGTTGGATTTCCTTGTAGTGGACCTGCCGCCCGGGACAGGCGATGCGCAGTTGAGCCTCTCCCAATCCATCCCACTGACGGGTGGTGTGATCGTTACGCTGCCGCAGGAAGTCTCACTGGCCGACGCAATGCGCGGCCTGGGCATGTTTCGTCAGTTGGACGTCCCCGTTCTTGGTATCATCGAGAACATGAGCTACCTCACTTTGCCGGATGGCAGTCAACTCGATGTTTTTGGGCAGGGAGGTGGACGCAAACTTGCAGACGAAGCCGGTGTGCCATTCATTGGTGAAATCCCAATGGATCCCGACGTTCGGATTGGGGGGGATGAAGGCACCCCTATCGTTGTATCGCATCCGGACTCCGCCGCCGCTAAAGCTCTTCGCCAGATTGCCGTTGATTTGAGCGCTCGTTTGGCCGCCGAAGCGCGCAGTAAGCAATCAGACTTTATCCCCATTGAGGTAATTGGTTAGATGTTAGTAAAAGAGGCTGTCAAGACTCAGAAATACATCATTGCGGTCCGCTTCCATAGTGTCGGGAAACTCTATCATTTCGACGCATCCGCGCATTCGGACGCTCAGCCGGGTGATTACGTGATCGTCGAGACAAGACGCGGCAAACAACTTGGCGAGGTTGTGCGCATCGTGGACGATCCGTCACCGCCACCGCGCGGTGGAAAATTTAAGTCGGTCACACGCGTCGCCACTCCGCGCGAACTACTCATGCAAGAAGCGTGGCGCGTGAAAGATTTGCCCGCACTGGTGACATGCCGCGAGAAGGCTGCGAAGGTCAAGTTAAAAGGCGTCAAGTTTGTAAAAGCCGAACACAACTATGACGGCACACGGCTCACATTCTTCTATGCGAGCGATGACGACGAACCTGTCAATGTCAGTGCACTGTTGAAAGAGTTGCGCCGTTCGTTCCGCGATACCCAGATCGATATGCAACAGATCGGCCCGCGGGATGTGGCGAAGATTCTGGGTGGCTATGGCGCCTGCGGTGGGCCGCGCTGCTGTTCCACCCATCTGACCGAATTTAGTCCAATCTCGATCAAGATGGCAAAGGCGCAGGGCATCTCGCTCAATCCGATGGAGATTACCGGCATGTGCGGTCGCCTGCGCTGTTGCCTGGTTTATGAATATGAGCAGTATGTGGCCGCACGGAAAAAATTACCCAAACGTGGCAAACGTGTGGGAACCCCACACGGGGCCGGGAAGGTAATTGACCTGAACCCGCTCAAGGAAATTGCGATTGTCATCGTCAATGATATACGACACGAAGTGGCGCATAATGATATCGAGCCGTTAGCAGAATGGGAAGCCCTGCAGAAGAAAGCATCCAAAGGGTGCCAGAAGCACGAGAGTGGTGGTTGCGATTGTGGGGCACGCAACAAGCAGGCGCCGAATAAACAGCAGAAGAAACGCAAGAAATAAATTACTATTTGGAGAATCCATGACTCCTGACTTCCACGCCGCAGCTGAAGACCTCCAAGAGGAAATGATCGCACGCCGTCGTGATTTTCATCGACATCCTGAACTCGGTTTCCAAGAAGTCCGAACTGCCAGCATTGTCGCTAAGGAATTGAACGAACTCGGTCTGGAAGTGCAGACGGGAGTAGGAAAAACCGGTGTTGTAGGCATGCTGGAAGGTGATGAGCCCGGACCAACCGTTCTGCTGCGCTTCGATATGGATGCCCTTCCAATTGAGGAAGAAAATTCTACCGATTACATTTCGACCACATCGGGCGTGATGCATGCCTGCGGGCACGATGCCCATACCACAATCGGACTCGGCGTTGCCAAAATGCTGACCCCGTACCGCGACCAGTTGAAAGGTCGACTCAAATTCGTCTTCCAACCGGCCGAAGAAGGCCTTGGAGGAGCGCGGGCAATGATTGCCGATGGCGTGTTGGAGAATCCCGCGCCGGATTATGCACTTGGTTTGCATGTTTGGAATGACAAACCGGTGGGTTGGGTGGCCGCGAGTCCGGGTGCGGTGATGGCGGCAGTGAATAGTTGGAAGATGATAATTACCGGCGCCGGAGGGCATGCTGCCTCCCCATTTCAGACACGCGATCCCATTGTGGCCGCTGCCCAGATCGTGACGGCGGCGCAGTCTATCGTTGCGCGAAACGTGGATGCTCGCGAATCAGCGGTGTTGAGTGTATCCACGATTCATGCCGGAGATGCCACAAACATTATTCCGAGCAGAGTGGAACTCTCCGGAACTTTGCGCACTTACTTGCCGAGCATTCACGAGCTTGTCCAACGTCGCTTTGAGCAGATCGCGACAGGTATTGCGAAAGCCATGGATTGTGACGCAGAACTCGAGTGGTTGACGGCTGGTGAAGCCGTAACGAATGACGCGGATGTAGCGAGCTTGGTGCGCGAAGTTGCCGGAGGCATCCCGGGTGTGACGAATGTTTCCGGCTCCGAGCGCACTATGGGCTCGGAAGATTACGGTGAATTGATGGTCAATTCGCCGGGCTGTTTCTTCTTCGTTGGTTCAAGTAATAAAGAAAAGGAATTGAACTTTCCTCATCACCATCCACGTTTTGATATAGACGAACATACCCTTACCATCGGCGCGGCTCTGATGGCATCCAGTGCAGCTCGCTATGTACTGCCCAAGTAACTGTATGAGGTAACGCAATCCTGCGATGCCTAAATTCCATACGTAATAAATTAGCCCGCTCCCGGTGTTATCAGCAAGCACGTCTCCGCCGGAACTCGAACAAGCGCCCTCCCGGGTGGTATCTCTATCTCCCGCGCTGACTGAGACATTATTCGACCTCGACCTGAGCCACGTCCTGATCGGTATCAGTGCGGATAGTCGTAATCAGGCGAGCATATCCTCCGTAAACTCAACCCATATTGATCTACAGGCTGCAGATCTCGTCGCCCAAGTGAAGGCGCTACAGCCTGATCTAATAATTGTTGCAGAGTGGCCGCGTAGCAGCGGCTCGCCGCCCGACTTCGGAACTGCACCGGTATGGCAGGTCGCACCGACAGATGTACGCGCTGCAATTGATCTTTTGTGGGATGTGGTGCGGCTGTTCGAGCGTCCGCAAGCCGGTATCCGAATTTCGGCTCTGGAAACGACCCTCGAGTGGACACAAATGGCATCCTATTCACAGGCGCAACTTCCCATGTGTTGTCTTCTGGGCAGCGTAACAAATGGCGGCAACCACTGGCTTTCGCCCGAGATCGGAAGTTACACCTCGGACCTGCTCGCGGTTTGTGGTGGTAAGAATGTCTTTGCCGCTGAGAAGGCCTCTGGTGGCGAAGATAGCGATAAGACGCTTGGCAATAGAACGTTGCTGGTTGATCTTGATCAGATTTGTGCAGCGAAACCGGATACGATCCTAGCTCGACTTTGTACGTTTCAAGTAGCGTAACAAGCCATATTTAGCAGAGAATCGAGCAATGCGCGCGGGACTTTTACGATATCGGGCTGCGACGGCGACATGGAAAAACCACTTGCCATCGGCCAGAGTTCACGCCGCACAGTTGCGATTGCATCAGAGAATGTTGGCAAAGGTTTGGCATACCAGGCAGCCGTTCGCACAGGGATTGGGTCATGCACATGCAACTTGTGAGCCGCCAGCGTGATCCAGGAAAACAGTCCTAGCAGCACCGGCGTGACGCGCGCGATGGCGGCATCGGACCACTGGCGCTGTGTCTCAACTCCGAGGTGGGCGCGCACTTCTTCGAACGTGACTTCCAGCTGCCCGCGTTGTACGAACCAGGTGATGACCTGTACCGGGTCAGCCCAGCGGTCCGTGCACAGCAAAGCTTGCGGCTTGAATTTGTCCTCCGGGTCGCGGATGAGAACCCAGCGCAGCGGCACAGTGGGCATCCCGCCGTGATACCAGACCGCCGTGCCGGCGGTGATTTCTACCGTGCGTTGTTTGTTGCTGTACCAGGCGACCGTGGTCTTCGTCCAAGCCGTTTCCGGGTCGTTCAGCCGGGCTTGCAATGTGGGTAAGCGGGCCCCCTTCCAGTGACCCAGGCCCCACTGGACTGGGTGCGCCGTGGCCGGCCGAGCTGTTCGGGCTTGCGCGGCGGTGCCGGTTGATACAGGGCTGCGTCCAGACGCAGACGTGTGACGACCGCCACCGGCTCGGAGAGCGACTGACAGGCATGCAGGAATTCCAGCGCGGCGTAGCTATTGTCGGCCACAAGCACCAACTTTCGGCTGGGCAACCAGCGGCGCAGCTGGAAGACCATTTGGCGCGCCCAGTCGAGTACCGTTTTATGAGCGCGCGCTTTGTCCGCATAATATCGCTGAGAAGGCGCCAACAGTGTAAACACTGGCAGCGCCCACACGCGTATCGCCCATGGAATGTGTACAAGCCACATCAGGCTGATCCAGCGCAAGCCGCTGGCCTTCACGAAGTGACCCCCGCTCGAACGCACGGCGTCGCGATAGAGGCCGCGCGCCTTGATACGACGACCCCAGCGACGTTCGATAGTTTCATCGATTCCAAACACCAAAGTCTCGTCACCGTAATCAAAGTGCTGCAAAAGCAACGCAAGCAACAATTGGCTCAACTTACGTGCCGACCAGGTCGCGCGATTGAGCACGTGGTGAAACTTCGCAAAATTACCGGCACTGCTCAGCCCCACACTTGCCGGGTACGGCAGTACTCGGTTACGCGCAGCGCAGCCGTCACCGTCCGCAAGTGCGGCGTCAGGATCGAACCGACCAGAAGCACCAGAGCTTTCCACCAAGTGCGCTTTTCGAACACTGTCGCGAAGGGCTTTAGCAAGTCTATAATGTCCGTGGGCAAGGTGAGCATTTTCCGACCTTTCTTGATCCAAAGGTCAGCTTACCTTGCCTTTCTATTTATGAGAAATCAGTCCCCAAATGTACAAAGTCGAGCCTAGTCGGTATCGATTTAGAGAATCCATCATCGGACGACGTGCCGGCAGAGCTAAGAGAAGTCAGCGACGCACAAATTCATGCTGTGGATATTGCCACCCTGACCTGGCCCGGTACCCGTCTCGCGCGGGCATTACAAGATCTGCCGCCACTGGTGCAACCCGTCCAAGCTATATAGACTGGGAACTGCGGTTACATAGTAACTTCGAATATTTTTATGGAGCCTGAGCGTTCCTCTCCGAAAATCCAACCGCAATTGGTCGTCGTTGTCACAGCGCTGGCAGTGATCTTCTTTGGCCTATCTGGAATCGCGCTCTATCAAGCCTACAATTCACGATTGCCGGAGCCCTTACCGTAGCAGACCGGCTCACTTCAATTGCAGCCACGCAGGACTCGTTACCACCTACGCCCGGGCTCACACTTCAAGCTGCACCAACGCAGTTAGTTGTGACGGCAGTCCTCGTGGCGGAAATTGACAGTCCCACGCCGATCGCTGCCCCTCCGACAGAATCTCCCACGGTCACAGATACTCTCGTTTCAACAAGCACTGTGGCTGCAACAGCAACGCCGCCAGCCGCAGCGACCGAATCAGGAAAGGTGACTGTGGAGCCATCGCAGACGGGTACGGATGTGGCGCCACCCTCGGCCACGGCTACTGTTGCAGCAGCACCCGCTGAAGGAGCAGGCCCGCAACCTGGTCCCAGCCCGACTTGGGTCCTCAATTACTTGCCAACTCCGCTGGCAGCAGTCGGCCCCAGCAAGCTGGGATTTCATGTGACGGGCAACGGTGGGGATATGATCGATTTTGCCGCGGCTGCGCAGCCCTCCTTAATGAAAGGTGTAGAAGAGATTGCCTATCTGGAGGGGGTCAAGCAAGTCTCGCCGGGGACCGTCACCATCGGCCGCTATATTGTCGATGATTGGCAACATCACGTTGGTAGTGGCGATCCGGTTGCACAAGCGATAGCCTTTGTCGCCGATCAGTTGCCGCGGTACCAGGAGCATGCTGCCTACGTAGATTATTGGGAAGGTTACAACGAAATCGGCGTTGATAAGATTGCCTGGTATGCGGAGTTTGAAGCTGCCCGCGCCTGTGAGATGCAGAAACATGGCTTGCGCGCTGCCATTGGTTCCTGGTCTACAGGCGTGCCGGAGCCCTTCCAATTTGAAGATTTCATGCCAGCCATCGATGCGGCTATAGAGTGTGACGCCGTGTTGTCGATGCATGAATACGGCGCGCCGACGTACTATCTATGGTGGTCCCAGGGTTTGCCCCCCGGGCCGTGGTATCCCGACCGGGGTCCGCTCGCCGGACGCTATCGCTGGATATATCGCGATATTTTGATCCCGCGTGGCAAGGTTGTCCCGCTGGTTATTACCGAAGCCGGTATCGATGGTTTAGTGGCGATGGCACAACGCCCGGGCCCGGTTGGTCCCGGCTGGCTGGAATTCCGTGATTTCTGGGTTCTGTCCGGCCTGACGAATGACCCGTTACAGTTCTATGTCGATCAGCTGATTTGGTATGACAGCATTCTGAGGCAGGATAGCTATGTTATCGGCGCCACGATCTACACCGTAGCTGGCGGAATCTCTCCACAACAGGCCACTTACGAAGCCGTCTCGCTGGTTCCACTTCTGACGGAATATATGAATTCGCTGCGTTAGCAGCCTGCCTCTTTCCCCTCAAACATGAATAGGAAGTTTGCAGAAGGCGGCTCGATTGAGCGTTACGTGCTTATTCGGCACTCAGTAACGAACGCCCAGTCCCGTATGTGTACCGACCCAGTTCGTTCAGTACTGGACGCGACTGTGCAGACTGGACGTGGTGCCAACTGCATACGACCTGCATTAAAAATTCTTGACGATCTCCTCAGGGCACGGTAAAATATAAACAATCTGATTTATTCTATTAATCTGGTTATTAGGTGTTAGATGGCCTCCAATCGGCCTCAATCAGAATTCCTTCAATTCTTGGTCGGAAACGGACACCAGCCCGGTGATCGCCTCCCGCCACTCTCTGAACTGAGCACGCAACTAAATGTGAGTGTTAGCAAGCTGCGCGAGCAGATGGAAGTCGCGCGCATGCTCGGCTTGGTGAAAGCGAAACCACGGGCGGGTATTCATCGCACAGAATATTCGTTTTTACCGGCAGTGCGCGCCAGCCTGCTTTGTGCTGTTGGTTTCGACCGAAGCCAGTTCAAGTCCTTTAGCGAGTTACGCATTCAGGTCGAGGCCGCTTTTTTGCCGGCAGCGCTGGAGACACTGCTGCCAGAAGACATCGCAGATCTGCGCGCATTGCTTCAGGCAGCACAATCTAAATTGCAGAATGACTCGATCCAGATTCCGCATGAGGAACATCGGCGTCTGCATTTGGGGATTTTCCGGCGTCTGGAAAACCCATTCGTCACAGGTTTATTGGAAGCTTATTGGGATGCCTACGAAGCAGTTCAATTGAACTTATATGCTGAATACGATTATCTGTGCGAGGTGTGGGACTACCATACGCGCATTGTGGATTGTATAGAGCATGGTGATGCAGATGGCGCACGCCAGGCATTCTTGGAGCACATCGCTCTCCTGCGGCACCGGCCCAACCTTGCCGAGTGAGGGCATTAATAATGCCTATCATCCCAGCTGAGGAACATTTATGACATCTGTATTGGAAGCCACCGAGACTGACCCGCAAGTAAGGCCGGGCCCCCTCGTTATAAACGACTTTTCAATTCAAGTTGCAACCATCAATGGGTCCGGCAGTCAGACTTCGAACCTGGTGTTGTTGCGAGCGCTCTTCAAGATGGGAATTCCTGTCAGCGGGAAAAATATCTTTCCATCCAATATCCAGGGCTTACCCACCTGGTACACCATCCGTTGCAGTCGCGCGGGCTATATCGCGCGCCGGCAGCGCGCCGAAGTTGTCGTGCTCATGAATCCAGCGACCGCTGCGAAGGATTTGAAAGATATCGAGAGCGGCGGCGTTTGTTTTTACCCCGATAACTTACGGGTGACGTTTGAGCGTGAAGACCTGGTCTATTACCCGATGCCGGTCAAGAAACTCAGCCAGCATGCCGACGTGCCACGTAAATTGCGCGGCTATATTGCAAACATGGTCTACGTGGGCGTACTGGCGCAAATGCTAGGCATTGAGACGGAAGAAATTGAAGCAGCACTCAACTGGCAGTTTGGCGGCCGTGAAAAGTTGGTCAATACAAACTTGCCGGTGATTCAATCGGCGTTCGACTGGGCAGCCGAGAATCTGGAGAAAAAGGATTCGTTCAAGGTTGAACGTATGAACGAGACAGCCGGCAAGATCATGATCGATGGCAACAGCGCTGCAGCTCTCGGCGCAATATATGGAGGCATGACCGTCGCGGCCTGGTATCCCATCACGCCCTCGACGAGTCTTGTAGATGCCATGACAAACTATGCGGCTGGTTTGCGGAGTGATGAAGATGGCAAGGCGACTTATGCCATTGTGCAAGCGGAGGACGAAATTGCTGCGATTGGAATGGTTCTCGGCGCTTCGTGGGTGGGAGCGCGTGCGATGACAGCGACGTCCGGCCCTGGCATAAGTTTGATGTCCGAGTTCGTTGGATATGGTTACTACTCGGAAACGCCCGCTGTTATCTGGGATGTGCAGCGCATGGGGCCGAGTACGGGTCTCCCCACGCGGGTTTCACAAGGTGACATCATCGCCTGCTATTGGCTTAGTCACGGTGATACCAAGCATCCTTGTTTGCTCCCAGGGACCGTAGCCGAATGTTTCGAGTTTGGATGGCGGGCGCTGGACCTGGCCGACGAGCTTCAGACTCCGGTCTTCGTTTTGAGCGATTTGGACCTTGGCATGAACCAATGGATGACAGAGCCGTTCAAGTATCCTGATCAACCTATTCAACGCGGAAAAATTCTATCTGCCGAGCAGGTGGAGGAGCGTGGCGAGTTCTATCGTTACATGGATTCGGATGGCGATGGCATCGGCTACCGTACATTGCCGGGAACAGAGCATCCACAGGCAGCGTATTTCAACCGGGGCAGCGGGCACGACCAGTACGGGAGATATTCCGAAGATTCGCAGGACTGGCTCGACACAATGGAGCGACTGACTCGTAAGTTCGAGACAATCCGCGCAAAAATGCCTCCTCCTATCATTGAAGACCACGCAAATGCCAAGATTGGTCTGATTGGATTTGGTTCAACGCATCCGGCGATTCAAGAGGCACGCGAACGGCTGGCGGCGCAAGGTGTCGAGACAAGCTATCTGCGTTTGCGGGCGTTGCCCGTGAATGTAGACATGCTCGACTTTATTGACCAGTATGAACGCGTATACGTAATCGAAATGAATACCGACGCACAATTGCAGAAAGTTCTGCAGCTCGAAACGCCTGCCTTGGCGCCTCGGCTACGCTCGCTGGCATTTGCTGACGGGATGCCTCTCACCGCGCGCTGGATTACAGAGGCCATCCTGGAAAAAGAGGACAATTAAGATGGGCACAAATGGAAAAGTAGCTCCCAGAGGTCTGAACACTATCGGGCTGACCAAGAAGGACTATGGCGGTCGGCCGTCCACGCTCTGTGCAGGCTGTGGTCACGATTCAATCTCGTCTCAGATACAGACAATTGCTTATGAGATGGGCATCCAACCGGAGCATTTAATCAAATTCAGCGGCATCGGTTGCTCGAGTAAAAGTCCAGCATATTTCATTAGCCGCTCACATGCGTTCAACGCCGTGCATGGTCGTATGCCCTCCGTGGGTACCGGCGCTTTGCTGGCAAATCGCACTTTGCAAGGGATCGGTGTCAGTGGGGATGGCGATACTGGTAGCATAGGTCTCGGCCAATTTAAACATCTGATGCGACGCAATGTACCCATTGTGTATGTTGTGGAAAATAATGGTGTCTATGGGCTGACAAAGGGCCAATTTTCTGCGACGGCTGATATCGGCTCAACGCAGAAATATTACGGGCGCAATGATTTGCCGCCTGTAGATCTGGCAATGGAAGCACTGATCTCCGGCTGCGGATTTGTGGCACGAAGTTTTGCCGGTGATCCCAAGCAGGTCAGGCCGCTCCTTAAAGCCGGACTGGCCTTCGAAGGCACAGTGATGATCGATATCATTAGTCCGTGCGTGACATTTAACAACCACGACGCATCGACCAAGAGTTTTTCCTGGATGCGAGAGAATGACGAACCGCTACATATCGTTGACTATGTACCGGCGCAGGAAGAAATCACCGTGGATTATGATTCCGGAACATTTAAGGAAGTCGAGTTGCATGATGGCTCACATATCGTGCTCAAGAAACTCGAAGAAGATTATGATCCGACCGACCGCAGGGCAGCGATCGAAGCACTGGAGAAATCACGCCGGGAGGGTGTTTTTGTCACCGGCCTGATCTACTACAATCCTTCATCTCTCATCTTTCCAGATGAACTATCCTTATGCGAAACTCCGCTCGCGTTGCTTTCAGATGAACAATTGCGGCCAGCACCCGAGACGCTCGAAGAAATCATGACCGGAATGCTCTAGGTAGAACGAGGCCCGAGACCCCCAAGATTGGTTTGTCGGCCACGATTTGTAGTGAGATAAGCTCCAAACACCTGAATTGACGGTGGTTTTTCGAATAGATATAATGCCAGTATGCTAAATCGTTTTCTAGACCTTAACAAGATAATCACCGTTATTTTTATCGTCAGTCTCTTCGCCATCGGCGCATTCGGCACAGCGCAATTTGCGGGAGATAGCGAGGCGTTACTCCCTGAGGATCAGACTACCGGAATCGTATTACCTACAGACCTGAGCGCGATCCAGCGCGAGATCGAAGCGCCACAACTCAACGATACAAAGGCTATTCTCACAATGGTGCTGGGCGGGGTGATTGTCGGTTCCGTTGTCGGAACGGGCGTACTACTCGCTTTCGGATTTTGGCTACTCAACAAACTGATGAAAAGCCTACCCTCTAATAGCGGTTAGGGTACGGAGCACAAACTTATTCACACAAGCACCGGGCCTGCGCCCGGTGTTTATTATTTGAGGCGACATGGAAAAATCTGATTTCATTGCCAAACTGAAGCACGAACGCGAACAAACCGAAGCTGTCCTGAGTGAATTGTCGGAGGACGAAATGGTGGAAGTTGAACTCTGGTCGGATTGGACGATCAAAGATGTGCTCGCGCACATTGCAGCCTGGGAAGCCGAACTCGTGCTCGGGTTGGCGAAAGCCCGGCAGGGGAGCGTGCCACGCTATCATTCTATCTCGGATGCAGAAGCTGATAAACTTAACCTGCGCTGGCATAAAGAGAACAAACAGCGACCTTTAGAACGGGTGCTTGCAGACTTTCGCGGCGTCCGAACGCAATCCGTACGACAACTTGATGAGATGTCGGCAGAAGATGTTTTACAACCAGGCCGTTTCAAGTGGCTCGCCGAGGAATCGATTGCAGAGTGGGCGATAGAATACTCCATTGAACATGAGATCGAACATCGCGTAGAAATTGCAGACTGGTTGAAAACAAAGCAAACTCAAGATCTATCATGAATAAAGACCTGGCAGAATATTACGAAGCGGCACACACTGGTTGCGTATTAATTGATCGTGACCCGGTCGCGCGGTTCTGGTCGAGTGGCGAACATCGCATCGACTTGATCAACCGCATGTCCACCAACGATCTGGAAGGCATGGTGGAGTTTGAAGGACGCCCGACCGTGCTCACCAACGCCACGGCGCGCATCATTGATTACCTGCTCGTACTCCATCTTGGGGAGCGGGCGCTCCTGCTCGCAAGTCCGGGGCAGGGTGAGGAAGTCCGGCGCTGGCTCTCAGGTTATATCTTCTACCAGGACGACATTGCCTTTACGGATGCATCTGAAGAGTTGGCGCAGTTCGGGCTCTATGGGACGCAGGCGTTGCGTATTGTGACGGAACTCGCGGGCGTGGAAAAAAACCTGCCATTACACAACGCCCTCCCAATCGGTGCGGCCCTTGCAATCCGTATGCCTGCGCTCGCAGGGGAGGCCATTGAGTTCATTGTGCCGCGCGGTGATCTGGATGGCTGGATTTCCAAAGTAGTTGCCGCCGGTGCAAAGCAAGCCCCGCCAGAACTATATGAAATCCTACGGGTGGAAGCCGGTTTGCCCGGTGCGGGTCACGAAATTACAGCGGATTTCATTCCGTTGGAAGTCAACCTGTGGGATGCGATCAGTTTTTCCAAAGGCTGTTATATCGGGCAGGAAATCATCGCTCGTATGGAAAGTCGTGGCAAACTTGCTAAAACACTCGTCGGCTTGCGAGCGGAATCTGCATTGCTGGTGGGGGCACAACTCAAAGCGGAAAACGGTGCTCGTGGTGTGATAACGAGCAGCGTCCACTCGCCGCGTAATGGCTGGCTCGGTTTGGGTCTCGTCAAACCGAATGCAGCTGTGCCCGGAATGAGTGTTGTCGTCCAAGGCAATGGAGATTCAACACAAGCCACGATTGCAGCGCTTCCCATCGTTTGACTCTCGCTCCGCCCAGTTAAACTCTCGCTCGCGTATTGAAAAGCTTAATATCTACTATCGGAAATCTGATTGCACTTGGGCTTGCAAGCCTGGTTGCGCTCACGCTTGCATTAGTGCTGCTGCTGAATGGATTTGAACGCACCATCCTGCAACCAAATTTCTGGAAGGAAGCACTTGCCGAAGGGGACTTCTATGCTGCTGGATTACCTGATGCAGTGGTGGATATGCTCCTCGGGGCAATCTGGCCCGACGAGGATTCTCTGGGTACCGTTCTCCCCGCTGCGGAATTGCAACCGCTCATTACAGCCTGGATCCCTCCGCATTGGCTTCAGACTCAAACAGAGGCGTTTATCGATGCTGTCTTTGCTTGGCTTGAAGATGATTCCCTTTATCCGCGCATCTCTGTAGATGTACGCCCCATCAAGCTAGGACTCACAAGTGAATCCGCCTCTGACCTGGCCATGCGTGTCTTCGAGCGACTGCCTGAATGTACGGTTGAAGATTTACTTGCACTCAGTGGAAGTACTTTATTGGGAACCGATGTTTCAATCCTGTGCCGACCACCAGACATTGGCGGTATCGACCTAAGTGAACAGATTGTGAATGCGGCGCTTTTCGAAATCGCTCAGGCTCTCCCGGACGAAGTAGATGTCAGCCAATTTGCGCTCATGTTTACAGATCCGGTCGTTCAACGTGCTGCAATGCGCATTAAAACTGCCGCCCGTTGGACACGTCTCTTCGCCTGGTGGGGGATTATCCTACCTGTGGGACTTCAATTTGCTGTTATGGTGTTCGGTGTACGCTCACTAACGGACTGGGGTCGTTGGTGGGGATTTCCTGTTCTGATCGGAGGTTTACTGGTGGCAATATTTGCCTGGACGTTGCCACTTCTGATAGACTGGCTGTTACCCATACAGATGCCCGGCGTGAATGCAATTACATCCGGACTCATTAATGTTTTTACCGATGGCTGGCAGACTGGATTAGATGCCGCCCGGCTACAGGTGACCATCCCTGCATTGTTGGTTGCATTTCTTGGGTTGCTCTGGTGGCTTGGAATAGAAGCGCTTTCACTTGCGGTGCGGGCACTCAGACCTCAGCCTGGCCGCCGTAGAGTTGCGCGATAGAAATTGGATAGAGAGGCGAAAGTCGAGGTTAAATATTACAATCAGCACGCAGAAATGTGTCCGCGAATCATTGTAATCCGATCAGAGTTGCATAACCTATCTGATAACTTCAATGAACCAAAAAATTCTGATCGTTGACGATGATCCAGAGATTGTCCGGCTAATCCGCCATATTCTCGAAAGTCAGGATTTTGAAGTCCTGGAAGCAGCCACCGCCGCCATGGCTCTCGCGCTCGCTCTCCACGAACAGCCCGCATTAATCTTACTCGACGTTCTTTTGCCCGGTGAAATCGACGGCTACGAAGTGAGTAGACGTCTGCGCGAAAACCCCCAAACTGCCCATCAAGTCATTGTGATGTTGAGCGCGCAGTCCCAGACTGCAGACCGCGCGCGCGGTCTAATTGCCGGGGCAGACGATTACATTACCAAACCGATCGATGCTGTCGAGCTGGTCACGAACCTGCGCGATCTTCTTCGCCAGCCGCGAGATCGTCAGCCACCGACCTATGTGCTGACTCAGATGCTCCACGCAGTTTTGGCAGTGCTGGATGCTGAGCTTGGCTGGCTTCTGACAGTAGACAAGAATGGAAGCTCTCTGAACCCGGCAAGTATCGCGGCTGCAAGTGGGGACGAAACCTCGCGTAAATACTTACGCAGCGTGATCAGGGAGCAGGACCAGGCGAGTATCCCCCTTGTGAGCGGCACGAACCTGATTGGAGATGTGTTGCTCAGTGGGCAGGCGCTCGTCAGCATGTCCGGTGCAGAGATAGATGCCTTGCCGGGTGGTGAGCAACTCGTGCGCGGCATGCAGGCGATTGAAGCAGCTGCGATTAATATCCTGCCCATCTCTTTGCGTGGTGTAAAGATGGGTGTATTTGTCTGTTTGTTCATGACATCAAAGCCAGAACGCGGCGCCGATACGCAATTGCTCTCCGTTGCTGCCATGCAAGTGGCTCTCGCAGTTGAGAATCTGAATCTGCTCGAACGGGTCGAGCAACGCGAGACCGAAACCCGCGTTGCGCAGAGATTCCATGAAACCCTTGTGGACGCCATGGGTGACGGACTTGTAGTTTTAGATGCCAATGGCACGATCCAGTTTGTCAACCGACGCCTGACGCGCATGCTGGGATTCAAAAAAGAAGAGTTGCTCGGCAAAGCCTTCAACGACTTGATCCCGCCTGATGAGCGCTCACGGTCTCGTCAATTCATTGACGAGACCGGTGGCAAGACGATTTCTTTTGAAAAATCGCTCCTCCGAGACGACGGAACCATGATGCCTGCACTCGTTGTGCATGTGCCACAAAGCAAAAATGGCGGTGCCCGGGATATCGGAAATGTCCTCGTCGTTACCGATCTCTCACAGCAGAAGGAGCGTGAGACAGCACTTCTACGACAGACCCGCCAATTGGCTGCCATTAATCATGCTGCTCAAGCCATGGCGGCCTCTCTCGATCTCGACGCCGTGCCCCAAACAATTCTGGAAGAGACAGTGTATGTGATGGGGGCTCGTGGGGGCGCAATCTTGCTTATCGATGACGAGAGCCGCGACTTGATCTTTCGGGCGGTGGTGGGTCCGCAGTCCGAGGGGTTGCTTGGTCAACGCGTACCCATGGGGCAGGGGATTGTCGGCTGGATCGCCGAAAATGAGACACCTGCAATTGTGGATGATATGCTGAACGATCCGCGTTTCTACCGACAAATCGACGACAAAACCGGTCTGACCACATATTCTGCCAGCGGCGCGCCGCTGCTATTCAAACGTCAATTGATCGGCGTGCTTGAAGTCATTAACAAGATTGAGGGTAAGTTCAACCGGGAAGATCTGAGCGTGCTCGAATCGCTGGCATTCGCGGCTGCGAGTTCCATTGTCAACGCCCGTCTCTATCGTGATCTGAAAGACCATGCAATTGAACTTGAAAAAGCGTATGGTGAGTTGAAGGAAGCCGATCGAATCAAAGACGAAATGATCCAAAATGTGTCGCATGAGCTGCGCACGCCGATGACTTTCATACTCGGCGATATCGAGATTATTGCGAACGGGGAGTTGGGCTCAGTTACGGGTGAACAACGTCGGGGATTGGATATTGTTCGCAAAAAAGCACGTTCGCTGATGACGATAGTCAGCGATATTGTCACGCTGCAGCGCATGAGCGTGGACACATTGGACCGGCGCTTGATGGAAATTCCGCAGGTGATCGAGCAGGCTGTGAAGACTGTAGAGATTACGTCCCGAGATGGGAGTTATAAATTCATCACCGACGTTCCGGATGACATTCCCAATGTGCGCGCGGATGCCGAGCGAATTTCACAGGTGTTGGATAACCTGCTCGGGAACGCCATCAAGTTCAGCCCGGAAGGCGGAATCATTAGCGTTCAGGCGCGAGCTGCTGTCAATGATGTGATTTTCACTGTGCAGGATAGTGGGGTAGGGATCAAACCCGAAAACGTGCGGAACGTATTCACTCGTTTCTATCAAGAAGATGGCAGCACAACCCGGCGTTTTGGTGGAGTAGGATTAGGCCTGGCTATTTGCAAAGAAATTGTTTAGGCTCACGGCGGCCAAATCTGGGTAGAGAGTGAGCCCGGCAAAGGCACCATTTTCTCCTTCAGTTTGCCACGTATCAACGAACCTGCCATTACGTAGCGCGGGGATTAACCTCCGCGCTTCTGTCTTTCTGTCTCCAAGCTGGTCATAAAAATTAATCTGCCTATACTTTAGCCATACGAATCAGTTCGTATACTGGAGCTTCGCTATGAACGAATTGCGTGATTTCCTGGGCGTGTTCGCGAACGCCCTCCTTCTAATAGCCTTTCCAATCCTGATTGGTTACGTGATTTGGTGGCTGCGGTCGCGGATCGACGAACTCAAACAGGATTTGAGCGGCGACCAACTCAAAATTATTGAGAGTGTCGGTTCGCTCGCGGTACGAGCCGCCGAGCAGGCTGGTCTAACTGGTGTACTACGTGGTGGTTCAGCCAAGAAAAGTTATGCTGTTGAAGCGGCCCAGCGCTATTTCGACCGGCTCGACATCAAGATCGATGTCGAGTCCATTGCCGCCCTGGTCGAGGCAGAGGTCATCCGCAATTTCAGCAGCAGTGCGCCCCCCCCCGCCGACACACCGGGAGCACGCGCGGAACTGGTGGAGAAGGCAGTGCAAGCCGCTGTCCTGGCAGCTGAGCAGAGTGGGCTTAAGCAGCTGGCCGTCAAAGCCGGTGTCGAACTCGCCGATCAAAAGAAAGACTATGCCATGAACCTCGCGCAACAATATCTAAAGGATCACGGTATCAACGTCGATCTAAGCTTGGTCGATGGTCTGATCGAAGCGCAGATCTTGCGCTTCAAGATGGAGGCGGCTGGGCATCAATTCTAGTTAAAATTCAGGTTTGATCAGTTTCTTCATGCGGGAGCATTAGGCTCCCGCTTTTAGATTTCTGAGCCGACAGTATGGAGCAGAACGATATTGGGTGGGCCCATCATGCTGATTGGCATCCCTGCTATCAGCACTATCTGATGTCCCTCCTCCAGATGGTCGAATCGTACTAGCGAATCTTCCACATGGTGGATCATTTCTTCCACGGTCTCCGCTCTCTGAATGAGATGCGGACGCACTCCCCAATTTAAGGCCATGCGTGCATATGTGTTTGGATTGGGTGTAAAGGCCAGAATTGGTACGCGCGGGCGCTCCTTGGCAACGAAGCGGGCAGTAGAGCCCGTTACTGTGAAAATAGCAATCGCTGCCACGCTCAGATTATTGGCGAGTTCGCGCGCCGCGCGCGCTAGCGCGACTGCGTTTACAGAAGTGGGGTCATCAATTTCTTTGAAGCGCCCCCATTCGTGTTCGTGCCGTTCGGCTTCAAGTGCAATCTCCGCCATAAAGCGCACTGCTTCCACCGGATATTTCCCTGAGGCAGTCTCGGCGGAAAGCATGACTGCATCGGTCCCATCGAAAATTGCATTTGCTACATCCGAAGATTCGGCGCGGGTGGGGCGTGGAGTTCTCACCATACTCTCGAGCATCTGTGTGGCCGTGATGACGATTTTGCCGGTTTGGTTCGCGCGCTCGATGATGTATTTCTGGGCGGAGGGTACCTTCTGCGGACTCATCTCCACACCCAGATCGCCGCGCGCCACCATGACTCCTTCAGCCTCTTCCAGGATTGTGTCCAGGTTATCAATTGCAGCCGGCTTTTCCAGCTTCGCTATGATGGGTACGCCGGGGTGGTGCGGGTTGATCTTGCGGATGGTCTGACGGACAAAGCGCAGGTCTTCTGCCTTCTGCACGAAACTCACTGCAATGTAATCCACATCGTGCTCAAGCCCAAACTTGATATCGGCACAGTCTTTTTCAGTGAGGACAGGTATATTTATTATGACGCCGGGCAAATTCATCCCTTTTTTGGAGTGTAATTCTCCGCCCCGGACAACACGCGTAATCACGTCCTGCCCCCGAACCGCTTTAACATCCGGTTCGATAGTGCCATCGTCTAGCAAGACGCTGTCCCCGCTCGAAACGCTATTGGGCAGGTCTGCATATGTTGTGGAAACACGGTTGTGCGTACCTTCGATGCGTTTCGTTGTCAGTGTAAATTCTTGCCCGATATTCAGCTCGGCTGAGGCGTCATCTTCGAAGCTGCCGATGCGCACACGTGGCCCCTGCAAGTCTTGGATGATGGCAACTGCAACGCCCATCCGTTCCGAGACTTCGCGAATGAGTTGAATATATTTGGCGTGCGCTGCATGGGTGCCGTGAGAGAAGTTCAGGCGAGCCACATTCATGCCAGCCTTTATCAACTTTTCCAAGACTTCAGTAGATTCTGAGGCCGGACCGATGGTGCAGATAATTTTTGTCCGGCGCAACTTTCCATCGAACGCTTCACTCTCTATCATGCTGCGGATTATAGCACCGGGCTTCTCACCTTGGCGCTCCTATCAGACCATTCGGATCGCACTTCCGGGCGTGCTAGGGGACCAAATGGGGCTAGTCAGAGGCTCTTCGACAAGGATACAATCGTAGGAACATTACCCGACCCACGGACGTCAATCATAGTAGAATCCCAATACCCCCAATGCGAAATCTCTCCTCTCTATATTCAGAGCCCATCACCATCAGCACAGGTAAATCAGATTACATGCACTCGATTCTGCAAAATGTTACAGAGGACGTTTAAGTAACATGGAACACAGTATAGTGTGATTGCTTAAAGCGCTATTATGAGAAAAATCCACCTCACTGTACCTGTTTTGCTCGTGTTGACGCTGTTGCTCACTGGCGCGCCCCCTTTAGATGCGCAGCAGGACTCGCCTGTAGCGCTCACAATCCGGGCTGGATACGACGGCTTTTTCAAAGAGAATATGTGGTTACCAGTGCGCGTAATCGTAGCTAATGAAGGTCCGGATGTAATTGGTTCGCTGGAGATTGAGGCCACGCAATATGATGGAGGTACAGTACGGTACACTCGCCCGATCGAATTGCCGCAGCAATCGCGCAAAGAAGTGTTCATGTATGCCACCGCGGAAGGATATTTGAATAGTGTGCAGGTCAATCTCTTGCAAGATGGTGAAGTTCTGGCGGATGCAACAACACGGGTCTCACAAGTAGGTGGTGCCGATTTGCTATATGGAGTCATTGCGGGAAGCCCTTCTGCGTTCCAGAATTTGGGTGATATCGATCCTTTCAATGGGCAGGGACATTTCGCACAACTCGAGCTGGATGATCTTCCTCCGGCCTCGGCAGCCTGGCGCTCATTGGATGTGCTGCTCTTCTCGGATACGGATACGGGGGATCTTTCTCCAGCCCAATCTGAAGCGCTGGATACCTGGATCGCGGCAGGTGGACGGCTGATAATTGCCGGGGGTCCTGGTTGGCAACGGACTTTAGCTGGAATCGGTGATCTCTCTCCGGTCAGTTTGACGGGCAATGCAACACTGACGGACCTGGCATCGTTGGGAGCCTACACATTCTCTGAACCGCCAGAAGGGCTGGCACAAATTACGACAGGGGATCCGGTTGGTGGCGCGGAAGTGCTCTTGGAAATTGATGCTGTACCTGTGATCATCGAGCGATCGGTTGGCTATGGCGCAATCGACTACCTGGCCTTCGATCCAGCCTTAGCTCCATTCAATGGTTGGCGCGGAATGGCTGGAGTCTATCGTAACTTGCTCGCTGATCCATCTCAGCCGCCGTCCTGGAGGCAGCCCCCGCGCAACTGGTTCAATGCCGGGGAAGCCGTCAATGCCGTGCCCGGCGTGGATTTGCCAAGCATATTGCAAATGTGCGCGTTTGCAGGCGCTTATGTCTTCGTTGTTGGGCCGCTGAACTTCATATTTTTGAAGCGTATACGGAAGCAGGAATATGCCTGGCTTACTGTGCCCGCGCTTGTAATCCTGTTCAGCGCCATCAGCTATTTGGCGGGTTTCGCGTTCCGTGGCACGCGCCCGATCTTGCATCGCTTGGGAGTTGTCCAGGTCTGGGAAGGTGCAGAGCGCGCGCAAGTGGAGATGGTGGTTGGTCTCTTCTCGCCGCGTCGGGCAAGCTACGATGTGGTGGTTTCCGGCGACGCTCTCATAGGGCCGATCCCCGCGACCGGTTTTTCCAGTCCGGTCGGCGCTTCCATTGACGAAACAACGCTTGAAAGCGGTGATAGGACCTTAGTTCGTGACATGCAGGTAGATGTGGGCGCAGTCACTTCATTTGTGGTCAATGGACAAATGGTCGCACCGCTCTTCACTTCTGAGTTGATATATCAATTCGATGATCCCCGTACATCCGGAGAGACAATCGGCGGTGGCGTAAAATTGGAAGGCTCCGTCACGAATCTGGCAGAATTTACATTGCAGGATGCAGTATTGCTTGCACCGAGTTCAGTGCAGTCCCTGGGCGATCTCGCACCGGGCGAGCCTGTGGATGTAACCGTGCGCCTCTCGACGGGACATGCCGCACCCGGTGTATTGCTGGGTACTGCGCAGGTGTTGCCCGCCGGAGTAGTGGCTGGGCCGTTTACCAATAGCGGTTATTCCGGTACCAATGACACCACTATTGACGATATACTAGGCGGGTCGGGATCATCGATTTCATATTACGACGATCGCGAAGTTTACCGGCGCTTCTCATTGTTGCAATGGCTGGTCGATCCGTATAGCGGCGGCGCGCGTGGTTCAGGATTGTTTTTAGTGGGGTGGGTGAATCAAGCGCCATTGGACGCGAGGATTATGGATCGCCCGTTTGAAACCGAGGACGAGACACTTTACATTGTAAATCTGGTTCCAACCACGTCGTCCGAATCGGGAGTCATTGCGATCCCGCCGGAGCTGATGACCTGGGAGCTTCTTGATCCGGGAAGTGGCAGCGGGGACGGGCCGTACGATGTCTATCTCTATGATGGCGCATATTCACTGCGCTTCCAACCGCAGCCTGAACTCGTATTCGGTGAAGTGCAGAGATTGGTGATGCATCTACATTCTTATGGTGCAGATGAGACGGTCCCGCTGATCATCTCCCTGCGCGAGCAGCAATCCGGTAATTGGATAGAATTGCCGCCAATGGACTGGGGCAATATTGAAGTAGCAGCGCCTGAACGATTTGTCGGCAATGGACGTATCGATGTGCGCGTGGAGAACAATAGCACCACCGGGCGCGTATCCATCGAGCGCCTCGACTTCACGCTGGAAGTGGAGCTATAACCAATGACAAGCATTATCGTAATCGATAACCTGGTGAAGAAATATGGTCGTCTGATTGCTGTAGACCATTTGACACTCAACGTGGAGGCCGGCGCGATCTACGGATTTGTAGGTCCCAATGGTGCCGGCAAGACGAGCACCATGCGTATGCTGACCACGCTCATGAAACCGTCTTCCGGCAATGCCACCGTCGCAGGTTTTTCCATCCGCAAGAACCAACGCGAAGTAAGGCGTGCGATCGGGTACATGCCAGACTTTTTCGGTGTGTACGATGACATGACGGTATGGGAGTATCTCGATTTCTTCGGTGCCTGTTACGAGATTCCGGAAGTGCAGCGTAGCTCGATTAATGACGACTTACTCGAACTCGTGGACCTGTCACACAGACGAGATGACATGGTGGAAACACTTTCGCGCGGAATGAAGCAACGTCTGGCTTTGGCGCGCACACTGGCACACGATCCGCAAGTGCTCATCCTGGACGAGCCGGCCTCCGGCCTCGATCCTCGTGCCCGCATCGAGATCCGGGAATTGCTGGTGGAACTCTCGCGCATGGGAAAGACAGTGTTTTTCTCCACGCATATCCTTGCGGATGTAGCCGAGATTTGCAGCCATGTTGGGATTGTGGAGGCGGGAAAACTGGTTGCCTCTGGCACGATAGAGGAGATGCAACGCAAGCTAATTCCCAATCGGCGTGTTCGCCTGACTGTGCGCGGCGATCGTCTGAAAGCGACTTCAGTTTTGCAAAAAATTGAGGGGATTAAGAATGTTGAACAAGTGGGCGCGCACGATAACGGCGAGACGGATTCGGCCGCGGAAGATTTAGATCAGCACACTTTGCAGGTCGAGGTTAGTAGCGATGATCTGGATGTGAGCGATATCCTAACCGCGCTTGTCAAACAAGGGATTCGGGTTGTGCACTTCACCGAGGATACCCGTGATATGGAAGCCATCTTCATGCATGCAACGGAGGGGATTGTTTCCTGATGGCTGTTGCTGCTGAAGCCCCAGCGGCTCCTGTTTCGCCCGCGCGTCCGCAACGATCGTTGAGTGAGCGGCTCATATCAAACCCGGTCGTACGGAAAGAACTGCGCGGAAGGATGCGTGGAAACCGTGCTTTTGTAGTCATCAGCATTTATCTCACGCTACTGAGTGTATTCACGCTGTTGCTCTACATGGCCTATGCTGCGAGTTCGCAATCAACTCTCAGCCCCAATCAGCAAATTGTCGGCAAGATCGTCTTCGGAGGCGTAGTCGGGATCGAACTCTTTCTCGTCTGTTTTATTGCACCGGCGTTCACAGCCGGTGCGATCTCGGGGGAGCGAGAACGCCAGACTTATGATCTGCTGCGCACAACACTGCTCCCCGCCCGTTCCCTTGTAATCGGCAAGCTCCTGGCAGCACTATCGTTTATAATTTTGTTGCTCTTCGCGGTAGTGCCGTTGCAGAGTATGGCATTCTTGCTCGGCGGTGTCGCAATCGAAGAAGTGTTGATCTCCTTGGCAGTTCTCATTGCTACTGCAGTAGGTTTTGGGTCAGTAGGTATATTTTTCTCCGCAATCATGCAACGTACACTCGGTGCCAGTGTACTTACATATGCCGTAGCGTTGTTTGCCACTCTCGGTTTGCCATTGCTGCTGCTGATCTCGTTGCCGCTCTTCGATTCGTTTTTCTTCTCGGCCAATTCTCCCTCAGTTGTACTTGAGGGTATGTTGATTTATTTCTTCTATATCCTGATCTCTCTCAATCCGCTGGCAACAGCAATTGCGACAGAGTATGTGCTTATTGAGGAGCAAACGGCCTTTTTCTTTTCCTACCCTATGAATTCAACATCGGCAAGCTTGCCGCTCGTCTCGCCGTGGTTGATTTACGTTGCTGTATATATGATGTTGAGTCTAGTCCTTGTCTACTCGGCCGTGCGGGTCGTTCGGCGCGTGCAGGAATAGCAAAACACATAAATGGCAACGGCCACACTACAAATCGAACTCAATCAACATTTGCGTCGCTGGACGCGTTGGGCTCGCTTGCGCACCGCAGTACTGTGGGCAACACACGGCCTGCTGACCGGGCTCGCATTGGGTCTGGGCCTTTCTGTTGTGGCACGCTTACAACCTGTTTGGGATGGACAACAGACGAGCCTGTATGCGGTCGCCACTTTGCTCGCAGGGGGACTCATTGGCACGCTGCTCGCCTTTGTCTGGCCACGCTCGCGGCTGCATTCGGCTCGCGCTTTCGACCGTGCTCTCGGTCTTTCCGAACGAACGAGCACAGCGCTTGAATTGTCCGAAAGAGACTCGCGAGTACCGGAGTATTTTATCCAGCGGCAACTAGACGATACGCTGCAGACAGTACGTAGTGTGCACGTGCAGCGCCGACTTCCACTTTACATCGCACGCAACGAGGCTCTGATTGGCATGATCCTTTTGGGCTTGCTCATCGCCAGTTTGATGCTGCCTAATGATCAACTCGAAGCCCTCGCAGAGCAACGTGCTTTCCAGACTGCGATAGATGAACAAGTTGCTGCATTGGAAGAGATCAGAGCGGATGTAGAAAATGATCCAGCTCTAACCGATCTACAAAGCGACGAATTGCGTGAGCCGTTGGATGAGGCTATTAACCAATTACAGGTAGAGCAACTCACTCGAGAAGAGGCAGTATCGGTTTTGGTCGATACGCAAGAAAGTCTGCGCGAGTTGTCTTCGCCTGCCGAGTTGAATGATCAAGCACAAGGGCTTCAGCAAGTGGGCGCGGAATTTGGCGAGAGCGATCTCACAGGTGCGGCGGGTGAAAGCCTTCAAAACGAGAATTACTTCGCTGCTGCAGACAGTCTTCGAGATACAAACCTCTCCAATATGTCTACCTCAGAACAGCAGGAACTGGCCGATCAATTGGAGGCTGCAGCAGACGACCTCGCTGACACCTCGTCTGAAATGGCCTCCGATTTTCGGGATGCTGCTGAAGCGCTACGTGCGGGCGACACTGCTGCTGCTGAAGAGGCCTTGGAGGGTGTTGCCGATCAGCTGGATCAACTGGCTGCGCAACAAGCACAGGCTGAGGCAGCACAGTCAGCAGCGGAGCAAGTGCAACAGAGTCAGGAACAGCTGGCTTCTGCCGGTGAGAATCAGTCATCACAACAATCTGGAGAGGGTCAGCAGGAAAGTGATGGCGGACAGCCCGCGGAGGGAGCCCAAAGCGGACAGCCCAGCCAGAGCGGCGAAGTCGGGGCGCAAGGTTCTTCCGAGGCGGCTGTGGACAGTGGCCAGGGCGCCTCCGGTTCTGGTACGGGTGAGAGTAATTCTGCTGCAGAGGGCGGACAGGCTGGCACGCAGCCCATTGATGGAAACGCAATCAGTGATGGTGGCGATCGAGAATTCGAATCTATTTTCGCGTCGGAACGGCTTGGAGGGAGCGGTGGCCCCGATGTCCAAATTGAAGGCGGCGACGGTGAAGCGGGCGATGAGATAGTGGCGGAAAATCCGACAACGCCTGAGGAGGGAGGCGCTGCAGCAATCCCTTACAATGAAGTATTTCCACAATACAGCGAAGAAGCCCATCGGGCTGTCGAGTCCGACCAGGTGCCTGTCGGTTTACGTGCAGTCGTGCGCCAGTATTTTGAAAACCTGGAACCGGGAAATTAATTACAAGGAATATTCATGGCGAATGATCTAACTGTTGAAGAATTTGGCGAAATTGCGCGCGCGATTGAGAGTGAGGTCGGGAAGGTTATTGTCGGCCAGACTTATGTCGTGCGACATGTGCTTGTTGCGATTGTCGTAGGAGGCCATACGCTGCTGGAAGGGGTGCCCGGCCTGGGAAAGACCATGCTTGTCCGAACGCTCGCGCGTGTATTAGATCTGGATTTCTCACGCATTCAGTTCACTCCCGATCTTATGCCGGCAGACATTATTGGAACTGATATTTTGGAGGAGAGCGTCGATGGACATCGACAATTTCGTTTCCAATCCGGACCGATTTTCGCCAACCTTGTTCTGGCCGACGAAATTAACCGCGCCACGCCCAAAACACAGTCTGCCTTGCTGGAAGCGATGCAGGAGCAGACAGTCACGGTCTCACGTGAGACGTACACGCTGGAACCGCCTTTCTTCGTCATGGCAACTCAAAATCCTATTGAGATGGAGGGTACGTATCCCTTGCCCGAAGCGCAGCTGGATCGCTTTCTGTTTAAAGTTCATGTCGAATTTCCTTCTGAGCGTGATCTCGTTTCAATATTGAAACGTACCACTGGGGATGAGGAACCAGAGCTTAACCGGGTGGCACATGGCGAACAGATCGTCACGATGGGAAAGCTCGCCCGGCAAGTGCCGGTAGCTTCCCATGTCACAGAATACGCCGCCAGCCTGATTAAAGCGACGCATCCAAACGGAGAGGCCACGCTCGACCACGTACAGCAGTTCGTGCGCTTCGGCGCAAGCCCGCGCGGCGCGCAGGCACTCATTCTGGGTGCGAAAGTGATGGCGCTCATGGCCGGGCGCTACAACGTTGCATTTGAAGATATCAAAACGGTTGCGCCCGCTGCCCTGCGACATCGCATTTTGCTCAATTTCGAAGGGCAGGCCGAAGGTGTAAGCACGGACGATGTCGTCGCCGATATTCTTGCCAATATAGCCATCCCGGCCGGTTAGAAAATGGCGGACGCTGCGCTTTTTGATGAGACCATCCTTCGCAAATTAGATCGCCTCGCTCTTGTTGCAACGCAAGTACGCGCCGGACAACTCAAAGGCGATCGGCGCTCCACAAAAAAAGGAACCTCAATCGAATTTGCCGATTATAGAAACTACGTCCACGGTGACGATTTACGTCGCTTGGACTGGAACCTGTATGCGCGCCTGGAGCGACCCTTCATCAAACTGCTGGAAGAGGAAGAAGACCTGGCAGTGCATGTCTTGCTGGATACCTCGCTTTCCATGGACTGGCCCACGACCGAATTCGCGCTCTCAGTTGGGCAAGCAAAGGCAACACATAAATTTGATTACGCCCGGCGCTTGGCGGGCGCTGTGGCATATATGGCTTTGGGAGTGGGAGATCGCCTGACACTCGCCGCGCTCCGCGCCGAGCATACCCATCCACAGCAATTTGGTCCGCTGCGGGGTCGTGGTCAAACCCTGCACATGTTGAAATTTCTGACAGAACTGCGTCCGGATGGTGAGACCGACTTGAATGCTTCGCTCAAGGGTTATGCTCTCGGCGCGCGGCGGCCCGGCCTCTGCCTCATCATCTCAGATGTCTTTTCTCCGGCTGGTTATGAATCCGGTATGGCAACCCTGCAGGGACGCGGTTACGAAGTGGCGCTGATCCATGTTTTATCTCCGGATGAAGTAGAACCGCCATTGGCAGGAGACTTGCGCCTACTAGATATTGAGACTGGCGCGCCGCAGGATATGACGATGGATCCTAGACTGCGCCGACTCTATGAGAGGCGCGTTGAACGTTGGCGCGAAGAGATCGCAAAGTATTGCCTGCGGCGCGGTATTCACTACGTGCCGGTCACCACAGACCTGCCCTGGGATGAGCTGGTATTGACACATCTTCGGCGCAGAGGTCTTGTTAAATGACAAATCATCAATTCTCATTGGGTGAAATGTCTGAGCGAGGTGAGTGCGAGATTCAATTGTAAATTGTCCGGTTAGTTATGTCTTTTCTCACCCCCGCGTTTCTCTTCCTAGGTTTGCTCGCACTCCCCATCATTGTTCTTTACATGTTAAAGCTGCGTCGGCGGGAAGTGCTTGTATCGAGCACATTGCTCTGGCGGATGGTTTTACGCGACCGCGAGGCCAATCGTCCTTGGCAACGGTTGCGCCGAAACCTGTTGCTCTTCCTGCAATTGTTGCTACTTGCTGCGCTCGTGCTGGCGTTGGCGCGACCGTATTTGCCCATTCCTGTTGTCGCGACGGGACAGGTGACAGTGTTGCTGGATGGCTCCGCCTCCATGTTGGCGAGCGATATCAAGCCGAACCGTTTCACCATTGCCCAGGAAGCTGCGTTGCAAATCGTTGATGGTCTCGACCCAGAGGGGGTGATAACAGTCATCCTTGTAGGGCAGCAACCGGAAGTCCTCATTAGCGCCTCTGCAGATAAGAATCAGCTGCGTGAGGCGATCGAGAAGGCAGAACCTTTCTTAGGTGAGGCTGATTGGGAATCAGCCGTAGCATTGGCTAGTGGCGCGGCGCGCAACACAACTGCGGCGACCACGGTTGTTATTTCGGATGGGGGTCTACCTGATGAACTCGGAAATCTTCCGGGTGATGTGCGTTACATCCCAGTTGGGGATGATGCTGCCAACCTAGGCATTTCCGCGCTTTCGGTTCTGCCGGGCGGTGTGGGCCCCCAACTGTTTGCAAGCATCACAAATTATGGTCCCAACGATTCTGAAACGATCCTGTCTATCAATGCCGACGGTGAATTATTCAACGCCCGGCGCGTGGCAGTTCCAGCCGGCGAGACGGTCGGGATAAACCTGGCATTACTGACCGGGCGCGTGATCGAAGCCCGTCTGATGCAGCCATCCGATTCGACGGTGAGCGACAACTTCTCGCTGGATGACCGGGCCTGGACGGTGTACGACCCGGGGCAATCCGGGCGGGTTCTCTACATGGCAGCGCAAGACAATGTATTTGTAGAGCAAGTGTTGGCCGTCTTTAAAAACCAGGGCGATATCGATCCTTATCGCATTCTGGCGGATCAAACGTTTCCGACAGAACTTTTCGAGCTCTATATTTTCGACGGCTTCGTGCCGGAAGAACTGCCCGCTGCCGATATGTTGTTTATCAACCCGCCGGCACCTGGTAATACGCTGCTGGATGTCGGTGCAGAATATCGCCCGCATTTGCTGAGTACGATCGAAATCGAAGACCATCCCGTGACGCGCTTCGTTGATTGGGAAAATGTGCAGTTTCTGCGCATCCACAATGTGCAACCTGTTCCGGAATTAGAAACCCAATTCGATATCGTCGTGCAGATCGACGAACGGCCGCTCATGCTCGTGGGTGAGGTTCAAAACTATCGGATTGCTGTTCTCACCTTCGACGTGCGCGATTCTGATCTTCCGCTGCAAATATCCTTCCCGATCTTATTTTCGAACCTGTTCAATTGGTTGACGCCCAGAACGATCATTGAAACGGAAGGTGAGGCGATTCGGCCAGGTGATTCGGTGCGGATTGTGCCGGACGTCGCTTCAGATGCAATCGCGATCGCGCTGCCAAATGGACGCACTTTTACTTCGCCGGTTACCGAGAGTGGGGTGATCTTCACGGGTACAAATGACCTGGGCTTGTACACGGTCTCTTCGGGGAGCACTCGTGGGGATGGACGCCAGCTCGAAATCAACAATTTTGCTGTAAATCTGTTTTCACAACGCGAGAGCGATATTACCCCGCGCAATACGATTTCCATAGGTCGAACTCCGATCGGCGCTGCTGTCGGCGCGGAAATTGGCCAGCGCGAGTTCTGGCCCTGGCTGGCAGGGTTTGGTTTGTTGTTCTTGCTCGTGGAATGGTGGGCTTATCATCGTGGGAACTCGCTGCCTGCAGTTCCCGGACTCCGTGGTTGGTTCCGCCGCCGGCGGTCTGCAGCATGAAATTTTCTAATCCGCTCTTTCTCCTTTTGTTGCTGCTGGGCCCGCTCGTTATCTGGCTGGGCTGGCCGCGGCTTGGTCCAGGCCGCTTTCGGGCTTGGTCCAGCCTGCTCATCCGGAGTCTGATATTTCTATCCCTTGTATTCAGTATTGCCGGGTTAGAGGTGGTGCAAGCAGCCAATTCCCTGGCAGTTGTCTTCCTGATTGATGCGTCTGATTCTATTCCTTCTAATGCACGCGCCGATGCGGCCCAATGGGTGCAGGATGCAATGCAGTCGATGCAGCCGGAAGATCAGGCTGCCATAATTGTTTTCGGTGGGGATGCGCTGGTAGAACGGCCAATGCGCCCCAGCCGTGAACTAGCAAGCTTCACATCTGTCCCGAATTCGTTCAATACAGACCTCTCGGAGGCGATTCGTTTGGCGCTGGCGCTTTTTCCGCCAAACAGCGCCCGCCGCATTGTGATCCTTTCGGATGGAGTGGAAACTGTCGGCGATGCTCGTTCTGTTGCGCGACTCGCTGCGGCGAACGGGGTTGATATCATGGTGCGGCCGTTTACATATCAACGCGACCGAGAAATACTGATCACTGCTGTGGGTGCCCCTACTCGTATGCGCTCAGGCGACGAATTTGATCTCGAAGTTACTATCGAGTCGACTCTCAACACGCAGGTTGAGCTGCGTGTGTTCTCCGGCGATACAGTTGTGTTTGAAGATCGGGTTGATCTGGTTGTGGGTCCGAATGCCTTCCTGATACCGTTGCAATCCGGGGAAGCGGGCTTTACTTCATATCGGGTGCAGGTTATTCCAGCGCAGAGCGACGACACCTTCTATCAGAACAACGAACTGGCTGCCTTCAGCGACGTGCTCGGTCCGCCACGCGTGTTGATGGTCGGCGCGCCGAGCGAGGAGATTGAAGACCCGACTATCCATCTGGTTTCCGCGCTGGAAGCCTCGAATATCGGAATGGATGTTGTCTTGCCAAGTGGACTGCCATCTGAGTTGAGCTTGCTGGCCGAGTATGCTTCGGTAATTCTGGTGGATGTACCGGGCCGAGAACTTAACCAGCGTCAGCAACGTGCGTTGGAACAATATGTGAGTGATCTCGGTGGGGGTCTGGTAGCTGTGGGCGGCACACAAAGCTATGGCGTGGGAGGCTGGTTCCGCACTCCGTTGGAAGAAGCCCTGCCCGTAGAGATGCAGCTGCGCGATGAAGAGC
Organism: Anaerolineales bacterium; assembly: GCA_965248775.1. Lineage (GTDB taxonomy): Bacteria > Chloroflexota > Anaerolineae > Anaerolineales > JBHHUI01 > JBHHUI01. Next base: position 5,126,258 of record OZ252150.1, read on the forward strand.
GTCGGCCCCGTTTGACAATGGTATTCATCATAGATAAATCCGGCAGTATGTCATCGGGAATTCAGGGAGCCTCCAAACTGGAGTTGGCAAAAGAAGCCGCCATTCGGTCGATACTACTTCTTTCGCCGGGGGATCGTGTCGGGGTAATTGCGTTTGATGACAGCGCCTCCTGGGTTGTGCCAATCACTGAACTTGACGAAGTCGGTCCGATCGTCAATCGCATCAGTACCTTACGCTCCGGTGGTGGTACGGACATCCTCGCCGGTGTGGAGTTGATGGCGAGTGCGCTGCCCGCCGATGAAGGCCAGCTCAAGCATGTCATCATGCTAACGGATGGAGGTGCAAGTCCGATCGGCATCCCCGAAATAGTCCAGAACTTATATGAAGTTAACGGCATCACCCTGACAACTGTCGGCGTCGGTTCTGATGCGGCCGCCTTTTTGCCAGACCTAGCCCAGGTGGGGGGTGGGCGTTATCATTTCACGCAAGACCCTTCCACGATCCCGCAAATCTTTACAGAGGAGACCACCCTCGCAACACGCGCTTACATCATCGAAGAGAATTTCTTTCCCATCCAGAGCTCGGCCAGTCCGATCCTCGAAGGGATTGAGAGCGTCCCCGCGTTGGATGGCTATGTGGGTACAACGCCGAAACAAACTGCAACGACAATCTTGATGAGTGAACTCGAATCCGGCGACAGTGATCCGGTCCTAGCCTCGTGGCAATATGGTCTGGGGCGTTCGGTTGCCTGGACATCCGATGCCACAGCCCGCTGGGCGGAGAATTGGGTGAACTGGCAGGGCTTCCCGCGACTGTGGGCGCAGGCCACGCAATTCACCATTGGAAACGCCTTTGAATCTGATCTGACATCGAGTGTTGTTTTTGAAGGCGAGTCGGCTGTACTCACGGTGGACGCGCTCGACCTGAATGGAACGTTTCTAAACGACCTGCCGCTCCAGGCAAGCATCGTCTCGCCCGACAGCAATTCGTCTTTGGTGGAAATGGTGCAAGTTGCGCCGGGCCGTTATGAAGCCGAATTTAAACCGGCTGAGGAAGGCGCGTATCTGATCCGGGTCGCGGCTGAGACTGGAGAAGCTGGGACGGCTGGTCAGACAACCGGCTGGGTCTTGTCCTATTCACCGGAATACAGATCGTTATCAGCCGATCCGAATGCGCTTGTGCGCTTGGCCTCGATGACGGGCGGGCGGGTTGCTCAAGCAGATCCGTCAGTTGCCTTCGACCACGATTTGCCGAGCCAGAGAATGGCAAATCCGATCTGGCCCGAGTTATTGCTCCTGGCTGTGTTACTGCTGCCATTGGATATTGCTATCCGGAGGCTGGTCTTTTCGCGCTGTGACATGCAGCGTGGGTTGGATCGAATCCTTACAGCAGTGCGATTAGTGAGCCAACCAGAAGTCGAGCCGCAACAAACCGAGCGACTATCGCGCCTACAGGCAGCCAAGCGCCGCGCCGGCGCAGCTGAATCTGAAGCCGAAGGACCTATATTGATAGATGAAGAGATCGAAGCCGAAGAGCAAGCGACTGATAAACCACGATCTCAGCCGGAAGCGCAAGCAGAACCAGAGCATGACGCCCCCGCTAAACCGGAAACCGCACCAGCGGAGACCGCCTCTGCTTTGCTTGCAAAGCGCCGCGCCCGACGGCAATCGCAAGAGCCGCAGGACAAATCAGACCAAGAGTAATACAATTGTTAGGCGAGAGGAAAGATGGCATGGCCTACGAACTGAAGCTAATATCAGGCACACGAATAGCATTTTTTTGCTGGTCGGGGCCTCTCACTGTTGAGGATCGCAAGAGAAACCGTGATCGCATAATACAGTTCTGTCGCGAAAATGGCGTAAGCCAATTGATAATCGATACGCGTCAGCAGGTTTAGATAATGAGTACAATGCAGACATTCGATTTCGCTGCTTCACTGCCCGAAGTGATGAGAAAAATCAGATTTGCAATCGTTCGTAAATCCTCCGACGAGGAGACCAAATTTGCAGCAAACGTCGCTGCAAACCGTGGAGCAATAGCTCGCTCCTTCCTGACAGTCGATGAAGCTCAGATGTGGCTTGAATCAACGGAAACAACACCTAACAAGCCGGATGCAGGCGAAGTCTGACTAGAAAGAGATAGTGCCAGGTGCGTTCCTGATTCTGAATTCGTTTGTGGCAGATCCGGCCGCACAGCCCGAGATCGTCAGGGAGTCAAATCAGCTGCCGAAGCAGGGCGCTAGAAAACTTTAGCGGGGTGGAAGAGAATACGCGCCGAATACGAGCAGAAGTAGTTGCTCCATGCCGGCGCGCAGATGTTGTAGCTCGACAAATTCGTCGGGTCGATGTGTATTTCCACCACGTGACAAACCGATAGTGACAGCAGGATAGCCGCGACTGAGTGGGATATTCGCATCGGTACTCCCGCGCTCCAGAATCGGATTTTCGACCCCTACATGTTTAAGCACAGTGCCTGCCAATTGCACGAGCGGATGATCAGCCGAAATATTGCCGGCAGGACGGTCGCCACAAATCTCGCTCTTGATTTCCAGACCGTATTTTTCCTCTGCAGCGGCGATCAGAGTCTCCACATCGCTACATAGTGCCAGCAATGATCCGGCATCTTCAGAACGTAAATCAAGTTCAAACTCGGCGCTGTTTGCAATTGTGTTTACAGAAGTGCCACCGACGAGCTTGCCTATATTGAGGGTCGTACGTGGTTTCGAGGGTAATCGCAATGTGGCCAGCTCGCCTGTGAGCTGCGCCAGACCATGAACTGCGCTGGGCCGTCCGTAATGCAACCACGAATGACCGCCACCTGTCTTGGCTTGCACACAGTAACGCCTGACGGCAATGCCGGCATGGTAGATGTAGCCAAAGGCCAGTCCTTCGACGACAATTGTGGCAGATACTTTGTCACCCAAGCGATCGATCACCTGGCGTATGCCTTGTAAATCTCCCAACCCTTCCTCGCCAACGTTAGCAACAAGCCATAAATCACCAGGGAATTGGACTTCGTTTTGGACAAGCAGTTCGGCCAGTCGGAGCAAGCCCGCCACACCCAGAGAGTTATCTCCGAGGCCTGGGCCGTAGACGCGGCCGGTCTCGCGGCGGATGCTCAGATCGGTTTCAAAGGGGAAGACCGTATCTGTGTGCGCTGTTACAAGAATTGGACGCCGATCTCCCCGGCCCGGATAGCGCGCGTACACGTTTTGAAGGTCGTCGGTCTCTACATCTGCTAGGTCGAGGGATGCAAGTTGCTTCGCGACAATGGCCGCACGTGCTGCTTCATGAAAGGTCGGCGCGGCAATCTGTTGCACATCGATGGCCTGCTGCATAAGACGTGACGGGTCAACTGCGTGCCGTGCCCGCTGCAACGCTGCGTTTTGTGACAGGTGAGCGATCATATTCGCCGGACCAGTTCGCGCTGTACATTCAAGCGCGCTTCTGCAAGGCGTGGATGTGCGCCAAGGGCATAGAACGGATCGTTCCCTTCTATGACAAGGGATGTGGATATGGCCCCCCGAACCGCAGCTTCGACGATATTCTCAGTTTGAGCAAGCCCTACCATAAAGCCGCCTCCATAAGCATCTCGGCCGCCGGTGGCATCTACAACTTTGGTTGGATAGGCGGGCACATGCCAGCGTGAATCGGATGCTGTTTCATAGACATATTGCCCTTTGGCTCCGCGATTGATGACGATGAACTTGACACCCATTTCGCCAAAAGCTGCTGCTGATTCCCAGATGTCGTCTGTTTCGGAGCGGAAAAAATTTCGCACTTTGGCTTCGTTCGGTAGAAATGCGTCCAGCCCGGCGAGAATGAGAGCAAGCTCTGCCTTGAATGAGGGCTGCATATAACGAGCAGTAGGATCACAAGTGATCAGCTTGATTCCCAGGCTGCGAGCAGCGGCCGGCAATGTGCGGTGGGTTATGAAGTCGCAGGGCGCGACGTGTAAGGCCTCGGCTTTGAAATATTCTGCAGGAAAGTCATCCGGGCGCACTGCGAGTGGGCCAAAGGTGGTCGCTGAATCAAGTGGCGGATGTTCATCGTAATCTTTCAAGAATGCAGGAATCGACTGTCCGATGCGGGCAAAGTGCCCGACGATGTCTGCACGTGAGCGCGTTTTATCGTCAGCTATAAACGCAAAGAAGTTGCGGTGTTCTTGTACTGAGTTGGTAGCGTAGACCCCCTTTGTTTCCAGACCTACCTTTGATAACCTTGTAATCCAGTCCGGGTTGAAATTTGAGCCAACCCGTGCACCAATCCCAACAGATTCTGACCAAATCGCCGCCCCGATGGAAGCATACAAGCCGCTCCCGCCGGGTTGGTTGAGAACAGCTCGACCCTCGGGTGTTATATAGTTATCCGCTTGTAATCGGCCAACAGTGATGTGAATAGGAACGTTTGGCATAGATAAAACAGAAAGACCAGAACGATTCTAAACGACATTTGCGACATCAACAACAAGCGATGAAATTACTCAATGTTAAATTAATGTGAATTGTTTGAAATCTTAAAGCGTTCAGCCATGGGTACTCTTGACGATCCAAGTAAGAGCAGGTATCATGTCCTCCGCATACTACTTGCGGATCTCGGACGGGGAATAGTGACGGCCGGGGTCTTTTTTTGCAACAAAAGGGAGATAGGTATGGCAGCAGAGCGAGTGCTTCTTATTGAAACAAGCCGAACCTCTGCCCTCTCTTTTGCACCCCCCTTAGAAAAAAAAGGCTATCGCGTCGCCATCGAGCACTCGGTGTCATCGGCGCTGAAACGCGCGTCTAGTTTTGATCCCCAGTTGATGGTATTAGATGCCGCTTCATTGCGGACGAGCGGATCGCGGATGTGCCGGAGCGCTCGGAAATCGCTTAACGGTGTTCGCATTGTGCTGGTTGTGGGCGAGGAAGTGAAGCCCGATCCCCGTTGTGGGGCAGACCTAATCCTGGTACATCCATTCACTCCCCGGAAACTGCTGAATGCTGTTCATCGCTTATTGCCAGTAATGGATGAAGAGGGTTGGCTACAGGCGGGTCCCATTCGGCTTAACCTGAAACAACGGCGGGTGCATTGTGGTGACCGTGATGAAAGCCTGACGCCCAAGCAAGCGCGCTTACTTGAGATCCTGATGCGCCACGCAGGCGAAATTGTATCGCGCAAGAAATTGATTAAAGATGTCTGGGAAACGGATTATATTGGGGATACGCGCACATTGGATGTGCATGTAAGTTGGTTGCGGCGTGTGATCGAGAACGACCCGCGGCGTCCACGTTATCTTAAGACTTTACGCGGTCGCGGCTATCGCCTCGAGACAAACCCCGATTAAATTGACTCTGGCAATTCCAGTCTAAATTTGTGCTTATCAGAACCGCCGATGATTAGTCGGCGGTTTTTTTATCCATCAGTCCAAATTAAAAACCGTCGTCTGAGTTGTCAGAACCCCCGATGATCGTAAAGCGGCGTGGCTCTTGGGTGTGCGGCGCAAAAGGCGGTTGCGGGTGATACGGTGGGGGCGTCCAGGTTTGTTGCTGTTGGGGAACCTGCGCTTGCGGTTGTGTGACGACAACGACTCGTTCCGGCGGTTGTGATTCGTTTCGCCGGATTTCCGCTCTTCGCGCTGGTTGTTGTTGAGTACGAGTCGCAAGCCAAACGACGATCAGACTGGTTGGAATACTCGCAGCTACACCTGCAATAACACCGAGCAGAACCGCCATTGCCTCGCTGGATAGTCGCTGGCCGACTACCACGGCGAGCGTAATTACAAATGCTAGTACGCAAATGAGCATTATGACGCGAAACTTCATTTTCGAAGTCCTCCAGCTTGCATGACCACCTCTTCGCTAGATGCACTAATATCGCTCCAGCGCTTGCCTCTATAGATCGCCTTATCGAGGCTTGCCCATTCTGTTGCCGGCACATAGGCTGCCTGAAAACGCACCACCTGCCCACCTGAGATCGCAACAAAGTCACCCCGTCCGAGCAGCCGCTCCGCACCGCTCTGTGCTATGCCGGTAGCAACGCGGGCATCATCTGCACTCCCAACCCGTCCGACTAATCGCAATGGCAGGTTGGCCTTCAATTCGCATCCGATCAACTTTGAACTGGGCTGCTGCATTCCCAACACCAGATGTAATCCTGATTCGCGCCCACGTGTGGCAATCCTTGTTAAGGCTGACAAGCAAGCTCCATCGGTCTGCTGTAGCAGATCCGGTAGTTCGTCGACAATGATGACGAGATGCGGATCGCTTAAATCATTGGCATCGCGGTGTTCCATCTCAGTTACAAGTTCGGCGAGCAGCTGCTGCGCAGCACTGACATTGGAGGCCGGTGGAGCAATAAGATGAGGCAGCCTGCCAAGCGGTGCAAGCCCACGCTGCTTTAAATCGATCAGCGCCAGTTGCAATTGTGACTGACGACTCCCAAGCGTGAGGCTGATTGCCAGTGTGCGCATCAATTCCGTCTTGCCGGAGCCAGTAACACCAGCGATCAGAACGTGTACCACGTCCGGTGATGGCAGCCGCAACATGAGCGGCCGTCCATCGGCGGTCAGACCGAGACAGGCAGTGAGTGGTGGCAGCCGGTCGAGCTGTTCTAAAACAGACTGAAGGTCAATCGGACGCGAATCCGAGCGGACTACCTCCAATGCCAGCTGTCTCCCAGAACGTGTGATCTGTACATCTGCGCTCCCCAATGCAAGGGATAGTTCCTCTCGTAGCATTCGAAGGCGGCTAATGCGCATACCCGGCGCGGATTGCAAAAGGAACTGCATCCACCGGGGGGAAGCTGTGCCGCCCCGGACTCGGATTGGTAACTTACTCGAGTGTTGTGATTTGAGTGATCTTAGGGCATATTCGGCAGATGCAACTTCCCATCGTAAAACCGGCTCCCATCGTATCAGAGCACAGCGCCAGCTTTCGCGGGGTGTTTGAAAACCGCTGTCAGTTCCGGCATTTCGAGAATTATCTAACCGGACTGATTGTGTTGAAGAACAAGTCGATGGCGAACATGACGCGCTGCCTGTTGGATAGCGCTGACAAGACCAACCTGTCGCGCTTCTTGTCGGAAGCGAACTGGGATGCCGCGGAACTGAACCAGGAACGCATTGCATACTTATTCCAGCAAACCAAGCGTCAGCGCCAGGGCGCCCGCAAATCGATGCTGGCCATCGATGATACTTTGTGCGAGCACGTCGGCAGTCTGTTCGAATACATTGACCAACATTACAACCACGGCAACCACATGTATCCGCTAGCGCACAATCTGGTCACCGGCCACTACATCAGCGGCGCGGTTCGCTTTCCGGCCGACTGGCGACTGTACCGGCGCTACGAAGAAGTCACCGACTGGGAAGCGTTCGTCAAGAAACTGTTGCCCGACGCTACGATCCCGAAAACCAAGAAGGAGCGTAATCGCTTCAAACGTCAAGTCGCACCCACCTTGCTGGCCGACCAAGATTTCGCTGGCGGCTGAACTGGTCAAGGCGGCGCTGGCGCACGATTTGCCCTTTGAAACGGTGCTGTTCGACGCCTGGTACCTGGCACCCGAATTGCTCGAAGTTCTCAGTGCGCATGGCAAGCACTGGATCAGCCTGCTGAAAAACAACCGCAACCTTATCACCAACAGCTTTGTGCTCCAGGATGCTTCCGGCGAACGCATGCGCTTTGATGGTCCGCACATCAAGGTGCAGGACCTAGTGCCGCTTATCCCACCTTTCACTACCGGACACTTTATCCGTGATTGATTAGCGGTTGCCTCTCGGCTACACTCTCCGTTCTACCACAGAACAAGGGGAGTATCGCCATGAGTGACAACCGCCGTACATATCGTGCCATAAAGAGCGCCTTGCGGCAACTGTACCCAGGAGAACCGCAGGGCAACTTGGCTCGCCATTTGGATACGCTCGCTGCCATGGTCAGCGGAATTGTCCGCAGCCAGAGTAGCCAGCTACCGGCGATCGCCAGGAAAGTGCCAGACGGCAACAAACCCGAGAGCCGGGTCAAACGGTACGCCCGCTGGGTCAAGAATGAGCATATTAATAACGAAGTCTTCTTTCTACCCTTCGCTGAACCCTTATTGCAGGGTCTGGCGCAGGACCGCCCGCTCGTGTTGGCAATGGACGGCAGCGAAGTGGGCCGCGGTTGCCTGACCCTGATGGTGAGCGTCATCTACAAGCAACGTGCTTTGCCGGTGGCGTGGGTCACCGTCAAAGGGAGCAAGGGACATTTTTCAGAAGCGACACACGTGCAGTTGTTGACAGAAGTACACGCTTTGGTGCCCCCTGCAAGCGATGTCGTCTTCCTGGGGGATGGTGAATTCGATGGCACGAACCTCCAGGCGGCTCTGAATGACTACGAATGGGCCTACGTCTGTCGCACGGCCAAGCATGTCCAGCTATGTGAAGGGGGCGACTGGTTCGCCTTCGCCGACCTGGATGTGCCCCGTGGTGCATACCGCGGCGTGCTGGATGTCGCCTTCACCCAGCAGGAATATGGGCCCGTCCTTGCCATCGCGTGGTGGCAGCGCGACTGCAAAGAGCCCCTCTATCTGGTCACCAACCTGGAGCTGGTTGCCGAAGCCTGTTCCTGGTATAACAAACGCTTTCGTATTGAAACTTTCTTCTCCGACCAGAAAAGCCGGGGCTTCAATTTGCATAAAAGCCATATCGCCGACCCGGCCCGGCTGGCCCGGTTGATGATCGCAGCTTGCCTTGCTTACATCTGGATCATCTACTTGGGCGTCATCGCCAAACGAGATAATTGGGTGCAAGTCATTCACCGCACCGACCGCTGTGATCTGAGCCTATTTCAACTCGGCTTGCGCCTGCTGGAACAGTTCCTAAATGAGCATCTGCCCATCCCGGTCGCCTTTGACATGCCCCGCGCAGAAAGTGTCCGGTAGTGAAATCCCACCTTCCGCTTTCAAACCGATGCAAGTGGGCGAGCAGACCTACTACTGCTTCAGCAAGAATGTACGCATCCCGACTTTGGGGAAGGTACGGCTGGTCATCAGCTTTGCCAAGCCTGATTTAACCGGCACCTATGCCGTGCTGGTCAGCAGCCATCTCAGTTGGGATGCCAAGAAGATCATCGCAACCTATCTGCTCCGTTGGCCGATTGAGACCTTTTATCAAGACGCCAAACAGAACCTGGGGCTCCACGAATATCGCATGCGCTCGGCCGCCGCCATTCATAAGCACTGGTCACTGGTCTTCGTGGCCTATTCGTTCCTGCACCTGCACTGTTTGCCCACATCGCGTCGTGACAAGGTCTGCGCGCCCATCCAATCCATCGGGCAGGTTATTCGCCAACAAAGCCAGCAGCTAATCGAAGCATTGATCTTGCAGGCTCACGGCTCTCTGTCTGACGGTACTGACGAGCAACAAGTCTTCTCGTACTTATTCGCCAAGCAGGCTTACTCTTTGGCTGCTTGAGCCTTTTCACTCAAATCACAACACTCGAGTAACTTATGAGCATTCAGTACGCCTTCGATTTGCTCCGCCTGAAACTCCATATACGCCTGTGTGATATTGTGAGTTTCCGGCATTCTCTTCCTACATCTAGCCGTCCGCTTGGGCGACGAGTTGCGCCAAAAGAGGGGGCTCCCCACAGCTTAGTCGGACGAGGGGGAAATCTGTAGGGAGCCTGAAGGGTGCACGTCGAGTGTAACACGAACATATGTTCTAGTCAATAGACAAAGAAAAGACCGCCCACGTTCGGACGGCGCTTTACTTCATTAAGACTAAAACGCTTTAGGTCTCTGTCTCGAGTGCTGCCAGTCGGTGCATGAGTCGGCCTTTGCGACGCGAAGCGTTATTGCTGTGCAATACGCCTTTTAGCGCAGCTTTGTCCAATTGACTAGCTGCTGCCAGCACTGCCGCACGCGCTTCGGCTGCATCACCGGCATCGAGCGCCTCACGGGCTTTGCGCACGGCCGTGCGTATCTTGGATTTCCGTATTTTATTCTTCAAGGTCTTGCGCTCGCTCGAGCGAATGCGCTTCTTTGCCGACTTTGTATTTGCCACTTCTGCCTCACTTGCTCAAAATGTACTACGGGGCGGGATTCTACCTGAGTGGCGCGGCTTTGTCTAGTGTGGCACCGATCGCAAGTGTTAAGCGCGCAAAGCTCGCCAGGTCCAGCCGGCCCCTACCAAATCAATGATCCCGATGACGAGTGCAATTGGTTTGATCAGGCCCAGGCTAACGATGGCAATGTAGAAGATGAATACACCTACCCGACCGAAGACACTGAGACGTGCGAATTCGGTCAGATTCAGCCGAGCGCCAGCAACATAATAGAATCCCAATAAACAGATTAGCCAACCGCTTACACGAATCCAGATTTCGCCTGTTAGCGGAAGTTGAAAAACTGCCAGCATCATATTGGGTACCAGAAGCAACCCAACCCCGTTCAGAAGGGTGTAGATGCCAAAAATGAAGAGTGTCCTTGATGCAGTATTCATGCGATATTCCTTTCGAAGGCTTACTTGTCGAGTTCAGGAGAAAGAATTCCAGAAGCGATCCGGGAGACCGGGCCACGCAATCGTACGCGATCGTCGGGGTCAATCTCCACCCGGAGGCGGCCTCCCGGCAAGTGGATGTTAACGCTGGGGCCGCAATGCCCGAGACGATATGCCACGGCGGCTGCTGCACAACTGCTGCTGCCGGATGATAGGGTGTAGCCGGAGCCACGCTCCCAGATTTCTATCTGCAGGTTTTCATGATCGATGACCCGCACGAACTGGACGTTCACACGGTTGGGAAAGCTACTGTGCTCCTCAATAATTGGTCCCAACTTTTGTGTTTCTTCCGGGCTGATGTTCTCCTGGATGAGAACGCAATGTGGGTTCCCGATATTGGCTGCGCTGATTTCCAGTGTGCGTCCGTCAAGCTGGAGCTGCTCGCGGAGAACATCGCGCGGGGGTCCAGTCATCGGAATAGTTGCGCTGTTGAAACGTACCTGGCCCAGGTCCACGCTGACCATAGCGCCATCGTCCAATACCTGACAGCGCGAAATTCGAGTTTCGGTCGCGATCTCAAATTCAGCGTCGCTAACTGCGGATTGATCCCATAAATAGCGGGCAAAAATGCGCAAACCGTTGCCGCTCATCTCGGCCAGCGAGCCATCCGAGTTAAAGATGTGAACTCCGAAAACTCCGTCGGTGTTTCGCGGGATTAGTACGCCATCTGCTCCGAGACCACTCCTGCGATCGCAAATTTTAATGATGCTCTTCGGTTGAGGTTGGGCTAATCCCTCTAAAACCAAATAGTCATTCCAGAGGGCCGTATATTTTACAAAGCGAATACTCATTTCGAATCCAGGTCTCGCAGCCAGGGTGGCGCAGCGGGAATGAAACCATTTGCGTCGATCCAGATAGCTGCTGGGCCAGTCCAACCGAAAGAAGAGAAATTGACTTCTCCCTCGGCATTGAACGTCACTCCTTCATCTTCCAGTCGCGCGCGCTGCCGGTCACCGCTCTTATCGGTCCCACGCGGGCTGACCTTTCCCTGGCGGTTTATCACCCTTTGCCACGGCACGGTTGAGCCCCTTGGGAGTCCGGCCATCGCGAAGCAGATCATCTGCGCAGAACAACCACCGACGATGGCAGCGATCTGGCCGTAGGTTGCCACTCGGCCCGATGGAATCTTCTGGACGACGGCTCGAATGCGCTCGTGCAGCGAAGCGTCTTGGAGGGAATTTGCAGTCATTGATTGACTCCTAGGTGCCGGGCACTTTGCTCGCCAATCGTCGCCATTAGGGAATTCTTGTCCATTTCGAGTGCCAGGCACCTGGGCACCTTATTGGGCCGCAGGGATTGACGCCGCGGCCGCACCTTCCTATACTTTGACGGGACTTGGGCGATTGTATGCCTACGCTGTTCGTCCGTCAAAAGCAGGCCGGTTACCTGGTTCAATTGATGTCCGTACATTATCGCAAAGGATTCTAACGATGCCCCCTAATGAAGCACCCAAACAAATTAAGCCCAAATCGCTAAACGACTACCTTGAAGTAATGAGCAAGGTTGTATTTCAAAGTGGCATGTCGTGGAAAGTTGTCGAGACGAAGTGGCCGGGAACGCGAGAAGCTTTCAAAGATTTCGATGTCAGTGCTGTTGCCGATTTTGACGAGCGCGATTTGGAAAAACTTGTGCAGGATACGCGTGTGATCCGCAACCATCGCAAATTGACCGCAATCATTGGAAATGCGCGCAAAATGATCGAACTGGAAAAAGAGCACAAATCATTCCGCAAGTACTTGCGCGCGCATGGCGATTTTGATCAGACATTGAAGGCAATGCGTAAGGATTTTAAATTTATGGGGCCAATGGGGGTTTACTTCTTTCTTTATGTCGTCGGAGAATCAGTCCCGCCTCACGAAGAGTTCCAAGCCGCATATAAGAAATAGCAGGTGATTCAGGTGCCTGGCACTTTGCTTACCTCGAATAGCGGACATCGAAGTAAAGTTCAAGGCCCCTGAATATCGAAAAGATGATTGTAACTTTTCAAAGGTAGGTTATACTTACCGAGCCGCTTGCATCGTTCCCGAGCGAGACGGCTGGACAGTCAGATTTCTAACGAAGGCTAGGCTTGGAGCAACTGCCCGAGACCTGCGTATGCTTTCAAGTCCAGCCCTCCCTCGACGGAGGGCTTTCTATTTCGGGACACGCATCTCACTCAGAAGAGGAGATAGCCAAATGTCTGCTTACGCTCCACACAAACGTAAGAAAACCACGACGCATACTTTTCAATCGAAGAAACAACGCACTCTGCCGATTACGATGCTGACGGCATACGACTATGCCACCGCGCAGGCTGTCGATCGTGCCGGTATCGATGCCATTCTGGTGGGCGACTCACTGGGCATGGTCGTGCTCGGCTATGAGAGCACATTGCCCGTCACGATGGACGATATGTTGCATCATTGCAAGGCTGTGTCGCGCGGTGCAAGCTATCCACTTCTTATTGGCGATATGCCGTTCCTTTCCTATCATGTTGGCGTCGATGAGGGCGTTCGTAATGCCGGCCGCTTCCTGGCCGAGGCCGGGATGGATGCCGTAAAACTGGAGGGCGGTCGCGAAGTTGTCGAGGTCAGCCAGGCGATCATGCGTGCCGGAATTCCTGTGATGGGACATATCGGATTGACACCACAATCCATCAATCAACTCGGTGGATTCAAAGCACAAGGCCGCACGGCGCTCGCTGCCCGCAAACTGATCGACGATGCCCTCGCGTTAGAGGATGCTGGTTGCTTCTCACTTGTGTTGGAAGCCGTGCCCGGTCGGGTGGCCGAGCTGATCTCGGAGCGCATCGATATTCCCACCATAGGCATCGGGGCCGGGGCAGGCTGCGATGGCCAGGTGCTTGTCATACACGATCTGCTGGGATTGTTCGATCGTTTTACACCGCGTTTCGTCAAACAATATGCCGATCTGCACGGGGTCATGGGCGAGGCGCTGACAGCATATCGGGAGGATGTCGAGAATGGACTCTTCCCAGCGGAAGAGCATACGTTTGCCATCTCGGAGGACGAATGGCAGCAGCTGCTCGAAGACATCGATCCGAAGTTGACAATGTAGCTGGAAGCCTGGGGGATTGCTTCGGCGTCGTTCCTAGTTCCAGTTTTCCGTAAAGCCCATAATTTTGAGAATTACAATCCTCGGCACAGGCGCGCTTGCGTGTTTGTTTGGTGCGCGCCTGGCAGGGATTGCCGAAGTTGTACTGCTGGGCACCTGGCAGGTCGGTATCGCTGCCCTAAATGATGAGGGCATCCGCATTGAATCTCACGAGGGCGAAAGCCGCTTTGTTGTGCGCGCCACCGATCAGGTGCGGCTTGCCGGTAATGCCGACTTCGTACTTGTTCTGGTCAAGAGTTGGCAAACGCAACGCGCCGCACAACAGGCAGTGCAAGTGCTGCACGAAAACGGGCTGGCGCTCACATTGCAAAATGGCCTTGGCAATTACGAAAAATTATCAGAGCAGCTGGGCACCACACGTACGGCGCTAGGCGTCACAACGCAGGGAGCTGCACTGCTCGGCCCTGGACATATTCGCTTCGCGGGTGGGGGCGATACTCACCTCGGCTATAACGAGCAAACAGTCTCAAATGTTGAAACACTCGCCAGTTTGTTTAATCAAGCGGGCATCCTCACGAATCTGACCGATGATCTCGAGGCGACCCTGTGGGGTAAACTGGTGGCGAATACTGGTATCAATCCCCTTACTGCTTTATTGCGCGTCCCGAATGGCGAATTGCTCAACCGTCCGGATGCAGAGACACTGATGGTGGCGGCTGCGGAAGAGACGGCGTCGGTCGCGGCTGCGCAGGGAGTTACAATTCCGTTCGAGGCTGGAGAGCGTGTGCGCGAAGTGGCGCGCTTGACAGCCGAGAATCGTTCCTCCATGTTGCAGGATGTGTTGCGCGGGGCGCCAACAGAGATCGATGCGATCAGCGGTGCTGTCGTGCGGGCAGGCAAGAGATTGGGAGTGGCGACACCGGTGAATGATGTGCTCTGGAAGTTAGTTCGGGCATTTCGCGCGGGCGTAAAGCAAGTGTGATGTTAATATTGGGCACACCCTTTTCACTCCAAAATATCCTATGAGAGTCGTCGAGACAATCGCTGAACTGCGCAAAGAAAGAGAGGCGCAAACGGGTAGTTTCGGCCTCGTGCCAACGATGGGGTACTTGCATGCAGGTCATCTCTCACTGGTGCAGCGGGCACGCGCAGAGAACAAGATTGTCGGCGCGAGTATCTTTGTAAACCCGGCACAGTTTGGTCCGGACGAGGACCTATCCAGTTATCCGCGCGATCTATCCCATGATCTGGAATTGCTGGAGACTGAAGGCGCCGACCTGGTGTGGACGCCTCCAATGGAGGAAGTCTATCCTGCCAACTTCCAGACCTACGTAACCGTGGAAAACGTCACACAACCATTGGAAGGTGCACACAGGCCAGGCCATTTTCGGGGCGTTACAAGTGTGGTGGCGAAGCTGTTCAACGTATTTGCGCCCGCGCGGGCGTACTTCGGCCAAAAAGATGCGCAGCAAGTGCGCGTTATCCAACAGATGGTGGAGGACCTCAACTTTCCGCTCGAAGTTGTGGTGTGCCCGATCGTGCGCGAAGCGGACGGGTTGGCGATGTCTTCGCGCAATGCTTATCTGACTCCCGCGGAGCGCGAGGCTGCAGCCGTGCTGTTTCGCGCACTCTCAGCAGCAAAGACTGCCTTCGAAAACGGTGCGGGCGCAGGCGACGAATTGCGGCAAATCATGTCTGAATGCCTGGCCGCAGAACCGCTTGCCAACCCCGAATATGTCTCTGCTGCAGCGCCGGACACACTCGAGGAACTCGAAACCATCCAATCCGGCGTACTCCTCAGCATGGCTGTTCGAGTTGGCAAGACTCGTTTGATCGATAATATGCTTCTGAACGCATGACCTAATTCTGGAATCCAATCATGTTACTTACCATCGACATTGGCAACACGAATATCACGCTCGGCTTGTTTGAAAACGAGGAACTCGGCCCGCGCTGGCGGGTTCGTACGGTACATGAACGGACAGCAGATGAATATGGTCTGCAGATGTTGGGCTTCTTTAACAACGCTGAGATACAGACGGACAACATTGATGCGATCGCAATTGCATCGGTGGTTCCACCACTGACCGGCACGCTCGCGCAAGCCTGCGAAGCATATCTAAATTGTACGCCCCTGATTGTGGATGCCGGAACAAAAACGGGTGTGCGCGTGCTTTACGACGACCCACGCCAAGTAGGGGCGGATCGTGTGGTGGACGCTGCTGCCGTTCATAAGTTGTATGGCGGCCCGGCCTGCAGTGTCGATTTCGGCACGGCCACGACATTTGATGCTATTTCTGCAGAAGGAGATTATCTGGGCGGCGCGATTGCACCCGGAATTGAGATCGCTGCAACAGCTTTGTTTGAACGTACCGCAAAATTGCCGCGCGTAGACCTGGTGCGCCCACCGGCCGCCATCGGGCGCAACCCCACTCATTCTATGCAGTCCGGTCTGCTCTTCGGCTACGTCGCCCTAGTGGAAGGGATGGTCAGTCGCTTCCGGGAGGAGTTAGGCCCCGCTATGAAAGTGATCGCTACGGGTGGTCTGGCGGAAGTGATCGCAAAGGAGACAGATGTGATTCAGATTATCGCGCCCTGGCTCACGCTCGATGGCTTGCGAATCGTGTGGGAATTGAATCGTTGAGTCCCCCAATTAGTTATTCTGGAATGCGAGATACGTATACCATTAGGTATGAACCATCTGCCAATTGCAAAACGGCCGGGTCCTTAATGTAAGAGCCTTCGACAGCGGAATTCGGATCGTGTTGCAAGCGCACGCCGTCTTCGTGCACCCAGTTCATTCCATCCGCTGAGAAGAACGAGAGAATGTTTTTGCGCGGGACTGCGAATGCATACATGCGAAAACCGGCTTCAGTGGAAACGCCGTTCGCGGCGACGTAGTCCGAGTTGTCTGCAAGAAATGATAGTTTTTCCTGGGGAGAAAAAGCCTGCCCATCGGGAGAGGTAGCGTACCATTGCATCGTTGTTTGTCCGGGCAGGACGAGCATATGCCAGCGGTCACCAAAGAAAAATGTGGTCGAGTCAAGAACGTCTTCGTCCGGTTGCGCGAATGCGACGCCTTTTTGCGTAAAAGTAAATCCATCGGTACTCTCGGCAAAAACGATCCCAATGCGTCCAGCGACTCCCGTGGTGACATACATGCGAAACGTGCCGTCAGGCAGCAACACAATGTCGGGGTCCACCGGTGCACCGGGACCAAAGCCTTGGAACTCAACGTGTTTGAAGGTCCAGGTGTTGCCGTTGTCTTCGGAGATGGCAACCGCAGTCGCGTTCTGGCGAGCGCCAACTTCCCAGCCAGTATAGTAAAGAAAGATGCGGCCTTCAGTGTCCATTACCATATCGGGAACGTTCGCCTGATCGCTGATGATCTGGCCGGTTGGCCTGAAGGTTAACCCATCCGTTGATTTGGCCGTGAGCAGGCGGAATCGACCGGGGCTTTCGGAAGACGATTCGGGATCGAGGCCGGTCGGTGGTTGAAAGTCATCAACCAGTGCGGGAACCGACGTCTGTGTGGGTACGGATGTGGGAGGTTGCTCCGTTTCCGTTGCAGCTTCGGTTGGTTCGGGCGGAGAAGTTGGTTGAATTCGCGTCTCCTGAGTCGCAACCGGCGCTTGTGTCACGGGAGAAACGGGTTGCCCACAGGCAATAGCGGCGAGCAGAACAGGCAGTAGGATTTTTAGCGGGGGCTTTCGCATGGCGTAGAGAACTCTAGGCGGCGCGGGCGAGAACTTCCTGGGCAGCTTCATATTTCCGTGCACCACCTTTGATGATCGGAGCGACTAGATATACGGTGTTGATCCCAGCTGCGCGTAACTCTGCGAGCACTTGCAGCGCAATGTCCGTCCCGGCGCGTCCTTTGTCCAGATCGGCGCGCACCCAATCAGGAATGTTGCTGAAGATCACGCCGCCTTGTTCGAATATCTGCACCCCCCAAAATATGGGTTGCGTGAGATTTTCGCCGGCTGTGCGAGCGTAGGTCTGGTGAAACTTTTCGATCTCTTGCGGAGCCCAAATCGGTTGGGTTATAAAGAACTCGGTACCGGCCGCGGCTTTGCGGGCCGTGAGAGCCGCTTCCAATTCCACATCTCGATTTGGGTCGATCGTGGCACCGATGCAGAAATCTGTTTTTTCGCGCAGGTTTAGATTCTTGAAATCTTTTCCGTCATTCATCGCGCCAATTGCGCGCAATAAGTGCGTGGGCGTGTAGTCACTCACATCTTTCACACGCGCTTGATCTTTTTCGGAGAAATCGTCTCCCTTGACCACCACCACGTTTTCCAATCCCAGCATCTGGGCGCCAATCAAATGACCTTGCATTGCCAGCTTGTTCATATCCCGAGTCGCAAGATTGAAGACGACATCGATGCCCGCGCGCTGCTGGATCGCCGCGCCGAGCATGGCCGAATCCACGCGCGGCACACGGCCGGGCAGATAAGCGACACTTAAAAAGTCTGCTTGCGAAAGCAGTTTGGCGTCTTCGATTGCGCCCGCCTGTGCTCCGCGCGGCGGAGAAAAGTCACAGATGGTTACGAGTGCATCAGAACTCGCAGTAGTTTTGGCAGTTACTTTCATGGGCACGATCCCCTTTCGGAGGGAGCGAGTATAGCGACAATTTCCGCAAAGTGGTAGCGCAATAGGCAGCGTCCGGGCTCACGCGTATACTCCCGTCAAGTTAACTATGATCAGAAATCTTCAAAACAAAAAAATTCTCCTCGGCGTCACCGGTAGTATCGCAGCCTACAAAGCCGTGGACCTCGCCAGCAAGCTCGCGCAGGCCGGCGCACAGGTGGACACGATCCTCACACGCTCGGCGACGAATTTTGTCACCGCGCTCACGTTCCAATCGGTGACAAGCCGCAAAGCGTATGACAGTTTGTGGGGCGAGGATGCGCATGTGATTCACATTGGTCTCGCGGAGGCTGCCGACCTTCTAGTGATTGCACCTTGTACAGCCGATACGATTGCAAGATTGGTACATGGCCGTGCAGATGATCTGTTGGCAGTAACAGCATTGGCCGCGCGCTGCCCTTTGTTGATTGCTCCTGCGATGGATGGCGGCATGTGGGCGAATGCAGCCACACAGGCGAATATTTCATTACTCAGAGACCGAGGCGTACAGATCATCGGGCCTGCAGAAGGGCACCTTGCCAGCGGTTTGAAAGGAAAAGGCCGGCTGGTCGAGCCTGAAGCGTTACTCGGGCATATTCGCCGGGCAATGGGAGCGAACGGCCCGCTGGCGGGACGAAAAGTGGTTGTCTCGGCCGGAGGCACGCAGGAAGCAATTGACCCGGTACGCTATATTTCCAATCACTCTTCCGGCAAGCAAGGTTTTGCATTGGCGCAGGCCGCACTCGACCTTGGCGCGCAGGTGACGCTTGTTTCCGCCCCGGTGAATCTGGTGGCGCCCATTGGCGCGGAGATGAAATATGTTCGCTCTACTGAAGAGATGGCTGCCGCAGTAGTGGAGGCAAGCAGCGCTGCGGACGTTCTTATCATGCCCGCCGCTGTTGCTGATTTTCGGCCAAGCAATGCCTGGGATCAGAAAATCAAGCGCGCCAGCGATGGCATTCCCACGATTGAGCTGACTCGTACGACGGACATCCTCGCGACAGTTGCCGAACGCCGTGCGGAAACAGGCCATCCAAACATCATGGTTGGTTTCGCCGCCGAAAGTAGGAACCTGATCGAGAACGCTCGCAAGAAACTGGAAGCGAAACAATTGGCGCTGCTCGCCGCCAATGACATCACTGCCACGGATGCCGGCTTCTTTGTGGACACCAATCGCGTATTGCTCCTTGATGCCGAGGGTGGGCAGGAGGAATTGCCACTGCTTTCAAAGTCGGAGGTGGCAGACATTATCTGTGACCGTGTGGTGGCGTTGTTGGAGGGTTAGTTGCCTTGCCTGGCATGCCATTATGAAGAGATGAGTAATCGATATTTTGTGTATATCATGACGAACCATTCAAGAACCCTATATATTGGAGTGACAAATAATCTTGAGCGTCGTGTTTCGCAGCATAAACAGGGTGAAATTGAAGGATTCACAAAGCGATATAACATTCGCCGTTTGGTCTACTTTGAAGAATCCTCTGATGTGAGAGTAGCAATTGAGCGTGAGAAACAACTTAAAGGTTGGTTACGTCAGAAGAAAATTGACCTTATTGAATCATCAAATCCTGGCTGGAAAGATTTAAGTGAAGATTGGGAATGAAGAAATGTTCTTTGAGCCCGGCATTGACTTAATTCCCTTGAAGTGTATAAGCATGCGAGTAAAAGGAATCTCGTACGATGCTCCTTCCCGATAATGTAATTAGAGCTTATGTCACTCTCCCGCGACCTCGGCCACGGGACGAGGTGAGCGAGCGCGAGCGAGCGAAGAGTCTCTTTCGTCGATGAACGAGATGCTTCGGTCGCTTCGCTCCCTCAGCATGACATCACTTCACCACTCACGCTTTCAAATTCGCCCCTCGTAATTTGTTTCCATCTGCCATATTGATAAATGTATGCTCCACCTCGCCGCAATTCAACTCTTTGCAACTCCCTTCGCGCTCGAAGCCAACCTGAGTCGCGCAGCCAGATTAATTGGGCAAGCACAGGAACAGGGCGCGCAGCTTGCACTGCTGCCGGAACTCTTCAACTCCGGCTACACCTTTTCGACTCAAAATTTCAAAGCGGCGGAACCACTTGACGGTCCAACGGCAAGTTGGCTTCGCGAAATGGCGCGCACATATGGCCTGTATGTGGGGGGGTCATTCCTGCGCAGCGACCATGGGCACGTGTTCAATTCACTCGTGCTTGCTGGCCCGAGTGGAGACATGCACATCTATAACAAAGCACATCCCTTCCTCTGGGAGGGCTGCTATTTCGAACGTGGTACGCAGCCGGTTATCGCCGAGACCGAGTTGGGGCGCATTGGCTTAATGGTGTGCTGGGACATTGCTCATCGAGAGCCGGTGGCTTCATATAAAGGCAAGGTTGATCTGGTCTTGGTCTCGTCTGCCCCGGCATGCTTTCACCGTGCAGTGATTAACTTCCCGGCAGCGCGCAAACTTTACCTCGCGCAGCTGAACCGCTCCTTAATAAAATTGCGCGGGCAGGCCGACCAATGGTATGCGGAAGATGTCGGGCGGCTGGCGCGCTGCTTCGGTGCGCCGATTGTGCATAGTGTGATGTCAGGTCGCTTTGTATCCTCCATCCCTTTCTCACGTGCCAGCCTGATCGGGGCTTCTCTCGGACACCCACGTTTTTACACATTTCTACGAGAGGCGCCATTGGCAACGATGCGCGCGAATTTCTTTGGGACGACGGCGATCTATGCGGCCGATGGCGAGCGCATGGCGCAGGTGGATGACGAATCCGGGGTTGCTGTCGCGGAGGTATCCGCCAGTCCCGCACAAGCTGGAGAAGATTTAGCTCCATCTAAGGGCCGCTATCTCATTCGCGGTGTTCCGCGTCAATTTCAATGGTTGGAATTGTTTTTGGGGATCTTCGCACGGCGTGCGTATAGAAAAAATAGAAATCTGATAACAAGCTCTAGATGAATTTGTCCCAACCCGAGATATTTATTATTGGCGGCGTTTCTATCGACACACTGAATATTAATGGTGAGGTTCATCGGGCCATTGGAGGGGCTGCAATGTATACCGCGCTAGCGGCACAGTGCGCCGGAGCAGCGGCAACGCTCTTCGCTGCCAAACCGGAACCGATGGAAGCTCTTCTTGCTCCGGTGGATTCCCGTGTTCAGTGGAATGGATTGCGCATCGACCCGAAAGATCTTCCTCGCTTGGAGATCGCCCATCACGGCGGCGGCAAGGCCACCTTACTCAGCGCGGAATGGGGTGCGGAAAATCGGATGCAGCCGGATGACTTGCCGGCGGATTTATCGGCGTATGCGGCTGTCCATGTTGCGGCAATGGGGACAGCTGCGCGACAACTCGGATTCTTGCGTGCCTGTCGCGAGCGGGGTGCTCTGCAGATTTCCGCTGGTACGTATGCGCATGTGGTTTACAACGAGACGGAAAACGTACGCGCGTTGTTCGAGGCCGCCGATCTCTTCTTTATGAATGCGAATGAGGCCAAAATGTTGTTCGGGTCCCTCGAAAAGGCGCGCACAACGCAGGGTAGGCTACTCTTCGTCACGCAAGGCGAACGCGGCGCATGGCTGATTGAAGCAGATCGCAGAACGCATGTTGCGGTAGTGCCGGTAGCAGAAGTTGATCCTACCGGGGCCGGTGATACGTTCTGTGGGGCGACTTTGGCGCACCTTGCGCTTGGCGACGAACCAGTAAGCGCTGCGCGGCGAGCCGTCGTTCTGGCGGCAAAGGCTGTCGGCCAACTTGGACCGGGTGCATTACTCTAACCAGCGCCTACTTTCGTCGATTCGTATCGCGATGGTAGAATTCGGGCATGGCTGAGCCCCGTTCGTTAATGCAGTTGATCGAACAAGTTTCCTCGCAGGCGATCCTCAATGCGCCTGTGTTGGAGGACCGTGGTCTCGCGGAGCAGCTGCCCTTCCCATTCCTGGCGATTGTCGGTCAGGTCGAAATGAAAACGGCTTTGTTGCTCTCCATCATCAATCCAGCTGTGGGTGGGGTATTGCTCATCGGTCCGCGCGGCACTGCAAAAACCACGGCTGTGCGCTCCCTGGCCGACTTGCTTCCCAATGTTCATCGTTCGTTGTGTCCGTATGGCTGCTTGCCGGAAGACGTTGAAACCGACGGCCTCGACGCTATTTGCCCGGACTGCTCAAAAAAATATGGTGAGGACGAGTCGCTTACTTTTGAAGACCGGGTTCGTCTGGTGGAGTTGCCGTTGAATTCGCGCCTCGACGATGTTGTTGGTGGACTCAACGAGCGCGCTGCTATCCACAACCGTATGTTGCTGCAACGCGGCATTCTCTCGCATGCGGATCGCAACTTGCTTTATGTGGACGAAGTCAACTTGCTGTCGGATGAGATCGTGGACGCCATCCTGGACGCCTCCGCCCAGGGTCTGTACACAGTCCGGCGTGGTCCCCTCAGCGCCACCTATCGCTCGCGCTTTGCGCTGATCGGCTCGATGAACCCGGAGGAAGGCCGTTTGCGCCCGCAAATCCTCGACCGATTCGGCTTGCGCGTTGTCGTGCACGGCTTGGAAGACTCGCCTGACCGGCTGACGGCCTATCAGCACGTTCGCGCCTACCTCACCAATCCCCGTGCGCTGATCGCGAACTTCCGCGATGAAACCGAACTGGCTCAGGAGGAGATCACACTTGCACGCGAACTCCTGCCGCAGGTAAATATCAATTCGGAAGCGGAGCATCTTGGGTTGCAACTTGTCCGTAATCTCGCTATTAATTCTCTGCGCGCTGAGATCACTATGTTCGAGGCGGCTCGCGCACATGCCGCTGCCGATGGACATGATGAAGCCAGCGTTGACGACGTGCGAGCCGTCGCACCGATGGCCCTACGCGTGCGTCGCTCAACTTACATTCAGGAATATTTCCAATCGCAAGAGTCTGAAGAGCAGGAAATCCTATCCATGCTCGACGAGCACAATACCGAAATCGATTCGTGATCAGCCCGCGCGTAATGGCAGGGCCGCTCCCAAAAACTGGAATTGAAAACGAAACACCCCAAAGCAGCATTTTTGTGCTGCACCTATTTGGTTTGCTGCTGCTCTGGACAGGATACTTCGGACCTTGGGTGGGACATCGCGCTGCAGCCCTGACCATGAACGCCTACGATCTGGCTGAATGGGTGACGTTTCTGCCGGGAGTCCGCGTTGGCGCCTTGCCATTTGGACGTCTGCATTTCCTAGCGCCGTTGGCATTGGCAATTGGTCTCACAGCGCTTTTTTCATTGAGATTGAATGATATGCGCCGTTGGATACTCATCGCATTCGCGTTTGCAACCGGATTGTTACTGTTACCGGGCTACCCATTTATTTTATTCTGGCGGGATGACCCGGACGTGCAATCCCAACTTGTCCTATCTGCTGCCACCTGGGGCAGTCTCCTCATGATGGCTCTGCTGGCGCGAATTTGGAAGTCTTCTATCCCGCCGGTAAGTTTGGCACTAGCTATCGGCGGCTTCATTATTACAATCTGGGCCATGGCCCAAGTGCGCCCTGTGGTCGCCGAGCTTTATGGGACGCTACCTCCACTTGGGTGGGGGATCATTGTCATGGTGATGGGGTTTGCAATCGTTGCAGGTATGAGCGGACTCCAGTCACTTCGTTCAATGAATTGATGCTTGCCGCAGGGAGCAATTGCTCGTCAAAGTGACCCATGTCTTGAGGAGAGGTAAGGAGATTCACGATGCCACGAAAAAAACGATCTATAACTGCAGAAGACCTTTATAAATTCCAACTACTCAAAAGCTGTGCTATTTCGCCCGATGGTGAGCATGTCGCGTACAGCCTGCACCGCGTTGATAAGAAGAACGAGAAGAAATATTCCAATATTTTGATCGCGCCGACGGGAGGAGGCCGGCCGCGCAGCTTCACCAACGGTGATCATTCGGATTCCAGTCCAGCCTGGTCGCCGGACGGCCAACAGCTCGCTTTTACTTCTGACCGCGCTGATGGCAAGTCGCAGCTATATGTGATTCCTTTCCACGGAGGTGAGGCCCGTCCCATCACCGACCTGCAAGGCGATTTTGGTGATTTCGAGTGGTCGTCGGACGGACGCCGCATCGTTTTCTCGTTCCGTCAAAAAGATGCGCAGGATATCGAACGCGAGGCCGATCCGGCCTTGCAAGAACTGGGTGTTGTGTCGCGTCATCACACGCGTGTATGGTTCAAGCTGGACGGCTATGGATTTCTGCCCCAGGGCCGTTGGCATATTTGGACGACCGATGTGCCCACAGGCCGCACTCGGCAACTGACCGATGGAGCTGTGTACGACGAAGTCCAACCCACCTGGTCGCCAGACGATGGGCGCATCACGTTCATATCCAATCGGAGCGCGCGGCCGGATTTCTCTCCGCATGAGGATGACCTCTTCGTCATACCTGCCACCGGCGGGCGCATGCGCAAGATACCAACTCCGGTGGGCAGCAAGTCGTTGCCGCGTTTCTCGCCGGACGGCAAGTGGATCGCCTACTTTGCCCAGGAAGGGCGCAGCCACTGGTGGAAGAACACCAATGTGTGGGTCGTGCCTGCGAACGGACGCGCAGATGCGCGCAACCTCACTGGGCGCTTCAACCTGGACACGACGGCCGCCACCCTCAACGACATGGGTGGCACGCCCGAGCAACCGCGCCCGACCTGGTCCCCGGACGGCGAGACGATCTACTTCCAGATTTCGCGGCATGGCAATGTCGAGTTACGTTCCATCTCCCTGCAAAGCAAGCGTTCGGCTATGCAATCCGTCATCGATGGCGAGGGTGTAGTGGGGGCCTTCTCCTTTGACACTGCGCATGCAAAACTGGCTTATTTCATTGGCACGATGGATCATCCCGGTCAGATATTTCTGCGCTCGCTGTCGACAGGCGCCGACCGCCAGCTCACGCGGGTAAACGAGGCATTGCTCCGCGGGATGAACCTCGGCACACTGGAGATGTTGTGGTTCAAAGGCAAGGCTGGCAACGACTTGCAAGGCTGGATTCTAAAACCGCCCGGCTTTCACAAGAACCGCAAGTATCCGTGCATCATCGAAATTCATGGCGGACCGCTGGCACAATACGGCGCTTATTTCATGCACGAGTTCTATTATCTGGCGGCACAGGGCTATGTAGTTGCCTTCTCAAACCCACGCGGCGGGCAAGGCTATGGCGAAAAGCATGCGAAGGCAATCTGGGGCAAGTGGGGCACGGTCGATTACGACGACATCATGAGCTTTACCAATCTCGTCGGGCGCAGGGCCTATGTGGACTCGCGGCGCATGGGCGTGACGGGTGGCAGCTACGGCGGGTACATGACCAACTGGATCATTGGGCACACGCATCGATTTAAAGCTGCCGTTACGCAACGCAGCGTGAGCAACCTGATTAGCATGTATGGTTCCAGTGACTACAACTGGTTATTCGAAGAAGTGTTTGGCAACGTGCCGCCGTGGGAGGACCACAATCGCTATTGGCGGCAGTCGCCCATGAAGTACATTGGCAACGCGCGCACACCGACGCTCGTCATCCACAGCGAGCAGGACCTGCGCTGCGATATCGAGCAAGGCGAGCAGGTGTTCGTGGCCTTGCAACGCCTGGGTGTTGATTCGGAGATGGTGCGCTTTCCAGACGAGCCGCACGGCCTCTCGCGCGACGGGCGTACCGATCGCCGCATTGTGCGCCTCCAACACATCCTGCGCTGGTTCGGTAAATATTTAAAGTAACAGTTAATCCCCTCGAAAGGACTTATGCGCTATAACGAGGAAGTAGAATTGAGTGAGTTTAGAATTGAATGACCGCGCGTGAAATGTGGGTCTGCCCCGATTTTGGATCTTGAAATCTTGTTACCCCGACAATCCGAAAATACCCGCTTCAGACGCGTTGTGCAGGCCTCGGCGTTGAACTATGGACATGTGCTACGTTTGGAGTCGCCTGACGACTTGGACGCCGAATTGCAAGAATGGTTGTGTGAAGCGTACAGCGCACGGGCAATGCATCACGCCCGACGCTGATTCCTTGACCCTTAAAATTGTGCGTGGTAGGATGACGATCACTGCGGGCGTAGTTCAGTGGTAGAACGTCAGCTTCCCAAGCTGGATGTCACGGGTTCGAGTCCCGTCGCCCGCTCTCCCACAAACTTTTGTGGGGTCTTACTGACTTGCTTTGCTATTTGGTTGGTAAGGATCGAAGCCCTGGCCGTGTGTTGCTCTCCGGCGTGCGCGGTCGGGGCGGTTCAGCGAAAGAAAATCAGATTATTTAGTTCGTTTGGATTGTGACAGTGGAATTACAGACCTTTGTGATGGCATAGTCCGCCCTCGGGCGGTTGTGTAGCTCCTCGCGTTGTTTGGTGACGGCGACGGGGAGTGGTGAAAGGTGAGGGCCTCAATGGTTATCCGCTGGGGTCTTTGCGACCGGAAGGCCTCGCGTGAGCGGGGTCTTTCGATTCTCCTACTTGGTTCCGCCCTCAACAGCTTCGAATACTTCCGCAAACGGCAGCGTCGCCAATTTCTCAGGACTAAACCCCAGCCCGTCAACAAGCAATCCGTACAGCGTTTCTAGATCGACCATCTTGACCATCTCGGGCTTCTTCATCCAACGATGAATCGCTGGGTAGCTGATCCGACTGGCTATTGCAAGCTGGTGGACATTGGCGATACCTTCTTCGGAGCCGTACTTTTTGAGTAGTGCGGAACCTTTCAGTCGAAAGGTTCCCGTTGCAATGTTTGGCATTAATACCTCCAATTGCTGGCAGTATAAACGAATAAACAGACATTGTCAATCATCTCTTTATAATTATGTGTTGACAATACTAACTCTGGGCGGTTGTGTAGCTCCTCGCGTTGTTTGGTGACGGCGGCGGGGAGTGGTGAAAGGTGAGGGCCTCAATGGTTATCCGCTGGGGTCTTTGTTTTTATGACCCTAGTGCATAATCAAGGGACATAATTGTCATTGGTTATCCAAGGAAGCATAGGTTGCTCAAAAACCGCACAGACCCATTCAGCCAGTTCCTGTGCGGGGAGTATTTTGCCAGGTGCGATAACCTTCCTTTTAGCATGGATCCAGCGGGGCTCAATTGGATTAAGCCATGGGCTTTTCTTGGGCAACAAACAAGCCAATAGTCGGGTTCCTTCGCCCGCTTGTTTGACTTGTTTATTGTGCCCGTGCAACCAGGTACGAACCCGTTTGCTTTTATGCCAAGAAGCGTGATCCCAAAACATGACTAGAACACGAATACCTTGTTGTGCTGTTTTTTCGAGCACCCAATCCATAAACTGTATCGTTGGGTCACTCTTGGGGTTGCCTTTTACAAAACGTAGCCAGACTTCTTCTTGATCGCTCCAGCGCAAGTCTACTCCATAACAAGCAAACGCCTGCGGGTCCGGGTCGTCTTTCTGATGCGTTTGTTCTTCCAATCTCAATGGGTCTGATGCGGTCCAACTGTGCAAGTTAGGATGGGTCAGGCGGCTCCACCAGACTTCATCCTGGAAGCCAACGGCCCAGTTTTGCCGTCTTTTTGCTTCCTGTATCAACTGCTTTTGTCGTTTTTTTTATGCTCGTAGTGTCGATCGGGGCTAGATAACCAGTATTTGGCTCGTTTCCAGCGGATCCCGAGACCTTTGAGTGTTTGTCTGACCGCTTCACCACTGACTTGTTTTTCAGTCAACCCTTCTGCAAAACTAACTTCTGCCAGCAAGGCGGTTGTCCACAAACTGCTTGGTTTGTCAAAGTCGCGCGGACTACGGTGAATTAGCTCCAGCAACTTTTTTGCGTTCTCTTGCGAAAATGCGCGCTGGATAGTGTGCGGTCGCCGCGACCCCTTTTTGAGTACAGCGATCCCTTTTTTGTTGAAGGCCTTGATCACTAGGCGCACGGTTTCACGATGATAGCCCACTCTTTGCGCTATCTTGTCAATCGACACCCCCTCGGCACTGAAAAAGATCATCTGGCTTCTGCGTAACACAAAACTGTCTTGCGAACGCAACCCAACCTCAATTTCTTCACGCTCATCTTCCTCTAGTTCTCGTACATATAGCTTCGCTCTCATCGTTGCTTTTATACCACGTTTGCAAGTATCTTGTTTTGAAATGCACTAGCGATCCCCGTTCTCAGTGTCAGGGGTAAAGGTGTAGACGTAGATATCCCCGGGCGGCGAACTGAACAGGTCGCATAGGCGCGCTAGTTCTTCTGCCGTTCGTGGAATCCGACGACCCAGCTTTACATCGGTCGCCGTTGCAGGGCTAATATGTAGCGCCTCTGCAAGGTCGCCACGACTAATGCCTTTCTCTGTCATGAGCAGGGGGATCATCACGCGGATAATCCCGGCCATAATCTGCATTGCTCTCCTTTCGTTGGTCAATTAAAAGACTGCCCCGATTATACACAAGTTTATTCGTATGTCAAATATCTGAAACAAAAGAATAACATGAGTAATATATATATAAAATAATTGACATATGGATAAAAACGTGTATAATGAAGAGCATAGTAAACAGGGAGCAGAAAATGACTTTCACGAAATGGCTCGACACCTTCGTAAGCGAAAAAGAACTCAACACCGACAGGGTTTTTGAAGTTGAAGGCTCTGACTGGGGCACGAATTACATCCCCTGCGCAGTCGTAATCGAACACATGAAGATCGCATCCCCGCAGGAACAATCAGAAATCAAAAACATGATCGTCAAGATAGATTTTGCAAATGGCGACGTGATGCACTTCTTCGAGCATCTGGCCGGGGCGCTGGCAGTATAGGCCGACCAAACCAAAACCGAAACGAGATGTCACAATGATCTGCCGAACTTGCAAAACCTACTACACAAAACACGCGATGGTTTGCCCCCGATGCCATCGCGGCAACGGCCTCGCCCGCACCGTCGCGCTTGCTCGCACGGTACAGGTGCCGGGCGATACGGTAACTCTAGACGGCGAAATGTTTTTTGTACTCGACACGAAACGCGCGCCTACGGGTGAGCCGGTCGCACTTGTGGAGCCTGTAGACGGCGGCGAGTCCGAATGGGTGTTCGCCGACGATTGGAAGTAGTAGATTGAAATGAGCGAAAACAACGGACAAAAGGAAACGAGTATCGCGCACTGGGGCAGTCGCAACGAAGTACGCGAGATTGTCCAGCGCATCAACGCCATGCGCATGAGCCTACCGGGTGGACAGCGCCTTGATGACACAGCGATCCGAACACTCGCGCAGGCATCGGTAGCCCACGGCCTGAACCCACTCAACGGCGAAATCTGGATCATCCCTGGCAGCGGCCTGATGGTCGGCATCAAGGGCCTTTGCAAGCACGCCAAGCGCCAGCTACACGAGGGCGGCAAGGCCGGAAATATGTGGACGGAATTCGTAGAGATAACCGACCCGGACACGCTCAAGCGCTGGCGCATCACCGGCGACGCGCTGGTATTCGAGTGCCGCTTATACGACACCGAGAGTATCGAGTTGTACGTCAGGACTATTGAGCGCTTCAAGGATTTGGGGATGCCGTGGGAGACGACAACGGAACTGGTCGGCAGCAGACCATATACGACCGGGATCGGCGTACTCAGGGCGAATGAGAAAACCAAGATGGAGCCGGTACAGTGCGCTCGCAATCGCGCGGAGGCCGACGCCATCAAGCGCCGCTTCGATGTTGAGTTTGGGCCGGGCACCCAGGAAGCCGATGAAGAGCCAGATGCGTATTCGGGCGATTGGGCTGTGGACGGCGAATCGGAATTGGTCGAAGACCCGGAGACCGAAGACCAGCGTACGGCTGAAAGTCCCGCAGACCGTGACGCCCAATTCGGGGTGAAAGAATCAGATACCGACCCAGTTCGTTCGGCAATGGACGCGATAATCCCGCCCGCTCCTGAACCGTTCCCGGCCACGCTGACCGACTTCGCACTGGCCGCGTATGACGCATGGCCGGACGTGTACCCGAACCAAGCGGCTGTCACCCTGGCGCTGAAAAATGCGGGGCATGAAACCTGGGGCGCTGCTAAAAATAATTGGGAAACGGTCTGGAGCGCGCCTGCGGAATTTGCGGCGAGTCTTCAGGTCTCCGCAGAATAGGAGCACACAAAATGAGCGCAGATCAACTTGCACTTGATGCACGTAAAGCCGCCGAAGTCGAAGCATCTGCTTGGCGCGACTATGCCGAAGCGGACGCGAAACATGCACGGGGCGGGTCGCTGGCCCTTGCCGCCGCTTACGCCGATGGAAAGATAGACGGTAAGAACGCTGAGATTCGCAAATCGCAGGAGGCCGAATATTTCGCCAGCGACGAAAGTTTACGCGAATTGACAAAGGCAAAGCGCGAAGCTCGCTACCGCGCCGAAGTTGCTAAAGCCGAGCGCATCTATCGGGAGCGACTGTTCAATGTGGCGCTCGATACAATCGGGCGCTCACAGGAACCGATCAATGGGCGTTGATCTCCCGACGGAGATCGAAGAACTGATATTGCAGGTGCGTGGCGCTGGCGATTTGGAGTTCTGGACGATTGGTGACATATCGGCAGAGATGGTAGACGAGTTGGCGCAGACTTATGGCAGCAAAACACTGATACGTATCAGTATTGCTGACTTGGCTGGCCTGTCGCCTTCGACGGTGGCGGAGTACGAAAGCAACGCGCGACATTACCCGCGCGAAGTGCGGTCGCAATATGACAGAGTTTTTACACGTTGGCACTATCGAGTTGCGAAGGCGGCAGGCAGTCCGGTGCGCTCGCTGGTGATATTGCGCAGATGGCATAAAAGCATGGACGATTACGGCGGCACAGTTCCGCCCATTCGAGTGTGCATGGCACAGATGGCCGAACGACGCAGAAAGATCAAACGTGTTGACAAACCTAATCGTGTATCGCGCGCTCTAAGTGCATCGGAGAGCGCGCTAGACCAAGAGGATCAATCTCCATCCCGCGCCAGCCGCTTACTTCGTATGGCGTTCGCGCTGTTACAGGAGGCGGCGTACCTAATGGAATCGCAACGCCTGTCGCTCGCGCTCGCTGCGCTGGACGACGCGATCAATCAACTTGAGGGAAGTGAGCATCCCGACCCAGGACATTCGGGACTGGGTGTCAGAGCGGAAGCTGTCTGATTGAGTCGTGCTCTGTCCGGTCTGTAGGTCTTTGTCGAAAGTGATTGATTGGGAGCGCGTGACAATACTGCATGTCCCATTGGTACGCCGCAGGCGTGAGTGCAAATCAGATACCTGTGGCATGCGCTACACAACCCACGAAATACCAGAACGCTATATAAAGCAAGTAGAGAATCAAATCTGCAATGAGAGCCTAAACGCCCGACGCAATCGCGAGGGCTATGGGCCAGGGCACAGGGAATGAAAGGGGAAATCAGAATGACTACTAAACAGATCGTGGAACTGCCGATTGAGAAGATCGCACGCAACCCGCAGCAACCGCGCGGAACTGTAACGAAGGCCAGCGTTCGCACGTTGGCGACTAATGTCAAAGACAACGGGATCGAGCAGGCCATCAAAGTGCGGCCAGGGACGAACGGAGATTTCCTTTTGATCTTTGGCGAGCGGCGATTGGAGGCGGCGCGAGCTGCGGGCCTTACAACGATCCCCGCAATGATCAGCATTCTTGAAGGGGATGCTGAGGCCATAGCTAAAGCTAGCAGGCTTGCGGCGTTGCGCGAAAACATATTGCGTGAGGACTTGACGCCGATGGAAACCGGGCGGGCATTTGCGGCGCTGGCCGCTGATGGCTTGACCCCGACAAAGATCGCGGAAGAATTTGGTAATGAGTATCGGCGGGCGATGATTTCTAATCTCATCACGCTGACCGCATTGCCGCGCAAGGCCCATGACTTGATCGATAGGGAGCAGTTGCCCCAAGCCGTTGCGCGCCTGCTTTTGAATGTGTGCAAGCTGGATAAGGCTGTTGCGAATCAAGCCATTAAAAACATCGCGGAGAATGCGAAAAAGCCCAGCACTTTTCGCACCCCCAAGTCGATTGTTGAAGCCGCGCTTGAATCGTCAACAGTGAAGTTATCCAGCTTTGGAGGCCCGCCGATCTTTCCGTACAAGTGGCTGCATGGTGAGACCCGCGAAGCGCCATTGACAACCACCAACGCCGATGAATCAACAAGCACAAAAGTTGTAGAAATCCGGGCGTGCTCGAATTGCCCGGTGCATATTCAACATGACCGTGCGACGTATTGCGGCGATCTTGATTGCTATACGGCAAAGTGTGGCGAGTGGGATCGAGAGTGTGCAAAGACGGCAGCCGGTCGGCTGGGCATTCCTTTGATGGGCGATGGGGAAACAATAACGCCGCTTTTCATCACGTTTACAAATGATGAGCGCATTGCTGATACCGTGGCCGCAAAGGAAAGCCACTTGCGGATCAGGCCGGGAGTGCAAGAGGGCAG
This sequence comes from Anaerolineales bacterium, assembly GCA_965248775.1. Classification (GTDB taxonomy): domain Bacteria; phylum Chloroflexota; class Anaerolineae; order Anaerolineales; family JBHHUI01; genus JBHHUI01. Next base: position 5,158,801 of record OZ252150.1, read on the forward strand.
GTCAAACATTTACAGCGAGCAGATATTAGGCGCAAAGAATATTCACATCGCGACAATCGATCCCGATGCGCTTGAGATTACGGGCAAGGGTGTGGCGATCACGTTGGGGGATGAATCAGAGGAGCAGCGCGCGGCGCGCTTGCAAACTGAATATGAGGAGGCTCGGCGCAATCGTGAGGCCAAAGGCCGCATCTTGAAATCAGAAAGCGATTTGCGCTGGTTATTGCACAATGTAGCCAAGACGCTCGGATTGCATTTGAAGGTCAAATTGCCAACCGTGCGATTTATCGCCGCGTATATCAACGATAAGACGTGCAAAGAATTGATGCCCAAAGGCTTGTTGAATGGCTGGCGGCAGGAATATGTTGAGGCCATGCCAAAGCGCCCCAACACCGGCCATCTAAATGAGTTGATTGCATTGTGCCTGCTGATTGGGGCGTTTGATGATTCACTACCGGACACTTTCTGCGCGGGGCATGTCAAAGGCGACCGGGATGGGCAGATGCTCATTTAGGAACTGTTCCAGCAGGCGCAAGCCGAGTTGAAATAGGCTCAGATCATAGCGGTCGGTGCGGTGAATGACTTGCACCCAATTATCTCGTTTGGCGATGACGCCCAAGTAGATGATCCAGATGTAAGCAAGGCAAGCTGCGATCATCAACCGGGCCAGCCGGGCCGGGTCGGCGATATGGCTTTTATGCAAATTGAAGCCCCGGCTTTTCTGGTCGGAGAAGAAAGTTTCAATACGAAAGCGTTTGTTATACCAGGAACAGGCTTCGGCAACCAGCTCCAGGTTGGTGACCAGATAGAGGGGCTCTTTGCAGTCGCGCTGCCACCACGCGATGGCAAGGACGGGCCCATATTCCTGCTGGGTGAAGGCGACATCCGGCACGCCGCGGTATGCACCACGGGGCACATCCAGGTCGGCGAAGGCGAACCAGTCGCCCCCTTCACATAGCTGGACATGCTTGGCCGTGCGACAGACGTAGGCCCATTCGTAGTCATTCAGAGCCGCCTGGAGGTTCGTGCCATCGAATTCACCATCCCCCAGGAAGACGACATCGCTTGCAGGGGGCACCAAAGCGTGTACTTCTGTCAACAACTGCACGTGTGTCGCTTCTGAAAAATGTCCCTTGCTCCCTTTGACGGCGACCCACGCCACCGGCAAAGCACGTTGCTTGTAGATGACGCTCACCATCAGGGTCAGGCAACCGCGGCCCACTTCGCTGCCGTCCATTGCCAACACGAGCGTGCGGTCCTGCGCCAGACCCTGCAATAAGGGTTCAGCGAAGGGTAGAAAGAAGACTTCGTTATTAATATGCTCATTCTTGACCCAGCGGGCGTACCGTTTGACCCGGCTCTCGGGTTTGTTGCCGTCTGGCACTTTCCTGGCGATCGCCGGTAGCTGGCTACTCTGGCTGCGGACAATTCCGCTGACCATGGCAGCGAGCGTATCCAAATGGCGAGCCAAGTTGCCCTGCGGTTCTCCTGGGTACAGTTGCCGCAAGGCGCTCTTTATGGCACGATATGTACGGCGGTTGTCACTCATGGCGATACTCCCCTTGTTCTGTGGTAGAACGGAGAGTGTAGCCGAGAGGCAACCGCTAATCAATCACGGATAAAGTGTCCGGTAGTGAAATTCGCCAGGGGAAGATTACGGGACGCAAGTGGGGCCGCGACTGGCAAGTAAATCGAGCCAGTTTGCTGGCTTATGTGGGGAAGATGGAAAATGCGGGGCAGAAACGTGGACCCAAGCCCTCGGATTGACAGATTATGGTATAATATTCTCTAGAGAATATAACCTAACAAAGGAACGGGCCGAGCAGGTGTTGGACGCACCGACGCGACCCTAACCCATCCGCCGAAGGAACCGGCGAAGGGGCTGGCCGATCATACCAGGTAGTGGTTACATGGTAACTGATGGGGACCACGCTGTATTGTAGTAATGGAGATACAACTTGAGTACAGCTTCATGGTAAACGTCGGACTTGGAGAAAGAAAGAGTTTTGCGCACGAAGCGAGCCAGTCTCTGGCGCAAGGTGTTGTTCCAGCGTTCCACGTGAGATGTCTGGCCGCTTTCTTTGCCGACACTTTGGTGAGTGTCGTTTGGTAAAACCTTCTGGTAAGCGTGCCAGAAGTCGCTGAAGGAGCAACACGCTTTGTAGGATGCTGGGATGGATTTCCATAACGCGCGACAACTTTTTTCACTGCGGTCGCCAATAAAATAGGCCACCACTTGGCGCGTGCGCCGACACAGCGCGACCCATATCCAACGTTTATCGTTTTTTGTGCGTACAAATGACCATAATTCATCCAATTCCAGCACATCATCCGTTTTTACGGTTTCTAAAGTGTCAGCCAGGTTCGGCATAGCGCCGGCCTTCTCCAGAATCCAGCGTGCTAATGTCTGCCGCGCGATGCCAAAGATGCGCTCAATGCCGCGCATACTGGCTCGCTCTCGATAGGTGCGTAGGACAAATTCTCTGATGAACTCAGGATAAGAACGGCTTTGCGGTTCCAACATTCCATAAGCGGCGCAATCGAGACAATGAAACTTCTGACCGCCTTTATAGTCTGTACCATTCTTGACAATGTTGAGGCTCCTGCACTTTGAACACTCATGCGTGATGACACTCTGGATCATTTTGGCGCTCCTCTGTTTGGCAGGCCAACAACTTACTTTTTCCAGACTCATCAGTCAACATGTAACCACTACCCGGGCATCCGCTTCAAAGCTGGATGCCCGTTTTCATTTCCCGAGGGTGAGCGGGGCGGTCGAAGAAAGGACCACCCAATGAAAGTCTTTACGAAGGAACAGCCTGACGTGAAAGCCGATATTACCGAGTGCCTGAAATCTTTCCGCAAGAAGGTCGAACTGGAAGCAACTGTCGGAGTGTGGGAAGTTGAAGCCACTATGGTATTAGTGCTCGACGACCTGTGAAAGCGCACTCGGTCTCTCGGAACTCCAGAGAGCACAAGTGCTCGGGCCGGGCGGGGTGGCATTTGCACAAGAGGCAAACTTCACCCAAGTCTGGCCCATCGAAATGACGAACGGGCGGATAGCGCCCGCCCGTTCGATTAGCTTAGCCGGACACTGACGAAAGTAATCCCGCTCCGCTCACCCTATTGTACGACTCGGTGGAAGCGGGATGCAAGTATCAACGGAGTTATTCAATGGGAACGAAACGAGTAAGGCTCAAGCTGCAGTCTCGAGAAGCAACGTTACGAGCTAACGGCCTACTTGACATGCTATACAAGCCGTCCGAACTGGCTGATGAATTAGGAATACCAGCACGTGTCGTGTACGACAAATTGGTACCAGCTGGGGTACCGCATACTAAAGACACCAAAGGCAACTTATGGCTGCATGGATCGATTGTTGCCGAATGGGTGCGAGGGTTGACTAGGAAGAAAAACAAATTGGCCGATGACCAGGCCTACTGCTTGGCCTGTAGGATGCCAGTGAAGATGGTCGGCGACCGTAAAGTGGTCGACAATGGTCGAATGCCCCTAATCCGCGCAGAGTGTGGCATATGCGGGGGTTCCGTCTTTCGTGGTAGCAGCTGTGATCAATCGTAACAACTATCGGGCCGTCAAGGCCTTTCTCAGGCATCAGGCCGAGGTGAAGCAAAGCAGCGACCTCACGATCATTCGGTACTACGCCTCGCTACGGCACTTGCTCAGATGGGCGGACGACACGCAGCTCGCGCGGGTGCCCAAGATCAGGCCAGTCTATCCGCAATACTTGCTGACGCTCAAACAAGCGCGTACCGGCAAGACTCCCTCGAAAGCGGTTCTTCGTCGGGAGTGTCAAGTGGTGCGGCAGCTATTTCACTGGCTAACGAAGGCCTATAGGGGAGAGTACCGCCAGCTCGATCCGCTGTGGATCGAAACGATTCGACCGCCAAAGATGGGCGATGAACCTCCACAACTGCGAGAAGGGGTTACAGTTGATAAAGTCAGTGCACTTTTGTCTGTTAGCGCGCGCGACGGCGACATAGTAACAAAGCGCGATAAAGCAGCGGCATGCTTCTTGTTTCTCTCCGGCATGCGCGCTACTGCGTTCTGTACCTTGCCAATCGAATGTGTGAATCTCGCCGACGGCACCGTTCTCCAATATCCGAGCCTGGGGGTAGAGACGAAATTCCGGAAGGGTGCGACAACAAGACTGCTCGAGATATCGAAACTCATAAATATAGTGGCAGAGTGGGACGCATTCCTAAGAGAGCGTTTGCCGCCCAGCTCACTGTGGTATCCGGTAATACGTTCGAATCTTGGCAACCCTGAACTGACAGACACGAAGCCCGGGAAATATCGGCGTGCCACCCTGACCAAGAATCTGTACAAACTATTTGACAAGGCAGGTCTTGCACGAATGTCTCCGCATGATTTTCGACGGGGACATGCGGTATATGGTTACGCACACGCAAGGGACTTAGCTGATCTTAAGGCGTTGAGTATGAATCTTATGCACTCGAATCTTGAGACGACCGTCTCGCTCTACGCGACTCTCACTTCTGGTGACATGCAAGCGCGGATTGCAGGGTTAAGCCAACAGGCGACAGAGGATGGATTGGCGGCTAGAAATGTGGGTAACCAAAGGGAAATGGTCGCGCAAATTAGCGTCCAAGTGGCCGAGGAGGTGACTAGGCGGTTGCTTGCCCAAACTGGTTAGGGTTGCAGGACGTAACGTGCGCAACAAGCGAAGACCCCCAAAGGGGGTCTTTTCGATACCGTCTTCGTACACTTTTGGTACCGATTCGCGGCCACTGTGTACCCCAGACAGGAGTCGAACCTGTGACTTCTTGCTCCGGAGGCAAGCGCTCTATCCACTGAGCTACTGGGGCATTCGTTTGGGCTGCAGCTGTGCATGCTTCAACCTACTGCTGCATTATACGTGACCCAAAAGGCAGCGACAAGGAATTCTCGTTCCGCTACGTTAATCTTGTTGAATTAGCACAGCTAAAACACTTTCCAGTTCGGGTGTGTCTGGTGCGTCCTTGGACTCAGCTAGGCTTGATAGATTTCTCGTGCGCCGGCACGAAATTCTTTCGGAGCGCCGGCTCCTATAAACGTTGCGGATATGTCTTCCATCCCGCCTGTATGCAGCACACCAATGTTGAGTACGGACATGCGTCTCAGGTCGCTTCCAATATTTGGCTCAACTCCGCCACTTCGTTGCGCAGGCGTTCGACCAGTTCAACATTGCGTTTTTCCGGACCGATCTTCTCAAGCTGGTGCTTTTTGAAGGCCAGTTCCGTGCATTCCTTGTAGAAGCGGCGGTTGCTGCGCCAGTAGCCAAATCCCTTGCCAATGGCACGCCAACCTGCACCGATGCGTCCGGTGAATGAGCTGGCTGTGGCCGCCTGTGCAGCTGTCAAAGTGCTTAGTTTCACTTCTTCGGCGAGATATTTTTTAATCCAACCCGCTTCATGCACGAGCGAAACAATGATGATGATCAGCACCCCGAGAGCACCCATCCAGTCGGCCAGGATGGCAATCGGCAGTCCGATGGGCCCGATGCTGACGAGGAAGTTGTGCAGCCCGTGGGTCACCATCGCGCCGATCAGTCCCAGGAGCGGCAGGGCGATCTTGGCGAGGATATTCCGGCGGAAGCGAGCCAGCGCAAAGCCGATACCGATCAGGCTGGTGAAGAAAGCGTGGTTGAGTCCAAATAAAAACGCCCGCATGAAAATCAGACAACCGAGCAGATCGCCGGAGGTAGAGAAGTAGAGAATGTTCTCGATGGCTGCGAAGCCGAACCCCACCAACGAGCCATAGATGATGCCGTCCAGGACCGAGTCAATCTCGCGCCGGTACAAAAGGAATACGAACAGAACCGCCACGGCCTGGATGCTTTCTTCCGTCAACGGTGCAATAACGCTGGCGCCAAAGATGTCCGCGCTGGCCGGGCTGTAATACAACTCTGTAAAGACATACTGCACCGGCACGTCCAGGATAATTTGTGTGATCAACGCCAAGCAGGCCGAAGGAATAAACCCCCAAAGAAAGATGGCCCCCAGCAAGTGAACTGACCCCTAAGAAGTTGACACAAAATAAAAGCACCCCCTGTGAGAAGATAAAAGCAGGAGGTGCTTTTTATGTCTGGGAAAAAGGGGATGAAAAACTACCCGAAAGCGACCAAGCTGGAAGCGGTACGCATGTTTCTGGAAGAAGGCCTGACCCGCGCAGAGGTAGTTGAAGCACTCGGGCTGCCCCGCCGAGATCTTCACGACCCAGTTCATTCGTACAGTCACCCAGTCATGAATGTACTGGGTCATGACGTGCAGACTGCATCGTGATGACTGGGTGTGAAGGTCTGGGTGCGCCAATATCGCCGCAAGGGAGGGGCAGCCTTTGCCAAACCGAAGGGTCGGCCTCCTCGTCGGCCGGCGGAAAGTCCGCAGGAGGAGCTGGAACGGTTGCGCATGGAAAATGTGCTCCTAAAAATATTCCATACCGAATTGCGCACGGACGAGCTCGCACGGCGCAATAGCGGGTCATCTACCAGTACAAAAGAAGATACACTGTGAAGGCAATGTGTACTTTCTTCGCAGTTTCGCGAGCTGCCTATTACGCCTGGCTCAAGCGCAGCCAGCAGCCGGACAAAGATAGCGCGCGGCTGCAAGCGGTGCAGCAAGCCTGGGAAAAATCGCACAGAACCTATGGCTATCGCAGGGTTGCTTTGTGGTTGCGACAACACAAAGGGCTGGTCATCAACCACAAAGCGGTTTTACGGCTGATGAACAAGCTCAATATCCGCTCCATTGCCAGGCAACGCCACCCCTATAAGCAAAGGGCCCGCTTAGATTTTCACCAGCGCTATGCCAATCTCTTGGCCCGAGATTTCGCAGCAAACCAACCCAATCAGAAATGGGTTACTGATACACTTGCGCCGTACGCAGTACAGGTGTCACCTACATCGCTACCCAACAAGGCTGGGCGTATCTGGCCACCATCAAGGACCTGTTCGACGGTTTCATCGTTGCACATCGTCTGGGAAGACACAATTCTGTGCGCTTAGTCATCGATACCCTCAAGCAGGCCAGACGTAAAGAAAAGGTCACTGCGGGACTGCTCCTGCACAGTGACCACCTAGTCCAGTCGATCACGATGCAGTCTGCACGTGACTGTACGAACGCACTGGGTCGTGACACTCGCCGCGTTGCGGCAGTACGCGGTGACTGGGTGACTGTACTAGACTGGGGGGATATCAATACACTTCCAAGCAGTATGCTGCCCTTACCCGGGCGTATCACATCACCCCTTCCATGTCTCGGCGTGGCAATTGTTGGGATAATGCGGCCATGGAGAACTTCTTTGGTCATTTGAAAGCGGAAGCGCTCCGCCATATCCGCGTGCCAAGCTTTGAGCGGGCGCATGAATTGATTGACCAATATATCGAGTTCTACAATTATGAACGCATACAACTAAAAACCAAACAGACACCATATCAAATCAGGTGTCTGACTGGATGACCGCAGTGGGGGTCTTTCTTTTTGTGTCTTGTTTACAGGGTGCAGTTCAAAGGGGAGGGGTTCTTTCTCCCAGCGGTCTAACCACCAGAGAATACCTGCATAAATCAGCATCGGGACAATACCGAAGAATACTGAGATGAGAAAAATTATCACGGCGATCCCCTTTTATAGGCCAAAGAGTTGGGCATCAAACTCTGGCTCGGTATCTTTTCACGAGCACTGCCCAGCGGGAGGTGAGATGGATGAGCCCTGCGGAAAGGCGTGTGTCGAATTGGGCCGTCTGCAAAGCCGTGACAAACTCTGTTGGGCTTTGAAAATCTGGCATTTGTAATGTGGAGCGGCCAATTTCGCGATATGAGTGTGCATCGGAACCCACCGTGCCAAGTATGCCGGTTTCGTGGGCCAGTGCAAGCGCCAGGTCATTGGTGCGTCGTGTCCAACAGCGGGAATTGAATACTTCGATGGCATCCACATGCGGCAACAGTGCTCGCAAGTCTGCTTCCTGCCAGCCATGCCGATGGGTGTCGTAGGGATGCGATACGCTGATGACAGCGTCCTGTGCCCGCAGACGTTCGATGGTTTCCGCCGGAGTGAGGCCCGCCGGGATTTCCTCTTGAATGAAATAGGCCAGCAGTTCGCCTTTTGTGGTGAGTATCTCTTCCCCTGGAATGACGATCCCCGGCCAGCGCGCGGCCATCTCCAGTGCCCCGCGGGCAGTGTTGTGATCGGTAATGCAGAGACAGTCAATCCCCCGTTCCAGGCAAGTCGCGATCATCCGTTCCGGCTCCATCAGACAATCGCCGGAATATTTTGTGTGGCAGTGGGTTTCGACAGTGAGCAAGAGCTTGTAAACAATTCAGCACAGAGTGACACACCAAGACACGAAGAATTCTATAAACAATTCTTGGCTTGGGGCTGCAATCTGTGGTTATGAATCGGACAACAAATATTGGTCGAAGAATTCGACTACACGCTGCTCGAACTCTGAAGGGTATTCGGTCACGAACTGAACATGTTCAAGAACAGGATCGAACCACAATTCTTTGGGCCTGCCAGCTGCATCATAGAGGCGCTGTCCGCTGTCGGCGGAGATGATCGTGTCTGCCCCCCCTTGCATCAGGAATACCGGGCGCGGGCTAATCTCGCCGATGTGATCCACGGCGGCTACCTCATCAATTGAATACCCGGTCTCGCGTTCGGCGAAGAAAACGATCATCGGTGCAAACGGAAATGGCGGTAAACCCGTGAAGAATGCAATGGAAGTCTCGATCGTATCGCGCATGGAACTGAACGCGCTGTCCGCGACGACGGCTTTTATCTCAGGATTCTGTGCAGTGTAGAGTAGTACGATTGAGGCACCCATTGAACTGCCCAGCGCGCCAATCCGTTCTGGGTCCACCTCGGGACGGTTCAAAAGGTATTCGTAGGCAGCCTCGACATCCAACACCTCTCTCTTGCCGAATGTAATCAATTCGCCGTCGCTATTTCCGTGGGCGCGCAAATCTACCATGATTACGCCGTAGCCGTGGCGCACGAGCATATCCGCTTCGGGGAGCATTCCACTTCGGTCGGAGAGATATCCATGTTGTGCAATGACGGCTGCCCCGTTTTGTGACGGGATATACCAGGCAGCTAAATTAAATCCGTCGCTCGTCGTGAGTGCCACATCTCTATAATCAATATCATAGTCGGCTGGTGATTCTTCCAGTGGCGGCCGTCCAGCAAGAGGATTGTAAACCAGTTGCTCGGCCTGCTTACTCGCAACAACGGATATTCCGCCGAACGCAATTATCAATAATGTTCCGATCCCAAATCCGCCAAGTTTTAACCAGCGCATTTTTGTGATTCCTTCCTGAGTGGTCGGCCATCGCTAATCCGAGAAGATATTCAATAATCATCTTTGTATTTACCCGACAACGAGTGTATATCAGTTAAGGGCAAATACGTAGAAATCTCAATATCATGTCATGCTGAACGAAGTGAAGCATCTCGACTGTCGACACTAGAGACCCTTCACTACGTTCAGGGTGACATTGGGATGGAGGCTGCCGCCCACAACCGCCTCATTCTACCAACGATGTCCCGATGGTAAAATAAGCCGCTATGGAAGCTATACCATACCATCGCCTCCGCCACCACGACCCCGAAATAAAGTCACAGCAGCGCGCCATCGGCGGGAAACTCTTTTGCAGGTGTATCTGCCGCTGATGCTGGGCCTGGTTGCATTTCTGGTCGCAGCTGTGCTCATTGTGCTGGGTTCATTCGGGGGCGCGTTAAATAATTCTGTGCTGGCCGACACAATCGTTATATGGTTCACCATACCTCTGTTGTTGATCGGTCTCATACTGTTCGTACTCGTGGCTGCGCTTGCTTATGGTGTTGGCAGATTGATCGGCATTATGCCGCCTTATTTTAAACAGGGTCAGGACTTTTCGCACACTGTCATGCAACGCACTCGACGCGCATCTGATAGTGCAGCGGAACCTATTATTGCGACAAGTTCCCGCGCAGCAGCTTTAGGCGCTATTATTGATGGCGTGCAAGACTCAACGCGGCGGGAGAGCTAATTCGTTACGAGGTAATTATGGCAAATACTGAACTCGACCATGGCCAGTCCAGCGCGGACTGGAAGATGAAAGCTCTCGTTATTGGCGGTGTCCTCGGCGCTGTGCTTGGCGTCGGGGCAGCATATCTATATGTCAATAATGTGGAAGAGTCAGGCGAAGACCCCGATGTTTCACCCCGCGATGCTGTCACGATCGGCGTCACGGTCATTGGCCTGCTCCGCCAGATTGCAAACCTTGGCGATTAATCAACATCGCTGAAATATATTAAATACGAGCGGCTCTCCCAATTGGGAGAGCCGTTTTGATTTTTTGGCTCGTTAGTTCCCGTGGGCTTCGTAGATATTGTATTGTTGAACAACTATGGCGCCGCTGAGGATATACTCGTCGCGTGACATCTGGTCGCTATCCGATTATGGGATACAGAGACCCGTGCTCTCCTTGTGCTCATCAACTCGTGTCTTTTGGAACGCTTTGTCCGTACTTTCTTGATTCCGGCCTGTTGGAACCAAATAGCGGGTTCCAGCGTCTGTTCCAATAGGTAGAAGACCAGATATTGCTAAAGGAGTATCCCAGTCATGGCACAGAATCTAAGGCGTTTCGGAGCCCAATCTCGCTCACACGTTTTCATCGTCGGCTCAATGGCAGTCATCATCCTCATGCTCACGCTGCAAAGTTGCGCGTCAGATGAAGCGACGGAACAGGTGATCCCCACCAACATTACCAATATCGATACGGGCACAGAAAGCAGTGTAGTCTCGGCTCAGGCGGGAGACGAAGAGTCTAGTCTGACCATCCGCTTGAGCGAAGGATTACCGCAGCCGGAGCAAACCGAGCTGCTGCCGGTTGCGACTGGCGAGCCGTTGTCGGACAAGGAAATCGAGCAAATCCTGGCGCGACTGCCGGAATTGACGGCCGACCCGGCAGATCTGCTCGATTTCAACCTGCCCGAAGACTCATTGCCCCCACCGCGCACAGGCGAGACCATCGAGGAAACCTTCCCGCCGCCGTTGTCCATCGAACCTGAGACGGTCGCGACCGGTCCGCTGCAGGTGCTGCGCTTCGCCCCGGAGGGCGAAATCCCCATTGCGCCTTTCGTTAATCTGACCTTCAACCAGCCCATGGTTCCCCTGACGACCATTGAGGACCTGGCGCTCGAAGAGGTGCCTGTGTTGCTCGAGCCGGCCTTACCCGGCATCTGGCGTTGGTTGGGAACTAAGACGCTTACCTTTGAATACGACTCGGCATTGATCGACCGCCTGCCCATGGCAACTGAATATCAGGTGACCGTGCCGGCCGGAACCGAGTCCGTAACTGGCGGTGCGCTGGCAGAAGCGGTTGAGTATTCCTTTCGCACGCCGGCGCCCAGTGTTACAACCACCTATCCCTACGATACTCCCCAACCCCTGGAACCGTTCTTCTTCATTTCCTTCGATCAGCGCATCGATCCCCAGGCCGTGCTGGATAGCATCCAAGTGACGGCCGGAAACGAGACTGTGGATTTGCAACTGGCAATGGAGGCAGAGATCAAAGCAGATGAGGCTGTGAGCAGCCTGGCGGAGAACGCATTGGAGGCGCGCTGGCTTGCTTTTCGCGCCACGGAACCTTTCTCGGCCGATACTTCCATCAGTGTCAGCATTGGGCCGGGCACACCCTCAGCCGAGGGACCGCTGGTCACCACAGAGGCACAGTATTACAGCTTCTACACGTTCGCCCCGTTTGAAATCGCAGAGCACGGCTGTTCCTGGTGGGATGACCGCTGCCCGCCGCTGACGCCCTTCTTCATCCGTTTCAACAACTCAATCGACACAGACAGCTATACAGATGACATGCTGACCATCGAGCCGGAGCTGTCCGGCGCCTCCGCCGAGGTCTTCGGCAATACCATCACCATTCGTGGTGCAACAGAGGGTCGTACGACGTACCACATCACTGTTGCTGGGGAGATCAAAGACATCTTCGGCCAGACGCTTGGCGATGACGAACGCCTGACCTTCCGTGTGGGATCGGCCGAGCCGATACTGGTCGGGCCGGAAGATACTTTCATCACCCTCGACCCGGCGGCTAGCGAGCCGGCGCTGTCGTTGTACACGATCAACTACAACCGGCTAGACGTGCAAATCTACGCCGTCGAGCCAGCGGATTGGCCGGAATTCAAAGAATATCTGCGCGATTACCAGCAGACAGACGCCCCCCGCGACCCGCCCGGCCGCCTAGTTCGGGACGAGACCATGCGGCTGAATACGGAGGACGACGTCCTGACTGAAATCGGCGTTGAGTTGAGCGGAGTGATGGATAGCGATTTCAGCCATTTCATCGTCATCGCCAAGCCGCCGCGCGGCCTGTTCCAGGAGGAACGCTATTGGGAGATCGTGCAGACCTGGGTGCAGGTGACCCAAATTGGTCTGGACGCCTTCGTCGACCATAGCGAGATGGTCGTCTGGGCCAGCTCGCTACAAGATGGCGCACCGCTGGCAGGCGTGAGTATCGAATCCGATGCGGGTGCCTTGGACATTGTCACCGGCGAAGACGGCCTCGCTCGCTTTGACATCCCTGCCGGCGGGGCGGCCTATCTGGTTGCGCGCCAGGGTGCGGACCAGGCACTCCTGCCGCGCTCGAGCTACTATTGGGGCGACGATACCTGGTATCAACGAACGGTTTACGATTACCTGAGTTGGTATGTCTTCGACGACCGCCAGATGTACCGCCCAGGCGAGGAAGTGACCCTCAAGGGCTGGCTGCGCAAGATAGGTGGCGGGCAGGCCGGCGACGTAGGACTGCTGGGCGATGCAGTAAGTACTGTCAACTATCAACTCGTCGGCCCGCAGGGCAACGAACTAGGCAGCGGAAAAACCGATGTCAACGCACTCGGTGGTTTCAACTTCTCATTTACGCTGCCCGAAAACGTAAACCTGGGCTACGCGCAGCTCTACCTACAAGCAAACAGTGGGCTGAACGGGAGCGAGTATTATCACAGCTTCCAGATTCAGGAATTCCGCCGACCAGAGTTTGAAGTGACGGCGCATAACGAAACTGTCGGACCATACTTCGTCGGCGACCACGCTATCCTGGCCGTCGAAGCTAAATACTTTTCTGGGGGCCCTTTGCCCAATGCCGAGACGAGTTGGTGGGTGACATCCTCGCCCAGCAACTACCAGCCGCCCAATTGGCCGGAGTTCAACTTTGGGACCTGGACGCCCTGGTGGTTGTATTACGAATCTGGCTATGGCGAGTCCAGCAGCGAATCGTTCAGCAGCGTAACCGACGCGAGCGGTACTCATTATCTGCGCCTGGATTTCGACGAGGCCGGCGAGCCGCGTCCGTTCAACGTGCTGGCCGAGGCAACGGTCATTGATGTCAACCGCCAGGCTTGGGCGAGCACGACTAGCCTGCTCGTGCATCCGGCAGACCTTTACGTGGGCATGCGCAGTGAGCGGTACTTTGTCGAGCGTGGGACGCCGCTGGAGATTGATTTGATCGTCACCGACCTGGACGGAAACACCGTATCCGACCGTCTTATCCACGTCAGCGCCGCGCGGCTGGAATGGAAATATAGCAACGGCAGCTGGCGCGAAGAGCAGGCCGACGTGCAGGAATGCACCGTTGGCTCTACGGCCGAGCCGGTCTCGTGTACATTTGAGACCCCACTGGGCGGGCGCTACCAGATCACCGCGAGCGTGACCGACACGCAGGGTCGTCCGAACCAGAGCAGCATGACGCGCTGGGCGAGCGGCGGCCAGCAAGCGCCTGCCCGCGAGGTCGAGCAAGAAATCGTCACACTGATCCCGGATAAAGAAATTTACCAACCCGGCGACGTTGCCGAAATCCTTGTTCAAGCGCCTTTTAAACCGGCTGAAGGCCTGCTGACTGTAAGTCGCAGCGGAATTCTTTACACCGAACGGTTCGATTTGCCCGACGGGACGATCACCCTGCAAGTGCCCATCGAAGATGCACATATCCCCAATCTAAACGTGCAGGTGGACGTGGTGGGCGCTGCGCTGCGCACAGATGATGAGGGCGAGCCTATTGACGATGCGCCTTCGCGACCAGCCTTCGCAACCGGCCAGCTTAACTTGAGCATCCCTCCGCTGCAACGCACGCTCGCACTGCAGGTCACACCTCAGGAGACGGAATTGGAACCGGGTGGAGAAACGACTATAGACCTCGTTCTTGAAGACGCGAACGGCCGGCCTGTTGCAGATGCCGCGCTCGCCGTCGTTGTTGTGGACGAGGCCATCCTGGCCCTCACCAACTACCAATTGGCTGATCCTGTTTCGGTCTTCTATCAACAACGTTCATCCGACCTAAGCAGCATTTATGGCCGTGCCAGCATAATTCTCGCCGATCCTTTAGCGTTAGCCGCTGAAGCGCAGGCCGAAGGTGAGCTCGCATTCCAAGCCACCGGTGCCGTCGAGGAAGAAGCCTTCGCCGAGTCTGCAACGGCGCCGGCGCCAGCAGCCGAGCTGGCCGATGCAGAATCCTTCGCAGATGACCGCGTCGGCGCGGGCGGGGAAGCCAATGCCGACTCAACACCCATCCAAGTGCGAGCAGATTTTAATCCGCTAGCAACCTTCACCCCATCCGTGCGCACCGACTCCAACGGGATAGCGCAAGTGACAGTGAATTTGCCCGACAACCTGACGCGTTTCCGGGTGATGGTCGTCGCCGTAGACGCGAGCGGCGCTCATTTCGGATCAGCGGAGGCCAACCTGACGGCGCGTTTACCGCTGATGGTACGCCCGTCGGCTCCGCGCTTCTTGAACTTCGGCGACGTCTTCGAATTGCCAATTGTGCTTCAGAATCAGACAGACGAAGCGCTCGTCGTCGAGGCTGTCGCCGCCGCCACCAACATTACCTTCATCGACAGCCCCGGAGTGCGTGTAACGGTGCCGGCGAACGACCGTGTCGAAGTGCGTTTCCCGGCGTCAACCGAGCTGGTGGGCACGGCGCGCTTCCAGATCGCGGCCGTATCCGGCACCTTCGCCGACGCGGCCACGGTTGAATTACCAGTTTATACCCCGGCCACAACGGAGGCATTCGCCGTCTACGGCGTCGTCGACGAGGGCGCTGTTGCACAGCCCGTCGCCGCCCCAAGCAACGTCTTCCCACAATTCGGCGGGTTGGAGATCAACACCTCCTCAACAGCGCTGCAAGCGCTCACCGATGCTGTGCTCTACCTGGTCTCCTATCCCTTCGAATGTTCCGAGCAGCTCTCCTCGCGCATCTTGGGCGTCGCAGCCCTGCGGGATGTGCTGACGGCGTTCGAGGCCGAGGGGTTGCCCGCTCCGGAAGAGATGGAGGCTGCCCTAGAACGTGACATCGAGCGATTGGAAGGGCTGCAGAATTGGGATGGCGGCTTCCCATATTGGCGGCGCGGGCGCGATTCGATCCCCTTAAACACAATCCATGTTGCTCATGCGTTGCAGCGTGCGAAGCTGAAAGGCTTTGACGTGCCCGAGGCAATGCAATCGCGCGCCCTCGACTACCTGCGCGACATCGAGATCTACTATCCATCCTGGTACAGCCAGCGCACTCGGCAGACGCTCAGCGCCTATGCACTCTACGTGCGCAACCTGATGGGTGATCGCGATGTGGGCAAAGCCCGCGATCTTTACACCGAGGCGGGGCTGGAAGATCTCTCCCTCGACGCTGTCGGCTGGCTCTGGGCTGTGCTCCAGGATGACCCTGCTGCCAGTACCGAAATCGAGGCCATCCGCCGCCATGTTAACAACCGTGCGGTCGAGACAGCCGGCGCGGCAAACTTTACCACAGCATACGACGAGCAGACCTATCTGCTGCTGAGTTCAAATCGGCGCACGGACGCCATCCTGCTGGATACGCTCATCGCCGACAGCCCGCAGAGCGACCTGATCCCCAAACTGGTCAACGGTCTGCTGGCGCACCGCAAACAGGGGCGCTGGGGAAATACCCAGGAAAATGTGTTCGTATTGCTTGCGCTCGATCGGTACTTCAACACGTTCGAGTCGCAGACGCCCGACTTCGTCGCGCGCATCTGGTTGGGTGATACCTATGCCGGCGATCACGAATATTCAGGGCGCTCGACCGAACGCCACGAGACTGAAATCCCGATGGCATATCTTGTTGACCCAGAGCTCGACGGCGGCGAGACGCAAGACCTGGTCCTGAGCAAGGACGGTCCCGGCCGACTCTACTACCGGCTGGGTTTGCGTTACGCGCCCACCGAGCTCTCTCTCGATCCACTCGATATGGGCTTCGTTGTGCAGCGCAGTTACGAAGCCGTGGACGATCCAGAAGACGTCCGACAGGACGAGGACGGCGTCTGGCATATCCGTGCCGGAGCGCGCGTGCGTGTGCGCCTGAAGATGGTCGCCGACAATCGTCGCTACCATGTGGCGCTGGTCGACCCGCTGCCGGCCGGGCTGGAAATCGTCAACCCTGCACTGGCGGTCTCCGGTAGTGCGCCGCAGGACCCGAGCAGTTCAGAATATCGTTACGGCTGGTGGTGGTGGGGAACCTGGTACGAACACCAGAACATGCGCGACGAACGCGCCGAGGCCTTCACATCCTTGCTCTGGGATGGCGTCTACGATTTCACCTACATCGCACGCGCAACGACGCCCGGCGTCTTCATCGCGCCGCCCGCCAAAGCGGAGGAGATGTACTCGCCGGAGGTGTTTGGACGCAGTGGGAGTGATTGGGTAGTAGTGGAATAATGTGCGTCGCAGTCACACAGCTCGACTTTGTACGTTTCAAGTAGCGTAACAAGCCATATTTAGCAGAGAATCGAGCAATGCGCGCGGGACTTTTACGATATCGGGCTGCGACGGCGACATGGAAAAACCACTTGCCATCGGCCAGAGTTCACGCCGCACAGTTGCGATTGCATCAGAGAATGTTGGCAAAGGTTTGGCATACCAGGCAGCCGTTCGCACAGGGATTGGGTCATGCACATGCAACTTGTGAGCCGCCAGCGTGATCCAGGAAAACAGTCCTAGCAGCACCGGCGTGACGCGCGCGATGGCGGCATCGGACCACTGGCGCTGTGTCTCAACTCCGAGGTGGGCGCGCACTTCTTCGAACGTGACTTCCAGCTGCCCGCGTTGTACGAACCAGGTGATGACCTGTACCGGGTCAGCCCAGCGGTCCGTGCACAGCAAAGCTTGCGGCTTGAATTTGTCCTCCGGGTCGCGGATGAGAACCCAGCGCAGCGGCACAGTGGGCATCCCGCCGTGATACCAGACCGCCGTGCCGGCGGTGATTTCTACCGTGCGTTGTTTGTTGCTGTACCAGGCGACCGTGGTCTTCGTCCAAGCCGTTTCCGGGTCGTTCAGCCGGGCTTGCAATGTGGGTAAGCGGGCCCCCTTCCAGTGACCCAGGCCCCACTGGACTGGGTGCGCCGTGGCTGGCCGAGCTGTTCGGGCTTGCGCGGCGGTGCCGGTTGATACAGGGCTGCGTCCAGACGCAGACGTGTGACGACCGCCACCGGCTCGGAGAGCGACTGACAGGCATGCAGGAATTCCAGCGCGGCGTAGCTATTGTCGGCCACAAGCACCAACTTTCGGCTGGGCAACCAGCGGCGCAGCTGGAAGACCATTTGGCGCGCCCAGTCGAGTACCGTTTTATGAGCGCGCGCTTTGTCCGCATAATATCGCTGAGAAGGCGCCAACAGTGTAAACACTGGCAGCGCCCACACGCGTATCGCCCATGGAATGTGTACAAGCCACATCAGGCTGATCCAGCGCAAGCCGCTGGCCTTCACGAAGTGACCCCCGCTCGAACGCACGGCGTCGCGATAGAGGCCGCGCGCCTTGATACGACGACCCCAGCGACGTTCGATAGTTTCATCGATTCCAAACACCAAAGTCTCGTCACCGTAATCAAAGTGCTGCAAAAGCAACGCAAGCAACAATTGGCTCAACTTACGTGCCGACCAGGTCGCGCGATTGAGCACGTGGTGAAACTTCGCAAAATTACCGGCACTGCTCAGCCCCACACTTGCCGGGTACGGCAGTACTCGGTTACGCGCAGCGCAGCCGTCACCGTCCGCAAGTGCGGCGTCAGGATCGAACCGACCAGAAGCACCTGAGCTTTCCACCAAGTGCGCTTTTCGAACACTGTCGCGAAGGGCTTTAGCAAGTCTATAATGTCCGTGGGCAAGGTGAGCATTTTCCGACCTTTCTTGATCCAAAGGTCAGCTTACCTTGCCTTTCTATTTATGAGAAATCAGTCCCCAAATGTACAAAGTCGAGCACAGATCGCATCCCAAAAGATAGCAGCGTCAATACCTGAGGGTAGCGACTGTCTTCGCAACGTATTGAAAAAATAAATGCTCAACGGTGGAGAGCCGTTTTTGTAAACAATGTCTCGTAGAAATGTCATCCCGGTTTCCTTAACGGCATTCGGGCACTTCATACTAGAGTTGTGCAGTAATTTCCTGCCGATTGTCTACCCATTGCTCATTGCATTGCTGGGTTTGTCATATGGACAGATTGGCCTTATTGCTTTGGTGATGGGCGTTGGTGCTTCGGTCACGCAGCCACTCTTCGGACTCTGGAGTGACCGTTGGAGTCCTCGCGTGATAGCTTCATTCGGAGTGATCTGGACCGGCGTTGTGCTGGGACTGGTTGGCCTTGCACCCTCTTATTGGCTCGTGCTGTTGTTGGTGGCCGTAGGGGGGCTTGGGTCGGCCGCGTTCCATCCATCGGGGGCGACCATCGCTTATGCGGGTGGGGGCCGGCGGCGTGGGATTGCCATTTCGATTTTCTCTGTCGGTGGAAACCTGGGCTCTGCCCTCAGCCCATTGCTGGTAGCGCTGACGATTGGATTCTGGGGACTGATTGGGACAACCGTCGTCATACCGATCGGCCTAGCTGCTGGGGTGTTCATGTATTTGTGGCTCCGCGTCGATCCCAAACATCCGCCTCCGCCAGTTGCTGATGAGAAGCAGGACCTGCAAACCACTGCTCCATCGGGCTGGCTGCTAGGGCTTGCATTGGTCGTGATTGCCATCATGGGGCGTTCCTGGTTTCAGGTCGCGCTTATGACATATTTGCCGACCTGGGTGCAGGAGCAAGGCTACTCGATCACAATGGGAGGCCAGTTTCTGTTTGTTTTCTCAGCGTCGGTGGGGGCGGGCAGTCTGGTTGGCGGAACGCTTTCCGATTATGTTGGGCGCTGGAGTGTGCTCGTTGTGGGGCTGGGATTCCTTGGTCCGGTGTACTGGCTTTATCTCAACGCGACTGGCATAGCGCAACTGATCGTCTTGTTGGCTGTCATGGGCGTTCTGATCGGTTCCACATTCCCTGTGAGTATCGTACTTGCTCAGGAAGTCTGGCCGCGCGGGGTAGGGCTGGCCTCTGCATTGGTGATGGGATTGGGCTGGGCGCCAGGTGGTATTGCCGCCTCGCTCACGGGAGTACTCGCCGATTCAAACTCGCTGGACTATGCCCTGCGATGGCTGATCGTTGCGCCGGTGGTGGGGCTGGCTGCAATCTTATTGTTTGGGCTGTTGCGGCGCCGGCAGAGTATACTCGCTCCGGGTGTTTAGATTCGCTGGCGGATCAGCGATTCAGTTGTAGCCGCATTACGGCTTCCCCATCATCGAACTCTCCGGTCTTCTCGAAACCAACAGATTCATAGACTTTGGTTGCATTCTTATTATCGGGAACGATGGATAGAAAGACTGCCTCGTACGTGGAGTCGCTGCGGAAGCGCTCGATCAAAGTTAGAAGGCCGGCTTTGCCGTAGCCCCGGCCCTGATAAATTCCGGCGATCATATAGCGGACAATCCAGATACGACGTTTTTTTGGTTCCGGTTCCATCATCGCAAAACCAACCATGACATTCCCAACAAATATTCCTTCGGGGGACCAATCCGGATGGAAACGGGATTGTGCAATGGAGTATGCGTTATCGGCAACGAAGTTTTTCTGATCCGGATTCACCCGCATCGCCAGCGCCTCGCGCCAGTTTTTCTCAGTGAGCGGCGCGACCCAAATTTCTATCTCGCCATTCTTGCGCTGCGCTTCCGGAAAGTCATGTTGGATGCGGTGACCGACTGAGAGCAGCGCAAGCGCAGCCCGATGTAATTCGGCCTCTTTGAGAAGGACATAATCTGTGTCGAACGTCGAGATTGTGAAAACGGAAATACCAATGTCTCCTAGTGGATTTACTAGAGAAGCGATCACGTCAACGTCCGAAAAATCGAGCGTTCCCCGGACACCGATTGCGCGCCACTCTTTTTCGGCCTTTACATCTGCGGGGACTGCTGCTTGTGAACATACAATTGAAAGTTCACTACGAGTTCGCGTGATGCTGGTAAGCGCGCCTGTAGTGGGCTCGTCGGAAACCCATTCCGGCAACTTTGCGTCCGGTTCGAGACGGCAGACAGCTAGCCGTTCTTCAAAAATGTCCAGGTCGAGGTGATGTTGTGCCATGACTGCTCATTTTTCGTTAAGGATAGATTCATACCCTGCTCATAAGGGAGATTACAATAGTTGTTATAGCCTTCTCCCCTGTGAACCGCGCCGTGAGACCCAAAAGGGACTTGCGGCGCGGTTGTGATTCTACCTGTTGGTCTGCGTTGCGTTCACAAAGCCTCTATAATTCGGACAGAAACTAACAAATAATCCATTGGAGGGTTCTTCTCATGTCCGATAATTTCGGCACGCCCGAGATCAGCGTCACAGACGTGGCGAAAAAAATACAAGAAGACGAGACCTTTGTTCTGCTCGACGTACGTGAGATGCACGAATTACAAATGGCCAAAATTGACGATAAGCACGTTGTGATACTGCCGCTGAGTATCTTATCCCAAGAGTTGTTGGACGCGATCCCAGATGAGATCAAGGAAAAAGATACTGAGGTGGTCGTCTTTTGCCATTCCGGGATGCGCAGCGCCCAAGTGAGCGGCTGGTTACGCCAGCAAGGTTGGACGAATGTATTTAACATGACTGGTGGAATCGATGAATATGCCGCACGTGTCGATTCATCAGTCGGGCGTTATTAATTGGCTTGACTATGAAATGTCAAAAATCCGAATCTTTTTGTCGGCGGCTCCGACTGCGAGCCATTTGCCATCCGGAGAAAACGACAGTCCATTCACAGCCTTGGTGCTAACAGATAGCTCCGCTTTAAGCTCCCAGTCGGCGACGCTCCACAACTGAACGGCGCTCTCCATTCCAATCGCAACGCGTTTCTCGTCTGGCGAGAAAACAACCATCCGGCCACCGCCATCTTCCATTGTGATTGATCGCTCTTCTTTCCATAATCTCGTATTCCAGAATCGCACTGATCCTTCATAACCGGCGGAGAAGAGTTGTTTGCCTGCACTGATGAAATTCAGCGAACCGACCGCAATCTGGTGACCGGACAATGTTGTGAGCAGCTCTCCGGCAGGAAGCGAAAAAATCCAAATATCATCACCCAGTCCGGCGGTAGCAAGCGTTGAACCATCGGGAGAGAATGTCACAGAGGAAAGGTTCTTCTTTGAGACAACGAATGCTGTGACTTCTTCACCATCAATTGTCCACACGGCAGCACGACCGCCGTACGACCCGGCGGCAACAAATTTGCCATCTGCTGAAATATCCACTGCGGCGACAACCTTCTTGCGATCTTGAAGTGTGTGTAATAATTTTCCGTCTGGGAAGGACCACAGTCGAACTGTATTGTCGGTCGAACCTGTGGCGAGCGTTTTCTCGTCCGGGGAAAGCGAAAATGTATTGACACTTTTTTCGTGGCCCTCAAAGGTGCGGATGGGTTGCCAGTCCGGCACAGACCATAGTTTGACCAGCCCGTCCATTCCACAGGAGATGAGTGTCTTCCCATCTTGTGTGAATGCCAATTGGAAAACATAGTTGTCATGTGCCTGAAATGTGCTGATCGGTTCCATTGATGGAATTCCTCCTTTACACTGTGAAAGGCCAATTGCCAGCATAAATTATAATTCTTTTCCGAAGAGGCAATCCGTCCAACTTCAGGGTATAAAACAATGCCGATCAGGAGACACCGCAAACGTACATTTAAGAACGAAGATGTCGAGATCATTTTCGATGCTACTTTTTCCGTCAATTGCTGGTTGAGGACAAGGAAGCACAGGCCAACTGGCTGACGAGTCATAAGCTGGCCTCAACGACCATGCGATTATTCATGCGCAAATTGTTTCGGCGAATGCAGGTGCCATCAGGGAATAATGTGTAATATGATAGCATTCCATTTCATCAAGCTCGGGTGTTCACAGGAGGGTCGAAGTTGATGTCACGCGTACTTATAACCGGGGGAGCTGGTGGGCTGGGGCAGGCATTGGCTCCATTGCTTACAAATGGCCACAGCATTGTCCGAATATCAAGTCGAGGACTGCGCCGGGGAGACGGAGATGAAAACTGGGAATGGGCGCAGTCCGGTTTGGAACCGGGGGCAGCGCTTAACGCAGCAGTTCGCGATGTTGAGACCATTGTCCACTGCGCGAGTAGTCCCTTCCGTCAAACCAAGCAAGTAGACGTCACTGGCACACAGAATCTACTGCAGGCGGCGCAGTCGGCGGGAGTGAAGCACTTTGTCTACATCTCGATTGTGGGCGTGGACCGCATTCCGTTTGGTTACTACCGCGCCAAGTACACCGCCGAAGAAGCAGTCGAGCAAGGCGGTGTTCCGTGGTCAATCCTCCGAGCAACGCAATTCCACACACTTCTGGCTGATAATTTCATCCCGGCGTTGTTCCGTTTGCCGGTGGCCTTGATCCCTACCAATTTCAAATTCCAACTCCTTGATACCGGCGAGGCCGCGCAACGCCTTGCCGAAATCGTTGCCTCCGGACCGATGGGCCGCGCGCCGGATATTGGCGGACCTGAGGTGCGCACTTTTGGAGACCTGGCAAGCGCCTGGCAATCTGCCTCCGGCTACCGAAAGCGGGTGGTCAAATTGCCACTCATAGGCGGTGCCGCTCGCGCGTTTCGCGATGGTTGGAATACGACTCCGGAGAATCCATTCGGGAAGATTACCTGGGAGGAATGGCTGGCACGCAAGTATGCAGCCTAGCCTGGCAATGAATAAATATCTCCCTTCTCGCAGAGTCTTGTTGCGCACTCTGGTTTTGCTTGGTGGATTGTTCTATACGTTCACCGGAGCAGGGCTGCTCTTCGCGCCGGAGTGGTTCTTTTCGAATGTGGGCACATTCCCGCCCTTCAACCGCCATTACATTGGTGATCTGGGCAGTTTCTTGCTCCCGGTTGGTGTTGGCTTGCTCATCGCGACGCGTGATCCATTACGCCATCGCAGCTTGATCCTGGTGGCGGCGATCGGCTCGTTATTGCATGCGATCAACCATCTCTATGATGCCATTATGTTGGGTGCAGCGATAACGCATTGGCTGACGGATACGCTCCCCTTGTTGATTTATGGAATTGCCCTGACATTTGTTGTTATCGAGCGGCGGCGATAATAGGATAATAGATGGAAAGAGGACCTTGGAGCAGGTTAATACCAATGTAAGGATTGGTTAAGCCGCACGTTACGCCCGATTGATATACTCTCACAAAGCGGTAAGAGATACATTCGGAGATCTAGAGCCACCACGGTGGAGGACATAATGGATAAGGTACCCTCGTCAGAAATTACTTCAAAAGACAACTATCTTTCGCGCCGAAAGTTCATTAAACGGGCCGCGATTATTGGCAGCGGCGCGCTCGTGGGCGGCGGCTATTTATACAACCGTTTTCAGACGCGGATGGTGCAGACGGAAGCAGCGAGTGCATTGGTAGCGGAAGCTTTACCGGAAGCCGGTTCGTTGGTAGATGAGCTGGGCGATCCACTGAATTCATTCGAGGACATCGCCAATTTCAACAACTATTACGAGTTTACAACCGATAAACAAGGCGTGGCGCGCCTGTCAGCCGGTTTCCCGACATCACCTTGGCAGGTGGAAGTGGGAGGACTGGTCAACAATCCCGGCGTCTACGATATCGATGACCTGCGCACGAAATGGGATCAGGAAGAACGTATTTACCGCATGCGTTGTGTCGAAGGCTGGTCTATGGTGATTCCCTGGGTTGGCTTCCCGCTGCACAAATTGCTGGCGGAGGTTGAACCCACCTCAGATGCTACACACGTCCGCTTTGAGACTCTGCACGCGCCGGATCTAATGCCAGGACAAAGCACACCGTGGTATGAATGGCCCTATGTCGAGGGCTTGCGGCTGGATGAGGCCATGAACGGACTGGCGATCCTCTCCACCGGCCTCTACGGCGAGAGCTTGCTGCCGCAAAATGGAGCCCCGATCCGATTGGTTCTGCCCTGGAAGTATGGCTTCAAGGGCATCAAGTCGATTGTGAAAATCGATCTCGTGGATTATCGGCCTGTATCGCTCTGGATGGCTGCCGCGCCGAATGAGTATGGCTTCGTCTCCAATGTACAGCCAGACGTTCCCCATCCGCGCTGGTCTCAAGCAACCGAACGGCGCATAGGCGAGTTGGGACGCCGCGAAACCTTGCCATTTAACGGATATGCCGATCAGGTGGCGCACCTCTATGAGGGCATGGACTTGAGTCAGCACAACGCCTGAGTCCACTGGTTCATGTATGCAGCTATACGTGCTTGGCTAGGCAAAAATATTCGATGGATTGCGCATGTCAGTGCGTTGACACCCCTGGCCCTGCTTGGGTTTGATGCTCTCACTGACACCCTCGGCGCGAATCCAATCCAGGAAATTACATTGCGGACCGGCAAGCCGGCTTTACTTTTGTTGATCTCCTCGTTAGCTTGCACACCGATCAATACAGTGTTCGGCTTCCCTCCGATTATCAAAGTGCGCCGGGCGCTGGGTCTCCACGCTTTTCTTTATGTTTGTGTACATTTCTTGATATTCACTCTAATCGATTACGGTCTCGATACTGATCTGGTGTACGAGGCGATATTCGAGAAGCCTTACGCCCTTGTTGGATTCACTGCGCTTGTTCTATTGCTCCCGCTCGCTGTCACGTCTACAAAGGTCTGGCAGAAGCGGCTGCGGAAGAAATGGAAATCTTTGCACAAGCTCGCCTATGTGATCACCGGTCTTGCGGTCGTGCACTATGTCTGGCTTGTAAAGTCCGACTACCGCGAGCCGCTTGCCTGGGGCGCGCTTGTGGTCGTTCTGCTCGTTTTGCGGCTTTCACCTGTCAAGCGTTCCGTCTTGATGGTTCGGAGCCGTATCCGCACGAGACGCGCACAAACAGTTCGTTCGTCTTTCGCTTCATCCGTTGTCAAAAGTCAAAATTAGACTCTATCCAATTTCAGGATTGAGTTATTCACATCCCGCGCGCGCAGTCTCCCAAAGCTGCTGCATCAAGTCAAGCGGAAATTGCGAAGTCTCATCCCCGGCTGACGCGCTTGTAAAACTACGCGCGCTGAATGGCAGATCGCTGCCGGAGTCCAGCACCCACGTCACGGTGTTGCCCTGCACCACCATCGTGCCATCCCATTCGCTAAATTGTCCTTGCGGGTCATAAAAGCCGCTGATCACATCGCCGGTGGCAGATGTCCGTTGTGCGTAACGCACCTCGCCGAGTAGAACTTCAACACTTTCGAACGTCCAGATATATTCGCCATCATCCGGCTCGGCCAAAGAGACACGCAAGATGTACTCTTCGCCGCTGCTGTACTGCCGTTCAACGCGCAATATGTCCAGATTGGCGGGCAGGCCG
Organism: Anaerolineales bacterium; assembly: GCA_965248775.1. Lineage (GTDB taxonomy): Bacteria > Chloroflexota > Anaerolineae > Anaerolineales > JBHHUI01 > JBHHUI01. The sequence goes on from OZ252150.1 coordinate 5,184,505, forward strand.
CGCACGTCCTCGAGTGGATCGAATAACGCTTGCCATTGGACAACACCTTCCGGGCTGCGCGCTTCCAGCGCCTTGCTACCCGGGTCCAACAAATATGAAGTGCTAGGAGAGGCGTTGTCACTGATATCAATTGTTTCCAGGGCAGTGCCGCGGTGTACAATGATGAGTTCGCGTTCCCCGGCAGGGAGTGTGATCGGACCGCGGATCTCCATTACACCCCCGCGCGTTTCTAATGTGAGACTCTCCACTCCTTGAACCCAATCGAAACGATAGATTGCCGCCTCCTCGCTCCGGCCGTCCTCCTCCAGCACGATGGGGAACACACAAATGCTTGGCCGGGCAGCATTGGTCGTGGGGAATGTCTCTGTAATTTGCGTGTCTTCAACAAAGGCTGTCCCGAATGGCAAGGGTGTGGGGGCCTCAGTAGGCTCAGGGGTGGCGGTTGGTACGCAGGCCGAAACAATCAGGCCAATGGCGAGTACGATTCGGGGTTTCATTTTTTATGAATTACAAGAGAGCGTGATGCGTCTTCTCAAGATGCGTGCAGCTATCGCACACTACAGGAGAGGTATTTTACCCCGCGCCGGAGGGCTTTTCCTGCTGCTGGGAATAATGCTTTCTTTGCGCAGTCCAGGTCTATTGGTAATCGTTGGTATGCCACAAACTGTATCAACCGCGCATCCAATTGTATGCGTACATACGCGCCTTACCGACGAAGTGGAATCATGGAAGATTCAACGTACGCTCCAAATGGTGCGCGAGATGGGTGCAACCTCCATTGTCGAGTATTTTCCGTGGGCCTATTTGGAGCCGGAACGCGGTCGCTTCGATTGGGCGCATTCCGATCAGGTAATTGAACATGCCCAGGCGCAGGGGCTGCGTGTTATCGCACGCTTGGGTTTGGTGCCCGAATGGGCACGCCCAGAGGTGCCCGACGGTGATCCGGCACCGGTCGACACAACGCTGGACTCCGAAAAAATTCCCAACTTTGCGAATTTCGTGGGGGCCTTTGCAGCACGATATCAGGATAAGCTCGAAGCAATTGTCATTTGGAATGAACCCAATCTTGCGCTGGAATGGGGTTTCAATCTTGTGGACCCGCAAGGCTATACTGAACTAGTGCGGCAATCCCATCGCGCTGTAAAGGCGGTCGCTCCTGAGCTGCTTGTTTTAGGCGGAGCGTTGGCACCCACGCTCGAACCGCCCGGCTCACCCCACGGGATGAATGCGCTGGAGTACCTGGAGCAAATGTACGCGGCCGGTTTTGCACATGTCAGCGATGGCCTCGCGATGCATAGCTATGGGTTGGGTGCAGCCCCACACGGCGATCCAGATAGCAATCATCTGAACTTCAGATATCTGGAGCTCCAGCGTGCTGTCATGGAGACGTATGGCGACTCTGATAAACCAGTCTACGTCACCGAGTCCGGTTGGAATGATTCGCCGCGTTGGGCCTTCGCGGTCTCACCCGCCGAGCGGATTCAATATACCCTTGACTCGTTCCGTTGGGCAGAGGATCACTGGCCGTGGGTGAAGAACGTTTGCACCTGGGCGTTTCGTTATCCTTCGCCAACCTACGGTTACTTCGACAATTACACTTTCGTTGCTGCAGATTTCGAACCGAAGCCAATTTATTTCGCTGTACAGGAATGGACGCGCTTCGGTGAGCAGTGATCAGTTGGCAGCTTTCAGTGATGGGAAGGCAAAAAACAGTGGGCGGTAGAAGGCTGGTTCGTCATAAGAGTTGGGGTGCGCGTTTCTGGTTACTCATTGTCACTGCGGGATTGCTCCTCATGGCGGCTACGGCGTTTTGGCGCTTTGCATTACCCGAACAAGACCTGGCATGGGGGCGTGTCCAGTCCAATGGGGTGATCGTCTTCGGAACGGATGCGACGTTTCCGCCTTTCAGCGCGATAGATGTCGAAGGCGCATACTTTGGCTTCGATATTGATCTGGCGCGAGCAATCGCCGTGCGTCTGGGCTTGCGCGCCGAATTCGAATTGACCAGCTTCGACGCACTAATCGGCTCGCTCGTAGTGGGTCGTAGCGATGTGGTGATTTCGGCGTTCGTGGAGCAACCTCAACGTTTGCACGAAGCACATTTCACACAGCCCTATTTCAATAGTGGAACGGTGCTGGTTCTACCTGGGTCGAATGTTGCATTCAATGCCAGCGACACGCTGAAATGGGCCCAAAACCGGACAATTGCAGTTGAATATGGCGCACAGGGGGATGTGATCCTGCGGCGCTGGCAGCGCCGTGTGAGTGGAGTGACTCCTGTGCGGGAATCTTCCGCCCGGGAAGCCCTGCTCGCTGTCGCCGCAGATCGGGCAGCCGGTGCGCTGGTGGATGCGACTTCTGCCTTCGAATTTGTGTCTCAAAATGAGAATGTAATGGTCGTCACCTACGTGGAGGATGTGCCCTACGTCCTGGCAGTTGCAGCGCAGAGTCCACGCTTACGACGCGAATTGGATCGGGTGTTGGCAGAGATGGAAGTGGACGGCGCATTAGGCTTATTACGGGTGCTCTGGTTTGGAGAAGCAGGGCGCACTATACAGGTCGCTGGGGAATAATGACAAGAGAGAGAGGGGGAAGAGTTTGTCAATCGCCCGAAGCTTCTAAGACAACGAACGCAAGCTGGTTTGCTCCTATTTCAACCGATGTGGAAACGGTCTCGCCATCAATATCAGCTTCAACTTGGCAAAAGCCTGCAGGCAGATCGCTCATTGCGAAATTTTCCACGAGCACATTATCCGGCGGGGTGCCCTGATCCCAATATGTGTCATAGTAACGGCTCGCACCGTCGCGGCAGAGCACGCGGATTCGAACTCCCGGCACGAAACGTCCCTTTGCGTCAATAATGCGTCCGGCTAAAACTCCCCGACCGCCGATAGGGCGATACCAGAGTTCAGGATTACGGACGGCCCAATAAGAATTCGGATCGTCGAGACGCACCTCGAAATGTAAATGTGGTCCGCCGGCAATGCCGGTACTCCCCACACCTCCGAGCGTATCTCCTGCGAAGGCAGTCTGACCAGTCGTGACAGCCAAAGAAGAGAGGTGACCGTATAGCGTATATACAGTGTGCCCATTCCAGCGATCGGCCATTTCCATGACGACTAGATTTCCATAGAAATCAGTTGTTGTACCAAAGACCTGCGCCAAATCTGCACCGGCGAAGATCACTGTTCCCGCTCCGGCCGCCACAACTGATGTGCCGGTTGAATTCGAAAGGTCCACACCATGATGCGGTGCAAGTGTCCCATCGAAGGTCATCCCATAGCGGTAGACAGCGGATGGCGAGACATTGGCCCCGGCCCCCAATGGTCGCACGAACCACAGATGCTCATCAAAGGTTACGGTATCTGGCGGACGCACGAGCACACTTCGTTCTGCGTGTGGAACGACTAGTGTGTTTGTCGGCGTACCTGCCGGGGTGGGAGTGCGCGGTGCACGATCTGTTTCTGAGAAGGCGGACTCGGCCAAATCGGTTCGCTCGATGCCCGGCAGGGGTGAGGCTGTGTCTTGCGGTTTTGGCGTATCTGTTGCAGTCGGCGAATTTGTCAGTGTTTCAGTAGGCGTGTTCGTCGCCGATGCTGTGAACGTCGGTGCGGGGCTATCTGTAGCTGTCGGCTCCAATGTCGCCGATGGCGGTGTAGTCACGCTGGGTATGGGCGAACTTTGAATTGCAACCTCGACGAGCGGTGGGCCGCCGCTGAGCGCAGCGGTTGAAGCACAAGCAGCCAGCAACCCGGCGCCAATCGTAAAGCCGAGCGCGCTATACCATTTCATTCCGATGCAACTCTTGTTTTGGGTAGCACGTCTTCAAACTCGACCCACGCCAGTTTGTCGCGCTCAATCACCACAGTAAGTTTTTTTGACGACCGGCCAGTACTGACCGAAACCTGATAAGTTCCGGGCGGTAGATCGATGACGGCAAAGTTTTCCCCAAGCTGTTCGTCCGGGTTGATGGTCTCAGCTGCATAGGTGTACAGGAAGCGGTTGATCGGACCTTCGATATCTTCGTTGAGTAGTTCCACCGAGCGGATCGTTATATTCGCGAGCGGCACGAGTCTTCCGTCCGGATCGACCACCCGTCCGGCGAGCGCGCCCCAACGCGGAAAGGGTCGTAGCCACAATTCCGGGTTGCGCGTTGATTCGTAATGATTGAATCCAACGCGTACTTCGAAGTGTAAGTGTGCGCCGCCGAGGGCAACACCAGAGCCGCCCACACTCCCGAGAGACTGAGAAGCCTCCACGTGCTGACCGGTTTCTACAGCGATAGTTTCCATATGTGCATACAGGTTATAAACGGGTTGATGCAGGTAGACGCGATCCAGTTTGATTATGACCAGGTTGCCATAGAAGAATGCGTTCGGGCCGAAGACTATATCCCAATCAGGACCTGCAAATACGACCTCGCCGCCAGCGGCTGCAATGATCGGAGTGCCGGTCGGATTGTAAAACTCCACACCATGATGCGGTGGCAGGGTGTCCTCACGGGTCTCGCCATAACGATAGTTTGCTTCAACGATATTCTGGAAATCTTCCGGAATCGGTCGCCCAAGCCAAAAATGCTCGGGGATCGGCGGGCTGAATGAAGCGTAAATTGGCACGGGTGTATGTGTGGCACTTGCATCGTGGGTAGGGAAAGGCGTTGTCGTTGCAGTGGCCGTGTTCGTATATGTGGATGTTGGCGTCGCGGTGGGCGTCACCGGCGTATTGGTTGCCGTCGGTGTGATCGGTGTCTGAGAAGGTGTGGGGGTGAGTGAGGGAGTATACGTCGCCGTTGGTGTAAATGTGATTGTTGCGTATTCAACAATTGGTGGGGGCAATGTCGCCGTCGATTCAGCAGCAAGTAGGCTCTCAGCCCCGCAGGCTGCCAGCAGTGGGGCAAAAATTAAAAAAAGTGATATCCGGACCATTGAGAGATTCGTTATCGACGGGTGCCAATTGTTAGCGCGGTGAATCGCATACAGAGTCACCGCCGACGGAGGGTCGGCGGCGGCGCGATTATACATCGGGAGCAAAGGATGCGGAAGGACATCGCTCGCCATGTAATGCAGATAAGCTGAACCTAGAACGGATCGTTTTCCACATCGTAATATTCCATAAATCGCTCCCACACAATAAATAAGAAGACCAAATGGTATAATCAAAATATGAGTGAACAATTTATCGATTCGCAGCCAATTGCAACGCCGCTGAACGATTAATACTCGCCTGCAGCGGGATATATATTTGATTGCAGAATCAAAATTTCCCCGACTGTTATCTTTGCCCCACCCGTGTGGAATAGCAGATGAAAACGCAAGATGATTTTCTGAACATCTATCGTCAGATGGTGATGATCCGCCGTCTGGAGGAAAAAGCTGCCGAGCTATACCAGCAAGGTAAAATCGGCGGTTTTCTTCATTTATATATTGGGCAAGAGGCTGTCGCCGTTGGGATTTCAGCAGCCCTCTCGGAGAAAGATCACGTGATCACCGCCTATCGTGATCACGGTGTTGCGATTACACAAGGAATGGACCCAAAAATTGTGCTAGCGGAGTTGCTGGGCAAGCAAACCGGCAGTTCACATGGCAAAGGCGGTTCCATGCACCTTGCAGATATCGAACTCAACTTTTGGGGTGGACATGCCATCGTCGGAGCACACATGCCTTTGGCGACCGGCATAGCGACTTCCTTTGACTATCTGAAAAACGACAACGCCATCGTTTGCATGTTTGGCGACGGCGCAACAAACATAGGCTATTTCCACGAGTCTCTTAATCTATCTCAAGTTTGGAATTTGCCTGTGCTATGGCTTTGCGAGAATAATCAGTACGGCATGGGCACTTCGGTTGAGCGATCTTCGGCGGTGGGGGAGATGCGACAGAAGGCAGAGGGCTATTGCATACCGAACGAGCGTGTCGATGGGATGGAAGTTCTGGATGTCTACGAGGCAGTTTCAAAAGCGCTCGCGCATATCCGCTCGGAAGGGCCTTACTTTATAGAAGCTCTGACCTATCGCTACCGGGGACATTCGATGGGCGACCCGGAGCGGTATCGCGAGTCGAGCGAAATTAAACGCTGGCAAGATGAAGATCCGATTGGCCGTTTCCGTAACGTTGTCATGGAGCATGGCTTTGGCACGGATGCGCAGCTGGACCAACTTGAAAATGAAGTGGACGAAGAGCTGGCTGCTGCCGTGAAATTTGCAGAAGAAAGCCCCGACCCGCCACCGGAAGCTCTGTTCGAAGGTGTTTATGCTCCGGTGAGCGGCTGAAGTATTCCGAAATTCGAAATTTAACGTAGAGACGACGATGGCTCAAATTACTGTGCGCGAAGCGATCTCCCAGGCGCTATGGGAGGAGATGGAAGCAAATGAGAAAATATTCCTCCTTGGGGAGGAGATTGGCGTGTGGGGGGGAACCTATGCCGTCACACGCGACTTCTATGATCACTTTGGGCCGGAGCGTGTCAAAGATACTCCAATATCCGAGGGCGTGATTGTCGGCGCAGCCATCGGCGCTGCAATGTCCGGCACCCGCCCGGTGGCCGAGTTGATGACGATCAACTTTGCCTTTCTTGCAATGGACATGATCGTCAACCATGCCGCCAAGTTGAGATATATGTTTGGCGGGAAGTTTAGCGTTCCGCTTGTCATTCGGACTCCGGGAGGCGGTGGTCGGCAGCTTGGGGCAACGCACTCCCAGACGCCGGACGCGATTTTTGCTCATTTTCCCGGACTACGCGTGGTGGCGCCCGCTACCCCGTACGATTCGAAGGGCATGCTTAAAGCCGCCTTGCGTCAGGATGATCCGGTCCTGTTTATAGAGCATTCTACGCTCTATCAGCAGCGTGGTGAAGTACCCAGTGGCGACTTTATCGTTCCGCTCGATCAGAGTGAAGTCAAGCGTAGCGGCAAAGATGTCACGATTGTCACTTACAGCAAGATGCTTCACGTTAGTCTGCAGGCAGCCAAACGTCTGGCGAAAGAAGGAATCGAAGCAGAAATCATTGATTTGCGGTCATTGCGTCCACTGCACATGGACTTAATTTACGAATCATTCAAGAAGACCAACCGCGCCGTTGTTGTCGAGGAAGGATGGCCAACCTTTGGGATCGGTTCGGAAATCTCGTCCCGTATCTATGCGGAGTGTTTCGATTATCTGGATGCGCCCATCAAGCGTGTTGCCCAAACGGAAGTTCCATTGCCCTATAACCGTGAGCTTGAACAAATGGCGATCCCAAGGGCAAGTGATGTTGTCGCTGCAGTAAAGGAAGTGCTCTATGTCTGAACTATTTACAATGCCAAAACTCGGTTTCGACATGGCAGAGGGCACGCTCTCTCGCTGGGTGAAACAGATCGGTGAGGAAGTAAACAAAGGCGACATTCTCGTCGAGGTCGAGACTGATAAGGCGACTGTAGAAGTGGAAGCTTTCTCGAGCGGTATATTACGTGGCATATTTGTTGACGAAGGTGCGATTGTTCCGGTCGGCGCGACGATTGCTGTGCTTGGCACATCTGATGAAGAGATCGACCTGGAGGCACTCAAGGCGCAGGCCGCCGAATCGCTTCCCGACGACGAAGAAGATGATGATGTTCAGCCGATAGCAGAGACAGCACCGTCAGAAACGGTGGCGGCGCCAGTCCCGCCAGCGCCTGCCAGCGATGGAATGTTGCGGGCGTCGCCGGTGGCGCAGCGCATGGCTCTGGAAAACGGAGTAGACCTACGTCAAGTAAAAGGATCGGGCACACAGGGCCGCATTGTACGCCGTGATGTAGAGGCTTTTCTCGCCAGCCCGTCGTCTCCAAGTGTTGCTACGGACGCCGAGGCAAGTACAACCGCGGTGTGGCTTACTTCGGTGGAGCCTGTTGAGCGTGAGGACACGACAATAAAATTAACGCGCTTGCGCCAGGCTATCGGTAAGCGCATGTCCGCAAGCAAAACCACTTTGCCGCATTTCTATGTCACAAACGATATCGATATGGCAGCTGTCATGGACTACCGTGCACAACTTAACAGTGCATTGGAAGATCGCGGCGTCAAAGTCTCTGTCAACGATTTCATCGTCAAGGCAGTTGCGCTTGCTTTGCGTGATTTTTCGAATTTGAATGCAGTGTTGGAAGGTAGTCAACTCGTTCGCAAAGGGAATATCAATATCGGAGTAGCTGTTGCCGTAGAGGGTGGCTTACTCACTGTTGTTTGTAAAGATGCAGATACGAAATCACTGGGTCAAATCTCAGTCGAAATCCGTGCGATGGCTACGCGTGCCCGTTCCGGTAAGGTCCATCCCGACGATATTGATGGATCGACATTCACTACGTCCAACCTTGGAATGTTTGACGTAGAGTACTTCAGTGGGATTATCAATCCACCCGAAGCAGCGCTTCTTGCCACTGGTTCCGTTCAGGAAGTCCCGGTTGTCAAAGATGGTGAGCTTGCCATTGGTACCCGCATGAAGGCAACAATTTCGGCTGATCACCGTGTTACTGATGGAGCCGAAGCCGCACGCTATATGCAGGCGCTAAAGCGCAATCTGGAAGAGCCATTGCGCTTGATGCTCTAGCTCGGAGTTTAGGCGTTACGCAGTTCGACCCTTTTATCTAGAAGCCTGACCTCCAAAATTTTCAATGCCCCAAATTATTGCGCTTTGCCCGTTGAGTCGGTACTTGCAGAGTGGTTGTAGGCCGAGCTGCACGCAGGCTGCGCTCACATGCAACTGAGTCCAATGTGGGCTAAAATTCGTAAATGCGGCGTATCGCTACCTTGCTGGGGCGTGTGTTCATTGTTTTCAGTGGCCTGATTGTATGCCTGTTTGCCACAACGCTCTTACTTAATCGGGAGACTTTCTCTCGTCTCAGCCTCGCCCTCGCAAGCTCGACACCCACCGCCCCGGCTACAGCAACGCCCACAGCGACCAGCACACCGCTTCCGCCTTCTGTAACACCCACGCATACGCCATTACCAACCTTCACGCCCACACCTTCTCGTACACCTGCAGACCTCTACATTAGTGCGGAAGATATACGCGTCCATCCTGAGCCCCAGATTTACTCCGGCGATCTCGTCAGTTTTGAAGTGCTCCCGAATGATGGGGCCGCTGTTGGGCTCAATGATCTCGGCGTTGCGATTAATCTCGCAGACGGTGCGGAGGAATTGCAGCTCGGATTTACTCGGGTGGCGCCGTACGGCATCGGCCGCCGGATGCAAGCGACCTTCACATGGATATGGGACACAACCGATTTGATTGGCTCACAAAAAATCACTGTGGTTCTCGATCCGGCCAACGATGTCGTCATCGGCGATTTAGACCAATCGAACAATGAAGTTGAACTTACCATCGATGTGTTGCCGGTGGAAGCGCGGCCAGTCAATGAGACCGAAACAATGTGGGTGGTGACGGAGAGCAACTGCTGTATCTATCATTACACGACCAACTCGGCAGCAGAGCGCGATATTGAATTTATCATCGAAACAGCAGAAGAAGCTGTAGCGTACGACGAAGAATTGCTCGGCGTTCAAAAGCGGGAGAAGATCGTGTTCAACTTTGTCAACCGTGTGGTTGGGCACGGTGGCTTTGCAGCAGACACGATTACAATTTCGTATCTTGATCGGAATTATGTCGGCGACTATCTCGCCGGTACTTTACGCCATGAAGTCTCGCATGTGCTGGACCGTCTGATCGCGCCGGAGCGGGGGGTAATGATCACAGAAGGCCTGGCGGTATATGTGGCCGGCGGTCATTTCAAACCAGAGCTGATTTCGCCCCGAATGGCTGCTGCCGAGGTCGCCGGGCTCGATTTGCCACTCGGCGAGTTTATAAATGATTTCTATACCGCACAGCACGAGTTGAGTTATTTGCATGCCGCTTCCTTTGTGGAATATTTGATCGATACATATGGCTGGGACCGTTTCCGCCTTCTCATGCGCAACATGGAAACAGCAAATACTGAAACCCGTATGTTGAACCGGGCTGCGCTACTAGTGCTCGGTGTTACCCTCGACCAGCTCGAATCGAGTTGGCTTGAAAGCTTGCGCACGCAGCCATTCGATGGAAACCTGCTCGCTGATGTTGAGACAACTGTGTCGTTCTATGACACAGCGCGGCGTTATCAGCTTACAGCGGATCCGGATGCCTACTTTTTGACAGCGTGGATTCCTTCCGTCACACGCGCCCGCGAACAGCAGATCATTGCAGACTATACCCGTCATCCGGCTTCTCTCGAAAATATAGCTCTTGAACTTATGCTTGGCAGTGCCAATGATTTAATTTTCTCCGGAGATTTCTCAGAGGCGCAGGAGTGGATCGCTGCCGTTAATGCCGTGCTGGACGGCGGAATGAGTTTCGCCGTGCACCCGCTGGCATTACAGACTTTCGATCTGACGAATCGAGCGCTTGAGAGCGGTTACGAACCACAACGGATTAAATTGGAACCGCAGCAGGCAACGCTAGAAACAATCTCGGAATGGCCGCGTTTGCAGGAATTGAATTTCAAACTCACCGAAAGCGGCTGGGCGCTGAGCCAGTGATCAGAAACGACCTCACTGGTTACTGATCACTGCGCTATAATCTCTGCCATGTATAAGTTGACGATCCTGTTTCGGCATCCGAAGGACATCACCAAATTTGAGGATGATTGGGCGAACTTATTTGTGCCGTTTGCTGAGAAAATGCCCGGTGTGCGCCGAATTGCAGTAGCGCATGTGATGGGTGGCCCAACAGGACCGGCTGATATTTATAAACTCCACGAGTTTTACTTCGATGATCGTGCCGCGCTTGATAAGGCTCTCACCTCAGAAAAGGGCGTGCGCGCCGGGCAAGCGCTGATGACATTCGCTCCTGACCTTGCCACGATCATTTTTGCCGATGTTTTAGAGGAAGATCGCGATGAACTCCCCTCGATTGCCCCTCCGCGAACCGAGCCAGAAGAAGCAGTAGAAGAAACCGAATAGCGCGCGCTGCATGACCCAGAAACACGATGTAATTGTAGTTGGTGCCGGGCCGGCTGGTTCGGCAACGGCGTACTTCCTTGCCAAACAAGGCGCGGATGTGCTCCTGCTCGATAAATCTGAGTTCCCGCGCGACAAGACCTGTGGTGATGCCCTCAGCCCCCGTGCCTTACATGTGATCAACCAGATGGGCTTATTGGAAGAACTTACAGTAGCAGCCCATTGCGTTCGTTCGCTGTATCTTTACGCACCCAACGGAGTCCGCATCGATACACCTGTGCCAGCTGAGCCGGGGATGCCGGATTACACGCTCGTTGTCCCTCGTTTACAACTCGATGCACGCCTGCAGTCGCGTGCGATTGAGGCCGGGGCACAGTTTCAGGGGGAGGAGACAGCGATTGATCTCCTCCGCGAGGAGGAGGCCGTTGTGGGCGTGCGTACTCGCACGCGCGCTGGCGAGCAGGAATACTTTGCCGATGGTGTCGTCATTGCCACCGGAGCAGCAATGCGGGTTCTGGAACGTGCGGAGCTTTTGCCATCTAAACCTTCCTTGATGCTCGCCGCGCGTGCCTGTTTTGAAGACGTTGCCGAGATTAAGGATCAGATCGAATTTTATTTCAATGATGTGGCGTTGCCCGGTTACGGCTGGATGTTCCCAACTGGGCCGACCTCTGCCAATGTAGGCGTGGGCTACATTGGCAAGCTGCACCCCTCGTCACGCAGAGCCTTCGATAAGTTAATAGAAGAACATCCACGTTTGCAGGACATTCTTTCGCAAGCACGCAGGATGGGGCCGGTTAAAAGCTTTCCGTTGCGAGTGGATTTTCACAAATCGCAAAAGACTGCAGCAGGGTTGATCGCTGTTGGCGAAGCAGTGGGCCTTGTAAATCCCTATACGGGTGAGGGCATCGATTACGCACTCGAGTCCGGGCAAATCGCTGCCAAAGTGGTTGGCGCCCTACTGCAAAGAAGGATGCCGTGGACAATCCAGAACCTCGATCCGTACGTACAAACAGTGAACGCGCGCTTTCAAAAACTGTTTGTGTTGATGACCCGTGCACGGGGTCTATATTACAACCCCCACGTTCTCAACCGCATATTTGGGGGCGGTCGGCAGGCGCTCGTGAAGACATTGATTGAAATCGCGTTCAGTAATGCTAATCCCGCGTTGGCTTTTCGACCGCGCACGTTGTGGGAAATTGCGCGCCCCTGAATAGAAATTGCTATGGATTCTCAAGATCGAGTTGTCATTGTCACCGGAGCCGGCCGCGGAATCGGCAAAGCCATAGCACTAGCGTTCGGGCAGGCGGGGGCGCAGGTAGCGGTTAACGATATCAATCCGGACTCGGCTCGTCAGACGGCCAACGATATCGTGGCTGCGGGAGGGACGGCATCTTCGCATGTGGCTGATATTGCCAACAAGATGGCCGCACAGACCATGATCTACGATGTGATCGAGGCCTGGGAGCGCGTCGATGTGCTCGTTAACAATGCGGGTGTGGAGCCAACGGGTTCAATACTCACATTCGACGAGTTCGACTGGAATAGGACTCTCGATGTCAACTTGAAAGGTGCTTTCCTGTGTTTGCAGACAGCAGCGCGCGCAATGAAGGAACAGGGCGGAGGTGTCATTGTGAACATTGCCTCGATTGCGGGCCGTGCTCACGGCCTGTACAACCGCGCTGCTTACGTAGCCAGCAAATCCGGTATGCTGGGCCTCACCAGGGAAGCCGCTCGCGAACTAGCCGCTCACAATATCCGCGTGAACGCCGTTTGCCCCGGCGTGATCGTTACTCCCATGACGGAACATCTCCGCAACAACACAGAACAGATGGCGCGCTGGAATCAGGAAATCCCGCAAGGACGACTTGGACAACCAGAAGATGTGGCAGGCATGGTATTGTTTCTCTGCTCGGACGAGGCGCGCTATATTACCGGTCAGTCAATAAATATCGACGGCGGCAAGGTAATGAATTAGCCGGTCTGTTTGACCATTCTTCTACGAAATCCTACAATACTTTAAATGCCTTTTGCGTTGAGAGTTAGATAATGGCGGAGGTGCGCATTGATGAGCGCGCACGAACACTTTCCGCCTTGTTGGCCGCTACGGACTGGCCGGAGCGGGAACAGGTGGCCGTGCCGTTTGGCATTCACCCACAGGCTGTAGCACTGCGCCGGCATGCAGAGCCCTTCCGTGATCATCCTGGAGCGACATTTATACAGCAAGCATTGGATACCATGTCGGATGATTCTGCGCCATATTTCGAAGTAGTATTGAATATGAGTTGGCCGGATTTTGGGCCGGATTTCGAGAGCGCGTCGAAATCGTTGGCCGGTCTCGACGCTGCCGAATTCGGCCTGCATTTGAAAACATTTCTCACAGATGCCGGTCTGTCTACATTTTGGAAAGAGCACGAGAAGGATTGGGCAGAGGCTGTCTCCGCGATCCGCGAACACATAGTGAGTCTGGATATCATGTCGTTCCTAGGCTCGTTTTTTGGCGACGACGGGTTTAAGATTGTTTGCGTGCCGAATATCCTTTTTCCGACGCAACATGCTATCGGAGTGGTCACCAGAACTGAAATCTGTTGTCTGATTCCGCCGCGCCGTGCTGTAGGGCAAAGCCCACCCTGGCCGTTCGCGGACGATCGTGAACATGTGCTTAGCGGTGTCATCTTCGCAGCCTGCGGTGCATTAGTGCCTGACTATTTATCGAAGCACGCAGATGAAGTTTCTGGTGCTGCTGAATCTGCCGCCACCCTCGAGTTTGACGAAGGTTTAGAGAGCGCTATCCTGAGTGGCAGCATCAGTTCGCGCGCGTGCTTACGCTCGCAGCCATAGCCTTATTTCTGGACGAAGTCGATCCCGGTGCCGGTCAATCGTACGTTCTCCTGGAGCAACGCGCGTACGGCTTGCGTCGGCTGTCGGCTGTTGTTGATGCACTCCAAGGTTATCTGGTAAAACAGCGCGCGGGAGAATACCGACACGTGGCCGAGTACATGCCGCAATTTGCGGCTGATTTGAGGGCGGCCATTAGCAAGTGAGGACATCATGACTACTCATCCGCTTCTATTGGAACAAAACGATGGGCGTTGGATTGCACATGTGGCCGATCTGCCCGGCTGCTTCGGAGATGGTGCTGAGCCGGATCTGGCCGTTGCGGCCGTCCCGGCTGCGATTGAGGAGTATGTCCGCTGGCGAAAAGAGCGCGAAGGCGGTTTTGCTGTCAAAGACACCTCTGTGGAAGTAGCCGAGCAGTTCCCAGCCCGAAGAGTCGGCGATCATTCCATCCATGCGTTCTTCGAAGCGGATCGCGAACCGCTCGTATCCAATGAAGTCAAACAATACCGACAGTTCCTGCAATGGAGTCGACAGTCGCTTCTACGCTCAACACTTGGCCTGCACGACTCGCATATGCGCTTGCCGCTGCGCGGAGAGCGTTGGCCGATCCTCGGCGTGCTTGAGCATGTCGCCGATTCGGAAATCTGGTATCTGGATCGCCTCGGTTACAGTATTGAAGAATCGGAATTGCTTGAAGATGCCTTTAAGCGCCTGAACACGGTACGCGATAACTTGCAGGAAGTCCTGCCGCAGCTGGCCGGAGATGATCACGTGGTCGAGCGGGATGGCGAACTCTGGTCTGCCCGCAAACTCCTGCGGCGCGCTTTGTGGCACGAACGCGATCACACCTTTCATATTCGCAAGATGCGAGCTCAGCTCGATAACTGATGGCAGCGTTGTTCACTGTAGCGCAGCGCCGTACGCTGGCCGCGGTTTGTGACACCTTAATACCTGCGCTCAAGCCACCACCCGGCGCTACCGAATCTGAGCAGCTTTTCTGGCAGCGCAATGCGTCAGACATTGGCGTCCCGGAAGAGTTCGAAAAAGCCCTGGTGTATATTCCCGAGGATCGGCTGCGGCAACTCCAATTACTGCTCGGAATTCTCGATATACCCGGCGGCGCTTTCCTGCTGACAGGTCGCTTCAGATCATTTGCAGAACTATCCTTCGAAACGCGTGAACGTATGCTGCAGCGCTGGGCTGTTTCCCGCATCGGCCAACTACGCCAGGCGTTTCAGAGCCTGAAGCGACTGACGCAGGCGCTCTTTTATTCAGCCATTGATGAAGTCGGCAACAATCCAAACTGGCCTGTCGTTGGCTATAGCGGACCTCTCGATACCAAAGCAGCGACTGAACAGCCGTTCGAGCCATTGGTACTGCAACAATCGGATGTGCTGATTTACGACGCTGTAGTGGTTGGCTCCGGTGCCGGTGGTGGAGTCGTCGCGGCTGAGTTGGCGCGTACTGGAAAAAGAGTGCTCGTGGTTGAGAAGGGGGCTGCACTTGGGACGGCTGATTACACCACCCGCGAGACTGAGGCCTTCCGCGACATGTATGAGATGGCTGGCTTGCTTACGACGGAAGATGTAGGTGTCACCGTACTGGCGGGTGCGACTCTCGGGGGCGGGACTACCATCAACTGGACGATCTCGTTCCGCACGCCCGAACATGTCCTGGAGGAATGGGAACGCGAACATGGCGTTACTGGCATCGCCGGGCCTGAATTCCAGGCTTCTCTTGATGCGGTGTGTGAGCGCATCAGTGTAAATAAAGATTCTTCACTGCAGAACCCACCGAACGCAGCGCTTGCGCGCGGCTGTGCGGCCCTCGGGTATCAAAGTCGTCAGATCGCCCGTAATGTAAGTGGTTGTACCGCCTCCGATTGTGGCTGGTGTTGCTTCGGTTGTGTGCATGCAGCCAAGCAAGGAACTTACAACACGTATCTGCGCGATGCGGTGAAGGCAGGTGCAGACATTCTTGTGCAATGTCACGTCGATAAGATTCTTATCGATAATGGTGCGGTGTATGGCGTGCAGGGTATGGTCCCGGGCCAGAATGGTATCGATCACCATGTTGTTGTTTCTGCGCCAATCGTCGTAGTCGCGGCCGGCGCTCTCCATTCGCCGGCGTTGTTAATCCGTAGTGGAGTTCCAAACACCAACATTGGTCGTAATTTGCACCTGCATCCGACGACCGCAGCGCGAGGCGAGTACGACGAGCCGATGGAGATTTGGCGCGGCGTGATGTCCAGCGTCTATTCCGATCAGTTCGTGAATCTGGATGGGCGCGGATACGGCGCCATGATTGAAGTCCCCGCAGCGCATCCGGGCTTACTCGCGTCGGCTCTCACTTGGCGTTCGGCGTGGCAATTCAAAGCGATTATGCAGCGACTGGCCCTGCAAGCGTCGTTCATCGCCATTACGCGCGATCGTGATGGTGGACGGGTCACGATCGACAAGAAAGGACGTCCGCGTTTGCACTATCGGTTAAGTCGAGCCGATGGCGAGCATTTACTGGTGGGACTACAACAGGCTTTACGTTTACATGTAGCAGCCGGCGCAAGAGAAGTAGAGACGGTACATTCAGACTTGCAACCCTATCGCATTGCAGCGGGTTCCACTTCTGATTTTGAAGCCTATCTGGAACAGGTGGGTCGGGCTGGAACGGGAGTGAATCGTCTTGGCGTGTTCTCGGCGCACCAGATGGGCACTTGCCGCATGGGTGGGCGTCGCAATGCAGCGGTGGTTGACCCCAACTGCGAGAGCTGGGATGTGCGCAACCTTTTCGTCACGGATGCTGCCACTTTCCCGACCGCCTCCGGTGTCAATCCCATGATCACGATCATGGCGGTTGCACACCGCGCTGCCCAATTCATCAAATCGAGAATGTAACTTCCAACACTTCGATTGTATTCTGGAGGACAAATGTCTGATCCTGTAATAGTTACAGAGACGCACGATCGCGTTGGATTGATCCGAATTAATCGACCGAAACAAATGAATGCACTCAACGGCGAAGTCATGCGCTCGCTGGTGCAAGCGGCTGTCGAATTCGATAAAGCGCAGGATATTGGCGCGATAGTAATCACCGGCAATGAGCGCGCCTTTGCAGCTGGTGCGGATATCAAAGAAATGGCGGATGCTTCCGCAATCGATATGCTGCTCGCCGATCGCATTGGACTGTGGGATCAACTGCGCGGGGTGAAAATCCCTATCATTGCAGCTGTATCGGGTTGGTGCCTCGGTGGTGGCTGCGAAATGGCGATGGCCTGTGACATGATCGTGGCCTCAGAGACGGCGCGCTTCGGGCAACCCGAGATCAATATCGGCGTCTTTCCGGGTGCGGGCGGGACGCAGCGCATGACGCGTGCAATCGGCAAAGCGCTCGCAATGGAGGTGATCCTTAATGGTCGCTTCCTGACAGCCGATGAGGCGGCGCGCTTTGGATTGGTCAATCGGGTGGTGCCGCCCGAAGTGTATCTGGACGTCGCCCTTGAACTTGCGAACGAAGTTGCTGCCCGCTCGCCATTGGCAGTGCGACTCGCGCGCGAAGCTGTCAACAATGCCTTCGAGACTCATCTGCGCGATGGAATTGCCGACGAGCGTCGGGCGTTTTATCTGATGTTTGCAAGTGAAGATCAAAAGGAGGGTATGGCTGCCTTCCTTGAAAAACGTGAGCCCGAGTGGAAAGGACGCTGAGGTCTACCTCACGGGCACACCGATGTTGTTACCGGAGACGTCCGAGGTTTTGGTGCAGGCCTCCAAACGAAACGAGCGAGAGCAGAACTCGGACGCCTTAACCCAATTGCACTTTAGGAGTCCTTGCGTTACCATAATTGACAATGGTTGAATCAGATCAAGCCGCAGTTGCCGAAACGCCTACCACCATTGGTTTCCGCCAAATTGTGCGCGGATTGCGTCAGGTGGGTCTGGAGCAGAAGAGCCGGCGCGTACTTGTGCATGCCTCTCTATCCACGATTGGGCAGGTGCGTGGTGGTGCAGAAACGGTTGTAGCGGCGATCACGGCTGCCTGTCATACCGTCGTGATGCCGGCCTTTACATATCAAACGCTTGTCGTCCCTGAGACTGGTCCGCCGGACAACGGTATTACCTACGGTTCTACGGCTGACGGAAATGCGGAAGCGGAATTCTGGCACGATGACCTGCCAGTTCATTCCGAAATTGGCGCCATCGCCGAACAGTTGCGGCGAATGCCGGAATCATTGCGCAGCGACCATCCTGTGCTCTCTTTTGTCGCTCACGGTGGTGAGGCACAGGAAGTGCTTGGTACACAATCAGTCGATGATCCCTTTGGCCCGATTGCCTGGCTGGAAGAAAATGATGGGGACGTTCTCATGATTGGAGTCAGCCACCGAGTGAATACATCGATACATCTCGCGGAACGACGCGCCGGCCGTAAGACTTTTGTGCGTTGGGCGCTCTCGAAGACTGGGATTGTTGAGGTGCCGCATTGGCCCGGTAATTCAGCCGGCTTCGATGCCCTCGCACCCTATGTTGCCAGTATTACCAAACGTGGTCAGATCGGCACAGCCAATGTGCAGCGCATCCGTATCGTGGACTTGTTGGATTCGGTGCGGGAGTTGCTGCAAGATGAGCCGGAAGCGCTGCTCACCGATGATCCCTCTGACGAACGTTCCAGCGCCATTCGGCGGGCGCTGGGAACCACAACGTAACCAGCACATTTGACTCCGCAGGCGCGTGACTCGTATGCGCGTCGGGCGACAATGCCATCATTCCCTGGAACTTAGAATGCGTGCGATCTATTTTGATAAGGTGATCCCCAAATTTCTTTTGGTCAAGGCTTTACGTGGTATTTGGCCCGGTGTGGTTTGGAGCTCACTTTCGCCAACCCGTTTGGACGAGTTCGTGGAGGCGCCACTCCCAGGTGATCGCTGGGTGCGAGTGCAGAACCGCACCTGTGGAATTTGCGCAACCGATTTGAGTCTCCTATTCGCAAATGCAGACCCTGCCGTTGGTCCGGCTGCTTTGCCGGGTCTCGACCGAATCTTTCTGGGGCATGAGGTCGTGAGTGATGTTGTCGAAGTCGGCTCCGGAGTTACGCGCTTCAGCCCTGGTGACCGTGTCATCATGGACTTGCGTTTTGTAGGACCGCACTGCCTCTCGCAGGAGATCACACCCCTCTGCGCAGCCTGCGAACGTGGTGATATGAACCTCTGTGAAAATCAATCTGCAAGGAAAGGCGTGCAAGGTGTGGGTGGCGGCTGGGGCGACGGCTATATCGCACACGAAAGCGAATTGTTTCTCTGCCCGGACGATATCAGTGACGATCAGGCCGCTCTCGTCGAGCCGATGTCGATTGCGATCCACGCGGTCCTGCGGAGCTCGCCGGGAAAGAAAGATCATGTGCTGGTGATTGGGGCGGGGATCATTGGACTGCTCACCGTTCAGGCGGTGCGGGCAGTCTCACCTGATTGCAACATCGCGGTTATGGCGAAGTACCCCCACCAGGCGGAGATGGCGCGGCAGTGTGGCGCAGATGACATACTCGACCCATCCGAAGGCTATGCTGGGGTGGCCCGCCGCTTTAGGATTGATCACTACACCGCTCCCTTGAACAAAGGTATGCTGTTAGGCGGGTTTGATATGATCTTTGATTGTGTCGGGAAAGCGAACACAATCGAAGACAGTCTGCGTTGGACTCGGGCGGATGGAAGTGTGATTGTCGTCGGGATCAATCTCGAACCGATGAAGCTTGACCTCAGCCCAGTATGGTACCAGGAAGTAAACCTGATCGGGAGCGTGGATCACGGCTGCGATACCTGGTTAGGGGAGCGTCGCCATACCTACGATTGGGTGATCCAGCTGCTGCGCGAGGGCAAGTTACGCGCAGACGGACTGATCACGCATCGGTTCCCATTCGAGGAATATCGAAAAGCGATTGACACTGCCACATCCAAAGCGAGCAGCGCTGCGATTAAAGTCGTATTTGAATATCAATGAGAATCTTTGTCATCGTCGTAGCAATATTTTTAATGCTAGCACTGCTGGTGGGCATGGCCGTGGCACTGGCGCGAGCGCAGCGTAAAAGTGAGAGCGATGAGGAACGTAAAGTTAACTGGGAGGCTATCGAACCTGCCCAGTTAGACGATGGTACGACGGTATCAGCCGAAGTTTCACGTCGGCAAAAAGCGCGCACGGTTCTTTCAGGCCGCGTTTTCCATGACACTCGTCGGCAGCTGCGCTCGGGGCAGCGCCTTGGTTTGCTGCTCCTTGGCGTTATCGTCTTGCTGGCGGCGTTCTTGCTCGTGCCGGCGCTCTTAATCATGCTCGGTCAATAAGAGCAGATCCGAGTCATGCAGGTCTGCGTGCTGGGTGCTACCGGGTTCATCGGTGGTCACATAGCCCGGCAATGCGTGCAGGCAGGCTGGAATGTACAGGCGCTGCGGCGCAATCCCCAAGCAACTGGTAATATCCCCGACCTATCAATCATCTGGTTCACAGGCGATCTAAGTGAACACGAATCGTTACTACGAGCCATGTCTGGCTGCGAGATCGTTTTCCATGCAGCCGCCTATTATCCACAACAAACCGGGAATGTAGCTGCACAGGTTGCGAGCGCCGTTGCGGAAATGCAGTCTGTACTTGCTGCGGCAGCCGAATGTAGCGTAAAGCGCATGGTGTTCACAAGCAGCCTGACCACCATTGGCCTGCCAGGGGAGATAGAGCGGCTCGCCGATGAGCGCGATTTTTATACTCCCGGCACGTTAGCCGCAAGCGCTTATTATGAAGCGAAATATGCGATGGAACAGCTTGTATTGCACGCTGCGCCTACTGGGCTTGATGTTGTCGTGCTCAACCCCACGGCGGTGTTCGGCCCGGGAGATGTCAAACCTACAACCGGTCGCATATTGATCGCGCTTGCAAAGGGCTATGGCCGGGTATGGATCGAGGCGGAAACAAATGTCGTTGATGTCCGCGAAGTGGCAACAGCTCATATCGAAGCGGCGAAGGTGGGTCAGACGGGCGAACGCTACATCATCGGCGGCCATAACCTGACGGTGCAAACTGCCCTCGAAACCGTTGCAGAAGTGGCCGGTGTACCACCGCCGCGTTTCCGAGTGCCCCTGCCATTGCTCGGGGCGCTTGCCGGGTTGGCGAAAGTGTTACCAATGCTGGGTCTACCGGTCAATCATCTAAACGCCATCCGGCATTGGCAGCCCTTGGGTACGAAAAAAGGCGACAGGGCGTTTGGTCTCAACCATCGCCCCTTCGAAGAGAGTGTTTCCGATTCTTTAACGTGGTTTCGCACACAAAAGTACGTATAATTCTATGGTATCATCCCGCTGCTAGGTCGCATTTTTTATGAACATGGTCGAACCAGAAAAGATCACCATCATAGAAGGTCCGCCGCCAGTGTTCGAAAACGCCCTGGAAACCTGGGCGCTTGCAATAGCGGAAGGAATCACCGTCCCCCACGCTATGCGCTGTCTCGTGCGGACAATGAATGGCACAACCCTCGTAGAACGATGCCAGAATGCCTGGAAAGAAGGGCGTGATGTTTATCTGGAGTATCGCGATCGGGATGGGTTTGAAGAACAGGCGCTGATCGTAGCTGTACGTGCTGGAGCACAGGACGAAGGTGAGGTACTCCACGTGTGGGTGCGCTTGGACAAACCACTACCGGAGATTGACCTGGTTTTTGGCGACGAGGATGACGAAGACGACGAAGGGGACTTCGCCTGAAGTGTTAAAGCGTAGGTTAAAGTAAAAGCGCCGGGCCATATATGGCCCGGTTTTTATTTTGTATCCACGCCGCGCAATTGCGCATCAAGCTCGTGGAAGGGTACCCGGGAGGTCAGGTCGAGCGAGAGAGGTGTAACTGAAACGAGGCGCTCATTGACCAACACTGCAATATCGGATTCCGGCTCCAGCCCGTCAAAATCGATGTCACGCCGGTAACCTACGATGCCGGGGATGTCGAACGAAGCGCGCTCCGGGCGTTGTGGCTGGTAGTAGCTCTGGCGGGATTGACGAGTTAGACGCCAGGCAGTTTGTTCGGTGGCATCCCAGGGAACATCCACTTTGAGGACATCCACGTCAGGCGGCATACTGTTTTTCAGCAGGCGTTCTGCGAAATGGTGCGTGAAATACCCGGCTGCCGAGAAATCTACCTCGTCGGAGTGCGAAACGTGATACTGTTGGTCCATCGCAAGCGAGACGGCCAGGGCCGGCACTTTAAAGCTGGCGGCTTCGAGCGCCGCACCGATTGTGCCCGAAATAGTCGTACCGGTGCCGACGTTCTCCCCGTAATTTATTCCAGAAACCACCAAGTCGGGTCGCCGATCGGCCAGTTCGAGAATGGCGTGTTGTACGGACTGTGCAGGAGTGCCGTCGACAGCGTACACCTCCCAGTGGTCGTCGCCAATGGCGCGTTGTAGAGATTGGATCGTGCCCTCGTTGGTGAGTGGCATGCTGCGGCCCATAGCCGATTGCTGTCGACTCGGCGCGGCGACGAGAATCCACCCCAATGGTGCGAGCGCATGTGCAGCCGCCAGCAACCCGGGCGATTCAATCCCGTCATCATTAGTGAGAATAATGAGTGCTTCGTCTTTTTGGGGCATGATCCGGCATCCAACCGGGTGTGACAAATGATACCCCAGAATAGCAACCTCCCGGACAGCAAGTCGTATGTGCGCTGGCTACGTGAACGCATTGACATGCGCAAAGTCATCCTAACCTACGTCACAACACTCATCGAAGATGAACACGGCCGGCTGCTTTGGCAACGTCGCTCGGATTTTGCTTGGTGGGGATTGCCCGGCGGTGTGCTGGAAATCGGTGAGACGTTTCTGGAATGTGCGCGCCGCGAAGCGCGTGAAGAAACCGGATTGGAAGTGGAGCCACACGATCTACTCGGCGTCTACGCCGGCCCCCAATATGAGGTGACCTATCCGAATGGGGACGAGGTGCAGCAATGTACGGTTGCGCTGCACTGCAGGATCACGGGCGGGCAGCTTAAACCTGACGGGCAGGAATCCACCGACTTACGCTTCTTCCCTCCACATGCGCCGCCGGACGATTGTCCGCGTTGGTACGCCGACATGGCAGCACAGTTCGTCCGCCGAAGTCCAACCCCGAGCTTTGAAGCGCCGCTCAGCGTGGCCGAGCCGGCCAGCACGATCTTTGACTTGCGCACGCTGACCGGTCCGACGCGCCTCATCACAGTGGGCGCGGGCGCTCTCATTCGGGATGAAGTTGGACGCGTACTGCTCGGGTTACGATCCGACTCAAATTTATGGGGCATCCCGGCCGGGCTGATGGAACTGGGCGAGACGCCGGCGGGCACCATCGTCCGCGAGGCGCGCGAAGAACTCGGTATAAAAATTAAGCTGTGCCGGCTGGTCGGCGTATTCACCGGCCCGGAGTATTTTCTTACCTACCCGGATGGCAACCAGGTGCAAATCGTCTCCATAATCTTCGCCGCGCAGTGGGTCGGCGACCGGCTCGTTCCGGATCAGGATGAGACCCTTGAAGCCGGTTTCTTTTCCCCAGACGCGCTGCCGCCCATGGTTGGGCGACACGAGCGCTTGCTCCGACGCACACTGACTGCCGGTCCGGCCGGTGTTTTTGAATAGCACTTTGACGGTAGCCCGTATACGGGTAGAATCCGAATTGAAGTACTCCACATAAACTTGAAAGGGTTGCACGCATGACGCTAAAAAAAGAAGTTATCATCGCAGACAAAGCCCCCAAAGCGGTCGGCCCGTACTCGCTCGGAATTCGGGTGAAGGATGTCATCTATACAGCCGGGCAGGTCGGATTGGATGCGGGCACCGGAAAGCTGGTCGGCGACTCGATTGAGGAGCAAACGCATCAGGTCCTGCAAAACCTGAAGTCTGTCCTCGAAGCCGCTGGGAGTGGTCTTGATCGCGTAGTCAAAACCACCGTGTTCATGGCGGACCTAGCAGACTTCCAGCGCATGAATGCGGTCTATGCAGAGTATTTCACCGAGGACCCACCGGCGCGCAGCACTGTGCAGGTGGCCGCGCTACCGCTTGGGGCGCAGGTTGAGATTGAATGCGTAGCCGTCACACGTTTAGGGCGCGACGATTAATGCGTTCAAATGAACAAAATCCCGCGTGGCTGGGGACGACGCGGGGTTTGTACAAAGGCGAGAACGCCAATGTATTCTGCATTAAATAATTGGTTTTTGGGTTAGGCTGTAATTCGGTCTACATTGAGATTTAGCGTGCATCATCATGCCCGGTGAACTCATTCTTGTTGTGGACGATGAGCCCAACATCGTCGAACTGGCGCGCATGTATCTGCAACAAGATGGGTTTCGCATCCACTCGGTAGGCGATGGATTGGATGCCCTCGTAGCTGTGGAGCAGGAAAACCCCGCGCTGGTTGTTCTCGACCTGATGCTGTCCGGCCTGGATGGATACGAAGTGTGTCGTCGCCTGCGGGCCAAATCAGATATCCCCATCATCATGGTCACCGCACGCGAAGAAGATATCGACAAGATCGTCGGGCTCGAACTTGGCGCCGACGATTACCTGACCAAACCATTTAATCCGCGCGAACTTGTGGCACGCGTGAAGGCCATTCTGCGGCGCACCGAACGCACGACCCGTCCTGCCAACGAGACATTACACATCGGGGACCTGACCATTGACCCGGCCCGGCGGGAGGTGACAATCTCCGGTACTCATCAAAACTTGCGTGCCAAAGAATTCGACTTGCTCCAGACATTGGCCGAAAATAGAGGCATCGTGCTCTCTCGTGAGCAATTGTTGAATCTTGTTTGGGGTTTTGATTTCTATGGACAGACTCGTACGGTGGATGTTCACATTGCGCATCTGCGTAAGAAATTGAAGCAAAGCCAGGTGAGCATCGAGACAGTCACCGGAGTAGGTTACAAACTCATCGGCTGAGCCAACTGGGGGGCATTTGCCCCCCGGATTTATTTTTACGACATATGCTTAATTCATTACGCACACGCCTGATCATCTCCTACGTGCTTGTCGTATTGGTATGTGTGTTCGTAATCGGTCTGGCTCTGCTCGTACTCCTACGTACTACACCAGTCGTGACTCGCTTTGACTATCTGCGCCTGGCCGAAACTACCCGGGCAGTCATAGAGGACAATCCGCCACGTGGGATCAATACCGATAATGTAAGTATTGAATCTTATCTGCTCACTTTGGCAGAGATGAGTGACCTGCGGGTATTACTCGTCACTGCCGATCGGCGTGTGCATCTGGATAGTGCTGTCTTGCAGGGGAAAACTACAGCCGGCGATATTCCCGAACTACCCAACCAACGGCGCCCGAGCGATGCCGGCGGCGGCGAATTTGTAACTGATGCCAGTAACGGCCAATGGCAGTATGTACCCCGTCCCGTCCCGCAACGCGACTTCGTCCCTGCCTTCTTGCAACGCCCGAGCTCGCCTCTCCAATTTCTGGCCGAAAATTTCCTGGGAACACTGTTGCAAGCGATGTGTTTTGGCGTTCTGCTTTCGGTCGTGATGGCGTTATTGATCGCCCGTTCCGTTTCCTTGCCCTTGCGGCGACTGGTTGTTGCCGCGCGTCAGATTGCGAGGGGCAATTACGATCAGCGCGTACCACCCGGCGGCCCAACCGAAGTCCGTGCGCTGGGGCATTCATTTAACGAAATGACCACCCGCGTGAAAGCCAGCCAACAACAGCAAAAGGACTTTTTGGCCGGAGTCTCACACGAGCTAAAGACCCCACTGACATCCATCCAGGGCTATTCGCAGGCAATTATGGATGATATGGGGGCCGACCCCGAGAGTACAAAAGACTTTGCACGGGTCATCAATGATGAAGCCGAGCGCATGCGAAGACTGGTGGCTGGGCTGCTCGACCTGGCGCGCCTGGAGGCCGGACAGTCTGCTCTCAACCGCGAGCCAACGGATGTAGGCACATTGTTAAACTCGGTTGCGCAAAAACTTTCTCTGCGTGCCGAGAGTAGCAGGTAGCGTTGCGTTCTGAAATCACAACCCTGCCGACTATGATTGTGGACCCTGACCGCCTCGCACAGGTGATCTCCAACTTGATGGATAACGCCATCAAGCACACGCCTGCAGGCGGCAAGGTCACTCTTCAGGCCGAACAAACAGATGGCAAAGTCTCTGTCGCTGTGACCGATTCGGGAAAGGGTATCCCGGCTGATGATTTGTCGCGTATCTTCGAACGATTCTATATGGTGGATAAGTCGCGAAAAGCCGGAACCGGCTATGGATTAGGCCTCGCCATTACGCGCGAGATCATTGAGGCGCACGGCGGCACAATCCAGGTACAGAGCGTGGAAGGGCTGGGCAGCAAGTTCACTGTTACATTGCCGATTGTCTGGCCGGGGGATGCTACATTGGCTCGGCAGCGTTAAAAATCCTGACTGCAGTCATACCAGATCACACGATGTCGAAATAGGCAGAGGCGAGGTCGAAAGCGTGGCCTAAACCAGAGGCGCTCGAATTGCCCGGCTGATTTGGCTGCTATAATTTCGCCATTCCGGGCGGTTAGCTCAGCTGGTTAGAGCGTTGCGTTGACATCGCAGAGGTCACAGGTTCGAGCCCTGTACCGCCCACCAAAGAGACGGGCGGTACAGCGTCGCCCCGATATACAAAACGCACAGACCAGGACGAGTACGTACGCGGAAGCGCCAGGGAGGCGGGGTCATGGATTGGAAACCCCACCCGTGGAAGCGTGATGACTCGTCAGGGGATTGGTTAATCTGGGTGGAACCGCGTGGAACGAACCTCGCCCCAGAGTGGGTGGGGTTTTTTAATTTCTGGAGTTATTCATGGCCAAAAAGACAGAGGAACGTTACGAGGATAGCAAACTCTATCGTCTTCGCCACTCCGCTGCACATATTATGGCGCAGGCCGTCACTGAGATGTTCCCAGGGGAAGCCAATATTGCCATCGGGCCGCCGATTGAGGATGGCTTTTATTATGATTTCGAACTGCCTCGTCAGCTCACTCCCGATGACTTCGAGACCATCGAGAATCGTATGCGGGAGATTATTAAGGGAGATCACAGCTTCAATCGGAAGGCCGTGAGCGCTGCAGAGGTCCGCGAACTTTTCGCTGGGCAAACCTACAAATTAGAGCTGATCGAGGGGTTGGAAGATGGTGGCTTCGATGAATACGGCAATCCACTCGACGAAAAGCCGGAGATCACTGTGTACAGCCACGACACCTTCACAGACTTGTGTCGCGGGCCGCATGTTGAAAGCACTGGGAAGATCAACCCGAGAGCCATCAAACTCATGAGCCTCGCCGGAGCCTACTGGCGTGGCGATGAGAATAAACCCATGTTGCAACGCGTTTATGGAACGGCGTGGCATTCACCGAAGGAACTCAAACAATACCTCTGGCAACAGGAGGAGGCGCGCAAGCGCGATCATCGCAAGCTCGGCAAGGAACTGGGCCTATTCTACTTCTCAGAAGACATCGGCCCCGGCATCCCGCTCTTCACACCGCGCGGCGAGATCATCCGCCATCTGATGGAGAGTTACGTGCGCGAAGTGCAGACGCGCTATGGCTACCAACATGTGTGGACAGGACACATGGTGAAGGAGGGCTTGTATCGCAAGTCCGGCCACCTCGACAACTACGCCGATGTAATGTACCCACCACTGGTGGATGAGAATGTGTCCTACCGGCTTAAGCCGATGAACTGTCCGAGTCACATGACGCTCTATCGTGAGATGGGACGCCATTCCTACCGCGAGCTGCCGCTGCGCTTCGCCGAGTTCGCCACGCTCTATCGGTACGAGAAGTCGGGCGAACTCACCGGCCTCACGCGCGTCCGGTCTGTGACGCAGGACGACTGCCACATTTTCTGCATGGAGGACCAAATCCAGAGCGAGTTTGCGCTTGCGCTCGAACTCATTCAGGAAGTCCTCGGTCGCTACCAATTTTCTGAATACCGCATTCGGCTTTCATTGCGCGGCGAGGGCGGCAAATATGTGGAGGACGAGGAGAAGTGGGATCTGGCCGAGACGGCGCTCCGCACTGCATTAGTCGCCAGCGGTGTCGAGTACTTCGAAGCCTCCGACGAGGCTGCCTTCTATGGTCCCAAGGCGGATGTAATGGCGCGCGACGTGCTCGGGCGCGAGTGGCAGCTCTCTACCATCCAGGTGGATTTTATCCAGCCCGCTCGGCTGGGACTTATTTACATTGGTGAAGATGGGCAGGAGCATGTCCCGGTCGTGATTCACCGTGCGGTGACCGGTTCTACTGAACGGTTCCTGGGCGTTCTTATTGAGCATTTCGCCGGAGCGTTTCCAGTCTGGATCGCACCAGTGCAGGCCGTTCTTATCCCCATCACGGATCGAAATCTCGAATATGCTAGTCAGGTTTCCGAGGAGTTGAAAGCAGCCGGTTTGCGCGTGGAAGTTGATGCGCGCAATGAACGCATGAATGCCAAGATTCGTGATGCACAGAAGCAGAAAATCCCGTATATGCTGGTGGTTGGCGACCGTGAAGAAGAAGACGCCAAGGTTGCTTTACGGTTAAGATCTGGTGAGAAGCCAGCTCCATCTTCCGTACAGGAATTCTTGGAGCGGGCTCGGGCCGATGTAGACGCAGGCATATGATCGAGCAAAGTGGCAGCTTTGAGTCCCCAATTGGCGATTCTGCCCGGCGAGTGCCAGATATAACAGACGGAACCCCCCCTAAAAACCTACTCCAGGCCGTAAATTGGCCTGCAACTCTTGACACCCCCCTCCGATTGGGGTAGACTCCCCGCGGGTTAGCACTCATTGATTCGGAGTGCTAACCCGCGTTCTGAGTAACCAAATCAATACCTAAATCTAACGAAGGAGGCAAAGCAAACATGTCACTCAACCTCAAACCACTCGGCGAGCGTCTTATCGTCGAACCAATCGAGCAAGAAGAGGTTACAGCCAGCGGCATCGTGCTACCAGAAACTGCTAAAGAAAAACCGCAGCGCGGCAAGGTTCTGGCAGCCGGTCCGGGTGCGCGTGACGAAGATGGCAAGCGCATCGAGATGGAAGTCAGTGTTGACGACACGGTTCTCTACGCCAAGTACGCCGGCACTGAGATCAAAGTCGAAGCCCAGAAATTGTTGATCTTGAAAGAGTCCGATATTCTGGCACTCGTCCAAGACTAATCGCATCAAAGTTCTTAATCACATTCAGAAAAATCAGAAAGGAAGATAACCATGGCAGCGAAACAAATCGTTTTCCATGAGGACGCCCGCCGCAAGCTCAAGAATGGTGTTGATACTCTTGCGACTGCTGTGTCCACAACCCTCGGCCCGAAAGGGCGTAACGTAGCATTAGACAAGAAGTTCGGCGCCCCGACCGTGACTCACGATGGCGTCACCGTCGCCAAGGACATCGAACTAGAAGACCCATATGAAAACATGGGTGCGCAGCTGCTCTCGCAGGCTGCGACCAAGACAAACGACATTGCCGGTGACGGCACGACCACCTCCACAGTGCTCGCGCAAACAATCGTGCACGAAGGTCTGAAGATGGTAGCCGCCGGAGCCAACCCAATGCTCATCAAGCGCGGCATCGAAGCGGCCACCAATGCAATTGTTGGCGCCATCAAGGCACAGTCTCACGTCATTGATACCAAGGAAGAGATTGCTTCCGTTGCGTCGATTTCCGCTGCCGACTCTGAGATCGGCGGCCTGATCGCCGAAGTGATGGACAAAGTCGGTAAAGACGGCGTCATCACGGTTGAAGAGTCCAAAGGCCTCGAGTTCGAGACCGAATACGTCGATGGTATGCAGTTCGACCGTGGCTACCTCTCGCCTTACTTCGTCACCAACTCCGAGACCATGGAAGCTGAAATCAGCGATCCGTACATCCTGATCCACGACAAGAAGATCTCCGCCGCGCAGGACATCGTCCCGCTGCTGGAGAAACTGGTACAGCTCGGCAAGCGTGACCTGGTCATCATCGCTGAGGACATCGACGGTGAGGCACTCGCAACACTCGTGCTCAACAAGTTGCGCGGTATGCTCAACGTGCTGGCCATCAAGGCTCCCGGTTTTGGCGATCGTCGCAAGGCCATGCTCCAGGACCTGGCTGTCCTGACGGGCGGCACTGTCATCACCGAAGAACTCGGGCGCAAGCTCGAATCCACCACTGTGGCTGACCTTGGACAGGCAGGCAAGATCCTCGCTACCAAGGACGACAGCACTGTTGTCGATGGCAAGGGCGACGAAAAGCGCCTCAAGGGCCGTATCGAAGAGATCAAAGTCGAGATCGACCGCAGCACCTCCGATTACGACAGCGAGAAGCTTCAGGAACGCCTGGCCAAACTGAGTGGTGGCGTTGCCATCATTCGTGTCGGCGCGGCGACTGAGGTTGAGCTGAAGGAAAAGAAACATCGTGTTGAAGATGCACTCTCGGCTACGCGCGCAGCTGTGGAAGAGGGGATCGTGGCCGGTGGTGGTGTGACTCTGCTGAACGCCGTCTCTGCCATTGCTGACTTGAAGATGGATAGCGATGACGCTCAAGCCGGTGTGTCGAGCCTGCGCAAAGCGCTCGAAGCGCCCATGCGCAAGATCGCGTCCAATGCTGGTCAGGATGGCTCCGTAGTCATCGATACTGTGCGCCGTACCCAAGAGAGCAAGGATAACATGAACTTTGGTTATAACGTTCTCACCGAAGAGTACGTGGACATGATCGCAGCAGGTATCATCGACCCGGCCAAGGTAACCCGTGGTGGGTTGGAGAACGCCGCTTCCATCGCAGCGATGATCCTCACCACCGAGGCGCTCATCACCGAGTTGCCCGAGGAAAATCCGATGCCGGCTGCTCCGCCAATGCCGGATTATTAATCCGCAACGGTTCAGAGCGAACGAATCAGAAAAGCCCTTCCAATTTGGAGGGGCTTTTTTTGTAGAAAGAGGATTTGCGAGGGAGATTAATTAATCAGGAGTCTCGGTCTCTAATCTTCAGCCCGCTATGAACCAAGGAAAAAAGTCGCTCCGACAACGATCGCGCCCAGGATCAGGATGCCCAGGCATCCGATCAGAAATGCCCGCCACGCTATCTTGAGGACAAAGCGCAGGATCAGCCAGCCGATCGCTATGGCGACCAGCGCAATGGCGATCGTAATCAGCGAATCCGATGAAAAGTCCAGCTGAAAAATTGGTGCGAATGTGTATAGAGTTTTCATATATTATATTCACGCCTTCGAGATTCTAAGTATAGTGCCGGGCTGCTGATTCCCCAACCGATCTAAGGGTCCGTGAATATATAACTTCCCGCACCTAAAATTTGTCATTTCGAGCGATAGCGAGAAATCCACACCCTCACTCACTACACAATCAGCCTTGTGAAAGATTTCTCCCTTTGATCGAAATGACACACGGGAAGTTATTCTTTTATGAACCCTAAGCTGCCGCTGCGGGCTGCGTTTCGTCTGAGTCGTGTACCCACAAAATCAGGATCGCCGCTGCCAGAATATTCGCCAGCGCTCCGAATGCACCGTTCCAGAAGAAACCCAGGCCGAACAACCAATTGCCGATCAGCGCGCCCCCCATCCGTCCCAGGGAGTGGCCTGCGCTATTGAGGCTCATTAGACTCGCTCGCGCACCCGGGACGGCTTCCGTCATCATTGGGAGCGTCGCTACGATGGTAAATTCGAAAGTGACAAATGTCAGAAAAAGGCCGATAAGGCCGCCGACAAGCTCGTTGGCGATTAAGGGCAGGACGAAATAAGAAAATGCACTGCCAAGCGCCCCAATTATGATGGCGCGTTTCTTTCCGATGCGATCAACAAGACCTATCACCCCGCCTTCTCCAACCAGTTCGGCGACACCGATGACCGCTGTCGATAAACCAAGCGCCGCCAGACTCAAGCCATAGTACGACTCTAGCCAGATGCCCAGCACTACGTTGAGATTTTCGCTCGCGGCCGACATGAGCAGGCCAACGGCCAATGCCGCCATTGCGTTGCGATTTTTCAGAATGGATGCCCAGCCGGTTCGGATCGACTTATTTGATTTCTTGCCTTGGGGGCGGTCGTGCGGGAGTGAGAACCACAGAGCAACAACACCTATCAGCCCGGCAGCACCGAGTAGTGGAAAGGGTGCCTGCCAGGCATTCACCAGGCGGCGTGACATCAGCCAGCCGATCAGTGGCATTCCAATAAGAAAAGCACCAGACCAGGCGATTTCTATAATGCCGATGACAAGCCCTCTGCGCTCGTACGGCACCCGGTCTCCGATGTAAGCATATA
This sequence comes from Anaerolineales bacterium, assembly GCA_965248775.1. Lineage (GTDB taxonomy): Bacteria > Chloroflexota > Anaerolineae > Anaerolineales > JBHHUI01 > JBHHUI01. The sequence goes on from OZ252150.1 coordinate 5,216,523, forward strand.
TCGTTGCATCGAACAGGAACTTAAAAAGCCCCTCGAGCAACATTGCGATGGCAAATATGATGAAAATGGGGAAGATTGAAACGCCGAACATCACCAGCGAAAAACCGGCGAGGCTGATGTACATGATGGTTCGGCGCCCAAAGCGGTCTGAGAGGCCGCCCACCAATGGGGCAAGGATGCTGATTGCCGAACGTGCAGCCATGAGCAGCACGAGTGCTTCAAGCGGCACACCCAATCCCCGACTGAATTCCGGTAGGAATGGATAGGGCATGCGGTGGGCTGTATTTTGTATTAGGCGTGCGTATGAGAGTGCGCCGACTTGTTTATTAAACGAAGCCCCGCTCTCAGCAGGCAGCTCTGTCTCAGGAGTCTCAGATTGGGTGTTCAGTTTATTAAGACCTGGATGGTGCTCAGCCGTTTAGGATGTCCCGCACAGTTCGCGCAAGCCGACGCCCGGTGGCAAGCGCCAGCCCCAATTTTGCATCGCTGGCAACCAAGATTGCCAGGGCCGCGTCCTCTGTTGCGGGGTAGATGACCAGTGTGCCATTATTGCCTTCGATCATCACACGGCTCAGGTTCCCGTGTCGTAAACGGTCGAGCGTTTGTTCGGCCAACCCGGTGGCAACGGCAGCCATGGCAGCCACGGCCTCGCCACCGGTCGGGTCGTCGAGATCATCTGTTGCGGGCGGGTGGGAGGTGACGAGCAGCCCATCCGTAGTCATGATGACGGCTGCCAATACGCCGACGGGTAATTCAACGGCCAGGCGGAGTTCTCGATTAAGCTGATGTTCGCGATATTGCGGCATGATCAGAGCTTTTGGCTGGTCATGATGGTCAGGCAGTTGCATATCCCTGGGGATGCTCGCGATGCCATTCCCAGGAGGTCTGTAGTATGTTCCTCAAGCTCGAGTGTTGCAAGTCCCAACCGAGTTCAGCGCGAATCTTATCAGGAGCCGCGACCAGTCGGGTAGCGTCCCCCGCTCGGCGAGGGGCTGCGCTGCTCGGGATGGGATGGCCTGTCACTTCGCGCGCCATCTCGATAATCTCCTGATTGGAATAACCGCTGCCGGTTCCCAGGTTGTATATGAGCGCATTCTGGTCGCTGAGTGCTTCGACTGCCAGCACATGTGCCTGCGCCAGATCGGCGATATGAATGTAGTCCCGAATGCAAGTTCCATCCGGGGTAGGGTAATCGTCCCCAAACACTTCGACGTTCTCGCTTTGGCCGAGGGCCACTTGCAAAATGCGAGGAATGAGATGAGTCTCGGGCTGATGTGCCTCGCCGCGCTGTGGGAGTGCGCCGGAAGCGTTGAAGTAGCGTAAGGCTGCGTAGTGCAGCCCCTGCGTCTTCTGAAACCAGCGCAACATTCCCTCGACCATCAACTTCGTCTCGCCATAAACGTTCACTGGACCAAGCGGGCTTGCCTCGGTGAGTGGCTCATTGTTGCTGGCATATACCGCGGCTGTGGAGGATAAGACGAATTTATGACATCCGGCAGCAGCCGCAGCTTCAATCACATTTCCGCTGTGGGCGACATTGCTCCGAAAATAGAGTGCGGGCTGCTGCATTGATTCGCCGGCTAATGCCAGCGCCGCAAAGTGCAGCACCGCGTCGAATGGACTGGATGCACTCTGTTCGAAGACATCTTTCAGAGCCAGGCGGTCGCCGATATCGCCCCAGATAAATTGTGCCCGGCTTGGGATGGCAGCGCGATAGCCGAGCGAGAGATTATCGAAAACAGTGACGCTGTGCCCGGCGTCGAGCAGCGCCGCTGCCGTCGCACTGCCAATATAGCCTGCCCCGCCAGTGACGAGTATGTTCATTAAGAAGATTCGATTCCCAGTCTCGAACTCAACGCGAGATTGGAGAATGGAGATTACCCCTCCAGCAACTTGAGATTCGCCATGTCGGCCAGCAGTCGTTTGACGCCGACAACTTCGAACGCAATGATAACCAATTCATCGCCGCCGACCAGTTTGCTCTCGATCACTATGCCGTCGCCAAACTGATCATGCGAGATGCGCTGCCCGCTGCGATAGTTCAATTCTTCTGGTGGTGGCGTGGGCACGACGCGCCGGGTCGGTGTTTGCCAGGTTGTAACGCGCTTGTACGCTTCGCGTTGTGTTTGTGGCACGGAGCGGCGTGTTACATGCCCGGCGAGCAGCTCGCGCGGAATCTCGTCAAGAAAACGTGAAGTCTTGACGTGGCCGCTATCGCCATACAGGGTACGTCTGAAATTATGCGAGAGGAACAGACGGTCTTTGGCGCGCGTCAAGCCGACATAGAAAAGGCGACGCTCCTCGGCCATTGACTCGGGGTCCTCAAAGGAGCGTTGATGCGGCAGCACGCCGTCGTCGAGCCCGACGATAAAAACAACAGGAAATTCAAGACCCTTCGCTGCGTGTAAAGTCATCAGCGTCGGCGCGTTCGGTGTTTCGCCGTCGTCGCTCAGAGTGTCGACATCCGAGACCAACGCGACCTCTTCCAGGAACACCGTCAAGTCGGTCTCGCTAAATTCCCCGGCGACGTTGCGCAGTTCCATCACATTGTTCCAGCGCTCTTCGCTCTCTTCTGTGCCGTCGTAAATGTGCTCGCGATATTCAATTGAATTCAGGATTAGATCGATCAGTTGGGCGATGGTGTTCTCACTGCGAGAGGCCTGCAAATGGTTGATCAGTTGACCGAATGCTTCCAGCGGTCGCGCTGCCCGCGCGCCGAGCATCTCGTAATATTCGCTGGCAGCCCGATTTTCAGCGAGGTCTTTCATTATGGCGGCAGGGGTCGTATCCCCGAGTTGGGCAGCATTCTGCAACAGTTCAATGCTCTTCTTCCCAATGCCGCGCGGTGGTACATTGATCACCCGGAAGAGGCTGACTGTGTCACCTGGATTGTGCACCAGGCGCAGATAGGCGATCACATCTTTGATCTCGCGACGGGCATAGAAGCGCGTCGCGCCAACCAAGCGGTAGGGTACATTGGCGCGCACGAATGCATCCTCGAGCACACGCGATTGCGCATTCGTGCGGTACATCACGGCGCAGTCGCGCGGCTCGTATGTGCCCTCGTAGGCTGCGCTCGCGATGGAATCGACAACAAATTGCGCTTCCTCGGTCTCGTTGTACGACTCCTGCACATGGGGGCGGTCGCCCCCGCTGCGCTCCGTGAACAACTCTTTGCGCGTGCGCGCCGGGTTGCGGTCGATGACCTGCATGGCGGCATCCAAGATCGGTTGGGTGGAGCGGTAGTTCTGTTCCAGCAGGATCGTCAGTGCTTCGGGGTGATCATCCTGGAAGCGACCCACATTGCGATAGTCCGCTCCGCGCCAGCGATAGACCGAATTGTGTACGACAATTCCACCGGCAACGTAGTTATGGAGATTCTCGATCTCCAGGTCATAAACATCGCCGTGGTATTCGTCAACTTGCACATCAACGACTTCGTCTTCCTGGATGCACCCATCCTTTTCGACCGCTACCCTCATTGAGCGGTGGAGGTGTGCTGCCGGAATAAGGCTGAAGCGCGGCGCGTTTACGGAATCCAAGGGTTCTACCAGAAATGCGCCGACAACGGCGTCCTTCTCGCCGACAGCGGAACATAAATCCTGTGCAACTTGTTGAGCTTCATCGTATTGGAGGCGATTCAGCCCCAATCGCCAATTCGTTCCGCGCAAGGAGCGTGGCCGATATCCAAGCGACTGTAGATGTTGCCGGAGATTAGAATCGCTACTCCACAAGTCAATTCGGTGTGCGTTCCATGGCGATCGAAGAGAACGTCTTCCGTCGCCGAAATAACGCAAGTTGACTTCATTGCGAAATGTGCCTTGTGGTAAGTGGTGGGGATAGCGCCAATCTACGCGGAGGTCGGCCATTAGGCGGCGTGCATGTGCTTCTGTATCGATATCCGCGTAAAGGCGATCGATGTACTCTTGCGACATCCGCATTCGCCGCCCGCGAACATGGAAGACCGTGGTCGGAATGCCGTATTCGAATGAGTAGTGCGATTCCCAGTAATAAGCTTCTTCCCGCGAATCGCAAATACGCAATATCCACATCCGCTCGGCGTTCTCCTGGTTGCTGCGAACCCGGAGGCCCGACTGAAGTTCAGAGTTTATTCCATCGCTCCGACCATGCGAAGCGATACCGACACGATAGCCTTTGTCCATTCTGTACATCAGATATACGAAGTGCAGGCCCGGAGTGACACCGATACGCGCAAACAGGATGTGATTCGGAGTGGCTCGAAACGTGAAGCCGCTGCGAGTGACGATGGAATAGAGTACGCCTGTATGAGTTCTCTTCTCTATGTAGCTCACATGCGCAGGCATGGTCGTGCCTCTACCACTGGCTGCCAGGACCAGGTCGCCCTCACGGAGGGTCGCAATCGGCTGCGGCCCATCAGGCGTCTGGATCGCCGTTTCGCCGGGGAAACATTGATCCGGATCGCCGACGACATACAGGTTGTGATGGACCTGCGCGAGCTGGCGCAGCAAGGTGTACTGCGCCATGTTCGTGTCCTGGAATTCGTCCACCAGAATGTGCTGATAATACTGCTGGTAACGCGAGAGCACATCCGCCTGGTGCAGAAAAAGATCAGCCACGCCCATGAGCAGGTCGTCGAAGTCCAGCGCGTTATTCTCGGTCAGTAATTCCTGGTAGCTGGCGTAAACCCGTGCTGCGATTTCATTGAAATACGTGTCGGAGTCGAACTCGGCCGGGTGGATGAGTTCGTTCTTGGCGTTGGAGATACGGCTCAGGAGGCTGCGTGGTGAAACGCGCTTCTCGTCGATGCGATGAACCGACATGGCCTGCTTGATGAGCGCCAGCTGGTCGGCAGTATCGTAAATGACAAAGTCGCGGCTGAAGGGCAGCCGCTCCGCTTCACGGCGCAGGATGCGCGCACAGATGCTGTGGAATGTTCCCACTGCGAGCCCGCGCAATTCATCGTCAAAGAGTTGTTGAATGCGGGCGCGCATTTCGCGGGCAGCTTTATTTGTAAATGTGACTGCCATGATCTGGCGCGGCTGCACGCCTTCCCGGACGAGAAAGGCAACGCGCGAGGTAAGCACACGCGTCTTGCCAGAGCCGGGCCCGGCCAGTATAAGGGTTGGCCCAAAGGGTGCCGTTACAGCCTTTTGTTGTTGTTCGTTGAGTCCGGCGAGCAATTGCATGGCATAAAAAAGGCCGCTAGCAGGCGGCTAATGCCATTGTAACATGATCAGTAGAGCGGATTTGTTGGGCACTTTTCGTTTGCATAGTGGTTTCATCATCTTATGCCGAAGGTGCCTGGCACTTGATGTAAAGTGCCGGGCACCTGATGTCCACAAGTATCCGATACTGATACCTTTTGCAACCACCTCGCAGTAATCCACATCTTCCTTACAATTCCATATTCTGACCCGGCGGGAGCCATCTCGAGCTGGTGCGCTTCCACTCGCTCCGATATCCAATAGAAGAAAATGTCTCAGGACGCGCGTAATATTGCCGTAAGGCAGCAACGCCTGGATGGATGATTGAACCAAGTTCGACCCAGGAGAATGAATCATGAAGAGGATAAATTTTGTCGTTGGAATGCTCGCGTTTGCGGCGCTTGCCTGTAATCTGCCCGGTCAATCCTCGGGAGACCCGATTGCTTCGGAAGACTCGGCAGCCAGCGCAACGCAAGCTGAAAATTCAAACGAGGATGATGGGCTCGCCCTCACGCAGGCAGCCTTGGAAGCCACGAATGCGGCCATCTTTAGCAGCCTGACCGCTGAAGCGCAGGCCAACGAAGGCGCCGCCGCGCCAGCGGTCGTGATCCTTAGTGAGATTCTGAATGATGTGGACACGCGCGCGTCTGGCACGTCAGATTGGGAGACAGCTACAAATGTACAACTCGTCGGCGACGGTGGCGGTGTACGCACGCTGGCTGATTCACATGCACGGCTGGATTTTCCCAACGGCAACGTTTTGTGGGTGGGACAAAATACGATATTCGAATTATCTAACTTCGTCGAATCCAGCTGGGTAGTAAGGCTGGAGCAGGGGCGTGTGCTGCTAAATGCCAGCGATGGCGATCTGGGCGGGACGGTGATCGAAACGCCGGTCGGCATCGGCTGGGTTACCGGTTCTTTGTCGGGCATTCGCTATGATTCGCCGTCAGTAGCTGGATTCACCATGGGAATTGAGTGCTCCGAAGGCCCTTGCGGTGTAGCCAAGCCGCCGAAACCGATAGAATCGAACGGATATCTATTATGGGGTGACTATCAGTATCTTAGTCTAAACCTTAGTGATTTTATACCTGGTGGGAGCATTTCAACTACGACGGAAGGTTTCGCTCTTGTTCATCTTGAGTCTGGCCAGCAGACCGGTATCCAAGACCATCAAGAGCCCGAGACACCGAAACCGATTGACGACCAGGCGTATAAAGAATTCGGCATTTGCACTGAGAACTGTGGTAGGTCAGATCAACGCGAGCCTCTCGCGACCACTTGGGGCGCTCGTTACGCTGGATCATTTGGGACTATATTTGCCGTGTGGCGTGACGGCAATCCACCAGACAGCGGGGATACAGGCACCGCACCTACAGCAACCGCTACTTCTACGCAGACAGTTACACCCTCGGCAACGAGCGGGGGAGCAGCAGCACCCGCTGCCCCCGTGGTAGGTGGCTGCTTCGGCAGCCCGCTGCCCGACCACCGTGGCGTGGTTGGCACATACACGAGCATCGACACCAATGTGACTCCCCCTGAGGCGGTGACGTTGAAATGGGATCTTGCAACTAGTGGTGGTGATTTCATATTCTCGCTGGAACTGTGGGAATTCGCTACCGGTGCGTCGCAGCCGGTCAAGCACAGCATTGTGCAGGGCGTAAAGAAACACCCTGGCTCACAGCTGTTTATTCCAACCGCCGACACAACCTACCGGCTGGATGCGTATTTCAACGACACGCAAGAAAACGCCACTTCGAAGCAATGTTCCATCACGGTCACGGTTGGAGGAAGTGAAAGTAGCGACACACCGACTCCATCACCAACTGGCCCGACACCAACCGGGGGGAGCGTGGCCTGCAATCCGGGCGAGTTTACCGGTTGTGGAGGCAACCCACCCTTCGTAACCTGCGGAAAGGAAGAGGTGGGTTCCTGCCAGGCCGATGGCACCTGGACGTGCCTGTTGGATACGGCTAATTGTGTTGCTACGGCGACAAACACACCCGAACCTACTGCAACAGATGCTATGCCCACGGCGACGGACGTAATGCCGTCGGCGACACCCTAGGAGCAGCACGCAAACGTACTGCTAGCATCAATACCTTTCAAATAAGCAAACAGGTGGCACCCGAGGCATACTTGTGAGATATACAAATTCGCAAGATGCCAGGGGGCCACCTGATGGGATACAGATTACGCGAGGTTGACATCGAGAGCAAGTTTTGCCGGGAACTGACATTTACAAGCCTGAGCCGGGTTATTCCGCCAGATGTGGTCGAAGCAGCGTTGGAGGCAGAAGGCTTGAAAACGCAACGCGAGCGCAAATTGAATCTGGTCGTGACAGTGTTTTTAATCATCACAATGAACATCTACACGCAATCTTCTCTGGGGCGGGTAATGCGTAAGATCGCCCAGGGGTTGCGGTACATCTGGAACAATCCGGAATACGCGGTACCGAAAGACAGTGCGATTACCTATCGGCGCTATCAACTGGGTGCTCGACCGGTCGTGCGTTTGTTTCGGCATGTATGTCGACCGATAGCTACGACGGAGACAGCCGGCGCGTTCCTCTTTGGATTGCGCCTGATGGCCATCGATGGCACGGTTGAAGATGTGGCTGACACGCCGGAGAATGCGGCGGCTTTTGGACGGCACCACAGCCCGCGCGGCCAGAGCGCTTTTCCGCAGGTGCAAGGGGTGTATCTGGTCGAGTGCGGCACGCATACGATTGTCGATGCGGGCTTCTGGCCTTGCCACACCAGCGAGCGCATAGGTGGTTTTCGCCTGTTGCGCTCGGTCGAGATGGGCATGTTGGTGATGTGGGACCGTGGGTTTCATGATTATGACATGCTGCGCATGGTTTTGGAGCGCGGGGGACACATTTTGAGCCGATTTCCAGCCCATGTCAAGCCTAAAAACCGCTGTCCATTGCCAGATGGCTCCTACACCGCCTACCTGACCCCCTCCGACTACCAGCGCCGCAAGCGGGGCGAGCGCCTCCTGGTGCGCATCGTCGAATACACCATAAGTGACCCGGCACTCCCCGGTTACGGTGAAGTGCACCGCTTGGTTACCACCTTGCTGAACCCCGAAGCCTTCCCAGCCCTGGAACTCGCGCGAGCTTATCACGAACGCTGGGAAATCGAATTGGTCATCGATGAAGTCGACACCCATCAACGTCTGGCCGGACGCCCGCTGCGCAGTCTCAAGCCGGTCGGGGTCATTCAGGAACTGTATGGCCTGCTCATCGCACACTTCATCATCCGCTTCCTGATGCATGCGGCTGCCCAACGCACCGGTCTCGAACCCGACCAACTCAGCTTTGTGCATGCACTCGAACTCGTGCGCGACACGCTCGCCGAGTTTCAAAAGACGGCCGTTGACCAACTCGGCCAACTCTATGACCGCTTGTTGCATGACATCGCTGACGTTCGTCTGCCTCTCCGCCGTGCCCGTTCAAACCCGCGTGTAGTCAAACGCAAGATGTCAAAGTTCCGCCTGAAACAGCCGGAGCATTATCACTGGCCCCAACCCCGACAACCTTTCCGGCAAGCTTTGGCCCTTATTTGAAAGGTATTGCTGCTAGGAGACCAGACCTCCGAGGTGTGCTGTATGCGGCCTCGGAGGTCTTGCTTCAGTCTATTTCTCCATCGCCTGCAGGGCATGATACGCAGGGCGTAATTCGGGTTCCGGCCAGCCGGGGAAGGTAATCGCCCACCAGTACTCTTCACGATCTTCAGTCCAATCCGGGTCTGCGATGTAAATCATGTTCATGATCCCGATCCAGGGATTCCAGTTCTCCTGCGCCCACTCATACGCAGCCACGAGATATTCGGCCTGCGTCTCTTCGTCTACAGCAAACCAGCGATACTCATCGTGGATCGGGTCCGTTGTCCAACCCATCTCGAGAATTGAAATCTGTTTCGCCGCATCGTCATACTCTTCCATAATGGCGCGCATGTCTTCCACGTGTCGGAAAGAGGCCCAGCGATTACCGCCGAGTTCGAGCTTGGCTTCCACCTCGTCCGGGCTGACCCAGGGCGGGGCGAAATAGCCGGGCGCGTTGAGCCCCAGCATGTCGAAGTAGGGCTGCGCGCCGGCGGCATACATTTCGCGCAGGTACTGTTCGTCCGGCATGGCGCGGGAAGTGTCATTCGTGCCGGTGGGAGCCAGCCCGGCAGAAATCACAATGGCATCCGGGTCACCCGCTTTCACACCCTCGTAGCAGGCTTTCAACAGCCGCGCATAATCCGTCGGATTCGGGGGCTGGCCGCCCCATTCGCGCGCCAGGTTCGGTTCGTTCCACACCTGGTAGGCAGCCACCTGGCCCCGGTAACGCTCGGCAAACACCCGGCAGAAGTCGCCGAAGTCCTGATAGTCGGCGGGTGGGCTGTTCGACAGCAGCTCAGTCTGATCGGTCTGCGCCCAGAGCGGTTGATGATCGAGCAGCACGATCAGATCAACATCTTTGTGTTCGACCAGTTCCATGATGAAGTCGGGTCGGAACCAATCGTAGTAGCCTTTTCCGGCCGGTTCCACATCGCGCCAGGCAATACGCTGCTTGATCCAAGTGAAGCCCAATTCGCGCACGAGATCGGCATCCCGCACAGCAACATCAAGTTGCCACCACATAAAGACCTGGATGCTGTGTGTGGGAGAAGCGACCGTGGGCCAATCGCGGATTACAGGCGCGGGTGCAACGAGTGGTTCAGGCGCAGGCTCCGGTTCTGGTAGTTGCAGTTCATAGGCCCGTTCACCGGAGACGAATAAGGTCAGCGAGAAAAACGTCGTCAGCAGCGCTGCAATTCGCAACAGGCCGATGGGATGCAATGCTATCTCTGCGTCTACAGGCGCGTCAGTGCGAAGTTCTAATGGAGTTTCCATGCGTGGCAGCAATGCAGTGGGGCGACGTGCAGGTTGCCCCGTATGCGCATCTTCTAACCCCCTGGAAGACAGCAGCGCTAGGGTTTGGGCATCTCGGCCACCGCGTCGAAGACAGGCCGTGGCGCGCCGTTCGAATCGAGCAGCGCCCAGTACACGTTGTCACTGCTGGCAAGATCGTTGATGAAATACAGGTTTAAATTGTAGAGGAACGCCAGCCGAATGTAGCCAAGTTCGCGGAACATCTCAAACGCGCGCGTGACATACTGCGTCTGTTCTGCCTGTGTATTGTCGACGGCGAACTCGAATCCCTGTCTCACAATCAGGTCTTCGTTCAGGCCCTCGCGGCTCGGCCAGCCAAATTCCGTGATGCACAGCGGCGTGTCACCCACAATATCGTGATAGCCGGTGATGGTGCTGAACATGCTCCACGAGTGATGGGGGTTGTCGGCCGGCCCACGAAAACTCCATGTGGGCGCCTCGGCGCTAGTAGGCGCGGCGTCGAAGGCCATATCAGGCGGCACATTGATGCCGTTGTGATGCACACCCACACAGTCCGCATAGTTCAACATGCCGGCATTGACCATCCATTGCAGATACACAATATCGTCGATAGCAGTAACACGTCCATCGGCTGCTGCCCCGCCGCCGGTGGGCGACAGCGCGCCCGAAATGACCATGATACTGGAGTCTTTGGCCTTAATCGTCTCATAGGCGATACGGAGCAGGCGCACATATTCGACCGCGTCCGGCTCGGCGAGCGTCAGATCACCGGCATGCCAATCGCGATCAAGGTTTTGTTCGTTCCAGACTTCGATGGCCTGAATCTGACCTGGATAACGATCGATCAGTGTGGCCATGAAATCCGCGTAGAGTTGATACTCATCCGGCGGGCCGTCGGTGCCACCCAGTGCGCGTGACCAGGGCGGCGCACCGATGACACTGAGCATGACCTTCAGATCATGGCTGGCGGCCGCCTCCATCATCGGATCATAGCCGCTCCAATCGAACTGATCCGGGCCGGCCGCTCCGTAGACGCCCCATTGGAATTGATGTTTGATCCAATCGAAGCCGATGCCGACGGTGACGAGCTCCATCCAGTAATTGGGGTCGCCGGTATTGATCGCCTGAATCTGAACTCCATATCCCAGCCCCGATTCAGTACCGGGCAAGGGTGCGCTTGGCTCGCCATCTCCACCTCCGCCAGTGCCTTCACCTTCCGGCAGCTCCTCTGACTCTGATTCTGGTTCGGGTGCCGGCTCTTCCGCGGCCGGCGTGTCGGTGGGAGTCTCTTGCACCTCACTCGCTTCGGCGGGAGCTTCTTCGGCCACGACATCATCACCATTGTTTCCAAATCCACCGCCGAGTGCCCAGAAGAGAGCGGCAAAGGTGCAAATGCCGACAATGATCGTCACGGCCACCCAGGCCAGCGCCAGATAGCGGAGCTGCGCTTGTGACATCTTACGGCGGAGGGATGGGGGTTTGGAAGATGGCGTCATGAATTTCCTCTATCAATCTGCATTGGGCGTGCAAATGTGCGGTGCCCGATTATAACCAATTGGGTTAATTGTTACGCAATTGAGCAAACATCGACTCATCAATACGTCATTCCGAGAGGCGGAGCGTCGAGGAATCTCTGAAGTGGAATTTGACTTCTCGATACATCGCAGGGATTCCTCGCTTCGCTCGGAATGACAGCTAAAAAACAGGAATGTGCATACGGGGTCAATTGTATGACTCTGTTACGGTGACGGCGTCCAGTTGGTCACTGTAATGTTGATGCCGGACGTGAGCGTTTCCCAGTCGCCGCCCGATCCGACACACTCCTCGAGAGAAGAGAAGCACATGTTTAATATGAGCAAATAGGTGCCGGGCTCGGAAAGTCTAAAGCCCACATCGCGGATGGCGCCCCCACAGATGTTTAGCGGGCCTTTACAGTTCGCGCCGATGGATAAGTTTCCCTGCCAGTTCATGTAGTCGCCGACTACGCCGCTATCCAGGTTCTCCCAATAGACTCCCAGCCAACCGTACGAAACGGCAGCGGAAGTTGTGTTGGTGATCTCCTGGATGAAACAGATGGCTTCAATGTCCGCCGCATAGGATGTCTTGCCTGGATTGCACATCTCTAGGCGGCCCGTGACGCCGTGTGCGCCACCAACGGCGGGTTGCGGCGTTTCCGTTGAAGTGGGAGAAGGTTCCTGCGTTGCACTGCCCGCGCGCGTGCGGGTTGCCGTGCGCACAGGCGTCTCACTGCCCCTAGCAGAAGGAGTTTCTTCTTCGATTGTTTCTTTGGTCGGTACGAGCTCCACGATCGCCTCAGGCTTAGGCCTGCTACTTGGTGTCGCTGTAGGTGGTGCCGGGGTGTTAGTAGGCAGCACAATGCGCTCTGCTGCGATTGCGGGCGTGGGGGCACCATTGGTCTTTTGGACTGCAGCTATTGTGCTCTGTATTGCGATGGCCTCACGCTCCGAGCGGGCGGCCAGGCTCGCGCCGACGCCCAAGCCTGCACTCGCAAGCACCAGTATCACAATGAAGATCACGGCGCGAGCGGAGAGGCCGCGCCGATCATCCGTTCTAATAATTTCCGGGATTTCGTCTGAAACTTCTTCCATGCGTCAGGGCATAACCGACTCAAGCGTGACACAGGATGGACACTGACCATTGGGGCGCACCATGGCGTAGCCTGCCTGGGGATCGTCGCTGAAGTGCGTGAAGTCCACATTGAAAATGATGATCATACGGATACGGCCATCGGCCTGTGAGAGAGAGGCGGCCTCCGCGAGATATTGGGCTTGCTCGGCAACTGTGTTGTTATAGGGCGGCTTCCACATAAAGGCGGCAGGTAAAAAGCCCCATTCCTCGCCGCTGAGGTAGCCCAACTCTGTGAAGCACATCTGGCGCTGACCGCCAAAGATTGCGGAGTAGGTTTCGATCATGCCGTAAAAATAGCGCGTGTAATGGTCATCGCGAGGATCGGCCCCGCCGCCAAATGCGGTGGGTGACACTATGCCTTCGTTGTAGTGAATGCCGACACAATCGAGATAGTTCGCGCCGCCGAGTGCAACCAGCCCTTCCAAGTATGGTTTGTCATCGCAACCGTGGGCGTGACAGCCGTTGAAAAATCCGGTCGGGGCGAGTGCTCCGCTGATCACCAGTGTGTTCGGGTTCGCAGCCTTAATGGCTCCATATGCAGATTGAAGCATGTTGATATAGGATGCCGGGCCAATCTGCCCATCAGGCCATTCACGGGTGAGGTTCATCTCGTTCCACACTTCGATTGCATCCGCGCCCTTGGCGGCAAGCGTGCCTAGCCAGGCTGCATATTCTGCCTGATGGGCCGGATCGTGTGCGCGCGAGCGATCGCCGATGGAACTTAATAAAATCTTGAAACCCAGGGCATGCGCGTTGTTGATATCGGCAGTAGCATCGTGCGGGTAATGGGCTTGTAACTTCACCCACGTCATCCCGGCTTGCTTCATCTCATTGGAGGCGGCGATGCCCCCATGTACAACCTGCCCGCCGAGTTCAAATGTCCCCCAGGAACCGGACGCAACGATCGCCGGAGCAGACGTGGGAGCGGGTGTGGCAGTTGGTACCGGGACGGGTGTTGGGCAATCTGCCGGACACGGTGTTGCCGTTGGCAGGGCCGGGGCGGAAGTCGGGGTCGCCGTGTCATCGGACTCTGGCTCTGGCTGCGCTGCAATTTCCACACTGAAGCCGTTGAGGGCGGCCTCGTGTCCGATGCGTAACGCAGCGGCAATCGAATATTCTCCCGCGCCGGGAGCCAGCCAGGCGAAGGGTTCTTCCGGCGAGCCATTCCCTTGAGCAACGACGCTAGTGCCGTCACTGATCGTCCAGACAATGGCAGGATTGGTGACAGCAGCCACTGCTGAGGCACTCACTTTATATTGAATGAGGGCGTCCAGCATTCCCGGGGGGCTACCAGGATCAAACAGGTCGCGTACTGTCACTCCGCCCAGGTAGAGGTTCTGCGCAATATCCAGATGCGCTGCGAGCATACCGGGCGTTGCGTAGAACAGTGTATGACTTGCACCAGCAGCATCCACGTATTCAAATTTTGGCGTAAAAGCGAGTTCATCATAACTGAGCAATGAAGCCGAACCATCTAGTGAAACTGTCACTTCCTGCCCTGCAACCAAACCAACCGGGTCCGAGCTCAAGACCGCATCCCCAAGCGGGGCCAGTGCCTCTGCCATAGAAAGGTAGGCGTTTGCACCATTGGACGAATCTGTGCTCAAGCTGGACGTCACCATGCGTAGCTTGTAGCGGTTGACCCGATCTGTAATGCGTGCCAGAATCTGATGCGCTGTGCCGTCGCCAAAGGCATACGGTTCGTTGCCCAGATCGATCTCTACAGAGTCGGCAACGGCTCCAATCGAAGCCAGGGCGTATCCATGTGTATCGAGCAGGTTTTCGACAAGCGTGGGCAGGGGGATGACCACCGCGAGGCTTTTATTTTTGGTGTGCAGTTCCGCCGCAAGTGTTTCCAGAAACAATGTGTAGGCGGGGCCACGGGCGGGGTCGAGGCTTTGATAAGCGAGTACGACACCGTTGTAACCGCCGTTGACGACCAGGTCGACCACGCCGCCAATCTGAGTCGCGCGCGCATCCGGGTTGCTCAACATGTCGTTCAGGGCTGCGCTGCCTTCGGCATTCGCGCTGTTGGTAACAATCGGGGTGACGGCATAACCGGCCCCGAAGACCCAGCCACCGGTGATCTCACCCACGAGTGCGCCGTTTGCCTGCAAGAAGAGCCCGGTTGGCTGTACGCCGTTGAGGGCCGAGCCAACATCGCCCAGTGTATCACCCAAATCGAAAACCGTAGCGCTAACCGGTACAACCGGGGCCGTTTGCATAAGGGCAATCGCCCGCGGGATCAGGCTCACAGTGGCAAGCGCCCGACCGCCTTCGATTTGGGAGGGAATGAAATACCACTGCTCTCCGTCCCAAGCGTACATATCCAATGTATCGAGCAGGGTGCCATCGGGTACATTGAGCGTTAGTGTGAGTTCTGGAGGCGCGGTTCCCTGCACAGCGAGCATGTAGACAAAATCTGCGGGGTTTAAATAGGGAGGCAGGTTTTCACGCAGCGTCTCCCATTCCTCACCAGCCTGACCGCCATGGAAATCGCCGCGCGAAATATTGGAGATGGCGATAGCCAATTCGCTGGTCAGGAGTCTGGGAACAACGCCAATCTCTAACCCGTGCGGATGGGCGATGGTGGGAGAATCCTGTGTCAGATCTTGGAAGTCGAGCGAAGTGGAACCGCGGTTGTTTTGTATGGCAACGAAGAATACAAGTCCCGCGCAGACTGCCAGCACCAGAATTATGCCGACACCGACGACGAGGGGACCTCCTAAACGTTGCATAGTGTTGTCTACCTCCGGGCAGAGTAAGGCACAGCCGGATTTCGATTTCCGAAGCGCGCGATCAACTGCTCTAACTTTCTACTCAAAAAAAACGACGGCCCGATCTGAGCCGCCGAGCAAAAATCGCCTAGCGAAGGCGAAATTCTATCATGGCGGTTACGATTCTGTCTATGTTCGATAATATCCGTGTGTGCGCATACGACCAGACATCGGGGGTCTTCGGTCACTAATTATCCAGAACGAGCGTGCCCCAACTTGTCGGGTTTGTTAGCGCTCTGGTCGGGATCACAGAAATCATGCTCTGCTGTTCTGCCGTGCCGGGCGAATCGTTATCGGAAACGGAGACGGAAAAGCCAAGGAGGGCGCCCACTTCCGGTATGATCGGGAACGAATCCCACGGTATTGCAATTTCAAGCGTGAACCCGGCCTCCCCGTCCGGCTGCACTGCAAAACGCACTTCCCCTGGCTTACCGGCGCGAGCTTGTGGAAACCACAGGTAGACGTCTGGTTCCGGCAAAGCCCCCAGGCCGCCCGGAGAAAACCCAAGCTGGAAATCGTCTGCGCTCAGGTTTGTGTCGGCATGATCAGCCTGAAGTTTTGCATCCACCAGCACTTCCACACTGTCGCCCCGGAAGATTGTCTCACCACTTTCTGTCTGCACATGTACATCATCTTGCACAGCGACGGCAAGATACAAATAGGTGACATCCCAGGCGATGGCGAAAGATGCGGCCTGATCGGAAGCACCCTCCCAATTCTCTGCGTGGAATACAGCATGCTTTATCTCATTTGGAAGAGCTCCCCAGTCCCCGAGTAATCCATCAATGTTGAGAGCATCCTTACGCCGTGGGGCGTGAATAGGCTCTCCATTCGGACGAGTTGGGTCGCTCACAGTTGGCGAGGGAGTCGGCGCAGCGACAGTCGCAGTCGGTATCGGGGTTGCTGTCGTTAACTCAATTGTGGGTGGCAGGGGAGTTAAGGAAGCGACTACTGTCGAAGTGGGGGTGGCAGGCCCGCTGATTTGCAGCGCTTCCAATGTCTGCGAGATTCCGGCCTGCAAGGTACCTTCCACATCCGGCTGATTGCTCCCCGGAAAATTGCATGCCAGCGCAGTCAGAGTCACAGCAACGCCGGCAACCATCAGTTGGCGTGAACGGGGCGGACGTGGAATGCTCAGACTGCTAACGGCTCGCGACGTTGTAAAGTGCGATCGATCGACCGAGTCAACGGCGAGACGATGAGCGCAACTACGAACACAGATGTGAAAGGAACGATGTTTTCAATCTCCAGATGATGAGATGGCTGCATTTTATCACGCTGCTTTGGGCAAGCAATCCGCTATACTTGCCGCCGTGATTGGGACTCTACGCCGCTATGCGACACCATTTGGGCTTGCAATGCTCGCGCTGTTGGCCGCCTGGCCAATCTTGCGCGCCGGGCCGCCCACTGTGGGAGATGGCTTCAACCACTACTTCCGGTTGGCAGAGCTGCACTGGGCGGTGCTAAACGGCGTCTATTATCCGCGTTGGCTACCGGATGTGGCCTATGGTTTTGGGCTGCCGGTTTTTAACTTTTATCCATTGCTGACGTACTGGCTGGCCGAGGTGTGGGCTTTGGTCGGAATGTCCCTGTCGAGCGCCATGCAGGCTGGCTATACCATGGCAATGATTACGCTGGTATGGGGCGCGTATGCCTGGGCTCGGACCGCATTTCGCTCCGGTGTTGCCGGGCTTGCTGCGGCGACAGCCTACAGCACATCCCCCTATCTTTTTCTCACCATCATTCACCGTGGCGCGTATCCCGAAACATGGGGGCTTGCGTTCGCGCCCTGGCTCTTTTGGGCAATGCTTCGCCTGTCGCGTAACCCGGGTATAGCGTCCGCGCTGCTGATGGCCGTAATTACGGCAGGGCTGGCCTTATCTCACGCAGTATCGACACTACTGCTGCTTCCCTTGGCGCTGCTGTATCTTGTCGGACTTGTGCGTAGCGATTTGCGCAAGTTGCTGTGGGCTCTTCTGGGACTTGGGCTTGCGGTTGGACTTTCAGCTATCTTTTGGGTGCCAGTGCTTCTCGAGGCGCGCTTTGTACAACTTGCGCGCGTTGGTGGGGGAATGTTCGACTACGCTGCCAACTTCTTGAGACTTGCAGACTTGTTCGGGCCGCCTCGGGTTTTCGATCCGCTGCGCACCTTCAATGAGGTTTCACCCGGGCTCAATTGGGTCGTGCTCGCTTTTGCACTTGTTGGGGTTTGGTCTTCTCGCAAGGATGTGACGGTTCGACTGCTTTTTGTTGGTGCATTTTTGATCGGGATGTTGACGCTCCAAATTTCACAGCCACTCTGGGACGCGTTGCCGTTGCTTCCATTTATCCAGTTTCCGTGGCGCTGGGTGGGTCTGTTGAGTCTCTTGCTTGCAATGCTGGCTGGGACAGGCATCGCGCAGATTGTAAAGAGCAAATCGAGATACACAGCCGTCATCCTGCCGGTCTTCGTATTAGCGGCCGCATTCTACTCTCTAGCCTGGACGTTCGGAGAACGACCGACAGACTTGTCCTTTGTTGATCACGCTGATCTGCCGGCGTTCGAAATCTCCAGCGGGCAGCTCGGTACGACTGCCCTGGGTGAGTTTGTCTCGGTTTGGGCAACCGTATTGCCACCGCCCGAAACATTCGCCTCTGCGTACGAATCCGGCACATTGCCCCAGCAGCGCCTCGACAGAATTAACTTGCCTGAAGGTGTGCACATTTTACGAGAAATACCCGGATTCAACGCAGCTGAGATCGACTATGAGGCCGACGCTCCGTTCGATCTGCGCTTCAACTGGCTCATCTTCCCTAATGTCTCGGCAACTGTTAACGATATTAAGTTGATAGCTGGACCTGAACCGGGGAGTGGGATGCTGCAAGTTAGAGACCTTCCCGCAGGAAGGCACACGCTCACCGTAAGGCAAAGCCTCTCAAGACCACAGCGCATTGGAACGGGAGTCAGCGTATTAAGTCTGGTGGTGGTTGTTTTCCTGACGGGACGCGAATTTACGCGGATGAGAACAGCCAGGATATCAGCACGTGATCATAAATACGCAGCTGTGCCCGCGAGGGTTATCCTGACCGTAGGCGGAATCGTGCTTACGCTGCTCGTTTCGCGTGCGTTCTGGCTCGACATCCATCCATCAGTCTTCCATCGCACACGACTTATTGGTGGGACTGTGGCGGACATCCCTGCTCAGGATATCGTGTTCGGTGAACGGATCAAGCTGATAGGATTGGACGTTCAGGACGAGACAGCAAGCCTCTACTGGCAGGGGCTTGCCGAGATGTCAACCGACTACAGTATCGCGCTCTACCTGCAGGATGAAAATGGAACTGTGCTCGCACAGCAAGACAGTCAACATCCGGGCGTTGTGCCGACCAGCTACTGGCAGCCGGGGCAATATGCTGTGGATGCACATGTTTTGCAGCCAGCAGCCGACACGCCCCCGGGCGAGTATCATATTGTCGTTGCCGTGTATGCAGAAGAAGGAACGTTAGAAGGGATAGATATCGCCGGCAATGTCGGGCACTATTTAACTGTTGGGACGCTGATCCTGTCAGATTCATCAAGCAACTGATCAGTCATACAAGCGACGCTCCGCGTCTTCCCAGTTTGCACAGCGATCTGCGACATTTCGAAAAAGCTGCGCGTATTCATTCTTAGGATTTGTTTAAGTTGGAAACCGGAACGATACTAAACACAGTTTATTATGAGCGACGTAATCAAGAACTGGCAGCCACCGGAGGGCTTTGTCCCAGTCGAATCTTTGGTGGCAGGTGTTACGGTTTTTGCACCGGCTGCTGAGGCCGTGCCGGAGCATCCCCAAACCTTTTTGTGCCCCAATTGTGGGGCGACGACTGCGTATAATGTTGCCGCTGGCGGAGTCGCTTGCGAACATTGTGGTTACATCCACCAGCCGGCAGCAGAAGTCGTCGGGCGGGCGGCCGAAGAGTTCGAGTTCACGCTTGAGACCCTGGACAAGGGCATGCCACCACCTACATCCGGTCAGGATGGCTGGGGTGCGCCGCGCCGCGAGTTGCACTGCGACGCGTGTGGCGCAGATATGACTCTGGCCGAGGGTGCCCTTACGGCCATTTGTCCGTTCTGTACCTCCACCCGTGTCGTCACGCGCGCGGCTGCACACGACACGCTCCGGCCACGTTTCCTGATTCCGTTCCAGATCGAGCCGGAACAATGTAGCGCCCTGGCGCGCGAATGGTTAGGTCGCGGCTGGATGCATCCGGGCGAGTTAGGACAGTCTGCGCGCCTCGATCAATTCACTGGTATATATCTCCCTTTCTGGACATTCGACGCCAATATTGAATCCCACTGGGAAGCCGAGGTGGGCTACAAGCGCCAAAAAACAGTTTGGCAAGATGGCGAACTCAGGACGAAAACAGTGATTGAATGGCGTTGGAAGTCGGGCCTGGTGAATGTACCCGTGGACGACTTGATTGAAGTAGGCACAACCAAAGCAAGCGCGCAACTCTTAAGTCGTCTGTATCCATTCGAACTCGAGGCATTGACCTCCTACGATCCGAGTTATCTCGCGGGTTGGCAAGCACAGGCTTACGATATTGCGCTCGAATCGGCCTGGGATTCGGCGCGAGAGCAGATGCGGGAACAGGCGCGGCAGGCCAGCCGCAATGCCATCAACAGCAATCATGTGCGTAACTTCAGCATGTCGGCAGACTTCCGGGATGAGACCTGGCGCTACATTCTATTGCCAGTGTATCTGGCCGCCTATCGATTTGAAGGTCAGGTGTACCAGGTTCTGATCAACGGCCAGACCGGCGCGATTGCAGGCCAGAAACCTTTGGCCTGGTGGAAGATTTGGGCCGCCATTGCTGCCTTGCTCGCGCCCGGTGCGATGTGTGGATTGGCGGGATTGGTCACATTGCCATTCGGCGGCGTCGGCGGAATTGGGATTGTGCTGGGAATTATTCTCTTCGTGATTGGGATTCTGGTTTCGATTGAACTATTCCGACGCGCGCGGCACTGGGATGTACCAGAGCCATGACAACACAGCTGCAGGCAGACCTTCCCGCCCGAAAAGATATCGATAGCCCGGCTGCGTTCGCATCAGGCTGGGGACTCGCGTTGCATCCACAAGGTTGCTCACATTGCGGGGCCGCATTTTTAGCAGCGGATGATTCGTCCGAAACATGCCCGGCCTGCCACGCCACCCAACTGGAACCACAACCTGTGCGTCTGCGTCCGGAACCGCCCGAACTCGTATTGCCGTCAACCGTTCCGCGCGAACAACTCGTAGAACGTATTGAAAGCTGGTTGGTGCAAGTGCGTCTGCGTCCGAAAGATTTAAATTCCACATTGATCTTAGGCAGATTAAAACCAGGCTTTTTGCCCTTGTGGCTTGTCGATGGCGAGCTTCAGGCCAATTGGCGCGCCGAGGTTGGTTATGACTATGAAGTCGCCAGCGCGCAAGAATCTTTCGAAGGCGGCGAATGGCGTTCGCATAAAATCACCGAGGCTCGCATTCGTTGGGAGCCGCGTGCGGGTACCTTGATTGGAAGTTATTCAAACCGGCTCGTGCCAGCGTTAGCGGATCATGCCAAAATTCAACAGGCGCTCGGCGAGTTCGACTACTCTGCTTTTAGCGCTTATAAACCGGAATTGTTAGCGGGAGGCGCGGTGCGGGTTCCTGATCTGCCACCGGATGAAGTATGGCATTTGGCCGAGCCAGTTTTCGAGAGAGCGGCTGGCGAAGATTGCCGACGCGCGAGTGACGGCCAGCATATCCGTGCGCTTGAGTTGGAGGCCGAATACTCCGCATTGAATTGGACACAGATGCTTGTGCCAGTATTTTCGAGTGAATATCGTGATGATGAAGGCCATGTCATTCCAATTCTGATTAATGGACAAACAGGCAAGGTGGACGGTGTGCTGCGTGCCTCGCAGCGCAAAGGGTGGGTCTGGAGCGGGGGACTGGCAATCATTGCGATTGCGTTTTTTATCCTCGGCGCACTGGCGGCGTTGATAGGTGTTGTAGCACCCCCCTTGTTGGCCGTTGCGGCAGTTTTTTTCGTTGTGAGTCTGGTTGTGGGCGTTGTTGCAGCGATACCGGCAATTTACGTCTGGCGTTGGAACGCCCGCCATGCGCTCTAATTGAGAACTGGCCTCACACCAGTATATTTCTCTATCAGACTTACGATATTCTCGATAATTCCAATGAACGTTTCCGCCTCCTGCACCACTCCAATCGAGACTTGAACCGTATTGCCAGAGCCACACCAGTCTCATCCGCCACTCATCTATTGCTAACATTTTTATAACGCCCCTCCCGTACTATTGGTACATACCGGAATGCTAGATTTCCGGCATCATAATATTGGTGTGTTTTTATTAGAGGATGGAGTGATTGATGTATACATCTGAAAGCTTCCGACCGGAACAGGTTAACCTGATCGGCCGCTTGCGCACGGAAGTTGAAAGTTGGCTGCATATCCGCGATATCCGCACGGGCAAGCGCGGGGATGCAGTTGTATTTATGGGCCAGCTCGCCACGGATGCCGAGACTGCCTTTTCCCGACTGCTGGAACCGCTGCGCCGACTTGGGTACACGCCTTTCCTGCGTCGGGATGATGATGGCAATGACATCCTTGTAGCGCGGCGCGGTGTCTTCGAGCATCTACCGCTTCGGTGGGGCGTAAATGTTGTACTCTTCGGTCTAACAGTTCTCACAACTGTGTTCTTTGGTGCATCGTTTGCCGGTGCGAATCCGCTACCGGCGCTGAGTGCAGCTCTGAACGGAGGACAGATTGCGCCGCTTCTGCAGGTTTTGGCAGTCGGCGCGCCATTTGCGCTTAGTTTGCTCCTCATCCTTCTTGTGCATGAGATGGGGCACTATGTTGCAGCGCGGATGCATGGTGTACAAGTTACCCTGCCATACTTTATCCCTGTACCGTTCGGGCTAGGAACGCTGGGCGCTTTCATCCAGCTCAAGAGTCCCGTCCATGACCGCAAGGCGCTCTTTGACGTCGGTGTGGCCAGCCCCGTAGCGGGCTTCGTTGTGGCGCTTGCGCTGTTTATCTATGGTCTGCTCACTTCGGATGTTGTTGCAACAGCGGGGGTGGCTGGCACGCTGGGTAGGAGTGCGCTTGTGACCTGGTTGGTGAACCTGTTTGTTCCACATGCAGTTGGGACTGCGATTGCACTCAGCCCGATTGCTGTGGCGGCCTGGTTTGGATTGCTAATAACGGCGCTCAACCTACTACCGATGGGACAATTGGATGGTGGGCATATCGTGTATTCGGTGCTGGGCAACTATGCAAGGCCGTTGGCTTGGACTGCCTTCGCTGGTCTGATAATTCTGGGCGCGACAGTCTGGTCCGGCTGGTATTTCTGGGCTTTCTTCACGCTCATCACCGGCATGCGCCATCCAGAGCCGCTCAACGACATCACACCGTTGGATGGTGGTCGTAAGTTTTTGGGAATTCTCACACTAATTCTCTTCTTTTTGTTGGTGACCCCAAAACCGTTTTGAGCTAGGGTTGGTAAATAAGGGGAATGAAAACGCCCGGCGTTCTTGATCGGGCGTTTTTGCTGCTATAGGCTTGGCGTTGAATTTTCTCCACCTCATCGTGCAGCAGTGACGCGGTAAAAAAAGCGTTTAAGGGGTTGTGATAGTCACTGTCTGCAACAATAAGGACCCGTTGGCAACTGGCGCTGTTTCTCCAACCACTTGGATCGGCACCCTCTTGTTGCTGCCCGCCGCATACATTCCGATGCGCAGTTCGTACTCGCCTGCTGGGGTTGCACCCGGAATTTCAAGTTGTCGGTCATCAATATGAAACTGCATATCGCCGAGCCATTTCCAAGTGTTGTTAAATCTATTCCCTGGGACATTGTCTGTTTGCGCTACCAGGATTTCGGCGCTTGGGTCCCAGAGGTGCACAAACCCGATCAGGTCGGCGCTGGTAATTTGCGCTGACATCCAATAGAGCCGCAGCTGCAGATCCTCTCCCGGAGCGAGCTCTGCAGCGGACAAATCATAGCCTCGGAATGATAGGGTCTGCTCGGCTAGCCAGGCATACTGTTGGTGCTCAGGGCGTGGCTGAATTGCAAACAAAACGATTTCAGGGCCAGTATAAGCTGCTCCGGTTAGTCTGAAGACTTCCCGGGCCTCAGATAAATAATCTTGATGCTCCGGGGTGTCTAGATTTTCCAGTTGATCGGTAGCATTCGATTTTTTGTTATTCCAGACTAGGAATTCATATCTGCGCTCACGATAACTGGCGATCGGCTCGTCAAAAATACTGTCGACTGTAAACACATGATAAATGCGTGGACCGGTCGCGTTGTTATGTAGTATTTTCGTCGCCTCGGCCACGACCCGTCCGCCCTGCGGAACATTTTCGGCAAACCATTGCGCCATCACAATCTCCGACACCGGTTTTGACCAATCATTCAGCGTCGTGCGCCAATCGACCCAGGCCTGATTCAAATATGGCCATGAGACGAACCCGATCAATGCCAGGGTTGTGATTGCGCCAAATATTTCTGGCTTTGGTAGGGCTTGTGTGCCAAGTCGTTCGACCTGTTTACCAATCAGCGTGGCAAAGGTTACCAATCCGATGGTAAACAGGATGTGCAGCGCTGCATTAAATACAAGCCATTTCGAAGTTGCTGCTGGTCGAAAGAAACTCATTACCAGATAGAACGTGACTGCAAAGAGGGTTAAGGCCAGAACCCCAGCCAGATTCATAGCCCATTTTTTCCCATCGACAACCTTGAGTAACACAGAGAATATGATAAAGGCGACCGTGAGATTGAACGCATTCTCATGGATAAAACTATTCTCAACATATTCCCAGTTTGCCTGAATAGAGCGCATGCCTAAGAATTGACCGGATTCGTTAATATATGTGGCTGTGTCACTTTCGGGTACATTGACAATGTCCATGATCTGATATTGAAAGATCATCCAAAGCATGCCAAGGCTGAGGACCAGCGACCACCAGAATAATGGTTTCAGCAGCCCTTTTCCCATATCTCGGAAATATAGGATGGCAAACAGAAAGGGCAAACCCATAATAACGCCTGATTGGTACTTGAATAAAAAGGAGGCTGCTCCACTCAACAAGGCAAATGTGAGATAACTAAGACGATGCTGTTTATATGCTTGTAGCAAAAAAACCAAGCTGAGGAGTGTAAAGAAGAGCCAGGGAGAATTGGCACCCGCGCGGCGACTCTCGGCTACCATTCCGTGCCCAGAAGCCACCAGCAATCCAGCAATTAAACCGGTCAAATGTGAATCTGAGATTGTGCGAGCTAAACCGGCCGCTAAAACAATACTCCCGATCCCCAAAAGTACACTTACCAGCCGGCCGACGATGAAGTAGTCAACCCCGGCGTTGATCGCCTCCCCCCGGAGCAATTCGACTGCCCACTGTTCTACGGCCAGCAGTACCAGTATTCCAGGTGGGTAACCACTGCCTTCTTGTAAATGGGAAACCCCACCAGCTCGCAGGTATTGTGTCCAGGCATACCAATAAGGTTCATCGGGATCATTGTTGTACGGTAAGTCACTGCCTAAGGAATGAGAATTAAATAACTTGTGCAAATGGGAGAGCGCGGTAATTCCATTGGGGCAAGAAATCATCAAAGATAATGCGCATGTTGTCCCTGAAATCTGTGGCTACTTTACGACCGGTTTCGTAGACCTGGTCAATAACATGGACAAAAGCTTTCAGTCCGGTCTTGGTGCTGGTTTTTTCCATCAGTTCTTTGACGAGTTTGCGGCTGGTGAAGATCACGCCTTGACAAGCGCGGGTAACATGCGGGAAGAAACGGTGTTCGCTGGGGTTGTATTTCGAGCAATAGGGTGGATAGTGAGCAATGCGAATTTCGACCCCGATTTCATCGGCCAGTGCTTGCAAGTCTTGCTTGAAGATGTAGTAGCGGGAACTGTTACTCCCGCCGCCATCGCAAAGCACGAGAATAGAAGTGGCGTTGGGATAGTGGTAGTGGCCGTATGTGTACCACCAATGGCGAAAGCTATCGCAAGCGAATTCACTGGTATCATGACTGCCGCCGAGTTGGATGTAGCCGACATTGAGACGCAAGTCGTAGAGACTGTGAGGAATGCTGACCCCAGCAGCATAGCTGTTGAAATCATGGTCATAAGTTTGCAGTTCTTCCAGGGTGTACAAATGTCCGTCTCGGTAGAAATTGCCCAGATATTCCTTTTTCTTGCTGTCCATGCTGACAATGGGATTGCCCGCCGCTTCGAATTCGGTCTTGAGCCGCGTGATGTTCTCAAATTGCTCGTTGCGGTTTTCAATCTCGGCCTTCAAACCGAGTTTCTTTTGCGCTTTTCGGCGGCGATAGTTGTGCTTCTGCAGCAACTTGCGCACCACATATTTGCTGACCACGATGTCGTGCTCGGCCCGCAACGCTGCAACAATCTCGCCCGGGGTCAGGTTCGTCCAGCGCACCCTCTCGTCCAGCGGGTCACCGGCTGTGTGCTCGCGCAACACTGCCAGGAACTTCTCAGCAAGTTGCGCCCCCCATGTGACGTAGTACGGTTTGCGTCCGCCGCCTGGCTTCCGAATGCGCTGCTCCACTTCGCCCTTGGGCAAGCCACTGACTTCGCGGGCGCCTTTGCTCACCGTGTTGCGACTGCACCCCAACACCCGCGCAATGTAACTCCGTCCGCCGTGTCCAAATCTCAAGGCTTCGAAACCAGCAAAGCGACGCCCATCTTTCTCGTTCAAGCTGTTGTAAAAGCGGCGCATCATTTCTTCATGTTCGGGCGCATAGGGTTTCATCATGGCCTCCTGGCTAGTGTTCTGATGAAGCCAAGAGAATATCACTGCTTGCATCCGTTGTGAACCAACTGCCCAAATTATTTAATTCTCGTTCCTAAATAGGCCAGACGCAAATATAGTCCAGCACTGCAAATCAGCAGCAATGGCAGCCACCAGGCTATCAGCTGACGATGTTTGGAAATCCAGGGAGATATAGTTATAGGGGCAGCTTGCGCGGTACTCATCTAGGTAAATACAAAACTATGTTCAGCAAAAATAGGATCGCCCGCAGCGCTTAAGGCGATTCGATTATTTTTCTCCGCGCAATTCGGCTTGTAAGCGTGCGTAGAAGTCTGCCATCGCTTGATGGCGTTCTTCTGCGAAGGCTTGCGCAGTTCTTGTTTGCAGACGGCCTTTCACTTTTGACAGTTTGAAAAGGTATTCGTGATAACTACTGTGTGGCTCGCTCGGCTCCTTTTCGCCGTTTGTCAAAAACCGTTCTGAGGGCTCGGCGTAAGCCGGTTCGCCTGCAAGTGCTGCATATCCGATAGTTCGAGCTACACCGATGGCACCGAGCACATCTAACTTGTCGGCGTCAAAAAGGCATTGCGCTTCGATGGTTGCGGGCGGTTCACTGGTATCTCGGAATCGATGGGCCCGGATGCAGTGAATGACAGCCTCGATACGGTCTTGTAGCCAGCCTTCCTGAGCAAGAAGTTCTCGCGCGAGTTCTGCTGAAGCCAGATGATGCTGACTGCGATCTTCATCCGGGGCGGCTTTATCGACATCGTGCAGCAGTGCCGCGGCGCGGACGATTTCCAAGTCTGCGCCTTCCGCAGCTGCCAGACGCTCGGCCATACGGTATACGCGCAGCACATGCTCGAAGTCATGGATCGGGTCGGAACCGGCATACAGCACTCGGGCGGATTCTATTGTTGGCATGGGAGTCGATGTTAGAGACCGGAGTTAGAGTGGTCTATACGGTCTCTAACTCTAACTCCAAATCAATTTCTGACAAGCTATTGAAGTTGACTTCCCCGTACTGATGTCGCTTCCATCGATAGGGTCGTTCTAAAATCGTGCCCGGTATTGTTGCTGTTAGCGCAAGATGGAACGCATCGAAGAGTAATTGGTGGTGTTGCCTGGTCGCGTCCGGTTCTCCCAGCGGATGTCCAAATGGAAAGCGCACCACGATTGAACGTGGGGCCTGCACGGCCTGCGATTGCTCTCGGTTTAAGGAAAAGCTGACAGTAGCGATCCCCACCTGCTCAATTTCTCGCGCCAGCAGACCCACGGTCTGGGAGCAACTCGGTCAGGAAGGGAATAACATTACAAGGTCAACCTTATCGTCAACCAGTCCTGTAACCATCTCAGGCGCAGTGTCCTGCAAGAGCGGTCGGAAGTCGTTCAGCAGCCCCACAAAACTGTAATGGGTGGGGGCGACTTGTCTAATAACCCCCTGAGTTTGAAGCTCTCGTAAATGTTCGAGAGGAAAAACAATATTCGGATCGCGATTGGCATCGTCATTGTTTACCGCTGGATGAAAAACGCGCAGATCCGCCCGTTCTGCCTCACCGGGGATCGCGCGCCAGGACGGATCGTTGCCCAGCGGAGAGTGAGGCGTCTGGGATGAAAGGTGCACGCCTGCTGTTGTCACCAGGGCGACATTGCAATCGGAGAGCGGTTTTTCCAGCGGTCGCCAAGGAGTATGATTTCGATCCAGTGCCGCACTTACAAGTCGTTTCCGCCACTTATGACGGTAAATTGGCGAGCGGGAGTACTTTGCATAGGCTTGTGGCAGTAAGCGATCGGCGAGCCGATAAAGTCTATGGCGTAGTTCGTGTGCTTTACTCATCATTGTTGGGGATTTCGGGGTTGGAGAGGTAAACGTAACGGGTGATTTCGCGCTGCCGTAGGCGGATAACAAAATAAGCGCCAATTGCAGCGCCGATACCAGCGACAAACCCAGCTCCAAGCAAACGCAACGCGCCGCCCCTGCGCCTTGCTACCTTTTTTTCCTGTTTGCGAACACTCTGCTTGCGTGATGCTTTCCTGCTCGGAGCTGCAAATGGACGCAGAAAGGTTTCCAGTATCTCGAGGATCTGACTTGTGAGTGTCATGCTTTCAAATGTCTGCGATCAATGTAACTTGGATAGGACTTACGCAGGGAGCATAGAGATAGAAGGTAGCCGAAGCTGAGTTCGCATGTAGTTGCTCAACAAACCTTGCTTAATTTGATACACATTCGTATGTGCATCCTGCGCAATCTGATTCAGGCGTACCCAGACAAGCATGGCACAAGCAATATGATTGCGCTGTGCTCGTTGCGAACGACATTGAGATGCTTCCAGCCCGGTTAGCTGTTTGGCCTCTCGGTGAAACTGCTCAATCTTCCAGCGGATGGCACTTTCTATGCCTGTAGCATCTGAGGAATCTTGAGAGTGGTCATTGGTAACCACATGCTCTGTGCGGTGAGTAGACACCGCAATCCGGAACAGTTTCACTTGATGACCTTTTGGAAACTTTTTGAGATGAACCATTTTTCCCGCTTCAATCTCCTCAGCGCTCCAAGAGAGCGCATCAACTCGGCAGTAGTCATCCGCAGGACTTTCTGTCGCTTGCCGGTTCGATTTCAACGGACAGTAGTAGATTTTGCCGGCTTTTTCGACTGCTTTCATCACTTTCATCGTCGCATACCAGCTATCCATCAACACAGTGCGGAAAGGAAGCTGTTCCACATGCAGAATGGTTCGCCACATATCCAACAAGTGGTCGAGTTTGCTACGTCCATCTCGCGCAGGGTCAAAAATGCGGTAATCGATGACCCAGAATTTATCGATGTCGGGATTGACATAGACACAAGTCACGAGCCCGATGCCTTTGATTACCTTTTTGGCGTTGCCACTCCACTGCCTACGCACCAGTTCAATGGCAAAGGAATGGTTTTTATCAAGCACCGTATCATCAAAGAGAATGTAGCCATCTTCAGAGAGAACCAACTCTTTGCGCACCATTTGGCGCAGTTCCCGTGGCGTAAATTTATTCCCCTCATCAGTCGATTGACACGATCGTGGCTCAAATGTTCACTATGGTCAGCAAAGTAGGTTTGTGTGTAATTGATTTGGCTAACCAAGAGAAATTGGCTGTAATCCCAGTGAGATAATTTGTTCATTCACACATTGTCTCAGTTTCTCCCTGGTTTGCGTAAGTCCTATTGGATTCAACTCGTAAATGCAAGATATTTTTGAAACGCTACGAATGCGTGTGTTTTTAGTGCCTCACAATCCGCTTGGCACAAACTGCAACGGGATAATGTCCGCCAGGCCGACTTTTTCATCATACTTCTTGAGGCGATCAAATAAACGCTTCACGGATGTCTCGACGACATCATAGTCAAATCCATCGAAGAACGCTGTGTCGCATAGGTGACCATTAGGGTCGGGCGCCTGGCGCGAGCGCTTCACGCCTCTCTCGAACGCCCTGCGGTCGTGGATGCCGAGGTTCTTGAGCGCAATCTTGAGGACGTCGCCCGCATAATCACGTCCGCTCAAAATGCCACCCCGATACAGGGTCTCCGTAAATTCTGCTCCGTCCGGAAGAAGGTGCAATGAAGGCATCGCGAAGTGCTCGATAGTGTCAACTAAGGCATCAAGCGTCTCAGCGGGGTAGTAATACAAATAGAGACGCGCAATTTCCAGGAAAAAATTGTAGTGAGCGGCTTCGTCCGTAGCAATGGTTTGCGCGACCTTATGCAATACAGGGTCGGCAGCATCCGTGAAGCCAGATTTGTCGTTTTCACCCCTGGCGAAGCGTGCGACGTTGAGGTATGTAAGCTGTGTCGCTCGTTCCTGGATGACTACGTAGAATGACAAATGCAGAGGGTCCTCCCAGGGCAGTTGCCATTCCCCATTACGCAAGGACTGCATATAATCTTCGATCCATTCTGGTGTGCGGAAGCGCATGAACAACATGCAATTGAGCCATAGATCAGAGTGCTTTTCTTCTTCTGCCCCCCAACGCAATTGGAAATTCGCTCGTCCATAGCTTCTGCGCAGCATGTGGGTTGCTTTGCTGGTGTAGTCTGGCGCGTAATTTTCTATCCCGAAGAGCCCTTCAACCACAGTGTTTACCTCAGGCGAGTGATCGGTGCGCAGGGCACGCCAGTTGAATGAACTGTCCGGGTGCCAGTTGCGCGTCTCCTGCGAACGAGTTGTATACCAGCGATACAGGCTTCTGGCACTGCGTTCGATGAGCAAATCCTTTTCCTGGCGACTCAACATGCCAGCCGAGAAAGAGGGGCGCTGCTCTTCAATTTCTTTGATGATTGATTCTTCTGGTTGGATAATTGGCATTATTGCCCTTTGACATGTCTACCTCGGATTCGAGATGAAATCAATTCTTACGTGTGTGGGACTGTGCATGTGTTTAGGCCGATAAACGCGCTGGACTCGATTCGGCGCGACTTCGGCGTCGCGGCTAATAGTTGACCTTTGGACACTCACCACGTTCGCGAATTTCGTCTGATTATGCCCAACTTTTTCTATGCGTAAATCTTGTGCCTTTGCTCCTGGATGACCTGCGTGTAGGTTCTCAAGAGTGTTCCTTTTACTTGGTCGTCGAGGATCTCTCATTCTGTAGCAGCTCTACTCTCTCTTCGAGCTTCAAGGTTTCACCTCGGATTAAAAACCCGCGTAAATCAAATGCGGTAGATCTAATCATAACAGAGTTGCTGCACACTTTTCTGTTACGAAATCAGCATAAAGCCATGAAATTCCATTATCACCTGCATGCTATAATCCGCGCGCCCGCTCATTTCCTTCGCGTCCGCCGGATGTCTCACCATGCTTGAGCTACAGCAGAAAGCACAAATCAATCCCGACCTGACAGCAGAGCATCAGATGCTGCAACAGGTCGCGCGCGACTTCGCACAAAAAGAGATCGCTCCAATTGCTGCGAAGTTTGACGAGAGCGGCGAGTTCCCACTCGATACCGTGATGAAGATGGGTCACCTGGGTTTGATGGGTATTGAAGTGCCTGAAGAATATGGTGGTGCCGGGATGGATACGCTGGCGTATGTGCTCGAGTTGACAGAAATTTCAAAGGTCGATGCCGCGCACGGCACCATCATGAGTGTGAACAATTCGCTTGTGTGCTACGGTCTGCTTAAATATGGCACTGAGGAGCAAAAACAGAGATATCTTGTCCCGGTTGCGAACGGTGAAAAAGTGGCAGCCTATTCACTCACCGAGCCAATGTCCGGTTCCGATGCCGGGAGCATGCGCTCGCGCGCAGTGCGGGACGGTGAAGTCTATGTTATCAATGGCCGCAAGAGTTGGGTATCAAGTGCGCCGGTCGCGAGTCTTGTGCTCCTGTTTACGATGACCGCTCCGGAGAAGCTGCACCACGGCATCACGGCTTTTATCATCGAGACAAATCGCGACGGATTTTCACTTGGAAAGACTGAGCCGATACTTGGGATTCGGGCTTCTGCAACCAGCGAGATCGTCTTCGAGAATTTCGAGTGTCCCGCCGAAAATCGTTTGGGAGAAGAAGGGCAGGGGTTCAAGATCGCAATGTCCATGCTGGATGCCGGACGGATCGGGATTGCTGCGCAGGCGCTTGGCATCGCAGAAGCCTCCTACGAGGCCTCTATAAAATACTGCCAGGAGCGCGAGGCATTTGGCCAAAAGATCGGACAGTTCCAGGGGTTGCAATTTCAGATCGCAGACATGAAAACAGAGATCGAAGCGGCGCGGCTTTTGGTCCATCAGGCTGCACAGGCCAAGATGCGTTCGAACATGACCGGTGCGCGTTATACACTCGAAGCCAGCATGGCCAAACTATTCGCCTCCGAGACTGCGATGAAATGTGCCCATCGTGCCGTCCAGATACATGGCGGTATGGGATACTCTAAAGAGTTGCCGGTCGAGCGTTATTTTCGTGACGCAAAAATAACTGAGATATACGAAGGCACGAGTGAAATCCAGCGGCTCGTGATTGCACGCCACGAGTTGGGGCTGCGCTAGCAATCGGGGTTACAGCCTCGCATTGCGAAATTAGAAGGCACATTTGCCTTCACACAGCGCCGAGCCGGGATGAATCCGCTGCCACAGCGTCGCTCTACGACCGTAACATTTCTCAGCGTTGGTATTGTCATTGTTGCCGCACTGAATCTTGTGCGCGGGGTCTGGCTTTGGCTACGTATACCCTTGCTTACAACTCTGCCTCTGACGGCGCCGCTATCGTTATTGATTACCGCTTCAGTCGCTGCAGCATTGGTATGGGGGGTAGCCGGAATTGGGCTGTGGCGCCTGGCCAGCTGGTCACGCTATCTTGCGTTGGTTTTTGTTGTGCTTTATCACGTATATAACTGGATCATTCGCTGGCAATATGAAGTCTCTGAATATGCGCGTTTAACGCGACCGTGGAATATCTTAATAACCATTGTGAGTATTTTGCTGACGTGGATTATCCTTTGGCGACCAAACGTACGTCGTCAATTTGATCCAATTCCGCTGAGGTAACTATGGCTGCCGACCCGAACATCGAACGATTGCATCAACGCAAGGCCGATTCCAAGTTAGGGGGTGGGCAGGAGCGTATTGAGGCCCAGCACAAGCGTGGACGATTGACGGCGCGCGAACGCTTGGACCTACTGCTCGATAAAGGCTCATTCCGGGAATTGGACATGTTTGTCACCCACCGGGCACGCGATTTCGACATGGATAAGCAACTCTACCTGGGAGATAGCGTCGTGACGGGTTGGGGTACGATTGATGGCCGCCTGGTCTATGTCTACTCGCAGGACTTTACTGTTTTTGGCGGGTCCCTCTCGCAAGTACATGCCGAAAAAATCATCAAGATCATGGATATGGCGATGAAATCCGGCGCGCCGGTAATCGGCCTGAACGACTCGGGCGGCGCCCGCATTCAGGAGGGGGTAGTCTCGTTGGGCGGCTACGCCGACATCTTCCTCCAGAATACATTGGCCTCCGGTGTCGTGCCACAGCTCAGTGCCATCATGGGGCCGTGCGCTGGCGGGGCAGTCTACTCTCCTGCGCTCACAGATTTTATTTTTATGGTGCAGAACTCATCCTATATGTTTGTCACTGGCCCAGATGTGGTCAAAACGGTTACTCAGGAGGATGTCACTTTCGAAGAACTCGGCGGCGCGTCTATTCATTCCCAGACCTCCGGTGTGTGCCACTATGTTGCCGAAAGTGAAGCGGACTGCCTGTTTCTGATGCGCATGCTGCTGAGCTATCTGCCGCAGAACAACATGGAAGACCCACCATTTGTTGAATCGACAGATGATCCACTCCGCACTGAGGCCGAACTTGATAGCCTCGTGCCCGACAATCCCAATAAGCCGTATGACATCAAAGAGGCTATCAGCCTAATTGTGGACAATCGCGAATTCTTTGAAATCCACGAAGCCTACGCGCCGAATATTGTCGTTGGCTTCGCACGTCTGGGTGGACACAGCGTTGGGATTGTAGCGAACCAACCTGCGCATCTGGCGGGTGTGCTTGACATTAACGCCTCCGATAAGGCGGGCCGTTTCGTGCGCTTCTGCGATTGTTTTAACATCCCATTGATCACGTTTGTGGATGTGCCGGGATTTCTACCGGGCACTGCACAGGAATATGGCGGTATCATTCGGCACGGAGCCAAATTACTCTACGCATATTGCGAAGCAACGGTACCAAAAATCACCGTCATAACCCGCAAGGCCTACGGTGGTGCCTACTGCGTAATGAACAGCAAACACATCCGTGCCGATCTCAACCTGGCGTGGCCGACTGCAGAAATCGCGGTCATGGGACCGGAGGGAGCAGTCAACATCATCTTTCGCAAAGAGCTGGCAGCAGCGGAAGACCCCCAGGCACGCAAAGCCGAGTTGGTAGCAGACTATCGTGAAAAGTTTGCAAATCCGTATGTCGCTGCTTCGCGTGGTTTCATCGACGATGTGATCGAGCCCCATCGCACGCGCCCACGGCTGATCAATGCGCTTGCGATGCTTGCCAACAAGCGCGATTCGAATCCAGCGAAGAAACACGGCAACATCCCGCTGTAATAAATCATCTGGCGTCATTTAATGTTCAACAAAGTTCTTGTTGCCAACCGGGGTGAGATCGCTGTCCGCATTTTATGGGCTTGCCATGAGTTGGGCGTCTCCACCGTGGCCGTATTTTCTGAGGCGGACCGCAGTGCCTTACACGTCCGCTATGCAGACGAGGCCTATCCGATTGGACCCGGCCGGGCTCGGGACTCGTATCTCCGAATCGACAAAATTCTGGATGTTGCGAAACGCTCTGGTGCTGGGGCTATTCACCCGGGCTACGGTTTTTTGGCCGAGAACCCCGAATTTGCCCAGGCCTGCGAGGATGCCGGGATAATTTTTATTGGACCGCAGCCGTCATCGATTGCATCGATGGGCGACAAAGTGGTTGCGCGCGCCACGGTCACGCGTGCGGGTGTACCTGTGGTGCCGGGTACCAAATCAGAAGGTGCATTGCGAGACGAGGACTTGTTGACACTGGCCCCTGAAGTTGGCTTCCCATTGCTTGTGAAGGCTAAATCTGGTGGCGGAGGTAAAGGCATGCGGGAAGTCCGCACGTCGGACGAATTACCCGCTGCTCTGGACGCTGCTCGACGCGAAGCCGAAGCCGCCTGCGGCGATGGCTCTCTCTATCTCGAACGGCTGATCAGCGGCGCGCGCCACATCGAGATTCAGATTCTTGCGGATGCGCACGGCAATGTAATTCATCTCGGTGAACGGGAGTGTTCGATCCAGCGACGGCACCAAAAGTTGTTGGAAGAAGCGCCGTCTGTTTTCGTCGCGGACGACATGGCACTGCGCCAGGCTATGGGGGAGGTCGCGTGCAAAGTAGCCGGTGCCGTGGGTTACATTAATGCCGGCACAATCGAATTCCTTGTCGATGAGGATAAGAGTTTTTATTTCCTCGAGATGAATACGCGCTTACAGGTAGAGCATCCCGTGACGGAACTCGTAACCGGCATTGATATTGTCAAAGAGCAGATTCGTATAGCCCGTGGTCGCAAACTCAGCCGCGAACAGCACGAAGTCGAGATGAATGGCTGGGCCGTCGAGTGCCGCATCAACGCCGAAGACCCGCACCAGAACTTCATGCCATCCATTGGCACAATTACGACCAGTATCCTGCCAACCGGCCCCGGTGTTAGAGTGGATACCGGGGTTTATAGTGGTTATACTATTCCCCCATTTTACGATTCGATGATCAGTAAAGTGATTTGCTGGGGTGAGACCCGTGGTGAGGCATTGCTGCGCATGCGCCGGGCACTGGATGAATATCGTATTGTCGGCGTAAAGACGACGATTCCCTTTCATCTGAATTTGTTATATTCAACCCGATTTATGGCCGGACGGTTCAACACCCGATTTGTCGATGAAGATTTCCATCCCGAACAGAAGGAATTGCCCGATCCGCAACTAGCCGCTGCTTTGGCGACAATTGTCGCACACCGCCAGGGCCGGGAAGCTGCCCAGATTGTGCAACGTGGTGAACGTGATACGAGCAATTGGAAGTGGGTCGGGCGCTGGGAACGCATGCGTCGATGAAATATATAACAACCGTTGGCGAGAAGACGTATGTCATCGAGGTCAACGACGACCAACATGTGACGGTGGATGACAAGACGTACGAGATTGATTTTCAGCCGGTCGGGGATCAGCCGATCTATTCGCTTCTGATAGCAGGCCGCTCGTACGAAGCCCATGTTGAGTTGACGAATGAAGCTTGGCAAGTTCTCCACGCAGGTAATCTGTATGAAGTTATCGTCATGGATGAACGCGCACAGCGCCTGGCGCAAGCGGGTGGTGGCACATTGGCACAATCGGGTGAGTTTGCACTCAAAGCGTCAATGCCCGGTCTTGTAGTTAGTTCACCAGTCGAAGTTGATCAGGAAGTGGAAAAGGGTGACATTCTTGTCATCCTCGAATCGATGAAGATGCAGAATGAATTGAAGGCCTCGCGTGCCGGCACTGTCGTAAGTGTGCGTATACAGGAAGGCGACAGCGTGGAACAAAATCAGATATTAGTTGTACTGAACTGAGGTCCTGTTACGATGAGTGTATTGTTGCCCAGCCCCCCTAGTCACGGACTGGCGTCCGCGCCACCCAGTCCCGGGAGTACTGGGCCGGGGGGACATGGCGGTGGCTGGACGGGGAAAGGAAACCATATCGCAGTCATCGGGGCGGGTACGATGGGGAGTGGCATTACGCAGGTGGTCGCAACCTCTGGATTTAACGTCACGCTGATCGATGTAGTCCCCGAACAGCTTTCAAAAGCTCTGACCGGTCTCCGCGAGTCAATTGAAAAGTTGCACAGCAAGAAACGCATTACAGATGAGCAACTTGCCGGGCTGGAAAATATTCAGACGGCAGATTCTTTGCAGGCTGTTTCGGCTGCAGATTTCGTCATCGAAGCTGCGACCGAAGACACTGATCTGAAGACAAGGATTTTCCGAGAACTGGATTCTCTCATGGCTCCGGAGATAATTCTCGCCAGCAATACTTCTTCCATCCCACTAACAGGAATTGCTGCGGCCACCGGTCGCCCGGAGAACGTGATCGGCATGCACTTCTTCAATCCAGTTCCGCTCATGCCTTTGGTCGAAGTAATTCGCGGGCTTGCAACCTCCGATGAAACAAATGCAACAGTGCTGGAGCTGACAAAGCGCCTCGGAAAAACGCCTGTGGAGGTCAACGATTCACCAGGTTTCATCTCAAACCGAATATTGTGTCCGATGTTAAACGAGGCCGTTTATACCCTGATGGAAGGAGTTGGAACGCCTGAGGCGATTGACGATGTGATGAAGCTCGGGATGAACCA
Source organism: Anaerolineales bacterium (assembly GCA_965248775.1). Lineage (GTDB taxonomy): Bacteria > Chloroflexota > Anaerolineae > Anaerolineales > JBHHUI01 > JBHHUI01. Next base: position 5,253,654 of record OZ252150.1, read on the forward strand.
TCCGATGGGGCCATTGGCGTTGACGGATCTCATCGGGCTGGATGTGGTGCTGAATGTGATGGAAGTGCTGCACCGCGAGCTTGGTGAGGATAAGTACCGCCCCTGTCCACTACTACGCAAAATGGTGGCGGCCGGTTATCTGGGCCGCAAAACTGGCAGAGGCTTCTACGAATATTCTTAACTGATTGGCATTTTGTCAGCAAACCCAGCATTAATTCTTCTTTATAAGCTGCTCCTTCAGTTGCGCCATGCCCCGGCAGATCCAAACAATTCACCTGCGTAGTAAGCGTCAATGCAGGCAATCGCTTCAGCCAAACTCGTGATGATTGACCGGCGCTGTGAGCGCTCTCGAAGAGTCTTCGAATGGAATTCATTGCAGGCTGGGATGAATTTATGAATCAATGTAAAGTGCACACGACGGGATTAGACTCAACAGCAGGAGTTAAAAATTGCGTGCGGTGAGCATTGTTGGTACCGGTCAAGTGCCGGTCGAAAAATCATATGCCGATAGTCTGCGCGTTCTCGGCGCGCGGGTCGTTCAAATGGCGATGGAAGACGCAGGAGTTGAAGCGGTGGGTGCACTCATTGCCAGCAATATGTTGAGCGATGAACTACAAGGGCAGAAACACATCGCTGCTCTTATTGCGGATGAAGCCGGTTTGGCTGGAGTCGAAGCATTACAAGTGCGGGCTGCAACTGCCACCGGCGCTGCTGCACTCCGAATGGCGTACCTGACCGTGGCTAGCGGCGAAGCCGATCTGGCAGTGGCAGTGGGTGTCGAAAAAATGAGTGGCGGAGGTGTCACACCGGTAATGGCAAAGGCACTGGATGCCGAACGCGAGGTCCCGGATGGGGCAACCCTCATTAGCCAGAACGCTAAGCTTATGCGTATGTATTTGGATAAATACCGCGTGCCGGAAGATGGACTCATTAATTTCGCAGTAAACGCACACCGCAATGCCCGCCACAATCCGAATGCCCGTTTCCGCGAGCGTACGTTTACTGCCCGGCAAGTGCGCACTTCTCGCATGGTATATCCACCGTTGCGCCTGATGGACTGCTCACCGATATATGATGGTGCTGCTGCAGTTGTACTTGCCCCGCAGCAGGAGGCGCGCGCATTTACAAGTCAGCCTGTGCATATTCTGGCTTCCAGCGTTGCCACCGATCGTTTTCGGATTGATGATCGTGATGACCCTCTACATTTGGAGGCTTCCTTTCAATCGGCCCAGGAGGCCTTCCGGCGCGCGAATGTCAATCGCGAAGATGTGAGTTTCTTTGAGTTACACGATGCCTTCAGCATCATGGCTTGTCTCTTGTTAGAGGCAGTGGGATTTGCAGAGGCCGGTGAAGGTTGGCGGCTGGCAGCAGAGAAAGCCATTTGGCTGCGCGGCAGGGTGCCCGTAGCGACGATGGGTGGGTTGAAAGCTCGCGGTCACCCAATTGGTGCAACTGCGCTGTATCAGACCTGTGAGATCATTTTGCAATTGACCGGGCGGGCAGGAAAAAACCAGTTGCGAAACCCAGAGATAGGCCTCTTGCAAAGTGTGGGTGGAGCAGCGTCCACTGTATTAACCCACTTGTTTGGGGTGTAGAATTCACCTACTTTGTAGAGAATTATCACACTAACATAATGTTGCAAAACTCCATCGATAAGATCATTGCGGCTGTGCGCCAAATTATTCATATATCATTTTCTTCGACCGTGGCGACGTCGTCAAAGGAGTAACGTTTATGAGAAGTACATCTGACATTTCAACTGCATACCAGCAATGGCTCAGCGAAACGCGTCAGCCAGCAGTCGAGCGTGTCTCGGAGCGTAGAGATGAGTTTGAAACTTCATCCGGAATTCCATTTGACCCACTCGGAATGCCCAGCGAACGCGATTATCTTACAGAGCTTAACTTTCCTGGTGAGTACCCTTACACGCGCGGCGTGCAACCCACAATGTACCGTAGCCGCTTGTGGACTATGCGCCAGTATGCTGGTTTTGGATCGGCCGAAGAATCAAACGTGCGCTATCGATTCTTACTGGCTCGCGGCCAGTCCGGCCTATCAGTTGCCTTTGATCTGCCCACGCAGATCGGCTATGACCCGGATCATACGCTCGCACTTGGAGAGGTGGGCAAGTCTGGCGTATCGATCTCGACACTGGATGATATGGTGCAACTGTTTGAAGAGATTCCCCTGGATCAGGTCAGCACAAGTATGACCATTAATGCACCAGCCGCGATTCTACTTGCGATGTATATCGCAGCTGGGAAAAAGCAGGGCGTGGAACTGAAACAATTGCGGGGCACAATTCAAAACGATATTTTGAAGGAGTACCTTGCACGCGGTACATATATTTTCCCGCCCCGTCCGGCCATGCGTTTAATTACGGATGTGTTTCGCTTCTGTCATGAGTATGTGCCGAGCTGGAATACAATCAGCATCTCAGGATATCACATCCGCGAGGCGGGCAGTACGGCGGTACAGGAGGTTGCGTTCACATTGGCCGATGGCATTGCATATGTGCAGGCTGCGCTTGATGTAGGCTTGGATGTGGATACATTCGGTCCGCAGTTGGCATTTTTCTTTAATGCGCACAATCAGTTTCTGGAAGAGATTGCCAAATTCCGCGCTGCTCGTCGCATGTGGGCGCGAATCATGCGTGAACGTTTTGGAGCCCAAAATCCCAAGAGCATGATGCTCAGGTTTCATACCCAAACGGGTGGAAGTACGCTCACCGCACAACAACCAGAGAACAATGTGGCGCGGGTTGCCATGCAAGCGCTCGCCGCTGTCTTGGGAGGAACGCAGAGCCTGCATACCAACGGCATGGATGAGGCCTTACAGTTACCTACGGAAAAAGCAGCCCGGATCGCGCTGCGCACGCAACAAGTGATTGCTCACGAAGCCGGCGTAGCTGAGGCTGTCGATCCTCTGGCCGGGAGTTACGTGATTGAAGCCCTTACGGATGAAATTGAGAGCCGCGCTTTCAAATATATAGAACGCATCGATGAGATGGGCGGGGCGCTCGCAGCCATTGAGTCTGGCTATATGCAGCGCGAAATTCAGGAGTCAGCCTATACCTATCAACAGGCAGTCGAACGAGGTGAGCAAATCATCGTCGGCGTAAACGAATTTGCAAGCGGAGAAGCGCCTCAGATTGAGCGACTGGTGATTGATCCGGCGATAGAGCAGCGGCAAAGGGAAAAGGTTGCGGCGGTACGTGCGCGTCGCGATAACGAGCGTGCGAGTGCACTATGTCAACAAGTTGCCAATACTGCGCGCGGCACGGAAAACCTTTTGCCGGTTTTTATCGAATGCGTTGAAAACGATGTAACGCTCGGTGAAATTTGCGATGCTCTGCGCGCAGAATGGGGGGAATATCGGGCTGCGGAATAGAGATGCCTCGCTTATGACTCAAAATTCTAAAATCACCCGGCTCAACCACATCGCTCTTGCCGTGGAAGATATTGATACGGCGCTGAATTTTTGGCAAACTACATTGGGCTTAATGTTGGAACGCGTTGAGCATGTTCCTTCCCAAAACGCACAAGTCGCTTTCTTGCAGGTCGGAGACAGTGAGATCGAATTGGTGCAGCCGACCTCCGCTGAGACCGGTCTGGCAAAATATCTGGCGAAACGTGGTCCGGGCATGCACCATATTGCATTGGAGGTCGACGATCTCGATGCGAAGCTGGTTCGCCTAAAAGAGCGCGGTGTGCGGTTGATCAATGAAAGCCCAGTGAAAGCTGCCGGAGGCAATCGGGCGGTATTTATCCATCCTGAGAGCGCCTTCGGAGTGCTCATCGAGCTTTATGAGATCGGAGAGCAGTAAAGAGTTCTCACCGCCAACCACGCAGCCCCAATCTCCAATTTCTCCTCCGGCGCAGCGCTGCACAATTATGCTAGAATTTCGTGCATGAATATCTTACATGGTCAATTCGTTACAACCTTGCTTATCTATACAGGAGCGCTCGCCCTGTGGAGCTTCTACCTGTACTTTCGCAAACGCGAAATCAATTCCAGCTTTCTTGGAGCGCTTGCTATTGATGCCGTGCTCTTTACTTTCCAATTCGTTTTCGGTCTGGTGCTCGTCCTGCAGGTTGGAATTGGCTCAATCCGTTGGGTACATATCCTCTACGGGTCAGTTGGACTCATCACGATACCGGCCCTGTATCTATATACAAAAGGGCGCACCACATATCACGAAGCATTGGCTTACGGCATAATGTTGCTCTTCCTGATCGGCGTTGTGCTTCGGGCTGCCGGCTCGGCGCGTCTGGGTTAAATTCAACTGCCCCGGCAACGAAGGGTAAGTCAGCTTTCTTTCACTGCAACGCTTTTATTTGTGGCCGCCTACGTAGCAGTTCTCGAATCAACGCCGGGTGATCTAGCTCCACCCTCACCAATGCTCAACCCAACAGCTCTCGGGTCGCAAGTCCCACAAAGGCATATAAGGGCTATCACCATCCAGATGGATGTTACATCGAATATCCACACGCATGTAGAGGATACTCACCTGCCGGGTGTGCGGGCGTTATTTGATATGGTCTTGTCCGAACTGGCCGGCGAAGCAAGCAAGTTCACGAGCGTCGCAGAAGGCTTGATCGCGGCCGACGCGCCCTGAAATTGAAGGTTGCGGGGCTCCGACATAATGAGTACTATTCGTTTATTCGATGAAACACCCGTAGTATTTAGGCGGCGCTAGAATTTATCCGAAAGGGGGAGCCTCGCCGATGGAGGCTTCCAGCTATGGCACGACATGTTCTGATCATTGACGACGAAGCGGAAACCTGCCGCATGCTCTCCACAGCATTGGAGTTGTTTGGATTCGAAACAGCGTCTGCCCTCTCCGGGTTGGAAGCGCTGGATATGATGAATGGATTCAAACCCGAGGCCATTGTGCTCGATTTAATGATGCCAGGAATTGATGGCTTTGAGGTGGCTCGGCGGGTACGGGCAAACCCACAAACCCAATCTGCACCAATCGTTGTCGTTACTGCGATGGGCGAGGCAAGTGCCGAGCGACGTGCTCGAGAAGCAGGCGCGACAGAATTTATGAATAAACCGATCGGCATTGCGGAGCTCGCTGACGCCATAAAGAAGCTGACGAACTAAACCTCCTACTGTTCATACCTTTTTGGGGCTTAGCACGGCTCCGTCTCCATTTAATTATCGCCATTTCCATAGCCAGCAGTCTGATATTGTTCTTGCCGGGTATGTCAGTGAACGCTGCCCCTGCTCTCGATATTACTTATACTGTCCAACCGGGCGATAATCTACAAAAGATAGCGGACAGGTTTGGGGTCACATTGGATACTTTGGTGACGGCCAACGACATCAGCGATCCAAACAATATCGGCGCTGGACAACAACTTGTCGTTCCGGTCGATTCATCTTCGGATCAGGACAACTTGGCAACGGAGCAAGAGCCGGCAGCGGTGACCTCCAACAGGACAACGAGCTATGTTGTTCGTTCGGGCGATAATCTTTATCGAATTGCAACGCGGTACGACATTGAAATTGATGTTATTCGCGACGCCAATGATCTGTCCAATGATACGATCTTCATTGGGCAATTACTCACTATCCCGGTAGCAATATCTGCAGAGACGGTTGACCATGATTACGCCGGCGCGATCTACGGCTCACCCGAATACCTTGCTGCTCTCGACGAAGTGTTAGATTGGCTTGCCGCTAATGATTCGGAGTCCTTCGCACGATTGCAACAACATGTGTACAGTATTCAACCGAGCGGAGCTGGAAATCGGGCCTGGGCGCGCTTGCTCGGCAATACCTGCACCATAGAAATCCCTGTTGCTTCGTTACAACTTACTGCCTCTATCATTTATCACGAAGCAAGTCATTGCCAACAATGGTTTACCATTGGCATTGTGGATGAGGCTGCCGGCGAAGTATACGCATATAGCGAGCAGCTTGCGTTTATGCGCCGGCATAATTTCAATCTGCAACTTATTCGCTTTTATGAATTAATCTATGCTGGCTTTGCTGCGCAATAAACACAGTTGCCACAAACTATCCTCGTTGTATATCCTCTATATAAACTAATAAGTGTGAATTGAAGTTGTGCAATTAATACTTAAAATTGGTTGACGCACTTATATAACACCTTTACAATGGCAACTCTATAGCAATAGTCTAAATAACAGCGTGTTATATATTAATAGATGCACTCACTTTATCGATTGTGTTCGCTTATATTTAGTATAGGACTTACGCAAACCAGGGAGAAACTGAGACAATGTGTGAATGAACAAATTATCTCACTGGGATTACAGCCAATTTCTCTTGGTTAGCCAAATCAATTACACACAAACCTACTTTGCTGACCATAGTGAACATTTGAGCCACGATCGTGTCAATCGACTGATGAGGGGAAAAAATTTACGCCACGGGAACTGCGCCAAATGGTGCGCAAAGAGTTGGTTCTCTCTGAAGATGGCTACATTCTCTTTGATGATACGGTGCTTGATAAAAACCATTCCTTTGCCATTGAACTGGTGCGTAGGCAGTGGAGTGGCAACGCCAAAAAGGTGATCAAAGGCATCGGGCTCGTGACTTGTGTCTATGTCAATCCCGACATCGATAAATTCTGGGTCATCGATTACCGCATTTTTGACCCTGCGCGAGATGGACGTAGCAAACTCGACCACTTGTTGGATATGTGGCGAACCATTCTGCATGTGGAACAGCTTCCTTTCCGCACTGTGTTGATGGATAGCTGGTATGCGACGATGAAAGTGATGAAAGCAGTCGAAAAAGCCGGCAAAATCTACTACTGTCCGTTGAAATCGAACCGGCAAGTGACAGAAAGTCCTGCGGATGACTACTGCCGAGTTGATGCGCTCTCTTGGAGCGCTGAGGAGATTGAAGCGGGAAAAATGGTTCATCTCAAAAAGTTTCCAAAAGGTCATCAAGTGAAACTGTTCCGGATTGCGGTGTCTACTCACCGCACAGAGCATGTGGTTACCAATGACCACTCTCAAGATTCCTCAGATGCTACAGGCATAGAAAGTGCCATCCGCTGGAAGATTGAGCAGTTTCACCGAGAGGCCAAACAGCTAACCGGGCTGGAAGCATCTCAATGTCGTTCGCAACGAGCACAGCGCAATCATATTGCTTGTGCCATGCTTGTCTGGGTACGCCTGAATCAGATTGCGCAGGATGCACATACGAATGTGTATCAAATTAAGCAAGGTTTGTTGAGCAACTACATGCGAACTCAGCTTCGGCTACCTTCTATCTCTATGCTCCCTGCGTAAGTCCTATAGTAGTTAAATAAATTAGCAAACGTTGTAAATGGCGAAACGAGAATTTACTTCACAGCGCGCACCGATTTATACAGATGTTCCAGATGAAAAATGGAATAGCTGGCGCTGGCAGTTAAGCAATCGCCTCAATACAGCAGAGGAGCTATCTTCAGTTCTCGAGCTAACATCTTCTGAACAAGCTGCGCTTTCAAAAGACGGCCTTCTTCGTGTCGAGGTCACCCCATATTTTATTTCGCTGATTGATCCAAATAACCCATACGATCCGATCCGCCCCCAGGTCATACCCACAGAAAACGAACTTGTGCCGTTCGAGTCGATGATGGCCGATTCATTGGCGGAGGATAAACATTCGCCTGTGCCTGGACTGGTTCATCGCTACCCGGATCGCGTCTTGATGATGATTACAACGACATGTGCTTCGTATTGCCGATATTGCACACGTAGCCGGATTGTGGGTGATGACAGAGAAATGTTCAATCGCGCGGAATATGATGCGCAGATCGATTATCTGGAACGCACTCCACAAGTGCGCGATGTTTTAATCTCGGGCGGCGATCCACTCGCATTCCCGCCGAAGTTGCTCCAGGAAATCATCGAGCGTTTGCGAGCTATTAAACATATCGAAATCATTCGGATCGGATCGCGCGTACCTGTGTTTATGCCTCAGCGCGTCGATGACGAGTTCTGCGAAATGCTCTCCAATAACCATCCTGTTTGGATGAATATTCATATTAATCATTCTAACGAGATAACCGTAGAACTGGCGGAGGCCTGCAACAAGCTCACGCGTGCGGGTGTGCCACTGGGAAACCAAACCGTATTACTTGCTGGCATCAACGATTCGGTCCATATCCAAAGGCAGTTGGCTCACGACTTAGTACGAATGCGAGTCAGGCCTTATTATCTCTACCAGTGTGATCTGGTCCCCGGCGCCGGACACTTCCGTACTTCGGTTAGCAAAGGCATAGAAATCATCGAAGGGATGCGCGGGCATACTTCTGGCTATGCCGTACCCCAGTTTGCGATTGACGCTCCGGGTGGCGGAGGTAAAGTGCCGATCAATCCCAACTACGTGCTCTCACAGACGCACAACAAAATTGTATTGCGAAATTTCGAGGGCTATATCTCTACCTATGCTGAGCCAGAAGATTATGATCCCCGGGTGGTCGAGCCACTCGAACAGCTCATTGAGCCGCGCTCCGAGCCCGGTCAGGAAGGGATTGCTGCCCTGCTTGCAGGCAAACGGCTACATATCGCCCCTGAAGGATTTGAAGACCTGCACACTCGTGGTCATAACTCGCATCGTTTGCGCGATGGTGATGTTTCCAAATGGCAACCACTTGGCATTGGAGAACCACCCGATCTTTTAGAAGCTGAGCGTGACAATGGCAAGTTGAAAGCGCCAGCGAAAAACCCTGATAGTATCGATTCGGAAATTTCAGTTCAGGACTGAAGTGGATCACATCTCGAATATCCACCAACTTAAGGACTCCCAATGATAGAAGATCCCTCTGCTGGGATTGGAGAGCTTACACGTGAGCGTCCCGCTGCTGTTACTGGTTTACGTGTCGCGCTTTTATATAATCTTAAAGAAAATGCGCCATTAACTGGCGTGAAAACAACAAAGGACACCTTTGATGAGTTAGATAGTATCGAGAACGTGCGCGCCTATGCGGTGGCCATCGAAGCCGCCGGGCACACAGTGATTCCCCTGGAGGGGGATGGTCGGCTTGTTCATGAGTTAAAGCGCAGGAAAATCGACTTGTGTTTCAACACCTGCGAAGGCTTCCAGGGTGACGCCCGAGAAGCACAGGTGCCCGGCCTGCTGGAGATGCTCGGCATTCCGTATTCCGCCGGACGCGCCACGGCGATGACAATTACACTCGATAAAGCGCTGACCAAGCGCGTGCTGGCTTCCCATAGTTTGCCAACCCCGCACTTTCAGGAATTTGTTAATCCGGATGATCCGCTCGATCCAACACTCACATTCCCGCTTTTCGTGAAGCCCAATCGGGAAGGCACCGCGATGGGGATCACGGAAAAATCACTCGTTAAAAACATCACCGAACTACGCGCACGCGTCGCATATTTATTGAATGCTTATGATCAACGTGTTCTTGTCGAAGAATACATTCCAGGTCGGGAAGTCACCTGTGGTCTCGTTGGCAACCTGCCCCGCGATGCTACCTTTGCACCAATTCCGGCGGCCGAATTTTTAAGTACCGATAACCTGGGTGTGGATTGGAATGGAATGCACGTCTTCCCAATTTCAGAACTCGACTTCAGCGGTTATCCATCGGGCACGGAACACTTCTATAGCCACAAGCTCAAAGTGGAACTGGCAGCAGAGGACTACCATAGCCACTGTCCTGCACCGCTCCCCGACACAATTGCAGCGGAAGTGCGCCGATTGGCGATAGAAACCTTTCGAGCGACACGCTGCTTTGACCTGTGCCGGGTCGATTTTCGTCTCGATGAGCACAATGGACTCCAGCCACAAATCTTGGAGATCAATGCCTTGCCGGGCCTGAATACAACTTCTGACATCGTATTGTGCGCAGAAGCAGAAGGCTGGACGCATGCGGATGTCGTCGTTGCTGTTCTGGATGCTGCGATTGAGCGGCACGCGCTTGTTTCGCGGCCTGCACGAAAACGCAAAGAACGCCGCCCGATCCCCGAGCGTGTTATCGTCTAGTCTCCGCTTAGATCAATACAACCCCCGCAAATCACTGCCCGGATTAGCATTGCAGAACGACTTTGCAAGTCTGCCTACGGGCTGGCAGGAACATCTATCTGGCTGTATATTCGATTCTCGATGACATTGAACCCGAAAACCATTACTGTCCTAGCAGTTTGTCGGAGAGACAAGTACTTTTACAACATGAATAGCCCTACAGGGCAAAATGAGCAGTTGATTGCGACAAAACAAGCGTAAAACAGTGTGCATTTCATGGAGGGCAAACCACCTTCTCTCAGCGAGTAGCAGGCGCGCCAAAGCAGCCCCGGCTAAAGCACACCCTTTGCTTGGTAGAGGGTGTGCATGCGTTTGAGGTTGAACGCTAGGCAGACCAGACACCATTCCCCGGCTGCTGCCAGCAGGCCGCGCAGAGAAAACTGGCGGAAGCCCAGGACTTCCTTGATGATACCAATGACGGGTTCCACTGTGCATTTGCGTAAACGGTAGCTGGCTTTGCCGATTTCGGTTTGTAGTTTGTAAGCCATCTTGACTTTCGGACTGGCATCTTCCGGTGGCGGAGCAGGCATTTGTTCAAAGAAGGTACGCCAGCTTTTGTGGTGAGGTTCGCGACCGGTAGCAATGTAAGGATCAATGCCAAGCTTCTCAAGTGCTGCGATGTTCGCTTTGCTGAAATATCCATAATCCAAAGCGGCAGCCTTTGGTTTGCCTACTTTTGGAGAGATGGCATCCAGGGTTGGCTCAGCTTCTTTTTTGTCATTCGGATGGTTCGAAAGTGAAGGCGCCACAATCAAGAGGCTCTCCTGCTCCACAGCAACTTGAACGTTGTAATGCTGGTCGAAGCCATTATTGGTGCTGTTTTTCATGATGCGAGAGTCCGGATCAGTGAAGTTGTACTGATCTTTGTCCCGTGGTCCCGGCTGCGGTGGTTTCGGTTTGCGACCTCGGGGTTTATGCCCAGTTTTGCGAGACTTTTCTTCCCGCTCACGCTGTTTGGCTTCGTATTCAGCCCTCTCGGCTGCATATCGTTCCTGCGCACGGGCTTCTAAGACGGCTTTGGCTTCTGCCAGATTTGCCAAACGTTTCTTGCGAATGGCAATTTCGTCTTCAATGACGAGCCCTTCCGGCAACTGGAGATCACCCTGATCAGCTTGCTCACCGAGTTCGAAGAGTTTGTTCACTTCCTGGCGCAGTTGGGTCTCTAGTTTTATCAGACGCTTGTAACTGACCGCTTTGCTCTTGGATGCATCAGCATGCACCTTGCTACCATCCAGACTGATATTACCCAACTTCAGCACCTCAGCAACTTGGGCCAGGAGCAAGATCTGCACAAATAACTCTTGGATCTCAGCCAGAAAGGTTTTGCGAAAGTTGGCAATTGTGTCGTGGTCAGGATGCAGCCCACTGGCAATATAGCGGAATGGGATACTCTCATAGGTGGCTTTCTCAATCTTACGAGAACTGAACACCCCGTTGGCATAACCATAGAAGAGCAATCCCAACAGGATCTCTGGCGCAATAGGTTGACCACCCGTCGGTGCATATTGTGCATAGATCATACCCAAATCCAACTGGGCGATAACATCCACCACAAATCGTGCCAAATGATTGGATGGCAGGGCTTCTTCCAGACTGATTGTCTGTTTGAGCATCACTTCGTAATTGGGTTTCTTGAATTTTCTAGCCATGCCCGTAGATTATCACCGATTTCGCTATCTCAGGTTGCTCTCCGACAAACTGCTAGAACAGTATTTAAGCCAGCAGTCCGGGTATCCGGTGCAAATTGCAAAGGCAACCCGCCTTGAAGGGACTGCCCACGATAACTGGTTGCTTGACACCACAACAGAGCAATCAGCTTTTATGCTGCGAGTGGGCATTGCTGGACATGGGTCGGTTTCCAGGTTAGATGTTGATGCTGAATTCAACCTATTGAAGGCGCTGCAGGACACGATCTTAAAGACATCTGTGCCGCTCTGGCTTTGCACGGATATCAGCCTGAGTGGACAAGTGTTCGCTGTATATGAAAGCGCCGAGTCCTGGACGGATGCAATTGGCTCATTTGAAGAGTCACCTACCGATTTGGCTCAACTGCTTGCCCAATTGCATACCCAAGTCGACATCAATTCCTTGCAAGGCTCAATTGAAGAGGTAATTGATCCCGAATACGAGACTCCACCGGAGATTGCATTATTGCAAAAAATGTTTAACGCGAGCCACTCTTTCAATCCCGCCTATGAATGGGCTTTACGCAGGCTGAAACAGAAGGTACCTGCTTCGAGTGGCACGGTGCTTACGCACGGAGATTTTCATCCGGGGAATATCTGCGTTGATCATAACGAGACATACTTCCTGACGGACTGGGATTGTGCCGGTCCGGGCGACCCCGTGATGGATATCGGAATCCTGCTGAGTTATGTCGGGCGGTTCGGTGAGCAGCAATCCGAAAATGAAAGTGTATCCCGGGATATGTTGCTGCAGATGTACTCAGAGGCCGGTGGAGGAGCGATTGATCCACAGGCACTGCGATATTGGGAAATATATGCCCACGTTCGGCGCGGACTAAAAAACCTACTTGCCGCGAGCAGGCCAGTGTCTAATCCATCCCAACGGCTGGCAAATTCTCTTCTCGGCAGACAAGCAAGCAGGCACGAATTCGCGTTCATGCAACTCCTGGAAGAAGGTTCGACTTAGTGATGTTGAGGTGTTCAAGCAATGCTAGACACACCTGAGATCGGAGTTTTAATTGCTGCGGTACGGGAGGCGATGGTAGCCGATCTCATTGACCACGGCGAAGTATCAAAGTTAATCGGTTTGACCGCTGCAAAGGTATTGCTAATTGTCGAACGCGAGATAAAGCTAACCTCTCGTATTCAAAACGAGCGATGGGCACGTTTGCATGGATTCCACTCTGGGACGCTTCCTCCACAACCGAGTGCTCCGGATTTGAGTATGGCGATCGAATTTGAAACTCGCCGTCTGGTAGAGCAGGTGCATTCCGGGCGCTTTGACGGGCCAGGCGCAGCTCGGGATCAGTTAATCCAGCATTTGACGCAATCTGCACGGGAGAGGTTGCAGGTTAACGATCCTGATTTCCTGGCGCGAGTCGAGTCGGAATGATTAGATGACCCAGGTTGTGTACTGTTTATTCAAAACGCAACTCACAACGTTCCGGCGGGGCAGGATGTGAGCACGCAGATGTTCTCTAAAAATCTATCGGGACCGGGACAAAACCTCTGAGGTTTGCGCTCGCGCACTGAGTGCGGAGTGCTGCGCTAAGACATCAGAGGTCTCCATAACGGAAAACCCAGTTCGGCACAACTTTGGGTAAATAAACAGCAGCGAGTTGAAAACTCGCTGCTGTTGCTTCTTCTGCTTCTGACCGAATGTCTTAACCGCGTGAGCGCTCCAAAAGCAACATCATTAACATACTTGTAAGGAGCAGCGCTTCTTCCGCATCCGAAAACTCGCCGCGCTTCTCCACCCGAAATTTACTCTCGAAGACAGCCGGTTCCTTCTTCAAGTAGAGCATTGTTTGGTTGCGCATATCGATCAGGTAAGCCGGGTTGATGAACATACCGGCAAACGGAATTTCCCCCACAACACTATCCAGGACTTTCAGCCAGGGGTTTTCTTCATGGATCAACCCCACATCGATTCCGTTTGAATCGGAAACTGGATAGGTCGCTTTCCAGATCGAGCGAGCACCTTTACGGCTCAGTTTGCCGATTGACTGACCGTCCATCTTCGTAATGCCATAATTTGCTGAGAAATCGATAACACGGTCAGCTTTTATTTCGTAAAGCTGATTCTGCTGTTTCTCATCAGAGAATACCCGCACGGATTCTTTGAGGGCCAGTGCTTTCTGCCGGACATAGAGTATGATCTTGCCGGAGGCATCCATGACTTTGACTTGTGGCGAGATTGCAATGATTTTAAATGACAGACTGAGTGGATATTGGTACATGCTGGCTCCCCTTGGAAGGATAATAAATACTCTGAAAGTGAGTATGCATGGTAACAGGCTGCATACGCAACCGCAATAGTGATGCGGTGTCGTTTGCCTGGTTCAGGATTTTGAAATTGTAAGCCTATTCGAGGGGTGGAACATCGTATGTGGGAAGCGAGAAGGCAAAAATGCTGCCTTCGCCAACTTGTGATTCAACCCAGACTCGGCCGTTATGCACTTCGACAACAGATTTCACAATAGCGAGACCAAGGCCATGCCCTTCATCCTGACGGGTAGATTTCTGGCCGAGCTTTGAGAACTTTTGAAACAGCTTGGCCTGCAGCGCAGGGGGAATGCCCGGGCCATTATCCTGCACTTCAACGACAATTTGCCCACCCTGCAAAGTCGCCCGGGCTATTACGGAGCCGCCCTCCGGTGTGAACTTGAGGGCATTTCCGATCAGGTTTGAAACGGCTTGACCCAGGCGAGCAGGTGCACCATTCACATAAGGCAAGCCTTCGGCCGTTTCGGTGGTGAGTTTGACACCCTTCTCGGCCGCCAGACCTTCCATCCCTTTTACAGCTTCTTTGAGAACGCCGCCGATACCTACGATCTCAAGCTCCGACTCGATGCCCATATCAATGCGACCCAGATCAAGTATGTTGTCGATCAATGCACGCATTCGATGGATGGAGTCGATGATCTTCTCGACGAAGATTTTCTCGTCCCCGCCCATGTCTGGTATTTCAGCCAGGAATTTTACATAGCCGTACATGACAGAGAGCGGCGATTTTAGATCATGCGCCACATGTGAGACAAATTCACTCTTGAGATCATCAAGTTGTTTGAAGGTTGTCACATCATGCATGCTGAGCAAACGGCCAACATTAGGGACTTGCACCAATGAACAATTGAAGACGCGCCCATCTGAGAATTCGATGTCTTTCATCGTTTGGGTTGCGTCAGGTGCTGAGTTGTAAAATTCGACGAGATCGTAGTCGGGGACTGCCTCCGCAAATGGTTTGCCCAATGCGTCCTCTGGCAGAGCCAGAGCAGTACGCGCAGCCGGATTTGCGAGAATTAGTTTGTTGCGTTTATCGGTTACGAGAATAACGTCATGGACACTCGCGATCAGGGCACGCAGCGTCGAGCGTTCGTTGTTGACACGAGTATACAGGGCCGCGTTTTCAACCGCTGAGGCTGCTTGTGATGCGATAGACTGCAAAAAGACAAGATGGCGTTCCTGGAATGCTTTTGGTTCCGGGTGCATCAGAGTTATCAGGCCGATGACCCGCCCGCGCCGGATCAGCGGGGATACCATTGCGGATCGAGTAACGTTTGTGTCGTCCGGCAAGATATGCCAGCGGTCATCAGTCTCAGTGTCGGGAATGAGATCAGCCTGACGGTTACGGTAAGCCCAGCCAGCGAAGCCTTTATCCATCAGCTTCGAAACAGTATGTTCTTTGATCTCTGGTGGCAGATTGCCACGTGCCAGAATGCTGCGTACAACGTGGCCCTGAGAATCGAGCAGAAAGATACTCCCCTGTCGCGCGCTAACTGACTGCACAGTCAGGCTAAGCACAGTGCCGAGCACATCGTCCAACTCCAACGTGGAGGCAAATTGGCGACTGACTTCAATCAGCAGCTCAGCGAGATGCAGTGAGAGCCCGCTGGTTGTCTTTTTCGGCAGAGGAGCAACTCCGAGTTCTTCCATTCCAAGCTGATTATAGGTTTTTTCGGAACAGTCGCCAGCCGCACGTTCGCGACGTGCAATCCCCAATGCTATAATCCACTTAACATGAAAAATCGCTGCGCTCTAGAAACTCAACCGCAGCGACTAGCCTCTCTACCTATGTCCACCACTGGTGTCACCTCCGAACTGAACCGCCTCGAGCTTCTCTCCAACATTAGCCGCGATATTGTCAGTGAGTTAGAGCTACATGAACTGCTACAGCGTATATTGCGCGTGGCGGCCAAAGCCCTTAGTGTGAATACCGGCAGTATTGTGCTCGTGGATGCGGAGAAACGCGTTGTTGATGCTGTGATGCTCATCCAGGGCGAAATAGTGGCGAACGTGGAGGCCCGAATGACCCCGTTGGCTCGGGAAGGCTTGGCCGGATGGGTAATACGCAACCGGCAGAGTGCCAGCGTTCCGAATACTGCAGAGGACCCACGTTGGCTCGAAACGGAAACGTCCGCCAACATCGGACCACGCGCCGTCGTATCAACGCCCTTACTTGTGGCTGGACGCTTGCTTGGCACAATGACAGTCAGTCATGACACGCCGGGATATTTCAATGAGAGCGACGTGGAGCTGCTCGAATCGATATCCGATCAGGCGGCGATCGCGGTTGTGAACGCCAATCTTTTCGAGGACAGTCGCCAGCAGGCCCGGGCAATGGCTGCAATTGCGGAGACTGCACGCATGTTGAGTGCCACGCTCAATCCGGAGGATGTTCTCCATTCCCTGGCAATCCAGGTCTACAAAGTACTACACGTTGAGGCAACGTCTATCGCACTCGTTGATCCCGTTTCAAATGATCTCGTGTTTCGAAAGGCGCACGGTGCTGGATCGAACGAAATCATTGGCAAAAAAATTTCCGGGCACGAAGGGATTGCCGGTTGGGTGGTTAAAAACGGGCGCGGTATTATCGTGCCGGATGTTGCTTCTGATTCGCGCTTTAATCCAGAGTTTGATTACGTCACTGGTTTCAAAACGAAAGCAGCGCTCTGCACACCCATTCAAGTAGGTGGTCAGACCCTCGGTGTGATCGAAGCTCTCAATCCAGTCTTTGCGCCCTTCGAGCTTGCAGACCTGCAGTTGTTGGGTAGCATTGCCGACTTGGCCGGAACCGCGCTCGCCCATGCACAAGAATTTAAAACGACACAAGCTGCAGAACAACACTATGCCGGGCTGTTCGAAGATAGCATCGACCCGATCCTGCTCTCCGATCTACAAGGCCGAATCACAGATGCCAATCGGAAAGCCGTTGAAACGTTCGGCTATCCGCGCGCTTTCATGACAAAACATACAATGAATGAGCTGCACCATCAAGAGGAAGGCGAGTTACACACATGGCTGCACGATATTACCTCTGGTAGGGAGGTTGCCTTTGAGGCACGGGCGTTGACTTCCAGAGGGGGCGAAATCCCCGTCGAGATTCATGCTAAGCGTATTCTCTCCGGGGATTCGGAATTGATCCAATGGATTGAACGCGATCTGTCGGACCGGGCTGCAATTGAGGAGATGCGTACTGACTTGATCTCGATGATCTTCCACGATTTGCGTTCGCCACTTGGAAACATCATTTCAAGCCTGGATGTAATGGATATATCAATCCCGCCCGACGATGAGTCGCTGCGGGCTGTCCTGCGTATTGCTGTACGCTCGTCGGCACGCCTCTCCCGGCTGGTTGATTCTTTGTTGGACTTGCGCCGCTTGGAAGCCGGTCATTCTGTACTACAAAAGACCGAGGTTTCTGTCACTGCCATTATTGCCGACGGTGCCGAACAAGTGCATCCAATGGCTGAGGGCAAAGATATCCTACTGCGTTTCGATCTCCCATCGCAGGTTCCGATCATACAGATGGATGTTGACATGATGCGGCGGGTAGTAATCAACCTGATGGAGAATTCAATAAAATACACACCCAACGGTGGGCAAATGCACGTCTCGGCCACCATTGGTGTGAATGAGATCGTTGTGAGCATCGCGGACACCGGCCCCGGTATTCCAGAGGAAGAGCAGGCACGTGTCTTTGAAAAATTTGCCCGTGTTCAACGCGAGGGGCCCCCCAAGGGCTTGGGCCTGGGACTGGCCTTTTGCAAGATGGCGGTGGAAGCCCACGGCGGACGCATCTGGGCTTCGGGTGAGTCCGGCCAGGGAGCGGTGTTCAGTTTTGCCCTCCCGGTTAATTCAGATGACTGAACGCCTATACTACAACGATTCATACAAACGCCGATTTGTGAGCCGTGTCCGAGAGCAGGTAACGCAAAATGGTAATGCGGCCCTGATACTCGATAAAACATATTTTTATCCCACTTCTGGCGGACAACCCCACGATGTTGGCGATATTGATGGCGTGGAAGTTCTGGATGTTTTTATCCGGCCTGATGATGGGGCCGTCTTGCATCTGCTTGCAGATACTATCTCTGCGCTAGATAGCAGCGTGGAAGCCAATCTCGATTGGACACGTCGTTTCGATCACATGCAGCAACATACCGGCCAGCATATTCTCTCGCAGGCTTTTTTACAGGTCGCGGAGGCCACTACTGTTGGTTTTCATCTCAGCCCGGATCGTGTTACCTTCGATCTGAATCAAATCGATCTGGCAGAGGAGGTCATCGCAAACGCGGAGCAATTAGCGAACGAGGTGGTTATAGGTAACCATTCTGTACGAGCGTGGTTTCCAGAGCCGGCAGAATTAGAGCAATTACTATTACGCAAGACGCCTGAGCTTGATGGGAAGTTGCGCGTTGTTGCAATCGGCGATTTCGATCTCACCGCCTGTGGCGGTACCCATGTTGCCGCTACCGGCGAACTGGGAATGATCAAAATTATCAAAGTTGAACGCCATGGTGGGGGGCAGCGTGTGGAATTCCGTTGCGGCTGGCGTGCGCTGCAAGACTACAGTCAAAAGAATACGATTATCAACCGCCTCTCCAATGATCTTACCTGTGGCTTTTGGGAACTGAACGAAGCTGTAGGACGCCTGCAAGCAGACGCAAAATTGACTCGGCGAGAATTGAAGCAGGCCCGCAAAGCTTTGCTTGCGAACGAAGTGGATCACTTGTTGTCAGATGCGGACTCAATGGACGGGCTGCGGATTGTTCGGCGCGTGTGGCCCGATAGGGATACCGGCGAGTTGCGCGAGTTGGCTTTACGTCTAGCGAAAAGTCCTGGGACGGTGAGCTTACTCGGCTCATCCGGAGAAAAGGCGATGGTCGTGCTGGCACGTGCTACAGACATCGAAGTAGATATGGCAGCAATACTCCCAACTGCGCTTGGCCACCTTGGTAGTTCGCAGGGGGGCGGTCAACCCAATCTCGCGCAAGGTGGGGCTGTAGAGGCAGATTCGAATACAGTCGAACAGGCGCTCATCCTTGTTGAGAATGACCTTGTTAAATAATGATCACAAATCTCGAAATACGAACTCACACCATAAAATGAATTCAAACTATGCTACGTCTTAGAAGAAATATCTACGTCGAATCAGGTTTTCACGGAGTCACCGTCGGTGCGGTTGTCACCTCCAAGGGGCTTATCTGTATCGATACACCAACGCTCCCGGCCGATGCCCGCAAATGGCGCCTGCGTTTGGCGCAACTCGAAGCAGGCGACATCTTCTTCATCGTCAATACAGACCATAATCGCGACCGTGTCGTGGGTAATCAGTGGTTTGATGCGCCTGTCATTGCACACGAACAGACGTATGAACTTATGGCGGGCTACTCGGAAGTTTTCAAATCGCAGTCTATCGAGTCTGGGGGCGATCACGAATTGGCGACTGACCTGATCGGCGTGCGGACGATCTTGCCGCAGGTGAGTTATAGCGACGAATTTCAACTGGTTGTGGGCAGTCGCACGATTGAATTGCTACACAAGCCCGGTGCGACCTCAGGGACTTCCTGGGTGCGCTTTCCCGAGGCACGGGTTATTTTCACCGGTGACACTGTCTTTCGGAAGACGCATCCTTTCCTGAACGATGCACAGATCGATTTGTGGTTGGAGAACCTGGCTGAGCTACGCCGGGCCATCTACAAAGGTTGGATTATTGTCCCCGGGCGCGATCGCCCACTCGATCAGACGCAACTGGATTATTGTATTGATTATCTTCGTTATCTTCGTCGTCGCCTCGCCTCCCTGCATCGACGTGACAAACCATGTTCAGATGCTTTGAAGATTGCACCTGCACTTCTGGAGCGTTATCCGCCGCGCCGCGACCAGTATTCGCTCATGTTGCACCGTCTGGAGGCGAGTCTTGAAGAGGCCTGTGATGCGTTGGAGGTATATTGAAGGTAGTTTCTATAAGTCTTAGCTGGCTCCGGGCAGTTGGAAAACCATACTCAATTGACGCCCCACTGCGGCTATGGTAGACTCCCGCCGATAAATGTCAGTGCGTCTTACTGGCGCACAATTCTATTGTAGAGAGAGGGAAGCCAACTCATTAGATCTAGAGGCAGACGCGCGGTTCCGATCCAGAACACAATTGAATACCGTATTAATGGCCGAGTTCGAGGCCCAGAAGTACGTTTGATTGGGCCAAATGGCACAAATCATGGTGTTGTGTCAATTCAAGAGGCGATGGAAATCGCCAATCAGGCTGACCTTGATCTTGTAGAAGTGTCACCCAATGCGAATCCGCCCGTTTGTCGCGTGCTCGACTATGGCAAGTTCCTCTACGAGAAATCAAAGAAGGATAAACAAGCACGCAAGGCGCAAAAGCAGGTTGAAGTAAAAGAAATACAGCTTCGACCGAAGACAACGGAACACCATCGTTCCTTTAAAGTGCGCAATGCACGTCGCTGGCTAAGCGATGGGATGAAAGTGAAAGTCCGCATCCGTTTCCGAGGTCGCGAGATCACATATCCGGAAATCGCACGGCAGGACATGGTAGAAATTGCGAGCGAGGTCGCCGACATTGCACATGTCGAGGTCCCACCCAGCATGGAAGGGCGCACAATGTTGATGATCTTGGCGCCGGGAACGAAGTAAGGCGAATGTTCTAAACATCGAACTTTTCGCTGATCTTCCCAAAACTGAACAGAAAAATCATACCGGGGTTGCAGGTTTGCCCCGGTTCCGTTTGTAAAGAATTTAATTGCGTTGATTGAGCGCGAGGGAGTTGGAAATGCCACGCAAACCGAGGAAAGGTAAATATAAACTCAAGACCCACAAAGCGACTGCGAAACGATTCAAAGTGACTGGTTCGGGTAAGCTGATGCGCACCAAGATTGGGAAGGGCCATTTGCGCCGCAATACATCCAAGCGCACCAAAGCTCTCTTCAAAGAAACCATCCCCGTGAAGGGCACCAAAATCCAGAAGCGCATCCGTCGCCTGGCGCCCTATTTGCGGCGTTACAAGGCCAATCCGCCTTCGTAAGGTAGAGGACAAGAAACATGGCGAGAGTAAAAACTGGACCGTACCGCCGTCGCCGGCATCGAAAATTAATCAAACGCATGGAAGGCCAATTTGGTTCGCGACACCGCTTATGGCGGCGCGCCAACGAGGCCATGCTCAAAAGCAGCTGGTATGCGTATCGTGACCGACGGGCGCGCAAGCGCGATCTGCGCCGTCTGTGGATCATTCGCATTAATGCCGCTGCCCGCCAAAACGGAACCACCTATAGCCGTCTCATCGCAGCTCTTAAACGAGCCAATGTGGGTTTGAACCGCAAAATGCTGGCCGATCTGGCTGTTCGCGATCCGAATGCGTTTGCCCGGGTCGTTGAAACAGCAAACGCTGCTTGAACCGGAAGTAAATCAGAAACGAGAAAACCGTCGTGCTCATCGCGGCGGTTTTTTATTTCCAACCATGTAAACCAACCTGATTTAAAATCGCAAACGTCGCGAAGCTGCTTCCAATCCGCCCTTGATCACCAGCCTAAAGAATCCTAAAGTCAAATTAATTCAAGCCCTGCAAAGCACGCGTCGTGCGCGCGAGCGCGAAGGTCTGTTTGTGATGGAAGGGCGTCGGCTTTTAGAGGAGATTGTTCGTGTTGCCGCTCGGCCACTGCTCGTGCTGCATCACGATAATCTCTCAGAGCGGGATCGTGGACTTGTTAATCGACTGGCAAGTTTGAGTGGAAATGTAGACGCAGTGACGGACGAAGTGATTTCCGCCTGCAGTGCGACTGAAGCTCCGGCAGGTTTGCTGGCCGTGTTGCCTTTTCCAAATTTGAGTCTGCCGAAAACCCCGTCGCTAATCTTGATCTGTGACGGTGTACGGGATCCGGGAAATTACGGTGCGATATTGCGCACGGCGGAGGCAGCCGGCGTTGAGTTGGTGTATGCCCCGCCGGGGACAGTTGACGTCTACAATCCGAAGGTGGTGCGCGGTGGAGCCGGCGCGCATCTGCGTTTGCCTATCTACTCAATCGATTGGGAGGCATTGCGCGCCCAGACCAAGGGATTCGTCAATTGGTTAGCGTCATCTGCATCTGGCAGTGCTTATTTCGATGTGGACTGGACAGTTCCCAGCGCACTCATCGTTTCCAGTGAAGCGGCTGGGGAAAGCGAGCAGGCACGTGAGCTTGTAACTGGGAGTGTTCATATCCCGATGGCGCGTGCAACTGAATCGCTCAATGTCGCAGTCGCCGCTGGAATTTTATTGATGGAAGCCCGCCGGCAGCGACTTGCGGTAGGCTAAAATGAAATGAAGGATATTACGCGGAAAGGCGACCTATGTCCCTAAATGCCAAATCTTTGATTACAACACTGCTTGTTTTATTTGGGATCGAGATTCTTGTGCATCCCTTCGTTGCGGGTGCTGGAAATGTCTCTCTGCTTGATGAGGCAACTCCAATACGTTTTTCTGCGGCTGCGATTGCGGCTGCGCTGGCCTTCATCCTGTTTTATGTTTCAAGCAATTCTCCGGCATGGACTCTGAATACCCGGCAGACTGTTTATGCTGTGATTGGTGCGGTGCTTGCCAGCGTCGTGAGCTGGTTTTTTAACGGGAACACTTTCATATTGCCGGCATTTGAACAGGTTACATTGCAACCCGCGCTCGTCGTACCGGTCTTGGTGGGTATTGTACTCGGCCCGACGGCCGGATTCATTGCGGGGGCAGGAGGTAGCCTGCTTGCGAATCTATTTGATGGCTGGGTGCTGCCGCATTTTGATTTTCCCTTTGGATTGGCCGGTCTGGTAGCGGGGCTTGCACAGGTCTGGACAGATACACGGCGGCACCATGTTGTTGTCGCGGCGGTCGCGATTGTTTTCGCTCTGGCTACCACAGGTCTTTACTATTCGATTAAAGAGATACCTGTATCCGCCCCGCCTGGCAGCGCGGCACAAGAGCCGACATTATTACTGGGTGTGGCGGCCCTTGTTGGAACGGCAATTGCTGTGGCAATGCGCAAGGCTTTTCCGAATCGAGCGCGTTGGAGCTATGTTTCGATTTGGGGCGTCCTCGGGGTTTTCGCGGGGCACGCATATCTTGCAAGCACGCTGCTCATGATCAATAACTTGCCTTTTAACATGGCCTTTGGCGGTGGATATCTAGCGCTGATCGGCGCAAGCATACTGGCGGTTGTCTTGTTGGTTCCAGCACTACTCGCGATCTCCGAATGGTATACAGCATTGCCGGACGAGGCTGAGCCTGAATCAGCCTGATCGTTAGAAGTCCAGATGCGCGAGCACACTTTCTAGCATGTTACGGCTAATGTGAAATCAAACTGCTTGAACGGTAAAGGTTTGGACATTAATGCCAAAGAAGCGGCGCAAAACGAGTTTGAGTGTGTGGCTGGTCAGCTTGGCGATGATGTGTGTGGTCAAACCGATGATAGTTTTCCGCAATAGGCGTTCGATGTTGCGGCCGGTATTCTGCACTTCGTTAAATGCGCCTTCGATGCGCTCGCGCAGGCTGTTGAGCCAGCGGTCAAAGTCGGCCGAGTTCTGGATGAGTTGGTTAGCCCGTTTCGGGGTCCAGATGCGATTGCCTTGGAGGTCGAACTGTTCTTGTTGCCAATCTTCACCCAGGAAGCCCTTGTCGCCGAAGACGTCGCTGTTCCAGATGGTAGGCAAGACCATTTCGGCGGCCAGACGCTCATCACTGTTGGCCGGCACTAACTCATAGGCGACCGGGATGCCCTCCAAGGTGGACAACAAAACCAGTTTGCACAGTAAAGTGTGTACTGCACTTTGTAGCCAAAGTACTTCAGATTGCGACTGGCACACACGCCATAGGCGGCCGAACCCGCGAAATTGCTGTGTTTCTTGTTACGCTTGTAGCTCACCCAGTCGAGCCTGGGCTCGGTGACTGGAATAGGCTTGGTGTCAACCAGGAATTGAGTAGCCAGCGTTGCGCCCAGCAGTTCAACCCAGTGCCGCCGCAGTTCTTCAACCAACAGCCGCAAGGCTCGCGCCCGCCGGTTGAATTGGCTCTGGTCGAGCAATTTGGGAAACAAATCTAGATAGTTGGCACGGATGAACCCGAGAAACTGCGTCTCACCCGGAAATGGTAGGAAATCCATCAATAGCAACAAGGTGATTACTTCGCTATCACTGAATACGGGCTTCGCGCCCGGTTTACCTTTCAATAATCGCACGCCATGTTTTTGATACCAGTCGTCTACAAGTACATACACGACTGTCGCCAGATCGACAAAAGGTATACTTGTCATCGGGAAGCCCTCCGAATGGTGAGTGATGTCTCTTCATTCTTGGAGGACTTCCCTTTTGTGTCAACCCTTTGAATTCACATTAGCCGTATGTTATGGTTGGGGGCTAATACCCACAGACTTTCGTCTAGTGTGAATAACAGACAATTGATCGTCTCTGCATTCCAACAAATGCGATTCCCTTTGGTAATATGTGGCGTTCCAAATCGGTTATCCCCGTAAGCACGAAAGGCAGCAAGGAACTCATCAGCTTCCTGCGCTGAATCCCACGCCCAATGGCTGACCATCACGGTTGCTAAATCAGATTCATTGAAGTACGTCACATAACTATTCCCGCCCCAGCCGGCAGCAGCTTCGCTGGCCTCGTCTTCCGCGATATTCTCACGCAGTACGAGCAATGTCCACCACTCTCCGAGTTGAGTGCGGTCGATTTCTTCCCAGCCTCCAGGGAGTGCATCGGAGAGTTCGAATTCTGGAATTTCCAATGGCAGATCGCCAGCGATGTATTTTTCCGGGTGCAGGATCATCTCAGTGCTGATAGGTGGCTGCGCGTAGACTTCATTGAGCGCCTCCCAACCTCCATCGGCGTACAGTCTCTCGACAAAGGCATAGCCCTTTTCGTAAGGAAAGTAGAAGTCGTCCTTTAGCCACAGCGGGGCGTTGGATATGAGGTCGCCCGGTCCGGCGGCGGATTCTGCCACAAGCAGGCCAATTTCACTTCTGTTGAGATTGGCTTGAATCCACTGTACTTCGAGAAAGGTTGCTTCACCTTCGATCAGGGCCTGGATTGCGGCCGCGCGCTCAGGTTCCATTTCCCATCCCCCCTCGCTAAATCCGAGTGCCTCTACATCGTATCGCTGGTCTTGCAGAGCGTGTTGGTATTCGTGTGCATAAGTACTGCGGGTGACAACGTCAAAATCTTCTGAATTGTTAAGCACAAAAATGGCATTGTCTCCCGGATCATAAAGCCCCAACACAGTCTCGGAATACAGGTCCAGGTAAAAACTGTACAGGTCGAAGTCGGCATCTAGCAATCCCAGTGCGGCCAGGCTCCTCGCATCGTCGCGCGCTTCCTCCGGCGAGTAGGTTTCTTCGAGTTCGGTGAGCAGATGGGCGCGCAATTCTTCAGCGGCAAGAAGAGTCCGATCAATTTCACTATCCAATTGCCAGCCCCGCAAAGCCCGCACCTGGGATTCTATTTCATCGAGTTGATCTGGGAGAGGCAGTGTTTCGCTGGGCGCTGTTCGCTCCTGCAGCAGGTTGCGCCCTACGAATATTAGACTGCCGAAGAAGAAAACAGAACACACGGCTACTAAGCATGAAACGCCGCCGATTGCGAACAGAATGGGGTTGAATTGTTTGAGCTGTTTCATTTGGAATCGAGCCGAGCGCATTATATCGCTCCCGAACAAGGGAACCCAATGGTGGTTTTCAGAAGTAATCGGTCTGTTCGTGTGGTAGAATCCCGCCGCCTAGTCTTCCAGTTGCAGTCGACTCTGGACAGGGCGAGCGGGGCTTGAGCAGGAGCGAGCCGCGCTTAAATTACGCTTGGGCCCGGCGAAAGTGGCCACTATCTTACACACCTTTCCGACCGGCATGGCCGTGCCACATTGCTGGCTCCATGTCGGGATGACGAGGGTGGACGACAAAACGGAGGAAATCCCTTGTGTCTGATATATCAATGAAAGCCCTGTTGGAGACTGGTGTTCATTTCGGGCATCGCACCCGCAAATGGAATCCGCGGATGAGGCCGTTCATTTTTACGGAACGGAACAATATTCACATTATCGATCTTCAGCAGACGCTCCAGCAGATTGATTTCTGTTACAACTTGATCCGTGAAACTGTCGCCGATGGCGGTACGGTGCTGTTTGTTGGCACCAAGCGCCAGGCGCAGGAAACGATTCTAGTTGAAGCAGAGCGCTGTGGAATGCCGTCTGTGACCAATCGTTGGCTGGGTGGGCTGCTAACCAACTGGCGCACCATGAAAGAACGCATCACAGAACTGGAGCGCCTGGAACGCGAGCGCGATAACGGGGAATGGGAAGGCCTGACAAAGAAAGAACGCCTGATGTTGCAACGCACCATCGACAAACTGGAAGACCGCTTCGGCGGCATCCGATCGATGGGCGATCTACCGTCGCTCGTGTTTATGGTAGACGTGCGTCGCGAAGAGACAGCAGTGCGCGAGGCCAATATTCTCAATATCCCGATCATCGCGATGGTCGATACCAATTGCGATCCAACCATTATCGATTACGTCATTCCTTCCAACGATGACGCAATCCGAGCCATCAAGCTGATCGTCAATAATATGGCGACTGCTGTGCTCGAAGGCACGGCACAGCGCAAGGACGAGGAGCCTGAAGCGGCAATGCTGGACGCTGCAGTGGATGTACCTGAATTCGCAGGTGAGGCGGATGAGGAATTGCTGGGCGCTGCAACTCTAGCGAAATTGAGCAGCGGCGAACTCGATTTTGGTGATCAACCCGTTGAAAAAACTGAAACAGAAGAAGACGCCAAGCCGGCAGCGGAAGATGTTGCTTCTGAGATAGGTGAAGACAGCTCCGAAACGGACGCTGCCGAGTCAGTCGCTGCCGAAACGGACGCTGCTGAGTCAGTCGCTGCCGAAACGGATGATGCCGAAACGGACGCTGTCGAGACGGACGCGTCTGAAACGGACGCTGCCGAGACAGAGGCTGCTCCGGAAGAACCAGCCAAAGAACTTCCCGCTGAGGGGGCTGCCGAAGCATAATCATGGCAGTTACCGCGGCCCAAGTTAAGGAATTGCGTGCTGCAACAAGCGCGCCTATGCTCGATTGCAAGAAGGCCCTTGAGGCACATAATGGTGATTTTGATAAAGCCGTCCAATGGCTGCGCGAGAAAGGGCTCTCCAAAGCCTCCAAAAAGGCTGATCGCTCTGCAAACGAGGGTGCAGTTGATGCATACATCCATCACGGCAACCGAGTCGGAGTGATCGTCGAAGTAAATTGCGAGACGGATTTCGTCGCACGTTCTCAGGAATTTAAAGACTTTGTCCATGATCTGCTCTTGCATATTGCCATGGCAAATCCTCTGTACCTCAAGCAAGAAGATGTGCCGGAAGACTTGCTCGATGAGGAAAAGGCGATCTATGCACAGCAGGCCAAGGAAGAAGGCAAGCCGGATGATATTGCTGAAAAGATCGCTGTGGGGCGTGTCAACAAATACTATCAGGAAGTTTGCCTTTACGAGCAGGCGTTTATCAAGGACGATGATTTAAAGATCAGCGACCTAATAAATGACACGATCGCTAAGATCGGCGAGAACATCGTCGTTAGACGCTTTACTCGCTACGTACTAGGTAGCTGAAAAATGACCAGAAACGGGCCAACACCAACGGTATTGGCCTGTTCTTTTTATAGATATGGACCCGAGCCCCAAATATAGCCGCATCTTACTCAAGATTGGTGGCGAGGCTCTTGCAGGTAAGCAAGGCTTCGGAATCGATCCCGACCAAGTGAGCCTACTTGGCGAGAAGATCAAATCGGTTCTGGACCTGGATGTTCAGGTCGCCATTGTCATGGGTGGGGGTAACTTTTGGCGCGGCCTCGACGGAATTGCACATGGCATGGAACGCGCAACTGCCGATCAGATTGGTATGCTCGCCACCGTCATGAACGCGATTGCATTGCAAGATGCGCTGGAGCAGTTACATGTGGACAGCCGTGTACAGACTGCCATCGAAATGAAAGCCGTCGCCGAACCGTACATCCGGCGACGCGCCATTCGGCATCTGGAAAAAGGGCGGGTTGTCATTTTGGGGGCCGGAACGGGAAATCCATATTTCACTACCGACACGGCAGGCGCACTGCGTGCAATGGAAGTTGATGCCGCCGTTCTGATCAAAGCAACCAAGGTCGATGGCGTTTATGACGCAGACCCGCTAGAAAATCCGCACGCGAGCCGGTTCGACTCATTAAGTTATATCGAAGCCCTCAACCGCCGTTTGCGCGTGATCGACAGTACCGCGATTTCGTTATGTATGGAAAATAACCTGCCGATATTGGTGCTCAATTTGTGGGCCGATAATAGCCTTACGAAGGCAGTGTCCGGTGAAAAAATCGGCACACTAATCACAGAGTGATCCCAGGGGCATAGAAGCTCTGAGCTACAATTTACAACCTATCAACCGGATACCCGAATTGGACGTGGGTAAGTTTGTTTTACGAATTTCGGAGAAGTTACGACTAGATATCCGCATTCATCAATGAATCCGTAGGGTTGTTCCTATCGGGACGAAAGCTACTGCTAAACTGAAATTCATATGTAGTCGCTTTTGAGTTTGCCGCACGCGGCGGTTGTGGTGTATGCTAAACTTCACACCCCAGACGATTTAGCATGACCAGAGATGGAACGGAGGCGCGTTCCTTATGATCAAAGAAGCACTCCAAGATTCAGAATCACGTATGCAGGCTGCGGTTCGTGTCTTGCAGGATGATCTTGCTACAATGCGTACCGGCCGGGCCTCGCCTTTATTGGTGGAAAAACTTTCTGTCATATACTATGACCAACCAACGCCGTTGAATCAGTTAGCCACAATCTCCGTACCAGAGCCACGCTTGCTTGCCATCCGGCCCTTCGATCCGAGTTCGATCAAGGAAATTGAGCGCGCAATTCTGGCGTCTGATCTTGGGCTGACTCCTAACAACGAAGGGAAATTGATTCGACTTGCCATCCCGGCCCTCACCGAAGAGCGACGCAAAGACTTATTGAAAATTGTCGGCAAACGGTTGGAAGAAGCTCGTGTATCTGTGCGAAACGTTCGGCGTGACACCCAAAATGATATGCGTGAATTTGAGCGTGAAAAGATCATATCCGAAGACGAACTAGAGCGCGGCCAGAAGGACCTCCAGGATTTGACAGATAAACACGTTGAGCAGATCAATTCAATCGGAAAGCAGAAAGAAACGGAGATCATGCAGGTCTAGCAATGCGAGGAAACCTTTACCTCGCATAGATCAGGCTACGCATTTAAAATCTCCAGTTCCATTCATCGTATTACACTCTTAATTCAACGTACCCTTCGTCCTCATTTATGTCCGTGAGTAATCACGACCTTCCAGCCAATGTGCCTGAGCATGTTGCTATCATCATGGACGGCAACGGTCGCTGGGCTAAAGCGCGCGGTTTGCCGCGACTGGCCGGGCACCGCGCCGGAACCGAGAATTTACGCCGCATCCTGGAAACAGCAGTCGAGTTTGGGATCAAATGGCTCACTATTTACGCCTTTTCAACAGAGAACTGGGGACGTCCCGCGGAAGAGGTGAGTGGCCTGATGAGCATTATCGAAGATGTCATCGACCGCGAATTAAAGAATCTCCACAAGAATGGCGTACAACTGCGACATATTGGGAGTTTGGAGGGCGTCCGCCCAGGCTTGCGCGATAAGATCCAAGAGGCAATTGAATATACCCGTAATAATACGCGTCTGATTCTCAATGTTGCCTTCAACTACGGCGGGCGTAGTGAAATTGTGCAAGCCGTGCGCAAGATCGTTGCCACGGGAATTCCGGCCGAAGAAGTAACGGAAGAGATTATCAGCGACAACCTCTACACGGCCGGTCAGCCCGAACCGGACCTCATAATTCGTACAAGCGGCGAAGTACGCGCGAGCAATTTCCTTATCTGGCAGGGTGCCTATTCGGAGTGGTATTTCACACCGGCATTTTGGCCAGATTTTGATGCCGAAGAACTACGGAAGGCACTCCGGTACTTTGGACGCAAAGAGCGTCGCTTCGGGCTGGTTTCTGAGCAGATTACCTGATGTTGCGGCAGCGCACGATTGTCGCCATTCTTATCGTACCGGCGGCAGTGATCTTGGCGCGCCTCGGCGGCATTATCTATTTTCTTATCATCCTGGCGATTCTCGTCACAGCGGCCGTGGAATATGCTCGCATGACGCGTGCTGCAGGGGCAGAAGTCTCCACGGCCAATCTTATTATCGGGGTGATTGTCGTTGCACTTGGCAGCGCCTTCCCAGAGCAACCCTGGCTTGAACCGGCCCTGGCATTCTTTCTGATCCTGACGACAGGGTGGGAGGCTTTCAAGTTCGAGCATGGCTCCAGGACTCCTTTAACAAATTGGGCGACGACGCTGGCTGGAGGCTGTTACCTGGGCTATCTGGGTGGATTTCTGGTTGCCTTACGTGAATTGCCGAATGGATTCTGGTGGACGATGACCGTACTCCCGGCAGTCTGGTTGGCGGATACCGGTGCCTATGTCATTGGAAACTTGCTTGGCAAGCATCCTATGACACCGCGCCTTAGTCCGAAAAAATCCTGGGAGGGGTTTATTGGGGGGGTGGTGCTCGGCACAATTATCACTGCACTTATCGCCTCCGGCTGGGGTTCGGTAGCTGAGGCGGGGAGTGGTCTGAGCTGGCAGGTGGGTGCAACTCTTGGATTTCTAATTGCCGTGATCAGCCCTGTAGGCGATCTGGGCATCTCCATGTTCAAACGTCAGGTGCAATTTAAAGACACTGGCAGCCTCTTGGCCGGACATGGTGGAGTGCTTGATCGTGTTGATTCCTGGCTAGTCGCAGCAGCCATCGGCTACTTCTACATTAACTGGTTTGTCATTTAGGATAGAGTGAACGAACATTATCAGGAGGAATCTTCATGGCCGAAGTACCTGATCGAAATCTGGCCCTTGAACTTGTCCGTGTAACAGAAGCAGCGGCTCTTGCGGCTGGTCGGACGATGGGGCGTGGGGACAAAATAGCTGCCGATAATGCTGCCGTGGAAGCGATGCGCCTTATCCTAAACACTGTTGACATGGACGGAGTCGTAGTCATTGGTGAGGGCGAGAAAGACGAAGCACCGATGCTTTTCAATGGCGAAAAGCTCGGTACCGGTCGACCGCCACGTGTTGACATTGCAGTAGACCCAATCGACGGGACACGTTTGCTCTCTCTCGGCAAGGCAAACTCACTCGCCACGGTTGCAATCTCGGAACGCGGGGCTATGTTTGATCCGGGCCCATTTATGTACATGAGGAAAATTGCGGTCGGTCCAACTGCCCGTGGCGCAATTGATGTCGAGGCCTCCCCAACAGTGAATTTACGCAGCATTGCACGCGCCAAAGGTATGGATGTCAACGACCTGACTATTGTCATCCTTGACCGTCCGCGACATGAAGATTTGATTACCGAAGTGCGCGAAGCGGGGGCACGGATTCGTCTAATCACCGATGGTGATGTAGCCGGCGCGCTGATGACAGCCTGGCCAGGTTCCGGTGTGGATGCGCTAATGGGCATTGGTGGAACACCGGAAGGCGTGCTGGCTGCTTGTGCCATACAGAGCATGGGTGGCGAGTTGCAGGGGAAACTTTGGCCGCGTAATGAAGATGAAATTCAGAAAGCAGTTGAAATGGGATACGATTTCGATCGGGTTCTGCATACGCGCGATTTGGTACGTAGCGAAAATTCATTCTTCGCAGCAACAGGTATCACGGACGGTGAGCTTCTCGACGGCGTTAAATATTATGCCGGGGGTGCTCGTACGCATTCTCTGGTGATGAGGTCTAAATCTGGTACGGTGCGGGAAGTAATCGCGAAACATCGGCTCGATAAACTAATGAGGTTTTCGCAAATTGACTACGAATAATTGCATGTTCCAGCGCGATGAAGCCGGCCGTGGTCGGTTGCGTAGCAACTTGCGCTGATTTTGAAAATGAGCAAGAATGGAGGCGGTTTGAATTGACATCGGTTTTACCCGATGTTACAATTCGGTTGGTGAAGAGGCGTGAGGTTCTGAGGAGAAGAATTCGCCTCACATCTCGACATCACCCCTAAACATCTCAAACAGACCTCGTCTCTGTGGACCAAAACCTCATCATCCTCAAAAGGACTGCTGGGTACTAAGCGCCGCAATCGCGTATGAAACGGCCGCCTGGTGAGCTTTATGTCACCAGTTCTTGCTAGCTTATTATCAAACAATTAGAATTAAGACATCGAATTACCTAACGCAAACTTGGTAAAAAATTTATAGGCCCGGGACTGAAATGAAACGGTCTCCGGGATGTGTGGAATTCGCCGTCCATCTTGCAGCGGCGTTTGTTCTAATAAAAAATTGAGTGACATTATGGACATTGCAGATCTAGAAACTAAGACCCTTGAGCAACTTCGTGGTATGGCCAAGAAATTCAGTGTTGCTGGTTATACCCGGCTCAAGAAAGAAGACCTGATTTTGCGTTTGCTAGGTGCGAATGCAGAGAAGAATGGTCTGACATTGCGCGGTGGAGTGCTCGAAATTGTCGATGACGGGATAGGATTCCTAAGGTCAGATCACTATATGCCCGGTTCGAATGATATTTATGTGAGCCAATCGCAGATCCGTCGCTTTGGACTTCGGACCGGGGATATGGTCGTGGGGCAGGTACGTCCCCCCAAAGATTCCGAAAAATATTATGGTTTGATTCGTGTTGAAGCTGTTAATGGCCTAGATCCGGAAGAGGCCAAGCGGCGCCCCGTATTCGAGCATCTGACTCCGATATTTCCGGAGGTACGTTTTAACCTTGAAACGGACCGCCATACCATTTCCACACGGTTGCTAAATTTGATTGCGCCGGTTGGTATGGGCCAACGCGGCCTCATCGTATCGCCGCCGAAAGCGGGCAAGACAACCGTCCTCAAAGAAATTGCGAATGCCATTTCAAATAAATATCCGCAAGTGCATCTGATGGTCGCGCTCATTGGTGAACGGCCTGAAGAAGTGACAGACATGGATCGTTCCGTGGACGCCGAAGTGATAGCAAGTACCTTCGACGAGCCAGTCACCTCGCATGTGCGCGTTGCGGAAATGGCGCTGGAACGCGCCAAACGTTTGGTTGAATGCGGCCGCGATGTCGCGATCCTGATGGATTCGATCACTCGCCTCTCGCGAGCCTACAATCTGGTCGTGTCGCCTTCCGGGCGTACATTATCCGGCGGCCTCGATCCGGCGGCGCTTTATCCACCCAAGCGCTTCTTCGGTGCGGCCCGGAATATCGAGGATGGTGGTTCGCTTACAATTGTCGCGACGTGTTTGGTCGATACAGGCTCGCGCATGGACGACATGGTGTACGAAGAGTTCAAGGGTACTGGCAATATGGAACTGCACCTCTCGCGCAAGTTGCAGGAGCGGCGCGTGTTTCCTGCCTTCGACATCGAACGGTCATCCACCCGCCGCGAAGAGCTTTTGCTTGGCCCTGATATTACGCCCCGCGTTTGGCTGATCCGTCGCATGTATGGTCAAATGATTACCTCGCCACCCAACGGCGCCGGCATGGATGTGGTCGCTGCAACTGAAGCCATCGTGCAACAAGTCCGGCAGACCGAAAACAACTTTGAATTCCTCGAGCAACTGGGGAAAGTAGAAGACGATTGACAAGCGATCCAAACCCGGAGCAGCGCCAGCCAGACCAATCCGGGCCGAATATCGGATTGTTGCGTTATTCCACGCACCTGCTTGTCATTGGCGTTGCTGTCGCAGCAATCTGGATTACTAATCTAAACATTCTCGACCGGCTGCCAACGGCTTCAATGCTCGAATTGGCAGCCGCCGATGCTTCCGCCGGGATCGAGCTGCAGCCGGAAATTCAGTTACTCCCTTCGCTTGGCAACGTCCCGCAAATTGAATCCGCCGTCATTACCCGCCAAATTGATTCGCATACGAACATCCCGGCCCGACCACGGCGTGATGTCATCAATTATGTGGTTGAAGCAGGCGACTCTCTGTTTGGCATTGCTGAAAAATATGGCATCACGCCTGAGACTGTACTTTGGGGCAACCAATTTGTGCTCGGCGATGATCCGCATTCGTTACGTCCAGGACAAGAATTGCTCATTTCACCGGTGAACGGCGTATTGCGATATGTGCAGCCTGGCGACACGATCGCGGGACTGGCCTCGGTGTACCGCACATCGGCCGATGCGATCGCACTTTGGCCGGGGAACGAACTTGATCTCGATAATCCGGTTCTAACTGAAGGTCAGATTTTGGTAGTGCCCGGTGGCGAGCGCGAATTTGTGCAGTGGGTCATCCCCCAAATCAGTCGCGCTTCACGAAATTTGTGGCCGGCTGATGCCGGGCCCGGCGCCTGCGCAGGTGGTTACACCGGCGGTGCACAAGGGAGTGGATCGTTTATCTGGCCGGCAGTCAGCCAGTTCATTTCCGGGAACAACTACTCATCCTTCCACCTGGGTATCGATGTTGCTGCCGGCTATGGCGACTCGATCTTTGCGGCGGATAATGGCGTGGCTGTGTTTGCAGGATGGAACAATTGGGGCTATGGCAACCTGGTTGTCATTGATCATGGCAACGGCTGGCAGACCACCTATGCTCATCTATCGCAATGGAACGTTTCATGCGGGCAGTCCATTTCGCAGGGTACTATTATCGGTTTGGGTGGAAGTACTGGGAATTCCTCCGGCCCGCATCTGCATTTCGAGATGAACTTCAACGGCTCGCGACCCAATCCCTGGAACTATCTCCCGTGAAAAAATTAGGGAGCATATCGTTTTGCTCCCGCCAATGACGCTGCGGGGGATCATCTGCGATCTGGGCCATACACTCATACTCCATACGCATGGCGAGGATTGGACACGTATTCGCCCGCGCATGATCCGCGACCTAGCAGACTATCTACAAGCCAATTCTGATTTTCAATTTGATAGCATATCATTTCAAAATGTGTTCGCACGCCAATTTAGCGATTATGATCGGCAGCGTAGCGTTGAGTTCATCGAATATTCAGCAGAACAAATTCTGTGTACCACACTCGATGAGCTTGCGTTATCGCATCCGGATCGAAAAAATCTGGGAGCGGCACTGGAAGCATTCTTTGCTTACAGCGAAACTCTCTGGCGGCCAGTTCCGGGATTAATCGAGACATTGGTTGAATTGCGGGATCGCGGACTGCGGCTCGGTTTGGTTTCCAATGCAAGCGACGAGGCAAATGTGCAGCGCCTGATCGACAATCACGGACTGCGCGAATACTTTGATCCGATTTTGGTTTCAGCAGCGCAGGGCATCCGCAAACCCAATCCACGCATTTTAAAACCACTCTTGGATGGCTGGCGCTTTGAACCAGCTGAAGTTGTGATGGTTGGTGATACTTTGGGTGCAGACGTGCTGGGTGCACTCAATGCTGGGATGTACTCCGTCTGGGTGCGTATACATGCAGAGAGACCTGATAATGTGGAGCACTTGAAACATCTGCAGCCCGACGTTACCATAGATGCCTTCGCAGAATTGCCAGCAGCGATTGTCAAATTAGAATCAGTTTTGCGGACGAGCTGAGCGATTATTTCCTATGAGACTATCTGTCATCATGCCGGTCTTCAACGAGGCCAAAACGATCACCGAGATTATTTCTCGCGTGCGTAGCCTGCCTCTGTCGCACGAATTGGTACTCATCGATGATTTTTCATCCGATGGCTCCCGTGAAATGCTCGATGCAATGGCAACTGATCCGGATGTGCAGGTGCTCCATCATAAGATTAACCGAGGCAAGGGTGTGGCAGTTGCCACCGGGCTGCAGGTTGCGACTGGCGATGTGGCGGTGATTCAAGACGCCGATCTGGAATACAACCCGCAGGATTTTGTGCAGATGCTAGAGTCGATCGCAGCTGGAAGGACGCAGGTTGTTTATGGCGTGCGTGACCTGAGTAGCCAAAAGCCGATTATGCGCTTCGGTAATCGACTGATGAGTGCTATTACAAATTTGCTCTACGGTGCGAAACTGGAAGACATGGAAACCTGTTACAAGATGATGACACGCGAGGTCTTTCAAAATTTGGAACTGGAATGCAAACGTTTTGATGTTGAGGCCGAGATCACAGCGAAAATCCTACGTCGCGGCTATTCGATCCAAGAAATACCCATCCAGTACACGGCGCGCTACGAAGATAAAAAACTATCTCCGACCGATGGCTGGCCGACCTTAAAAGCGTTGCTAAAATATCGCCGCTTCAAATAATGCCAACCGTCCCCGCATTCTCACGTATTACCCCGCACATTTATAAATTGAACTTGGAATGGGAGCTACCGATTCCATTTGGCCCAAAAATCCCGACTGCAGTATGGTTGATCGATGAAGGTGAGCAATGGACGCTCATTGATAGTGGTCCCCCCGGTTACGAACAAATCGTTCCCGCTGCTGTCCAGAATCAAATCGGCCAGAAACCGGTTGCGCGCTTGCTCCTCACGTACGCCCATCTGGATCATGTGTCCTCATTATTGAGTTTGCGCGAGCGTTGGCCGATCCTTCCGGTCTGGGCGCATGCTGCGTAAGTGCCCTTTGTGGTTGGCTCAATGAACTACCACGAATTATCTTCAAACAATTTGATCTTCAATTTGATGAAACGACGAATGCAGGATTCGGGTCTCAAGTTTCAAGAGGTCGGTGCGCTTGCTGCAGACAGCTATGTCGCAGGCATGAGCGTACATCATGTTCCGGGGCATACGCCCGGCCAGTTGGCTTTTCTGCATGAGGAAGATCGGGCACTTATTTGTGCTGATGCGTTTATGAACTTGAATAACAAGCTGGCACCTCCGCTGCGCGTCTCCTCGTATGATTTGATTGCTGCCCACCAATCCATGCGCATACTAGCCGAACTTGAGTTCGATTTGTTACTCCCCAGTCATGATCCGGGCAACGGTGTTCCGCGTGAAGATGTGCAACGTCGGCTGCCCAAGCTGATTTGAGACATTTCAATGGCAGCAATTCAGTCTGGCAAATATGCCCGCTTAGAGCTGGAGCGTCGGTTTCTCATTCGGGAGTTGCCGGATAACCTGTTGAAGCAACTGCAAGGCTGGCAGATACAAGATCATTATTTGCCGGCTACGCGCCTGCGCTTACGCCGAATGACCGCCCTCAGGGGCGATGAAGTCTTGCTCAAGCTGGGTCAGAAGTA
Source organism: Anaerolineales bacterium (assembly GCA_965248775.1). Classification (GTDB taxonomy): domain Bacteria; phylum Chloroflexota; class Anaerolineae; order Anaerolineales; family JBHHUI01; genus JBHHUI01. Next base: position 5,290,859 of record OZ252150.1, read on the forward strand.
CCGAGATGATTCTCTGGATCCAATGGAAACGATGATAACGAATCTATACTTGAATGCAGAAGAGTATCAATGCCTGCGTACCCTGAGTGCGCGGGAACTTTGTAAAACGCGCTACCGTTATCCTTTTAAAGATCGAGAATTCGGGATCGATGTTTTTGAAGGTCCACTGGCAGATCTGATTTTGGCCGAGGTTGAATGCGATAGTGCAAAAGAACTCATGCAGATACCATTCCCTGCCTTCGCAGCGTTGGAAGTGACTGGCGATCCTTTTTTCCTTGGCGGAAATTTGGTAAGACTGAGCAGAGAAGAATTTGAATCGGGATTCGCGGAGCGGTTGACGGCGAAATAAGATGGACCTGTTCGATCACGCGTTAAGTGAGCGCCTGCGCACCGAAGCACCACTCGCAGCCCGCCTGCGCCCTCGCACGCTCGATGAATTTGTCGGCCAGGAAGAGATCGTAGGGGAGGGGCGCTTGCTCCGGCGGGCTATCGAAGCGGATCGCTTGTTCTCATCCATCATTCTCTGGGGGCCACCCGGTACCGGCAAAACTACCCTCGCACACATCATCGCCAACCGAACTGAATCGGTCTTCGAGACGATCAGTGCGGTACTGGCCGGTATCCCCGCGTTGCGCGAAGTCCTCAAGAATGCCCGCGAGCGTCGCAAAATGTACGGTTCCCGCACAACTCTATTTGTCGATGAAGTCCATCGCTGGAACAAAGCGCAGCAAGATGCGCTGCTACCCCATGTGGAAGACGGCACGATTGTTCTGATAGGAGCGACGACCGAAAACCCGTATTTTGAAGTCATTGGTGCTCTGGTTTCCCGTTCGCGTATTTTCCAACTCAAAGCACTTGCGGATGATGATGTGCGCTCGATTCTGAAGCATGCCATTACAAATGTTGATCATGGGTATGGTACACGTAAGATCGAATTGGAGGAGGCTGCGCAAGCACACCTTGTGACGGTTGCCGGTGGGGATGCACGCAATGCACTCAATGCTCTTGAACTAGCCGTTGAGTCGACACCCGCTGATGAATCCGGTGTCGTTCATATCACTGTGGACATAGCCCAGGAATCGATTCAACGTCGGGCGATTCTCTACGATAAGGATGGCGACGCGCACTACGACACAATCAGCGCGTTTATCAAATCCGTGCGCGGTTCGGATCCCGATGCGGCGCTCTACTGGTTGGCGAAGATGTTATATGCCGGGGAATCGCCGCGCTTCATTGTTCGGCGGCTGCTCATTCTTGCAAGCGAGGATATTGGGTTGGCAGATCCGATGGGTCTTGTCGTTGCCAATGCTGCTGCTCAATCCTTTGAATTTATCGGAATGCCGGAAGGTATCTTCCCCATTGTCGAAGCGACACTCTATTTGGCCTCCGCACCAAAATCGAACAGCACCACAAATTATTTCAAAGCATATCGAAAGGTCGAGGAAAAAGGCGTTGTGGATGTCCCACAACATTTACAGGATGCCAATCGCGACGCGAAAGCACTCGGACATGGAGAGGGCTACCAATACCCACATAGCCATCCCGGCCATCATATCGGGCAGCAATATTTGCCACAGGCGCTGCTCGGAACTTATTTTTATCGGCCTTCGCAAGAGGGGTACGAAGCGAGTGTGAAAGAGCGGCTTGAACGTTGGCGCGAGGCACAGCGCACAGCGCTCGGCATTGAGGAAACAACTGAAATGCCTGACCTCGACGAGACGGAGATCGAGGCGATCAAACGTCAGATTGGTCGCAGCGGAACGTAACACGCCTCATAACGATACGGCTTAAGAATTGGTGGCATCCAGTGCAGTCTCACTGGACTGGGTGCCACTTCACTGTCTACTGGGCTTCACTCTGTGTTTTTCATGCCTGTGTGGTGAGAACAGACTTCACAAATCCCCCGATTCTCTGGCGGGCTAGCCACCGGTCGTCGCTGTCGGGGTGATTGTTACTTCTTCCGTTGCAGTGGGTGTCGCGGAAGGCGTCAGAGTAAAGACAGCCACAAACTGGGCATCTATCCAGGCATCGCGTCCATCGGTAAGTAGTACATGCGCCCACAATGTGCGGTTCTGCGTAGCTTCATCAAAATATAAGGCGAGTTCCTGTCCGTGCGGGACGAATTCCAGGATGGGCCCGGCCGGGGAGCGGCGCACTGCAACAGAAGGTTGTCGCGTTTGATCCGGGATAATGACGACTGCCAGTTCCGGAGTCGGTGTGACTGTTGGCGTTGCCGTAACAGCCGCAACAACATCAGAGATGACCCAACCTTCGCGTCCGTCCACCAGGCGAACATGCACCCAAACTGTGTCTCCAATCGCGACCTCATCAAACAAGAGTGATAGATGTGTCTCGTGAATAACTGTATCCAAAATTGCGCCGCCCGGTGATCGGCGCAATTCTATGGTGCCCTGTTCGGTCGGGTCCGGTAACAATACGATGGCTTGCAATGGCGTTGGGGTCGAGGTCGGTAATGGCGTGCCGGTTTGCGTCGGTGTAGCAGATGGCGTCAACGTTGGCAGGGGCGTACTGGTGCGCGTGGCGGTCGGCGTGGGTGTCGGCCCTGCCGTATTTGTAGGTGTCGGTGCCAGGGTTGGCGTGGAGGTTGGCGGAACCAGTGGGTCCAGGCGCGCCTCGGGTATGACATCTACGACGAGCGCCACAGTGCGTTGCAGACGGGTTGCGATTCCGCGCTGCAGCCGCAGCGTGGTGTTGTAATTCAGCGCCGAAGAACTGAGCGAGCGCACCGTGAGATCCATATCAATGGATTCATCCGAGTTCAGATTCCAGCTCAAGCTAACCAGATCGACCCCCTCAATTTCAGCCAATTCACCCTGCACAGCTGCCTCAATAGTCTGGCTTTGCTGTGCTTCCTGTACGAACTGTACCGTCAATGCCACGAGTGGAATCGAAACGAGCGCGACTAAGATGGCGGCGACTACCAGACTTCGCGGCAGTCCGCGCCATGTTTGCTGGTGGATATCGGGTCGAAACCCTAATACAAAGAAGACGATGATCCCTGCGAAGCCGATGGCTGCCAGGTTGGTGACAAATAATAAAAGTGCACCTCCGGCGATACTCCACTCAGCCAGCGAAACCCCGATGCCGATAGTGCAAAGTGGTGGCATGAGAGCAGTGGCAATGGCAACGCCGGGCAGTGCAGCAGAGAGCTGTTTCTGCGAGAGGGCATATGAGGCAGCGCCGCCACCGGCAAGCGCAATTATGAGGTCAAAGGGAGAAGGGCGCGTGCGCGCCAACACTTCTCCGGGCAGGCCTTCCAAAATATTGAAAGGGAGTACATTCGTGAGCCAGCTCAGAATCGTCGCAAGCAGTACAGCGACAATAGCGCCTTGTACGAGTGCCGTCGCTGCCCGCTGGAAGAGCGTCTGATCACCTGTAATGGATGCGATCGAAACGCCCAAGATGGGCGACATAAGCGGTGCAACAAGCATGGCGCCGATGATTACCGCTGCGCTGTCTGTGATCAGGCCCAGTGTTGCGATGGTCGCCGAAAGGACGATGAGCAGGAAGAAATCAAAGTGTGGAGAGGAGGCCTGCCTCAGACCTTCCAGGACAGTGACCTTTTCTTCCTCTGCTAAAGGTTCAACGATTTGGTTAATGCGGCCGAGCGTAGCGCTCATGGGCGGCGATTATAACCTTGATAATGGTTGGTGAATAGTTGCATAGTCTGAGTTGTGGATTTATCATCCTGGGTTAACAGCAGAAGGATTCATTGAAGAGGAGCAGTCCTATGGAAGTCGATACCGCAATCCGCACGCGACGAGCAGTCAGAAAGTTTACTGCACAGCCTGTTCCCGAAGATGTGCTACTCGACATTCTTCATGCCGGCAGGCTGGCCGGAAGTGCAAAGAACATGCAGCCCTGGAAGTTTGTCGTCGTCCGGGACAAGACAGCCCTGCAAAGGCTCTCTGAGTGTGGAACCTATGCTGGACATCTCGCGGGTGCCTCCGTAGCAATCGCGATTCTTACGCTTGATCCGGACCAGCGCTGGTCGATTATGTTTGATGCCGGCAGAGCTGTGCAGAATATGGTATTAGAAGGCTGGCATCACGGCCTCGGTTCTGTCATGGCTACCATCTACGAACCGGAGCGCGCGCGCGAATTGCTAAAGTTTCCCGACGACTGGTATATTAGGGTGGCAATTTCTTTCGGGTATCCGTTAGAAGACCCATTGCAACGCCCCGCGCGTAAAGAGGGACGACATTCCATCGACGAAGTCGTGCGATGGGATACATGGTAGAATCGAAAATATGGCACAAATCTTGCTGATTCGGCATGGTGAGAATGAGTTTACGCGCAAAGGGAAACTCGCCGGCTGGACTGCAGGAGTACATCTGAATGAGACTGGTCGTAAGCAGGCAGTTGCGCTAGCAGAATACCTCGCGTCATTTCCGATAAAAGCAATATACTCCAGCCCTCTCGTGCGGACTCTCGAAACAGCGCGGCCGCTAGCTGAAGCCAAGAATATCTCAGTTGAAAAGTGTCAGGGCATTGGCGAGGTACGATATGGCAGCTGGCAGGGGAAGAGCTTGAGAGTTTTGCAACGCCGCAAACTCTGGCCGGTGATTCAGTCTCGGCCTTCTGCGGCCACTTTCCCCGGAGGGGAACCCATGCGGCGTACGCAGGCGCGGGCAGTCGATGCCATTGAGGAGATTGCTGCCCGACATCGCAAGCATTTGGTGGCTGTTTTTTCGCACAGTGATGTGATAAAAATGATCCTGGCTCATTACTTAGGAATGCCACTCGACCTTTTTCAGCGGCTGCACATTGGCACCGCTTCAATTTCCGCGATACACGTGTCTTCTGGTCGTCTCATGGTTTCACGTATTAACCAAACCCTGCCCTTGCCCGGCGAAAATTAAGATGGGTGAAAGTATCGAACTCAGCCCGGTGACTAGCATTACTGCCGGTTGTGTCGGTCCCCAGGGGGAGCGCACGTTTTACATCCAGGCGCGCAAAGATGATGTGCTCGTCTCGCTGTTGTGCGAGAAGTTTCAGGTGCAACAAATTGCTACTGGAATTGAACAGTTTGTCAACGAATTACAGGAGAAATACCCTGAGCTTCCTGTTGCAATTGCAGATTATCGCGAAGTTGAAATGGAATTGGAAGAACCGCTAGAGCCAGTGTTCCGTGTTGGCCAAATGGGTCTGGGCTACGACGAAGAAAATGACCTGGTCGTGCTCGTGGCGCAAGAACTGGCGGAGGGTGAGTCCGAAGATGATGAACAGGAAACTTCCACGGCTCGCTTTTGGGCAAGCCGCTCTCAATTGCTAAGTATGGGCGCCTATGGCTCCACGGTCTCCGCTCGCGGACGCCCTACGTGCGGGAATTGCCTGCAACCGATCGATCCCAGCGGTCATTTCTGTCCACGCCGTAACGGCCACCAACACTAATCCTCAAAGATGAGTGCGACCGAACCCGAGACGGGTGAAGCTGCGCGGACTATTCTTTCGACGAAGGCAGCACTTGCAGCACTAGGTCAGGGAGAACTTGAGTTGGGGAACCTGTTACCTTGGGGGTCCAATTACACATTCCTCGCCACAATTCACCACAAAGACCAATTGCAGTTCCCCGTAGTGTACAAGCCGCAGCGAGGGGAACGTCCCCTTTGGGATTTTCCTGAAGGGACGCTTGCCAAGCGCGAAGTTGCGGCCTATTTCGTGAGTGAGATGCTCGGTTGGAGCTTTGTTCCACCTACCATTCTGCGCGACGGTCCGCACGGCCCCGGCTCGGTGCAGCTTTTTATTGACTTCAACCCCAACCATCACTACTTTAATATGAGCGAAGAAGAGAAGCCGCGCTTGCATCGTGTGGTCTTATTTGATTACCTGACAAACAACGCCGATCGCAAAGGTGGGCATATCGTGCTGGATCCCGAGGCGCGCCTCTGGCTACTCGATCACGGCATCTGCTTTCATGCCGAATATAAATTACGTACGGTTGTGTGGGATTTCGCTGGATTGCCGATCCCGGACGCATTGCAAACTGAGCTCGATTCGTTTAAGAAGAAGTTCGAGGCGGATGCCGAATTTGTCCCTGCCTTGCAGGAGCTTCTCTCGGCTCACGAAATCGGGGCGTTGCAACGACGTACAAATGATCTGCTCAAAGCTGGTTGCTTTCCCAATCCGGGCCCCGGCCGCAACTATCCTTGGCCGCCGCTGTGAGTGTTGGATCCCCAAATCCAATTTTCTACTCAGCCATCATTGATTTCGAGACTCTAAAACACATATGACAACATACAAACTTGCATTCATTGGATTTGGAAATGTCGGCAAGGCGCTGGCGCGTCTGCTCGAAAGGAAGCGTGAAGAACTTACACGTGAGTATAAGATCGACTCTAGGGTGGTCGGCCTTGCGACAGGCAGTCACGGAATCGCGATTGATCCAAAAGGGATCGATGTGCTGACTGCTGTTGAACATCTCGATGGAGGGGATACGCTGGAAAGGTTCCATACGAGTGGCCCTGTGGCCAATACGCATGATTTCATCGAAACGTGTGGAGCGGATGTGCTGGTGGAGATTTCCTATCTAAATCCCGATGATGGGCAACCCGCATTGGATTACTGTCGGGCCGCACTGCGCGAAGGGATGCATGTTGTCACTGCGAACAAAGGGCCGGTTGTGCACGCCTATCGTGAATTGGAGGAGTTGGCTGCGTCTAATGGAAAGCGTTTCTTTTTTGAAGCGACTGTGATGGATGGCACTCCGATCTTTTCCACATTCCGGGAGGCATTGCCCACCTCGCGCGTCCACGCTTTCAGGGGCGTGCTCAATTCCACGACGAATCTGATCCTCACGGAGATGGAGCAAGGAAGTACATTCGACGAGGCCGTACGCAGTGCTCAGGAAATGGGTATCGCGGAAGCAGACCCCTCCGCGGATGTGGATGGCTGGGATGCGGCCGTTAAAGCATCTGCTCTTGCAACTGTCATCATGAATGCACCGGTACTTCCATCCGAGGTGGTTCGCACCGGTATCCGAGACCTAAGTGGAGATGAGGTGCGCAGCGCAAAGGAAAGGGGTGAGCGCATCAAACTGCTCTGTGAGGGCAAACACGTTGGGGAGCGAGTGCAGGTTTCGGTGCAGCCGACAGCACTCCCGGAGGCAGACCCACTCGCCCAATTGGAAGGTACTTCTTCAGCTGTTACATTTAAGATGGATACACTTAACGGATTGACGATCGCCGGGCATAAACCGGGCCCCGCTCAGACCGCTTATGGTCTGTTGTCCGATTTGGTCAATGCGCTGCGCGCCCGTTGATATTAAAATATTCTCGCTTGGGTTGACTCGGCTGCCAGCGGCATGTTACACTCACCCCGCGCATTCAGTGGATTGCGTAAATCTAACGAAAGGAGCGCCCGCCGATGGGGAATTGCAATTCGAAAACATCATACTTTCTGAGTAGCAGTGCTTTGCTGCTGCCCATTGGACGAGTGCGTCTCTACTAGCCGGTTCGTTACATTCAGTAATCAACCTGAGGCCGTGGACCACTCGTCGTCCACGGCTTTTTTATTTGACGATTTCGTGTCGTTCGATTATTGGCCGTGGATAAAAACCACGGCCTTTTTTATTGAATATGTCATGCATAAACACAGGTCAAGGAGGAAGAGTTATGAATGTAAAAACTCGAAAATCAACACTGGGGGATATGGTCCTACCCACAATATCTGATATTCCTGGATTGTCCTATCGGGGCTTTCGAGGACAGAAAGATTATGCGTGCATTTTGTCGGTGATCACTTCATCGAAAAAAAAAGATGGGATCGATCGAAGCCTGACACTCGATGATATCGAGCATGTCTATACTCACCTTGTAAATAGTGATCCGTTCGAGGATATGGTGTTCGCTGAAGTGGATGGGGAAGTTATCGGTTACTCCCATGTTCGCTGGCGTCAGGTACTGAATGGCCCTTGCGTTTTTCTACTAGGTGGATTTGTGCATGGCCAATGGCGCCGGATGGGAATTGGCCGGGCCCTGCTCCATTGGAATGAGACCCGTGCGCGCCAGATTGCTGCCGAACTTCCAAACAACTCGGAGCGATTCTTTGCAACTGAAGCAGCGGATACTGAGCTTGGTGCGCATGCATTGTTTCACCTTGAAAGCTACAAGCCCGAGCGTTACTTTTTCGACATGCTCCGCGATCTGAGTGAGCCGATTGCCGCACTGCCGTTGCCTGCGGGTGTTGAAGTACGGCCGGCATCAAAAGAGCACTTTCGTGCAATTTGGGATGCTGATCAGGAGGCATTCAAAGACCACTGGGGCCATAGCCCGGGCACTGAGGAAGACTATCAGTCATTTGTCAGCCATAAAACGACTATCCCGAGCCGTTGGAAGGTGGCCTGGGCGGGCGATATTGTGGCAGGCATGGTACTTAATTTCGTGGACGAAGATGAGAATGCCGAGTACAACCGCAAACGAGGCTATACCGAAAATATCTGTGTGCGGTGCCCCTGGCGGCGTATGGGCCTCGCGAGCGCACTCCTGACCCAAAGTTTGCAAATGTTCCAGGAACAGGGCTACGCTGAAGCGGCGTTGGAAGTGGATGCCCAGAATCGCTCCGGCGCACTAGGCTTGTATGAAAGCGTTGGCTTTCGCGTGGTGAAGGAATTTATAACGTATCGTAAACCGATGTAAGGAATAGGAAGCGATGAAAATATCTACTTTGATCTTCGACTTTGGCGGCGTGTTGATGCGTACGGAAGACCTCGCGCCGCGGCGCAAATGGGAAACACGCTACGGTATGAAGGACTGGGACCTCGCCAACCTGGTCTTTGCAAATCCTATCTCGAATCGCGCAATGGTGGGAGCAGCATCGACGGATGAAGTTTGGCAACATGTGGCCGAGGAACTGAAGCTGGATACGGATGAACTTATCACCCTGCAGCGCGATTTCTGGTCGGGTGACAAATTGGATACAAGTCTGACGGACTATGTTGCTGCTCGACGGGGCCGGATGAACACGGCCATCCTGAGTAACGCTTGGCCAGATGCACGGTCCACCTTCAGCCGCTTTCCGCAACTTGCCGACGCTTTCGAGCTATGGGTCATCTCTGCGGAAGAAGGCGTTGCCAAGCCAAAGGCAGAAATCTATGTGCGCACCTTGGAGCGGATTGGGGTCGAGCCCGTCGAGGCGGTTTTTGTCGATGATTTCACACGCAACGTGCGCGCGGCGGAGGCGCTTGGTATGCATGCGATTCATTACGAAAGCGAGATGGATGTGCCCACAGAACTGGCACTCTTGGGAGTAGATTGAAAATGGTACACAACACGACTGCAAGCATGTCAGCGGGGACAGCTACGACATTACCCGGGGCACCTGTAGGTTATCTTTGGCGACCTGCTCAGTTGGAGGATGCAGCAACAATATACGAGCTACGAATCGCTGCTGACGAAGCAGACGCTACCGATGTGGCCGGTTCTTTGGACGAGGCCAAACGAGACTTCGCGGATTCCTGGACAAATTCTACAACACATTCTTTGCTCGGATTTGATCGCACCGGTGAACTGATCGCCAGCGCTCGTATTTTCATCAACCCGGAGGCGACAGACGAATATCGAATCCACCTGATCGGTGAAATCCATCCCCGGCAGCGCAATCGTGGACTTGGTCAGTTTTTATTTTCGTGGATGTCGGACCGAGCCAAGCACATTCTCTCGGATAAGGGTGCCGACATGAAGAAAATGTTATTTACATACTGTACGGATTCGCAGTCGGACCGTATGGAACTGTATGAGAAAAACGACTTTAAAATCGTGCGTTACTTCTACCGGATGCGGCGCGACCTGCACGCACCCTTATCCACACTGAAATTGCCAACAGGTATCACTTTGTTACCCTGGCACACAGATCGCAATGAAGCTGCGCGCCAAATATTTAATGAGACATTTGCTGATCATTGGAATTTTGATCCGGTGAATGAGGCCGACCGGGAGCTTCTGATCGTTGGGAGCAAGTCTTTTCAGCCCGACTTAAGTTTTCTAGCCTGGGCAGGCGCTGAAATTGTGGGAATCTGTATTTGCAAAATACAGACAGAGGAAAACGAACGTGAAGGGGTTGCCGAGGGCTGGGTTGAAATTGTCGGCGTCCAGCGTGCGTGGCGCCACAAAGGAATCGCTTCGGCGCTCATATGTCAGGCAATGCGCGCATTCAGGGACGCTGGCATGGAGTTTGCCGGTCTGGGGGTAGATGCAGAAAATACTACGGGCGCACTGGGCATCTATGAGCAGTAAGGATTCGAACCTGTTCGTCGTCGAATTTCATTCGCCAGAGAACTCGACTGAGCGACAAGAATGTTTAATCTTCGGCGTTCAGTGCGGCCTGCAACGCTCTACTTTACAATATCCACTGCGGGCGGGTTCATCTGGTTCCTGATTGTCACGGTTAACCTGGTTTTTCAGGTGCAGACAGTTGGACTGAACCCATTGCAACTGGTCTTAGTCGGCACCGTTCTCGAAACGACAGCGCTTGTCGCTGAATTGCCGACCGGCCTCGTTGCCGACGTGTACAGCCGACGCTTGTCGGTGATTATTGGTTATGCTCTTACCGTGCTGGGCTTCATGTTGAGCGCAATCCCCAATTTTGCAGTCATCCTCCTCGCGCAAATCGTGTGGGGGGCCGGGGCTACTTTCGTGAGTGGAGCGGAAGAGGCTTGGATAGCGGACGAGGTCGGTGCTGACCAGGCCGGACCACTCTATCTGCGTGGCACACAATTGCACCAATTGGGCGCGCTTGCCGGAATTGGATTGAGCGTCGCGCTCGCAGGCGTGCAGTTGAATCTACCGATCATTATCGGTGGGGCGTTGTATATAATCTTGGCAATTGTGTTGCTCGTCGTCATGCCCGAGACGGGCTTTCAACCTGCTCGCACCTCCGCACCTCTGGCCTGGCAGGCGTTACGAGACACGGCCAGCCGAAGTCTGCGCACAGTCCGCGTGCGACCAGTACTGCTCACAATCCTGGCGGCGAGTGCATTTTTCGGCATGTCGAGCGAAGGGTATGATCGCTTGCGCGACGCGCATATCCTCTCCAATTTTGTATTGCCGGAGCTTGGCCCGTTGCAGCCCATTGCTTGGTTTGGGATTATCTCCGCGGGTGGGATGTTGATAGCTATCATTACAACGGAGTTCGCTCGCCGAAAGGTAGATACAGAGAGTCAAGCGAGCGTCGCACGTGCGCTAGCGGGAATTGCCATCCTGCTGGTGCTTGGCGTGCTGATCTTTGCGCAGACGACATCCTTCTGGCTGGCGCTTATCGCGATATGGATTTTGCACGGTCTGCGCGGCGTGGAAAGCCCATTACGCATTGCATGGATTAATCAGAATGTTGACTCAGATGTGCGGGCGACGGTGATTTCAATGAGCGCGCAAGCGGATGTATTCGGCCAGATTGCCGGAGGGCCGGTGGTGGGTGCAATTGGGCTGGCGCGCTCGATCCGCGCTGCACTCACCACATCGGCGCTCGTCAGGCTACCGGCACTTGGGCTGTATGGCCGCGCGGCCAAACAATCGGAACGGATAATTTCCGTGAACGCGGAGTAAGAAGAAAAATATGCATACTGAGCCGGATAAACATTCGAAAGTCCCCAAAAACCTGGGCGAGGGATTGGTTCTTCGCCAAGCTACTCGAGCCGACGCTGACAAGTTGGTTGCATTCAATGTTGATGTATTCGGCGAAGCTGAAGGCAAAGAAACTGGGAGAAAAGTCGGCGTGTGGACACACGATCTGATGTCGGGCTCGCATCCCACGACCTGTGCCTCGGATTTCACCATCGTCGAGGATACTGCAACAGGGAAGATTGTCTCCTCACTTTGCCAGATTTCGCAAACCTGGAGCTACGGCGGAATCGAGTTTGGCGTAGGTAGGACGGAGATCGTAGGCACGCATCCAGAATATCGTAGGAGAGGTTTGGTACGAGCCCAGATGAACGTCGTGCATGGTTGACGCGCAGCACACGGCCAGCTTGTGCAGGTGATCACCGGGATTCCGTGGTTCTATCGTATGTTCGGTTATGAGATGGCTTTGGCGCTCGGCGGTGGGCGAATCGGCTATCCCGTGCTCATTCCTGATTTGGAGGATGAACAGGAAGAGCCCTATCATATCCGCAATGCCAGTCCGGATGATATACCGTTTATCGTTGCGACAAATGCCCACGGCCTGGAGCGCAGTCTGGTTGCCTGCATCCGCGATGAGAAAGCTTGGAAATATGAACTTGCAGGAAAGAGTACAGACAGTGTTGAATTGCGGAAGGTCTGCATACTCGAAAGGTCGACTGGAGAAGCTGTCGGATATTTTCTCCATCCAACGACTCTTTGGAAACAAGCCATCTTTGTACTCTCTTTCGATCTGGCTCCTGGAGTCTCGTGGATGGATGTTATGCCAACCGTTGTCCGTTATCTGCGTACAACGGGAGAACAGTACGCAAAGCAACCCGGCTCCGAACCTTTCGGAGCATATGCTTTTTGGTTGGGTGGTGATCATCCGCTCTATCATGCCTACCCCGATTTGTTGCCGCGAAAACGAGAACCATACGCGTACTATATCCGTGTGCCCGATCTACCAGGGTTCATAATGCATATTCGCCCGGTCCTTGAAGAAAGACTTGCACAATCGGCTGTCGCAGGCCACAACGGAGAGCTGCAGCTGAATTTTTATAAGGAAGGTTGGGCGCTTGTTTTTAAGGAAGGGGCCTTGAAAGCTGTAGAGTCCTGCCAAGTGGGAGCCGAGGATGGCGATGCGCTCTTCCCAGGGCTGACATTTCTGCAATTGCTTTTCGGTTACCGTTCACTGGACGAACTAGATTTTGCATTCCCAGATTGTTATCCCCTTACAAATACAGGGCGTGCTTTATTGCCCGCGTTGTTCCCAAAGCAGACTTCCCATGTCTGGCCGTTGGGTTGAGGTAGATTTTGTCGAAAAACACATTGCCTGAAGCGACCCTCTCGATTTCCAATCGTACTGCCCGACGCTTTTTGTTGGCGCATCAGCGCCTCTGGCCGCCCCGTAAATTACGGGGGAAAGAAGGCGTGCTCGAATTCATACGTCATGTGGGCTGCATTCAATACGATCCGCTGAACGTAGTCGGTCGCAATCCTGATCTGGTGCTCAACGCCCGTCTTTCCAACTACAAACCGGCCATGCTGGACGAGATGCTCTACAGCGACCGAAGTTTGCTCGATGGGATTGATAAAGTTGCATCAATATTTCCGGTGGAAGATTACCCGTCCTTCGAGCGGCGGCGCGCCAATAAGCGCGAAAAATACAGTCAGCCTGGCGAGGAGGTAATGAAGATTTCGGCCGATGTGCGTGCAGCTATCGCGGAGCAAGGCCCACTCCCGTCATTGGACATCCGGCACGATCAAAAAATCGATTGGTCCTGGGGGCCAACACGGGCAGCGAAAGCTGCTTTGGAAGCGCTGGAGGCTACTGGCGAGCTCGGCGTCCACAATCGGATCGGAACGCGCCGTTATTACGATCTGCGGTCGCGTCTCATCGCCTCGGATTTAATCACAAGCATAGATCCGCATCTAACGATGGAAGACTACTGGGATTGGCATGTTCTGCGACGGGTTGGCGGCTTGGGTTTGTCTAATCCCCGGGCGTCGGAATATTGGCTTGGCATCCTAGAGATGAAGAGCCGTCAGCGCCAAGAAAGCCTCCGGCGCCTCGTCGAGGGAGGCGAGGTGGCGGCCGTAGAAGCCGAAGGCGCACCACACACACTGTTTATGCGTGCTGAAGATTTGCCATTGCTGGAAAAAGTACAGCGCCGTGGAAGTCGTGGCCCCCATGCCCGAGCAGCCTTCATCGGCCCGTTGGACAACCTGATGTGGGATCGAGACTTATTACGGTGGCTATTCGACTTCGATTACATTTGGGAAGTTTACAAACCGGCCCATGTGCGCCGCTATGGCTACTATGTTCTGCCAGTTTTATACGGCGATAAATTTATTGCACGCTGGGACCCATCCTTCGATAAAAATACTCGCGCCCTGACAATCCAGAATTGGTGGTGGGAAGCTGACATGCATCCCGATGACGCGTTGAAAGTAGCATTGGTTGAGTGTTTTCAACAACTCGTGCGCTATCTCAATATTGAGAGCATTGCACTCGCCCCCACCATTTCCAGTAGGCATCCCTTACGTGGCGTGATCAAAAATGTAAAATTGAAAACACGCCGCTAAACACCAAACTCTCCCGTTCTTCTATTCATAAGAAAGTAAATATCACTCATCAATGCTGACGATAGGTGTCGTTGCCGATACGCATGTGCCTGATCGCATCTCTGCCGTCCCAGCAGGTGCGTTCGAAATTTTCAGACAGCAAAACGTCGCTGCGATCCTGCATGCCGGCGACCTGTCTGATCCACGCATCCTGGATGATTTTGCAGCAATTGCCCCGGTTTATGCAGTACGGGGGAATCGGGACATATGGCGACGCGCGGGGAGAGAACTTCCATTAAAACGCGTGCTCGAATTTGAGGGAGTCAGAATCGGGATGACACATGGCCACGGCGGGTTAGAGGGTTATTTGTGGGAGAAAGTTCTCTACTATACAGTGGGTTTTTCCACTGAGCGTGTCTTAAGAAACCTCGCTACACACTTTCCCACCGATACGGACATCATTGTCTTCGGTCACACTCATCGGCCGGTCATACGCCGGAGGAACGGGCAACTCTTTTTCAATCCGGGTTCACTTGGCCCGCTTTATAACTTTGCACGCGGTCCAATCGTAGGCCTTTTGCAGATCGAGGCAGGAAATGCTCGGGCCGAGCTTTTTCGGGTCAATTTATAGCTGGGAATAGTATTATGTTCAGCCAAAAGTCATATTGATGGCGATCTTTCAATACCGTAGAATATAAATGTTCCACACATAGAGCGTTTTTATTATGGATACAGTGCTGCTCGCGTGCGATCATTACAATCTGGACGACTGCTTCAAGCTGGCGGTCGAATTCGGTTTGGGTTTGGAGGTACAAACCTTCGCATATCCGACCATGCTTGATGAAGGCCTAGACGCGCGAGTGAATGAATATAAAGCGCGGCTAGAAGGCTTTGATCGGCCGCTAACCATGCACGGCGCTTTTCTAGATATGGCAAGTGCCAGCCTCGACCCGAAAGTTGTGGCCGTGGCTAGGGAACGCTACACAAAAAACATCGAGATCGCGGCCCAGATCGGCGCAGGTCTGGTTGTCTTCCACGCGAACTACCTCACGAACATTCGAACGGAAGCATTTCGGCGCGCTTGGACCCAAAGGCAGATTGATTTCTGGACCCCGATGGCCGAACTTGCAGCGAGCTTTGATGTCCGCATTGCAATTGAGAACATGTGGGAATTTGAACCGCGCATTATTGCGGATATTTTGCACGAAGTGAACTCGCCTTTTCTTGTTTCGTGTCTCGATACGAGCCACGCCCATCTTTATGGAGAGGTGCCTTTCCAGGAATGGCTGGATGAGTTAGGCGCTTTTATTCAGTACATTCATTTAAATAACACTGGTGGCGTGGCGGACGACCATCGTGGGCTCAACGACGGCGTGATGGATTACACATCAATCCTACCGCAACTCCGCACCCTTCCAGGTGGAGTTCACCTTGGAGATGACGAGAACAACGGCGATGCGTCACAGTTTGCCATTCTTCGATCTGGATCAACAAGTCGCAACAAATCCCTGAGGCTACTCCACTAAGAGCCAGCTACAATCCGATTGATGGATGTCGGATCAGTAAAATAGATTGCACCATCTGGGCCGGTCATAATACTTGTCTCACAACGGTACACATCCACGTCGTTGGGAATACGATACATACCGATAGCGCCAAGTCTCCCACTATCCAGGTCGATCAAACGAATCCATTTGTTTGTAAACGAACAGAAGAACATCCGATCGACCCATTGCGGGAACAAGTTGCCGGTATAAAACATGATTCCTGTCGGCGCTTGAGATGAATCGAAGTTGATGATCGGGCGGAAATATGGATAATCGTCGCCCACTTTTGAATTCTCGCAAGCATTATTCGCTTCGGGCCGCCAACCATAGTTTCCGCCTGGTACGACCCGGTTGATTTCGTCATCACAATATGTGCCATTTTCGGTGGCCCAGATGCTGCCGGACTGTGGGTCGAAAGTAAAGTCGAAGGGGTTGCGGAATCCATAGGCGTAGATCGAACTACCCGAAATTGGATTGTCAGGGGGGATTCCCAGCGGCACAGTTGGATCGAAGCGATGTATTTTCCCAGCGTGGTTATCACCGAGCTGTTGTGCGTTCGAAGGATCTTCATTGTCGCCAATGCTGACATAGAGCTTCCCGTCCGGACCGAAATGCAGGTTGCCACCATTGTGGCCACAGACTCCACCGAGGCGCGGGAAGTGTTTGGCCACCTGAACGTCTGAAGCTTTATCGTTGTTCAACGTAAACCGAACGATCTGGTTGCCTTTATTTGGATCTGGCGTCGAGTAGTAAATCCAAACATATCGATTCGTGGCAAAGCTTGGGTCAACTGCGATTCCGAGTAGGCCGCATTCGTTGTCAGATTCGGCACTGATAGTCAACACCGGTGTTGTGCTGACCTGACCTCCGTTGACGATCAGTACGCGCCCGTCTTTCTCAGTGACCAGCATGCGCCCATCAGGGAGAAAGTCAATCGCAACGGCATGCGTGAAGCCACTCGCGAAGGTCTCGTATACTTCACTCGGACCCGTTGGAAGTGGAGTGGAAGTGGGTGCTGGAGTTGAAGTTGGCCCTGAAGTAGCAGTAGGTCCGGGTGTATTTGTTGAAGTTGGACCGGAAGTGCTAGTAGGCCCAGGCGTATCTGTCGGCGTCTGAGCTTCGTCAACTGTATCCGTGCCTTCCTGTGTATCTACTTCTGCGGAGGTAGATGTGGCACTCGGATCGACCTCGGGCTGCGCGGGATTCTCTGTGTCTGTAACCACAGTGACTGTACTCACTGTTGGGCCGATGAGTGGTATTTCGATGACTGTTGTGGGTGCTGTTTCAGGCAGACAGCCCGCCATTAAGACCGAAAGACAGAATATGCCACCTAGTAGTTTAATTTTCATGGTTTCAACCAGAACGAGGGATTACTGCTGGGGTACAAAATTATAGCACGCCAGAAGTCGTATCTCGACAATTGACACGCTGTCGTCGCTCTGGCATGATCGCGCCATGATCTCCCTGGAACGAAGAGATTGGTCTATCTGTGCGGCGTTATTTGTATTCGTCTCATCCGTATATTTTGCGACGTTCGTTGGGGTGACCTCCTCCAATGATGGGAGTCATTATGCATTGGTGCGCGCATTAGTGGAGTCGCGGAGTTTCGAGATTTCAGAATATCTAAGCTTTACCGAATTCCAGGATTACTCCCTGAATGGGGATTTGCGCTTTAGTGATCGTCCGCCGGGAACCGCTTTCTTTGCCGCTCCATTCTACGCCTTCAGTCGCTTCTTTCCGGAACCTGTTGTCGTTCTGCCTTCCAAGCACGACCTCGGGCAGCCCGCTCTTCTGGGGGTTGGTGCGGCCACAGCTGTCGCCGCTGCAGCAGCTGTAGCTCTACTCTATTCACTGCTCAGGAAATATTTTGCGATTAGGAATTTCGGAGCTGTAATGACAGCATTAGCATTGGCATTTGGTACCGTTATGTGGAAATACGGTAGCGTTTTATATTCGCATAGTGTCAACGCGCTGCTCGTAATGGTCGTACTGACCCTCGTCGTTCATATCTTGCGCGCACCAAACCAACATGCCCGCTACTGGTTCTTGCTTGGCCTTTCGATTGGTGCGACTGTGCTCGTCGAGTACACCAATTTTGTCCTGGCTTTATTCCTCGGGATATTTCTCATGGTATTCATTTTTCGAAATGTATCTGAAACTGAGCGAATACGAGCTATTCTCGCTCTTGGAATGGGCACCTTGATTTCAGCCGGGATATTGCTGGCCTACAATGCGCTCAACTTCGGTGGCCCTTTCGAACTGTCCACATTCAATGTGGATACGACGATCTGGCCCCAAAATGAAAATTTCGGTACCGATTTTGCGACTCCCTTGCTCGTTGGTCTGCAGGGAATGTTATTCTGGGGCAGTGAGAGCCAGGGCTTATTTGTCATGGCGCCCTTTGCACTGCTTGGTCTGCCGGGGTGGTTGTTTCTTTGGAAGCGCTCCCCGCGAGACTTGCTCTTGTTCGGAGGGCTATTCGTGATTATGTTGTTCCTCTTCAGCAAGAGTACGACCTTCAATTCACTCACCAACGATGCCCGCTACCAAACGCCGTTTCTCAGTTTATGGTTTCTACCAGTAGCTTTATCTCTTGACTCTTTGTTTGCGCAGCCCCGCAGAGGTATGGTCCAGATGGGGTGGTTTTTTCTGGTATTCGGATTGCTATTTCTATCGGTTCGCAATGTCTTCTGGCACATCGCGCTCTCGTGGAACTACGATCTTGATGTGAGCCAACTGGTACCGGCGAGCGTCCATGCAGATAATCTGAAATACTTACTCTCTACGGTTTTCCCCAATGCGGCGAACGTGTGGTGGTTGTGGTGGTTGCAAGGTCTGGCTTTCGTCATTGGATGGGGAGCGTGGAAACTTCGACGAGCGACGTGATTGTTCGTAGGCTGAAGGAATCCGATGCAGACCAGCTGCGCGAATCGCCACAAGCGTTTGGTGCGACTTTCGAAGAAGATCAGCACAGAACAGCCCAGTGGTACGCGGACCTTTTGCGTAACCCTTATAGCTTTATTCTCGGCGTATTTCAAGCTGCAGAACTCATTGGCATGCTGGGGTTCCGCCGGCAGGCACGCGTCAAACGCAGACACAAGGGCATGATCTGGGGCATGTTTGTGCGCAAAAGTGCTCGTGGAAGGGGAATAGGGCGCGCACTTTTAGAGGATGCGATTATGCGAGCACGAAAGAATTCGGACCTCGTGCAGATTCAATTGAGCGTTGTGGAGGGCCAGGATATCGCCACGAAATTATATGCAAGCCTTGGATTTAAAGAATATGGTCGCGAGTCGCGGGCATTCTTTGCGGATGGTGAGTATTACGATGAGCGGCTTTTGGCGCTCGATCTAGATTGAAATTCAATCGGAAATTGATATAGTTGCCACATGGATGCCGTTTTCCCCAGATGGTGTTAAGTAGCGTTCGCCGTTATCCAGTCGGTAGAGACCAAGCATCAACGCATACTCTCCAGGGGGAATGTCTGTCGGGATTGGCAGGATGTGCTGCTGCCAGAGGCGATCACCGATATGCCATTGGTCGGGTTGGATAGCGAGTGCATCTCCGGCAGCGGCCAGTGTGCCATCCGGTGCGATTAGATGTGCATAGATGGATAGCGGAGGTGGCAGAGTTGTGCTGACGTGCCATCCAGCGGTTATATGCAACTCCTCTCCGGATCGTATCTTTAAATTGTTCAGCTCTATCCCTAGGAATGTGAGCGCCTCTCCAAATGTAATTGCTTTCTCTGCAATGCTGGTGGGAGTCCAGTTTTTCGGGACTCGATAGACTGTGTAGAAGTTGGTGCCGTCCGCACGTCGCCATTGGTAATCTATCTCTCCAGGCTCCAGGACGGGCTCTACTTTCCCGGGCACGAGCACCCAGCCGGACTCCTCTCCAATAAGCATGGCAGACTCACAATCAAATGCTGTCTGCGCAAGCTCAATATTCCCTACTAAATCCTGCAACGCAGCAGCGTCCAATAACACCCCTGGAGCCTCGCATTGATAGAACCACCGGCCCCGAGCGCGTTCAGGGACCTCGTAGAGGAAAATTGTGTGATCGATGACTTCATCCGGTTCACGCGTCCGGAACCAGGCCAGTGCATTTGGCTCGTAAAGCTGCACTCCAACCAGATTGCTCGTGCTGATCGCGTAGAGACCAGGCTCTGGAGTGAGTGGATTGAAATCCGGTTCAGGAGAAGGCGGGGGCCAAGCAGGCAGGTTGCTGATGGTGAGGCCGTAATACCTTGGATCGGCCTGTCCGAAATAGCTGAGAAATACCTGCTCGGCCTCCCGTTCCTGTACTGCCTGCGCAAGTGCAGGTAGGCTCTGCCCCCAGTCCAGATTTGAATCCGTCAAAAGGCGCCAACCATTCTCCGGCCCGCCGCCTAACTCGTTGAAATATGCAAGGTAGTTGGGATGCACACGAGTCAGGCCCCAGACAAGCCATGCGCCGAGTACTGCGATTGCAACACGCTGCAATCGAGATGAACCAGTCATCGTCCGAAAAGCTCCGGCCGCGTAAATATGCATAAACGGCAGCATAGGCAGCAAGTAACGATAGCCAACGCTCAGTTGTTGAGCCATCGTTCCCAGCAGGAATAGTAGAGCGGGGATCAGCAGGACTAAATCGGTAGAAACTGCTTTGCGAAGTCCACTTCTTCGAAGCCGGAGCGCAGCGACAGTCGAAATAGCGAAAAGTATGAATAAAGGTAGGGGTGTCTTTACGAGCAGCACAAACGGATGGTAGTACCACCAACCGGTGGGCGAGAGTCGCCCAAGCATGTAGGCCCAATGACCTGTCCCCGCCAATTCCAAAATGTGGCGTACGTCATCGAAATAACTGGCGAGCGGGAATGGGCGGAAGGAAAATCCGTAGACTGCCCAAAGGGCGATCAGGCCAATGCCGCCAACTTTGGCAGCTGTTTGTAACGGACGGATATTGCGTTCTTTCCAAGAGCGATGCGCGATCCATAAACCGATAGGGAGTGCGATTAACACTGCCGAGAATTTACTGGCCTGCAAAAGCCCAAGCATGAACCCCGCTATTAAAATCCTGACCCTTGTTGGTTTGTCCAGTGCGCGCAGGAAAGCAAACCAGGCCGCGACATAGAAAGTAGCTACAAGGAGATCGGTGGCGGCGAGCGGGGCATTCGCCAGCAAGTTCGGGGAGAGTGCATGCAAGGCGAGCGCGATGAGACCCGCTTTTGGGCCATAAAGTTGGGCAGCCCACAAAGCCGTTAGCGCGCCCAGACCTACTGAGAGCAGCAAGAACGGTAGGCGGGCGAGAAAGAGCATTTTGTTGGCATTAAGACCGCGTTTCCACAACAAGTCCTCACTAAACGCCTCCGCATCACCTGCCAGCCACCCGGCCAGGGATTCTGCCTCTGGCAGCTCTGGTTCCAGTAGCAATCCAAGCCCGGCGAGTTGACTCCCCAAAGCTGGATGCCCGAGCGTGAAAAGCCGTCCTGTACGCCACCAGGCCCAACCGCGACCGAGATAGAACGCCTCGTCGAATGTAGGCGAAGTCGCAGTCATTTGTGCCAGCCCCAACCAAAAATGAAGCGCGAGAAGTAAATTCGCGACGAGGAGGAAAGCTAAATTAGGATGAGAATGTGAGTTGATTGAACGCAATCGATTATTGGCGTTCGGTCGCGCGAGGTCGCCGGTCATCGTTCTGGAGTGCTTACTCTTGGGCAGGGTCACTCAAGATGCGTGTTTGCGGGATGACAGCGTGCTGGCGATGCCGCCACATCAAGCGAAACATATCGCGGATATTCTTGGCCAGCGGCATTTTAGATTGTCCCGGCTTTAAATCGTAGCGCAGTACCATTGGTATTTCGGAGAAAGTTGCGCCCGGCAATGATGCAACTTTATATAGGATTTCAGTCATGCATGCGAACCCGTCTTCGGTGATGAACTGTTCCTGCCATGATTCGGTCACTTTTCGCAAGGTGTGCACTTTATAGGCTCGGAATCCGCACGAGAAATCACGTACTCCTGCTATGGGCGTAAAGGTACGAAAGAGAACACTGACGCCCCAACTGAAGAGCCGTCGAAACCAGGGAATGCCACGCATTTGCGCGCCTGATTGAAAACGCGAGCCAATTATCACATCCTGGCCATAGGTGATCTGCTCCAACATAGCAGGAATCTGCTCAGGTTTGTGAGTGTTGTCAGCATCCATTGTGACGATCACGTCATCATCGGCAGCATATTCGAGGGCAGCGGCAAACCCGGTGCGCATAGCCTGCGCAAGCCCGCTATTGCGTTCATGTACTACGAGCGTCACCCAATCCTGATCAAAGCTTTCCACGCTGTCTGCCGTGCCATCCGTACTGCCATCATCGACGACAATAACCCGTAAATCCGGCAAATCCTCCGCCCGCAGGGCAGCGTAGGCTTGCAATAAGGGTGGCAGCGCTTCGGCTTCATTATAGGCTGGTAACACAGCCCAGACTCGGTTTTTGTGCATCGATCTCCGGGGTAATGGATAGAGATTGGTAGGACAGCGCGGTATTATATCTGATTGCATGACCGAGATGTGCCAGACGCCCGAATTCGAAAGCCCGGTTATACTACCCATTCAAGTTAAAGGGAGGCTCAAGAGCATGGAATATCGATCGCTCGGCCGGACAGGGCTCAAAGTTTCGGCGCTCTGTCTAGGCACTATGCAATTTGGCTGGACGGCAGACGAGGAAACATCCTTCGGTGTCATGTCCGCCTCTTTCGATGCAGGGCTTAGTTTCTTCGATACCGCCGATGTCTATTCCAAGTGGGTGGAGGGTAACCCTGGAGGCGTGTCGGAAACGATAATCGGAAAGTGGATTAAGGAACGTGGAATACCAAGAGATGAACTCGTGCTGGCAACCAAAGTACGCGGGCAGATGGGCGCTGGCCCAAACGATCAGGGACTCTCCCGCGCGCATATCATGTCGGCGGTTGAAGCTTCCTTGCGCCGCCTTCAGACCGATTACATAGATCTCTACCAATCGCATTACTTTGACGAAGATACGCCCGTTGAGGAGACATTGCGTGCCTTCGATGATTTGGTTCAGCAGGGCAAGGTACGCTATGTGGGTTGTTCAAATTACTCCGCTTGGCGGTTGACCGCGGCGCTCTGGAGAAGCGATCGACTCAATATCGCGCGCTACGATTCGATCCAGCCGCACTACTCACTTGTTCATCGGGCTGAATATGAACGTGAGTTAGCGGAAGTCTGTCGGGAATATGATATTGGCGTGATTCCCTACAGTCCGCTAGGTGGCGGTTTTCTTACCGGGAAATATCGACGGGATGAAGAACACACAGGCACCGACCGAGTCCGCAGTGCGGAACGGCACATGTCGGATAAAAACTGGGATGTGCTAGAGAAGTTGCTGGCTATTTCAGAGCAAAACGGGAAGTCGGTCTCCCAGACGGCGCTCGCCTGGCTTTTGGCACAGCCCGGTATGACAGCGCCGATCATCGGGCCGCGCACAATCGAACAATTGGAAGATAACCTCGGTGCGGTCGGTTATGAACTATCGGGGGAGGATGTCCAGGTACTGGATGGCGCCAGCAATTGGCGCACATCTTAACCGAGGAAGTGTTCGCGGGTTTCCTTGTTGGCCCGTCCAAGGAAAGATGCGAAACTTGTGCCGCCGGTGCCCTTGGCTTCTTCACCTACCGGTGTCTGATGCGTTATATAGCGCACGGCGATCTCCATATGCTTCCGTCGGAATTTGTCCAAGGCGTGCATGCATTTGCTGTAGATTTCAACTAGGGCAGGGTGTTCCTCCTGAACATCGAGCACGAACCGGCGGATGGAGGGGCCTTGCTCGAGTGCGGCGATGAAATTGCGATGGGCCGGTTCCATGTAC
This sequence comes from Anaerolineales bacterium, assembly GCA_965248775.1. GTDB lineage: Bacteria > Chloroflexota > Anaerolineae > Anaerolineales > JBHHUI01 > JBHHUI01. The sequence continues at coordinate 5,314,447 of OZ252150.1, forward strand.
AAACGCATTTGTTGCAGGAATGGACTCGTATCTGCGTGGGGGTGGGCAATGCCGAGCCCGGCATCGAGAGACTGCAAGAGCGCACTCTGGGCGGCACTGCCGCCAACATACATTTGCGGCTCTGAACTCACACCTTCATAGATGATTCCGGGAGACTCCCATCCAGTAAGTATGGGGCGCACCCGTTGGAAAAATATGTACGGATCGCATTTCTCCGCCATCCTTTCCAATGTTTCAAAAATTGTCTCGATGACATTCGCGAGCTTGAGCAAGCTATTGCCAAGACCCTCCCCATTTGTCGCCGCGACTGCCTGTTGCGCTCCAACCATCGCCGCGAGTGCTTCAGCTCCTTCGGCTTCGATTTCAACGGTAACCAAATAAAACCATTGTTCATCCAGGCCGCCGTGAAATAGCTGCAGGGGGGCGAGGTTGCTCAGGTCCAACGGGCCGTGCGGGTCGAGGCGGCGCCAATTGTAAAGAACGAGTGAGGCATGCGACATGATTGGCGGGCGTCCCAATAACTCCGATAATTCCCACCACGGCACGGCGACTCCGGCGGGCAACCTTTCGGCTGGCTGCTCACCATTCCAAACATGTGCATGCCCCAATGCTGAGAGCAGTAGCATCGCGCGCTGCCATTCGTATACATCTGTAAGCTGCTCAATTGAGATCGGTTTCAGTTGAGCAACGGCAGAACGGACGCTTTCCGTCATCAGCAAGTAAGGAAGGTCGGCTGCCAGACGCTCCCAGAGTGCGTAGGTGTCCGGTAGTCTAGTGAGGGGATCCTTTTCCGGCAAAAATCCGCGCTGCTCGTCAACCGCGAATGTCGCAAGATCGGAAAGGGAAATCGGTTCCATGCATATCTCCAGAATGAGTAGATCGAACTGACATTGCGATGGTAACACAAGATCTGATGCGTTAAACAAAACACACGACCCTTGGGTCGTGTGTCGTTGCAGAATTCAGATCGGGGCGTTCGTTTAGGCGACTGCCTCGACCTTCTCGTTCTTCTCGTCGCGGAAAGTCTTAGCGGCCTCGACGATACGTTCCTTGCGCTCGTTCAGTCCTGTGCGGGCTGTATCGAGCTGCGCATTCAGTTTTGTGCGCGTATCGGCAGCACGCACCTCAATCATCTCGTGGGTATCGCGGGCGCGATTTTGCACGTCAGCGACGGTGGTGTCGTACTTGCTCCGAACGTCCTTGCGGAGTTCTTCGCCTGCCTTCGGGGCCATCAGCAGGGCAGTGCCTGCACCAATTGCAGCACCGAAAAGTGCACCGCCAAAAAAAGTCAAAAACTTACTCATCTTACATTCTCCTTACTAACAATATGTTTTTATGACCGTCAGTCAGAAACTGACCGCCGGTCATAATATTATCATTTTCTCTGCCAAGAGTCCATAGGCGAGAGAGAATCCGTAGGTTACCCGTACATGAAACCTATACGTAACCGTGACGAATAAGTAGCATGGAATGCCAAGATCATGTATTCGACTTGCTGCCGGAGAATTTACCAGCCCTTTTTGCGCTGGAAATTGTTCTATCGGCGGCATTTACCTGGGTGGGGTGCTCTTCAGGCGGTTTTCCACCTCCCACTGCGAGGGCAACCAAATCCCCGCTATCCGTCGGCTGGGCGGCGATGCCAACGTGCATTCCGACTTCCAGATCTGCTGCCGAAGCTAATGAGCCATCGCGGCTGTGAAATTTAGTATCAGATGTAACCAGAATTGTCAGGGTCTCTCCCTGCTGAGTGGTTAATGTGAAGTCGCTGCCGTCTGCGGCCACGGAGGCAATTTCTCCCGGTGTGCGCACGGCATCCGGTGGCAGGCTGTCCCCACCTGGAACGCCAACCTGAATTATCACTGCTACCAAAGTGCCGTCATCCTTTTGTTGTATACCAATGCCGATCTGTTGGCCGACGACCAGGTCTTCGATAGATTGCACTGACCCATCCCGACTTTGGAATTCCGTGTCTGACGTAACGAGTGCAGTTCCGATTTCACCGTCGCGGCCCTGTATTGTGAGTAGATCGCCGTCGATATCCGTTAGTTCGCCCTGCAGTCGCCGGGCGCCATCGCGTCCGCCGGGAACAGAGCCCTTTTTGGCAGCGCCAACTGCGCTGGCGAGGATCGTGCCGTCGTCTCGCTCCTCACCCCGGACATTGATCAGCATACCAATTCCGAGATCAGCAAGATCAGTTAATGATTCATCCCGGCTGTGAAATTCTGTCTCGTCGGTGAATTTGATAACGAATGTCTCGCCATCAAGATTTTGGATTGTGACCAGGCCGGTGGTTATATCAATCTCTATGATCTCCCCACCAACTTTAGGTCCATCTGGTCCCGCGCTGGCAACGCCTACGCTGCCTAGCGAGTCGGCCGTGATTATTACGAGTATGATGCTGAGTTTTCGCATGACTTTCCCTCCAATACAGACTAACGTCCCTACTATTGGGTTTTAGCGAAAACTGGACGATGTTTTTTTGTAAAAAGGTTGTAAAGCGTGCAGACTCAGTCTGTCGGAGATACACCCGTGTGACGACCAAAATTGTCCAAGCCGGCGCGTGTGCCTAGGACGATGAGGCGTGACCCAACATTGATGCGGTCATCCGGCGAGGGGTTTGTGTGCATGGGCGCATTGGGTGGAATGAGCGCCAATACATTGATGCCATGTTCTTGTCTAGGGTTAACATCGGCAAGTGTGCGTCCGGAAATGGGTGCGTCAGGTTGGACTGTAAATTCCTCAAGCCATAATTCCAGCTCATCTGAGTGCATAACCACGTCGAGAAAATCGGCTACGCCCGGACGTACGATCTGGCTTGCCATGCGCTGCCCGGCCACAGCATAGGGCAGGATCACCCGATCGGCACCGGCTCGCATGAGCTTCTCATCGGTATCCTCGTAATTGGCGCGTGCAATAATCTGGAGGTCAGATCGCAAGCCACGTGCGGTTAGGACGATGAAGACATTATCTGCATCGGAAGCAGCGCAGGCGATGATGGTCTTGGCACGATTTATCCCCGCCTGTTGCAATACTTCTGCGTTGGCTGCATTGCCGGTGACGGCAAGAAAACCATCATTCTTACATTGCGCAGCGACCTCCGAGTTGCGATCGATGACTACGAATTCCAATCCCTCACGGTCCAGATTTGCGGCAGCCTGGCGTCCCAAGCGACCATAACCGCAAACAATAACATGGTTTATCAGCCGGTTGATCATGTGCTGCCTCCGGCGAGTGCGCCACATGTGACGTGACTCTTCTGAAAGAAATAGATTATAGAGATTAGAAAATGCATATGCAGCGCTGCCGACGCCACCGATAACAAGCAAGATCGTAAATGCTCGTCCTTTGGGGGAGAGTGGCAAGACTTCGCCAAAGCCGACGGTCGAGAGTGTGATCACCGTCATATAAACAGAATCGAGGAAGCCCCAGCCTTCGATAATGTAGTAACCGAGCGAGCCACCGAGAACAAGACAAAAGAGCAAGCCTCCAATTAATAAAAGCCGCAGCTGACGCGCAGGCTGTTTGCGACGCATACGAAATTTGGTTTTTGCTTTAGATGAAGCCGAAACTTTCATCCGTTATCGATATCTTCACGTAATTGCAAGTCGGAAGGGCAACTAAATTGCGAGTGTATGTGATCGATGGCGAACTTGCAATGGTGAATCAAAAGTGCCTGACGACTTGAAACTGTCAGGCACTCAATGCGACTAAGATCTTCTGCTTCTTCCGATCATAATTCCTACCACGATCAGACCAGAAACAATCAAGATAACAGCGCCTCCAAGGATGATGCCAGCCACAAATACAGATTCTGAGGCCGACTCTACCAGTACCACATTTGGCTGCGGCGTTCGCACTGTTGGTGCTTCGCTGGGGGCAGGGAGTGAAGTTGGAGCAGGTGGCACTTCGGTTGGATCCTCGATCTCCGTCTGGTTGATGATGTCTTCGCCAAACTGACACTCCGGATACCAGAATTCAGTGCCCGAGAGATCATGGATATTGGAAACATCGCGACGTTGCGCATCGTAATCGAAGGTTGGGTCCAGCGTCATTTCTTCCGGCGAAATGACGGTGTTCAAGCGCGTAAGGTAGTTGAATCGTGATTGCAACTCCAGCAGGAGCGGATTGCTCACAGGCAGTTCGCGGGTGGGGGCGGCATATTTAGTGATGAAAGCTTGGCCGCCAAACTCGTCCGCACGGCTGCCTAACAGGGAGCGATAGTTATTCGTCCCGAACAGGTCAAAGACCAGTTCTGAATCTGAAATTTCCATGTGTGCGAAATTGGCTGGAACGGCTTGTTGGTCTGCATAGAACCAGGTGATGACAGCCATGTCCGGGTTGGCGGCAACCGCTGTCAGTCGCAGCGGGATCATAGGCTTGTCGGATTCGTGTGTCACTTTGATCGGTTGAATATCCTGCACACCCTGATCAGGTAGTAAGCTCATCGCAAGGAAAGCGAAGCCTTCGACAACATAGGCATCGATCAACGGCTCCATCGGTTCCGTGACAAGATAGTCGTTGTCGCGTAACCAGCGGATCAGTTCCGTAGGATCGTCCGTTCCGATCACATCGAATGCGTAGGGACCGACTTTGCCGCTCGCGAAAATTTCCACTCCCAACACCTCTGGCAATGCAGCTCCGTCTTCTGACATAGCTTCGAACACTGGCAGGATGCAATCGTCAGGAATTCTTGGCGGGATAAAAATTGGACTGGTGGCAATTTCCAATTCGGTGAAGGCCGTCATGCCTGTTTCAGGCACTTCAAGATCCTGCGCTGCAATCGCAGCCGGCAGCGGCAATATCCAGGAAAAGTCTGTTGCGAAGCCGGTGTATTGAATCTGGATATAGGCGGAGATAGTGCCATTTTTGTTCTGTGTGAAAATGATGCGCTCGGCATTCTGGTCCACCGGTGATGCCTGGCAGAACAGCCCGCCACAGGCAAGTGCTGGCGCCGTTAAGGAACGCGGTAAGAAGAGCGCCTAGAGGAATAAGGCAGCCCGAACGAAAAGTGAATTTATTCTTCTCATGGTTTGAGTCGTCCTGATATGAGCAATAGGTTGTAACTCTCTGACGACCTTCGCTCCCAGAAAGTTCCACCTGAAAATAAAACTGGGCGGGCCTAAGAAGGGCCTGCCCAGTTCTTGTTACATGGCGGATTTCCTAGTGGGTCACTTGGCACGGACATCGCCATAAAATGAATCGGGCTTTAGAATTGGCTGCATCCTTGATCACATAGGTGATGAAATGAGCCGACGCAAGAAAGACCCGCTTCGTGAACTGACGAAGGAAGAGCGGGAATGGCTGGAACGTATTGGCCATTCGCAGACGGAGCCTGCTAGTCATGTCGTTCGCGCCCGACAGATTCTGTTCGTGGCGGATGGGAACAATTACACCGAGGCCGCGCGCTTGTCGGGTCGGAAGTCCGGTGACGCGGTCTCGCAGTTGGTCAGCCGTTTCAACCGGGAAGGCTTGGCGGCCCTCGAGCCAAAGCATGGGGGAGGACCTCAGGTGACGTACGGGGCAGAAGAGCGCGAGCGCATTCTGCAGGAAGTGCGCCGACCACCCATTCCGGAGACAGACGGGACGGCGACGTGGTCGCTGCAAACTTTGCAGCAACGGTTGCGCTCGATGCCGGATGGCTTGCCCGAGGTGAGCACCTATACCATCTGGACGGTGTTGCAGGAAGCCGGCTACAGCTGGCAGCAGTCGCGCAGCTGGTGCGAAACCGGCCAAGCAACACGCAAGCGAAAGGGCGGCACTGTTATTGTGACCGACCCAGATACCGAGGCGAAAAAAACTTGATCGAAAGCGCCTACCATACTGGCGAAACGCTCGGCCTGGCCGTCTGGACCCAAGATGAAGCCGGACCTTATCAGACCAAGCCATATGTGGGGGGCAGCTGGCAGCCCGAGGCGCAGCCGGCCAAACAGCCGCACGAGTACATCCGCGACGGAACGGCAAAATTGCTAACACTATTTCACCCGGCTTCTGGACAAGTGCGCGTGAAAGGCGTCACGCGTACTACCAATGCTATTTTGCATCCATGGCTCAAGGACGAACTGTTGGCTATCCTGCAGGCATTGCCGGCCAAACCCCAACTCGACGTTGAAGCCAATCGCCTGCTATGGGAAAGCTGGCAAGCCGGATTATCGTTGCCCATCACCTTGTCGCAAGAACTTCCAGCTCTGCGCATGCTACTCATCTGGGATAACCTCAAAGGCCATTACACTCCGGAGATGGTTCTGTGGTTGTTCGAACACGGCATTATGCCGCTGTATACACCGTTGGGCGGCTCGTGGTTGAACATGGCTGAATCGATGCAGCGAATTCTCGTTCGGCGTGGCCTGTCCGGCCAGTATCCGCAAACACCTGATCAAATCATTGCCTTGTTACAAGGCGTCGCGCAGGGTTGGAACCAGAACCCCACTCCGTTTGAATGGGGGCGGCAAACGTAAGGCACGTCGCCAACGCAGTCGGCAGCGGCGGCACATGCTCGGTGGTTCCGGCGCGTACACTCGGCATCCGATCCGCCGCCGCTCAACGCTGATCCAACAATGGCAATCAGCATGCCAAGTGACCCACTAGTGCTGTTGCTACTTCCGTCCGCGCCGACCGAGGTAGATGCCAACGCCGATCAGGACACCCGCTAGCACGACCGCGCCGCCACCGACGACCAGGCCTACTACGAGGGCTGCGGCGGTCTCGGTGGTATCTCCACCCGGGTCATCGAAAAATTCAATCCCTGTGTTGATCGGTGATTCCCGTTCACAATCGTAGAGACCTGTCATATTGGAGAGATCGTGGATATTGGACACATCCCGACGTTGTGCATCGTAATCGAATATTGAGTCGAGAGTCATTTCTTCGGGGGAGATTACCGTATTCAGCCGTGTAAGGTAGTTGTAATTGCTGTGCAGTTCCAACAGTAGCGGATCGCTTACTGCCAATTCACGCGTGGGGGCGGCATATTCCGTTATAAATGCCTGGCCGCCGAATTCGTTTGCCCGCTCACCCATCAGCGTTCGATAGTTGTTGCCGCCAAATGTAAAGAAGGTGAGTTCAGAATCTTCGATTTCCATGTGTGCATAGTTCTCCGGCACAACCTGATTGTCGGTGTAAAACCAGGTAAGGACAGCCATGTCCGCGTTGGCGGCGACCGCTGTCAGTCGCAGTGGGATCATAGGCTTTTCGGATTCGTAGGTGATCTTCACAGGTTGGATGTCTTGCGCGCCTTGTTCCGGCAACAAGCGCATCGCACGGAATACGAACTCTTCATCAACATAGACATTGATGAGAGGCTCCATCGGCTCGGTGACGCGATATTCGTTGTCGCGTAGCCAGCGGATGAGCGCTGTCGGGTCCTCCGACCCGATCACATCGAATGCGTACGGGCCCACCTCCCCGCTTGCGAAAATTTCGACTCCCGACTCTTCAACCGCTTCGGCCGGTATAGCAGAGTCAACTTCAAATTCCACGAGCGCGCAATCCGGTACCGGCGGGGGAATGAAGACCGGACTGGTTGCGACTTCCAGTTCGGTAAAGGCGTTCATGGCGGTCTCAGGCACTTCGATATCTTCAGCACTGATCACAGATGGCAATGGCAGGATCCAAGAGAAATCTTCGGCAAAGCCTGTGTACTGAATTTGGATGATGGCCGATATGGTGCCGTCGTGGTTCTGTGTGAAGATAATGCGTTCGGCGTTTTGGTCCACAGGTGAGTTTTGGCAGAAAAGCCCGCCGCATGCCAGGATGGGAGCAACTCCTATGAGCAACAGAACAATGACTAGCATGGCGCTCAACAGCCGGAACGTCCGCAGAAAATAGCGATTCATCGGGAACTCCTTTCGAGTCTTTTTTCGGACAGGTGCAACGATTAGACGCCGGTCGAAGCCTCGCAGTTCCCTTCGCGACTAATTTGTTGGAAGGACGATTTCTTGCGAGCCTTGTCTGACCGTAGGCGCAACTACTTTGTGATACGCTGCCGCCAAGTACGATGCTACTCGGATCAATATTGATCTGCAACCTGTCTTATTGGCTATTCGAAGAATACTGAGTGTTTCAGGACGCGAATTGTGTGATTGCTAGTGTGCGATTTGTTTTACAGGAAACTGAATGAGCAAAAAAAAGAACCGTAAACGGTCTGTAGACCGGACTCGGGTAGCGGATACGAACGTCCCAGACCCCCCGAAAAAGGCGACGAAACGCCGGGCTGCGCGTCGGCAACGGGCGGCGCAGAAACGCCGACAGCAAATCATTTCCGGAGGCCTGGTCGTGGCAGCGATTGCTGTGCTAGGCGGTTGGTTTGCGACCCGCTCCGCTGCGGAACCGGTCGTGCCTCCCGAACGACTGGCATTGGTTGCCTTTAGAGGCGCGCAGGATGCGTCTGTCACACTCACGGAATACGGGGACTTTAACTGCCCTTCTTGCAAGGCTTGGCATACTGCGGGCATCTTCGATCAAATTCTGGCACAGTTTGCCGGGCAAGTACGCTACGAATTCCCACACTTTCCGGTCATCACCCCGCGCTCTCCAAAGCTGGCGGAGGCAGCCGAGTGCGCGCACGACCAGGGCAAGTTCTGGGAGCTGCACGATTTGCTGTATGAATTCGCGCCCACTAGCTCAACCAATGTAATGAAAGATTTTGCAAGGCAGATCGGCGTGGAGCAAACCCAGTTCGACGAATGTCTCGACTCGGGTTTGCACGAAGCGACGGTGCGTGAGCATCAGAACCAAGCTTTCTCAATTGGCTTCCGGGGCACACCTGCGTTCACCATCAATGGCCAGCCATTGGTGAACCCCAGTCCGGAGATGATCATCAATATCATCGAGCAGGCGCTCGTCGCGAGTGGATAACACCCTAAGCTACTACACTGATTCACAGCCCGAACGAATAAAAGCGAAATGTGGTTAATGCTACTGCCCCTTTGCTAACGTCTGGGCGAGCTGGATCACCTCGCCGAACATCGACTCTGTGAGTCGGCCGGTCTGCGTATTCTGACGACTCGGATGATAGGAACCCACCAGCACCGGAAGATTATCTCCGATGTGTACAACTACGCCATGCGCAAACTTCGGCCGAGGTCGAGGGATTGCAGCTCCCCGCTCCTCAAAGGCTCGCAGTACCTGATCAAAGGCCAGCTTGCCAAGCGCCAGGATTGCGCGCATATTCAACAGAGCCTGCATCTCGTGCTGCAAATGCTGCGCGCAGTTGGCGATCTCTTCGCGCGTGGGACGGTTTGCTGGAGGGGCGCATCGCACAATGGAAGACAGGTAAGCATCGTGTAGTGTCAAGCCATCTCCGCGTTGGCGCGAGGTCGGCTGGCTTGCGATACCAAAACGATGAAGTACCCGGGCGAGAAAATCTGCTGATCCCATTCCATCTGTGCTATCACCAGTAAACATGCGTCCCGTGCGATTCGCGCCGTGTGCCGCTGGCGCCAAACCCACAATCAGCAAATGCGCTGCAGGGTCGCCAAAACCAGGCACCGGTTTGCCCCAATAGTCATCGTCGCGATAAGCACGTTTTTTCGTATGCGCGACCTCCCTACAGTATGAGATCAGGCGCGGACAGGCCGTACATTCCACGACGGCCTGATTAATCGTTTCCATTTTTTGTATGTCCACAATTTTAATCCGTTATATTCTGCTTTTCGCGCAATGCTCTGCGGCAGTATACTGCCAGCGAGGTTTAAGAAGGAGCAGTTGCGATGGCTGAAACTCCCCAAAAAGTAGAACCCACTGGCGGCTCGGAAATCCGTCCGCCTGACCTGCAACAGAAAGCTAATCCGCCTAATGTGGAAGAGACCCTTCTGTACAATTTAAGCAGCCGACTGGATGAACTGCAAGCTGGGCCCAGCATTGGTATTCCGGGTTCGACGGCGGCAACACTGGGTATGTTTGTTGAAGACTTGCAGTCTAGCAGTTTGATGCTTCTCACAGTTGGCAACATCCTCGGCGAAGCCGGAACTTCGGCAGCGGGGCCGGCCATTCTCTGGGAACCCGGCACGCCGGTGCTACAACCCGGCCCGGCTGATGGGGGGACGACAGCAGACCAGATCGCAAAAGTCGAACGGGTAGTGTTGAATGATTTTTGCGATGCAGGCGCCGCCATTCTGAATTGCTCCCGGATGGCAGCGAAATATCCGGAGTGGCTGCCCCGCGCTTGGGAATGCGTGTGAAGCGCTTCGGTCGTGCTGGAATGAGGGAAGCAACGGTCTTAGCTCTGAACGTTTCAGCGAGCGTCAATTATCAGTCGGGATCGCGAACAATCAGTGGCGCATTTTCAACTGAGAACTTCTCCAGCGGGGGAGATGCCGGTGCAATTGTGCTCGAGTCTGATACCAATCGGGTTGTGGGCATGGTCATCGCCGGTTCAGACAGGGTCACGATCTGTATTCCCATTGCGACAATTCTGCGCGAGCTGGAAATTCGCATTCCCGGGATTGATGCCACAATCGAAGTTATTCAGGAGGTCGCGCTTACTGATCTCGTTGCGATAAACGATACGGTCGGTTATCGAAAACGGGATCGTCTCGGCTACGAGACGTATATCGAATCCTTCGTACGTCTGATCCGCGATCCGGAAACAAAACCTCCGCTCACGATTGGCATCTATGGCGCGTGGGGCAGTGGCAAAACATTCCTGATGACACGCATCATGGAACGATTACGCGGTCTCGGGCCGACAGACGAACAAACAGCCTCCCTTGACGTTCGTTCCAAAAAGCGCAGACGTTCGGAGATACGCTTTTCCGATGTGGCCATTGTCCATTTCAATGCATGGGAATACGAGGCCAGTGAAAAACTGTGGGCCGGGATGGTGCAGCGCATATACAAAGAAGTTGAGTTGCAAATGGGATTGTATGGACGGCTATGGGTGAATTTTCGCCGCAATCTCGCGCGGGAGGCCGTCACGCTGCGGCGGGTGCTGCTCCCTTATACGCTGATCGTGGGCACAGTCCTTACAGCGCTCACCGTGGGATTGCTGGCGATAGGGCAGGAATCTCTTGCGCTGTTAATTCCAGTGCTGGGAGTGCCCGGTCTGATTCGTCTGGCCGTGGACATGGTTGGCATAATCCGCCAACCCCAAAGTGAATGGATCGTCAAATTCTTCGCGCAGCCGGACTACAGCAAGCACCTCGGATTCATGGCAGACATCCGCCGCGACCTGACTGCCCTGACCAACAGCTTGCCGCCTGAGTTGAAAATCGCAGTTTTTGTGGACGACCTGGATCGCTGCTCCCCGGAAAAAGCCGTCGAAGTATTGGAAGCAATCAAATTGCTGCTTGATTTCCGCCGCTTCATCGTCTGCCTAGGTATCGACGCCCGTATTATCACCCACGCGATTGAGGAACATTATGGGAAGGTCTTTGCTGCAGCGGGCGTGACAGGTTACGAATATCTGCAAAAGATAGTCCAGATACCCTTCAACATCCCGGAACCATCATTCGACGAAGTTAGACGATTCCTCAACAACCTGCTCGGTGCGGCGGAGGAAGAGGTCGATACACTCTTCTTTGAAAACGTAGAAATTGTGACGGCTGAAACGGCAGTGGTTCAAGCTGCAGATTCCGGAGCAGGGGCTGCTGCGCATGCGGGAGGAACTCCGGTGCAGGGGGATGGAAGCACGCATGCGGCTCCCGTGCGCGATGATCTAGAAATTGTCGTGGAGAGGCGGGTTGCCTTCATCAAGGAGGAACGCGATGCCTTGCGCACATTTATCCCTTACATGGTCCCGAACCCCCGTCGCATCAAACGGCTGGTCAATATCTATCGCCTCATTCGCGATCTGGCACCGGATAAAGGACTGGAAGGCATCGTCCGCCAGTATGACAAACTTTTCCCGTGGCTACTAATGAACGAGCAAGCGGCCTTCACAACGCATGTGATGCTGGAATTGTTTGAGAGTGGTGAGGCGAACGACGCTGTTGTTTTGGCCGGCCTTTTTGCAAAAGCGAAGCCACTTCTGGAAGGTATGGAGAAAACGCGCCTGCACCGCCTCGATATTGACACACATATGTTGGCCGAACTTCTGCGCGATTACGGTACACGTATCACACGGCAGGATATTCAATTGCTAAGTAACCTGACGATAAATTTCAACCCGGCATTGCGCTCGGAGGTGCGGGCGGCGCTTGCGACGGTAAAGAAAAGACCAACTTCCGCGGAGCCGAAAAGCCCCGCACCACGTCGCCGCAGTAGTCGTTAAATCCGAGCCGAAACCCGATATATGGATTTATTCATCGGCTGGTGGCGGGCCGTGCCCACCGCCGCCGGGCGTCTCCACGCGGATACGATTCCCTGCCCGAACGTGGCGGCTAAATTTACCCGGCAGGGCTTCTTCTTTATCCTCCTGGATGAGAATGTTACGACCGTTTGCACCAGGTTGACCGCCCGCAAGACCATAGGGCTGCGTTCTGCGCCGCTCCGAGAGCATTGTAATTGTCGCGTCTGCAAGCAGCTCGATTTCGCGAACGACTCCATCCCCACCGCGATATTGTCCGCGTCCGCCGGAACCACGCCTTAGTTCGTAACGCTTCACTCGGAACGGATAGGCGTACTCCAGGGCTTCAATAGGTGTGTTGAGTGTGTTTGTCATGTGGGTGTGAATACCATCGGCGCCATTTTTTCCGGGACGCGCACCCATTCCACCCCCGATCGTCTCATAATAGGCGAAGTGTTGTTGCCGGCCGGGGTCCCAGCCGCCGATAGTCAGGTTGTTCATTGTGCCCTGACTTGCGGCCGGGATACGATCCGCGCGGACTTGTGCCAGCGCACCTAAAAGAACATCGGTCGCGCGTTGCGATGTTTCCACATTGCCGCCCGCCACCGCCGCGGGTGCGCGCGCATTGAGTAGTGTACCTTCCGGGGCAATGATTCGGATGGGTGCGAAGCAGCCACTGTTGGATGGAATATCCAGCTCTATGAGAGCGCGGAAGGCGTAAAAAACGGCCGACATGGTGATGGCATAAACGGCGTTGATGCTCCCGGTAACCTGTTGCGATGTGCCGCTGAAGTCCACTGTCACCTCGTCACCGGCTACAGTGATCGTGACCTGCAGCTTTACCGGCTCGGGTTCAATACCATCGTCGTCCATGAAGTCCGAGAATGCATAAGTTCCGTCGGGCAGATCGGCGATAAGTCGGCGTGTCATTCGTTCGGCGTAGGCCAACAGTTCCTCGGAGCGCTGCTGGACTTCTGCCACGCCATAGCGCCGAACAAGTTCCCGCAGGCGTTCGACCCCTTTGCCATTGGCAGCAATCTGTGCCCGTAAATCGCCCGCGCGTTCCGTTGGGGTGCGTACATTTGCGAGGATGATGTCCATAACGGGCTGGTTTAGATTACCGTGCTCTACGAGCTTTAGCGGCGGGATGATGATGCCTTCCTGATAGATCTCGCGCGAGAGCGGCATGGAGCCGGGTGACATGCCCCCCACATCTGAGTGGTGGGCACGGTTGGCAGAAAATCCGAGCAATTGGGCGTTCGGGCTGTCATCGCTGAATATCGGGGTGACCATTGTGATGTCTGGTAGGTGGTTGCCGCCATGGAAAGGGTCGTTGAGAACGGCCACGTCGCCTGGAGAAAATTCAAGCGCCTCCAGACAAGCCAGAACAGACATTGGCATGGCGCCCAGGTGGGCTGGGATGTGGGCAGCTTGCGCGATTAGCGCCCCTTCGGCGTTGAAAAGAGCGCAGGAGAAATCCAGCCGCTCCTTGATATTGGGAGAATAGCCTGTGCGGCGCAGCACCACACCCATCTCCTCGGCAATGGAAGCGAACAGATGTTTGAATACTTCAAGTTGTATCGGATCAGGAGTGCTCAAATGACTGCCATTATTGTCAAGTTAACCTTATGGAAAATTCGTTTATAATGATCCGCGATGTGGGACTGAAAATTTATCCCGCTTCCGGCCAAGAATCGGCCAAAGAGGTAAGCATGCGCAAGACCAGAGCCACAATCATCCTGATATTCATCCTGGGGATAACTGTCTTCGTCCCTGCAGTGCAAGCCGGTCGTCATGACCTGGTCAGTATATGGCTGCGCAATTTTACTTCCTACGAATACAGTGTCGTCATAAATGGCCCTTCACCGTTTCTCATAGCCGATTCATCGCATGCAACATCTTCGAAGGTGCACGCTGGTCCAGCAGGCCGGTATGGTTATGTCATCACGCGGCAGGATGGCTTCACCTTTCGGGGCGATGTTTTCGCGCCCCGCGACACGACAATCATCTTTACTTTGACAGATGGACCCGGAGTCCACCCACAGTTGACAGTCTCCCGTATCAACAGTTCGCCTTTTGGGCGAGGTATGTCAACCTCCACCACATTTTCCGCAATGCTGGCGAATGAACCGGTAGCATCTTCTGGTAGCACCTCAAGTGCTGTTTTTGTGCCTGCTCCTCCGCCCACCGCTACACCGACTGTGCTGACGCGCAACAACACGTATGTTGTTCAGCCGGGTGACACCATCCCGAAAATTGCCGCGCTGGTTGGGATGTGGCCTTCTGTGGTGGCGCACATGAATGGTGTCCCCAGCGGGAATATCTGGCCGGGGCAGGTAATTCAATTCCGCACCTACACCGTCGTGCCGGGTGATACGTTCTTCAGCGTGGCCTCGAAGCTTGCAACGACCAGAGCGGCGTTGTGGGCAGCCAATCCCGGAGTAAATACCGAAGCGCTCCGGCATGGGCAGGTGCTGAACGTTCCGTGAATTCCCGCACATACAATATTTCGAAAGCCGTTCATCCTTTCGATGAATGGCTTTTTACACCCGCGGAGCGGAATACCCCGTAGACCCCAGTATTGTTAGGACTGCACTGAAATGCGTGAGGGGCTACGGAATTTAAGTATGTAGCTAACCCCTGCACTCAGAGCGAAATCCATAATGCCCCAACTGCCTGCAAAGGTGGAAATACTGAGGGTTTTGCCTCCTATTCACCAATTGCCACCTTGAAATTCAGATAAACATCCACCTCCAAAATATCGCCGCTCGATAAGTAAACAGTTGTGTCGGGCTGTGCCACGATGGCCGGACCTGCCACGGAATGTCCGGGGTGCAGCGCCTCTCCGGCATATTGAGGGATTGTTCGGGCAGAACCGTCTGCCAGAATCACATTCTGTTCGTCAAGCTGTGCCTCTGAGGCGTCGCTGTTGCTCGTTAAGCCCTTTCTGATCTTTGGCTGCTCCGCGCGTCGAACGGCACGTACGCGCAAATTGACGATCTCTACGGCAGCCTGTGGCTCGCTATGTCCGTAGGCGCGATTGTGTGTTTGATGAAATACATCCGCGTACTCGGCAGTTAGCGGTACGGCTAGCTCGTAAGATTGGCCTTGATACCGAATGTCGAGTGTCGGCTCGATGCGAATTTTCTCAGATGGCACGCCTTCAGCTTCCAGATCAGTTTTGCCGCGCGACACCATTGGCGCGATGGCCTGCTCGAGGTCAGAAAAGGTTGTGTCATCTGGTAGCATCACCGTTCGCACGTAATCTTTCACAACATCGGCGGTCAGCATTCCAAATGCAGACAAGGTGGAAGCGCCCAGTGGGATCAGAACAGAACGGATGCCCAGGCTGCGTGCCAGCTCGCAGGCGTGCAGACTGCCTGCGCCACCGAAAGATACCAGCGCAAAGTCACGGGGATCGTGACCACGTTCGACGGAGATCACCCGGATGGCGCGTGCCATGTGGGCATTGGCAATGGCAATCATCCCAAGCGCTGCAGTCTGGGCGCGTGTCAGGCCGAGACTCGCTTCCAATCCAGCTGCCGCGGCCAACTCCTCCAGAGCTGTGTTTGCTGCTTGGGCATCCAACTTCATTTCGCCACCGAGAAAATTGTCCGGGCTCAAGCGGCCGAGCACGACATTGGCATCCGTCACCGTTGGCTGGGTTCCGCCCTGACCATAGCAGGCCGGGCCTGGCACAGCACCGGCACTCTGGGGTCCCACGCGAATTGCGCCGCCGGCATCTACATAGCCCAGTGAACCGCCACCGGCACCGACAGTGTGAATGTCAATGACGGGGACGCCGATCGGCAATCCGCCAATGGAGGCCTCCGAAGTAACTCGCATCTCTCCTTCTACCAATGAGACATCTGTTGAGGTGCCGCCCATATCGAAAGCGATAATCTTTTCGTAACTCGCGACGCGGGCTACTCGTGCTGCTCCGACTACGCCACCGGCCGGCCCGGAGAGAATTGTGCGGACAGCCTCGCGTCGCGCCTGGCTTGCCCGCAGGCTGCCGCCATTCGATTGCATGATGCGTAGTTCGGCGATGGAAGGGTGATCTTCCAACCGGCCCAAGTAGCGATCCATGATCGGTCCGACATACGCATTGATCGTGGTCGTGCTTGCCCGTTCATATTCGCGGAACTCTGGTAGGACTTCGCTCGAAATCGAAACGGCAAAGCCAGCCGTACGCAGGGCAGTATCGATTCGTTCTTCATGCTCGGGATGATGGAATGAGAAGAGCAAGCACACTGCAACCGAGTCAACTTGCGCCGCGCGGAGTTCGTCAACTAGTGCAGGCAGCTCATTTTCATCTAGTGGAGTAAGTACTCGTCCGCGATAATCAACACGCTCGCGGATTTCAAAACAGCGATCCGCAGGCACCAGCGGAGCGGGGCGGTCCGCAAAGAAATCGTAGATATGCTCGCGGTTTTGCCGCCCGATGGTGAGGATATCGCGAAAGCCGGCGGTCGTGACGAAAGCAATTCGGGCACCTTTACGTTCGAGCAATGCGTTGGTAGCCACTGTCGAACCATGTACGATATTGAAGGCAGCGTCCGAGGATTCTCCCAGACGGGCTAAGCCTGCGAACACTGCACGGGAAGGATCGTCGGGCGTGGAGAGTATTTTAAATGATTGGATATCACCAGAGATCTCGTCGTGCAGGACGAAATCGGTAAACGTGCCGCCGATGTCAATCCCGATACGCATGGTAAGACCAGACCCCATCTTTTTCTTCGGCGAATACTTTTCCTTCGCTCTCCAGTAGGTCAATGTAGCCGACGATCATCCAGAGTCCGGCGAAACGAAATGCCGGCGGATAGTGGGCATACATAATTGGAAGCAGTTCCCCCAATGTCTTGAAGCCTTTACGCAGATGTTGCAGACATTCCTCCTTGCGGTTTTGAATGCGCTCCCGCTGGTGGCGGATGAGTTCGCGATGCTCTGTGAAGGGATCGCCGTGCCCGGGAAAGACCTTCTCAATTTCGAGCGCTTCCACACGTTCGAGCGAGGCCAGATATTGCAGAAGCGGCTTTCCCCGTCGGTGTGTTCCATCCACCGGACGTTCGACAATGGGAGTTGGAGTCAACGCCAAAAGCATATCTGTTGAAAGAAAGTGGTGAAAGTCTGGTTGGTAGAAGCAGGTCAATGTGCTGGCGTGGCCTGGGGTGTGTAAGACCTGCCAGTTTGCTCCACCCATAGAGAGTTGATCCTCAGTTGTAAATGTCTTTACCCGTTTCGCTGGAACTGTTTCACAGACGTCCTGCACCGTAGCCATATACTTAAGGATCGGTTCGCTCGCTTCAGGTGCCAATCCAAAACTACCCAGCAAGTAATCGCTGTAATAGGCCAGCCGCTCCCGCCACTTATCCTCAAAATCCACCAGCCAGGCGAACGTGGATTCGAGGACCCAGATTTCTGCATTCCCTGCGCGCGTTATCGTTGCGGCGAGCCCGAAATGATCGACGTGGTGATGAGAAACAATCACCCTAGCGAGGTCCGCCGTGGCAAGATCATGCTTGGCCAGCCCTTCCTGCAATGCGGCCAGACTTTCCGCCGACTTAAGTCCAGTGTCCACCAAAACCGGTTCAGGTTCGGTGAAGAGATAGGCATTTACGGTGCCGACCGGCAGCCCGGTGGGCAGTTCAATCCGAATAGGCGCTGCTTGCATCCGGCCAAATATAGCGGCTCACACTACAAATGCCAATCAAGTGCGTTATAATCATGCTGTGATATTTATCACAGAATAGTTTGTAATATACTCATTTGGAGGATTATGATGAAGTTTTTCCGAGTGCAACTAATGACAGTCGTGTTCGTTTTTCTTAGTGTCATGTTGGTTGCTTGTGGCGGTGGTCCAGGTTCGGTAAGTTTCAACATCGAAGGTCAGGACATTTTATACGACAATACGAGCTTGACTGCACAGGTCGGCCAGGAAGTGACCGTGACCCTAGAGAATGTCGGTGCGCTCGAGCATTCTTTTCTCATCGATGAACTCGGCGTGGATAGCGGTAGCGTGGCGGCGGGCGCGAGTGGAACAGTGACGTTCACACCCAGCACAGCCGGCACCTTCACCTTCTATTGCAATATCCCCGGACACTCCGATGCAGGCATGGTTGGTGAGCTGACAGTCAGTCAGTAATTTTAGGCCCGTTTTAATAAAGCAGTTTCCGCCCCAGTCCCGGATTTATAACGACCCAGTTCGTTTCTGGGCTGGACTGGGGCGACACTGTGCTGGACTAGGGGAACCGACGACAACTTAGAACAATATGTCGAAGAGTGACAATTTTTATCTACTCTCACTCGGTTGTGCGAAGAACACGGTCGATAGTGAGAGTATGGCAGAACTGCTCGGTGGGGCCGGCTATGCCGGTGTTGCAGGGCCGGATGAGGCGCGCGTATTAATTGTTAACACCTGCGGCTTTATTGGACCTGCAAAAAAAGAATCTGTCGATGCGCTCCGGGACCTGGCAGAAGGCAAGCGCGAGGATCAGTACCTGATCGCCGCCGGCTGCCTGTCACAACGCTATGGTGCCCAGTTGCTGCAGCAAGTACCGGGCATTGATGGCATCATCGGCACCCGGCGCTGGATGGACATCGTTGACCTCGTTGAAAATATTCGGGACCGCAAGCATCCCGAGCCGGTCTATCATCTGCCGGACGAGGCCGTTACCGTTGGTCAGGACGAACAGGGTGCGATGCGTACTGCAATTCAGGGCAGCAGCGCCTATCTAAAAATTGCGGACGGTTGTCGGCGGCCGTGTGCTTTTTGCGCAATCCCCTTAATCAAGGGCACGCATGTGAGCCGCAAGCCCGAACTGATCCTTGCCGAGGCGCAGCGTTTGCAAGCAGCCGGTATTCAGGAGCTGGTGCTCATCTCGCAGGATACGACAGATTACGGCCACGATCTGGGCATCAAAAATGGTCTGGCGCAGCTGCTGGATCAGATTGTGGCAGCCGCCCCCGAAATTCCCTGGATACGCATTATGTATGCTTATCCGGGCTATGTGACCGATCAACTTATCGAAACCATGGCGCGTCACGACCAAATATTGCCCTACCTGGATATGCCCCTGCAGCACGGCAATCGTGATGTGTTGGTACGCATGAAGCGCCCGGCGAAAATCGAATGGGTGCATGAGACCGTTTCCAAGATGCGTGCTGCCATGCCGGACCTGGCAATTCGCTCGACCTTCATTGTGGGCTATCCCGGTGAAACGGAAGCGGAATTTCAGGCTCTGCTGGATTTCACCGCCGAACTTGAATTCGATCGACTCGGGGCGTTTACGTTTTCATTTGAACCCGGCACGACGAGTGAGCCTTTGGGGGATCCAGTTCCGGAAGAAATCAAGGAAGAACGGCGCAAGCGGCTCATGGAGCAGCAACAGCACATATCGCTGCAGAAGAACCAGACGTTCGTAGGGCGGACTCTGGATGTGTTGGTGGAAGGTGAGGGGGATGGACTGAGTGTCGGACGCGCCTATCGCGACGCGCCTGAGATTGATGGGATGGTGATTGTGGAGGGCGTATCCCGACCCAGTACTTTCGGGACTGGGTTACCCATTGGGGAGCTTGTCCCTGTGCGGATCACCGGGGCAATGGCTTATGATCTCGTCGGCACTGTTGATATCAACGCGACGAAGATCGTGTTAGAGTCGGAGAAAGCGACAGTCTAAAAAGATCTTCTTTTAGTCCAGATCGATAACCGGACCCGTGGCCGGTGAATCATCTTCCACGGGGTTTACTTCTCCATCAATCGTGTTATCAGCTTCATAGGCCTTACCTGCAAGCATTGCGCGATGCTCCGCCACGACATCCTGCGGGCACATCTCGATGAAAACTTTAAAGCCGAGCAGTACCGCTGCCAGATCGTCCATCGCTCCAAGCACTGGGACAATTGCCCCAGGAATAAGATCGGCTGGCCAGAGCAGATAGCCAAGCGAAACGATGGGGATCGACTTCAACCAGAATGAGACACGTCGGTCTCCAATAAGTCTGGCCACAAGCTGACCCTGCAGGATCAGCCCTCGCCAGAAGCCAAGATCGCGATTGTAGGGAGCGGGTGAGCCGCTTTTTCGTGTCACGGGTTACCTCTTCGTTCTGCGTGAGATATTATTTTATCTGTTTCTTTCGTGTTTCCCACCAGGATTCAAGAGAGTCTCAGGGAACAATGATCAATTACTGACTCGTATCCGCTTCGAGCAGTTGATCAGGCCGAAGCCCAGAATAACTCAGCACGGCGTGCCGAATTTCGGAGTGATGCGAAAGTTGAAGAGCGGTGCTTAGTTGTGCGAGTGTCCGCAACCGCACATGCCGTTGCCGCAACCACAACCGCCGCTTGCGCCACGCAAGGCTTGGCCCTTGCTGTGTGAAAAGAAGAGCGAAAGGACACGTGTGGTGTGATCCCCTTCGCATTCCTTGCAGGCAATCGGCTGATCGGACTTCTTCATTGGACGCAGTGCGTCGAAAGTTGTGTTGCAATCTGAGCAGAAATATTCGTAAAGTGGCATGCCAGGATTATAGCATAGCAACTATAAAATTAGAACAAATGTCTTGACTTTTCTGCGAGTTAATATTAAAATAGGGGCACATAAAAACTGGCGGATATATTAAATCTGTTTCATATCCTATAAGTTGCTTCCGCCGGAAAAGGAGAAAACGATGTACAACCGAATTATTCTGGCTGGTAACCTTGGCCGAGACCCCGAGCTGCGCTATACCCCCTCTGGGCAGGCCGTGACCAACCTGAGTGTCGCCACTAATGAAGTGTGGACTGACCAGCAAGGACAGCGTCAGGAACGCACAATTTGGTGGCGTGTTGCTGTCTGGGGCAAGCAGGCGGAAGTCTGTAGCCAATACCTCTCCAAGGGTAGACAGGTACTCGTGGAGGGCCGCATGAATCCAGATCCTCAGTCGGGCGGGCCACGTGTCTTCCAGCGGCAAGATGGTAGTCACGGATCATCGTACGAAGTCAAAGCCCAGACTGTAAGATTTCTGGGCGGCCGTAACGATAACATTCCGGGCGGAACCGATGACGGAGGCGAGTTTGATGGCCCACCGCCCTCTGATGAGGACGAGATCCCGTTCTAACCCCGACTGAATTGGGTCGATCAATCCAATACAGCCGCTGGCAACCTGCCGGCGGCTGTTCCATTTCTGCCTACAGGACATAATAATGAGCGAACAAAAACAAGCCAAGCCGCCGCAGCAACGGAAAGTGCAGGTGGAGTATCCTCCCAACATTGATGGCGTCTATGCCAATATGGCTTTGATCACGCATTCACCTTCTGAGATCGTCGTTGACTTTGCACGGACATTGCCTAACACGACCAAGTCACGTGTGCAGGCGCGCATTATTATGACCCCAATGAATGCCAAGTTATTCTATCGGGCGCTTGGTGACAATCTATCGAAGTATGAAAGCCAGTACGGAGAAATAAAACTTCCGGCTGGTATAACGTTGGCAGATCAACTCTTCCGACCACCCGAAGAGCAGGGGGATTAACGATGGCGCCAGAAACGACCAAGGAGGGGGGCGAGTTTTCGCAACTGATTGAAATCGGTGAACGTCTGCGAAGCACCCTGACCGCAAAAAGCGAGGCCCGGGATGCGGCGTTGTCACAGTCGCGTCTGCTGGTGCGGCACTGCTCGCTTACAATTCGTGCCATCCATCGCGAGGAATACACTGAAGCGCGTGAATTATTGGGACAGGCGCGTGACACCGCGAAAGCCCTGCGTACCTCCGTGGCGGAGTACCCGGACCTTTATTATGCCGGCTATACAAAAGACGGTCTAAAGGAGTTTGTAGAAGCAAACATTGTTCTCGCATTGGTGACGGCTGCCCCCATACCTACGCCCGAAGAATTGGAAGTAGAACCAGCAATATATCTCAATGGTCTTGCGGAGGCAGCGACTGAGATGCGCCGCCGCATTCTCGATATCATCCGGAATGACCAAATGGACGAAGCAGAGCGGTTGCTTGAAGCGATGGACGAAATTTACAACCTGCTTGTGACGATGGATTTCCCGGATGCAATCACCGGTGGGTTGCGGCGCAGCACAGATGTTGTTCGGGGAGTCAATCAACGCACACGTGGCGATCTCACAACAAGTCTGCGCCAGCAGCGCTTATTGGATGCTTTGCAGCAGTACAATATCGCCGATACTCCATGAGCAATGAGCGGGTTTTACGAGCTTCTGAGATTGGTGCATATGTTTACTGTCAACGAGCTTGGTGGCTCGGCCATGTCGAAGGCGAAGATTCGCAGAACGTCGCTGTGATGGAAGCTGGTACGCGCACGCATGCACAGCATGGAGTCCGCGTTGCATTCTCGCGCCTTCTGATGGCGTTGGGCTATGCCGCCTTTGCGATCGTGCTACTCCTCCTCCTGATTCGCATCGCTAACTGATCAACGACGCGGTACGCAGATGATTGCTTGGATCGTCCTGCTCTTGATATTAGCGGTACTTTTCATTGGCTGGGGACGGCGCAGTCGGGCGGCCACCGGCGTGCCATCCGGTGATGTACTATATTCCGACACCGCAAGTTGGGATCGACTGGCGCGGCCGCTCTTCTCGGAGCGCTTGCGCCTCACCGGCAAGCCGGATTACATCGTCCATCATGGGCGCGAGGTGATCCCGGTGGAAGTCAAATCGAGTCCCGCGCCGCGCGGTGGCCCCTACGATGCGCACATTTATCAGGTTATCGCCTACTGCGCACTCATCGCAGAGAAATATCAAGTTCGCCCCTCACACGGATTGATACAATACGCGGATGAGGCTTTTAGCGTGGATTACACACCAGAATTGGAAAGGAATCTGACGCGCATGCTTGCTGAAATGCGGGTTGCTGCCGTCAGCCTGGAAGTCGACCGTTCCCATTCTCAGGCAGCGCGCTGCAGCGGCTGTGGTTTCGAATATATCTGTGAGCAAAGTTTGGTCTGATATGTCTTCGCTCGAAAAGTTCGTGGTCTTCTATCATCCGTCGGTGATCTCTACGAAAGCGATCGCGTCCGATATTGCAGCTGCATTACAAGCTGATCACGGTGTTGAGGCTCTGTGCACGGTCACATCCGATCTCGATCTGGATGACATGCTGGCAGGCGCAGATATGCTGATCGCGGTGGGAGGCGATGGCACCATGTTGCGCGTGGGGCGTATCGGGGCTGCGCACGCTTGTCCGGTGCTCGGAATTGACGTTGGACGGCTCGGCTATTTATTTGAAGTCAAGCCAGCAGAGAAAGACGTGGCGCTGCAGCGTGTAATGCATGGGGATTACTGGCTTGAAGAGCGTATGTTGGTGCACGGCGAACATTGGCGCGCCGATAAATGTCTCGCCAGTCATCATGCGTTGAACGAAGTTGCGATCACACGTGGTGCGCTTGCTCGACCGGTGCGGCTGGAAACAAAAATCGACGACTGTCTACTTACGACATATGTTGCAGATGGGCTGATCGTCTCAACACCGACAGGTTCCACTGCATACGCGCTTGCTGCAGGGGGGCCGATCTTGGCGCCCGAGATGCGCAACATGATCGTCTTGCCGGTCGCACCGCATCTCAGTCTCGATCGGGCTATCGTATTGGCCGAAGGAGCGACGATTGAGATTCGAGTCCATACCGATCATGAGGCCATTCTGAGCGCCGACGGCCAGATTGAAATCGCATTGCAGACTGGTGATCACATTCGAGTATGCGCCAGTAATCTGCGCGCGCAGTTCGTCCGGCTTCAGGATCGGTCATATTTTTATACCAATCTCACCGGCCACCTCATTGGTAATCGCTATCGAGCAAACGGCCAAGAAGAAGTGCAGAATTGAATTCGACAGAAATGACTGAGCATACGGCAACGCCCTCAACCGAAGCATTACTCTATTGCAACTGGCATCCTAACCGCGAGACGACACTGCGCTGCAACCGTTGCGACAAACCAATGTGTACGAGTTGCGCGGTACGGACACCAGTTGGCTATCGTTGCAAGGAATGTGTGCGCGGCCATCAGGCTAAATTCATCACCGCCCTATGGTACGACTACGTTATCGGCGCTGGCGTTGGATTGGTCGCATCCGGTATTGCTGCTCTCCTCATTGGCGTTGTGCTAGGGTTTATTGGCCGTGGGTTTCTAACTTGGATTGTGCTGTTCGTTGCCGCACCACCCATCGGTGGCGGCATCGCCGAGCTGGTTCGGCGGGCGTTACGCGGTCGGCGCGGACGTTATCTCGGACACGTCGTGGTTGGGGCGATGGTAATTGGCGGCTTGCCAGCGTTGATCGTTACGGGTTTAATTGGCGTGCTCTATCTTGTGCTTGCCTCCGCTGCGGCATTTAGTCGCTTGCGTGGCATATCCATCGGATGAACGCACTTCGGCTTCAACACTAGAATTTGAAGAATCAAGATCATGCTTTCTGAAATCACAATCAGAGACTTTGCAATCATAGAAGCATTGCAATTGCGCTTTCAACCCGGATTCAATGTGCTCACGGGGGAAACCGGCGCAGGCAAGTCCATCATCATTGA
This sequence comes from Anaerolineales bacterium, assembly GCA_965248775.1. GTDB lineage: Bacteria > Chloroflexota > Anaerolineae > Anaerolineales > JBHHUI01 > JBHHUI01. The sequence continues at coordinate 5,339,188 of OZ252150.1, forward strand.
TGCTGTCGAACTATTGCTTGGTGGCCGCGCCGATAGCACGTTCATCCGCGCCGGCTGCGAGACCGCTCTGGTTGAAGGCACATTTCGTCTGGATGACTTTCTGAAAGAAACAATTGGGCCATTGCTCGCGCGCGAAGCTTTGGACGATACACAACACGAAAAGATCCTCGTGATCTCGCGCGAATTGCGCAGCAGCGGGCGCAACGTATGTCGCATCAACGGGCGTGTAGTGAACCTGGCGTTGGTGCGTGAAATCGGTGCTGTGCTCGTGGATATTCATGGCCAGTCCGAACACCTCTCGTTATTGCGTACACGCGAACATGTGAACTTGCTCGACCGTTACGCCGGCCACAGCGAGCAACGCGAGCAATATGCCTCTGTTGTGGAGTCCTTAACTCAGGTACGCGCTGAACTTAATGAATTGTTGCGCAGCGAGCGCGATGCTGCACGCCGCGTGGATTTGCTTAACTTTCAGATCAATGAAATCACAGCGGCCAGCCTGACCCTCGGCGAAGACGAGACATTGCTGGGTGAACGCACGCGTCTGGCAAACGCTGAGAAATTGGCAGCACTAGCCGACGATGTTTTGAACGCTACTGTGGAAGGGTTGCCTACAGATGGGGAGGCGCAACTGGCTGCAACAGATCTGCTCGGCTCGGCGGTGCGGGCTCTCGACAAACTCGCCGCGATTGATCCGAATTTAGAGACGCAGCGCGATCAAATTCAAGGGCTGGTCGAACAACTTTCTGACAGCGCGCGCACAGTACAGGATTATCGTGAAAGTATCGAGTACAACCCACAACATCTCGATGAAGTTGAAGAGCGCTTGGAGTTGATCCGCAATCTTAAGCGTAAGTATGGTGACACCCTGGAAGAAGTGATCGCCTTTGGCGAGCAGGCACGAAACGATCTCGATCAGATAACACACGCAGAAGAGCGCATCGAAGCCTTACGACTGCGAGAAGACGAATTACTGCATGAGATAGGACGACAAGGCGCTGCTATGAGTGTGGGGCGTACTACTGCCGGAGAACAACTCGCCATTGGCGTCGAAGCTGAGCTCAGCGATCTGCGCATGGATGGGGCGCGTTTCGCAGTGGACGTACGTTGGCGTGATGACGAAGCGCAGGGCGCCTATACCTCGGATGGGCGGCGCGTCGCGTTCGATAGCAGCGGCATCGATCGCGTTGAATTTCTCGTTGCGCCAAATCCTGGCGAGGGACTCAAACCAATGGTGAAGATCGCCTCCGGCGGCGAGACAGCGCGCCTGATGCTTGCCATGAAAGGTGTACTGGCGCGCGCAGATCGCACACCTGCCCTTATCTTCGACGAAATCGATCAGGGCATAGGTGGTCGTGTCGGCGCCGTTGTGGGGCGCAAGCTATGGGGCCTGACTGGTTCCCATCAGGTGTTGTGTATCACCCATCTGCCGCAACTTGCAGGATACGGCGACGTACACTTTAAGGTTGTAAAATCTGTCGACGGCGATCGCACCCGCACGAACGTCGTGCAACTTGAAGACGACGAGCGCATTGCCGAATTGGCGCAAATGCTCGGCGCGGAAAGCGAGGCGGGGCTGCAGAGCGCGGGCGAAATTCTGGACAGCGTCAACAAGGAAAAACATGCTTTCAGTGTAGTGGCATACGATTCAGTACCCACAAACAGCTGAGCTCCGGGATTTTTTAAAGATTCCTTGACTCCCTCCGGGAATCTGGTAGACTCCTTCCAGTCGATGACAGACAATGTAAGCCGTTTCGCCCGGGCCGTGTGTCCGAGCAGACGTGAAAAATTGAGAGAGGTGTCGTCAGACACCGGAGCTGAATAGCTTGCTGGTCTGACCCCGCCGATGCCGAGCAGGACTGCGCATCGGCGTATTCTGTCTCAACCATTGACAGCATGAAAGAAGAGCGGTAGACTCGCGGCGCTTTCAAAACGAACCTTAACAGCTGAATAGTGATAGGAAGACGACGAGTTCGGGTTCATAAGATTGACATCAACGGACTGACATACGCAGTATGATTAGTCCAAAGAAGTCACTACGAAGAGTTTGATCCTGGCTCAGGATGAACGCTGGCGGCGTGCTTAATACATGCAAGTCGAACGAGGAGCCCTGATAATACTTCGGTAAAGGAAGGGATGTCCGAGTGGCGGACGGGTGCGTAACACGTTGGTGACCTACCCCGAAGTGGGGAATAACTTTTCGAAAGAAAAGCTAATACCGCATATGGTCGCGAGGATTAGATGCCTTGCGTCTAAAGATTTATCGCTTCGGGAGGGGCCTGCGGCCCATCAGCTTGTTGGTGAGGTAACGGCTCACCAAGGCGATGACGGGTAGGGGACCTGAGAGGGTGATCCCCCACACTGGAACTGAAACACGGTCCAGACACCTGCGGGTGGCAGCAGTAGGGAATATTGCACAATGGGCGAAAGCCTGATGCAGCAACGCCGCGTGCGCGATGAAGGCCTTCGGGTCGTAAAGCGCTTTTCTGAGGGAAGAGAAAGGACGGTACCTCAGGAATAAGTCACGGCTAACTACGTGCCAGCAGCCGCGGTAAAACGTAGGTGGCGAGCGTTATCCGGATTTACTGGGCGTAAAGCGCGTGTAGGCGGCTCGATAAGTCGGGCATGAAAGCTCCTGGCTCAACTGGGAGAGGCTGTCCGATACTGCCGAGCTTGAGGACAAGAGAGGAAGGTGGAATTCCCGGTGTAGTGGTGAAATGCGTAGATATCGGGAGGAACACCAGTGGCGAAGGCGGCCTTCTGGCTTGTTTCTGACGCTCAGACGCGAAAGCATGGGTAGCGAACGGGATTAGAAACCCCGGTAGTCCATGCCGTAAACGATGTCTACTAGGTGTAGGTGGTATAGACCCCATCTGTGCCGAAGCTAACGCGTTAAGTAGACCGCCTGGGGACTACGGCCGCAAGGCTAAAACTCAAAGGAATTGACGGGGACCCGCACAAGCAGCGGAGCGTGTGGTTTAATTCGAGGCTACGCGAAGAACCTTACCAGGGTTTGACATGTACGTAGTAGGAAAGCGAAAGCGGACCGACCCTTCGGGGAGCGTACACAGGTGATGCATGGCTGTCGTCAGCTCGTGCCGTGAGGTGTCCGGTTAAGTCCGGTAACGAGCGCAACCCTTGTCGTGTGTTACAAGTGTCACACGAGACTGCCGGTTTCATGCCGGAGGAAGGAGGGGATGACGTCAAGTCAGCATGTCCTTTATATCCTGGGCTACACACACGCTACAATGGCCGGGACAATGGGTAGCCAAGCCGCGAGGCGGAGCCAATCCTCCAAACCCGGTCTCAGTTCGGATTGCAGGCTGCAACTCGCCTGCATGAAGTCGGAGTTGCTAGTAAACGCACGTCAGCACAGTGCGTTGAATACGTTCCCGGGTCTTGTACACACCGCCCGTCACGTCATGGAAGCTGGCAACACCTGAAGCCGGTGGCCTAACCCTAACGGGAAGGAGCCGTCCAAGGTGGGGTTGGTGACTGGGACGAAGTCGTAACAAGGTAGCTGTAGCGGAAGCTGCGGCTGGATCACCTCCTTTCTAGGGAGCACCGAGCAATGGCTTACGAGCTGGCGCTCTACTCCTAGGTCTGTCCCCTGTCCATTGGACAGGGTGACCCGGCCCCCCACGGGGGACCAAGCCTGAACCAGCGTTTTCCTGTCACTATTCAGATGTTCAAGGTTCCATGAGGGCGTCTTGGGCCTGTAGCTCAGTTGGTTAGAGCATTCCTCTGATAAGGGAAAGGTCATTGGTTCGAGTCCAATCAGGCCCACCTTTGTCAGTCAGCAGTAATCAGTTTTTATTTCTACTGATCACTGGCTACTGAAATTTGGGGATGTAGCTCAGCTGGGAGAGCGCCGCCTTTGCAAGGCGGAGGCCAGGGGTTCGAGCCCCCTCATCTCCACTGGGGAAGAGGGGCGAGACACTCATAAAAAGTAGGAGTGCAGTCTGACAATAAACGTCGTAAGACAGACACCGCGAGAGCGGATCATATAAAGAAACACGGTATATCGCTATTGCTGCTCTTATGGGCCCGGCGATGTGCCGGGCTCTATTATTGTCGGGCAGAATTAACAACAAAAGGGAATGCGTTCAACGTCGGACGATGTGATCAAAGAGATTTGAGCGCAGCGCCGGGCGCATAACGCCGCCCGTTCCGGGAGCACGAAACCGGAAGAACTGTACCTTTACAACTGAATAGAGTACAGGCCCGTAGCGAGCGGGTCTGTATCAAAAACTTCAATTTCTCCGCATCACATTTTTAAGAAGCTACTAAGGGCGTACGGTGGATGCCTTGGCGTCAAACGCCGAAGAAGGACGTGGCACGCTGCGATAAGCTCCGGGGAGTCGTGTGCAGACATTATATCCGGAGATGTCCGAATGGGGAAACCCACGTGAGTGAACCTCGCGTATCCCTTTGCTGAACACATAGGCATTGGGAAGGGAACCTGGGGAACTGAAACATCTAAGTACCCAGAGGAAAAGAGATTATTCCGCTAGTAGTGGCGAGCGAACGCGGAAAAGCCCAAACCGTCCGTGCTTGCACGGGCGGGGTTGTAGGGTCTGACATATGAGAGTTAAAAACCAATCGGTTAGCTGAATATGACTGGAAAGCTTAACCATAGAGGGTGATAGTCCCGTAAGCGAAAACTGACTGGCTCTCGTTAGATACCTGAGTACCACCGGGCACGCTAATCCGGTGGGAATCTGGGGAGTCCACTCTCCAAGGCTAAATACGTTTGACGACCGATAGTGAACAAGTACCGTGAGGGAAAGGTGAAAAGTACCCCTGCTAGGGGAGTGAAATAGAACCTGAAACCGTACGCTTACAAGCAGTCGGAGGGCATCTAGTTGTCTACGGACAACCAGGCCTGACGGCGTGCCTTTTGGAGAATGAGCCGGCGAGTTAATCTTTGTGGCAAGCCTAAGGGAGATACACCCGGAGGCGTAGCGAAAGCGAGTCTGAATAGGGCCACAGTCGCAGGGATTAGACACGAAACCTGGTGAGCTACCCATGGCCAGGGTGAAGCGGGATTAAGCCCCCGTGGAAGCCCGAACCTTTAGCTGTTGCAAAAGCTTGGGATGAGCTGTGGGTAGAGGTGATATGCCAATCGAACCAGGAGATAGCTTGTTCTCCCCGAAATACCTTTAGGGGTAGCGTCGCGCGTTCAGTATTGGAGGTAGAGCACTGGAGTGGCTAGGGGGCCTATCGCTTACCAAACCACACCAAACTCCGAATGCCAATACTCCAGAGCGCGGCAGTTGGACCATGTGGGATGAGCTTCATGGTCAAGAGGGAAACAACCCAGACCATCGGCTAAGGTCCCTAAATCTAGACTAAGTGGAAAACGATGTAGGACTACAGAGACAGCCAGGAGGTTGGCTTAGAAGCAGCCACCCTTTAAAGAATGCGTAACAGCTCACTGGTCAAGTGGTCCTGCGCGGATAATGTAACGGGGCTAAGTCTAGTACCGAAGCCATGGGTCTGTTCCGCCTTCGGGCGGGACGGGCGGTAGGGGAGCGTTCTGTCTGCACTGAAGGTCGACCGAGAGGACGGCTGGAGCGGGCAGAAGTGAGAATGCCGGCATGAGTAGCATAAAACATGTGAGAATCATGTTCGCCGTAAGTCTAAGGTTTCCGACGGAAGGTTGTTCCACGTCGGGTTAGTCGACCCTTAGCCGAGGCCGAGAGGCGTAGGCGATGGATAATCCGGTCAATATTCCGGAACCACCTATGATGAGCGAAGGGGTGACGCAGAACGGTAGACCAGCCGGCCTATTGGACATGGTCGGTGCTAAGCACGTAGGTGTTGAGGCCCGTAGGTAAATCCGCGGGCTGAGCTGAGGTGTGATAGCGTGGCCTAAGAGCCTTAAGTGGTTGAGCCGAGCTGCCTAGAAAAACCTCGTAGTGTTGACTCATAGGTGTCCGTACCGCAATCCGACACCGGTAGACGGGTAGAGTATACCAAGGCGAACGGGAGAACCCTCGTTAAGGAACTAGGCAAAATGACCCCGTAACTTCGGGAGAAGGGGTGCCCCCCGGCGTGAAATATATTCATGTGGAGCGTAGGGGGGCCGCAGAGAAACGGCTCTGGTGACTGGTTAACAAAACCACAGGTCCCTGCGAAAGCGTAAGCTGATGTATAGGGGCTGACGCCTGCCCAGTGCCGGAAGGTTAAGGGGAGGGGTTAGTCTTCGGACGAAGCTCTGAACCGAAGCCCCGGTGAACGGCGGCCGTAACTATAACGGTCCTAAGGTAGCGAAATTCCTTGTCGGGTAAGTTCCGACCCGCACGAATGGCGTAACAACTGGAGCACTGTCTCAACGAGGGGCCCGGTGAAATTGAAATATGCGTAAAGATGCGCATTACCCGCAGCAGGACAAAAAGACCCCGTGGAGCTTTACTACAGCTTGGCATTGCGTTTGGGCTTGGTCCGTCCAGGATAGGTGGGAGACTTTGAAACTGGGGCGCCAGCCTCGGTGGAGTCGCCCTTGGGATACCACCCTGACCAAGTCTAGACCCTAACCCCTGACCGTTATCCGGCAGGGGGACCGTGCCAGGTGGGTAGTTTGACTGGGGCGGTCGCCTCCTAAAAGGTAACGGAGGCGCCCAAAGGTTCCCTCAGGCTGAATGGAAACCAGCCGTAGAGTGCAAAGGCATAAGGGAGCTTGACTGCAAGACCAACGCGTCGCGCAGAGACGAAAGTCGGGCTTAGTGATCCCACGGTACTGAGTGGAAGGGCCGTGGCTCATCGGATAAAAGCTACCCCGGGGATAACAGGCTAGTCTTGCCCAAGAGTTCACATCGACGGCAAGGCTCGGCACCTCGATGTCGGCTCATCGCATCCTGGGGCTGGATAAGGTCCCAAGGGTTGGGCTGTTCGCCCATTAAAGCGGTACGTGAGCTGGGTTCAGACCGTCGTGAGACAGGTCGGTCTCTATCCGCTGTGGGCGTAGGGGATTTGAAGGGAGCTGCTCCTAGTACGAGAGGACCGGAGTGGACAGACCTCTGGTGTGTCAGTTGTCGTGCCAACGGCATCGCTGAGTAGCTACGTCTGGCAAGGATAACCGCTGAATGCATCTAAGTGGGAAACCTGCCCTAAGATAAGATCCCCCAAACCATCGTGTTTGTAAGGCCGCTGGAAGACTACCAGCTTGATAGGCGACCAGGTGTAAGCACAGCAATGTGTGTGCCTAGGCGTACTAATGGCCGAGAGGCTTCTTATTCGTGATGCGGAGAACTTGGAGTTTTTGAAACCGAAGGTGTTCGGTACTCTATTCAGTAAATAACCGATTGGAGAGTGGAAGGTGGAGATATCATCTCAGATGATAATCTCCCAATCACCAACTCCGATCTTTCGTTTCGTTGAAACGTCCCTTGGTGATTGGAGCGGCGGGGATACACCCGGTCCCATCCCGAACCCGGAAGTTAAGCCCGCCAGCGCCGATGGTACTAGGCTGGAGACGGCCTGGGAGAGTAGGTCATTGCCAAGGGGCTTTCTATTTAACCTGGGTATCCTAACCATTGGAAATCGACGACGAGCGGGTCAAATTGGCAAGCGTCTCGCTCCGTTATCTTCATGCGGGCTCGCCGCACAAACCGCCTCTTGTGTTATTGCATGGCATTGGCGTCACAGCTGACATCTGGCGCCCAAACATCTCTTCGCTCGCGGAAGCTGGCTTTTCCGTCTTCGCAATTGACGCCCCAGGGTTCGGTGACTCGGACAAACCCCTTGGAGTTTACACACTAGATTTCTTTTCCAAAATCCTCAACGAATTCATCAACTGGCTAGGTGACGTCCCTGTAGGCTTAATCGGTAATTCGATGGGTGGCGCAACGGCGCTCGCATACGCATTGCGCTGGCCAGATCGCGTGCGTGCACTCGTCTTGGCGAATCCGTTTGGTGTGGGTGCGCGAATTCCGGTCTCGGTCGGGCATATAACACAATTGGCCCTTCCGGCCACATTCACAGCTCTCTTTGGGCAGGTCAACTGGGCTATGCAGCGCGTGGTCGGGTTCAACTTCTACGATCCGACAGCTATCCCGCCTGAACTGATCGAGAGCATGTTAAGCCGCAGCGTGCAGGCGAATATCGTCGGTCGGGTGGGTGCTATCCTCGGGCTGGCACGTGATTTGGGGCTTCCCAGCCAACGTCGCCGCTTCCTCAAACGTCTCAAGGCTCTAAAATCTATCCCGACTTTGATCGTGTGGGGCCATGATGATCGGCTTCTGCCCGCATCGCACGCACACGAACTCCTCGCTGCAATGCCGCACGCCCAAATGCATATCTTCCCCCATTGCGGCCATGTATCCCCAGTTGAAAAGGCAGCGGAATTCAACATGCTTGCAGAGACCATTCTCAACAGCTACTAAATATGGAGAATGAGCGAGGAATATAGCCGCTGATTGTTGGCGGCTGTTCGCACTCTTAGCGAACATTAACTGAATATGCTGATCGGCAATGGCTGAATATGCTATCATCAAGGCATGAGCAGCCAACAACGCGTTTTAGTCATCGAAGACGAACAAAAAATATCAGATTTCCTTCGGCGTGGCCTCGCCTATGAGGGTTATCAGGTCGATGTCGCGGGTGATGGCATGGTGGGCCTAGGTCTGGCGCGTGACTATCCACCGGATGTAATCATCCTGGATTGGATGCTGCCTGAGATGGACGGCTTGGTAGTCTGTCGGCGGTTGCGCAGTGGCGGAGCGGTTCCGATTCTGATCCTGACTGCGCGCGATGCTGTCACAGATAAGGTGCAGGGTCTCGATGCCGGTGCCGATGACTACATGGTCAAACCGTTCGACTTCGACGAATTGCTGGCGCGTGTGCGCGCCTTACTACGTCGGGCCCAACCGGCACAGCCGGAAATCCTGCGCTTTGCTGATCTGAGTCTGGACACAGGCACGCGTCAGGCGTTCCGGGGCGAACGCGCGATTGACCTAACCGCCAAAGAATACGAATTGCTCGAACTCTTCATGCGCAACCCGCGCCAGGTGCTTACACGCGATCTCATCTTTGATCGGGTCTGGAATTACGACTTCGGTGGGGAAAGCAACATCATCGAAGTTTATGTCCGTTATTTACGCCAAAAAACCGAATCCGAGAGCGAACAGCGCCTCATTCATACGGTGCGGGGCGTAGGGTATGTGCTCCGCGAAGAATAACCACAATGCGGTTTGGCGAATGCGGATGGGGAGGCAAGATGTCCGCACTCCGTAGCCCGCAGTCCGAAATCGTATGAGCCTACGCCTCCGTCTTACCCTCTGGTACACCATCATCCTCACTGCTGTTATTGCCTTCTTTGGCGTGGCAGTATGGGTAATTCTCTCGATTAGCCTAACGCGCCAAATCGATCAGCGCTTGCAACAAACTGCGACACAGGTTCTAAGCAACACTGCGATAGTGTTCCAGCAAGGTATCTCGTTCGTAGAGATTCCTGAGCCGGATACATTTCAGGCTGTTGGGCTTTATGTTCAGGTCCTTAACCACAAAGGTATCCTGCAAGGTGCCTCGCGAAATTTAAGAGATATTAGCGACCCGCTCGATCCCGCGGCTGTTTCGACAGAACCTGGCGAAACAATGACACGCGAGGTGATTGCGCATGGCGTCCGCTTGCGCGTTCTCACCGTGCCGGTAGCCGTGCAGAATCAACTTATTGGATATTTACAGGTAGGGGCATCACTTCAGCAGCTCGATGACGCTCGCAATCAATTGTTGTTTGTCCTTCTTGGTGGTGGGGCTGCCTCTGTTGTTGTCTCCTTTGTCATCGGATCGCTTACTGCTCGGCGCGCATTGCGTCCGCTTGAGGATGTGACGCAGGCGGCTTTGCAGATAACCCGGGCAGATGACCTCTCCCGCCGCATCCCAGAAGTCGGTTCACCTGGCGATGAGGTAGGGCGCCTCGTTGTCGCATTCAACAGTACACTAGAGCGTCTTGAGCGTCTATTTAACGCGCAACGGCAGTTGCTCCAGGATATCTCTCATGAACTGCGTACACCCCTGACAGTGATCCGGGGTAACTTGGATCTACTCCGGCGCATGGGTAGCACTGACACAGAATCGATCAGCGCGATGCAAGACGAGGCCGGACGTATGTCGCGCCTCGTTGGCGATTTGATGACACTTGCACAGGCCGAAAGCGGCACACTTCCGATGGCCTCTGAACCGGTTGAATTGGACACGCTTTTATTGGAAATCTACCGCGAAGCTCGCGTGCTCGCAGGCAACCGGATCGATCTCCGTCTCGTAGAGGAGGATCAGGCCACAGTGAGTGGCGATCCGGATCGGCTCAAACAGGTCTTGCTGAATCTGGTCGGGAATGCACTGAAGTACACGCCGGAAGGCGGCGAGGTTCGGCTTGGCTTGCGCCGCGTGGGCGATTGGGCCCGCGTGACTGTAGCTGACTCAGGGCCGGGCATCCCGGATGACGATTTGCCGTATATTTTTGATCGTTTCTATCGGGTCGATAAATCTCGTCGGCGCGAGGACCGGAGTACGGTCGGTGCGGGATTAGGACTCGCCATCGCACTCTGGTTGGTCGAATCGCATGGCGGCCGCGTAGAAGTTTCAAGCCGCCTGGGAAAAGGATCGACCTTCGATGTGTGGCTGCCAATGATCGAAAACGGAGCCACGCAATCTGCTCGGAAGCAAACTGCGCGCCCCGTTTCGGTTCCAGTGGCAACGACGCCGACCGCCGTCGAGCGCTAGATCAATCTGCGTAAGTCCAAATAAAATTAGCCGGCAGCTTACTGCCAGGCGCCTAGGATCGCACCTGCAATTGTCAGGTTGACGGCATGGTGGCCTGCATTGATTAGCCACAGATTCAACGGCGCACTCTCATAGAGCTTGTTGATAAACATTTGCGCCGCGACAATCCCGACGCCGACGATCAGACCGGTCACCAAGCCATCAACCAGCGATGTAGCGCCAGTCATACGGAGTACGAGCGCTAGTACGAGAACAACAACCAACTCGCATAGAAACGTCCACAGATAGATGATCGGGTTGTTCGAGTCGGCGATCTCTTCTCGTGTTTTCCCAATGGCCGCCAGCCAGGGCTTTGAGAATACCCCGTACCAGATGGCGCCAATAATGAAGATGGCGACAGTCGTGACGATGACAGCAATATAATTCAGTTCTCCAAACGGTAGCATAATAAGCCTCCTCTTCGGCTATAAAATAAGTTGCCCCGAGTGTTAAGAACACTCGGATAGCTCATTGGTTATGGAAGTTAAAGTCCCAAGTGGGCTTTCGCCTGCGCGCACAGGCTTTCGCCCCCTGCGGATAACCAGGCTGTGAGGGTTGGGCTGCTCTCCAAGCCCGAATTTAATTCGGTATAGATGCCTGTGCCCCAATAGACGTAGCGTTGTGTCTCGGCTGGCCATTGTTCGGGATGCCGTGATATCTGCGAATGTCCACCGTTGTAGCCAGCCAGTGCCAACCTGACATCTCCATTCGCGAGGGTCAGCCCCCCAGCAAGATATGCCAACCCCCGGCGTGCATTCGTGTGCGGTTCTCGCATGGCCTCGCCGGAATTAAAGTGAAACGGCATGACCTGAAATAGCCCTTGTGCGCCCGCGTTGGAGACCGCTTCGGCATATCCGCAGGATTCGATCTGCATCACCGTAGCAACCAAATTTGGATCCAGGGCCCAATCATTAGCCCAAGTGGCAATATCGTGACCCAAGTGCGCCACGGACGGCGTAAAAACTGGGGCAAGAACGCCCTCGTCGAACGACGCTTCGTACCCCGCGGCTTCGGGTTTGACCAGTGCTGGTACCAGACGGATAGCGTTCGTTACCAGACCGCCGAGTAATAAAGCGAATACCAACACCAACAGCGGTATTAGCTGGATTGGGCGCGGGAGGCTGGGGTTTGTTTGCTCGGATCGCATTGTCAGAGTTGCCTATCGACTAGCGGCCAAACGTCGGCGCATTCGAGCCATTGGAGGGGATGCCATTCACTGTTCGGGCTGGCTTGGGAGCTGGGCGCACTGAACTTGTAGTAGGGCGTTGCTCATCTTCCAATGATTCATAATGCAACTCGGGCTTAGCGGTTTCCTGCGTGCCGATGTATTGTGCTCGGGGTGGTTGGGCTGGAGACTTTCGAACAGGTTGTTGCGCTTGCTTAGTCGGTTGCTGCTCTCGGGCGCGCACATGACTCACAGCGTTCGGAGAACGACGCACAGCTGTCCTGGTTTGCTCGCGCTCCCACTCGCGTTTTTGGTCAAGCCGTGCTTCGCGCATCGCCGCGTTGATGGCGTCGCGTGCGTGCGCAAATAAACGCTCTCCGGCCACACTGAACGTTCCAATAATCAGAATGCGTGTCAGCCAGACCAAAGTCGCAACAAAAATCGGCACATAAGTTAGAAGTTGGTCGCGAGAAAGGACTTCGTTCCCGACCGTGTTATTGAGCATGGTCAGAGAAACCGCCCACCATGTCATCATGGCGTTCATCGTAGCGCCGAGGAACCAGGCCCCGACGAGATACCAGATTTCGAGCGAGACGCCTTGCTTTTGCTCCGGGGTGAAAAGCCGGGCTAGACCGGCAAAATCGATCCCGCAGAAGGCAATGGAAAGGATTGTCGCCCACTGCACTCCGATGAAGCGTGCCTCACCTAGCAGGCCTTGCAGGGCGAATTCGGTTGTTGAAAAGTTTCACTACCGGACACTTTATCCGTGATTGATTAGCGGTTGCCTCTCGGCTACACTCTCCGTTCTACCACAGAACAAGGGGAGTATCGCCATGAGTGACAACCGCCGTACATATCGTGCCATAAAGAGCGCCTTGCGGCAACTGTACCCAGGAGAACCGCAGGGCAACTTGGCTCGCCATTTGGATACGCTCGCTGCCATGGTCAGCGGAATTGTCCGCAGCCAGAGTAGCCAGCTACCGGCGATCGCCAGGAAAGTGCCAGACGGCAACAAACCCGAGAGCCGGGTCAAACGGTACGCCCGCTGGGTCAAGAATGAGCATATTAATAACGAAGTCTTCTTTCTACCCTTCGCTGAACCCTTATTGCAGGGTCTGGCGCAGGACCGCACGCTCGTGTTGGCAATGGACGGCAGCGAAGTGGGCCGCGGTTGCCTGACCCTGATGGTGAGCGTCATCTACAAGCAACGTGCTTTGCCGGTGGCGTGGGTCACCGTCAAAGGGAGCAAGGGACATTTTTCAGAAGCGACACACGTGCAGTTGTTGACAGAAGTACACGCTTTGGTGCCCCCTGCAAGCGATGTCGTCTTCCTGGGGGATGGTGAATTCGATGGCACGAACCTCCAGGCGGCTCTGAATGACTACGAATGGGCCTACGTCTGTCGCACGGCCAAGCATGTCCAGCTATGTGAAGGGGGCGACTGGTTCGCCTTCGCCGACCTGGATGTGCCCCGTGGTGCATACCGCGGCGTGCCGGATGTCGCCTTCACCCAGCAGGAATATGGGCCCGTCCTTGCCATCGCGTGGTGGCAGCGCGACTGCAAAGAGCCCCTCTATCTGGTCACCAACCTGGAGCTGGTTGCCGAAGCCTGTTCCTGGTATAACAAACGCTTTCGTATTGAAACTTTCTTCTCCGACCAGAAAAGCCGGGGCTTCAATTTGCATAAAAGCCATATCGCCGACCCGGCCCGGCTGGCCCGGTTGATGATCGCAGCTTGCCTTGCTTACATCTGGATCATCTACTTGGGCGTCATCGCCAAACGAGATAATTGGGTGCAAGTCATTCACCGCACCGACCGCTGTGATCTGAGCCTATTTCAACTCGGCTTGCGCCTGCTGGAACAGTTCCTAAATGAGCATCTGCCCATCCCGGTCGCCTTTGACATGCCCCGCGCAGAAAGTGTCCGGTAGTGAATGAAAAGTTGAAGATCTCAAATGATACAAGCGCGACTGCTAGGATGATGCCAAAGGTCAACCCACGTTTGAAGCTGTAATCATCTGATAACCATTTGCCCACCCGCGTCCAGAGTTCATGCCCCTGCTGCCCAGCCGCGGCTCCCAGAGGAGTCTGCCGGACTTCGGGACGTGGCGGATGGGGATAGCTAGACTCGTGCATTTCCGCCACCCCTTTCGAATTGGTATAGTGGTTGAATTGGAACATGTGTTCTATATATGTTCTAGATATTAGCACACCTGTTTCATATGTCAAGCCGCTTATCCCAAATATATCCCTTATATAATCCCAAATTTGGTATTGACTTGGAACAATTGTTCTGGTAGACTGAAGCTATCAAATCAGCACATCTGAGCGAAAAATTAGTTCTGTGTGCGATTTCGGAGGTTATTATGGCAAAGGACAAGTTGTCCGATCGACAGCAAAAAATGCTTAAGTTTATTCAGCGCTTCGGGCAGGAGAATAGCTATCCACCCACAATCCGTGAGATTGGGGAAGCCTGCGTGATCAGTTCGACTTCTGTGGTCAATTACAATCTGAATAAGTTGGAAAAAGCCGGATACATTATGCGCGATGGTCGTGTCTCGCGTGGCATTCGGCTCACCGATGAATTTGGTCCGGCGGGCGTGTTGGCCGCGAATCAGATTTCCATCCCCTTAGTAGGGCGAATTTTTGCCAGCGAGCCGGTGCCGGTGCCCGATGCCACATCTCAGTTTGCACCCGACGAGGCTATCACTCTTACGCGCGATCTTGTTGGCGACACAGAAGATTTATTCGCGTTGGAAGTGCGTGGCGATTCGATGATCGACGCTATGATCAACGACGGCGATATTGTCGTGATGAAACGTCAGGAGCAGGCTGATAATGGAGACTTGGTGGCCGTCTGGCTGCTTGATAATGAAGAGACGACCCTAAAACATTTTTATCTTGAAAACGGCCGCGTGCGCTTGCAGCCCGCCAATCCGACGATGGACCCGATTTACGCTGACCCGGCCAATGTGCAGGTGCAAGGCAAGGTGGTGCTGGTGCTCCGGCAGACACCATAATAAGCAGCCATTTAATGAATAAGGAAGTGCCCATCATATCGATGGGCACTTTTTAGTTAAACTTACGTCAGCCAGCTAAACGAGCGGATCGTGAGCTCATCCCGGATGAGAGGTTGCTGCGCCGATCTCGACGCCCACTATAGCCCAACCGACTGCCGTCAGAAGCAAATTCGCCGCAGTACATAATGGTGGTTTCGGCACTGCTCGTTTTGTTGTCAGCGATATAAACCCGCGCCTGGTGCTGGGCCGGTCACGGTTGCCTGTTCTCTCATTCATCGAACGAAGCCTCGATCTCCTCCAGCGTGGGCGGGTCGTAGCCCTCGATTATGCCCGAGAAACAGACCATACTATAAGGTGAAACCTCAGTCAGATGGTAATGGAATACGCCATCCGAGAATTCTGGTGTGGGTCCGAAATGTGCGCTGCATTCATTCAGATCGGTGGGTGGAATGCCATTTTCATCTTGCGAACCGTAAATTGGGAAACCATCCAGGGCAATTCCTATCACCACCGAGTGCTGTCCGGGGGTATCTACATTATTCGTGATACACACGGGGATGGCGTGATAGTGATAAGCTCCTGGTGGCGACGGATGCCCATTGCAACTGTCGAGGAAAGGAATGCCATTTTCTTCAAAGGCATCATCGAGCGCCACATACACTTGATCGGCTTCGTAGGGATTGTAGAGCGGCGCACCGCTGAGCATGACTCCGATTTCGTTCAGTCCGGTATAGGTGGGTGCAGCAGCCAGTTGTGGGTTGAATGTGATGCTAACTTCCAGCGGACTTTCCACCACATAAGTGGGGAAGGTAGTGATGCGATCCAAATCAAGCCCGGTATAAACTTCCAGATATTCATCATCCGGGAGACCGTTGCTGGCAAAGGTGAAGCTATTTTCTTCCATAGTGATGATGACATGAGCAGCCCAGGGCATATCCTCAATGGCAGATTGCGTGTTGGAGCCGCCTGCGCCACCACAGGCGCTCAGGATTAAGATCGCGATGCTACTGACTGAAAGGAAGCGCGTTTTCAAAGCGTCATCCTTACGGAACGCCGAGTGCAGCGCGCAGCGCGTCTTCGGTCACACCCAGTTGGGCTGCTGCTGTTGTTATGTCCGGTGGCGGTGGACCGAGAGCCGCTTGTTGGGCCTCATCGCTCACACCAAGTTGCTGTGCGGCTGCGGCCAAATCGGACGGACCACCGGCCGGCTGACCCTCTGGCTGCCCTTCCTGCTGGCTCTCAGGCTCCCCGGATTGACCGCCTCCGCTTGATAATCCGATGAGATTGGCGGCGACTTCCCCCATATAACAATTCGTAATATAGGGCGGGAAGTTGGTAGTATGGTAATGATAGATCCCATCCGGAAATTCCGGAGTCGCCTCAGAATGACCGTTGCATGTATCCAATCCGGTTGGCGTTGCCCCATCCGCCCCCAATGGACCATATATCGGGAAGCCATCCAGAATGTAACCAATAATGCGCGAGTGTTGACCAGCCGTATCGATCGGTGAACTCAAGCACATAGAAGGATTGTGGTAGTGATATTGCAAGTGTTCGGGCGTTGGATGACCGCTGCAACTGTCCAGGAAGGGAGTACCTTGATATTCAAAGTAATCTTCTATTGCATATACATTCCGGTCGCCGCCACCCTCAAATGGGTCAAAAAAGGACGCGCCGCTAATGGCTAACCCGATTGCGCCGGTTCCAGTAGCCAAGGGAACGCCGGTATAGACAGGATTTAATGGGATGGTATAGCTCAGATTCTGAGAACGGGCACCTTCGTGGACCATCTGGCCTTGTTGGTCGATGCCAGCGTAGACGTCCAGCGAGCCATGACTGGGTAAGCCATCGCTTTGCAAGATAATACTGCCACCCTGCACGCTAATAGCAACGTTACCCGACCAGGCTAAATTAAGAACCACCGTACTGGCCAGCTCTGCAGCAGAGGGCGTGTTTGTGGCAGCTTCTGTCTCAGTAGATTCGGCTCCAGCTGCGCCCGCATCAGCTTCGGTTGAAATCGGTTCAACGGACGTCGTCTCTGATGTCTCAATATCTGCTTCATCGGATTGAACTTCCGGAACAACGACTGTCGCTTGTCCTACTAGTTCTGAATCCTGATCATCACCGGATGTCTCAGCAACTTGCGTTTGCGGGGGTTTACATGCAACCAATATCAGTAAACTAACGCTCAACAGCCCGATATATGAACCAGCCCTTGAATTGGCGTTCATATCTTCTCCTTAGTTGATGATCGGTTCGGGATTATAGAACGATGCTCACCAGACGCCCCGGTACGTAGATGACCTTCTGAGGGCTTCTTCCCTCCAGATGTCGTTGGACGTTTTCGCTCGCGAGCGCCAGCTCCTTCGCCTGTGCCTCGCCAATATCGGCCGCTACGGTCAGTCGCTCGCGCACTTTCCCGTTGATCTGCACCACCAATGTGATCTCATCTTCGGCCGCAAGTGCAGCATCGTATTCCGGCCACGCTTGCTGATGGATGCTATAGGACTCACCCAATCGTGACCAGAGTTCCTCGGCGATATGCGGTGTGACCGGGGCCATCAGCTTCAATAACGTCAGCATGCCATCATTGAAGGCCGGGCCGCCGGCATCCGTTTTTTTGGCTTCAATTAGAGAGTTCGTTTGCTCCATCAACGCGGAGATGACGGTATTGAACTCGTAGTTCTCAATGTCGTGTGTGACCTGGCCGATGGTCTGATGCGTCTTGCGGCGGATTGCACGGGCATTCTCGGAATCGGACTGCTCGGGCGCATCGATATTTTCAATCACGAGGTCCCAGACGCGGTTTAACCAGCGCACTACGCCCTGAATATTGCCCGTGCCCCACGGCCCCCCAACCGACCAACGATAGCCGAACATGAGGTAGGCACGTACCGTGTCGGCGCCATAAGCATCCACCTGCTCGTCCGGATCGATTACATTACCACGCGACTTACTCATGCGCTGTCCGTCCGAGCCGAGGATCTGCCCTTGGTTGCGCATCTGAGTCATAGGTTCGTCTCCCTGCATTATCTGCATATCCCGTCCAGCTTTGTGGAAAAAGCGGGTATACATCAGATGCATGGTGGCGTGTTCAGCCCCGCCGGTGTAGGCATCCACCGGCATCCAGTAGTCATATTCCTGTTGGTCAAACGGTGCGCTATCGAGATCCGGACTGAGATAGCGCAAGTGATACCAAGAGGAGCACATGAACGTGTCCAGGGTATCGGTTTCGCGTAGGGCTGGCTCGTCGCAATTGGGGCAAGTGGTGTCCTGCCAGGTCGGGTGGAATTTAAGTGGACTCTCGCCAGTGGGACGCCACTCGATGTCGTCTGGCAGGGTGATGGGCAGCTGATCTTCCGGTACGGGCTGCACCCCGCAGGTCTTGCAATAGACCATTGGAATAGGCGCGCCCCAGTAGCGTTGTCGTGAGATCAGCCAATCGCGGATGCGGTAGCCTACGTCTCCTCGACCCATATTCTGTTCTTCCAACCACTCACTTACACCACTAATCGCGGGATTTTGGAACCCCTTTTCATTCGTGGATTCGGTGCCATTAAATTGTTCGCTGTTGATCATGTAGCCTTCGTGATCGTGCGCGCTCTCCATCGTTTCTCCGTCGAACGTTTCCCCTTCGGGTTGGATGACCGGGCGGACTTCGAGATCGAATTTGCGTGCAAATTCGAAGTCGCGCTGGTCGTGCGCCGGCACGGCCATGATTGCACCCGTGCCGTAACCCATCAGCACATAGTCCGCGATCCAGATCGGGATGCGTTCCTGGTTGACCGGATTGATTGCATACGCGCCAATGAACTCGCCGGTCTTCTCACGGTCGGTGGATTCACGCTGAATGTCTGTCTGCCGTTGCGTGTGTTCAACATAAGCCTGTACAGTGGCACGCCGCTCCGCGCTAGTGAGCTTCTTTACTAACGGATGCTCCGGTGCCAGAACCATGAAGGTCGCGCCCCAAAGCGTATCTGGCCTGGTCGTGAAGATTTCAATCGGATCTTCTTGTTCGGAGAGGAATCTGACGGTTGCGCCTTCGGAGCGACCGATCCAATTTGTTTGGGAAGTGCGGATTGGCTCCGGCCAGTTGATGCCGTCAAACTTGAGCAACTCGTCCGCATAGTTTGTGATCTTAAAGAACCACTGTTCCAACTCTTTCTTGATCACAGGAGTTTTGCATCGCTCACAAACCCGCTCTTCTCCGATGACTTGCTCCCGCGCGAGTGTGGTGTTGTCCTTCGGACACCAGTCCACAGTGCCCATTTTCCGGTACGCCAGACCATTCTTGACGAGCTGCAGGAAAAACCATTGTGTCCATTTGTAGTATTTTGGGTCGGCCGAGACCGCTTCCCGCTTCCAATCCCACATTGCGCCCATGCTGCGCAGTTGCTTGTGCATATTTGCAATATTGGAATAGGTCCATTCTTTCGGGTGGATGTTTCGCTCGATTGCGGCGTTTTCAGCAGGCAGGCCGAAGGCATCAAAGCCAATCGGGAACATGACGTTGAAGCCCTGCATACGCATGAAGCGCGCGCGCGCATCCGAGGGCGTCATGGCATACCAGTGGCCGATGTGGAGATCGCCGGATGGATAGGGAAGCATGGTCAGGAAGTAAAACTTGGGCCGCTCAGGATCGATCCGCGCCCGGTAGAGTTCATCTGCCGCCCAGCGATCCTGCCATTTCGACTCGATCTCGGCAGGCATATATTTGTCGTATGCCTTTATCGCATCTGGTAACATAATTATCCGCCTTATATTTGGGTCGTAAATACAAAATCCCCATCATCCATATAGGGACGAAGGGGACTCCGCGGTACCACCCTAGTTGCCAACTCTTAAGTTGGCCACTCATTGACGCTGTAACGGGCGCACCCGATGTTGCCTGTTTCTCTGTTCGACAGATTCAGCAACATGGCTCTGAGGCGAGTTCGGCCTGACTGCATTCCCCGGGATGCCGTTGTTGGGCTTACAGCCGGCGGCCCAACTTTCTGCGGGGAGGGCGTACTGCTCCTCGTCGTAGCCGTTCCTATTCCGTTGTAGCGACCGTCCGGTCGCCCTTTCAAGTGGACCCAGCGGGACTCGAACCCGCGACCTTCTCAATGCCATTGAGACGCGCTCCCAACTGCGCCATGGGCCCGATTATGGTAATCAGTTTCCAGTATTCAGTATGCAGTGAGTCTATGAGCAATAGTCACAACTGAACACTGGTCACTGAATACTGAAAAAGTGGACCTGGCGGGACTCGAACCCGCGGCCTCTTCAGTGCGATTGAAGCGCGCTCCCAACTGCGCTACAGGCCCGCTTGCCGTGCGGCAGGGCATTTTATGCCGCTTCTGTCACACCGACAGAACGAATTCTACCTGACGCGCGCCGAGACTGTCAAGGAATGCGCTGTCTCAAAGCGCTTCACGCTCGGCTTCTGCGTATGCGGGCACGAGAATATACTGACGCAATAATTCTCGACAATATGATGCCAAAGATCGATGGTTTTGCCATGCTTCGTGAAGTGCGTGCAGACGAACGCACCTCTACGAAACCGGTCATCATATTTTCGGCGCGTACTGAGCAGGATGCGCGTGCTGAGGGCGTCCGCGCTGGAGCAAACGTATTTATTTCCAAACCACTTCCAATCCCTAGACTCGTGGAAGAACTCTGCAGGCAACTACAGCAACGCGGTACCAACCAACATGACTGAATCTAAACCAAGTTGGATTGGACGTACCCTCAATGATCGCTATAAAATTGAAGAAATCCTTGGCCAAGGAGGTATGGCCGGAGTCTACAAAGCTACCGACCCCAACCTCGAGCGTACAGTTGCCATCAAAATAATCCACGAGCACATGAGCCGCGACGCAGATTTTATCCGGCGCTTTAAGCAAGAAGCGAGGGCGATCGCCCGATTACACCACCCCAAAATTATCCAAGTGCACGACTTCAGCTACGATGGCGATGTCCTCTACATGGTGATGGATTATCTGCCCGGCAATTCATTGCAGGACAGGCTGAATGATCTCAAGGCTGCCAACCAAGAGCTACCTCTAACCCAAATTCTCCAGCTGATGATAGCCGTCTGCGATGCAATTGCTTATGCTCATGAGAGCGGCCTTATCCACCGAGACATCAAGACGGCGAATGTGATGTTTGACGCTCAAGGACAGCCGGTGATAGTAGACTTTGGCCTGACCAAGCTGCGTGGATCAACAGAATACTCCGTCAGCGGGAGTGTCACAGGTAGTGCTTCTTACATGTCACCAGAACAAGTGCGTGGCCAGCGCGTCGACGAACGGACTGACATCTATACCCTCGGCGTGTTGTTGTTCCGCATGTTCACCGGGCAACGACCCTTTAACGCCGAATCAAGCATGGGTGTCTCGATGAAGCATTTGGAAGAGGCGGTGCCCGATATCCGGCAGTACGTCAGCGAGGTGCCGGATGAATTGGCAGCATTGATTTACAAAGCATTGGAAAAAGATCCGGCCGATCGTTTTCAGACTGTCGATGAAATGGCTGTGGCATTGCAGGAGATTGACTGGCAGCACTGCTTCAACGTCCGGGGCTGCTACCCCCGCCTGCGAGGGCTGCCGGTCAAGGATGTATCGACGCCTGAACTACCGCTGAACCTTTGCCTTGTCATTGACCAGTCAAACTCGATGCGAGGTGCGCGACTCGAACAGGTAAAGTCCGCTACTAAAGAGGTCATCGCGGGTCTCAAGCCGGGCGACACCTTCTCCGTGGTAACTTTCAATAATCGGGCGCAAACCATTCTTCCGGCGCAGAAAAACCTAAGAAAGGCTGTGGCGCTTAACAAAGTCGGCGCCATTATGGCGGAGGGTGGGACGGAAATATTACAAGGCCTGACATATGGACTGGCCGAGATTCACCGTAACCTCAGCCGGGAGAGCGTCAATCATCTCATCCTGCTGACCGACGGACATACATATGGCGACGAGGAAGATTGCCTGGCGCTCGCGTCTCAGGTGAAGGCCGATGGGATTGCGATCAGCGGTATGGGCATTGGCAACAGCTGGAATGATGGTTTCCTTGACAATTTAGCCAGCCTGACGGGTGGTGTCTCGGCCTACATAGACTCCCCGGCGGCAATCAAAAGCGTCTTGCAGTCCAGCATTAAGCAAATGGGCGCTGTTTTTGCAGAGCGTATGCGTCTACAAGTTAAGCCCGAACTAGGCGTTGAATTTCAATCGGCATGGAGGTGTGCTCCAGATGTGCTGCCGCTTGCAACCGAGACACAACCATTGCGTTTAGGGGCATTGTCTTACTCGGGTTCGATCTCGGTGCTGCTTGAGTTCTTGGTGCCACCCAGCGACACGGGCTCACTCAAAATCGCCCGGATGAATCTGACAAGTGACACACTGGAGCTGGAACCCCGCAGCGAGAGCACTGAATTCGATTTTAGCCTGTCGGTCAGCAAGCATGTCCCCACCGCTCTTCTGTCACCTGTCATTGCAGAGGTGCTGGACAAACTTAACCTATACCGTACTCAGGAGAAAGCTTGGGAATCGGCTGAGAGTGGAAACCTGGATGAAGCGAGCCGCCAACTGAAAGCTCTGGCCAAGGAACTATTGAGCAGGGGCCAAAAGGCCTTGGCCCAGACTGCTTTGGTGGAAGCCGAACGGTTGAAGGGGGCCCATAAGCTATCGGACGAAGGTCGCAAACGACTCAAGTATGGGACTCGGGCTCTGATGATTCCACAGGGTGAGCTGCCTAATTTTAATTCCAACTTGCTCCTATAGCGTCACTTCAGATACTTCGCGTAGCATGACAATCACCAGTACATGAAGTTGCTCAAAACTGCATAACGCGGCATCCCCGCCTCCTCGCCGATTTCCAGGCCAAATCTGTCGGCGATTAGGCCCCACAATTCTGGACGCTTAATAACCCATACACTCAAGACTTATGTCGGCAGACGGGCTATTCTCGAGGGATAGATCATCGTTGTCGGCTACAATCATCTTTTCTGCAGCCACATAACCGATGTATGAAGTTTATGCTAGGCGATCAGGTCAACTTCCAGACGATTCCGAATACATTCCAGAAGATATGGTAACTTGTCCCTGACAGAAAGAGATCCTTTCGTTTCAAAGCGCAGCAGCGGATTGCCAAAGTGCTTCCCTCGTTGCCTCTGCGTATGCGGGCACGAGAATATCGTGTTGGGCTGCAGAGGGCTGGGCAGGAAAGATTGTCAGCGCAAAATTGATGAGGTTGTGCACCATTTGCGGATTTCTGCATGAAGCCGGAATTGCAAAATCTACCCCCCACGCCGCCCCACCTTCCACCGGTGTAACAAACGAGAGGCCATGCCAATCTGCCACCGTACTGGGTATGATTGCCAGGTCTGCACGGCTCTGATCTATTGCGCGAGCAGGTGCGTGGGTAGAAAGGGCATTCCTTCTAAGGCGAACAATTTCTGGGCGCATGCTTTCCAGAGTCAACGGGGAGGGGTTCGGCGACGATGTTTCATATGCGAGCAAATAATGCGATATGACGAGCTGCCCGTCGTCCGGCAGTGCGAAACGTATACCGGGAGCAGCCAGCGCTTGCCAGGATTGGGCAAGCGCTTCCAAGGTTGGGTCGCGATAACCAATACCATATGCCCCACTCGCAGCGGCCAGTGTGTAGGCGTTCGCCGGGTCTTGGGGACGTCGGCCCAGGCCGAATTCCGGGGCCAGATCTTTTGACGCAGAAATCCTGGATTTGTCCAAAGGTAAGAGCAGCCCTGCACTAATGAGCTGGGTGGTTAGGCTATCGGGAGAGAGGACAAGGTCATAGCTGCCGGGAAAGGTCTCCAACCGGTTGCGTAATTCTTTTGGATTGGGAGCGACCTCCACGGTCGTAGCAATGCCGCTCCTTCGAGACCAGGCCGGCAAGAGCGCAGGGTGGAGAGCGTCGGGCGGAGCCAGGATGTAAAGTCGATCTAGCGCGGGGTCCGACATCCGACTGCCCAGTGCAAACCCAATTGCACTGATTCCTCCAATTTTTAGGAACTGTCTGCGGTCGAAGATCATGTCGATAATTTTGCCTTCAGGATGCACCTGATGCAAGTGGCTGCAGGATGAATGCCAATCAAGGCTGGGCTATAATCCGCGCCGGTGATTCACGGATGACAGTTTCTCTGATCCTTACCGTATGCAACGAAGCGGAGTACATCCCGCGCCTGTTCGATTCCATCGTGGCACAAACCAGACAGCCGGATGAAGTGATTGTGTGTGATGGTGGCTCCAGGGATGAGACGGTTGCTAGGCTCGAAAAATATTCTGATCAACTGAATTTGCGCATTGAATCTGCACCGGGGGCAAACATCTCTACGGGGCGCAATATTGCCATTCGGGCTGCTGTCGGAGAGATCATCGCCGTTACCGACGCAGGTGTTCGGCTGGAACCAGACTGGCTGGCACGGCTGGTGGCCCCGTTCGCCGACTCCAAAAATGATCGGACTGCACTCGCGGCTGGTTTCTTCCAGGCAGAAGCTGGGTCTCTTTTTGAACTTGCAATGGGCGCGACCGTTCTCCCGGTCTGGACTGATGTTCATCCGGACCGCTTTCTACCCTCCAGCCGGTCGGTGGCATTTCGCAAATCGACCTGGGAGGCAGTAGGGGGTTATCCGGAATGGTTACCCTTCTCAGAAGATGTCGTTTTCGATCTTCGCGTACGGGAGCGTTTTGGTGCCTTCAAACTCGTCCCAGACGCAATTGTGCATTTTCGACCGCGCAGTTCGTTGCGACGTTTTTCTCGCCAATATTTCAACTATGCGAGTGGTGATGGGCACGCCGGTCTTTTTCCACGAATACATTTCATCCGTTATTTCACTTATCTCGTCGTTGTGCCATTGGCAGTTTTTGCTGCCCTGACAATCAGTCCGTGGTTGTGGGCGCTCGGGCTGTTGGCTGGATTTGCCTACATCCGCACCCCCATTCGTCGTCTTGTGCATGTGTGGAGTCCCCTTTCCGTGATGGAACGCCTCTCTGCCCTCGCCTTGATTCCTATCATTCGCGTAGTGGGAGATTTCGCCAAAATGTGCGGTTATCCTATGGGAGTCTGGCAGCGAATTCGCCCAAACAGGGATTAAATGAAAGAGCCGCTAAACAGCGGCTCAATATTACGAAACCAGGAGGTGAGTCACAGGTCCAATGCTCGCTCCACACTCTCACGTAGCTCTGCTGGCGAGAACGGTTTGCTAATGTAGTCAAACGCGCCTTCCGGGACATCTTGCGCGAGGGCGCTGGCGATCTTCTGATGGCACGCGCTGAGGACAATCACGGGTGTATCCCGTAGCTTTACGTCTTCACGGATTTGGCGGTAGATATCCCAGCCGCTGATGTCCGGCATAAATAAATCTAGCAGGATCAAATCTGGCTGCACTTCTTGTAATGCCTCGAGGCCAGCCTCCCCACTAAAGGCCGGAAAGGTCTCTAAATCCGGGTCCTCCAAGACCATCTGTACTAGGTCTACCATCTCCGGCTCATCTTCTATCTAACCATTGGTGCTAGTTGAAAAAGTCATGAGCATCGCTCAGACTATGGGTTATCGACGAATAACCATAGGGGAGCGAGCTCATGACTACCGAAGATATTATCACCCTTGTCGCGCCCGCCAGGGTCGTGATAACGATTTTCTGCGAAGTGGATGACAGCCTGCCGGAGATAATCAAGCATTCACAGGCCAAACTGTACCCCAGTGAACTGGTCACCATTGGTATCCTGTTTGCGCTCAAGGGTGGCCATTTTCGGGCATTCTATCGGTGGCTCAAGCGTGATTATGACGCGCTCTTCGCCGGCTTGCCAGAGCGGACGCGCTTGCAGCGCTTGCTCAAGGCGCATCAGGACTGGTGCGATTTGCTACTCGCCGAACCCAGTCTGTTCACGGTTATTGACACCTACCCGATCGAACTACTCTTTCCCATTCGGGAAGGCCGCAGCCAACACCAAATCGGCAAGAAAGGCCGCGACAAAGGGCGCTGGAGTGTCGGCGTGAAGCTGTGCTGGTTGCTGGACGACCATGGCCGCGTCGCACAGTGCCGCACTTGCCGCGTGCGACCCAGTACCAAACGAACTGGGTTGGTACCTCGTCCAGTCGACGAGACTGGGTACCGACGCAGTGCATTCGGCACTGTGCAGCATCGTGATGCACACCACGTCCAGTCTGTCCGCACAGTCCAGTAAAGGGACTGCACTGGGTGACTGGGTACTGACACAGTGCGTTCAGCACTGGGCTGCATCGGTATCAACTGGGACTGGAACACGCTCAACACGCATGACAAGCATTTCCATCACGTGGCAGCAGCCTTTGTCGACCAGACGATTGCCTTCGCTGATTTCGGTTTTCGGTCTGCAGACGGCCATCCGGCCAACATGAAACTATGTCCCAAGGGCACCTGGAATGAGCGTATGTACGTCGAGACGGCGTTGTCCATGGTCACCATCGTGTGCGACTTGAAACGCTTGCGCCATCGCGTGACACAATACATCTCTGCTCGCCTAGCTTATGTGGCGGCGATGTTCAATATCTTGCTGGACCTGGCCCGTCAACTTGATCCCGATCCATATGCCAACCCGTATAAGATGTCAATCGCTCAGTTCTCACTCTGAACTAGCACCATTGGTTATATATACTACTTTTTTCGACACACATCCCTCCAGAAGCGAATTACTTCCTCTATGATAAGAAAAAAGGTGGGTGAAAAGCAATAGCTAACTGGATTTCACCCTATTTTTATGACAAGTCATTTTGGGACTCGTTAAGCAGTCTTTTAAGCAGAGGGCCGACTCCACGGACCGTGTCTACGTGGTGGTGTGCACCGTCGCGATCGGTACCACCGGGGCGGACGAGGATTGTCGTCATACCCATCTCCCGTGCAGTAGCGATGTTGCGAGCTGAATCCTCCACGAGCACGCAGGCTTCTGCCGGGGCATTTAGCGTACTTAGCAAAATTTCGTATGCTGTTCTATTGGGCTTATTGACGAAATTCAGCATGACGATGTCAACGATCGCCTCGAAGTGATCCTGGATGCCGAGATGACGGAGGACGTTCTCAGCGTGAGCGCGATCGGCATTCGTGAAAATAGCTTTTCGCAAGGGGAGGTCGGCCAGCATCCGGTTGAGTTCGGGGTCTGGCCGGAGAAACTCTTGGTAGCGCAGGTCGTGCACAAAGGCTAAATATTCGAGTGGGTCCAGTTCTGGATGCTCGTACATCAAACCGTTGAGCGTGGTGCCATGTTCGCGGTAATATTTCGAGCGGACCGTATCGGAATCTGCTGGATTGACACCCATGTGTTCAACCAGATATTGTTCGATTCGATCGGCGAGCTCATCCCATAAACCGTTGTCGGGTGGGTAGAGTGTGTCATCTACATCGAAGACGGCAAAGCGAAGCCCGGCTCGAGATGTGCTCATGGGGCCTCAATTCGAATTCTGGCCAGTTCCAGCCTGTCACCCACAGCGGCCTCACCTGTGTGCATGTCCAATCGTACCCCATCCTCAACTCCGTAGAGACCGACCGAGAGCAAATATTCTCCACTTGGGAGATCAGATGCTAGCAACACGCCATGATTGTCTGCAATAGCTTGGTCAACAGGCCAGGTTGTTGTGAGTTCCAAGCCGCCACCTGGCTCGCCATCCTGCTGTGCGATGGGCGGGGTAGACGCGTCAGCGGAGACATGCACGAAAACCTTGTAACGCGCGCTGAGTGCGGCCTGCGTTTGCCAGAAGAGGGTGAGTTGCAAAATATCCCCGGGAGAGAAGACATCTGCATTGAGCGTGAAACCTTCCAATTGGATGTGCTCGCCAAAGCGGGCCGTCGTTGGCGTTTCCAGCGTTGCAGCAACAGCAGGAACGGCATAGGTTGCAAGCCTTACATCACCATACCAACTATCGTAGGCTTTGAAGGTATTCTCGTTGAGCCAGCCTTCGATCACCCGACCTGGGTCCGATTGCACGTCGCCCCAATAGAGTGTGAAGAGGCGCTCATGGCTCGCCGCAATATTTTCCAGTTCGTCTATTTGGGCCGGAACGTCCAGCGGGCGCGTACGTGCAACTGGAAATACGTTCGAATCGTCTGGTTGATAGTATGTAAAAACTTCCCATTGATTGGGCGCATTTAGCAAAACCGCATCTCCAGGTCTGGCGTCGGCTGAGATCGCAACGACCATTGCTCGATAATCTGCACGGAAATAGGTTGGATTTGAATAAAGATTATTGAGCACACCTAAGTCAAAACGAAACCAGGTCAGGGCAAGAGTGATCGTGAGCGCGCCGTAGAAAAATAGCAGCGCCTGATCCCGCGCAGCCTGTGCGCGCTGTGCTGCATTGAGTCCATGTGCGAGTCCATTGCCTGCCAGCAGACAGAGCGCGGGAGCCACCACTAGTAAAAATTTCGCGAAGACCGGAGTAAATAGTCCAAGCGCCAATGTAAGCGTCACTGGGAATGCCAGCCAAACCGCCGGGAGAAAAGACTTCCGGCTCAGGAGACCGGCCAGTGCCAGGGCAGCAAGGGCTACCAGACCCGGGGCGACCAGTTGTGTTTCTGTCGTTGGACCATAAACGAGCCAACGCCAGCTCTCGGCCAATGTGTTTAGGATTGGCAGATATGCACGTCCGGCCGGCCAGGTAGTGATCTGGCGCCAGGCGGTTGGCAGCCAGGGCAGGTAGAGAAGCATTGCGACGAACTGGAGCAGCAACCACATCGCGATGCGGCGCATATCTCGGCGTTGCGCAATGAGCTGCCCAATATTCAGTGCTAGCAGCACAAAGACAAACGAATAGTGCGAATACATCCCGGCAGCGGCGAGCAGCACATACGCAAGAGCATAGCGTCGCCGCGACGTCGCGTAGCGCGATACCCAGAATACGGCTGCGCCAAGAGCGGCTGCGAGAGCATACATGCGTGCTTCCTGGGAATAGTAGATCAGGAATGGGTTTAATGCCCCCAGCACGGCGGCAAACAGACCGGCTCTGCTGCCCAACCAATCAGTTCCAAGCCTTACCAGCAGCGCAACCAGAAGCAGTCCAGTCAATGCGGAAAAACCGCGCAGACTGAGTTCAGTCCAACCGGTGAGGGCGCGCCAGCCCGCCAACGCGAAATAATAGCCGGGTGGATGGATATCAGCAGCCGCACCCGCAATGATTTGCTCGGGGCTGCGCTCAGCAATGCGGGCTGAATTTCCTTCGTCATTCCAAAAAGATTGATGGTCGATCCGATAGAAACGCATCGCAAAGGCTGCACCGAGGATGAGTAGAGCAGTTGCAATGCGCGACATTGGAATTGAAGGTGTGAACCGCAATCAGACGTCGAGAGAGTTTCTATTCACGAACCAGGTCGTGCCCAGCACTGCAAATACCACCAGCAGCATGGGGATGGAGATCGGCGCGCGTGCCCGGACTTGAATTGCGTCCAAAGCTAAGGCAGAGTCGACTTCGATTGTGAGTCGATGCCTGCCATTGGAGAGGCGCTCCGCCACGGGCACAAGTCCGCCGCTCCGGGGAAGAGTTATGGATTGCGGAGGGCGATCGTCGATCCGGATTGTGAGGTCCCCGCCCGGTATGTTGGGAGCTGCAATCAGCAACAGGTCGGTGCCATGCCAATCGATGTTAATGGCACTCTCTGACTCAATCACAGCATATGCGCCAAGTTGAGCACTCTCGGAAGGGATGCGCTCCCATACTCCCTCTACCTGAATCGCCCAATGGTCTTCCTGATGAAGTCCCGGATACATGCTCGGTGGATTAGACTCCACATGCGCCTTCATGCTGTCGTAGACAGGCAGCAGGGTGAAATCCGGTTCGGCCATGCGGAAGTAATACCAACTCTGGCTTTGTTCGGCGTCGGTGGCGCGTTTGAAAAACCAGAAGTTGACAACTCCGATCCAGGGCCAATCCTGCTGGGCACGTTCATAGGCCAATGGCGCCCAGCGCGCCTGTTGTGCAAGCGAGACCTGTCCATACAACGGGGGTAATCCACTCTCCGGTGGCACGGCATTCCAGTTCATCTCGCTGATCCAGATTGCTTTATCCGCATGGCCATTTTGTACCATCATGTCGCGGATGAATTGGTTGCGAGCGAAATTAATTACCACCGGGCGCATGCGCTGGTCGGTCGGGCCTGACCACAGTCCATAGCCCTGCACGGACATGATGTCGAAGCACTCGCCCGCGCCGGCTATGTACATGCGCTCAAGAAAAATGAAGTCATTCAAGTCCCGACCCGTCAGGTCTGCCGTGGGAGCGAGTGCACCGGCGAGTACAATCGCCTGGGGGTTTGCTGCTTTTATCGCCGAATATGCAATACAAAGCAATTGTGTATAGGCTTCCGGATCCACATCCTGTTCGCCCCATTCCGGGAAAATGTTTGGTTCGTTCCAGACCTGAAAATGGCTCACGCGTCCGGCATAGCGCGAGGCCACAGCAGCCGCGTAGTCAGCGAAATCTGTATAACTGTCGGGCGGTGCAAAAGCCCCGTGCGTGTCGCCGGCGGCCCGGCTCCATGCAGGCGGAGACGAAAGGCGCACGATCAATTCCATGTTGTGTTCTTCGGCCAGCGACACGATATGATCGTATTTATTCCACGCGCTCCGGTAAGGCTCGAAGCGGCGGTCTTCGAAATCGCCTTTGGTGTGGATTTCGATGTCGTACCATGGGAACTCTTGCCGCAACCAATGGAAACCGGCCGCACTGATCAGGCGAACCTGCTCGGCGCGTTTGGCAGGTTCAACCTCCTGCTCTAGAAAAATATTGATGCCATAGGGGTTGACCCCGGCATTGGCAATGGGCACGTCCGGGCGCAGGTCGAGCGGCGGGCGCAGGGCATCCCCAGCCAACTGCCACAAACCCCGTAGTTGGCCTCCGAGCGACTCTTCACCCGTAAGTGAGAATGCCCTATTGGAAAATGTGCGTGGCGAGATCGATATAATTAAGATCAATGCGACCAGCAGCGTGAATCCGCTGGCGATCAAGCTGGACCGGCGTGACATGCGGCCGATTATACCGTCAGGTTAATGATGTGAATTCAATACCGCAACTTTCAGATTGGTTCCATGTGCGCTGTACAGATACGCACCTCGAATTGGACGTGCGTCCGCCCAACGGAAAAAGCTGGCGGGCGCAGTTGGCCTGGGGTGAAATTGTGCGTGTCTGCGTGGAAATCGGGGATATGTTCACGCCCGATGATCTGTACATCTTCGTACGCGAGCGCGAGGCAAGCTACGTTGTGCCGCTGGAATGTGATGGGCATGATGCACTAGTTGAGAATTTGATCGCGCGCAATCTCGTGGTTGCCTCAGATCTGATTGATGCGATGACGGGCAAGCTCGACTTCAAATGCTGGCCGGAAGAATAAATTTAGCGCGACCCTCTTGTCGCCCCCCACATCCTATGCTATCGTTCGCGACGTGCCTTTGCGCGTCCCTTTGATCTTTAACTTCAATCAACATCTAATTGAGTTCGCGCGCGTCGCCAGCCACAATTGTTATCGAGGGCTGTTGCAGGTTTTACGCGCCCATCCGACATTGCCGGTTAACATTCAAATCTCAGGCACACTCATTCACGCCTTGCAATGGCTTGATCCAGAACCTTTAGAACTGATTCGGGCTGGGATCGATGAAGGGCAGTTTGAGCTACTTGGCTCGACTTATGCCCAGAATGTGGCCTATGCCAGCGATGACTGGGACAACGTCCAGCAGATTGAGCTGCACCAGGAAGTCTTGCGGGAAACGTTCAATGTCGAGCCGGTTTCTTTCTGGAACCCGGGTGGCAGTTGGCGACAATCACTTGCACCGCTCATCGTGTCAGCTGGTTACCAGATCACTCTGGTTGAAGACCACATTCTCGATCAGGCTGGATTGGCAGCAGCCTTGCTCGCAAATGTGGTTGCGGATGGTAATAATTTAACCGTAGTGAGAGAGTCCGTTGCGTTGCGACATTCATTAATCTTCGCTGCACTCTTTGGTCAACCAGAGCAACTGATTTCAAAATTGCAAACCGCTCCTGAAGCTGAGGGTACAGACGAGCGTTTCCTTGCCATTGCAGTGCCTGCTGAGGCAATGGGTCTCTGGGGCTGGCATGAAAATGTTTTGCCGCATCCCACCTGGCAGAATCTGGATCAATTGCTGACGGCGTTGGAATCCAATGATACATTTGAGTTTATGCAGCTTTCAAAAGTGTCGCACAACGCCCAGGTGTTGGAAAAAATTCCCCCCGCCCACCCCGTCCCGTGGCCGGGGTCACGGGAGTACCAGACGGGACTGGGTTCGGGCGCGGCTGCGGCCCTCGATGCTGCGCTGCTCCGCAAAGAAGCTCCGCACTACGAAGAAGGTTTTGACTCCTGGTTTCATTATTTAGAAACGTCACCGGATGTGAAGCGTTTTGGCCGCATGTACAGTCGCCTGCGGCAGCGCTTGGCCGAAACGGTAGCGGATGCACCTACAGGTGCACAGGCTTTACATCGGTCTGCATTGCACACTTTTCTGGCGCATCAGCATAACTACGGCACTCCCGGCGTTGGTGGCAGCGCTTATCG
This sequence comes from Anaerolineales bacterium, assembly GCA_965248775.1. GTDB lineage: Bacteria > Chloroflexota > Anaerolineae > Anaerolineales > JBHHUI01 > JBHHUI01. The sequence goes on from OZ252150.1 coordinate 5,371,667, forward strand.
CGGCTGGGAAGGCGCGCGTTCTGCGCTGTCTGCAATTCGCGCGGCGGACTTTGCGAAAGACCCGGAGCCATTCATGCTTGTGGAGGATGTGACCGGGGAAGGTTACGACGAAGTCCTGGTGTGTGACGGCCGCGATTTGCTTGTGCTTGCGCCGGGCGGTGGACGCTTGCTTTATTGGTTCGAACTCGGAACGGGTCGTCAATACGTCGGCAACCAGTTGGCCGTCTTCGATCTCGACTATGAAGGCGATGCTTCATTTCCGGTGCGGGAAACGATTTGGAAACCGTGGCTGCCGGAGAGTTGGGATTTACAGGCCGAATTACCTGGAGTAGAAAAAGTGAAGGAGGCTCCGCCAACGCGCTTTGCTGGCTACTTGCCAGATTGGGTTTGGAATGGGAACGCCTCCCCCGTGACACTGGCCGTACGCGAAATGGAACTCTGGGACGAAGTTGATCCGCTCCCCGCACAGCGTCGCGCGATTGTTGATCATATCTCTGTTGATGGCGGCGAGATATACGATCCGAACGATGATCTCGACTATCGATTTGAAAATGGGCATGTCATCTTTATTCGGTACTTCGAGCATAAGTTGACGCTCGAAAAACGCTATGCGCTCGCCAATGGCCGGGTGGAAGCACACTATCGTTTTCTCAATCGGGATACGCATCTGCACAATATAGAGCTGTGTGTCGCTAATGAATTGTGCCCGGACTACGCGACCGTGATGCGTGCCGGGCGAGCCGCGCTTGCATTCGAGAGAAATCCGGAATCTACATCCGTACGCAATACCCGCACGGATGTGAGTATCCGGATTTCAGCAGACCGAGCCTGGCATGACTCTCGAATGCGAGAGGCGCTTTTTGCCCTCGAAATCGAAACCGATTTCACCTTCGACGTCGCGCCTGAATCTGAAACAACACTTACTTTTGCTCTCGTACGCTCGGATATGGATTGATCTGAATTATTGCAACTAAATGAAGACAAAAGTCGTTATTCTGGCCGGTGGGGAAGGCTCGCGGCTAGGCGTGCTCACTGCCAAACGCACCAAACCTGCGGTACCCTTCGCCGGTAAATATCGTATTATTGACTTCGCGTTGAGCAACTGTGTCAATTCGGGTTTATTCGACGTAATGTTACTGACGCAGTATCGTCCGCACTCGCTCATTGATCATATTGGCGTCGGGCATCCTTGGGACCTCGACCGCTCCTTCACCGGCGGGGTGCATATCCATCAGCCATACACGGCACGTTACGAAAGCGGATTCTACAAAGGTACTGCAGATGCAGTGCAACAGAACTTTAACTTTGTCAGCAATGGCAACCCCGATCTCGTCCTGATCCTGTCTGGTGATCACATCTATCAGATGGATTTCGATCCGCTGATCACTTTTCACCAGGAACACCAGGCTGATATGACTGTGGCGACGATGCGTGTCTCGCGCGAAGAAGCGACTCGTTTTGGCGTGCTTGCCACCGATGGCGATTACCGTGTTTCCAAATTTGTTGAGAAACCCGCCGATCCACCCGGGACTTTGATCTCGATGGGGATTTATATTTTTACTATGGATGCTTTGGACCGTGCATTGGCTGAGGATGCTCGTGATCCTGATTCAGCACACGACTTTGGCAAGAGCATCGTCCCCATGATGTTGGCGAACGGTCAAAGTATATTTGCGTTCCCTTATTCTGGTTACTGGGTGGATGTGGGCACTATCGATTCGTACTGGCAGGCTCACATGGATCTATTGGAAAGTCCGCCTGCTTTCAACTTGAATGACCGCGGTTGGGTGATTCACACGCGTTCGCAGGAACGGCCACCGGTACTCATTCATGCCGGTGCAACTGTTGGAGATAGCCTCGTCACAGACGGATCCATTATCGCCGAAGATGCACGCGTAGTCCGTTCGGTGCTGTCGCCAGGTGTGTATGTCGGGCCGGGCGCAGTTGTGCGCGAATCGATAATCCTCAACAAATCATATATTGAAGCCGGTGCGCAAGTGTACCGGACTGTCATGGACAAGAATACGACCATCGGCCATGAAGCCGTTGTCGGCGAAGATACAGCTGCAAGCGGCCTTACCCTGATAGGTAAGAACTCACAAATCCCCACTCGTTACACGATTGAGTGCGGTTCTGTTATCCACTCGGATGTGGTGAAAGCGGATTTCCCATCTTCGCAAATTCCTGCCGGCACCCATGTTCGGCGGGGCTATAAAAACTCGACTGGATGACCAGATTTCGCCGCGCGAGCGGTGTACTCTTACATCCCACATCATTGCCAGGACGCTATGGCATTGGCGATCTAGGGCCGGCAGCCGATGAATGGATTTCGTTTCTGCACGGCGCGCGACAACAACTCTGGCAGATATTGCCGCTCGGCCCGACCGGATTCGCAGATTCTCCGTACCAATGCTTCTCCGCCTTCGCAGGTAATCCCTATCTTGTCAGCCCGGACCGACTCTTAGAAGATGGCCTCATCACCTCAGAAGAATTGGAGAAAGTGCCACACTTTCCCACGCACCAGGTTGATTTTGGACCGGTCATTAAATATAAAGTTGCATTGTTACAACGCGCTGCTGCTAACTTCCAGCAGGGTAATTTTGATACGTTGCACACAGAATTTGATGAATTCGCTGCGCAACAATCGGAATGGTTGGAAGACTATGCGCTCTTTATGGCCCTCAAAGATGCGCATGCTGGCGCTGTGTGGAGTACATGGGCACCCGAATTGGTCGCGCGCACGCCGGCAGCGCTTACCGCCGCGCGCCGAGATTTGGCAACCCAGATTGGGGACCATCGCTTCCGCCAGTTCCTTTTCTTCCGGCAGTGGCGCCAACTCAAACAAAAGGCGGCTGCGGCTGGAATCTCTATCATTGGTGATATTCCTATTTTTGTGGCCTATGACAGCGTTGATGTTTGGCAACATCCAGAGCTGTTCGAGTTGGATGATGCCGGTTTCCCGATAAATGTTGCAGGTGTACCGCCCGACTACTTTGCCAAAACCGGGCAGTTGTGGGGCAATCCACTTTATCGCTGGGATGTACTGAAAGAACGTGATTACGCCTGGTGGATTAAGCGCTTTCGCGCGTTGTTGGAATTGGTGGATATTGTGCGGCTTGATCACTTTCGAGGATTCGACTCATACTGGGCTGTCCCCTATGGGAACGAGACTGCTGAAATTGGTGAATGGCTGCCCGGCCCGGGAACGGATTTCTTTGCAACGATCAACGCAGCCTTAGTCGATCTTCCCATCATTGCCGAAGATTTGGGGTTTATTACGAATGGCGTGCAGGATTTGCGCGATACCTTCGGGCTTCCCGGTTTGAAGATTCTGCAGTTTGCCTTTGGCGCCGAACCCCACGATAGCTTCTTGCCGCACAACTACACCTCGAACTTTGTGGTATTTTCCGGTACACATGACAACGACACAACTATTGGTTGGTATACAAGCGGCGCGTCAGAAGCCGAGCGTGACTTTTGCCGACGCTACCTTTCAGTGGATGGAAGTGACGTTGCCTGGGACCTTATTCGTGCCGGCTGGGCATCCGTTGCATGTATGTCTCTCACGCCGTTGCAAGACATACTTAGCCTGGGAACAGAAGCCCGCATGAATTTGCCCGGTACGGCCAGTGGAAATTGGCGCTGGCGGTGTGAAGATGGGATGCTGACACCGGGACTGCAGCAGCGCCTGCGCGAAATCACCGAAGTGTACGGACGGACGGCCTAAAACAAACATGCCCGAATTCGCTCTGCATGGACACTTCTTTCAGCTCCCGCGTGGCAACCCGCTACGCGTGGGGTCACACGTCCTGGAAAACGAAGCAGCTCCATATCAGAATTGGAACGCGAGAGTCAATGCCGAGTCTTACTCTCCCAATAGTGAACTGGGCAACTTCGAGCGCATGTCTTTCAGTGTGGGTACGTCCTTGTTGGATTGGATGTCTACAAATAGGAAGTCAACCTACCGGTCAATCTTAGAAGCAGATCGTCTGTATACCGAGCAAGTCGGTGCTGGCAATGCACTCGGTGTTCCGCTAAATCACGCCATTCTGCCCCTTGCGCGCCAACGCGACAAAATTACAGCAATTCGGTGGGGTGTGATTGATTTCCTCCATCGCTTTGGGCGTCGCCCAAAAGGAATGTGGCTCCCAGAAATGGCAGTGGATCTGGAAACATTGCAAGTGCTACGACAGGAGGGCATTCTGTTTACGATTCTGAGCCGGTCGCAGATCGAAAGTGCGGATGGAGGGGCCGGTCCGTATCGGGTGGAATTGCCAAACAGCACTGAGATTGGTATATACGTCCGAGATGACGAACTGTCAAACGAAATTGCTTTTAATCTTTCGATCTTGGGTGGAGCAGGGCGCTGGGCGCGCGATGTGCTGGCTTCACACGTCCGTTCTGACGGACGCCTTAAATTACTGGCCGTCGATGGTGAATCCTTCGGACATCATCATCGTGGTGAAGAGCAGTTTCTCAAATGGTTGCTCACTTTCGAAGCACCGGCTGTTGGGTACAGGGTGACGACCCTCGAATATGATTTCGTCCACAATTCGCCTCAGACTCAGATCGGTATTCATGAAAGGACCTCGTGGTCTTGTCCACATGGCGTTACGCGCTGGGTTAGTGGTTGCGATTGTACTCCGGCTGCAGCCTGGAAAGGTATGTTGCGGAGAGCCTTTGAGCATTTGGTGGCCCGTTTAGACGAGGCCATGGTAATAGAGTTTGAGCCGACTGCTTCTAATCTGTGGGCGTTACGCGATGATTACATTCGTGTACGTTGGCGCCAGATAACCGAGCGAGAACTGATGGAGAAACATGGCGCGGGCGAACTTCGTGAGACAGCACAGCATACTTTATTACAATTGCTTCATACGAGTTATATTGTTCAAAAGGTTTTTAACTCGGCCGTCTTCCAGGTAGGTGATCTAGATCGACCCGAGCCAAGAACGGCAATTGCCTTCGCGGGGCAGGCCGCCATGCTGGCAGAGGCTGCAACCGGTGAAAATTTCTCGAACAGTCTGAAGCGCGATCTGGCCGACGTCCTCTCAGCCCAATCCGGTCGAAGTGCTGCAGACATTCTTGAAACTCTGAAAGCCGAGGCCAATGCTCTCAGTCCCGGCTAATTAGGACAAAGCCTGTGCCCTCAATCCAGATGGCGCGCTTTACACTTCCACTTCCACTTCTCCTCCTTTTCATAGTCACCAATTCGGTCGCTGCGATTTCTCCTTCTGAGCAAGGCCGACCCAACCGCATCCCCGATTCGCGAATTGGCATTGTGGAGGCCTATCAGGCACCAGAGATTTCACGCCAGTTGGGTGTGGCCTGGCAACGCATGCGTTTCCATTGGGGGGAAATTCAACCTGGTGGTCCATTTGAATGGATCGAAGAAGAAGTGACTATTCAACAGGTAGTGAACGAAGTGGTTATTGGCCGGGAGGTTGTCGGACTCCTGATCGGTTTACCTGCTTGGGCAATGGATGACCAACAGCTTCCGAAGGGGTTGTACCTTGCAATGGACGACCCGGACAACTTGTGGGCAAACTTTGTCCGCCAGGCCGTCTTGCGTTACGACGGTTTGATCGATCACTGGATTATTTGGAATGAGCCGGACATCTGGGATGCAGAGCATCCGGGATTTACGTGGCCGGGGAACGAGCGTGATTTTGCTCAATTACTGCGTATCGCCTATTTGGTTACGAAGGAACGGAATCCGGAGGCCGTTATTCACCTGCCCGGGCTATCGCATTACTGGGACGCGAACTATGGCAGGGAACCATATCTTTTTCGACTGGTCGAAGCGATTGAAGAGCTCGATCCGGCTGCGGAAGAACACAATTATTACTTCGACGTGGTTACATATCATTTGTATTTCAATCCTGTTGCGAATTACAATATTTTGAAGCAATACATTTCTTGGTTGCGTACGAACGACTTTGACCAACCTTTGTGGCTGATAGAAACAAACGCCGCGCCTTCGCTCGATCCGGATTATCCGGTAGCTGACCTAAAATTCAGGATCACACTAGAGGAGCAATCAGCCTATATTCCGCAAATGTTCGCTCTGGGGTTGGCTGCTGGGGCTGATCATATTGCGGTTTATACCCTGCTCGACCCACAGAATGGCGCTGACCCCGAACCGTTTGGATTGGTTAGGAATGATGGGACGCTGCGACCCGCTGCGACTGCACTCGCGGTCGCAACTCGGATCTTCTCCGGTGCGATCACTATTACTGCGCAGGCGGGCGGAGCCTGGTGGTGGGTTGAGATCGAGCATCCTGATCGCACAACACATATACTGTGGTCAGGCAGTGCAACACAGATCGAGGTAGAGATTCCATCCCAAGTTGGTTTTGCGCAACGCGTTTCAACGCTAGGACAGCCGCGCTGGGTGACTGCCCGGGAAGGTCAATACAAAATCACATTACCGGGCGCGCTTTGTAGTAACGATCCGTGCATTATAGGAGGCGAGCCAATTTATTTGATTGAGTTTAATTGACAGGGTCCTGTATGGGTTTCAGGCGATGGGAGTGCCGTGGCGACCGGATTCGGTCACGTGCAAGTGCAGCAACAAGTTCGGGTAGATCATCTGCAAGCGTTGCAGGGTAGTTGCTGGAAAAGCCCACACCTCTGTATCGGTGCTCGCGCGCCCGGTAGCATTGCGCAGGGTATTGTAGAGGGCCGAGCGGCCTCCAAAAAACTCACCAGTGTTCGTTAATTTATCGACGAAGGCCCCGTCTTTATCCTCAATGTGGATCTCGCCCGAGATCAGCAGATAGCATTCGAAACCTGCTTCGCCATATTGGAACAGAGTCTCCCCTTGCTGTACTAGTTTCGGACGAACGTCCAGAGCCAGATCGAGAAGTGTAACCCAATGCAGCGCTTTGAAGAGCGGCATCTCTGCCAGACGGTCGGCGCGATGGAAAGCCTTTTTCAGTCCGAGTACGCGCGCGATCGGCCCGAAGACATCCTCTTCGATCCCGAGCAACTGCGCCTCACCGCGCGCAGTAAGCGTAGTCGTGCGCACCTTGCCGAGCAATGGACCACGTTCGCCAACGCTACTACCACGACCGAGTACACGAATTACTTGATCACCCATACGTACCTCGACCAGACCTGAGTGGACCACATATGTCTGTTTGTTCGAGACTTCGCCTTCGCTCATGATCGTCTCGCCATCCGGCCAGGTATGCAGGGTCGCTTGTTCTCCTAGCCAGACGCGGTCCTCCATGGGGAGGCGAGCGAAAATTGTACAAGCGGAGAGGGTCTCGATGCGCGCGACTTGCTCGCTCTCGCCACCGGGAACTTCTGCACCCATTCGACTAATGTGCCCGCTCCCGGCGATTTCTACCTGACCTGCGAAAGTGTCGAGGACTGCCATGTTTTTCTCGCTCGTGTGAGCCAGGATGACTCGTTGCCCCTTGGCTGTCAGCGCCTTCAAGACTTCGGGCGTGATGGTTGTATGGATTGTTCCGCCACCCGCATCCTGCACGAGTACATCGGCCTCATCGGCAAAATGTACCAGTTCATCCTTGCGTTGCTGCGTAAGAATGCCCGCCTCGACCATTTCGTCGAACCAAGCTTCGTCGTAGCGCATGTCAGCGGAGAAGTATAGTTTTTCGACGCGCAGCGCAAGGGTAGGAATGCTATGGACAGCATAGATCGAGGAGAAGCGTCGGCCTTCCAGTTCTACCGGCCGGCCAGGGTTGAGTGGGATGAACTCAAACAAAGAGGAGACTTGGAACTCAGGCAAGTCCAGCATGGCACTCAATACACGCAACAAGCCGGAACAGACAATGTCTGAGGTCAGCAGCCACACACGTCGTTCACCGAGCAGCAATAGCTCCGGCAATCCGGCCAGATGATCTTCGTGGAGATGGGTGAGCACCACTTCGGATATTTGTCGCGAAGAAACGCCTAAATTTGACAAGCGCATGCGCAGATATGCAGCGGCATCGAAAAGTGTTGCGCGTGTTTCCACGTTTCCGCCAAGGTAAGCGAGGAAGCAGGTTGTGATGCCCTCTGTGTCGAAACCGTGACTCCCACCGATAAACTGTAATGTGAGTTCGTGCCGCTGCAGTGGCCGCGCCGGCGCCAGACTCAGGGCGCGAGGTAACTCATCTACTGCGGTCGAGACACGCGCCAGAATCTCGTCGCCATATGAAATGACGTAGTCCTCTCCTTCGAGCCGGGCGGAAACACCCGCACCCAAGTCCATGCTAGCCGTTCCATCAACGGCGCTCTGGTCTTCAAGGCTGCTGAGGTCGACCATATCGTCCGGGCCAGGCAGACGCCCGAGCGGTGGATAAATCCCAACCGAATTACATTCCTTTTTCAACCAGGGATGTTCGAGATAGTCATCGATTAATTCCGGGCCGATGATTGTCTCTGTAAGGATCGTGTGGAGCCGCCGTACTTGAGCCTTGGTCGGAGCGACAATGTTCGTTTTTGCTTCGCCACCTGCAAAATAGTTGGCATGGATCAGGAACTCGACTCTCGCATAATTAACACCATGACGTACAAAACCGCTTGAACCTAATATTTCGCCGGGCGGGATATCGGGTGGTAATAAAAGGTGGCGGGGTGGTTTCAAACCCGCCGCTAGCACGGCTTTGAGGGTTTCCGGTGGGCAGTTTACAAGCACGCCCCCCGCAGGTGTCTCCACCAGTGTTGTACTGTTGATCAGTTGATGGATGCCGTTGCGGGTGTTGGTATCAGTCACTATGCTGCAGCCAGAATGCGAGTAAACACGCGTCGAGGTGCAGCCGTATTCTATGCTAATTTGTTAAATATTGCAGGATGGTTCGAATTGGAGTCTAATTTACCCCGTTTTGTAAAAGTTCCAGCAGGCGATCCGCAACGACTGCAGGAGTATTGCCTATAATCGCGTGGTATTCCACCCCGGGATAGTGAGCGCTATACCAGGCTTGCAGATTTCCGTCCCAGCCTTCATGTGGGTTGATCGCAAAAACCCTGCGTTCATTCAGATCACCGATGCCGGCATCATCGGCGCTGCCACCAATGGTCACGCGGTAATTACGCCAAGCAGCATCAGCGATGGCATTCACCCAGATTGGATCACTATGCTTTGGATTTAATAATACGTAGGATCGGGAATACTGTTGCCTCGGGTGTCCAACAGTTGACTGCGGATCACCATCTCGGGGGACGGGTGGCTTTGGCAACTCTAGTTTCTGGAGCTGTAGCCGCAGTGCTTCACTGGTGAAGGCGCGAACGGCACTATAGCTCACTTCTGGGTAATGTGTACGGAACCAGTTAGCCAGAGGCGGGTCGCCCCACGTTTCTGGATTTACGGCGACTACAGCCCGGGCGTGCAGATTTCCAATGCCGGCATCATCCGCACTTCCACCAATGGTAAAGCGCCGCCCGCGCCAGGTTGCATTGGAAACGGCCACTACCCATTTGGGGTCACGCAGGCTGGGTGGCAATAAGACGTACACGCGCGTGTATTGCTGCCGCGGGCGCCCACGCGGCCCAGGAGGTGGCGAGACAAGCGGGGGCGGCTCAGGTTCCGGCTGCGGGGCTGGCTCTGGGGTGGGGGGCGTTGCTGGCTCGACGGGCGTGACGACGGGAATCGGCTGAGGTGGCTTGATCGGATCGGGTGGATTCTGGGGAGGTGGGGCTTCGCTCGCAGAGCGTCGGACATGGTCGATCAAATATTGGGCAGTCCGTGTACGGGCAATATCGTATGGAATCCAGGTGTGGCTGAGCGTGCCGAATGTGAATACTGTCGCACCCAAAACATATGGGTCACGCTGTAGTTGGCGGTCGTACCAGATGAGCTGTTCGGCGTAATAACGCTCCGGATCACGTTCGGATCCGTGCCAATAGTCGATCGGATCGCCAGCACCGTTGTGAGTCATCCAAAACGGGATGATATGTCGCCACGGCCCGCTGCGTCCGCCGGAGCAGGCGCCACCGACGGAATCGGTGCCGCATTCGGTGATAACCAGCGGAACGTCGCCCAGTCCATTGGGTCCCAACACCAGGTTATAGACTTGGCGGTATCTCAACGTGAGCCAGCCTTCGCCGCCCAGATCGTCCCCCCAGCCGGGGCCATTCGCATTCTCGGGACAGTTCTCTTGTAGATAATTTCCTGTCAACCACCACATCCACGGGCCGCCGTATTCGTGCAATCCGAGTATGCCATTGTGGCGTTTTGCGGCCTCCACTGCCGGGAGGAATGCTTCCCACATACGCGTGTCCGGGCGACGATGGGGTTTTTTAAGTCCATTGCTGATCTCGGGATAGCCGGCAGAGAAGTTCCCGATCACACCGCGCAGCCCGTTATCAGCCAGTAATTGCAGGCGCTCGGCCTCCATGCGGCCAAACCAATCCATGGCACGCAGCGCACCTTCGTCGTTAGGCCCGCCAAACGATACCTCGTTGTGACCTTCCCAAAATTTAATTTTGGGATTTTCCCGATAGATGTGGATTTGATCCTGCACCAGATGTTCTGCAGCTGCGCGCGGGCTGCGACCAGCATGATATTGGTCGTGGCCCGTGTAGGGAGGAATTTGACGCCCGAGAAGAGTTACGTTTGCATTGGCCTGCAGGAATTCATCCGTCTGGCCGTAGCCGAACACCATTTTGGCAACAGGACTTCCAGCGGCGACCATATCGCGTGCTTCGACAGTGTGTGTCAAGCAATGGGGACTTAACTTGCTTGGCATGAAGTACTCCTAAGAAATTGCAATACTGGTTAAATCCGGTTCGAGCAGGATGTTCTCACCGGTCCTGCAGATTGTTGCAAGTTTCGCACCATTCGCGTGCAGCGTAATCCAAGAGTCTTCCAAGCTAGGGCAGGACATTCGTGGTCTTCGGTGAAAAGGTGCCGTACGTTTGAAGAGACACAAACCCGCTCGACTGCAGCATTGTGGATTGTGGATAACCACGGTAGAATTTTTCATTCCTTTCTGGTATGAACTTTCAACTCACTCCGTCCTTCACGAAAACATGTCCGCTGCGCAACTGTCTTTCACGCTACATGATTTTTGAATTCGTATTTTATGAGTGACGACGATCGGAGTAACCCCCAAGTAGCGAGTCGGCTGGAATTCGCAATCCTGCAAACGATCATCTATGCGGATATGTTTGACTATCCACTCAGTACGGATGAAATCCATCTGCGTCTGATCGGACTCCAAAAGGCGCTGCAAGACGTACATGTCAAGTTGCAAAATTCGGAATGGCTGGATACTCGCACGGAACGTGTCAACGGTTACTATGCATTGCGGGGTCGTGGCGAAAAAATTAGTGGACTGCGGACTTCGCGTCAGGAGAGTTCCGCACGGCTATGGGGGCAGGCGCGCAGATTTGGCTGACTGATGGCACACCTGCCTTTCGTGCGACTTGTTGCCGTGACCGGCGCGCTTGCAGTGGACAATTCGGATATCGGTGATGATATCGATTACCTGATCGTCAGTGTACCGGGTCGGGTCTGGCTGGTGCGGGCCGGATGTATTGCGATTGTACGGATAGCGCGAATTTTTGGAGTGCACCTTTGTCCAAACTACTTACTCTCCGAACGGGTTCTTGATCAGCCGAAACAGGATCTGTTCACAGCACATGAGCTTGTGCAAATGGTGCCGCTGGCGGGAGAGAAGATTTTCACGACCATTCGAAAGACCAATGCCTGGTCTGCACAATTCCTCCCCAATGCGAGTGTTGATTACAAAATGGAAAGCGATGCAACACCGCGTGGTTTGGGTCGTCTTGTGCAGCACGTGGGGGAATGGCTGCTGGCTGGGCGGCTCGGCAATCGAATCGAAAGATGGGAGCGAGAGCGAAAGTTACTTCGGTTTGAAGAGGCTGCGCGGAAGCCGGGTTCGGCTGCATTGCTTGATGCCGAACGTATCAAAGGGCACTTCGACGATTATGGTGCACCCGCGCTGCAGCGCTTTAGGCAGCAGCTGAAATCGTTGGGGGTTCCTTTTGCTGAAGATCAGTTCAACTTGCCGACGATGAGCCAATAAGCTTGTCGGGCCCGCCAGAAGGTCGGTTCTTCGGCAATCGCTTTTTCGAGTGCCTCTTTCGCGAGGTATAGTTTGCCGAGATGATCATACACTCGGCTAAGGTTGAGATAAGGATAAGCGCGGGCATCATAGCGCGGTGCGGCTATAGCCTTCTCAAGCCAAGGGATGGCTTCTTCCTGGCGCTCGAGTTGGATTAGATACGAGCCGATGTCATTATACGGATTGCCGTATTCAGGATCAATGTCAATCGCTAACTTGCACTGCTCAACAGCTTCCTCTTGCCTACCTAATTGGGAGAGAGTCCAGCCCAGGTATGTATGCGCCTCGGCCGTGGGACATATCTCCAGCGACTCACGGTACAACCGGAGCGCCTTGGTGAATTGCCCTGCTAGTTGGGCCTTGTGAGCATGTTGCCAGAGCCGAATAGCTTCCGCGCGATCTGTATCTGTAGTTGACATGACTCGATTTAATAATCATACCGCTTCGGCTTGTGTTTTTGCAAATGCGGTTAAGCTCATTTGTTAGGACGGCACCCATGAGATTGTCGGTCGTTTCTCCCTACCCGCCGGGGCTCTCTGGTGTGGGGCAATATGGTGCGCGCATCGTCGCGGGCTTGGCAGCAGGCGGCCATTTTTCAGATATCACTGTTCTCGCCAATCAGCATTCAGCAGCCCCACGCATGGAATCTGCTGGCCGAGTTAGTGTGCAACGAATCTGGGCCCTTGATCAGCCCGACAGCTCAGCGCGTTTGCTCTTTGCCTTGCGCAGGGCACAACCAGACGTGGTCTGGTTTAATCTGGGACTGGGTGTATTTGGCCGTACGCGCTGGGCAAATTTCCTGGGATTGGCCGCGCCATTGCTTTCCCGGTGGGTTGGCATACCAACCGTCAGTACGCTCCATGAAATCTTCGAAGCCTCCCGACTGATCGAATTGGGCTCACCCAATGGCCGCCTGACGAACTGGGGTGGGCGCACTGCCACAAGTATGGTGCTCGGTTCGGATCGAGTCTGTCTGACGATGCAACAATATGTTCGGCACCTCAGAGCAGATTATGGCGCGCAAAATCTCGTCCACATTCCCCATGGCACCTTTGACGAGCCTGAATTTAAAGCGCTGCCAGCAAAGCCACATATTTTGATGTTCGGCTCCTTCGCACCATACAAAGGGCTGCCGATATTACTCGCGGCATTTCGGCGCCTGCAGGCGCGCCAGAAAGAATTGCAATTGACCATTGCGGGCAGCGACCATCCGCGCTTTCCGGGTTACCTCGCAAGAATCCGAGCTGAACATGCAGATCAACAAGCTGTGAATTGGCGCACCAATGTCTCGGAGAACGAATTGCCGGAGCTATACAAATCCGCATCAATTGTTGCCATCCCGAGTACAGCGACGACTGGCGCTTCTTCCGTTCTGCATCGAGCGGCGACGTATGGGCGCCCGGTCGTGGCATCTGATCTACCGGACCTGCGCATCGCTGCCTCGGAGGCCGGCTTAGAAGTGAATTTCGCACAGGTGGGGGATGTCGAGGCATTTGCAAGTTGTCTACATGACTTGTTGTGCGATCCACAAAAGGGTATTCAAATCGGCAAGCGCAATGTGGCTGCCATGCGAACGATGACTCTGGCGGATACGTGTCGACAATATGCAACGCTGTTTGCTGAAGTACAAACAGCTTCGCGGCCTGTGCTCGCTCCAAGCGCCGTCCCCAATTCCACGCTCGATCCTAACCCTGCGCCCAGTCGTCCGCGACTGGGAGGCAGGTGAGGCGCGGACATTGGCTGCTTTCACCTGCAGCCGTTGCAGCCGCGCTAAATCTGCCGCTGCTGCTGGTCGGTCTGCACCGTACCGCCTTCGATATTTACGTCCATATTTTCCTTGCTGATCACTACCGTCGCTGGTGGTTCACGCTCGAAGATTTGCGCTGGTACACTGGCTTTTCGGTTTCCTCCTATCCACCGCTTGTCCATCAACTGATCGCGTTGATTTCATATCCTGCAGCTGTATTGCCGGGGATACTGGCGCACTTGCTGGAATGGCCGGGCGTGCTCCAGGAAGAGCCGGGCCTTTATCGCTACCGGGGCGAGGAAATCGGGTATGCCCTTGTTTTACTCGCTTGCTTTTCCTTGTTACCGGTGGTGGTTCGGCGCTTCGCGCAGATTTTTGTCGGCAAACGAGCAGCGCGGATGGCAGCCTGGTTGAGTCTGGGATTGCCCGGAGTTTGGCTAACCGCCTATTCGTTCGGGCAGCTGCCAACACTGCTAGCTTCGGTGACGCTGCTCTGGACGGCCTCGGTCACGAATGAATTTCTAAATACACCTTCAATCCGGAATCTTATTCGGACGATGTTATGGGCGGCGGTCGTGGCAGCAATGCACCATGCAGTGCTGCTCTTCGCATTGCCATTGGGATTGGCTTTGGTATGGCGAGCAGGTCTCAAACGAATCCCGCGTGCTTTCATCATCGGAATATTCGCTCTAGCAGCGGGCGGGGTTGTGTTGTGGCCGTTTTTGCAATGGGCTGCCGATTATCAAACACAAGTTCCCATCGACCATCCCTCACGGCACGACTTCCTGCGCGATCCAGGCGCACGATTGTATTTTTTCTGGCCGATGCTGGGTGTGTTGCTTGCCCTTTTACCCTGGACCGGCTGGCTTGCGATCCATTCGCGCCGTCTGCGTCCGCTGGGCTTGCTCGTATTGCTGTTGTGGCTCTTTAGTCTGGGTGGAACGACTGCACTCCCGCGCTGGACGTTCGGTGAAAATTGGAATTGGCTTACGTATGACCGCTTCGGGCTCTGGTCTGGCTTGGCGCTGCTGCCTATTGCGGGTTTGGCCTGTTCTTTCCTCGCCCGCCGATTGCGTAACAGTCCTACAGTTCTAAAGTATTCCGTTGCCACCATTGTCGGCCTCGCACTAGCATCTGTCTCGTTGTGGGCAGCTGCGCTGTCCTGGACGGCGCGCGCCCAACCGCAAACACAACCGCTCAATGTGATCGCTGCTTTTTTGGCAGAAGCAGACCATGCACAGTATCGTTACCTCACGTTGGGGTTTGGCGATCAATTAGCGCGGCTTTCGGTGCTCACGGACGCAGCGACTCTGGATGGAACCTATCACACGGCCCGGCGTCTGTTCGTGCTGCAAAGGAGCGGGCTGGGCGCGCTGGACAAGGCGGTCTGGAGTGGAGGTAGTGCTCGGGCAGTGTTTCCAATTCTTGCACAAAGTAAGGCCTGGAATTTGCGCTTTGTTTTTTCGGCGCACCCGGAATATATCCTGACACTCGTGCGCGCCGGGTGGACGCCACTGAGAGCTATCGCACCGGGCGTGCTCCTCTGGGAACGGCCAGCGCCACGCCTGCCCAGAGTGGAACAAATTTCTGCTGCAATGAACAGCAGCGCCGCAGGCATCTGGTTGGGCCTCGCGCCGTTCGCGGTTTTGCTCGCAGCGCTAGCAATCGAGTTTGCCCCGCGCTTGCGCGGACTCGATATCAGAGCGCAGTTGCCGATGTTCCGTCTCAGGCTGCTGCAACTGCTGCTCATCGGCTGGCCCTTCTGGTATGTCAGCATCCTATGGGCCGGGACATTGCTGGGTGTGTACTTCATCTACCAATCCTGGTGGCTCTCGGCAATGGAGGTGCTCGCGCTCTTGCTCGCGCTGCTCTGGATGTGGGCATACAGAGCAAATCTCCGGCTCGATGCTATTCGCGCCTGGTGGCATGTGGCCAGCATATCGGGACGTCTCTATTTAATTTCCAGTGCGTCTCTTTTTTGGGGATTATTATCAGCCTGTGGAGAGCAGAACTGACAGTGTTGACCACAGCTTTCTTTATCCACTCGCTGTTGTTAATTCCAATCGGCCTTGCTATATTCGTAACAGTGCGGGAGTCTGGGGTACAGCCGCTCTGGCGTGCTCTTGGGGTCGGAGTGGCATTGCAAGTTGGGGTCGGAATGTTGCAGGTGATCCGGCAGGAAACTGGATTTCTTACACCGCTGGGAATGGTGTGGCCGGGCGATATCGATTCGGATACTATCGGGGCCAGCGTGGTTGCTCTAGATTCCGGTGCACGCTGGTTGCGCGCATATGGCACAACACCACATCCGAATTTGCTCGCAGGGTATCTGACTGTGGCACTGGCCGGCCCGATCGGATTGTTCTTGCAGACACGCAGAGTTGGCTGGCTGCTACTTGTTTTGGCCGGGACTGCCTTACTTGCTCTAACCTTTTCGCGGACAGGTTGGCTGGCGTTCGCGGTTGTTTTGGTGACGCTACTCTGGTTGCTGCCGCACATTGCAAGGCGTGGTTTGATAACGCTATTTGTTTCTTTGTTCCTTCTAGTTATATTGTTGCTCGTGTTGTTGTTGCCGTTATTTGAGTCACGAGTGAGTCCGAGTGCGATTGCCAATATCCCTATCGAGCAACATTCCATTGACGACCGCTGGACATTGCTGCGCGCCGGAGTCTCTGAATTCACTGCGCAACCGATTACCGGCGTTGGTGCGGGGAATTATGTGGCTCGGCTGGTGTTGGATCAACAACCTTATACGCCGGAACCAGTGCATAATGTCTTCGTGCTCGCATTGGCGGAGATCGGTATACTTGGCGGGTTGGGCCTGGGCCTGCTATTGGCAGCAATGGCGCTCTCAATCAGGCAAGTTCGGCGCTCCCCAACTCTTTCAGGTGCGATGATGGCTGCTGTAGTGACGAGTTTGCCTGTCAGCGCACTTTTTGATCATAATCTTTGGAGTGGCGGGCCGGGGCGCTTGTGGGCTGTGATTGCATTTGCATTTCTAGCAGCCTGCAGTCCAACGTATAATGAGGCCATCCAAGCATGAGTCTGCAACTAAAGGAGCAAGCATGACCGACATTATCTATCAATATGTTGAAGAAGAAGAGCAGCGCCAGAAAGAGATGATCGGCCTGATCCCTTCTGAGAATCAGATGTCGCCAGATGTGGCGAAGGTTCTCTCGAGCAGCTTGTCGAGCAAGTACGCGGAAGGCTACGCCGATCGACGCTATTACGAAGGCAATCAGGTCATTGACAAGATCGAAAAGGAAACCATCGCGCGGCTCAAAGAACTCTTCGACGTTCCATATGTTAACGTGCAGCCACACTCTGGTTCACCGGCGAATTCGATTATTCAATTCGCCATCATGGAACCCGGCGAGACATTGCTAGGCTTGCAACTTGGAGCCGGTGGACATCTGACACACGGCCATCCGCGGGTGACATTCTCGGGGAAATTTTTCAACGCGGTGCAATTTGGGCTCGATGCCGAGGCGCGCATTGATTTCGATCAGATGCGTTCGCTGGCGCTGGAACATAAGCCGAAGGTGATCATGGCGGGCACGACATCTTATCCCTTCACACTGGATTTTGCTCGCTTTCGCGAGATCGCGGATGAAGTCGGAGCCTGGCTTGTTGCCGACATCTCGCACATCACGGGTCTGGTAATCGGCGAACAGCATCCCTCACCGGTGCCACACGTGGATGTGATCATGTCCACCACACATAAGACGTTCCGTGGTCCCCGTGGGGCGATGATTCTTGTCACCGAGCGTGGCTTAGAACGCGATCCAAAACTTGGGGCGAATATCAACAAGGCTGTCATCCCTGGAATGCAAGGGGGTCCGCACAATGCTTCTGTGGCGGGGATTGCGATTGCTGCCCGTTTGGCCGCCGAGCCTGCATTCAAAGTGTATGCCCGCAATGTGTGTGAAAACGCGGTTGTGCTCGCGGAGACGCTGACAGCAGCCGATGTCAAACTTGTGGGTGGTGGCACTGAGAACCATCTGATGGTCGTTGACTTAACTACTCATAGTGACGGACTTGGCACACAGGTCGCTTATGCACTTGATGTGGCCGGCATCTATGCCAATCGTAATGCGATTCCGAATGAGCCGGTTTCACCTTTCTATCCCTCGGGCCTCCGCATTGGAACACCGCTGGTCACCACGCGTGGCATGGGCCAATCCGAGATGAAACGAATTGGTGAATGGATCGCAAGCGTGGTAAGGCATGTGCGCGCGGACACGCTGCCGGAAGATCGCAAAGAGCGCAGCGCGTTCTTAAAAGCGTTCAAGGAAAAAGCACAGTCGGATGCTACGTTGCTCGCAATGCGGAAAGAAGTGCGGGCCATGTCTGTCGAGTTCCCGCTCTTCGCTGCCTGAGCCTTTTCGCAATCGGCGCGCATGCGCATCGTTTCGTGGAACATCCGTGCCGGTGGCGGTCGTCGGTTGCGAGACATTGCCGACCAACTTGAACGCTGGCAGCCGGATGTCGTTGCACCTTCGGAGTTTCGTGGCACCGCGCCTAGTACTACAGTTGTAGATAAATGTGGTATCGTTTGGCTCCGACAAGGGGGCGAAGATACCAATGACAAACGGACGTGTTGATAATGGCATAACCGATCTGGCCGTCGTGCAGGGCTGGGCCGATGCACTGCTGGAAGTCGCACAACGCATTGGCGCGCGGTTCGCCCGGGCGGAAGCGCGGGAGCAAGCGCTGGGCTATTTGCGCGGGTTGCTGAGCAATGCAGAGCGCAAGAACAGCTGGCAGCTGGCGGAGGCGCTCGGACAGCCGACGCCCTACGGCCTGCAACATCTGCTCGGGCGGGCGCTGTGGGACGCCGACCAGGTGCGCGATGACCTGCAACAATATGTGCGCGATTATCTGAGCGATGCCACAGCGGTCCTGATCGTCGACGAAACGGGGTTCGTCAAGAAGGGTCGTCACTCCGCAGGTGTCGCCCGGCAGTACAGCGGCACTGCCGGGCGCGTCGAGAACTCTCAGGTCGGGGTCTTCCTGGCGTATGCGGGTGGCGCGGGGCACACCTTGATTGACCGCGAACTTTACTTGCCCAAGGAGTGGACCAACGACCCGGTGCGCTGTGCGAGTGTCGGTATCCCCGCGGACCGCGCGTTTGCGACCAAACCAGCGCTGGCGCGGCAGATGCTGGCGCGGGCGCTGGACACCGGCCTGCCGGCGGCGTGGGTGACGGGCGACTCTGTCTATGGCGACGACCGCCGCCTGCGTCTGTGGCTGGAAGAGCGAGAACGGGCCTACGCGCTGGCCGTTTCGGGCAAGGAGTACGTCTGGATTGGTTTCAAACAGCACCGCGTCAAGCAAGTGCTGGCCACCTTGCCTGCCGAAGATTGGATACGACTGAGCGCCGGCGCTGGGGCCAAAGGTCCACGCGGATACGACTGGCATCTGCTGCCGCTCAACCCACCCATGCAAGCGAGCTGGGGGCGCTGGCTGCTGATACGGCGCAAAATCGAAGACCTGCATGAACTGACAGCCTTCGTGGTCTTCGCGCCACAGGAAACCACGCTGGAAGACATGGTGCGCGTGGCCGGCAGCCGTTGGGCGATTGAAGTGACCTTCGAGGCTGCCAAGGGTGAAGTCGGATTGGATCAATATGAAGTGCGCAGTTGGACCGGTTGGTATCGCCATACCACTCTGGCGATGTGGGCGCATGCTTATCTGGCCGCGATACGAACGACCACGCCAAGCCACGAAGCGCTGAAAAAGGGGGCGTTGTTGTCAGCGACGCGCAACAGTCTTGCGGCGTTCAAGCACCGCCGCGGCCTCTCGTGCGGTTGAGTGTGGCCGAAATCCGGCGATTGCTCTGGCGTCTAGTGTTGCGCGTGCAGCAGACCGCTCAGGAGATCCTCGCCTGGTCGCATTGGCGTCGCCATCATCAGGCCGTCGCCAGGTTCTATCATTACAAACGTCGTGGTGCATCACTCATTTATCTACAACTGTAGTACTAGCCAGGAACTAAAAGCTTTATTGCAGTCGCAGGGTCTGACCTATCAGGTAGACATTTCGGACCCACTCAAACCGGCAACGAATTCGTTGCTCTTCGCGTCTCGTGTACGTGGACGGCGTGTCCGGCATTTGCGTGCGCCAGTCGATGAACGCCGCTGGCTGTGTGTGAAGCTCGCAACGCCGGTGCCGCTCTGGATCGGTGTGTTGCACGTACCTAATTATGTTACCGGTCGACAGCTTAAGTTTCGAGATGCCATTTTAAGCTTGGCCCAAAATTGGCGCGGTGGGGCGTGTTTGATTGTAGGGGATACCAATTCTGGTTTACCTGATATTGACGAAGAGAATCCGATCTTCGGCCGCGCTGAGGTCGAATGGTTTGGCGCGCTTGCGGCCTCTGGCTGGGAGGATGCTTTCCGTGCACTGCGCGGCGATGAACGCGCGTACACTTGGTATTCGCCGAATGCAGGCAACGGTTTTCGACTCGACCAGGCGTTTGCAAATAATGAGGCGCTTCCGGGCGTCAAAGATGTGGAATACATTTGGGGTCGAACGCCCAGCGGAAAAAGTCGTCGCGAGGCACTGAGCGATCACGCTGCGCTGCTGATTGAACTAAATGTGCCTGGCACTTGAGGTAATTGCCAGAAACCTGCATCACACCGACTCGCTTACTATTTCGGAGGCAAAACTGTGTCCGACTTTCTCATTCGTGGATCTTGGTCCGAGCTTGATCCGCAAACGTACGAATTAGAGCAACTTGAATCTGAGCGGCAGTTTCGCAAGCTGATCCTGATCGCCTCGGAGAGCAGCGCGCCGCGCGCAGTACGCGCAGCGCAAGACTCTGCTTTTAACAATGTCATTGCCGAGGGCTATCCGGCACAAGCCACGCGTTGGATGGATGAAGCGGAGTTGCTCGATTACGAAGCGCGTCTGGCACATGACCGGCGTTATGCGAATCCGCGTTACTACAAAGGGGTCGAGTACGCAAATGCTGTTGAAGCGCTTGCGCGCCACCGCTGTGCAGAATTATTTGCCAACGAGCGCGTAAGTGCCGACGATATCTATGTGAATGTGCAGCCTTTGTCCGGTGGAACGGCCAACAATGCTGTCTATCATCTGATCAGCCCCGGCGACACAGTGATGGGCATGGATTTAATTTACGGTGGACATCTGAGCCACGGTTCACGCGCGAATCGCTCTGGTAAATGGTACAACAGCGTCTCTTACGGAATCGATCCAGAGACTGAGCGCATCGATTACGAGCAAGTGCGCGCCCTGGCCCGGGAACACAAACCCCAGCTACTGATTGCGGGATACACGTCCTATCCGTGGGCTGTCGATTGGGAGCAGTTCCGCTCGATTGCCGACGACGTTGGCGCAATCCTGCTTGTAGATATTGCCCACGTGGCCGGTTTGGTGGTAGCCAGCGAATATGCCTCGCCGATTGGTATCGCGGACGTCGTCAGCTTCACAACGAATAAGTCCCTTTGCGGTGCTCGTGGCGCCTGTTTGTTGACCACCGATGCTGGACTCGCGCGTAAGATCGATCGAGCCGTATTTCCCGGCGAACAAGGGAGCCCGCGTCTCAACTCGATGCTGGCTATGGCATTCACCTTCAAGATTGCAGACAGCGACCAGTTCCGCGCGCTCCAGAAACAGATCAAAGCCAATGCCGTGCGTTTTGCCCAACAGTTGCAGGAACATGGTTTTCGCATTCCATTCGGCGGAACAGATACGCATCTGTTCAATGTGGATATGAAGTCTGTACAAGGCCCCTCTGGCGCGCCACTCATGGGCGAACTCGCCAGCCGTATCCTGGATATTGCCGGAATCGTTGTCAATCGCAACACCATTCCGGGCGACAAGAGCGCGCTCAATCCATCTGGTTTGCGCCTGGGTACCACGTGGATCACGCAGCGCGGCTTCGCCGAAGCCGAGATAGACGAACTGGCTGAACAAATGGCGACCGTACTCAAAGCCTGTCAGCCGTTCACAATGCCGGGCTCGCGCGGGCGCGTTCTCGATCGTACGAAAGTGGATTTCGTTGTTCTAAATGATGTGAAGGTGAATGTGCGCGATCTTGCGCAGCGCATGGGCATCGATTTCGAGCCAGCCGTCCACGGATATCCACATTACTACTACCGGGATGACCCAATGCCCGATGGCGACTTCGCTGCGCTGGAAATTTCTGGCGGGCTTGCACAAACTTTTCTCCAAATGGCGACCTCCAATGATGTCGAGGCTCTCGGGCCGCAGGAGTCGCAGCTCACAAGTTTGTGGACCGGGAATGGGACGACAAACGGAGCATTGACTCGTACAGCTGAATCCTATGTGCTCACTGTGCCTGCCGGCGACACCCCGCGAGTCCGCTCCTGGCTGCGCGATCTCTCCGATGGTTATATCGATTTCGGCGCGGGAGACCTTCATGCTAAGTTGCCCGGCCCGGTGTTGGTGCGCGATCAGGGCGCGGTTGCCACGCTCCCGATCGACAGTGGTGATTCTGTTGCAGCCGATAAACCATATTTTATTGGCATCGAATCTCTAACCTCCGATGATCGACCTCCATTACCCGAATTCACCTGGACTGAACCTGTCGATGCGCCGCATAAAAAGACCGATCTAAATGAAACCCATCGTGCCCTCGGAGCAAAGATGGTGCCGTTCGCGGGTTGGGACATGCCGGTATGGTATTCGTCAGTTTCGGAAGAACACGTGGCTGTGCGGGCTGCTGCCGGCCTGTTTGATGTTAGTCACATGGGCGTGTGGGAAGCAGCGGGTGAGACGGCGGCTGCCTTCCTGGATGGCGTCTGCGCGAACGATATTGCCGCGTTGAGGGTGGGCGACTCACTCTACACGCACTTCCTCGATGCGGATGCCAATGTGATAGATGATCTACTTGTGTATCGGCGGGCGTCCGACGTCTTCCTCATGGTTGTGAATGCCTCCAATGATGACAAAGATTGGGCCTGGGTGAGCGGGGTGCTTGCGGGGGAGCTGCTGGTGGATCGCGCGCGACCGTGGGCAAAGGCGTTTGGGCGCAGCGGGGTAAACCTGCGCAATCTCCGCGATGCCTCTGCTGGGAATGACATGCGCCTTGATCTAGCTTTGCAGGGTCCTGCCAGCCGCGATGTTTTATTCGCACTCGGCGCGGACGACGAAACCATCGCTCGGGTTCGGAGACTCAAACGAACGCAACTCTGCGATGCAACAATAGGGGGTTTTGATCTCATTGTGGCTCGCACTGGATATACCGGCGAGCCGACGAGTTTCGAACTTATTGTGCATCCAGACAAGATTGTTGAATTGTGGAATCGACTGCTCGAGGTTGGCGAACCTTTTGGGTTGCAGCCTTGTGGCCTGGCCGCCCGTGACAGCACCCGCACGGAAGCAGGTTTACCACTTTACGGGCAGGAGATTGGCGGCGATCTCAATCTTGGCGTGGCCGAAGCGGGTTTCGGCAGCTATGTCAAAACGTACAAACCGTGGTTCATTGGGCGCACAGCCTATCTTGCGCGCGAGGAAAAACGTACCGGGGAAGTCATCCGCTTTCGATTCCAAGTGAAGGGCGTGCGCATGGCACATCTTGGCGATCCTGTGGTTGATCGCCGGGGTCGGGTTGTCGGCAAAGTGACGAGTTGCGCCATCGATAGCGATGGGTATTTACTCGGGCAAGCCTTTGTGGAAACCAAATATACACAGCCGGGGACAGTGCTAGGGATTTTCCAATCTGCAAGTGCCAAAGCCGAGAAAGCACGCGCCGAATTAAATTTTGGCGACCGCGTCCGGCTCCACGATCTGGTCGAGGTGCAATCGCGCTTCATGCGGAAACGGTGAGGCGCGAATTGCACCTCGAAGTGGAGCACAGTTCCGAATGCACTGTGTCGGTATGCGCATTTCACTCTGTGGCCTTCGTGACTTTGCACAGTGAAGTGCGCACTCTACTTTGCAAAGTTCTTTATGCACTTTTATCCAAGCGCTGACAAGTTCACGTGGCAGGGCTGTTACTTTGTGTGCAACGAAAAATCTTTGTGTTCTAAGTGACTTTGTGGTGATCACAGTGATCACATGGAATTTTTTCTTGGACAAGCCGGGCAAGCTAGGGTAACAAGTCCGGTAGACTCGGAACGACCGCGACAACCAATGGGGCTAGGAATATGGCAGGTAAGAAATTTCCGACTCGGATCTGACGCAGCTCCAGCAGACTGCTGATACCGATCCCTATAATTAGCAAGCCGCCAGTGGCTGTCATCTCTGCAATCATCAATTCGGTCAGGATACCCTGCATTTGCACGGCAAAAAGTGTCAATCCGCCCTGAAAAATAAAGATCGTCACAACTGAAAAGAGCACCCCGATACCGAGAGTCGAGGCGAAGGCCAGCGCCGCGAACCCGTCGAGCACGGACTTGATCTCGAGAAGGGTGAAATCTCCAGAGATGCCGTCTTGAATGCTGCCCACGACTGTCATTGGGCCGATGCAAAAGACAAGCGAAGCAGTTACATAGCCTTTAATGAAACGGCTGGCTTCAACGGCATCACTATTGCTCGCAAAGCGCTTCTCCAGCCAGCCACCAAACTGTTGTAAGCGATCGTCAATCCCCCACCATTCGCCCAGAATTCCGCCGATAAGCAGGCTCCCAAGCACGATGATGGGATTCTGCGAATTGGTAAACATCAACAAACCGATCGCTATCGTGAACATGCCCAGACCGTTCATAACTGTCTCACGCATGCGTGTGGGCATGCGACCGCCAAAGAGAGTGCCGAGGCCACCGCCAATAAGCACCGTAATGATGTTTATGATTGTTCCCAGCCCTGCTGGTCCGGTCATGCTGTTGCTCCAGTGCAATGAAATCCGCGAGAATTAAAATTGCCGCGCATTATACCGTGATTGTTCGGATGGAATAACGGATTATAATTGCAGGATGTTTAAGCACTGGCAGTCTATTTTGTTTGGATTAGTTGCCGGACTACTGATGAGCGGTGTGATATTGTTGGTCGGGCGACCTCCGGCCGGTGTGCCGGTACAATTGGTTCAGCCGCCAACGATTGCGCCCACGGCCACACCGCTGGCATTGCGCGTGCATGTAATGGGCGAAGTCAATGCGCCGGGTATTTATGCACTGCCTCCTGGTGCCATTGTGTCCGATGCCCTAGCAGCCGCTGGGGGCCTAACACCAAATGCTGATCCCACTGGGTTGAATCTGGCCGGTCTGTTGGCGGATGGAATGCAGGTCTTTGTCGGGAGCCAGGTATCCGACCCAGGCATTATGACCACCGAGGCACTCCTGAGCAGCGTTTCGTCTGGAGCGTCCGAGGCGAGTTCGGGTGACCGTGTTAACATCAATACGGCCACGCAAGCAGAACTGGAGACATTGCCCGGGATAGGACCAGCGCTTGCCGGTCGGATCATCGAATATCGCGATCAGAATGGGCTATTTTCGGTGCCGGAAGATCTGATGGACGTAAGTGGAATTGGCGAAGCAACTTTTGAAGATATCAGCGATCTAATTACAGTCAGTCCTTGACCATCACTGGAAGGAACCTATGAGTACATCGCAGCCCCAAGGACTTTATTTTGAACAATTTGAACCCGGTCTTGAGATTTCCACCGCTGGCCGAACGATCACCGAAGCGGACATTGTCAACTTCGCCGGTGTCTCGGGCGACTACAATCGTATTCACACTGATGCAGAATACGCGGCCGGCACGCCGTTTGAGAAACGCGTCGCGCATGGCCTTTTGGTGGCATCAATTGCATCCGGCTTGGCTGTGCAAACCCGATTCCTAGAGGACACGATCATGGCTTTCCGTGAAATCTCTCAATGGAAGTTCAGCAAACCTGTTTTCATCGGCGATACCGTCCATGTCGAAATGAATGTGGTTGAGACCAAAGTGTTACAACGGTTGGGTGGAGGTTCTGTTTCCCTTGACCTGAAAGTCAAAAATCAAAGCGATGAGACCGTGCAACGAGGCCGCTGGGTAATGTTGGTGCAAGGGCGGCCGGAAGAAGCTGCTTGAAACAATGTCGCGGGTAATCCTGCGTCTTGGAGCATCATCGCCTTTTTGAATCATGTCTGAATCTACCCCTGCTGATCCCGATGACGAATCGCCTCCGAAAGACTCTGGGAAGCGCTTCCGTCGCTTAACCGATCCCGCAGAATCAAGCGAAAAGCCCCTCCCAACACACCCAACGGGTGATCCTCATAAAACAGGCGGCTGGGTTGGCGAACTTGAAAACGAAGAAAATCCAAAAGACACTTCACCTTCTGAAAACGAGGACCCCGATGTCACTCAGCCCTGGTCGCCTGTGGCAGAACCCGACCCGCTAGCCGATACGCCCCGGCGCCCCCAGGTACGTCTAGACTCGGAGGGGATGCCGCTCCCAAAGAAAGTAGCGGAATCCGACCCGGCGCATACACGTGTGCAGCCGCGGGTAGCCTATCCACACCAGACAAGTCGTACTTCCACACCGTCCAAACGTCAACCGCGCAGTAAGCAGGGCTGGCGAAATGTCCTTCGTCGCATTGGACGCGTTGCGTTCACGTTATCAGCAATTGTTACAGCGCTTGGAATTGTCATTTTAGTCGGAGCGGTCTCCTTTGGCATCCTGCAGTATTACCGCATCGCAGCCACGCTCCCGGATGTGGGCGAGCTGCGCGAGCGTGCAGCGGATTTTGAATCCACTTTTATTTACGACCGCGCGGGCAACCCGCTTTATGAAATCAACGATCCGCAGGCCGGACGACGCACATTTGTGCCGCTCGACCAGATTTCGCCCTATGCTGTTGCCGCCACCATTGCCACCGAAGACCGCGAATACTGGAACAATCCGGGTTTCGATCCCACTGCCATTGCACGCGCGATCTGGCAAAACTATCGCGAAGGCGAGATCGTCAGCGGGGCGAGTACGATCACCCAGCAACTCGCACGGGCATTGTTACTGGAGCCGGAAGAACGCGCGCAGCAGACCAACGAGCGCAAACTGCGTGAGATCATTCTGGCGGCCCAGATGCGCGCCGAATATGGCCCGGACGAAATCCTTGAGCTGTACTTAAACGAGATTTACTATGGAAATATTGCTTACGGGATCGAAGCGGGCGCCCAAACATACTTCGGCAAGCGCGCTTCAGAATTGAATTTCGCCGAAGGCGCTTTCCTCGCCGGCCTGCCGCAGTCCCCAGCCTATTATGACATCTATCAGAACCCGGAACTTACATTCGGGCGCCAGGAGGTGGTGGTTGCGCTCACCGTTCGTGCAGGTACAGACTGCATCCAATTTTCAGGCGGCATTCAAATCAACGACGCCGGCCAGCGTCTTTGTGTTACAGCCGCGGAGGGCGTTAGCGCAATTCTGGGGATCAAAGACCCCGACCAGTATCCGTTCGTTCCGCCGCGCATCGAAGCCGTCTTTCCACACTGGGTAAACTACGTTCGTCTCTTGCTGGAAGAGGAATATGGTGCGCAGGAAATTTATCGCGCCGGGTTCCGTGTGTTCACGACTTTAAATCCTGAACTGCAAAGATACGCACAGGAACAAGTTTCGCAGCAAGTGAATGCGGTTGCTGCAGCAAATGTAACCAACGGCGCGCTCGTCGCCATCCTGCCACAAAGTGGTGAGATCGTTGCGCTGGTCGGTTCTGACAATTATGACGATCTTCCCGATGGTCAGATCAACATGGCGATCCGGCCCCGGCAGCCCGGCTCATCTATCAAGCCCTTTACATATCTGCGTGCCTTCGAATTGGGTTGGACACCTGCAACAGTGATCTGGGACGTGCCTTCCAAATTTGATGATGGAGTCAATCCGGCCTTCGAACCACGCAATTACGATGGGCGCTTTCATGGGCCGTTACGTGTACGCGACGCGCTTGCAAATTCATTCAATGTTCCGGCTGTCAAAGCACTGGAGTATGTCGGCATTTATGATGATCCCGATACGGATGGGACAGAAGGGCTGCTCCCGTTTCTGGAGACATTCGGCGTTTCAACGCTGACCAGCGATCAGTATGGGAGTGCACTTACACTTGGCGGTGGCGAGATCACCCTGCTCGAATGGACGGGTGCCTACGCAACGCTCGCGAACGAAGGTCAGCGGGTCTTTCCCGTCGCCATTACGCATATCACAGATGCAAACGGGAAAGAAATTTGTCGCCAACCGACTTCAACAGTCGATTTGTCTGCGGATGGCGCCGATGCATTGCCCTCCTGCCTCTCCCTGCCGGAAAACTGGGATCAGCAGGTTGTCTCACCAGAGCATGCGTTCCTGATTACAAATATCATCAGCGATGATAATGCACGCCTGCTGGCTTTTGGCCCGGGGAACGCACTGGAGAACAGCGTCGGAGCAGCGGTGAAGACTGGGACGACAAATGACATTCGCGATGTCTGGGCGATGGGCTTCACGCCAAACCTTACTGTGGGAGTCTGGTTTGGCAACGCAGACTTCACTCCCATGGCAGAAGGCGTGACCAGTTCCGGCACTGCGACTCCGGTGTGGAAGCGTGTACTTACAAGTGCATTTGAGATTCTCGGAATCGAGCCGGGCATTTTCCGTCCACCCCAAGGTGTGGTGTTGCACGAAATCTGTGAGGTCACTGGGGCAGCGGCCAATGAATACTGTTTTAATATGACCAACCCGCGCTATCCAGGACGGGGCGGAATCCGGCAGGAATATTTTGTTGCGGATGAACCACCGCTCCCGCGTGAGGAAGATTTTGTGGCAACCATCGAAGTGGATGCGTTTTCTGGCAAGCTGGCGAGCGAGGTGTGTAACTCGACGACGCTGGAAGAGCGCCAGGTTATAAACATTCGCGATCCCTTTGCTCTGGAGTGGTTACAAGGAAACACGCTTGGGGGACAGTTCGCGCAGGTACTCGGAGTTGAATTTCCGATCGAGCTTGCCCCCACCGCGGAATGTGGTCCGGACGATCCGCATGCGATTGTAAGGATTATCTTCCCACCTGAGGATACGCCGCCTGTGTTCGAAGTAGTCCAAATTTGGGGCTATGTCGATGTGCTCAATGGTGAATTTGATTCCTATCGAGTTGATTGGGGCCTTGGCGATGATCCGCAAGGTTGGGGCAATCTCTCGGATGCTATCCCGGAACGCCACCCGGACAACGGTTCGCCGGCTCTTTTGGCCGAGTTTGATACACGAGAGCAGCCGAATGAGATTGTGACGATCCGTGTGATTGTCCGTGACAATGAAGGACACGAGGCCGAGACGCGCAGAGTGCTCGCCATCGACAACCCGACTCCCTCGGCAACCGCTTCCAATACTCCCACAGCCTTGCCGACCTTTACGCACACGCCAACAATTACGCTGACGCCGACTCCGACGATACCCCTTCGAATACGCCGACATTTACAGCCACTGTCCCGAGCGCGACACCCGTGCCCTCGGATACTGCGGAAGCAGAGACGTCAGCAACACCATCGGAAACAGCGACCGCCCCCTCAACGACGCCCGAATCACCGACCCCGACAGAGACCCAGACTCCGTCGCCTGAGCCATCGAACACTCCGTAATGAGTTAGGTGGGAATCTGATTGTTATTCAGAACGCTGCGAGGCGGTTCGCTATGTAATGTTTGTAGCCCACGCTGCCAGACCATCAGACTGTTATTTCCTCTTGCCCAAAGGAAAAACTGTCATCGTCAAAGGCCCAAGAGTAGTACCGCTTGAAGGTAGAAAATATCACGGCTGCCAGGCGGGGTCATAATCGTTCGCGGGTTCGTTAGTAATCCTGGTCTGTTGCGTCCCGTCGGTGTTCATCACGTAGATTTCAGCATTGCCGTCTCGCTCGGAAACAAAGGCAATCTGATTACCATCGGGTGACCAAACTGGGTCGTAATCAGAAGCCGGGTCGGTGGCCAGGCGGGTCTGCCCAAAGCCGCAGGCGCTCATGACGTAGATGTCAGGCCGGCCATCTCGCGTGGACCAAAATGCAATCTGGCTGCCATCCGGCGACCAGGTTGCTTTTCGATCTTCCCCTGACGAGTTCGTCAGCTGGGTGAGTGCCGAGCCGTCTGTGTTGACGACGTAGATTTCCCAGTTGCCGTCCCGATTGGAGTGAAAGGCAATCCGGTTGCCGTCCGGCGACCAAGCGGGGCCGAAATCGTCATCAGGGTGATTTGTCAGCCGGGTAACACCGGTTCCATCGGTGTTCGTAACGTAGATTTCTGCATTTTGATCCCGGTATGACACCAGCGCGATGCGTGTTCCATCAGGCGATCAATGAGGGTCGAACTCAAAGCGTGTTGTCTGAGACACATTTGTCTGCTCCGATCCATCAGCATTCATCACATAGATCTCGTTATTGCCATCCCGGAAAGTGTAGAACGCGATTTGACTGCCATCCGGGGACCAAACGGGACCGAAATCGTCGGCTGCATGACTTGTGAGCTGTATGACATCCGAGCTATCGTCATTCATCACGAAAATATCAAGATTGCCATTGCGGTCAGAAGCAAAGATCAGTTGTCTAGCTTTAACGTCTATCTCCATGGTAGGTGTCGGCGAGATTGTGGCTGTGGCCACCGGGTTAGTTGGGGCAGGTGTTGCTGCCAGAATTGGCCGTGCTGCGACTTCTGTTTGGTGCAGGGCGGTTCCTAAAGCACGATGTACCGCTGTTTCGACTGCTGTTTCAATAGCAGCCTCTGAGGGCGTACAGGCACTCGCAACTCCGAGCAGAATAGACTCGGAGTAGATAAGTTGTTTTTCCCTTAGAACCTGTTGTGTCCCCTATTAGCCCTTAGTATACAACGATGAGAGAGGACATGGCAATATCACAAAACAACCATGCTGCGGTTCTCGCGTTTAGCGTGCTGTACATTTGTGGAACCAGAAATAAATTTTCCACTTTCAATTTGTATTAAAATTGGGTTCTCTACACACCCAGTTCGCTATAACCCGACCAGGGTGAGCCAGTACAGCACATACGGTCCATCTGGGGAAATGATGAAATGAAGTGTGCGTGAAAAGGTGGAGTGCGATCAACCTAAAGCCATTACGAGAAGATAGACTTATTAACGCCGCAGATTTGCGTTGACATCATCATCAATTCTTATGACTCTCTCGAATACTTCAGAAGCTATCCGTAATCAATCCATCCGGCGTGTGCTGTGGGTGGTGCTCGTGCTTAACTTGCTCGTGACCGCCGTCAAACTCGTGCTTGGTTTCAGTACTGGGGCTTTGGCTGTCATCGCTGAGGCGTTCCACTCGGTGATGGATGCCTCATCCAATATTATTGGACTGATCGGTATGTGGGTAGCGGCGCGCCCGCCGGATCGCACGCATCCTTACGGGCATCGCAAATACGAAACTGTGGCGGCCCTCGCCATCGGCGCACTGCTGCTGCTGGCAGCTTGGGAAATTCTGCAAGCTGTGTTTGGCCGAGTGTTCAGTGGCGGCGCCCCTGAAGTTGAAACGGTAGACATCGTTCTGCTTGCGCTCACCTTTCCGATCAATCTCGCAATTGTGCTATATGAATACAGACGAGCACGCACTTTGAGCTCGGATTTATTAGAGGCCGATGTAGCCCACACCCGCACAGATTTGTTTGTAACGATTGCGGTGGTAGGTTCGTTGGTAGCGGTCCGGTTGGGCTGGGTATGGCTGGATTTACTCGTAGCAGGGGCAGTGGTTGTTCTGATCGGCTTTACTGCCGTTGGGATTCTGCGCCGCACTTCGGATGTGCTCGCGGATACCGTTGTGCTCGATCCGCTACAGGTTGAACGTGTTGCCCGAGCGCTGCCGGAGGTCTGGCAAGTGCACAAGGTCCGTTCGCGTGGGCGTTCAGATTCAGTGCATGTGGACTTGCATGTAAAAGTCGATCCTGGAATGTCCACGCAACAGTCGCATTCCATCGCAAGTGAAGTAGAGCGGCGACTAAAAAAAGATATTCCGGGTGTTGTCGATACAGTGGTGCATGTTGAACCCGCCTATGGAGAGGCGCCTTCCGAATGGGAGCGCCTGGCCGTGCGTGTACGCGCAGAGGCCGATGCGCTTGGGGTGGGGATCCACGATTTGCACACGCATGTCGAACCCGGTGGGCGCTATGCAGTTGAAATGCACGTGGAAGTAAATGCAGGTCTGACCTTGCGCGCGGCGCACGATCTTGTGGACAAGCTCGAAGGAAGAATCAGCGCTGCACTACCGGCAGTAGAGTCGATCACATCACATATCGAACCTTTGCAGCCAGCAGTTCCAGGCGAACTCAGTCAACCTGGGGAGTTTAAGAGACTTGCGCAAGAGATTATCCGTATTGCAGATGAAACCAGCACGCACGGCGCTGTGCATAATGTCAACATTCATCACGTTGGTAGCTTGCTCACTGCAAGTGTCCATCTGACATTGCCGTCGGAACAGCCTGTGGTGGAGGCGCATGCGCTTGCAGAGGAACTCGAGAGCCTGATATTGGAGGCGCTACCCGCCATCCGGCGCGTGGTTGTCCACGCCGAGCCGCCGGACAGTCTAACGTAGGCTAGGCGGAGTTCTCATTCGGGGAGTCCGGTTGCGCCAAGCGATGTTGCCAGCTCAATGAGTTGCTTGTAGACATCGTCCAGAATGGGCCCAAGGGGTGTCTCTTCAAATGCGATGGTGATGGGCACATCGAACTTTACTGGCACAGTCGTTTCAAAATCAATTGTCTCGTTGATCGGCACATCGATATCAAAATCTATATCAATGGTTGTAAAGATCGGAGCATTAAATCGGTACGTGCCGAGGAAGGTCTCGATGGGGATAGTGACATTCGTGTCTATGGGTATCGAGCGTTCCACAGGGACTAGCACATCAAAATTGACCGGCACCGTTGCCGAAACCGGTAGCTGTTCGTCGATGTTGACAACGTAGTCGAAACTCGCACGTCGAAATTCTCCAACCATCCCAACCACAGAGACAATCTCGTGGGCTGCCTTGGCGCGCAAGTCGAGATACTGCCGCACCAGATATAAATTGAAACCGAAAGAAGCCAGCGCGATGATCCACAAAAACCAGTAATCCAATGGCCGTCGGAGAAGTAAAACAGGACCTGCTGGGAATGCTTGCGGTTCCCGGATCGGCTCGTGCGGGCGTGTGTCGGCGTCAATTTGTGCCATGATATTCTCCTGCAATCGATAAGTTGGGTTCGGCGCGGCGGAAATGCGTCGTCTAGAGTAAAGGTATCTGTGCGCTGGGTTGCTCGGCAATCGGATCTAGACCCAGGACAGCGAGGAGTGAAATCCGATTCAGGTCGGGTTCTCCCGCAAGGCGACGGACGTGACGAAACTTAAGAAATGTCCAATTCTGCCCTTTGACTGCAGCTCGCAGGCGCGCATCTTGTTGCAAGCGGAATTGTATCATCGCGGAACGACTGCCCGGAATCACCATTACTCGCTGGTTCGCCGCGGGTGGGGAGATGAGCATGGGCTGCTCAAGGGCTGTCATTGGGCATACGACAAAGACGAATTCAGCTTCATCCTTATGGAGCCAAGTGATGGCGCCACTCTTCTCCACGCGCGAGTCGAAATGTAGACGCGATCCCAACTCGACGAGCAGCGCATTTAGTTCCTGCGAGTCCGCTCTACGTGCGGCGGGAGAGTCTTCCGTGCGCAATGTCCACAGTCCAGGCCCGCTCTCGCGGGTATAGGATTGCAAACAGACCAACACCCAATCGAGCGAGGGCGAGAGGAGCCCTGGCAACGCCTCAAACACAGCCTGCATTACTCGACTTGTATCTGCGCCTTCTACTTTCGCAAGAAATTCAACCAAAGCCGATTCAGCACGTTCAATGAGGGCTGTACTATTAACAGGTGCCTCATTTGGCCAGATCAGCTCTTGATCTGCGGCGCTCATTCCCATCGCGTTTAGCTCAGTTTCAATCGTGCGCTGCACAATCGCATAAGTTTCGTCTGCGTGCGATTCTCGCGCAAGTTGGAGTGCACCGAAGTGTGCCAGGGACTGGAGCGCTGCTGCGTGGGCTACATATCTGGGTGTCGGCTCTGCGCGCCGTTCCAGCGCGGTGAATACACCACGCGCGATGTGAGCGCGCAAGATAACTCCAATATCACCTTTCGCTCGGGAAGGTTTGCCTGCGCCGGGAAACCAGCGGATTTGAGCAGAACGGCGATCTGCCTGTGGAGCAATGCTTTCGAGTTGAAAAAAGTCATCCGCTGCCAGGATGCTTGCCGAGAGGAAAGAAGGTTCAGCTTCTGGTAGCAAGCCGATAAAGGCTTTCTCAATTGGAATCTTGTCTTGCAGAACCTGGAAGGCACCCCGCAGCGCATTTGTGTGCCAGTTCCAATCGTACCTTCGGCGGCGCAAGAGCCTTTTGAGTTCTGGTTGAATCGGCGCATCCCAGAGCCAGGACGCCCATAGCACACTGAGCGTCCAAAGCACGGGGTTTGGGCGAGGCACTGCTGTGATCACCATTGCAATTTCATGCCATGCAAGTGAATTACTCAGCTCTCCCAGTGAAGTGTCCTCTATTGCAATGCCGCTTTGTTTGTTCGCCAACAAGTCCTCTAAGGATTTCAGTTCAACATCTTCCTGCGCCCCAAAGAGCGCGACGTTTTGTTCGAGCGCAAGCCAGACATTCCGTTCGCGAAAACTCTGGTGTGGGTTGAGAGTTTTCGGACGTCCGCGCATAGCCGGATATGGCCAGAGAGAATCGATTTCATCGAGGACGCCGAGTAAGAGAGCATCTAGTGCGCGGCGCTCTTGGGAATCAAGATCAAGGCCCTTGGATTTTGTCAACAAGGTAAAGGCTGCATGCAGTGCACGGGGTGTATATGCAGCGAGAGCGTGCTCGACATTCCGTCGATCGTTATCCCCCGTCGGGCTGACTTGATCGAGCGCCCAAAAATAACCGGGGCCGCGTGCCCCAAAGCTAGTCGCAAGGTTAACATCCGTCTGACTCAGCGGGCGAACTTTATCTTCGGAGCAGTGACTACAAACGAAGCGTTGTTCAAACGGTTCGTCGTCGCGCCAGGCCACCAGGTCAGGCTCCACATCTGACCCGCAATCCGGGCACTGAGAGCGGTATAACTCCCGAATGGTCTGCTCGACCGTGCCGCCCGCAGTGGGTGCGTCCGCCAGCCGGGTTAGAGCGCGGCGAGCGACAAACTCATCCGGATGTTTGCAGGCATTGGCGAGGGCGAAACGGATAACCGGATTCCGGTTTACAACAATAATTCTGCGCCCAAGACGGGCGGCCTCGATTGCAATGCGGGGGCTCTGGCCGAAGGGGTCGAGGAGCAGATCACCCGGGGCGCTGTGGCGTTCGATATGGGCAGCACTCACGCCCTCAGGAACGGGGGGTAGATAGCGTTCCAGCAGTCCGAAAGAGTCTCCCGGAAAACCGGGCACAAATGGCAGGGGCTTCAAGCGTGTGTTTTCAGTATCTCGGATTCAATCTGGCAGGATGACAAACTGTGTCTGTGCCCCATTTATACCAGATTACGAGCTTAAACATATACGGGCGACACTGAGCCGCCCGTATATTCACATTCAATTTCTTTCAGCCAAGTTTCGGCAAATACCGGCCTGTCTGCGCCATATATTGACGATAGTGGTCACCGAATTCGGCGATCAGGTTGGCCTCCTCCTTCGGAGTGCGATAGATCATCAACACTGCGACGACCGGCAACATCGTGGCTGCAATCCACCACATGGCAGTAATCGCAGTCAATGCCAGATAGACCAGCACGCCGGCGGTGTAGAGCGGATGGCGCACATAGCGATACGGCCCGTGAGTCACGAGCTGCTGGTCTTCTCGTGTGGCTTCTGTAGGGGATATCCCTGCTCCGATGCTGCGGAAAATCCACACAAAAACCGGGATCAACGCGAAGGCGATTACTACAGCTGTCCAGCGGGCCCAATCTGGCAACGTGAAGCGAGCCCAACTTACCCAAGCTGGATTGATAAAGTAGGCAAACAACGGCAGAAGGATGAGCAGGGCGATCAGCCGAATAACTTTGAGAAAGCCCTGACCTTGCGATTTATCGAGTTCGCCGCCCTCGCGATCAGCGCGACTGCGGTAATAAATACTAACACTGAACATTGTGATAAACACAATCCCAGCTAGGATGCGGAAGGTTGTTTCGTTGGTCATGTAAATCCTCCAGAATAATTATGATTCGTACGTTCAGCTCGTATTCAATTTGTAAGGAATCGGGGAAGGAAACGCCCCGTGCGCTGCATATAGGCCTGGTAGTCATCGCCGAACTTCTCCAGCATCGTAGCTTCTTCTATTCCAAGGCGTTCACTACCGGACACTTTATCCGTGATTGATTAGCGGTTGCCTCTCGGCTACACTCTCCGTTCTACCACAGAACAAGGGGAGTATCGCCATGAGTGACAACCGCCGTACATATCGTGCCATAAAGAGCGCCTTGCGGCAACTGTACCCAGGAGAACCGCAGGGCAACTTGGCTCGCCATTTGGATACGCTCGCTGCCATGGTCAGCGGAATTGTCCGCAGCCAGAGTAGCCAGCTACCGGCGATCGCCAGGAAAGTGCCAGACGGCAACAAACCCGAGAGCCGGGTCAAACGGTACGCCCGCTGGGTCAAGAATGAGCATATTAATAACGAAGTCTTCTTTCTACCCTTCGCTGAACCCTTATTGCAGGGTCTGGCGCAGGACCGCCCGCTCGTGTTGGCAATGGACGGCAGCGAAGTGGGCCGCGGTTGCCTGACCCTGATGGTGAGCGTCATCTACAAGCAACGTGCTTTGCCGGTGGCGTGGGTCACCGTCAAAGGGAGCAAGGGACATTTTTCAGAAGCGACACACGTGCAGTTGTTGACAGAAGTACACGCTTTGGTGCCCCCTGCAAGCGATGTCGTCTTCCTGGGGGATGGTGAATTCGATGGCACGAACCTCCAGGCGGCTCTGAATGACTACGAATGGGCCTACGTCTGTCGCACGGCCAAGCATGTCCAGCTATGTGAAGGGGGCGACTGGTTCGCCTTCGCCGACCTGGATGTGCCCCGTGGTGCATACCGCGGCGTGCCGGATGTCGCCTTCACCCAGCAGGAATATGGGCCCGTCCTTGCCATCGCGTGGTGGCAGCGCGACTGCAAAGAGCCCCTCTATCTGGTCACCAACCTGGAGCTGGTTGCCGAAGCCTGTTCCTGGTATAACAAACGCTTTCGTATTGAAACTTTCTTCTCCGACCAGAAAAGCCGGGGCTTCAATTTGCATAAAAGCCATATCGCCGACCCGGCCCGGCTGGCCCGGTTGATGATCGCAGCTTGCCTTGCTTACATCTGGATCATCTACTTGGGCGTCATCGCCAAACGAGATAATTGGGTGCAAGTCATTCACCGCACCGACCGCTGTGATCTGAGCCTATTTCAACTCGGCTTGCGCCTGCTGGAACAGTTCCTAAATGAGCATCTGCCCATCCCGGTCGCCTTTGACATGCCCCGCGCAGAAAGTGTCCGGTAGTGAATCCAAGGCGATTGATGACAATTAAAGTCAAGAAGCCGAGAAAGAACACAGCAATCAACCAGTTGTGGGTGAGCAAAGTCAGCGCCTTGAAATTGATGTACTGCACCGTGTACATTGGGTGGCGCACCCAGCGATAAGGACCATGTTGCACCAGAGTGTGCTCTGAACGTACATGCAGGGTCGTTGAGAAGTTGCTACCAATCGCTTGTTGCACCCACCAGATCAGCGGCAAACTGATCAAGCCCAGTGCGACTCCGACCCATTGTGCCCAGACCGGTAAAGGAAAGGAAGCCCAGCCGAAGATGGAAGGCCGGAAAAAGAAGGCCAAGAAAGCGAGCATGAATGGAATGCCTATTAATTTGCGAGCAATCCCTAGCCAGCGGGAGTCTCTATATTCCACTTCGCCTTGGGTTTGCGTTGCCTTGCGCTGATAAAACGCGCGGATGAAATTGAAGGCAAGGAAGATGAAAATAAAAAACAGGTGGAAGAAAAATTGTAAGTCCATAGTCGTTACCATACTCCTGGGAGTAGGCGATAGCGCACCTCGCTAGCATATTCTGGGTATCCCTGCAGCTCCGCGTGCAGTGTGCGGTCCTCTTTTGCACACCGCAAAATTACAGCGACAGCGGCCATCATGGCCGGGATAAAGGCTATCCACGAGCCGAGTAAAACCGGTGTGCTGGTTACATAGAAGATGATCCCCAGATTTCCTGGGTGGCGGATAAACGCATACGGGCCGGTTTTGATCACATGGTGGCCACGGTCATGCTGGATGCGGACGACACGCGAGAAGAACGTATTGACCTTCATCGACCAACCAAGCAGGGTTGTGCTGATGAGCAGGAGGATTGACGCGCTCAGTCGGGCACCAACCGTAGGTTCGCACTCCAATAGAAACGGCCTGCATCCAATCCGGCAAGAATCAGCATAACAAAAAGCAACACTGAAAATATACGGTTGAAAAGTAAATCCCAACTCTTGGCATCGGGCTTGATTTTCGTGCGCTCCTCAACTAGACCGGGATCGTTCAATGAAAATGAGAGCAGGAGAAGAAAGATCAAATACAGTCCGAAATAGAGCCAGGCATAGGGCAGGTCGAACCGCCCGGCGGCGCCAAAATATATTAGCGCGAAGATTCCAATAAAAATAAATATTCGAAGAAAGCGAATGGGAGTGGATTGTAATGAAAAGGCGGACGAATTGCGCATGATGGGCCCTTCTAAAATTAGGAATGCCTAAATATTATTTTAGTTTATAAATATTGTCAAGGGGCAAGATCAAAAAAGGCCTGGTACTTCTAATAGTACCAAGCCTTTTGATTGAACGCTTGGTTTGTCGCCTCAGGCGCCGTTGACCTCCAGTGCTGCTGAGTAAGTCCCAAAACGGGCTGCACTGGTGCATTTCCCGCGGTGTTGGAAAGCTGCCTGCGCCCGACCCACATTCTCTGCCATGCCGCTCCAGGCCTGGAGAGCCTCCGCCTGGAGCGCGCGACCATAGGAATAGCTCAATTCCCAGGGGTGGGCTCCCATTGCATTCATCGCATTCAGGTTTTCGGTGGCTTGTTGAGCACTCTGCCCTCCGGAAAGGAAAACAACTCCCGGAACAGCGGCCGGCACAGTGCGTTTCAATGACCGCACTGTGGCTGTTGCCACTTCCTCTGCCGTATCTGTTTTTGCATTGCTTTTACCAGTAATCACCATATTGGGTTTGAGCAAGATACCTTCCAGATGGACACGCAGTTCATACAGTTCGAAGAATGTGTGTGTCAGGGTTGCTTCGGTCACTTCCGTACAACGGGCAAGGTCGTGGTCGCCATCCATCAGAACTTCCGGCTCAACGATGGGGACCAGGCCCGCTTCCTGACTCAGTGCTGCATAGTGAGCAAGTGCGCGCGCATTGGCCTCAATGGAAGCGCGGGTGGGGAGTTTGTCCCCAATGGTGATCACAGCTCGCCATTTAGCGAAGCGTGCTCCTAGGTCATGATATTCTGCGAGACGCTCGCGTAGTCCATCCAGGCCATGTGTGAGTTTTTCGCCGGGAAAGCCGGCCATATCTTTCGCGCCTTTATCTACTTTGATACCCGGAACAACGCCCTTGCCGCTCAACAATTGCGAAAAAGGCGTACCGTCCGCGGACGATTGTCGTAAAGTTTCATCAAACAGAATCACACCGCTGACGAACTCCTCCACCCCGGCGGTTGTAAAGAGCAGGTCTCGATAAGCGCGCCGGTTTTCTTCGGTGGATTCCACATTGATCGAGTCGAAGCGTTTTTTGATTGTTGGGTTGCTTTCGTCGGCGGCGAGGATGCCTTTGCCGGATGGTACGAGTGATTGTGCTATCTCTTCAAGTACAGATGCATTCATGAGTTCCTCTCCCCGGAGGTGGAATTTTGCCGCCAGTATACACGATTCGGAGAGGGATTACGGTGTCTTCTGGGGGCTTTATGCAGTAGGTGCTTTGTGCTCATACCCCAATAAACGCATGCCGTTTAGAGAGACAAGAACCGTACCGCCTTCGTGACCCATCACAGCCAGCGGTAAGGGCAACTGCAAGGCAAAGATGCCAACCAGCATGATCGCAATCATACCCAATGCAAAGGTAAGATTTGCCACGAGCGTTTTACGGGTCTGGCGGCTCAAAGCAAACAGATATGGCAAGCGCGCGAGATCGTCTGACATCAGAACCACGTCGGCAGTTTCCAACGCAACGTCGGTACCGGCAGCACCCATTGCAATGCCAAGTGTGGCTGTCGCGAGTGCGGGCGCATCGTTGACACCGTCTCCGATCATTGCAACCGGGCCCTGTTCAGCCTGCAATTCATTTACAATGCGAAGCTTGTCCTCCGGCAATAGCTCGGCATAGACGGTGTCAACGCCTGCTTCCGAGCCGATCACATCCGCGACACGCTGATTGTCGCCGGTGAGCAGTACGACTTTGTCGATACCGGCACGCTTCAAGTCGTTCACAACGGTTGCTGCATTCGAGCGCAATACGTCTGCGATACCGATCACGCCAAGTACATGCGCCGAGCGCGAATCTTCCTCCAGCCGGGCTACGGCTACGGCTGTCCTGCCGCTGCTCTCTAGATTCTCAAGCGCCACACGAGCCGGCTCCAGTCCAGATGCATCTATAGGCTCCAGAAAACGCACAGAGCCAACAAACAAATCCTGCCCGGCCACTGTTCCGCGAGCGCCCATACCGGTTGCAGATTGGAAGTCAGTGGCTTCCGAGATAACCAAGTCGCGGGCAGCGGCTGCTTGTGTGATGGCGCGCGCCAGTGGATGCTCAGAACGAGACTCCACACCAGCCGCCAGAGCAAGCAAAGCGTCCTCGTCGCCATCTAGATCATCGTCGGTAACAATTACATCGGTTACTCTTGGTTTGCCTTCTGTGAGTGTGCCGGTCTTATCGAACGCCACGACCTTAATTGTGGCTGCCTGCTCGACATGTACGCCGCCCTTGAAGAGCACGCCTCGGCGGGCAGCGCCTCCAATTGCAGACAGGATTGAAGCCGGTGTACTGATCACCAGCGCGCAGGGCGAGGCAGCGACCATGATCGTCATCGCTCGATAGAATGCCGGGTTGAACGCTTCTCCCAGGAGAATGACTGGAACAACGATAACGAGCACTGTAAAGCCGATAACACCCGTCGCATACCTCTGCTCGAAGCGATCGATGAAGCGTTGCGTGCGCGCCTTCTCGCTGCGCGCCTCCTCCACCAGCTTGATCAGCTTCGCGATTGTGGATTCGTGCGCGAGTTTGGTCACACGTACTTCCAGGCCACCTTGCTGGTTGATCGTGCCGGCCAGAACATCATCGCCCACGACTTTGGAGACCGGCATGGACTCTCCCGTGATAGACGATTGATCGCAAGTGGTTTTGCCTTCCACGACTTTACCGTCCAGTGGGATGCGCTCGCCCGGGCGCACGATCATGCGCTCTCCGATGACGAGTTCTTCAATAGACAGCAAGACCTTGCGGCCTCCGCGCCGGACAAGCGCCTCCTGGGGACGCAATTTCATCAACGCGCGGATGGCATTGCGTGTGCGGTCCATGGCGAGATGTTGCAAAACGTTAGAAAGCGAAAAGAGGAACAAAAGTAGTGCGCCTTCGAATGGTTCACCGACCACTGCCGCGCCCAATGCGGCCAATACCATCAGGGTGTCTACATTGATTGTTTTGATACGAAGAGATTCGATGCTGGCGCGCAGGCCAAAGAATCCGCCAAATATGTACGCAATGGAATAAAAAGCTGCAGCCGGCAGCGGCGCGCCGACCCGCTCCGCGATCCAGCCGCCTGCAATGCCAATGAGCGCAAGCGCTGTGAGTGTGATCTCAGCGGCTTCACTATCGAACCAATTGAGTACCCTCTTTCCCGTAGAGGCTGGTATGTGCGGAACTGTTAGCGTCCGGCCGGAGGAAGTCACTGCAACGCCCAAGCGCCGCACGTAATGCAGCAGGTCGTCCGGAGTGAGCGCGGCCTCGTCATAGGTAACAGTCATCACACCGCCCATATAGCTGGCGGTCGCGCGTTGCACGCCAGAAATCTCCTGCACCCGTTCTTCCAAGGCGACTGCGCAGGACTCGCAAGCACGTCCACCGGGCGGTTCGAGCAGCAATGTGGACTTTTTCCAGCGATCTTGTTCAGCCAAGGGTTCTACACTGGGCGCTTTAACTCGCTCTGGATATTCAGTTTCCACTGCGACATTAAGGATGCTTGCATCGTCCGCAACTGCTTCTGTCACCAGATCGAAGCACGACAAGCGCTCGCCATGTCCGCTTAGCGAGTTTAGGAGGCCTTCGGAGACAGAAGGCCTCATTTGGCCCCCGCGCTTTCGGCCTGGCATTGCGGGCACAAACCGTAATAAACCACATGCGCCCCATCGAGTTTGTACCCGGCGCGGGCGCTCACCTGATCGGCGACTGCTTGTAAAGTTTCGTCGTGAAAGTCTTCGATGCGGCTACAACGTGTGCAGATGAGATTGACATGCGGGTCCGCAGCGCCATCGTAATGGTTGGCGCCATCGCCGGCTTCACCAATGTTGTGAATCAGTCCACGTGTGACCAGCGCCTGCAGCGTGTTGTACACCGTCGCCTGACTGATTGAAGGTTGTTTGAGCCGAACTTGCTCATAGAGCTGATGTGCGGTGGGGTGCTGGGGCGTTTCAACTAGCGTCTCAAAAACAGCCATGCGCTGCGGTGTCGCCCGCAGCCCGGCTGCTCGGAGTTGGTCAAGGAGGTGTGTATTTTCAGACATAACCCATCCAAGTTAGATTAATTCCTACATTAGAATTATTCGGATTGGGCGTTGAATGTCAAGTATTGAGGAAAATTGGTGGGGTAGACCCACGAGATCTTAATTTTAGGAGTTACGCAATTGGAGTATTTTACCCCCCTCAATCCCCCCGATTCGGGGGGAAGTTAGCTCCTCCCCCGATGTCGGGGGAGGTTGGGTGGGGGTAAGCTACGTTGGCTAGGCAAATGCAGACCTCGGAGGTCCTCGATTTCACATATTGGGTACCCAGGCCGCCTGCTACCAGACGTACGGAATTAGTCGTCGATTAACCTTTTCTGTATATAGATCGTAACCGTCCAACTCTTT
Organism: Anaerolineales bacterium; assembly: GCA_965248775.1. Classification (GTDB taxonomy): domain Bacteria; phylum Chloroflexota; class Anaerolineae; order Anaerolineales; family JBHHUI01; genus JBHHUI01. Next base: position 5,414,461 of record OZ252150.1, read on the forward strand.
CAACAAAAATTTCTCTTCGTTTAGTATTCTCGCAGCCAGGACAGCTACCAGGAGAATTGCAGGAATCAATCCCCAAAGCGAGCCAAGAGCCAGCGGTGTTGCGAGATAAAGAACGAGGACACCGAGGTACATCGGATGGCGAACCAGGGCATAGGGTCCTGTTGAAATCACCTTCTGATTTGATTCGACCTGAATCGTACGAGATGCGAATTGGTTTTCGCGGAACACAAGACTGACGACCCCATATCCCATAACTGCCAGAATATCGGCGATGAATACAACTGATGTCGATACAGTCGACCAACCAAAGCGTTGATCAAGACCCGGTAGCACAAGCACCAAGATAAACAGAAGAGACGCCAGCTTGATAATCGTTTTCTGCTCTGCCTCTTTCTCACCAGTTTTCAATCGGCGCTCGAGAAGTTCAGGACTGTGCTGAAGTAAGTAAATACTCATCCCAAGGGCCGGTACGAGCAGCACGGTTAGGTAGACCCAAGCCTCCCAATACGAGGTCGTCCCGGCGGATAGGAAGAAAACAGCACCAAGAACGACAAAGGCCAGCACCAGGCGGATGATCACCCTTGAGATAAGGTTCGGCTGGACGGTGATATTTTCAACGCTCATCTTGTCACCTCGAGATTAAAACTTCACCAGGAATGCTGTCAGGTACATAATTGCGATACCGAAGAGCAAGCCGCCGACGTTGAGCCAGTTGACAAGCGGAGCTCCGTCGCGTTCTGCGTCGCGGCGCATAAGCCCGCCTACCTCGACGATCACCTGCCAGATTGCGCCCGCCCCAATGCCGAGGAACAAAACCGCAAGCAGTGGCGAGAAGGCAAAGCCGCCGATCCAGGTCCCGAGGATGGCCGGACCGCCTGCGATCAGCAAGAGTAACAGGAACCAGCTCAGTTTCGGTCGGTCGCGCGTCACCGGGGCGGCAATGCCCACCCCTTCGGTGATATTGTGCAGGATGAAACCGATCACGAGAAAAGAGCCGAGCGCGGCCTCGCCAAGTGCAAAGGCTGCTCCAACCACGAGTCCTTCCCCTAAGTTGTGGAAACCGATTCCGATTGCAATCAGAAGCGCCACAAAGGCGCGCCCTTTCACCGAGGTGCGATCTGCAACCGCGCCCCGGCTGCCAATCGCGACAATAGCCAGCCAGGTGAGTACCGCAGCAAAGAGTGCCAGCGGGATGCCTTGGAAGACGCCCGGCAGTTCTTCTGCCACCTCGAATGCTTCCAGCAGTGTATCAACCAGTAGAAAAACGAGCAGCCCGACGGTGAGCGCCAATACAAAGCCCAAGCCTTTGCGGCCAAGGCGGCGTAATGCCGGGAACCACAAGAGCCCGAGGCCAACCGGGATGATGCCAACATAGAGGCCAATCAGTCCGTAGGCCAGGAACTCACTACCACCGGGGGTGGGCGTCTCAATCGCCAACTCGACTTCCGCGGCGAAGGTTGTGCCTGTCGATGTGAGAATAACGATTTCGTGTGGTTCGGTCTCGACCCAGGGATAGTCGATGGTGAGGACGGCGGTCTGCAGCCGGTTGAGTGTATGACCGGGCGTGATCGTGTATTGCCAGTAGGCCTCGTCCACGAACACTTGCGCGATCTCAACCGGATCGGGTCCAGCGTTTGTGACATGTACTTCGAAGCCGCTCGCGGTCACATCGACGCGCTGGATTGCGAGGTCTTCGACCGGGGGTAATTCGCCATAGGAAACTTGCGCCGGATTGGTGTTGATAAACAAAACGATCAGGCCGGCGAGTAAAACTAGCGGGATGAGCCAGGAGGCCCAGAGCGGCATACCGCCGCGCTTAGTTGTAACGTGTTCTTCTGTTGATGTCATATCGGTCTCCATTTACCCTTCAACCTCGAAAAATCCCATCCAGCCCAGTTCTGCAAACTCGCTCTGGTGGGCATGAAACATATACAGGCCTGACTCAAAGCCCTCGAATGAAAATTCGAGAATGCCGCGCTGCGCCTGGATCTGGCTGATGGTGTCCACAATTCTGAGCGTAGGCGTCAGGGTTGTGCCATGATCGTAATAATCGAAAAAGTTGGCATGCAGGTGGAATGAGTTTATCGGATCAAATTCGGTGAGATTAACCAGGTAGAGCCGCTGCCGCTGGTCGGCGCGGATCTTGATCGGTTGGTTCATGTACGCGAACGCGATGCTGTTGGCGGCGTAAATCTCATTTCCCCCGTCGAAGTTCGTATCAAAGCCATTCATCACCATCACCATTTCGTTTACGTCGCCGTAGCCAGAGTGCCCAAGGCTGCGGCTGATGGCGATCCTACGCTCTTCACCGGAATACTTCTCCGGGTCTGGATCGATGATGAATGCGCCATACAAGCCTTTGTGGATGTGCCGCTTGAGCGGAAACGAGTGACAATGGTAGAGATGGCAGCCCATTGGAAGGGCATCGAATTCATAAACAGTCGAATCGCCGGGCATGATCAACCCGGCGCCGAGTCCCGGAATACCATCCATCGAAGCGGCATGAATGCCATGAAAATGAATCGTATGCGGATGGCTACCGGCATTTGAAAATGTAATGCGGATGTGATCACCTTCGGTTGCGCGCAGGGTGGGACCCGGCACGCGGCCGTTGTATGTCCACGCTGGAAAGAATATTCCCGGGGCGACCTCGATCTCTTTGTCCACAGCGAAGATGGTGTATTCCCGCAGAGTCTGGCCGTTGTCCATTGTGCTGACCACACCGGTATCCCAGTCGTTCAACAAGGCGTGCGGATCGAAGCCGTTCGCTTCGTTGTCTACGCTGCCAACCGTACCACCTCCAGCATGATCGCTGTGATTGCCTCGTTCTTCTGGCTCTAGTGTATTTTCGGGGACTGGTCGATAGGTGGTCGCAGCAGCGCCCGCCAGGCCGGCCGCACTAAATAACCCGGCCTTGATAAATTCTCTGCGGTTGAGAGATTTCTCTTTACTCATGTTTTGTTCCCTTCATTATTCCTCATTGGTCTTAGGATTCGATTTCGACGTAGACACTATTTGTAACTCGCTCACCAACAGCATGTGATTTTTTCTGGTTTCCCACCCGGACATGGAGCGGACCGCCGAAGGGGGCGCGTTCCGTCACGGTTACGATGGCATTGGGGACGATTCCCAAATCGGCCAGGTAGCGGAGCAGGGCGGTGTCGTCGTTGCCTGCCACACGCGCTACACGACCCGACTGTCCAATATGCAGATTAGAGAGGCAACCGCCGGGGGCAGCGGAATATTTCCCATCGCGGGTCGGGATGGGCGCACCGTGCGGGTCGAAGGCCGGATTGCCAAGCACGGATGCGATGCGGTTTTCAAAGCGTTCCGAGATGACGTGCTCCAATCGATCCGCTTCGGCATGCACTTCATCCCATGTGTAGCCCAGCTCTTCATGTAAATAAACTTCAATCAGGCGGTGGTGCCGGAGCATTTCGAGCGCGATCGTCTTTCCGAGCGCTGTCAGTTTCACTCCATAGCGAGGTTTATATTCCACAAGCGCCGGCTCTTCTTTGGCGAGCTGTTTAAGCATGCCTGTGACGGAAGCGGGGGCAACCCCAAAATGGTCTGCAAGCGCGGAGGTGGAAACAAGCCCGCCCTGCGAGCGAAGCTGATAAATTGCTTTGAGATAATTCTCGGAGGTTTCCGAAAGTGTGTAACCGCTTGCCCGTGCTGAGACCATTTATCTTCCTGTATTAAAATAATTAGGCATACCTAAATATTGAGTTGATTTTATACGAATTGTGGAGATGTGTCAATTCGGTTTTGGTAGGAGATCAGGATTCCGGGGGAGAGGACTCTTCAGAATCGAATTCGCGCTCTGTCTTCTTTGCTTCCAGAGGCCAGACAATGATCAGGATCACGACACCAGCAGCGACGAAGATGACTTCATCCCGGACGCCAGCTGCGCCGTGTAGGGGTGGTTAGAGGAGCAGCAAATACCTGCTCATGAGGATTAGGGGTTACGCGAATGAACGGGCGTCGTATCTCATAGGTATTGAGACTCAGGACGTCAAAAAATCATATAACAAAGATGTTGAGGCTCATATCTCGAGGCTTGTGAGAATGCCTTACGATTTCGGTACGCCATTTGTAGTCCGAATAAGTTCCGGCAGTTCAATGCATCAGGCATCGGCCAGAATTTCCAACTTGGGTACCTCACCTTTTCTGTTTGTCCTTACTTCCTAATCTCGGCTTTGTACATCTCAAGTAGCGTAACAGACAGTGTTTAGCAGGCGATCGAGCAATGCGCGTGGTATTTTTGTCATATCGGGTCTCGCAGGCGACATGCAAAAACTGCCTGCGCCGGGCCAGAGTTCGCGCCGTACCGCAGCGATCGCATCAGAGAAAGTTGGCAGTGGTTTGGCATACCAGGCAGCCGTTCGCACAGATAATAGCTCGTGGGCTTGCAACCGGTGAGCGGCCAGGGTGATCCAGGAAAACAATCCCAGCAACGCTGGTGTGACGCGCGCAATCGCGGCGTCAGACCACTGACGCTGCGTTTCAACGCCGAGATGGGCGCGCACTTCTTCGAACGTGACTTCCAGCTGCCAGCGTTGCACAAACCAGGCGATGACCTGCACCGGGTCGACGCAGCGGTCCGTGCACAGCAATGCTTGTGGCTTGAACTCGCCCTCCGGGTCGCGGATGAGAACCCAGCGCAGCGGCACAGTGGGCATACCACTGTGGTACCAGACCGCCATGCCAGCGGTGATCTCGATCGTGCGCTTCTCATTGTTGCGCTCGTCGCGTGCGACAGCATCGTGATACCAGTCCACTGTGACTTTCGTCCAAGCCGTTTCGGGATCACCCAGCAGCGCCTGCAACGTAGGCAAACGAGCACCCTTGCATCGTGGCTGGCCGAGCTGTCTGGGCTTGCGTGGTGGTGCCGGCTGATACAGGGCCGCGTCAAGCCGCAAGCGCGCACAGTCCCGTGGACTGCACGGGGTGACGACCGTCACTGGTGTGGAGAGCGACTGGCAGGCATGCAAGAATTCCAGTGCAGAGTAGCTATTGTCAGCTACGAGCACCAATTCCCGCTTGGGCAGCCAGCGGCGCAGCTGGGAGACCATCTGGCGCGCCCAATCGAGCATCGTTTTCGGGGCGCGCGCTTTGTCCGCAAAGTAGCGTTCGGAGGGCGCGAGTACCGTGAGTATAGGCAGCGCCCACACGCGCGCGGCCCAAGGGATATGCGCCAACCACATGAGACTGATCCAGCGCAGGCCGCTGGCTTTGACAAAGTGACTACCACTCGAACGAACCGCATCGCGATAGATACCGCGCGCTTTGATGCAGCGCCCCCAACGACGTTCGATGGTCTCGTCTATACCGAACACCAAAGGCTCGTTGCTACGATCAAAGTGCTGCAACAGCAGCGCCAGCAACAACTCGCTCAACTTGCGCGCCGACCAGGTCGCTCGATTGAGCACGTGATGAAACTTCGCGAAGTTGCCGTCAGCGCTCAAGCCCACACTTGCCGGGTTCGGCAGTACTCGGTCACACGCAACGCAGCCGTCACCGTGCGCCGGTGTGGCGTCAGGATCGAGCCAACCAAAAGCACCTGAGCTTTGATCCAGGTGCGCCGGTCGAATACTGTCGCGAAGGGCTTGAGCAAGTCTATAATGTCCGTGGGCAAGGTGAGCATTTTCCGACCTTTCTTAGCAGTGAGGTCAGAGCTTACCTTGCCTTTCTATTTACGAGAAATCAGTCCAAAGTTGTACAAAGCCGAGCTAATAGAGTGTTTCTTAAATCAAACCAGACGAATATGTCATTTCGAACGACCACAGGGAGTGAGAAATCGCTATAGATTTCATCGTTTTATGGATTTCTCACCGCTTTTTTAGCCTATATGGCTCGCTAAAATTGATGAACGCGGTTCGAAATGACAAATTTCAGCTTACCCAACCTTTTAAGAAACGCTCTCTAAAGCACAACGCCCTGGTCAGTTCAACCAGGGCGTTATGGTGAATCTTTGATTTAGCTCACTCAACCACCAACATAGCTTTGGCGTAACGTCCGTGCAAATCGCCAACCCTTTTGGCCAGGTGCATGGTCCCCGTCCAGAGTAGGAGCCCTCCCAAGACCACCAGAGGGTGGTAGTGGTTACATGTTGACTGATGAGTCTGGAAAAAGTAAGTTGTTGGCCTGCCAAACAGAGGAGCGCCAAAATGATCCAGAGTGTCATCACGCATGAGTGTTCAAAGTGCAGGAGCCTCAACATTGTCAAGAATGGTACAGACTATAAAGGCGGTCAGAAGTTTCATTGTCTCGATTGCGCCGCTTATGGAATGTTGGAACCGCAAAGCCGTTCTTATCCTGAGTTCATCAGAGAATTTGTCCTACGCACCTATCGAGAGCGAGCCAGTATGCGCGGCATTGAGCGCATCTTTGGCATCGCGCGGCAGACATTAGCACGCTGGATTCTGGAGAAGGCCGGCGCTATGCCGAACCTGGCTGACACTTTAGAAACCGTAAAAACGGATGATGTGCTGGAATTGGATGAATTATGGTCATTTGTACGCACAAAAAACGATAAACGTTGGATATGGGTCGCGCTGTGTCGGCGCACGCGCCAAGTGGTGGCCTATTTTATTGGCGACCGCAGTGAAAAAAGTTGTCGCGCGTTATGGAAATCCATCCCAGCATCCTACAAAGCGTGTTGCTCCTTCAGCGACTTCTGGCACGCTTACCAGAAGGTTTTACCAAACGACACTCACCAAAGTGTCGGCAAAGAAAGCGGCCAGACATCTCACGTGGAACGCTGGAACAACACCTTGCGCCAGAGACTGGCTCGCTTCGTGCGCAAAACTCTTTCTTTCTCCAAGTCCGACGTTTACCATGAAGCTGTACTCAAGTTGTATCTCCATTACTACAATACAGCGTGGTCCCCATCAGTTACCATGTAACCACTACCCAGAGGGTAACCCCATTGCGGCAGAAAATAATGTGCTTCGGCAATCTGCGCAAGGGGTAAGCTGAAAACCTCTTGAAAGATGGGTATGGCAATGATAGAAAGAGAAAAAGCTAATATCGTTACTAATACCACAAAGTAAAGAGTGCCCAAGACAATTTGCAAAAGCATGTAGATGAAAGATAGCCAGGTATGCTTATCGATCGCCAGCAACTTAAGCCGCTCTTGCCACTTGATATTTTGGGGTGCAAATAGTGGACGACGCGGCATCCGCACACCCAACAACGCCTCGACCAAACGTCCTTCCAGCCATGCTACGCCCCGTACTGACATCAGGAATAGCAACATCACCGGTAGACCAAAAATGAACAAGGCAAAAGAAATCGATAAAGAAATCCCGGTCACCGCCCAACTGAAGTAGATCACGCCAGTCACAAATGCGATAAACATATACAGCAACGCGCCCCAAGCCTTTGGGTCTGCGTAGACGCCCACGAAACGTCTCAGCCCAGACCGTTGATTTTTATTCATCGACCGGGCCAAACTGGGAGACGTGCGCCGCTCCACTTCCGCATAAGCAGCGGCGGTCTCTTCGGGGGAACCATACTGCTCAATAATGGCAGGCAGTACGGCGGTGGCATCCAATTCAGGCTGACTGTCGCCTGCGGTCTCCAAGGCAGTCCGCAGATGCTCTTCCGCATCAGTCAGGGCATCCTGCATGGTAGCGCTATCAACGCCTGGCATTTCATTTTTCAGTGCATCGAGATATTCATTAACGGTATTAATCATGGCTCTCTCCTTCGAGGATATTACCTACAAAACTTTTCATCTGACTCCATATCTCGGTCCAGAGAGTGAGCGTTTCGCGGCCCTCATCAGTAATGGTGTAATAGCGGCGGGGCGGCCCAGAGACCGAAGGTTCAACTTCGCTGGAAAGCAGACCATTCTTTTCCAGCGAGCGCAGCACGGGATATAAGGCTCCCTGCTTCATCGCGAGGGCATCCTGTCGGTTATCGTCCAGCAATTTGGCGATTTGATACCCATACATCGGATTTTCACTCTGAGACAGCACGCTTAACAAAACCAGAGAAGCGGTGCCCGAGTTCATCTCCTTTTGAAATTTTTTAGTTGGCATAGTTTGATCAACCACGTAAGCTCCTTTCCTTTTCAAATATCGTCTAGTTCCGTATATAGTATAGTTCATAGTATTACGAAGTTAATAATACTAGTAAATTACTAGGTTGTCAAGCAGGTTGTAGGGGCAAATTGATCACCTGAACAGCGCGTTGCCTGGCTCAACCGCCGTGTCGTCTTCTGTTAAAAAAGTTGATGTTATGGGGGTGCCCTTAAGGTGCCCGACGGGGTGACCTGCATCCCCTGAGTTGATTCAGATAATTAACCCAGTGGCAAGTTTTTCCCTAAGCCCTTATCACGTCAATCCGAGCGCCACAGGCGCGAGGAATCCCCGAAGCAAATCGATCCAATTGAGTTTGCCATTAGGGATTCCTCGCCCTAAGAAGGGCTCGGAATGACGTTAATCAACTCCGATAGAAAACTTGCACACGGGGTTAACTATGAGTTATGACACCCGCTCAACCGCGTAACTCCTAAGCTTAATTGGGGGGCGCCCGGGGACAGCATGCGGGTGCGCGTCTATTTCAGGCTCAGGCCCCCATCGACAGGGATGACGACTCCGTTGACATACGCGCCGGCCGGGGAGGCCAGGTAAATCGCGACGCCGGCCAATTCGGATGGAGCGCCGATACGCCCAAGTGGACAAGCGGCTTCATACTCTGTGCGGTAGTTCTCGAGCATCCACTCGGTCATCTTGCTTTCAAAGGGGCCCGGGGCAATGGCATTGACCGTAACCCCACGGATACCCAGACGTTCACTACCGGACACTTTCTGCGCGGGGCATGTCAAAGGCGACCGGGATGGGCAGATGCTCATTTAGGAACTGTTCCAGCAGGCGCAAGCCGAGTTGAAATAGGCTCAGATCACAGAGGTCGGTGCGGTGAATGACTTGCACCCAATTATCTCGTTTGGCGATGACGCCCAAGTAGATGATCCAGATGTAGGCAAGGCAAGCTGCGATCATCAACCGGGCCAGCCGGGCCGGGTCGGCGATATGGCTTTTATGCAAATTGAAGCCCCGGCTTTTCTGGTCAGAGAAGAAAGTTTCAATACGAAAGCGTTTGTTATACCAGGAACAGGCTTCGGCAACCAGCTCCAGGTTGGTGACCAGATAGAGGGGCTCTTTGCAGTCGCGCTGCCACCACGCGATGGCAAGGACGGGCCCATATTCCTGCTGGGTGAAGGCGACATCCGGCACGCCGCGGTATGCACCACGGGGCACATCCAGGTCGGCGAAGGCGAACCAGTCGCCCCCTTCACATAGCTGGACATGCTTGGCCGTGCGACAGACGTAGGCCCATTCGTAGTCATTCAGAGCCGCCTGGAGGTTCGTGCCATCGAATTCACCATCCCCCAGGAAGACGACATCGCTTGCAGGGGGCACCAAAGCGTGTACTTCTGTCAACAACTGCACGTGTGTCGCTTCTGAAAAATGTCCCTTGCTCCCTTTGACGGTGACCCACGCCACCGGCAAAGCACGTTGCTTGTAGATGACGCTCACCATCAGGGTCAGGCAACCGCGGCCCACTTCGCTGCCGTCCATTGCCAACACGAGCGGGCGGTCCTGCGCCAGACCCTGCAATAAGGGTTCAGCGAAGGGTAGAAAGAAGACTTCGTTATTAATATGCTCATTCTTGACCCAGCGGGCGTACCGTTTGACCCGGCTCTCGGGTTTGTTGCCGTCTGGCACTTTCCTGGCGATCGCCGGTAGCTGGCTACTCTGGCTGCGGACAATTCCGCTGACCATGGCAGCGAGCGTATCCAAATGGCGAGCCAAGTTGCCCTGCGGTTCTCCTGGGTACAGTTGCCGCAAGGCGCTCTTTATGGCACGATATGTACGGCGGTTGTCACTCATGGCGATACTCCCCTTGTTCTGTGGTAGAACGGAGAGTGTAGCCGAGAGGCAACCGCTAATCAATCACGGATAAAGTGTCCGGTAGTGAACCCAGACGTACGGCCAGCACGCGCGTCAAATGATGAACGGCAGCTTTGCTCGGACCATAGGCGAAATTGTCCACTACGGGCACTTTAATCCCATCGACCGAACCGATGTTAATGACCCGGGCAGGGTTATCCTGGGACGAATTCGCCTCCAGCAAGGGCATTAGATCGCGGGTCAACATGAACGTGGCTTTCACATTGATGTCCATCGTCTTGTCGTAACCGACTTCAGGAAACTCATCGAAAGGGGCGCCCCAGGCAGCCCCCGCGTTGTTGACCAGAATGTCGAGCGACTTCTCATTCTCTTTCACGAGACCGACCAAGGTCTCGCGTCCTTCGTTGGTGGATAGGTCGGCGGGCACGAATATGCAGGTGCCGTCCTTGGATAATTCCGCCGCGACTGCAGCGCACACTTCTGCATTTCGCGATGAGATATAGACTTTGACACCATTTTCAACATAGGCGCGGGCGATCATCAAGCCAATGCCGCGGGAACCGCCGGTTACGATGGCAACTTTACCTGCAATCGAGAACAATTCACTGATTTTGTAGGATGGTTCGGGCAATTGATTGTCTCCAAGATGGGATGGGAGTTGGCGAAGGGTAGCACCGATGGTGTGGCTTACACAATAGTCCGCTGCCTGTAAACTTCTGTGAGGATGCGCTCGATTAGGAGACGCTCGGCGCGAGTGGGTGTTTTTGCGTTGCCGGGGTGTAGAATACCGTCCAGAAGATGTAAAGACAGACGGTCGTCTGCCGAATTATATTGTTGGGCGCATCATCGCGACATATCTTCCATAAACATTACCATGCGAAGACCCCCTGAACGAGTCGAACGTTACTTGTCTTTGATGTTTCCCGGCACTGTTGAGCAGTTTCGTGGTCAAGTGCAGCGCCTAAGACTTCGCGCCATTGAAACATGGGGCGAAAGTCTCTTTATGGACCGGCGTCTCTCGGATCTTCTTCTCGAACCCGGCGAATGGTACGGGCTTTGGAAATCGAAGGCCGACGATCTGCTTGGTTATCGTGAGGTACACCAGCTAAAGTTTCACGACTCCAATATCGACGACATACTCAATATATCGCCAACTATGGATCGATTTGATTGGCGAGTTATACAAGCATGGACGTTATACCGACATGACGCCAGGCACACGAGCCACGTGGTCGATTCACATGTTCAGGCAGACTGCGCGCGTTGACAACTTGCATGACGTGCCTGTTGACAGGGCGAATGCAGTTACACACTTAAGCCATGGTAAAGGGCAAACCACATTTGAATACGTTGCCAAGGAATCGGGCAGTGCCTGTATAGACGTATATGAGACCCAAGCTAATACAATTGTAGATTTCTACGACGGATTTGATGTTGTGGGATTATTCGACTACGACTTGCAGCCCATGGATGTGCCAATCGGACCGCCGTTCGCAGAATTCGCTGACTGGGTCGCGCGAGAAATATGGGGTCGCAGCGTGGATGACGTGCTTCAAGATATGTCGCGGGATTCAGAAAGGTTGACTGGCGCTTTGGACGAGAACTTAGGCGACATTCGTCTGGACGCACTCGCCGACGATTTGGATAGCTTGAAACTTGGACAACAAGCTATTTACCGGCAAGTCACCACGGAGTCGCGAGATGCACTTCACAACATTGCCGTGGCAGTGCGTGGGGGAAGACTCGCCCATGGCGAAATAGATCGAACGCTCGACGCTATGAGACGTTCGCTGGTTCACATTCAGCGAGAGGGTTTGTTCGACGGGAATCGTGAAATCCAAGACCACTTGAAGCACATAGACGACGCTCTCGATAGCGGCCTCAAATCAACCCAGAAACTTGAGATTTCACTGCCCGTGATTCCATTTCTGGTAAACATCAAGGCGGACGTAGGATTGCGATCTGACCTTCGAAAAATCTGGAAACGGCTGGTGCGAGCATCAAAGCAACGCGATTAAGTGGTCGGTTTGCAGCGACGATGATACGCCCAATAACGGCTTGCAGGCTCCCGCGCGGTAGCGCGGGAGTAATCGGCAGCGCTGGTTTATGAATCGTATGAGCAGCGACGGTTTTGACTATAGCCAAACGTCGCCTGAAGCGAGGCATTAGCTCGCGCCCATCACGAAGGTCAAACCCAATGGATAGATATACGCAACCCGATTTCTCTTCTGTCGCATTGATTACAATCGATACACAATGCGATACGCTGGACTCCCAACCTTTAGAGATCCCGGGCACTTCCGCTGCACTACCCCAGATGAAATCTTTGCTCACGGCTTTTCGGCAAGCCGCGCTGCCCATCGTTCACGTGGTAAGACTCTACAAGCAAGATGGCAACAACGTCGAATTGTGTAGACGCGCTGCTGTAGAAGAAGGCGCGCAGATGTTGATAGCCGGAACCGACGGTTGTCAATTAGCGCCTGAGCTCTTGCCCGATACGGCCATAAGGCTGGATACAGAATTGTTATTATCGGGTGGCATTCAGCATCTCTCTGACAACGAAGTGATCATCTATAAGCCGCGCTGGGGCGCATTTTACGAGACCAGTTTAGAAGCCCATCTCCAAGAGTTGGAAGTATCAACGCTCACGTTCACAGGCTGCAATTTCCCAAACTGCCCGCGCACTTCAATCTACGAGGCGAGCGAGAGAGATTATCTTGTTGTCCTCGTCGAAGACGCAATATCAGGGTTGTACGAACGTGGGATATCCGAGATGGAGAATATCGGGGTGCAAGTGATGAACACGAAAGAGCTTGTTGAGGTGCTCGTTCAGCAGTACGCACAGCCACAATTTGCAGTCGCAGGCTAACATTATCAGGGCGACCTCACAACTATTAATCCAGCCTCTCTCCCTCGCAAGAACGGCATCTGAGTCATGCGGAGGATTAGACAAGAAAACCCCCCATCGTGAATTCTGGTATTCACTAACTCAAAGAGTCCGTAATCTATAACTTCCAGCAGCTCCCTCTGTTTTCCAAATGGTATAATCGCAATTCCCTCCGCGAGATGTAAACAAAAGAAAGGAATATAAGATGGAACCACAAGAAGTTGTCCAAGCCTTCGTCGATGTGTTCAATGCAGGGGACCTGGATGCCGCTGCATCATATCTGTCCGACGATTTTCAATTTCATGGATCAGTCCCCGAACCCCTAGGTACGGCAGAGTTTGTTGGGATGACAAAGGCCCTTAGAAGCGGCTTTCAAGACATAAACTACAACTTTCGTGTCAAGGATGCAGAAGGGGATGTAGTAAAGACCTCGACCCAACTCAGCGGCACCAACACCGGTGACCTGGACTTTTCGGCTATGGGCATGGGCGTCATCCCGGCTACGGGCAAGTCCTTCTCCAATCCCGAGGAACAGAACGATGTGACGATCGCGGGCGATAAAATCACGTCGTTCCGTGTTTATACAACGGAAGGTGGTGGCATAAGAGGCATACTCGCACAACTTGGCGTCCAGCCGCCAGGCGCGTAGAGTTCGCAACGACCGTTTTACAGAGTCCCGCTATGCCTGCTTGGCTTGCGGGACTTTTTGATTCCGTACAACTGGATATATGCTAGCATCTGGATGGAATTACCTGTTGAAAAAAGGAGAATTACAATGAAAGGTTCAGATAAATTCCTGATCGCCATGGTCGGCGGAATCGTGTTGCTGGTGATTGCCGCCCTTGTCATCACCCTCAACAGACCCGAACCCACATACATGCCCGAGGACACACCCCAGGGGATCGCACACAACTATCTTCTGGCGCTGGAAAAAGAAGAATACGAGCGGGCATACGGCTATCTTTCTCCCGATCTCGAAAACTACCCGAGCACCATGAACGCCTTCACGCGCGAGATCACCGACAACCCCTGGCAATTCCGCACCAACACCGATGCCACCCTCGCCGTGGGCGAGACCATAATCATCGGTGATTTCGCCACAGCCACCATCTACGAAAATCGTTTCCGCGACGGCGATCTCTTCGACGGCGTCTTCGACAGCGGGCCAAATAGCTACGCCTTCGACATGGATCTCGAAATGATTGCAGGCGAATGGAAAATTGTAGACTCTCATTATTATTTCGCCTCGTGTTGGAATCACGAAGACGGCTGTGAATAAACACATCTGCCACTCCAAAAGGAGAAATTCTTATGAATAATGTTCGCCGCTGGTACACCTATGTCGTCAGCTTTATCGCCCTGCAGGGTGTCACTTGGGCAATCATCGCCCTGTTGCGAAATATCTTCCTGCCTGCAACGAACGAACTTGGCGTTGCCTTTCAAATCGCGGTCATCATTGTCGGGCTGCCCGTCTTTCTAGGGCATTGGCTCTGGAGTCAGCGGAATGCTGCCAATGAGGAAGATGAACGGGAATCCGTTGTGCGCCGTCTGTATGTTTACGGCAGTCTGGCCGCCTTCCTTACGCCTTTCATCACGAATCTTTATGATCTTTTGGGCAGTCTACTGCGGGCTGCCGGCACCCTCGAGCGCCGGATTTTTGTTAACGAGCAATATGCCAATACAGACTGGTATCTCTACCACCTGTTTGCGGTCATTATCCTGGGTTTGTTCTGGTTTTATCACCAGCGTGTCACCGCCGAGGCCGTTAAAGAGACGCCAGAAACCGAAGGTTCAGCCACAGTCCGCCGCCTTTATATTTACGGGTTCAGCGCCGGAGGGCTGACGCTTGTCACACTGGCGGTCATCCATCTAATCAGCTTAGTGATGAATCAATTTGGCACACCGATCGACAGCTCGAGCGACCTGTTTGTCGGGGTGATCGATGAGATCCTGCGCCTGATTATTGGTGTGCCGCTGTGGGTGGTGTTTTGGCGCTGGACCGTAAAACTTTACAGAGGTCAGGACTCCTCCGAAAAGGACTCTGCTCTCCGCAAGTTTTATCTCCACGGTACGGTTTTCATCGCCGCGATGAGTGGGGTGGTCAACAGCACTGCTATTCTTGCGAGCCTCTTTCATACGCTGCTCGGAGTACCTACTGATGGAGATATCCGTCTGCCGCTGCCTACGATTCTCGGCACAGGCATTTTATGGGTGTTCCATTACTTAATCATCCGTGAGGAAGCGAGAGAAGGCGAAAACACCGAACAGGCGGGCGTTTTGCGCATGTACCGCTATCTCACTGCCGGAATCGGGCTCGCAGCTTTGTTGACAGGGGTTGGCGTTCTCCTGAGTGTGATAATCCGCTCATTTGAAGAGGGCTTCATCGGCGATCTGCGCGAGCAGTTAGGCTGGTTTATGGCCGCCGTCATCGTCGGGCTGATTGTCTGGGTCATCCCCTTCCGCATTGTGCAGGGACAGACCAGCGACGAGGGTGCCCCGGGCGCAGAAGCTCGCCGATCGATTGCCCGTAAAATCTACCTCTACGTCTTCCTCTTTATTAGTGTGCTGACGGTGCTCTCAAGCGGCGTTTTTATCGTCTTCCGCATCATTACCTTGGTCTTGGATATAGAGACCATAACACTCAGCGAAATCGCCCACGCCATCGGATTCACGATCATCGCCGTACTCAGCTGGCTCTTCCACGGCATCCTGTTACGCAGTGACCGCAAACGTTCGGAGGCCGAGCGGCTGAAAGAAGTGGATGTGCTTAACATTGCCCTGCTCGACTTTACTCCCGGTACCTTTGGCAAAGCCCTGGCCCACGCGCTGCGCAAGGAGATGCCTGGCCTCGAACTGGAGCCCATCCTGATTGATGCTCCCGCATCCGATATACCCGAGGAAACATCCCCGCTCGAAGAACGACTAGCACAGGCTGGGCTGATCGTCATCCCATGGGACGCGCTCCTGCCCATAGAGTCAGACATTCCCGGAATACCGGCACTTGCGCACACGCTTGCCGAAAGCTCCGCTCGTAGACTGCTGGTTCCGACACCGCGCGCAGGCTGGGATTGGGTTGGCGCGCAGCCCAAAGACCATGCCGCCTTGGTCAAACAGAGCGCACGAGCAGTCCAGCAGATCATCGAAGGTGAAGACATCCGGGCGCGCAACCCGCTGGGATGCGGAGCTTGGCTCGCGATCCTCATTGGAATTGGTATTTTGCTCTCGGTGGTGGGCCGACTTTTCGAATTTCTAATTTAATAGCGACAACACATCCGATATTAAATGAGGAACTCTACGACAAAGCTCGTGGGATAAAACTGTGAACAATCTAATAAAGTTGAAACTCTTTAGCTTGACGATATTCTTTGGCCTGCTTGTCACTGCTTGTGGACAGGATAGCGACGTCGCCATTGCTGTTGCTCTCACCCAAACGGCAGCGGTCGTGGCAGAGCTGCCCCCACCTGTCGTCTCTACAGAGGCGCCCGCGGTAGTGGAGGTTGCGACGGTTCCGCCGGAGGCTGCTGCCCCCGGGGACTTTCAGTCGTTGAGCGCGGAGGAATGCAGCGATCTGGCGGACGAGATGACAAACACGCTGGGCGTAGAAGCGGTGCAGGAAGAGGCGCTTTTTGAAGACTTAGTCAGCGATCGGACGGGCACAGGGTGTCAGTCGACGGCTACCGGCAATGGCCTTGTTTTCGATAACGTGGTTGTTGTGCACGATGCCGTACTGGCGATCCTCCAAGCCCGCGGATGGGCCGAAGATGTCCTCAACGCTGGCGGTGGGGGCGGACCCGGTGGTATTCTCACCGGCCTTACCCAGGGCGACGGGATATGTCAGTTGGTGGTCATCAGCGAGCCATCAGATGAAGAACTGTGCTCCCAGGATGAGCCCTTTAGCACCTGTTGGGAAAAGCTGACACCCATGCAGCAGCTCTACACAATTACGCTCAACTGTGCTCAGGACACTTTCAAGACGTCCACTTCCCAATCCGGACTGGTATTTCCGCGTATAGAGCCATTTGAATTTGGGCCAATGCAAATCATCGTACTCACCGGCGTTCCGCCCATGCTTCCGCCGCAATTTCCTGTCGAAGATGGTTTGCCCGCCGTTAATCCTTACATCTATACGTCCGATGAAGGCGAATACGAGCTGAGCCTGGATTATGGTGCAGATTGCCTGGGGGCCGGCGCTTGTCACTACGGCAGCCTGACGGGGAAAAAGGTTGATGCAAGTGAACCTGTGGGAACGAGCAACTTCCCGTTTGAAGCCGAGCGGGCGCAGGCAGTCACACTTGCCAATGGTATCGCAGGGTACTTCATCGAAGCCCTCTGTGGCGCAAATTGCGACGACGCCAAAGTGTTTTGGATATACAACGGCTATCAGTATATGGTCGGCCTGAAGGCAGGCCTGCAAGCGGATGTAGTGGCTCTGGCGAATGTAGCGATAACAAACTCAATCCAGTGAACTTGAAGAAAGTTTGGGATTTAGATAGAACTCCGTACCGAGGCTCGAACCGGGTTGGGATTTCAGTCGGCCTGGCTAGTTGGTGGTGGAGGTGAATGACCGCCTGCCGACACCGAGCACCTCCAGTCAAGGCTGGCTCAGGCGCAACGCTCGCTGCCCGCGACGGAGTACGATAAAACCTGGGAACAGGGTAGCGACCTGAGCATTTCGGACGCCTGCAGGATGGTTCAAAATTAGGCGGATACACAGCGCGGTTTTCTGCGTGAGTGCCGAAAATCATTTGACCCGCTGGCCTTCGCGTGAGACGGAATGATTCACGCACCCGGCACTACGCTGGGCGTTTTCAATGTGATCGAACCGTGTTAGACTGACGCGCCCATGCGCGTCCAGTTATTCGTAACCTGCATCGTCGATACAGTCATGCCGAAAATTGGCGAGGCTACCATGACTGTTCTGGAACGGCTTGGTCTCAGCGTTGAATTCCCCGCCGGGCAAACCTGCTGTGGACAGCCGGGCTACAATGCAGGCTATCGGGCCGAAGCGCGGCAAGTCGCCCAACATTTCCTGGATGTTTTTTCGCCAACCGAAGGATACATCGTTACACCTTCCGGCTCTTGTGCCGCGATGGTGGTGCATGGCATGCCCGATTTGTTCCGGGATGACTCAGATAACTTAGAACGTGCGCGCGAAATTGCTACGCGCACTTATGAGCTCTCACAGTTTCTGGTACGCGTACTCGGCGTGACCGACATCGGGGCGCGCTACTATGGCATCCTGACCTATCATCCGTCGTGTCACCTGTTGCGCGGCTTGGATGAAAAGGATGCACCGCTCCAACTGTTAGAAAATGTGCGCGATGCCGATGTGATGCCCCTGCCAGATGGAGAAGAGTGCTGTGGCTTTGGCGGACTCTTCGCAGTGAAGATGGCCTCCGTCTCCAATGAAATGCTCACTCGCAAGGTCGACAACATTCGGCGCAGCAAAGCATCTGTCTGCGTCACCTGCGATGCCGGCTGTTTGCTCAATATGGACGGAAAGCTGCGGCAGCAACCCGGCCCCCGTATGGTTCACCTTGCGGAAGTGCTGGCCGCTCGTTGACTTCAACTGAATGCCGACGTAATTCAGCCTGAAAACTTATGGCGACTGCCAACGTCACATTTCACGAACGGATCGAGAGCGCGATCTCAAATGAGAACTTGCAGCGCGCCTTGGATGGCAATTTCGAGCGCTCGCAGCGCAGACGGACTGCAGCAATGGCCGCTCTGCCACAGGCCGAGGCAGTGCGCGACCGTGCGCGGGCCATTCGCATCGAGACCCTCACCCATCTCGACCAGTACCTGTTGCAATTTGAAGAACAGGTTACCGCCCATGGTGGGGTGGTGCATTGGGCTGCCGATGCGAACCAGGCCAGCCAGATCGTGTTGCGTTTGGTACAGGAAACAGGCACCGACCTCGTTGCGAAATCCAAGAGCATGGTCACGGAAGAGATCGGGCTGAACGCCACATTGCAGGAGAAAGGTATTCAGGTCGTGGAGACCGATCTCGGCGAATACATCCTGCAATTGCGGGGGGAGCAGCCCTCACACATAGTGGCCCCGGCCATTCACCTCACCCGCGATGATGTGGCACGCACATTCGCCGAGAAATTGCACACTCCCAGCAGTATGCGTAGCGATCCGAGCAAGTGGGAAATCCCCTCTATGACAGCCATGGCACGCTCCGCGCTCCGCAAGGTCTTCCTCGATGCGGGGGTCGGTATTTCCGGCGTTAACTTCGGTGTCGCCGAGACCGGAACCATCTGCCTCATTAGCAATGAAGGCAATGGTCGCTTGGTCACTACCTTGCCGCCGGTGCACATCGCCGTGATGGGCATTGAGCGCCTTGTGCCAAACCTCGCAGATCTGGAGGTGATGTTGCGTGTTCTGGCACGCTCGGCAACAGGGCAAAAAACCACCTGTTACACCTCAATGCTCACAGGCCCGCGCCGGCAGGATGAGGCGGACGGGCCGGAACAACTCCACCTCGTCCTGGTGGACAATGGTCGCTCCAATGTGCTTGCGAGTGATCTGGCCGAGTCACTACTTTGCATCCGTTGTGGCGCCTGCCTCAATATCTGTCCGGTATATCGCGAGATTGGCGGCCACGCCTACGACAGTGTGTATTCCGGCCCGATCGGTGCGATTGTTTCACCGGCATTGGGAGGGCTGCGCGAGTATGGTGAGTTAGCACAGGCCAGCAGTTTGTGCGGGGCTTGCCAGGATGTGTGTCCGGTGCGTATCGATATCCCCGGGCTGCTCCTCAAAACGCGCGCGCTGCACCTTGAAGAGACCGGTGGTGCGTTGGAATGGAATCTTGCCATGCGCGGTTGGGCCTGGTCCATGCAGAGTGCAGCACGCCTGGCTTGGAGTACTCGTCTTGCGCGTGTGGGACAACGACTCGCAAATCTGCTCGGGCTTAAATTAAAGTTTCCGCCCCCGCTCAATGGCTGGACAGACCATCGCGAGTTCCCCGGCCTAGCTCCGCAGACGTTTCATGAACGCTGGGCATCCGCTGCGCTGCAGCGGGAAAGTAGCAATGGGGAGGGGCAGGACTCCTGATGTCAACGCTTGGATTCTCGCAACAGGATGGCCGCGAAATTGTGCTGCAACGAGTACAGCGCGCACTGCGCGCAGCCTCCGCTATACCGGGAGTTCGGGAAACGCAGCTATCTGTGCAGCCCGGTCCGCGCAATCGGAAGGCGTTGATCGCTGAATTCCGCAAAGAGTGGGAAGCTTTGCAGGGGAAATTCATCTCCATGCCCCGCGCGGATGCCGTCACGCGCATAGCGGCCTTGTTGCGAGAGTTGAAAGTGCGGCGTTTGCTTACCTGGAATGAAGAACATCTTCCCGTGCGTGACCTTGCAATGGGCCTGGAGCGTTCGGGTTTTAAGTTGGAAGGCTCTGTACTTCCCCGTCGCGATCCTGCTCGCCATGCAAGGCTGCAGCAGCTTGCTGATATCGAAGTGGGTATGACGGGGGTCGCTGCTGCGATCTCGCAGGTGGGTGCACTCGTAATGCCGGGGGGGCCGGGTCTCGGACGGCTGGCTTCATTGCTCCCGCCGATCCACATCGCTCTCATCACGCCGGATGTGATATATCCAACATTCGAGGCTTGGCTTGAATACCAGAGCAAGGCTGGCGCAATTGATGGGATGCTATCATCCAGCAGCAGCTTGACCCTCATCGCCGGTCCCAGCCGCACCTCTGATATTGAGCGTGTACTGACACTTGGCGTGCATGGTCCTGCACAGGTGCTTGCGGTGCTTCTAGAATAACCACGTTATCAATTTGAGATTTCAAATTCCCAGATGCAGACCAAACGTCAGGTATACTTGCGCCCGCGACAATTAATTTCGTAGCAGGAAATCCAATGGACGTAGCTGAAGCAGAAAAACAATCCTACTACTACCCCAACCGCATTGGCCGGATCATACTCACGGCGATGGAAAAAGAGATTGGCCGCGAGCAATTGGACGAAGTGCTGCGCATCTGCAATCTAGATGAGTTGCAAAAACTACCGCCAAGTAACCTGGATAGGAAGTTTGCCTTCGAATGGGTATCCGCTTTGCAAGCTGCCACCGAAACAATTTATGGCGCCAAAGCAGGCCGCAGTATGAACTACCGCATTGGTGGCACCTGCTTTAATACCGGTCTTAAAGAATTCGATCCGATTCTGGGTATTGCCGATCTGCCGTTTCGGTTGATGCCGCTTGGCATGAAATTCCGCGTTGGGCTGGATGTGTTCGCACGTGTATTCAACCAGTTCAGCGATCAGGTTGTGCGAATCAAGGAATCAGATGACCTCTTCGAATGGAATATAGAGCGCTGCCCTGTGTGTTGGGGACGCGAAACCGATGGGCCATGTTGCCAATTGGCGCATGGCATTCTGGAAGAGTCTATGTTCTGGGGAACGGGCGGACGGCGTTATGAGATCGCAGAAACACATTGCATCGCGATGGGCGCCGAAGCCTGTATCTTCTCGATAAACAAAACTCCGCTTGACTAACGCTGCTTTTCTCTAAACTTCAACATCTTCAAATAAATCCTTTTCAGGCAAGTTCCGTGGAGCTGCGAGCCTCGCGCGCATAAATGTTTCACGGGTTTGGCGTCGCCGGAAAATCATGCGTACGATGCGGTTGGTTCCAAACGATTGCTGGCTCCGATGGCAGGCACTCGCAGCGCGCTTGATAGCAAGTTCCGCGCTGATATCAATTTTGGCGTGCAGCGGAAAATTGACCTTGCTGAGGGCGACCAGATCGATATCGCCATTGCGCCCAAACGTACGCGGGTTCTGACCCACGAGCGGCATAAACTTCAAGAGCCAGCGCATCCCGCGGCGCGAGAATGTGCTGAAATATAGTTTTTGTGGTGTATGCGGAGCTAGTCCGTTCGATTGATACGTTTCGTCGCCAGCCAGTTCGTAGGCTGCCACAGTACCGGCATGCATGGCGATGTGGTCTGGATGTCGATAACCGCCGATGGGATCAAACGTGAGCACAACTTGTGGTTGTACTGCGCGGATCAGTTGTACCATGCGCGCTGTCAACTCCTCGACCGGCGCGGCAGCAAGCGCGCGCGGATGCTCATTATCGGGAGAGCCGGGCATTCCAGAATCGCGATAACCGATGTAGTAAACCGTCGTCAATCCGAGTGTACGGGCTGCACATTCCAGCTCGGCACTACGCAGGGCTTCCGGTGAACCATACTCGTTTAGGTACTCTTGATCTATCGTTCCCACTTCACCGCGGGTTGCACATATCAGGTGAACATCCACGCCCGCGCGGGCGTAATGCGCCAGTGTGCCACCGTTTCCAAAGGACTCGTCATCGGGGTGCGCGAAACATACGAGCATTCGGCGCTTACCATCAGCGGGTTTTAATTGCAGGGTTTCACTATCCACAGCGGGGCATCATACCTTGCAGGTTGTGGGATGACAAGAATTCTGTGAGGTGTCTGGCATTCAAACCAGAAAACGTAAGCTGGAACTGGCACCAACGATTTTCTAGTCTGATATGTGCCAGGTGCCTAGTATTTAACTTCCTTTGAATTGACGCTTGGGTATTCGAGGGTACAATTTATTTGTCCCCGAGATTCCTGCTTTCACAAAAGGGTTCGAACAATGAGTACTGATCTTGAATTGTTGGCCGAGAAGGTTGTCCATCTGGATTTGACTTCGTTTGTCGAAGTTGTAAGTGGAACTTCGGTTCGCGATACCATCAACCAAATGCGCAACTCCGGAAACAACTGCGCCTTGATTGTCGGCAATGGGCGTCTGGTGGGCATCTTTACGGATCGCGATGTACTTCGGAAGGTGGTCGATCATCCTGATGTGTGGGGCGGGCCGGTGGATGATGTCATGACCCGCGACCCATATATCATCGATGATCGACAGCCGGCTGCGGAAGCCCTCAAACTGATGGATGAGAAACGGTTCCGCAATGTACCGGTGGTTGCCAAAACCGGCAAGATCATTGGTAACCTCACGCATTTTTCATTGATTCGCTATTTGGCCGACCTCTATCCGACAGAAGTGTACAACTTGCCACCCGAGCCAGGGCGCTTTGGCGATACGCGGGAGGGGGGCTAGACGCAAAACCTTTGTCGTCTAGCGTTCCTCGATTTCTGAAGTAGGAGAATTCATATGGCTGCTGAACCTCAAGAACAAGAGACCGTTTTAGAGGAGATCGAGTCTGTCGTTATCCGGTTTGCCGGAGACTCCGGTGATGGGATGCAACTCGCCGGAACGCAATTCACCAACACGGCCGCCATCATCGGTAATGATGTGAGCACGCTGCCGGACTATCCGGCCGAGATCCGCGCACCGGCCGGAACGCTGGCGGGTGTGAGCGGCTTCCAGGTTAATTTCTCCAGCCGCGACATCCACACACCGGGTGATGCGCCCGATGTGCTCGTGGCGATGAACCCGGCAGCATTGGCTGCCAATTTGAGCGACCTGCGCCCCGGTATACGCGTGATCGTAAACACCGATGCCTTCACCCCCAAGAACCTCCAAAAAGCCCGCTTTGAAAACAACCCACTTGAAGATGAATCGCTGACTCGCTATCGCGTACACGAAGTACCCATCACAAGGCTGACCCGCGAAGCACTCAAAGAAATCGATCTCTCCTCGAAGCAAAAAGATCGCAGCCAAAACTTTTTTGCGCTTGGCCTGACCTATTGGATGTTCGACCGGACTTTGGAGCCAACATTAGAGTGGATTCAACAGAAGTTTGCCGGGCGGGAGCAAGTCATAGAAGCCAACTCGCGCGCCCTGCGCGCCGGCCTCTATTTTGGTGAAACCACACACACTTTTCAAACTCGCTACCGCATCGAGCGCGCTGCATTGCCCCCGGGCGACTATCGCAAGGTGACCGGTAACGAAGCTACTGCGATGGGCTTCGTCACCGCAGCACGAAAGGCCGGCAAGCCACTCTTCTACGGTGCGTATCCAATCACACCGGCGAGCGATATTCTGCATTTTCTCGCACCGCTCAAACATTTCGATGTACGTGCATTCCAGGCCGAAGATGAAATTGCAGCTATGGGTGCGGTTATAGGCGCAGCCTTCGGCGGTGCATTCGCGGCGACGGGCACAAGTGGTCCCGGTATCGCGCTGAAGTCTGAAGCCATTGGACTGGCTGTCGTGCTGGAACTCCCGATGGTGATTGTCAATGTGCAACGGGGCGGACCAAGTACGGGGCTGCCCACAAAACCCGAGCAATCCGATCTATTGCAGGCCATGTATGGGCGCAACGGTGAGAGCCCGGTGCCGGTCATTGCTCCGGCCACCCCATCCGAATGTTTTGAAATGGCGATGGAATCTTTTCGGTTGGCAGTCAAAATAACTGGTCCAGTTGTCATGCTCTCAGATGGCTATCTCGCCAATAGTGCTGAACCGTGGGCAATTCCTAACCCTGCGAATCTACCAGCCATCAATGTGACACACCCCTCAAAGTCGGAGGGATTTTTGCCCTACGCACGCGACGACTCACTGGCGCGGCCATGGGCGATTCCCGGCACACCCGGATTGGAACATCGCCTTGGTGGCTTGGGAAAGCAAGATGGTACCGGCAATGTGTCTTACGACCCACAAGACCACGAACACATCGTTAAGGTTCGGGTGGAAAAGATCGCCAGGCTTGAGAATGTGATCCCGGAACAGAAAGTTTATGGCGACCCGGAAGGCGATCTGTTGGTGGTTGGCTGGGGCAGCACCTATGGTGCGATTCGTTCTGCTGTTCAACGCGCACGAGCTTCTGGGAAAAATGTCTCGCATGCCCATGTGCGCTACATCAACCCGTTCCCGCGTAACCTGGGCGATGTTCTCCAAAGATTCGAACGGGTGCTCGTGCCTGAATTGAATCTGGGACAACTCACTCTGTTATTGCGCGGTCGCTATAACTGCAAACTGATCCTATTTGGCAAAGTGCAGGGACGACCGTTCACGATTGGGGAATTGACTGCCAAGATTGAAGAATTTGTTTAGCGGCAGTTACGAAGGTAGTAATCAATCGTTCTTCAGTCTTTCATAAAAAATTCGGAAGGTTAGCCATGGCAACCGCAACACTCGAACCACAAAAATTGACTCGCAAAGATTTCGTTTCCGATCAGGAAGTGCGCTGGTGTCCTGGCTGTGGCGATTACGCTATCCTAGCCCAAATGCAGAAAATCCTGCCGGAAATTGGCGTACCACGTGAGAACGTCGTTTTCATTTCCGGGATCGGTTGCTCCAGCCGTTTCCCCTATTACATGAATACCTACGGGATTCACAGCATCCATGGTCGGGCGCCCACGCTCGCCAGTGGACTCAAAATCGCCAATCCTGATCTCAGTGTGTGGGTCATTACGGGTGATGGGGATGGCCTTTCCATTGGTGCTAACCATTTATTACATGCCTGCCGCCGCAATGTCGATATTAATATTATTCTTTTCAATAACCGCATCTATGGGTTGACCAAAGGCCAGTATTCCCCCACGTCATTGCCCGGCACACGCACAAAATCTTCGCCGCAGGGTTCAATTGAGCAGGCTTTCAACCCGATTTCGGTAGCAATCAGCGCCGAGGCAACGTTTGTAGCGCGCTCGGTGGACGTCCACACCCGCCATCTGCAGGCGATACTGCGCGCGGCGGCGGCGCATCGCGGCACCTCGTTTGTGGAAATCTACCAGAACTGTTTAATCTTTAATGATGGAACCTGGGATCACGTCACCAAAGCCAAGGTAAAAGCCGACAACATCCTTCCATTGGAACATGGGGCACCGATGGTGTTCGGCAAAGATATGGACCGTGGACTTCGCATGAACGGAACTGTGCCGGAAGTGGTGCAACTGGAAGACGATGTGCCCGAATCTGAGCTACTGTCGCACGATGCCGCCGCCGATGACCCGCATCTGGCATTTTTGCTGAGTCGTCTCGGCCCCCCACACTTTCCGACTCCGCTTGGGGTTTTCCGGCAGGTGGACAAGCCCGTTTACAATGCCGGTATTCTCTCGCAGATTGATGAAGCCGTTTCCAAACATGGGGAGGGCGATCTGAAGAAACTGTACTATTCAGCGGATACGTGGAGTGTGGCGGCGGACGACTCTTTCCCGGATGCACATCTCGAAGGCGATGTCAGCATGAGTCTGGACGAGGCCTATCTCGACGAGATCGATCAGGATGCAGCTGTGCCTGGCGAAATTGAAGTCAGTTTGGGGGACTCAGAATTGTTAGCATTGAAACCGCCCATCCCCGTTACGGTCACGCCCTATACAAACCTTGCTGAAGTTATTGAAATGATGCGAGCGCGCAATATTGGCTCCGTGCTCGTTGTAAATGCGAAGAATAATCTCATCGGCGTCTTTACGGAACGGGACATATTGAATCGCGTGGTTTGCAATGTGGAAGATCTGGCGAGTATCAATGTGGCAGCAGTGATGACGCGTAATCCTACTGTGTTGCCTGCCGATGCATCCATCGCACATGCGTTGCATCTGATGGCGATCTATGGCTTCCGGCACTTGCCGATCGTGGACAGTTCGAATAACCCGCAAGGCATAGTCTCCTTCCGAGACGTTGTAGGTTTCATCGGGCAATATTTCGAGAGCGTGTGATCCGACCCGCGAACATTGCCCTAAACATCTATGCCCGGCGCCTCTTTGCCGGGCTTTTGCTGCTGGTCGCAGCGTGTGGGCCGATCACGATTTCGGAGTTGACGCCCACACCAGCACCGACCACGACAGCGCCTCCCACAGCCACGGCCAGCCTAACGCCGTTGCCCACATATGCGCCGCCCACTGAAACGCCGACTCCGACCAATACACCCACGCCTGACCCCGGCGAAGGACCGACCAATCCAAAGGTGAATACTTCTGCTGATGCAGAAGCCGCCCTGCAGAATAGTGAAGAGATACCCCTGCTCGTAAACGACATCCTCCAGGAGAGTGAGCTTGGTTCGCGTAATGTGCCTTTGGAGTTGCGCGTGAGTCTGACAACAGACAGAATTACATGGGATAACTGGTGGTGTGCCGCTACGAATGCAATTCTGGCGGGCAATGTCGCCGTCATGGGCGTTCTCTATGAGCTCAACAGTGAGCCTATCGAGGTGGAGGAACATGCGTTTATTTATCAACAATTTCTGCAGGACGGCACTGTTTGCCAGGTGACCGCGTTTTATCTGTCCGAATGGCCAACGGGTGAACACGAGTTGCGTTACACCATCACATTTACTGGCAATGTAAATGACGGCTTCGGTGTATATAGTGCTGGAGATTATGTGACTGTTTACAAGGTCACAGTGCCGTAAGCGACCTGTACTTCTTTGTAAAATCCTCCTCTAAAGCTGTCTCTGGCTTGACCGAATGAAAAAGACCCTGCCAATTGACAGGGTCCTATTTCGATTTGTGGCTTCACTACCGGACACTTTCTGCGCGGGGCATGTCAAAGGCGACCGGGATGGGCAGATGCTCATTTAGGAACTGTTCCAGCAGGCGCAAGCCGAGTTGAAATAGGCTCAGATCACAGCGGTCGGTGCGGTGAATGACTTGCACCCAATTATCTCGTTTGGCGATGACGCCCAAGTAGATGATCCAGATGTAAGCAAGGCAAGCTGCGATCATCAACCGGGCCAGCCGGGCCGGGTCGGCGATATGGCTTTTATGCAAATTGAAGCCCCGGCTTTTCTGGTCGGAGAAGAAAGTTTCAATACGAAAGCGTTTGTTATACCAGGAACAGGCTTCGGCAACCAGCTCCAGGTTGGTGACCAGATAGAGGGGCTCTTTGCAGTCGCGCTGCCACCACGCGATGGCAAGGACGGGCCCATATTCCTGCTGGGTGAAGGCGACATCCGGCACGCCGCGGTATGCACCACGGGGCACATCCAGGTCGGCGAAGGCGAACCAGTCGCCCCCTTCACATAGCTGGACATGCTTGGCCGTGCGACAGACGTAGGCCCATTCGTAGTCATTCAGAGCCGCCTGGAGGTTCGTGCCATCGAATTCACCATCCCCCAGGAAGACGACATCGCTTGCAGGGGGCACCAAAGCGTGTACTTCTGTCAACAACTGCACGTGTGTCGCTTCTGAAAAATGTCCCTTGCTCCCTTTGACGGTGACCCACGCCACCGGCAAAGCACGTTGCTTGTAGATGACGCTCACCATCAGGGTCAGGCAACCGCGGCCCACTTCGCTGCCGTCCATTGCCAACACGAGCGGGCGGTCCTGCGCCAGACCCTGCAATAAGGGTTCAGCGAAGGGTAGAAAGAAGACTTCGTTATTAATATGCTCATTCTTGACCCAGCGGGCGTACCGTTTGACCCGGCTCTCGGGTTTGTTGCCGTCTGGCACTTTCCTGGCGATCGCCGGTAGCTGGCTACTCTGGCTGCGGACAATTCCGCTGACCATGGCAGCGAGCGTATCCAAATGGCGAGCCAAGTTGCCCTGCGGTTCTCCTGGGTACAGTTGCCGCAAGGCGCTCTTTATGGCACGATATGTACGGCGGTTGTCACTCATGGCGATACTCCCCTTGTTCTGTGGTAGAACGGAGAGTGTAGCCGAGAGGCAATCGCTAATCAATCACGGATAAAGTGTCCGGTAGTGAATTTGTGGCTTCTCCAGCGATCAGTCCGAAACGAAGTAACTCTCACATGCTTCATCTATGAGTTGTGGTGTCAGAGTCATGGGTGTGCCCTCATATTCGCTGATGGCGATGGCGCTCTTAAGGATGTCGCGCGGGTGGACGGCTTGTAAAGCTCGGCCCGGTTTGCGATACCACTCCTGCAACAGATGCACGAAGGAATCTTTGTCGAATTTAACACCCAGACTCTCACACATCACAGTGAAGATTTTATAAAACATGCGGTCGTCCGGACTGTTCACGGAGACCTTCATCTGGATCCGGCGTAGAAAGGCATCGTCAACGAGATCGCCCGGATCAAGATTTGTGCTGAATACGATCAACTGCCGGAACGGGATCTCAAGTGTCTGACCCGTTTGCAAGCGCAGAAAGTCGATCCCGGATTCGAGCGGCACAATCCAACGGTTGAGTAGCTCGGTGGGACTGATTTGTTGGCGACCAAAATCATCGATAAGGAACATGCCGCCGTTCGCTTTCAGTTGCAGCGGCGCTTCGTAAAATTTGGCGATCTCATCGTAGCGCAGGTCGAGCGCTTCCATTGTCAGTTCGCCGCCGACCATCACCGCCGGTCGCTCGAAGAATCCCCAGCGTTTGTCCACGCGGCCAAACTCCGCCGTCTTATGCTCTACTTCGAGTTCAGTGTGAACGATGCGATCATAGACCTGGATTACATAGCCGCCCGAGCTGACGGCGTAAGGCAACCAGATCGAACTGGAGCCGCCGATCAGTTTTGCGATCGATTGGGCAACGGCTGTTTTTCCATTGCCAGGCGGGCCGTATAGGAAGAGGGAGGACCCGGCATTGACTGCCGGTCCAACGCGTCGATGGAAGGTGTCTGGCAGGATCAGATGGCTGAGGGCCTGCTGGACTTCCGCGGGACTGATTTTCAAGCCGCTCTCGCTGGTCTGTAGCAGGATCGCCTGGTTGTATGATTCAATTGGAACAGGAGCTGGTCCAATGTACTGACTCCGGTCGAATGCATCGCGCGCGCGTTTTTCGCCGGCCTCTGTTAGAGAATAGACATAACTAAGGCGACCCGCTGCACCCGCGCTGGCGATATCCACCAGATGCTCGTTCTGCATCCATTGCAGCATCTTATCCAGCAATTGGCCGTGCACCCGAATTACATCCGCAAAGCGCCCCAAACTTACGTCACCTTCGTTGAAGAGTATGCGGAAGATCAGGTCGTGAATAATATTCACTGGGATGCCAAGTGCAGCTTCCTCACGCGCTTCTGCCAGCACTTCGCGCATTGTTGCTGATTCGTCCATCCAGTCTCTCCTAAAATATTAATGCGAGGCGATTCTATACCCTCTGGAAGTCCAAGCGAGTATACTCAGGGGAGGGGATCGATCCAAGTGCTCAATTGTCAAAATATGCGCTGATTTGACGCATGAGCATTCTATTAGAATCTAAATCATGTTGGGAATCAATCTCGAATTGCGGTACACTGGAAAAAGGCTCCAATAACCTGTTGGGAATATTCCCAGAGCCTTATACGGGTTTATAGATTCTTGTAGTTGAACGTCATAATTCGACAATTTTGGGTACTGAATACAGGAGAGTGGAATGAGCGACGACAATGGGACGTATGATGCCGAACAGCCGTCAAACGACGCCGAACCCAAACCTAAAAAGCAGGGTTGGTCGCTAATGAAACCGATGGCGCAAGAGAGCAAGAAGAAGAGCGCACCAGAAAAGAAGAAAAAGCGCAAAGGCCCCGGTCTTATGGGCCGCCTCGCTGCTATCACCGGAGGCGGAAACAAGAATCGCACCCGCCATCGTCGCCGCTCCACTCCGTGGGAGATGGTATTCCATTTTGTGCGTCGACGCTGGATTCTTGTTATCGCCGGAATCATGATCCTGTGGGCGTGGGCCGACCCGGGCGTGCTCAACTTATTGTTGATCGGTCTCACATTCTTCGGGCGCCTCCTGTTTGCGATGCTGTTTATGGTTGTGCAGTTCGGTGCGATGTTCTGGTTCATGGGCCGCACGCGAACCGTTATCATCAAGCCGGGTGATCCCAAAATGGTTACCTTTGACGACTACTGGGGTCAACCAGAACTGGTAAAACTTGTACGCCAGTGGATTACGTTGCTTGGCGACCGCGATGACTTCGTGAAGATGGGCGGTCAGTACATCAACGGCCTGTTGTTGTTTGGCGCGCCCGGTACTGGCAAGACCTTGCTTGCCAAAGCCATGGCTGGCGAAGCCGGCGTGGGCTTCATGTCTGTAGAAGGCTCCGGCTTTCGCGGAATGTTTTGGGGCATGGATACGCTTAAGATGATGGGCTTCGTTCGCAAGGCGCGCAAGATGGCTCGCGAATACGGTGCGTGCATTGCCTATATCGACGAAATTGATGCCGTCGGAATGAGCCGCTCCGGAGTCATGGGCGGTGGCCAGGGGATGGGCATGGGCGGCGGCATGGGGATGGGCGGCATGGGGATGAACGGCGCCCTGACGCGCTTATTGTACGAGATGGACGGTATGGGAGATCAGTCGCGCAGTGAAAAGCTGAAAGCCCGCCTGCACGTATTTCTCGGCAGGGAGGTCCCGCGCCGTGACTGGCACGTATTGTTTATGGGTTCCACTAATCGACCGGACGTGCTCGATCCGGCATTGCTACGCCCCGGTCGCTTCGATCAACAAATTCAAGTCGAACGCCCGGACCGCGTAGGCCGCGCTGAGATCGTTAAAGGCTATCTCTCCAAGATCAACCACGACCCGGATAGCGTCGATGTCGATGCGATTGTCGCTGACACACCAAAGGCGACGCCGGCGCAGATCATGTCCGCGATCACAAAGGACTCCGTGCGCCGTGCGATCTTCGATCGGCGTGAATACGTTATTCAAGAGGATATCGATCAGGCCATTCAGGAACAACTCGTCGGTATGGCCAATCCCATCCGGGATATGGATCCGTTGCAAAAGCAGCAGATCGCCTATCACGAAGCGGGACACGCAGTCATCCAGCACTACATCATGCCCGACCAGCGCATCTCGCGCGTGAGCATTATTCGCCGTTCGAGCGGTGCGTTGGGCTATGTGTTGCCGGTGGACACGATCGAAATATTCGGTGAACCGCTGCAGCGTCTCGTCGCGGATATCATGGTTTCACTCGCAGGTCACGTTGCCGTCAAAGTCTATATGGGTGAGTACTGGACCGGTGCTTACAGTGATTACAACAATGTACGTCGCCAGTTCCGTAACCTGGCCATCTATGGCTTTTTCGGGCCGCCGGTGTTCGAGTTATGGCGGGATGTAAAGGAACTGCGTTTCAAAGACGAGCGTGT
The DNA here is from genome assembly GCA_965248775.1 of Anaerolineales bacterium. Taxonomy (GTDB): domain Bacteria; phylum Chloroflexota; class Anaerolineae; order Anaerolineales; family JBHHUI01; genus JBHHUI01. Next base: position 5,446,180 of record OZ252150.1, read on the forward strand.
CGAGAAGTTGTGGGTCAACCTTGAAGATCAAGTGGAGAAACTCTTGATCGAACACGCCGATGAAGTCGAAGCGCTTGTAGAGAAGCTGCTCGATGTGGGCGATCTTTCTAACCCAGAAATATTGGCCATTCTTGGTAAGAACAGCGTGCAACGCGCCAAGGACGAAGGCCAGGAACTCGAAAGTGTTCTCGAAGTACTGGGCACGAGTCCCGAAGGACTTGCCTACAAACGCCGGGCTCGCCTACCAGCCGCACAGAAAAAGGAACCGACCCCAATCAAAGCCGCTGAAGGCTCCGATTCGACCGAAGCCGCTGAGACCGAAGCCGGGGATTGAATTTCAAGACATTCTAAGCAGCAAAAGAGCCGCCTCATTATCGAGGCGGCTCTTTTTTTGTCCTGTGAGCTACAGAAGTGTAGGGTTAAAAGCGCGTCATGGTCCCGCAAAACTGGCAGGTGATCTCATGTTGACCCTTGATGAGTTGCTCGCTGTACGCGCTACCACAGGCTGGGCATGAAGTCGGTGCATTGTTGAGTCGCTCCAGTTCGTCTGCGTCGACCTCGATGGCCCTGTCGCTCGCATAATCGCCGGAGCGTGCGCGCCCGATCATCTGTTGCCATTCTTCGGCCTCTGGCCCATGCAGGACAAAGAGAGCATTGCGGGAAGGAGCTTCGGGTCCAAACGTAACCTTCAAATGCTCTTCGGAGTTTGACTCCCCCTGTTCGCTCAGCGCATCCACGTCCTCTACCTGCTGGATGCGCGCTTCAAAAGAAACACTGAAATCACCTTCGCGCTCTTCGAAAATCAAACGCTGATCGGACAGGTATAGAATGCCGGTCTGTTGCCCACTTGTGCGAGACCAGGTTGCCTCGGTTGCAGCCACGCCGCCCTCGGTTGGGCCGAGACGGAATGCAGCGGACGCGAGAGCGGCCAACATCCAGTCTATCCAATCCAAGTGTGCGGTAACGGTATCCACTTCCACCTGGAAGTCGTCATATTGGTTGAGCAAAGCCTCCTCAGCAGCTTCTGCCTGCGCTTCCGTACTCGAAGCCAGCGATTTCACCTCCATGATATGCGGCCGCGCACGTTCGGGATTGGAGGCCTGCGACATCATCTCGGCCGTGCGCTCCAGCACCCGAGACATCAATTGCCTCAATTGATTTGATTGCGCTTCGACTTCGCTTGTCAGGTTTGATTTAATGCCTGACCATTGTTCTACCAGTACGCGCATCTCTTCTTCAAGGTCGCTTTCAAATGCATAACCTTTGGCGCGTACATCTGCAAGTTGGCGCTCCATTCCGCCAACTTTGACCTCCATCTCTTCCAATGCTTCTTTGGCAAAGCCAAGTTGCACGCGGGTCTGGAGCTCATTCACTTCATCCTGCAAGGCGACGATATCCGCTTGCGAAATCGGTCCGCTAATATCGGCAACCGAAATACCGGTTGTTACGGCAGTATCTTCCTCGATCTTGCCGCTCATCACATCAGACACCCAGCCCTGCCATGTGTCGGCGTCCTGGCCGTCAATGTGGAAATGAGCCTGATTCACTTCGCCCTCTTTGAAAGCAAAATCGAGATGGTCTTCGTGACCGCCGAGCCCTTTCTTCAATGCTTTCACCGACTCGATGTCGTCTTCGTCAACCTCCACCAACACTTCCTGTACAAGTTCTTTCTCTGTGGGAATGAACAGTATTTTCTTGGTGACTATTTCTTCCTTCTGCTCGAAGAGCAGACGCTTATCCGTAAGGAAGAGAAACCCTTCAGGGTCGTCTTTGCCGTCCACATCGTACTTGGCTTTGACAGCAGCGACCGGCGATTCTTCTTCCGCATGCTCAAAGGCAGCCTCCTCAAATCGATCCAGGATTGCGTCAATACGATTCAACTCTGACTGTAGGGCATACGCCTCTGTGGAGATCGAACTAAAAAGGCTTTCGACTACATCCTCGGCGGAGCGCGCTCGCGATTCCATTTGGCGAATCTGTCTTTCGACGGACGAGACCTGCGACGCAGCGCTTGCACCGGAGAGCCTATATACCGCATCCTGCAAAGGTGTCAGCCCTTCCGATAAATTCACCGACTGACGGTAAATCTCATCATCCACACGCGGCAATGCTGCCTCCCAATCTGAATAAATTTTGTTGATACGCTGTTCCAAATCCTTGCCAAATTCATAGCCCCGGTCGCGGATATCTTCGAGTAAATCCGGCAGCGAACCGATCAACTCGTTTAGGCGGTTTACATCCGCCTGTGCATCGGCCAGCGTGGCACGCGATTCGAGCGAGGTCGTGGATTGTGAGATTGCTGCGATGGAAGCCGCGATTGCGGCGCCTGCGGCACCGGCTACAACTGCCGTTCCAGCTCCACTCAAGCCCGACGGTCGTCGGGAAACCGGCTTTTGGCGGGGAGGACGCCGCTTGATCGCGCCACGCACGCTGCCGGGTTTGGGATGGGCGCGCCGGATACTTGGCTTGGGCTTGACCACTTGTTGCCGGACGGGTGGTTTTGAAACTGGCCGAGTCGCCGGGCGTGGGCGTGGTTTCGGCTTCCGCACCGGGGTGCCTTTGGGGGGCGCACTCCGTTTAATCACCGGGCCGCGTCGTACAGGTTTCTTTATAGCCGCGCGCTTGCGGACAGCACGTCGGACAGGGGTGCGCGGCGAGCGAGAGATGGTGCGCTTAATCGAACCGCGCTTGACCCGAGCTGGACGCGAACGGGATTTCGCACGCACGCGCGGCACGTCTTTTCATGCCGCCTCTGCGTTTTCGAAATGCGACTTCCTGCGGCGCTCGCCAGGGCTTCCCACTGCTCTGAGAATTTCGATTTAGTTTGCGGGTCATGCGGAATCCTCCCTCTTATAAAATTTGTGTCTGCTCTGCATTTCAAGGCTATAGTTGATCAGATGTTCGCGCGCAAATATGCTTCCATGAATCTATCGAGATCGCCGTCCAGGACAGCGGATGTATTGTTGTTCTCGAGGTTGGTGCGGTGATCCTTTACCATTTGGTAAGGGTGGAGCACATAGGAGCGAATCTGGCTGCCCCATTCGGCCTTAACGTAATCCCCGCGCAGTTCGTCGATTTTTTGCTGACGTTCGGCGATTTGTATTTCGTAAAGCCGAGACCGTAAAACTTTCATGGCGTTTTCGCGATTCTGCGCTTGCGAGCGTTCGTTCTGGCATTGCACGACAATACCGCTCGGCAGATGCGTAATTCGGATGGCGGTCTCATTCTTCTGCACATGCTGGCCTCCAGCAGAGGAGGCGCGAAAGGTGTCAATCTGCAGATCGCTTGTGTTGATCTCGACCTCGCTGGTGTCTTCAATTTCGGGATGCACTTCGGCTAGCACGAATGAAGTATGCCTACGATTGGCCGAGTCAAAGGGAGATAACCGCACAAGTCGATGTACACCGCGCTCGGCTTTGAGATAGCCATAGGCATAACGCCCATTCACGAGTAGTGTGGCGCTTTTAACTCCCGCCACCTCGCTGTCCGAACGGTCGAGGATATCTACGCTATACCCTCGGCGTTCGTTCCATCGCAAATACATACGCAGCAGCATCTCGGCGAAGTCCTGTGCATCAACCCCACCGGCGCCTGCGTGCAAGGAAAAGATTGCGTTGTTCTGATCGTGTTCGCCTGAGAGGATTGCCTCAAAGTCCAATCGAGAAACAGTAGCTTCTATTTGTTCGAGTTCGGTTTTCAGTTCGGATTGAAGACTCTCATCATCAAGCTGTGCCAGCTCGAGCGCGTCTGTGATGCGTTGGGAGATTCCCTGCCATGCGTCGATTTCCTCCCGCAACGTGCTGGCCGTACGCATGATTGTCTGAGCGGCATCTGAATCATTCCAGAAGTCGGGTTCCGAAGATTGTTTTTCGTAGTTGGCGAGCTGGAATTTCTTTTGACCTAAGTCAAAGACGCTCCAGTAACGTTTGGATGGTTTCGTTGCTCTGGTTAAGACGTGCAATGAGGTCCTGCATTTCGTTTAACTCCGTTGAAGGTTGCGGGAAGAGATGTTGACCAGTAAATGAACGGTCCTCGAATCTCTAATGCCCACTATTAAGTCTCAAACAATCCTGCGACAAAATTGTCCGGATCAAATGGTTGAAGGTCTTCTGTTTGTTCTCCCAATCCGACGAACATGACAGGCAGATCAAGTTCCTGGCGGATGGCGAATACCATACCACCACGGGCTGAACTGTCCAACTTTGTGACGATGATTCCCGTCACGCCCGACTTCTCCTTGAATGCGCGCGCCTGCGCCATTGCATTCTGACCCGTGATTGCGTCCAGAACGAGCAAGACATGCTGGGGCGCACCCGGGGTGGCCTTCGAGGCAACACGTCGGACTTTTTGCAGCTCTTCCATCAGGTTGAAACGGGTATGCAGGCGACCCGCCGTGTCGGCGATGACGACGTTCGCGCCGCGAGCCTGGGCTGCGCTCACAGCATCGAAGAGCACAGCCCCGGGATCGGCGTTTGCTGCACCTGCAATTACAGGCACCTCGGCGCGCTCCCCCCAGATTTGCAACTGCTCAACGGCAGCGGCCCGGAAGGTGTCACAGGCGGCCAGCAGCGGTTTTGCGCCTTGTTCTGTCTGTAGCCAGTGCGCCAGCTTGCCGCACGTTGTCGTTTTACCAGAGCCGTTGACCCCTACCATCAGGATGACGGTCGGGGCCCCGCTCAGGGTGAAGACCGGCGGATCGACCAAAAGGGCGCGGAGCTCTGCGCGAAGATGCGATTGCAAGGCGTCCATTTTTGTGACGCCGGAGTCGCGCACATATTCGCGCATACTTTCCACCAGAGACAAGGCTGCTGAGACGCCCACATCCGCCTGGATCAGGGTGCCCTCAAGTTCGTCCCAGGTATCACCATCGATTTCGCCGGCGCCAATGGCATTGACGAGGCGGCCAAAGACCTGCTGGCGGGTACGGGTTAAACCTTGTGTAAACGAGCGGAGCCGTTCAGTCACGGAGCGGGATTATACCTTGGGAATTTCGTGGAGCGTTATTCGTGGAGCGTGAAGCGAAGATAGAATTCTTCCCATCCGCTTCACGCTCCACGCCTCACGCTCAAGTTCCCCAATCGCGCAAATAAAGGAAATCGTAACCGACAGTGCGATAGCCCAATTTCGCAATGGGTGGCATAACTCGCTTGTAGTGGTGGCGTTGCACGCGACGGAGAACTTCATCTACGAACTCGTGCTTGAAGCCAGCGGCAACCGCTTCTTCCGGCCGGTAGCGTTTATCGACAAGCAAGAAAAGCAACTTATCGACATCTGCATAGCTAAACCCAAGTTCGTCTTCATCCGTCTGGCCAGCCCAAAGGTCGGCCGAGGGCGGTTTGGCGATGATAGGCTCAGGGATACCGACGTGCCGGGCAAGTTGGCGAATCTGTGCTTTGTATAGATCGCCGATTGGATTGAGAGCGCAGGCTGCGTCACCGAACTGGGTGGAGTAGCCAAGCAGAATTTCAGTCTTGTTGCTCGTGCCGATCACGAGTCCACCAAAGTCAGCCGACTGATCATATAGGACGATCATGCGCGCGCGTGCCATCACATTTCCGCGCCGCAAATTATCTGCTTCCGGCAAATGCTCGAACAAGGCATCAGCCATGGAGCTAATATCGATGGTTTTATTCTGCACGCCGGTCTTTTCAATTACGAGTTCTGCATGTTCCAGGCTCTCGGGTGAGGATGTCGTATAGGGCATTCGTACGGCCAGCACATTCTTCGGGCCGAGCGCCTGCGCTGCAAGAAAACAGGACAGTGCAGAGTCGATTCCACCCGAGAGGCCGATGATGGCGCGCTGCATTCCGACGTGTGTGATCTCCGAATGGATAAATCTTGTCAGAATCTTGTGAGCAAGCTCGGTGTTGATTTCGAGGCTGTCAGATTCGTCTTTCATTGCAACCGTCGGGTGCATAGATCTCCCTTTGGATGTTTACCACTTCGGTCGATGTGCATTGCTTTACCGCCGACCGCTACCCTGACCAATACCATATAACATACATTACACGGCTTGAAATGACTGGCCGATCCATTCAAACTCATCCACGTCGCTGCTTGTAAGTTTCTCTCTAATCTGTTCGAAGCGACGGACGGTATCCGATGAGTAAAGGCGTTCACTACAATGCGTACATACCTCGGCCGTAACGTGAACTGCTACTGTGTGATTGCCACCGCGCAGAAGTTTTTCAACCTGTTTGCGAACCAGATCTCCACCGCACATCGGACATCGATGAAAAGCGTTCATCTAGGTTCTCCTTTCTTTCCAATCGATCCAACGGTCCGGATCAGGTCGATATGTCGTAATTAATACTTCCCAATGATTGCGTTCGTTGTAAGCCCAAACAGAGTGCACCGGAGCTCCCTCCGGTGTTGTCCCGAACACTAGACAACTCGGATATGGTTCGTCTGGTGTGTATTCTTCGATGATTTCGCCTCGAGACACGCTTGCGAAAATCTCGTCAAGCAGTAGCCCATCAGAGCGCGCTTCTTCGTCAGCATGATCCGTGACTCGGATGCGGTCTGCTGCTATGGCCTGCTGTAAGTCAACGATTTCCATAGTAGATCATCAATTGTCGGCGACTATTTTCATCTGCTGCTAAATGATCCTGGTGGCGCGCCCATGATGCGCGTCAACTCGCGCATGAGCAGTGAGGTGCGTTCGTCCCGCAAGAGCGGCAGACGCGCGCGAGTGCGGTGGAGTTGCCCAAGGTCGAGTGTGACAACGATCAGCGCCTCGTCAAATTCGGGCGCACGTACAACGAGTTCGCCGTTGGGGTCGAACACAGTGGAACCGCCTCCAAAATTGAGTCCGTCTTCAAAGCCTGCCCGATTCGTGTGCGCGATAAAGTTTGTGAAGATGCTGGCGTAGGCCTGGTTAACGTGGTCTACCCAGCGTGAAGAGTCTAAACGTGCGCCTCTATCGAGACCGCGTCCCGGGCTGGCAGATTGAAAGATCAGCAGATCGGCACCATCCAGCCAGAGTAGATAGGGCGGACTCGCGTGCCAGAAATCTTCGCAGATGAGCATTCCGATACGGCCAAAGCGAGTGTCGAAGGCGCGCACTTCGTCTCCCCAGGCGAAGAAACGACCTTCATCAAACATGCCATAGGTGGGCAAGTACACCTTATGATGTACATGAACAACTTCGCCATGTGATAGATAGGCGCTGCCAATATAGAAACGGTGGCGGGCGTCTTCGTTGACAAACCCTACCATTAAGTCCAACTGTCGACTCGCCGCCAGCAGCGGTTTGAAAATTTCATCATCCGCTGTTGGGCGTATGGCAACCTGCGGAACCAAGTCTTGCAGCACATAGCCAGTAAGCGAAAGCTCGGGGAAGCAGAGTAAATCTACCCCTTGCGCTATGGCCTGCCGAACATAGTCCAGATGTTTTTCGAGGTTCGCCTGCACATCGCCCAGCTTTGTGTCGATTTGGGCCAAGCCAATGGTGAGTGCATTGAGTGGGGAGGTGGTCATCAATCTTGCGCCAGATATTGTAGATTACGAGTCTTGGGTGGATTGCACGCTTGGCTCAGAGATAGCTTTTTCTGTGCGCGCTGGATCGGCGAGGGCCCATTGCACCGCCGCTACGACAAGTGTCAGCAAGAATAAAACTCCATAGATGATCGCATCCAATCGCCAAGTTCCGAAAGTGGGCATCTCGTCGCCGCGAATCCAGGCCACGAAGAAGGCGCCGAGAACAATGATTGCAATTGAGAGGAGACCCCTTCGTCCGGCAGGCTGCTGCACGCCCGAGAACCCAGCCAGCGCGAAAAGACCGAACAAACTCAGCAACATGCCAATAATTTGAACCGGCCAACGAAGGGCGTAAATACCATACATATCAGGCCAATACACTGCAAATGGTACCTGGCCCGGTGATACTTCGAGGCCGGAAGCACAGCCGGCTGCAGCACAGCCGGCCCAGCCGAAGACAGCAACCAGCAACGCCGGTAAGGCCAGCGCATCGAAGGTTGGGCTGAGTGGAATTTTCCGGCGCGTACAAAAAATAACCAGTCCAAGTACAGCGCCTACAATAGCCCCGGCTCCGGCCAGCCCACCTGTCCAGACTGCAATTGCTTCGCCCAGGTGCTGGCCATAATATTGCCAGTTCGCAATGACAAAGCCCAAGCGGGCACCGATGACTCCGCTGACCAGCGCCCACTGTCCGGCATCGAACATGAACTGCGGGTCTTGCCCCTGTTGGCGCGCCCGTTGCCAGAGCCATATAAAGGCAGCCACAATGCCAATATCTAGTAAAACGGTGTAGGTGTACAGAGTAAATGGGCCAATTCTGCCGATTGTGGGGAGCACGTGGACATGATACCACCGGGCCAATAAGGATCAACTGGAATTCAGCCCTCCCTCTAACCCCCTCCCCGATTCGGGGAGGGGTAAAACCGTGCCGCCCTTTTCGCCCACTGACAACTCGTTCGTACATCTTGCTCGTTGTCAGTAGGCGTTGAATTCAATACAATCCAACGGATGACGACCATACAAAAATATCTGACTCGTATCGGTGCAGACGAACGCACTGATCCCGATCTGGAATATCTGGCTCATTTGCAAGAACGTCAATTGTGGCACGTCCCGTTTGAAAATTTCTCCGTATTGCGTGGCGATCCGATTGAATTGGACGAGGCGCTACTCGTGGACAAGATTGTGCAGCAAAAGCGAGGTGGATTCTGCTATGAGTTGAATGGCGCCTTCGGTTGGCTCCTGCGAGAACTCGGATTTGATGTAAAACTCATCTCCGCCCGGGGTTACGACGGAGGGACGCAGCAATTTGGCCCCGAGTTCGATCACATGGCGCTGCAGGTCTTATTGGATGGATGGTATCTTGTGGATGTCGGCTTTGGCGATTCAGCGCGCAATCCCATCGCGCTGCCGGAGGGGGAGAGTTCAGATGTCAGTGGCTGTTACCGCGTGCGGCCGCTGCAGGAGAACAGTGGCGATAAAGATTTGCTGCGACTGGAAAATGGCGAATGGCAGCCGCAGTTCCGCTTCACTGACACGGAGTACGACTTGACAGCATATGCCGGGATGTGTCATTACTACAGCACTGCGTCTGACTCGCACTTCAACCAGGGCATCCTGTGCACCCGAGCGACGGAAGTTGGCCGTCTGACACTTACGGAGGATGCATTGACGATCACCGAGCACGGAGAGAAAAAGAAGATTCCGTTCCAGAACACGGCGGAGCGGTTAGGAAGTTTGCGCTCGAATTTCGGTATCGATTCGGCAGGGAAGCCTCAATGACCCGCCGGAGGAGACGCAGACGTCGCTGCCTAAGAACGCGGCGCACCTCTACGGCTGTGGGTGGCCTGACGGTGATGTTCATCCTTGTAATTGGGGCGATTCTGGTTCAGGAGGCGACCGACCGTGGCTTCATTGACTTGACCCCGCCGCCAGTCGAAGAGACAGCCGTTTCCGGGTCAGACTGGTATACCGTTTATTTTACCCAACCAGCTGCGGAGGAAACTGGACAGTCAGATCGTGCGGACGTGGTTTTGGCGAATGCAATCTTGGGCGCGCGCCAATCGGTAGACCTGGCTGCCTATGACCTTAGGCTGCAGTCCATGGCGGATGTACTTATAACAGCAGCAGCCCGGGGCGTGCGCATCCGAGTGGTGACGGATAGCGACCATCTGGACCGTGACCCCGTCCAGCAACTACTCGCCGCCGATGTGCCTGTCATCGACGACCAGCGCAGTGGTTTGATGCATCACAAGTTTGTGATAATTGATAACGCAACAGTTTTCACGGGTTCGATGAATCTGACCTTTAACGGCACGGAACGCAACAACAATAATTTGCTACGAATTGACTCGACACGTCTGTCCGAGAATTACACGCATGAGTTCGAGGAGATGTTCTTGGATGAGCGCTTCGGTCCGAGTTCAGCAGAAGATACACCGAATCCGCGTTTAACTATCAACGGTATATTGGTCGAAAAATATTTCTCTCCTGATGATGGCGTTGCCGCCCGGGTCGTGTCAGCATTGCAGGCTGCGGAGGAAAGTATATTTTTCATGGCCTTCTCTTTTACGCGCGAGGATTTTTCACAGGTGCTTATTGAAAAGGCGGATTCAGGTCTTACAGTGCGTGGCTTGTATGAATCTCAGCAGATCGCTTCGGGCTCAAATCAATCCTGGAATCTGCTAACAGATGCTGAGATTGACGTTTTACAGGACGGCAATCGGTATAAATTGCACCACAAAGTGATCATCATTGATAGCCAAATCGTCATCACTGGTTCCTACAATTTTAGCAATTCGGCCGAAGATCGCAACGATGAGAACATCCTCATCATCCATGACCCTAATTTGGCGTTCCTCTACTTAGAGGAGTTCGCAGCGCGCTGGCTCGAAGCGGGAGGCGGAACTTCCTGACGAATGTAGGGTGGCCGACTGCCAGGTGTTCCCTTGCGCTTGCTATAATTTACCCGTGCTGGGCTGCAGTTCTCCCTTGATAGGATAGCCAATCCATGAACGCTTTATTGAAATTTACTCTTGGTCTATTGGTTGTTGGCATCGTCGCCGTTAATGGTGTCGGTATCATTGTCGGTGTGGGTCAACTGGTTTTCGCAGATGCGATCTATCCCGGTGTGGAAGTTTGGGGCGCGGACCTGAGTGGGCTAACGCGCTCGCAGGCTGCAGATGTGCTTAGCCAGCACATCACTTATCCGCAAACATCAAGTGTCATCTTGCGCGATGGCGAAGATCAATGGGTGGTCACCCCCGGCCAGCTTGGCGTTCAGTTTGAGCTTGCCAATACGATTGAAACCGCTTTTGCATTTGGGCGCTCCGGCGATCTCTTACAGGATTTGAACGATCAATGGCAGGCCTGGTATCGTGGCGAAAGTGTTTCGCCCGTGCTCACCTTTAGTCCGGCACTGGCCGAACAGTACATGGGCCAGATCATTGCAGAGGTCGATCGTCCGCCGGTGGAAGCCCAGATTATCGTGGACGGTCTCGACGTGCAGGTGACGGCTGGTGAATATGGACGCACGGTGCAGGTCCCAGCGACCATTGTCAATTTGCTCGATCCCTTCTCCGAATTGGAAAGTGTGGATACGGTACTGGTCATTGAAGAATATCGGCCGGATGTACTCGATGCCACGGTCCAGGCCGAGATCGCTCGCAGGATCTTGTCCGCGCCGCTGGAACTCTACATTGCTGCGGCTGCCGAAAGCGATCCCGAGCCGTGGGTCTTCGAGCCGGAGGCGCTTGCGCAGATGTTGGCGATCCGACGCGTTGAACAGGAGGACGGAGAGATCACTTACTCCGTAGGGTTACACGATGTGCAGCTTTCTGGCTTCTTGGAAACACTCGTTGCGCCGCTCTCCGTAGCACCTGAAAACGCGCGCTTCATCTTCAACGACGATGAGCGGGAGCTGGAAGTCATTCAACCGGCAGTTGTTGGTCGGCAGCTCAATGTCGCAGAAACCATCCAGAATATTAATTCGCAACTCGTCGCGGGCGAACATCGGGCGGCACTCCAATTTGATTTCAGCGACCCCGAAATCGGTAACGAGACTACTGCGGCCGATCTGGGCATCATCGACCTGGTTTCTGCAAGGACTACAACGTTTTATGGTTCGAGTGAGACACGTATTTCGAATATCCAGGTAGGTGGGGCGACGATGCACGGAGTTCTCGTGCCGCCGCAGGGCGAATTCTCTTTCAATGGATTTTTGGGCGATGTCAGTTTGGATACAGGTTTTTCGGAAGCATTGATTATTTTTGGTGGCCGCACCATCAAGGGCGTGGGCGGCGGCATCTGCCAGGTGAGCACCACTGCATTCCGCGCCGCCTGGTATGGCGGCTACCCGATCGTCGAGCGCAATTCACATGCGTACCGGGTAGGGTATTACGAGCAAGGTCCCAGCAGCCCTGGCCCGGGCCTCGACGCCACCATCTTCACGCCGGTGGCGGATTTCCGCTTCACCAACGACCGCGCTGCTTGGTTGTTAATCGAGGTCTATGTCAGTGTAAATAATCGCTCTATCACTTACAAGTTTTACAGCGCCGATGATGGACGCCAGGTGCGCGTAGATCGCCCAGTGGTGCAAAATACTGTCGATGCGGAGCCGCCCATTTACGATGAAAACCCGGATTTGGAAACAGGTGAGATCGAGCAGGTGGATTGGGAGGCGCAGGGCGCCGACGTATCAGTGACGCGCACTGTTACCCGCAATGAAGAATTGGTGTTCGAAGACGTTGTCCGAACGCATTACCAGCCCTGGCAGGCCATCTACGAATATGGGCCAGGGACGGAATTGCCCGAGGAGGCTGGTGAAGTAGTCGAGGAGGCAGCAAACTAGATTTTAGGTGCCTGGCACTCGAAAAAGTGCCAGGCACCTAAATGGAACTCTCACCCACTCAACTCCACTGGATCAGTTCAAGTACATTGCCAGCTGGATCACGGAAGCGGGCAATCTGGCCCACCGGGAACGGCGCTGGTTCGTCCTCGAAGAACTCTACACCCTTCGACTTGTACTCCGAAAAGGTCGCTTGAATGTTATCGGTCTCTACGCCGAATATGACCTGGGTGGAATTCGGATAGTCGGGCCTGGTGACGTTTTCCACTTCGATAAGCACGGGCGAGATACCCTCACCCTGAAGTGGGGCTACACCAGGTCCGGCAGGGACATCCCGCTCTGCAAAACCGAGCGTGTTCACATAGAAATCCTTCGATTTTTCAAGGTCGTCTACATGTACTGTGACAAAACAAATCTTGGCCATTTTTATTCTCCTTTAGTTATGGCTTATCCCTCAGTTACCTGTGCCCACGGATCGGGGCCAGGGTTCGTACCCACAGCTGCAGTTGCCAAGCGGTCAAGGTAGTGTTCCCAACCGTCGCTTTGCCCGGCGATGGCGATTTCCGGGAGACCGTCGTGGCGCAGACGTAACAAGGTTCCGCTCCCATTTGGCTCCAATGTGACTTCAACAGTACTGGTCCCGGGCCGTAGCGGATTCTCTTCTTCTTCCCAACCCCAGGTGAAGACAATGCGCCGGTGGGGTACGAGTTCCACAAACTCGCCGCGTGCCGTATTGTTCTCGGTCACCACCACGCGATATATTCCTCCGGGTTGGGGGTCTAACTCGGCCTCCACACCCTTCCATTGCTTCATCTTTTCTGGATCGGTGAAGAAGGAGAAGACGATTTCCGGTCGGGCGCCGATATGAATTTCGCGTTCGTATTGGGGTGTTCCGTTGGGTTTCATTTATTCCTCGCTTGTTCTTCTTCGGCTTCCGCCGCATCCTCAAGCATCTCTAAGCGCAGATCCCAGAAGCCATTCAGAAAGACGCGTACTTCATTCAGTCCCTCCGGGCGTATGCGATAAAGGCGCCGTGTACCCTCCGGTCGGACTGTGACAAGCCCGGCTTCGATGAGCACTTTCAGGTGCTGGGAAATAGCGGGGCGTGTAACATCAAAATGTTCGGCAATGGCGCCTGCGGTCATTTCCTGATCCTGGACGAGGTCCAAGATCGCCCGCCGCCGAGGTTCTGCAATTGCCCGGAGTACGTCATCCACGTTTGTAATTTTAGCAGATACTTACGTAAGTGTCAACTTACATTATAATCAAAAAGAATGCCCGGAGATTTTTGCCTCCGGGCAGTTTACTTCTTGACGAAGGGGTTCTTGCTACCCTTCTTCATCCTGTTCCACAGTGGGTAATTCTTCTTTGGTCTCAGTCATTTCCACCTTGCCGCGGAGGAAACCGCCTTCTTCAGTGGAAATCACGTTGGTGAGTAGGTCGCCATAAATGCGCCCGCTGCTCAGAATATCTACTTTTTCAGCTTTGATGTTGCCTTTGACAGTGCCAGCCACGGTAACTGCGCCCGCCCAGATATCAGCAATGATTCGCGCCGATTCTCCAATGACAAGCGGTCCGGCCACTTCCAGAGATCCTTCAAATGTGCCGTCAATGCGCGCGCCATGTGGCACTTTGAGCGTACCATTGAAGCTCGCGCCCGGTCCGAGCACGCTCTGAATCGGCGAGCCGTTACGTGTGTCCGCTGACCCATTTATGGCTGCCGTGGCGTTATTGTTTTTCTGTTCGTCTTGCCGGAAACGACGAAACATGATGTACTCCTCCCTCGTCCCGTGAACAAACCGTGTTCAAATATACGGTGGGTCAACACTATAGCGGGCGAATCTATCTTTGACAAGGGTTAATGTTAGAAATTGGTTTGCGCGTTTTATCGTGCTTTTATGATGTGAAGGCTATTCTCCAGCGACGCGCAGAGCACCCAGTACATAGCGATCCCCGGCAAGATTTCCGACAGAATCGTAGTTTGACACCCGCATAATAGAACGCAGGCCGTAAAGGCCCACTTCTAATAGATAATCTCCTGGCGGAATCTCTGCAGGCACGCGGATGCGATAGGGATCGGTCACCTGTTGTTCCGGAAGCCACTTGGGAAACCAAAGCTGCGTGGGGAAGGCGCCCCCCAGTGGTGTGAAATCCTTGGAGGCCCAGAGGCCGTTGGCGAGATCGAGCAGATGCACGAAGACCGTCAGGCTGTCTTCCGGTGTTGCGAGTGCCTGCCAGTCCAGGCGGATTTCTACTTGCTCTCCGGGCTGGATGGGTTGTGGATCCGGCCAGGGCGCCTCTGCTTGCCATTCGAGTGACCATGCGCGCGCCCCCGCGAGCCCCACACGCTGACCAAAATTCGCCAGCAGTTCTGCGTTTGGGTAGGGTGCGGCGCTGACATTCAGGACTGCGATCTCCCGCAGCGGCGCAGTGTCTGACCATTGCAAGTCTTCTCCGCTAATCAGGTTGGTTAGTCCAATTGCAAGCGAGTACGCACCGGCTGATGCGTCCAATGGGACAACGACCTCCCAGCGCTCGACGATAATCTCACCCGGTTGCCACCAAGGGCTTAACCAATGGCTGTCTGTTGTCCAGCGTTGTGTATAGGCTCCGAGCACGGCATATGGCTGAATGATGTCGTCGACCGGCTCCAGCGTTCTGAATGCCAGCAAAACCGGAATGCGGCTGCCGGGCTGCACCGTACTCTCGGCCTGGACCTCGTAGCCGAGCCATTCGATCGGACCGGCTTTTTCATCGATTGTATTGGCGAGTAGCGGTAGTTCTTTGGCGGGTGGGGCGAGCACGCGATAAAACGACCCTTCGGATCGCAGGCGAAATCCAGCTTCCACGATGTCAGGTCGGTATTCAATCAGATAAATCGGGCCGACTTCGATGTTCTCCCAGACCTTATCCACCCACAGAGTGGGGGAACTGCCCACGACATAGATCGGGAGTACATCACTCGGTTCGAGGGCCTCGCCATGGATGTGCTGGCGAAACCAGAGCGGGGTCATGTGCTCCCAATCGGAGAGTAATACGGCGTTTTGATTTTTGCCCTCAAAAAAGTCGAAAACAGAATCGACGTAATCGTCCGCTGCCCGATAATCGCGCAGTGAAACGATCGTGAAGTTCTGAAAGAAAGTGAGTACAGGCCAGATAAGGATCGCAGGAATTAGCGTGATCTGAAATGCATTCTTCACGCTCTGGTTTTGAATGGCCTCACCAATTCGGGAAATATATTCAATCATGAGACGCGCACCCACGCCTGCCAGAAGCGCCAAAACCGTAAATGGGATCATCATATATGCCATGACATCCTGAACGGTGTTCATTGTGAAGCCGAGATTCACAAGCAAGTGCAAGCTGAGCAGCATTCCTGCCCGCCAATCTCGTCGCCAGAGAGAGTACAGGCCGGCACCCGTTAGCCCAATGACGGGCAGTGCAAATTGCAGGCGTAGCAAACTCCAGAACACAACCAGCCGATGAATCTGATCCTGGAATCCAAATGCAAACAGATTCACATGCAGCCCGCGCGCCAGCGCCAGATTCAGGAAACCATCCAATGTATTCATATCTGCAGGGCCGAAGGCGGGTGCAGGTTGCAGCGCAGCCCGGATGGGGAAATACAGCCACGGCGTCAGGCCGAGCAATGCCGCCAGCACCAGCTTTGCCAGTGTGCGCCAGTCGTTCAGAATGCGTGGACGAACGGAAATAATAAATGCTGTATAAGCTGGGAATCCGAAGACCGTCAGCGGATGTTGCGTGACCCCCAGCCCGGTCAAAAGTCCAAATCCGAATAACCAGCGATCGTCCTCTGTGGTGCGCCAGCGAAGCAGCGCCAGCAGGCTGGCCGCCGCGAAAGCAGTCGTCACTATATGTGCATTCGTGTGAATTGCATGTTGCCAGAAGTCAGCCGAGACGAGCAGGACGGTGGCGGCGAGCAGCGCGGGGAGCGCCGGGAATATTGATGATTGAATGCTTGAGATTTGTAATTGGTGATTGGAGATTAGAGATCGGAGATTGGAGAGGAGTAACTGGACTGCAAGGTAGACGGCCACACCGATTCCGGCGGCGGTCGTGGCAGAGAGTAGGTTCGTGCGGTACGCGATTGTTCCGATGGGGACAATGGTCTGCCAAAACCGTACGAGCAATGTCATAAACGCATAGCCCGGTGGATGGACGATGCCCCAGATATGCGGCACCAGCGTATATTCAGAAGGGTCGCCGAACACGACCGAAGGTGCGAGTGTGGCCCAATAGAGCAAAAAACCGCCGCAAAATACGGCGGTGGGCAGGATCAATTTCGATGACGGAGTGCAGCGCACAGCGGCGAAATTATAGCAGCGCGTTCCTCAACTCCGGTTCGGCCAAGGATTCCATAATTCTGGCCTGGCCGTAACGGGCGCGGGTCCACACTACAATCAGAACACTGCCAAGCAACAATGCCACAATCCCGATCAAACCGGCCTCTGGTCCGAATGCGCCGCCGGTGAGCAGCGGATTTCCGCCTTGCTCAATGGCGATGAGGGTGGTCGTGTTTGCCGCCGAACCACTCACCGGAAAGCCGAAAACATTACCCTGAAAAAAGTTCCATGTGATGTGCAAGCCGATCGGAATTGCCAATCGCCCGGTGAGTAAATAACCGAGTGCGAGGAAGAATCCTGCCAGAACGAGATTGAAGGTGCTGATCGCAGTGGCGTTCGGATTTCCCGCATGTGCCAGCCCAAACAAGGCGGAAGAGATTAACAGACTTGCTAGGATAGCGCCGCGCGGCCCGAGTGCTGGCACAGCCAACAAACCTTCGGACATGTTTTTGAGCTGATAGCCTCGGAATAATACTTCCTCGTAAATCCCGACACAGACAAAAGCCAAAAGTCGGAAAGTGAGCGCAACTGGAAATCCCAATCCTGTAGTCTCGCTATGAAATGTATCGGTGATCGTGATCCAACCGAGGGCGAGTTCGAAGGTAAAGATGAATCCCATCAGGGCTGCGCCCAACCCGAGTCCGAAACCGAGATCGATCCACCAGTTGCGGTCAATGTGCAGTCCGAAGTTAACAAACCTGCGCCGGTCGAAAAATCTTCCCGCTGCCCACACACTCGCAATTGTAGCGACGAACGTCGCAACCGCGATGATGCCACTGGCAATAGGGTGATCAATCAGATCATCGATGATTGCATTTGGATTATCCAGCGCGGTTAGCCCACCCGATTCCGGGAGAACCAAGAGAGCAGCACCGAAATATGCCGCCCCGGTTGTTGGAAACAAGAACAAGATTAATAAAAGAATTTGGAGTACAAGTCGCCAGCTGGCGCGCAATCGCCGGTAGCGCGAGTCGATGAAGATGTTGGTTATTGCCTTCGATGCAGTCATGGATTACTCACTTGAATTGAGCTTATTAGCGCCCGCCCGTCTGGTAGCGCACCGAAACCCGCGGGTTCGCTGCGCCGGCCCGTTTCAGCAGCGGCAAGGCCGATATAAATTTTGTATTCGCCTGGCGAAATATCTGCTGGGAATAGCAGACTGTGATTGTCTACAATGTACTCGCCGGGCAGCCAGCCGGGCGTGGGGCGTGTCCAGCCCGTCGGGGCAGCGTCGCTCTGGGCGATCAGCGTCCCATCCGGCGCGATTGCATGGACGAACACGATCAGATCAGCAGCAATTTCATCCAATGGATTCCACACCAGTTCAACGTCAAGTGACTCTCCGGCTGTCAATGTTTCGGGTGTGAGGTTGAAGCCGGCAAGGTTGATCGTGCCGTCGAATATCAGGTCGCTGGAATTGCCAATTGGCGGAGGGGTGAACACCCGCGCTGGTTCCTCAACAACGAGCGAGATGAGGACAACGGAATTAGTTGAAGTAGCAACTGAGCCGAGCGTCCAGTCGTGCTCTCCACCCGGAGTGCTGGCTGGTAACCGAACGAGGATTTGGCTACGCCAGATGTCGCCGCGCTGCCAATGCTCAGTGGAGTAATTTGGAGTCGGCGCGAACGCCACTTCGAGATCTGTTTCGCCAAGCAGCAGCTGCAGCGGAGCGCCCACAGGTGCAGCTGCTTCCGCCCGGATGAAAAATGTCAATAGCATTTGTTCACCCGGGGCGGTGGTTTGTCGGTCCACATTGTAGCCAACCAGGGTCATGTCGCCGTTGAGCGGTGCTTGCAGCGAAAACTGGCGATCAAGCATAGCCAGTACCGGCGGCGTTTCAGGACGTTCTACGGTGACCATCCCCAATGAGAAGCGGCTTGCCACGGGTTCGCCTGACTCATTCAGCACGCGCAAGGGCTGCAACGTTCCCAGATCGAACAAGATACCAAACAATTCGTAATCCCCGGGGGGTGTTCCCGGCGCTATGATCTGATGCCGTGCAAATTGCGCATACTCATCCACCGGCCAGTATTGCGTATCCGGCGGTGTGCGATGCCAGCGAGGGGGCAGAGCTTCATCCGGACTTACATTCCAGATATATCCGTCGGAATCCACCAGTTCGAACTTAGGCAGATAGATTGACTCGATTTGTTCAAAAGGCGTCAGATATAGTAGCGCATCAAATGTGCCGCCGCTGGAAACAACAATCGGGCGTACTTCATAGCCGAGCACTGCCAGGCCGTTTTCCATTTGGAATTGCAGCGGGGTCCCGGTGTCTTCTGCGCCGAAGCTTGTGCGATGCAATATATTATCTGAACGATCAATGACGAAAAATTTGATGAGCAGAAGAATAACCGGGATAGCAAGAATAAGGGACTGAAAAAGAGCGGATCGGACATCTAAGAATGAGAGTTGCTTGCTCCCTGAGTACTGAAATCTGCGCCTGGATAAGAAGGCTAGCCCAATGCTAAGAACGGCCACGAATGAAATAGCATTTGCGAATGTGCGCAGCGTTGTCGTGCCGAACCAGATGCGGATTGCATGCTGACCTGCCGGAACGTCGAATTCGATCAGTCCGGTTTCAGCAGTTGCGCGCGTTGGCAATTCCAATCCATCCACGCTGACATACCAACCTTTATAACGAAACTGCTTGTAAACAAGAGTGCCGTCCGTAGGCAGATCAAGCGCAGCGCGAAAATCCAACGGATCATTATTTTTGATTGTCGTCTGCGTGTCGGTAGGTACGTTGGACAAACGCGTTGGTTCGTCTCCGGCTTGCAATGCCTCTGTAAGGCTGTCATCTTCCGGCAATCTGAGGACGGATGTTGGCAGAAACTCCGCTTTTGCCGAGGTGCCCACTGTGTCTGTGGCGTACTCATAGTCGAGCATGCTTGCCACGTTCGCATCTTCGAAGGGCGAGCAGTAGCGCGGATACCACCAGTTTAAATTCACGAGCGTAATTCCAACTGCAAACAACGCGACTGCAATCCAGGATCGTCGCGCAACAATCATGGGAAGATCGCCCGATCGAACAGACCGCAGTACAAATTCAATCGCCGCGCCGGTAAGGATAGCTGCACAGAGCGCCGCGGGCATGAGCAAGCGCCAGGGAAATTGCACAAAGCGCACAAGGGGGAGCATGTCCCAGAGCGGCAGCGAGGGCTCCAATGTCATAAACCCGTAGCCTAAGAGTGCGAATCCAAAATACAATTTTTGGACACGTTTTTCAGTACCCCAGGCTGCGGAGACCAGTCCAATTGTAGCCACGAGGGCTGTTACAAGTCCCAGTGCCTTTTCAGGCGAGGGGTTGATCAGCGCAGTATTCGTTGCTGTAGGCAGCGCCAGTAGTTCGGGTGGTGTAATGAAGTTTGTGTAATAAGTGAAAATCGGCGGCACGAGCAGGCGCTCGGTCTGGACGAGTTCGCTTTCGGCGAGCGCCGGCAGCCAAAAGCGTGCGCCCAATGCCAGTCCCCCAAGGAGGATGGCTGCACCAAAAATGATGGTGCGACCGGATCTCAATTCCCCGCCCAACATGAGCACAAAGCCGGCCGCCAGTGGGGCGATCAGGAGTGCGGTCGTGTTGTGGGTGTACAACAGTGCGCCGAAAGCCAGCGCCGCGAGCGCTCCCCAGCGGATGGAAGCGTATCGCAGGGCGCGATCCAGGGCGAGCAAGAGCAGCGGTGGAAAAACCCAGGCCATGGTCTCGGCGAGCGCACCCCGAAAGAGCGTATCGAAGGCGAGATAAGGTGCGCTCAGGTAGAGCACAGCCGCGCCAATAGCGGGCGCCTCGCCCCACCATTCGCGCACGAGTGCGTACATTGCCAACCCCGCAAGCAGAATTGAAAGACCAAGTGTGACGTGCAGTGCCAGCGGATAGATCAATCCCAGGGTGTGCCAACCAACCATCACATACGAGGCCAGAGGGGCATAGAAATTGTAAAGAGGATAACCAAATCCATGCGCCATGTGAGGCGACCAGCGTGGGAAGAAATGTCCGAGTTGCAGCAGCGCTTCCAATCCTACAGCTTTATGGATGTGAAAGATGCCATCATCCGAGCAGGTCATGCGCTGCTGGATTAGAGCCGTAAGCGGTGTCAGGCTAAAGAGCGCGACGAGGAACGGCGAAAGGATGCGGCTGGGCGCCCGGGGCACGGTGAGTTAAAGCTGACGGCGGCGTACGAGCCTATTTGTTACGCTACCACCGAACAGTCCGGATTACTCCGGCAGATCTGTTTTCGCCACAATCTCGGGACTGAGGCTGGTGGCATCTACATCGGGAGGTAGATAGATACGCATATCGAATGGCGCACTGGAGCCGGGGGGGATTGGCTCAAATATACTGGTGTTTCCTTGCGCAACGATTACGCCGGAGGTATCGCGAAATTTGGTTGCCACAACAATAAACTCGGCCAGGAAACTTTGGTTGTTTGTCACACTCCCTGTCACCAGCACAGTGCCTCCATCAATTGATGCCGCGAAGTTATCAATCACCAGTATGGACTGCTCTGAAAAGGCTTCGTAAGTCCAAAAAGGATCAACAGACACTTTGGCCGACGCGAAGGCATCGGCAGAGGCGCGCGTGTAATTGGTGGCTGAGAGGGTGGTGAAATCAAAAGCCGCTGTTTCAGCTGGGCCGACTGCAAGCGGGATACTGGTTACATCTGCATCCAATACACGCCCATCGGCTGCATACATGCCGGCGACAAGTTGGATGAACAGTGTTTGCCCACTGTCGTTGCGCACCTCGCCAACGAGATGCCCCGTGTCGAATACATCGCGATAGTAACGACTCCCAAGTACCTGCACGTCAAAGCCAATCAGGCTCTCGGACTGGCGGGCATCGACATAGATGCTGCATTCGGAAGGGTCAGCGACCGGACCGATGGGCGAGACCCGGAACGGGCTGCTCGCACCTGGTTCGAGATGCTGTGCGACCGCCCAGAACCAGTCAGCCGTTGCGAGATTGCCGCTCGAATCTATGACTGCCGCAGCCAGACCGTCGACATCTACCGGTGTGCCAGTGTTGTTGACGATCTCGCCTGTGCAATGGAAGTCACCAAAATCATCGGTCGCGAGATGAGTATTTGTAACGTCGAGGGATACAGGCGTGATGTCCGCTGGTACGCTACTCGTAACTGTCACGATCGCAGTCTCGGGTGTCACAACTGAATCATTGATGGTGTACGCAAAGGGAGCCGACGTGCCGGGGGCAACATTAGCAACCAGCAGGCTCGTGACATCGGTAAAGAGGTTCGCGTCGTTTGCACCGCGTATGTCCAGGAGCAATTCGACACTGGTTAGCGTGTCCGTTGAATCGTTGCGCACCTCACCGACGATTTGCCAGCGGTTGAACTGGTCGATGAACATATGCTGTTGGCTGATCGTGAGTCCTTCGCCACCACCGCCAATGCCTTCGGCGGGTTGTTCTACTGCTTCCTCGGGAGGGGAGGTTGGCTCCGCGATTTGCTCTGCTGTAGGGGGAGCGGCTACTTCTGGTTGCGTTGCAACAGCCTGGTCATCGACCTGCGCCTCGCTGCTCTCTTCGCGGTTGCAGGCTGCCGCTACAAGGGTAAATAGAATGAGCAGTGCCGTCCAGATGTAATTTCGTTTCATAATGGCTTCACACGTACCCCCTCAGGAGTGATGTGCACCATTCTACCGTATCAAGCGTTGGCAAGAATAACAAGCTCTTGACGCTTGGTTTGCCGGGCCGTATGATGCCAGTGGCGTTCAAGCCAGCCGGGCGATCGCGGGCAGCGCTTTGCTGTTCGAGGAAAGTCCGCGCTCCGCAGAGCTACGTGCCGGGTAACTCCCGGGTCGGGTGACCGACGGAAAAGGGCCACAGAGAAGTAGATTGCTTCGAATGCGGAATGTGGAGTAACGAAGGCGGAATTTATTTCGCAGTAGAAATTTCGCGCTCTGCATTCGAAGTGAGGGTGAAAAGGTGCGGTAAGAGCGCACCGGCGGGGTCAGTAATGGTCCCGGCCAGGTATCCCCCACGTGGAGCAAGGCCAAGCAGGGACGACGCGGCGGCTCGTCGCTTCCGAGTCCTGGGTAGGCCGCTCGAGGCGGACAGCAATGTCCGTCCCAGATAGATGATCGTCACCGGCCACGCACGAGGATGAAGCCTTTGGGTGTAAACTCGAGTGTGCGCTGTACAGAACGCGGCTTACAGGCTGACTTGAACGCCAGCCTTCCTCTGTGGATGATTGAAAGAATCCGTCTTCTGCTCATGTGAATTCGACGATTTGCCCATGTTATTCGGGTATGCCTGGCTGGCTACTGCGTTTAGGATTCGCTCCATGCAAACACATGACTCCCAAATTATCATCGGACAATTTATCGGTTTGGGGTTACGCTTTGGGGTGGCCATGGTCTTTGGTCTGCTGGCTATCGGAGCGTATGCCATCGGCAGCGGAGGACTGGCAGTTTTTGCAGGTTCAATTGCGCTGCTCACAGCGATTGATTGTATAAAGACATTTATCGATCGCCTTCAGTCTGTGGGAAACGAAACAAAGTAATACCAGAAGCAGCCTCTACTAAGCGCGGCTCAATTGTGCCGCGCGTTTGATTTAACTAAGGGTCCGTAAATATTTAACTTCCCCCACCTAAAATTTGTCATTTCGAGCGATAGCGAGAAATCCGCACCCCCACTCACTGCACAATCAACCTTGTGAAAGATTTCTCCCTTTGGTCGAAATGACATACGGGAAGTTATTCTTTTTCAGATTTCCGACGTAGCAGATAACGGAGGGGGAGCCAGCGCCCAACTTCCCTGACATAGTCTTCGTATGCGCTCCCAAAACGGCGCATTAAATCTGGTTCCTCATACCCCACTATAAACAGAAAGAGTATGGCAAATAGGCCGCTCGCGTAAAACAAAACCAGCGCCGAGCCATAGATCGCTGCGATACCAATTATCACGATCAATTCTCCAACATAGATTGGATTGCGAACATAACGATAAGGGCCGAGGGCGACGAATTTCAAAGGTGGCGCAGTGGGGGATGGTGTTCCTTCTCCCTCTCGGACGAATGCTGTGGCCGCCCAAATATAGATCATCGCACCTGCGAGAATCAGGAACGGGCCCGCCGCGCTATATCCGGCGAAGGGTTGGCTGCGTGAAGCCAACCCTATGAAGATGGGTAGAACGATTACGAATGATCCAGGTATGAGGATAGTGAAAACGAGAGTCTCGAGAAATGGTTTCATTTGCAAGATTGTCCTTGACGGTTCCACGCTTGCATGCTATCCTCACGTCTGCAGGAAACCAGTAAGTTCACGTTGGAAGAGAAAGACGACGGTTCATGGTGTATTCCGTGAACCGTTTTGTTTTGACCGCTCCGATAGAACGAACCGGGTGCCTAAAATCTTTTCTTATTGCCACAAGGAGGCAAACCCCATGTCTGAGCGTGTCACCGGCACGGTAAAATGGTTCAACGGCGGAAAAGGCTTCGGCTTTATCGGTCGCGAAGGTGCAGAGGATGTCTTTGTACATTTCACGGCGATTGAAGGCGATGGCTTCCGCAATTTGGACGAAGGCCAGCAAGTCGAGTTCACAGTCGAACAAGGCCCCAAAGGTCTTCAGGCCAGCAAGGTCGTTGTAATCGGCTAGCCCGAGCCAACGAGTTCAAAATGAAAACCCTGATGCGTATGCATCAGGGTTTTTTTGTTCTTGATGCATTGTAGATTGAACAGCCACATAAGATTGTATCGGACCGGCTCCAATTGAAGGGCATCGGAATTAACAGGCCGGATTGATTTGTCTGGTTAGACCTTCTTCCCTTTCCAGTCTTTGAATGGTGGGATAAATCGGGGCACGCTCGTCAAATAAGAATCATATTGTGTTCCATATTGCTCTCGAAGCCATGGCTCTTCCACTAAGGGTGTCAAGAAGAACAATATCATCCCTAGCACCGCAACATTGTAAATAAAAATCGAATTGCAAAATATCGCGAAGCCAGCATAGAGTGCCATATCTCCAATGTAAATTGGATTTCGCGTATATTTATATATACCTGTAGCTATGAATTTCCCCTTAAGACCCATCATCATCTTCCAGCCAAGATGGCGTCTCGCCCAAAAGTAAATTGCATAACCAGCAGACATTAAAAAACCGCCGACAAGAAAGCGGCTCCAATGTCCAAGAATGAAATTATTCCAATCTAAAAAGGCAAGCCAAATTGTCCCGAGAAACGGCACGATGATTGCTGTCCATACCAAATAAAATTGCCAGCTATCTCGACTCGGAGGTGGCCATATTCTCCTCTTAGGCATGAATAGTGACAATAAGAGTACGGCGGCACAAATCGCTTCGCAGAAAAGAATAACGAGAAAGACGTTCTGTACCATTGTGTTATGTATCTTAACTCCTGAGTCTGGCGGCAAGGCTTAGGAGCGCGCCGCTTGCGGCGCGTCCTCTGCAGCGCCGGGTTGGACGTTCTTGCGCAGCCACACCAAGACTTCATCAGCATTCTGCTCTGGCGGGAAGACAGGATAGAAGACCTTCTCAATTCGTCCATCCTTCGTAATTATGGTCAGTCGCTTAAATAGCTCCATTCCGGCCACCGTGAACGTTGGCATTTGCATTGCGCTTTTGAGCCGCAAGGAGCTGTCGCTCAGTAGCTGGAAGGGCAGCTGCAGTCTATTCTTAGCTTCGCGTTGATATTCGCTAGTTTGGGCGCTCAAGCCGAACACGCCCGTATGCAGCGCCATAAGATCTGCATAGTGGTCGCGAAAGCTACAGGACTGAGGAGTGCAGCCTCGGGCACCAGGTATTCCATCCCATCCGTCTGGTAAGGAAACGTCGGGGCGTCCCGTCATCGGATAGATGTAAATCACCCAACGCTTATCCAAGCCCGCCAGATTGATGGTCGCACCATCCGTACTCGAGAGGTCGAGATCGGGCAAGAGCGAACCTTCCATATGGGCAGTAGCGCCGTCGTCGACGGGTACTGGCAGATCCTTCGGAAGCTTAGGAATGAGAATTAAATAACTTGTGCAAATGGGAGAGCGCGGTAATTCCATTGGGGCAAGAAATCATCAAAGATAATGCGCATGTTGTCCCTGAAATCTGTGGCTACTTTACGACCGGTTTCGTAGACCTGGTCAATAACATGGACAAAAGCTTTCAGTCCGGTCTTGGTGCTGGTTTTTTCCATCAGTTCTTTGACGAGTTTGCGGCTGGTGAAGATCACGCCTTGGCAAGCGCGGGTAACATGCGGGAAGAAACGGTGTTCGCTGGGGTTGTATTTCGAGCAATAGGGTGGATAGTGAGCAATGCGAATTTCGACCCCGATTTCATCGGCCAGTGCTTGCAAGTCTTGCTTGAAGATGTAGTAGCGGGAACTGTTACTCCCGCCGCCATCGCAAAGCACGAGAATAGAAGTGGCGTTGGGATAGTGGTAGTGGCCGTATGTGTACCACCAATGGCGAAAGCTATCGCAAGCGAATTCACTGGTATCATGACTGCCGCCGAGTTGGATGTAGCCGACATTGAGACGCAAGTCGTAGAGACTGTGAGGAATGCTGACCCCAGCAGCATAGCTGTTGAAATCATGGTCATAAGTTTGCAGTTCTTCCAGGGTGTACAAATGTCCGTCTCGGTAGAAATTGCCCAGATATTCCTTTTTCTTGCTGTCCATGCTGACAATGGGATTGCCCGCCGCTTCGAATTCGGTCTTGAGCCGCGTGATGTTCTCAAATTGCTCGTTGCGGTTTTCAATCTCGGCCTTCAAACCGAGTTTCTTTTGCGCTTTTCGGCGGCGATAGTTGTGCTTCTGCAGCAACTTGCGCACCACATATTTGCTGACCACGATGTCGTGCTCGGCCCGCAACGCTGCAACAATCTCGCCCGGGGTCAGGTTCGTCCAGCGCACCCTCTCGTCCATCGGGTCACCGGCTGTGTGCTCGCGCAACACTGCCAGGAACTTCTCAGCAAGTTGCGCCCCCCATGTGACGTAGTACGGTTTGCGTCCGCCGCCTGGCTTCCGAATGCGCTGCTCCACTTCGCCCTTGGGCAAGCCACTGACTTCGCGGGCGCCTTTGCTCACCGTGTTGCGACTGCACCCCAACACCCGCGCAATGTAACTCCGTCCGCCGTGTCCAAATCTCAAGGCTTCGAAACCAGCAAAGCGACGCCCATCTTTCTCGTTCAAGCTGTTGTAAAAGCGGCGCATCATTTCTTCATGTTCGGGCGCATAGGGTTTCATCATGGCCTCCTGGCTAGTGTTCTGATGAAGCCAAGAGAATATCACTGCTTGCATCCGTTGTGAACCAACTGCCCAAATTATTTAATTCTCGTTCCTTAGAGAGATTTGTGCGCACTGAACTCCTTTTGCAATAAACGCCGCGCAGCAGAATTATGTAGTTGCAGAAGAGTCACAATATTTAACCTGGCGAATTTCGAATCGCCGCATTCTGCAGACGTCGAGAGTCGCATCAGGCGCGATAATAATTAGCTTCTCGACGTCAACATCGAATTACTTGTATATGAAATAGTAAACCAGAAATAGCGACATTTTCGTCACCCGGTTCAAGCTATAGATCATGTCCTTTGTGAACGGAATATTCAAAATTGCAGTGTGGATGTTCTTGCCATCCCACAACTGCGGAAACCCGACCAATAGCCAGATTATCCAGCCGATCACGAAAGCGACGGATGCAATCTTGCTCGCTCTGTTGAACCTAAACTTCCCGCCTGTAAAACCAGCGAGGACCACAAGGCCGATCGCCACCTGGATAACAAATTCACGTAAATCTTCTGCCGGCATCCGCCACGGATAAAAAAAGAACGACCATTTGTAGATGGCTTCATAGATAAAGATAAAGGATAGTGCACCAATCAAAGCTGTC
The DNA here is from genome assembly GCA_965248775.1 of Anaerolineales bacterium. Classification (GTDB taxonomy): domain Bacteria; phylum Chloroflexota; class Anaerolineae; order Anaerolineales; family JBHHUI01; genus JBHHUI01. Next base: position 5,473,723 of record OZ252150.1, read on the forward strand.
GAGACCGTTTGTAAATCACTGTCGTCTTTCAGCTTCATGACAGCCCGCAGCAGAAGGATGCCCACCATGATCAGAGTCGTGCCGTCAACGTAATTCAGCCTCTCAATGTAGATATTTCCAAACGCGCGTTGGTACACAGAATAAATAATTGTTCCTACAGCCAATAACGCAGTTGCTAAACTGAGCGGCTTTCTGCCGAGTCGGCTTAGAGATTCCGTTGGAAAATACTTAGTAAATAGCAATTGAGAATTCTAATTCGACTTTGATTTGTGCATATGGATCTGGCCACAACCAGATACCCGAAAATAATCGACTTAGGAGCGCAAGCAGAAAGGAGCGAGCATGTAAGTTGACAAATTGTAGCGATGCTTTTAATGGGGTAGAGGAATAGGCTGCTGCGCTAGTGTGATCTCGATAGTAAAAAAATTCGAACGTGTCGTGCGATGCGTTCCGGTGCTTCGATCAAAATCGAGTGTTTTAAATTGTCGAGAATGAAAAGCTCGGAATTTGGTAACTCATTGTGGATAAACCGATTGAGGCGCGGATTGCAGCCCCGGTCAAATTCGCCGGTTAACACGAGACAAGGGTTTTTAATTTCGTGCTACCAAGGTGACATTTCGGTCTCTTCATAAATTCGAAATACATCGAGAAAAACATCGGCGGGTGTATCGAGTACCTGCTTTATCCGGTTTTTGATCGCATAGGGCCGAGTGGTAATGAATTCGTCCGTATACCAACGTTCAACTAGTGTTTCAAGTACTTTTTCGATTCCTTTTTCATGCATCGCGATAATAACCGCGCGTAATTTTGCTCCGTCGTCTTCCGTGCGGCCTGCTGCGGTACTCAACAATCCTATCGATAGACAACGATCCGGATGCCCGCGCGCATATGCAGGAGCGATCATCCCACCCAACGAATGTCCGATTACATGAATCTTCTCGTGGCCAAGTTTGGCGCGTAGTGTTTCGAGGTCGTCGACAAGATCGTCGAGCGAGTAGGGTACGGATGGGATTGGGCTTTCTCCGTGGCCGCGCAAATCATAAGTTACACAGGTGAAGTGATCCTTTAAATGCGGAATCAAACCACTCCAACCTACCTTGCGCGAACCGATGCCGTGCACCATGTAAAGCGGCGGGCCCTCGCCTTCAACGGCGTAATCTACATCAACTGCACTCACTGTTTTCTCCGACTGATTATGAACTATTCAGTCTGCGTTGCCGGTTCTTCTTTGGTGGTGAAATGCGGCATCACTTCCTCAGCGAAACGCTGAATGTTATCCAGCGTATCCGCTTGACTGGCGCCGAAATTGACATTCATGATAAATCGGTCGGCACCAGCCTCCGCGTACGAGCCCAGTTTATCGATCATCTCGCTCGTTGTGCAAATGGTCAGATTGGCGGCGGTTTCTTCTATTGAACATTCGCGCGGCAACGCTTTTATTAACCCATTTTCGACGATGCTGGGGCCATTGATAAATACATTGTCAAACCGTCCGTAGTAATCGTGCGCCTGTTGTATTTTGGCATCCCGGTCGGCTTCGTTTTTCGCAAGAAAAGTAACGCGTGAAAGAAACAATGTGAGGTGTTTTCCGGAGTCACCTATTTCCTCTTTGCCGCGATTAAACGCATCAACCTGATCGAGCATGTGCTGATGGCTGCCCGCCAGTGGTGTTGTTTGAATATGAAATCCGCGTTTGGTTACGTGGTAAATGGCTACCGGCGACAGCACTGCCATCATTAAATTTATTGGTTTGACCGGGCGCGGCATGATGGTCAGTGGCTCAAATTTATAGTATTCACCATCCCACGAGACCTCTTCTTCAGATAGCAGTGTCTGTAATACGTCGAGTGATTCGTCGAACTTTTCACGGCTGGTCTCGATCGGCACGCCGAGTCGGGCCATCTCGAACGGAAATGCGCCGCGACCAACGCCCAGCAATAGACGGCCTTCGGTGAAAATGTCGGCGCACACCAGTTCGCCCGCGAAAACGCGCATATCGTGAAGTGGCAGCACTACCACGCAGGTCATGATTTTCACTTTTTTTGTAACGCCAGCAATTTTGACCGCGAACTGTAGCGGCGCGGGGATCATCAGAATATTGATAAGGTGGTGCTCGGTGAGTGCAACAGATTCATAGCCGAGCTTATCGGCGAGTACTGCCTGTTCAAGCATGTCCGCGTATACGCGGTCACCACCGTAATTTTTGTCTGGGTAGTAGGCCGATAACTGAACACTGAAGTCCATCGTCCACCTCACGTTGATTTGCTGCGTCGAAATAGGTGCTATCAAGCTTGAATTCAACTTACAAGTGCAAAAGACTGTCTGCCTTTACATCCTATTCTGGATGGGATCCTATTCAGCGCAGCCGGCCCTGGAATGAAGTCATTTTGAGGATGCTAGCGAGATTCGCGCGCCTATGGCCCAATGTCCCAAGAGAGATCGTCACCGGCGACGATTTGCTGGTCGAAAATTTCATTCAGCGCATTTCGATCGCAATCTTGGGCGCGGAAGTCATACGTCCCCGCGGAGGGGATGTCGAATGTGACCTGACCGCCGGTTGAAATGATGGAGTTCGTCGCCAACCGGTCTGGCCCCCACGCGTCGGCTGTGGTTTGGCTGTAATTTACGAAGCACACTGCCGCCTCTCCTTGATTGAACAGAGTTACCTGTGCAATGCCAATTTCATTGGCAACCGTCCATGGAAAACTTTTGTTGTCTGCCAGCATAACACCAAACTCCGCGGCGATGTTGCGGTCATTGCATTCATCTACGCGAAGGTCATACGACACACCCGGCTCGACCGGGAAAGCTTCGCTTACCCCCGAAGGGATGGTTGCGTTGCCCAGTTGGTCGGTGCCCCAAGAATCTTCCGAACTCGGTGATATGTACACATAGCAAACATTTAGGGTGCCCGCATTGAGCACAGTGATCCTAGTGCCGCTTACTTCGGGTGCTTCGGAGGAAAGTACGACTGCGATAGTCGGAGCCGGCGCGGCTGTCGCCGTTGCCAGAATTGGCGTAAAAGTTGGTGCGGGTGCACTCGTGCGCGTTGGGGCTGGCGTCTGTGTGGGGGTCGGCGTTGACGCGCCAAGACCGGCGAGGAGCAGCACGCCGCCACCGCCGAGAAGACCGATTCCCCCGACAATGGCGATGAGCAACACAAGCCCGCAGCCCAATCCCAATAGCCAGCGCGGAATGCCGCCACGTTTCGGCTCGTGCGTCGGTGCCGGGACGACCCCGGATGCCGGCGCAACTGTCGGAACGGGTTCCACCACCGTCGCCGGCATGGGTGGCGCCGGTTCGACCACGTTGGCAGCACCCCCCGGCGCGGGTGCACTGTCACTCGTCGCCATGTTTGAGATCGCATCGGCAAGTGCACTCGCCGTCGAGAAGCGGCTATCTGGCTCCTTGGCCATGGCGCGGTCAATAATCGCTTCTGCCTCTGGCGGCAAGTCCTCGCGCTGTTCGAGAATACGCGGTACTGGCTCGGTCACGTGCGCAAGCGCCAGTCCCATCGGCGTATCCGATTGGTAGGGCTGCTTGCCCGTCAGCATCTCGAACAGGATTGTGCCGAGGGCATAGATATCGCTCCGCCGGTCAACCTGCTCATCGCCCCGAGCCTGCTCGGGACTCATGTACGCCGGGGTGCCGATGATGCCCTGAGTGTACTGGATGCTGGCGTCGGATATTTTGACAATGCCAAAATCCGCAACGTAGGCGTTGCCGGCTTGATCGAACAGGATATTGCTCGGTTTGAGATCGCGATGCACGAGGCCTTTCGCATGGGCCAAATCGAGCGCGGCCGCTATCTGATTGAAGATGCGAACCGTTTCCGGAATTGACAGCGGTTTCCCTTTAAGCCGGTCGGTCAGCGATCCGCCGTGCATGTAGCGCATGACGAGGTACGGTTGGTCGTCATCCTCGCCAAAGTCGTAGACGGGCACAATGGACGGATGTTCGAGTGTCGCAATCGTACGCGCTTCGCGTTCAAAGCGCGCGTGGAATTGGGGATCGTGGAGCAGATTGCGAGGCAGCACTTTGATCGCCACTTCGCGCGCAAAGCTCGGATCAAATGCGAGGAAGACAGTCGCCATGCCACCACGACCAAGCTCTCTTTGTATATCATAACGACCGATTCGCTCTTTTGTCACTTTGCTACCTCTATAAAAACCTGTTCAGCCAATTTCATGAGTAGGTAAGATTCCCGCGTTCTGCTCGCGTGTATTATTTTAAGGTACCTTCGCTGGCTGTCTCTATGACCCTTCCGAGTCAATGGACTCTATGAACCGAATATCAGCAGTGTCTCTGCTGATCTGCACCTGTTTACTATAGATGGGAAGGTACCACATGGGATTGCGTTAAGGTCAATCCCTTACTTGTATTCGGTTTTATCAAATCGAGGCACTCTGCCACCTAATTTCTCACCGCCGGGTTCACAGTGTATGTGCCGACCCATTCAGCTTGAGCAAGTGTATGACCTTCAAATGCGGCAAACGCCTCTGCACCACCGAACTCACCGGATAAGCTCAGTGACTCCACATCCAATGCATATACGCGGAAATGGTAATGATGGAGCAATTCGTCATTCCAAGGCGGGCACGGGCCGTCATAACCGCCGTAGGTGCCCCCCATGTCCGCGTCTCCGGCAAACCAGGCAGTGTAATCGTTCTTGCCATTGACGCCATAAGCGCTGCTTCCGAGTGACTTTCCATGCGCAGTCACGCCGTCTGAGACGGCACCAGCTGCGATTTCGGTCACATTCGCTGGAACGTCGACGAGTACCCAATGATAGAAGTCGACACGTGGAAGATCGGTCGGAACGGATTTGCCTTCCTGGTTAACATCGTCGCCCACGGAAGGGACATCGGGGTCAACACATATGACGGCAAAGGATTTCGTTCCCTCCGGAGGATTACTCCACTTCAAGTGCGGATTCTTATTTGCTGCAAGCTGAACATGTCCTTCATCAGCCGGGACGCAAAATGCGAAATCGCCGGGGATGGGGCTATTGTTCGGGAAGGAAGATATGGTCAGATCCATGGTTTTTTCTCCTTGGGATGTTACTCGCAATCCTAGTACACGCCGGCCGTGATCACAAGTGATGGGTCCCGCAACTGTCTGGCAACCTTCGACCGAACAATACCAGCTTCGCTGCTAGACTCGTCGGGCACCAGTGCAACCCCAGCCTCCATTGGAGAAACCCATGGAATACGCAGATTATCAAAACATCCTTTTCGAGCAGCGCGACGACGGTATTCTTTGGATGACACTCAACCGCCCGGATGTACTTAACGCTACCGACCGGCGTATGCACACAGAACTCGTCAACGTCTGGGACACAATCACTCGCGATGATGCGGTGCGGGTTGTAGTCGTTACCGGGGCAGGGCGGGCGTTCTCCGCCGGGGGTGACCTGGACATGGTGGCGAATGCCCATCGGGACTACGATGAAATCGTGCGGATACTGGATGAAGCGCGTGATCTCGTTTACAACATGTTGCGTTGTCAGACCCCCATTGTCTCGGCCATAAATGGGCCGGCAGTCGGCGCAGGTTTGGTTGTGGCGTTGCTCTCGGATGTGAGCATCGCGGCGGAAAATGCGCGCCTTGCCGATGGACATGTTCGTATGGGCGTAGCGGCGGGAGACCATGCCGCCATTATCTGGCCGCTCCTTTGCGGGATGGCGAAGGCCAAATATTATCTAATGACGGGCGATTTTGTCAGCGGCCGCGAGGCCGAGCGCATAGGCCTGGTGAGTCTGGCTGTGCCGGATGAAGAACTGCTCGAACGCGCGCAAGCTGTCGCGACTAATCTGGCGCATGGTCCGCGTGATGCGCTACGTTTCACCAAGCGGGCCCTCAATCAGTGGTTGTTGCAGGCTGCGCCCATCTTCGACCATTCCGCTGCACTCGAAATGCTCGGCTTCTTCTCGAAAGATATGATGGCTGGCGTCGAGGGCCTGCGTGAGAAGCGTCCGCCGGAATTTCCATCGCGGCATTCGTCAACTTAAAGCCGTCGAGCCACCAATGTTAAGGTGCCTTGTACTTATCCAAAGTGCTAGGCACTTCGAGACCCGCGAACAGGAAAGGATTGGCCTTTATGGATGAAATGTCACTGGCAGGGAAGAGCGTCCTGCTCACCGGAGGTGCGCGCGGAATTGGAAGCGCCATTGCTGCCGAGTTCGCCCACGTGGGCGCCAATGTGCTCATCGGCGATCTGCTGCTGGACGAAGCGCAGGCCACCGCCGCAGAGCTGGACGGAGGCAATAGCGGCAAGATAATTGCCGAACGGGCGGATGTCGCAGACCTTGAAACAGTGCAAACTCTTTGCGAAACTGCGCTCGCGCAATTCGGGCGCATAGATGTACTCGTAAATAATGCCGGTTATGATCGTTTTATTCCTTTCCTGGAAACCACACCGGATTATTGGGATAAGATCATTTCGATCAATTTCAAGGGAGTCCTGAACACCTGCTATATCGTCCTGCCCCATATGGTTGCGCAAGGTGGGGGTGTCATCGTCAATCTGGGCTCGGATGCCGGGCGCGCCGGCAGCATGGGTGAGTCGATCTATGCTGGTTGCAAAGCAGGCGTGATCGCGTTTTCAAAGACCATCGCCCGCGAGTATGCGCGCGATAATATCCGGGTAAATGTAGTCTCTCCAGGGATCACCAAAACAGCGCTCTATGATGCAATTGTCGAGACCGAGTTTGGGCAGAAGGTGATGGGTGCAATTGAACGATCTGTGCCGCTCGGTAGACGAGTCGGCCTGCCGGAGGAGATCGCTCCCGCTGTGGTCTTCCTGGCTTCCGATGCTGCCCGTTACATTACCGGTCAGGTGCTCAGTATCAACGGCGGTCTGACGATGGTGGACTGATGGTGAGTGTGCCATCCGGCTGCACTCGAATCCACTGACCAGTTTGAATCTGGGCGAACGTCTCCGCGCTGAGTGCAAGGATTGGAATCGTTTTGCCGTACATCTCATCCGCCACAATCGCCGCCAATGAAAAATACGGATCTGTTCCGGAGGTGAGAATGGCGGCCGGTGCTGTTTCGGCGCGGATCGATTCTAGTAGCACTGCGGTAGCCGCGCTTGAGCCGCGACTGAATGGGAGCGCCAGTACCTTGCCAGCGGCAATCACACCAGACAGTGGATGGCGGCGGTCAATGATTTCCCCAGTAAATTGATCATAGCCGCCCCAGAAACTGAGCGGTTCGCTGCTGACCAGCGCTTCCCCTTCGGCGGACCCCGCTATGATGGGCGCACCCTGTATTTTCATCCGGTTTGCTTGTCCAGCCATATTGATTCGTTACGCACAACGCGGCCGGCGATAGCGGAGTTCACACAATCTTCCAGACTGCCGAAGACGACGTTCGTGTTAAGCAAGCCTGGCGAGTAATATGCGTACTTCGCAGAATTCGTCATCAGGGTTTTTATGCTCTCAGGCAACATTGGCGTCGTGAGGATGCATGTGTCTACCGTGACTTTGCCGCCAAAGTCTTCCAGCGCTCGCAAAAGCCCGGCTTTCTTCGCTAGTGCAGCCATCGCCCGACGCGAAGTCACAAGGAACTGCAGGCGCTGGTCGCAGCTGCGACCCTCGAGTAGTGGGGCCAGGCGCTGGAATTCGGCCAGTGAGAAATGCGGGCTGCCGAGTACGACCATGTCGAGCATCTCACCCGCGGCGGTGGTGAGTTCCCGTCGAGCAGCACGCAGATCCTCCAGGGTCACATCAATGATTCGCTCCGGCTCACGGTCCTGAAACGCGGCCGCTCTGGTGGGGGCTTCGGGTGTGATCCCCACTGCGTGAAACAAGGCCACGCCACCAGACGAAGCAGCCGCAGCGCCCAGCGCTTTCAGTTGGTCCTCCTCCGGTTCTATCTCCAGTCCCTCAATAACAGGGATATCCTTCTGAGCGACTTTGCCCATCAGATGACCGAATACCGGGAAGAAGGAATCGTCTTCCATAAGTGAAGCAGGAATATCTACCAAGCGCAATAATAGATTCCCTGCGCGGTTCTCCATGAGATGCAAACCAACAGCGGGTACCCGTCCGGTGATGGCGACGCAAATATCGAGTAGATCAGGATATCGTTGGGTGCGTGCACCGATGACCGAATTGGCGAACACGATTGCGTTCGTCTCTCCCCAGGCAATCTGCTGCCCGAATTGCGGGCGCTGTGCAGTCTGGTAGGGCGCACATGTCCATGTGGGAATCGTGCCCATGCTCGCATAAGCCTGCATTTGGCGTTGTGCTTTGTGTGCCCAGTCTGGCGGTACAGACCAGTCTTGCCAGCCGTGTTCGTCCACGCCACTGACATTAAGCGTCGTGGGCACACTCACCTGCGCGCCGAGTTCAGCCAAGTGTTCAGCAAATTCCAACGTTCCCGCGCCCATGTATACAGTGCTATCGATATGCGCGGCGCTGATGTCCATTAAAACAGTTGCTTTGTAGACGGCCGCCATGCGTACGATGACCTTCATCGCAAACTGTGCTGCCGGTCCGCGTTCGCCGTTGATTAATGCGTGATCAATATCGGCAAGTTGAAGTGTCATAAGTGTGTAAATCAAATAATACCCGAATGCACAGCAGCGACAAGTTGGCAGTGGCCTGCAGCGGGAGTAGACTCCCAGCCGAAATTAACTCACATTGTGGTGTTGCATTCGGACATCTTTCAAGGAGATCGCAGAAATGAAAATTGGATTTCTTGGATGGGGCAATATGGGCAATCCGATGGCGGGTAATTTGCAAGCGTCTGGTTTTCCTTTGAGCGTCTTCGATTTGAATCAATCGGCCGCTGCCGAGCTGATCGCGGGCGGCGCCGGCTGGGCAGAAAGCCCGCGCAATCTAGCGGCCGGTGCGGATGTGGTCATCACATCATTGCCCGGCCCGCCACAGGTGGAAGCAGCCCTGCTTGGAGAAGACGGCGTGCTAGCCGGATTGGAAGCAAATGCCATCTGGATCGATATGTTTACAAATGAACGGCAACTCGTCGCACGTCTTGCCGATCTGGCTGCAGAACGAGGCGCGCATGTTCTGGATGCGCCTGTGACCGGCGCCGTGGACGGCGCGCGGGATGGCCGCCTCACCATTTACGTTGGCGGGGATGAGGAAGTCTTTGCCCGTTCTAAGCCGGTGTTCATTCCATTGGGGCGCGCCATTTACGTGGGTGCGCTCGGCGCGGGCAACGTGACAAAGCTGATCACGAACCTGCTCTGGTTTATCAACGCCGTCTCCATTGGAGAAGGTCTCTTGCTCGGCAAGCGAGCAGGCATTGATCTAGAGACACTCTGGGACGCCATCAAGTCGAGTGTGGGCAACAGCTTTGTCGTAGAACATGATGTACCTTCCATCTTTCGGGGCGACTACGACCCCTCCTTCACACTCGACTTATGTTGTAAAGACATGGCCTTGCTAAACACGTTGGGCCGCGAACTCGGAGTCCCATTGCAAATGGGAGCGCTTGCCGAGCAAACGTTTCAACGCGCCCGCGTCCAATACAGCGGTGGGCAGGGTGAGATGCATGTTGTCAAACTTCTCGAGGACGCAGTCGGTGTAGATTTGCGTGTGGCGGACCATTAAATTTCTGTAAGAATATTTCCCGAGAAGATTGCTTGTGCTATGCTTGCAGGTGCTAAACAGAGTGATATTGTTTGCGCTGCCTGCGCAGCCCTGACCTATGGACGAATCTAAACGCGCTGCCGCGGAAAAAGCATTGGACTATGTGCAAAGCGGCATGGCGCTCGGGCTAGGAACAGGTTCGACCATAGCCCATTTCCTCGATCTGCTCGGAGAGCGTCTGCGCTCTGGTGCCTTGGATGACATTCGTGGCGTGCCCACCTCCGAGCACACCGCACAATGCGCCCGCGAACTCGGCATCACACTGACCACCCTTACAAAGACGCCAAATCTCGATCTGGCCGTTGATGGCGCAGACGAAGTCGACGATGAACTGAATCTCATCAAAGGCCTTGGGCGTGCATTGCTTCGCGAAAAAATTGTTGCTACATCTGCAGCGCGTTTTGTTGTGATCGTTGACGAAAGCAAGCTGGTCTCTCGACTGGGGCGGGGGCCGCTACCGGTGGAGATCGTCCCATTCGAAGCGCATGCTCATGTACGCTGGTTGGGCTCGGTCTGTTCGCGGGCAGAATTATGGCTAGAAGATGATGGCACGAAAGCTGTTACCGACAATGGCAATTATCTGGCTCGCTGCCATTTCGAAAATGGTATCGAAGATGCTGTCGCCCTTGCGCGAGCATTGGCCGAACGGCCTGGTATTGTCGAGCATGGTTTGTTTTTACACATGGCGAGCGAAGTCGCCATTGCAGGATCTGCTGGCGTTCAAGTACGCCAGCGAGATTAGTAAATTCCAATGTGTCTTGTATCCGATATTAAAGTGGGGATGAAGCAGCCTCTTTCAAGGCCAGGGATCGCCAAATAATCAACAAAGGCTTCGAGATCCGAATGGCAACGAAGTACCACCTCGCGCAGATAAACATCGCCAAAGCAATTGCACCACTTGATAATGCGCTAATGCAGGGCTTTGTGGAGCAATTGGACCACGTCAATGAACTGGCGGATTTCAGTCCCGGCTTTGTCTGGCGCCTGCAATCAGAAGAGGGCGATGCAACTTCGATCCGGGTCTTCGAAGATGAGCTTCTTATCGTCAATATGTCGGTCTGGGAATCGATCGAAACTCTCAAGAAATATGCGTATTCCGGCGATCACCTATCCTTGTATAAAAGTAGGAAAAAGTGGTTTGAAAAGCTAAGTTATCCAACATTAGCTTTGTGGTGGCTGCCGGCAGAGCATATCCCTACAATTGAATCTGCGAAGTTCGCGCTGGAAACGATACGAGAGAACGGACCTTCCGCAGCAGCTTTTTCATTTGCAAAACCGTATCCAGCCCCTGACGATATCGTTATGCCAGTACTCGCCAGCTGAACATGTATTCCCCCCCCAGACTCGCACCCTCCATTCTCAGTGCCGATTTCGCCAGACTCGGCGAGCAGGTGCAAGCTGTGATCGAGGCCGGCGCAGAGATCATTCATATCGATGTGATGGACGGCCACTTTGTGCCAAATTTGACTATCGGCCCTTTGGTGGTGGAAGCATTGCGACCAATCACGGCAGCCGCCGGTGTGCCGTTGGATGTTCATCTGATGATTTCGCAGCCCGAACGCCTGCTCGCGGACTTCGTAGCCGCGGGCGCAGATATGCTCACTGTGCATGTCGAGACCTGTCCACATCTGCATAGGACAATCGAGCAAATCAAAGAACTTGGCGTGCGGCCGGGAGTCACTCTCAATCCGGCAACGCCCGTCCAATTGCTGCAGGAAGTCCTGCCATTGGTAGAGCGTGTGCTTGTGATGTCGGTCAATCCCGGTTTTGGCGGGCAGGCTTATATCCCCGCCAGCACCGCACGAATCCAGCAATTGCGCGCCGCTCTCGATGGTCTTGGCTCGACTGCCGAGCTGGGTGTTGATGGCGGTGTTAAAACGAGCAACGCAGCCGAGATCGCAGCAGCGGGTGCGGATGTACTGATCGCCGGGAGTGCGATCTTCGGTGGCCCGAAATCCATCGACGAAAACATCGCGGCTTTTCGAGCGGTTTTCGGAAAGGCTTGATATGGGAATGAACATGCAATCCGGAGCGGTAGCGTCCAATCTAGGTTACTGGTTGCGCCAGGAGATGCGCTTCTTCGAGCGGCCTATTCACATCCTGCGCGGCTATAAGCGTGAAAACCTGCGCCCCGATATCGTCGCGGGTCTGACAGTGGCGGTCGTAATGTTGCCGCAGGCGATCGCCTATGCCCTCGTAGCGGAGTTGCCGCCGCAGGTGGGGCTGTATGGCGCGATTGTGATGGCGATCGTCGGTGCGCTCTGGGGCTCCTCTTTTCATCTGCACACCGGCCCAACCAACGCCATCTCTCTATTGGTGATTGCAAGCCTGGCCACAACAGTAGAGCCCGGTTCGCCGGAATTTATCGCGGCCGCCGGTCTGATGGCTGTGATGGTTGGTTTTACCCAACTTGTGATGGGGCTCGCTCGACTGGGTGTGCTAATCAACTTTGTATCAGATTCGGTCATCATTGGTTTCACAGCCGGGGCGGGTATACTCATCAGCTTTACCCAACTTCAGCATTTGCTTCGCATCCAGCTTCCACGAACGCACATGTTCTCCGAACGAGTGGCAGAAACCTTCGGGCACCTGACCGAAACACACATGATCACATTCATGCTTGGACTTGGTACGATCGTGATCATCGCAGTTGTGAAACACTTCCGACCGCGTTGGCCGTCGGCGCTGATCGGCATGCTGGCAGCTTCTGGGGCAGTCGCAGCTTTCAACCTCTCGGATCAGGGAGTTATTGTGCTTGGGGAATTGCCGCGTACATTGCCGCCGTTGGCCGATCTGCCGCTGTTTGACATCGGCCTGATGGGGCGGGTGTCCACCGGCGCGCTGGCAATCGCTGCTATCGGATTGGTTGAGGCAATGTCAATCTCGCGTTCTATCGCCGCACAGACAGGTCAGCGATTGGACAGCAATCAGGAATTTGCCGGGCAGGGGTTGGCAAACATCGCTTCCGGGCTGTTCTCCGGCTATACTGGTTCGGGCTCGTTCACGCGCTCGGCGGTTAACTACAGTGCCGGTGCGCGGTCGCCACTTGCAAGCGTGTTCTCCGGACTGTGGGTACTGCTCGCCATGTTGCTGTTCGCGCCGCTGGCAGCCTACCTGCCACGGGCCGCGCTCGCTGGCGTGCTTTTGGTGACCGCCTATGGCATGGTGGACCGAAAGGAGATCAGACGTATCTGGCGCACATCGCGGGGCGATAGCCTGATCATGATAGGAACGTTTCTGGGCACGCTCTTGCTCGAATTGGAATTCGCAGTGCTAGCGGGCGTGTTGATTTCTTTCGGACGCTTCATTGTCAAAACGTCCACGCCAGTCGTGCAAACCGTGCTGCCCGACGACAATTTTCGTCACTTCATCCACCGTCCAGACAAGCCGGCTTGTCCTCAACTTTCCGTTATCCAGATCAACGGCGTACTCTACTTTGGCGCTGCACAATATGTGGAAGATGTTATCCGTGCCAACCTGGAACAGAACTCCAACCAGCGCTATTTGATGTTGCGGATGCATAGCGTCGATCATTGCGACGTGAGCGGCATCCGCATGCTGGAATCCGTCGTGCGACTCTATCGTCGTATGAGCGGCGATGTCTTTTTTGTGGGAGTCAACGACGAAGTGAAAGAGAGTATGCGACTCTCAGGATTCGACTCTCTCATAGGAGCGGATCATATCCTCGACCGCGACACAGGTGCGCTCTCGCATTTGTTCTATCGTAAGCTCGACCCGGCGATTTGCATCTATGAGTGTGAGGTGCGCGCTTGGAAGGAATGTCAGAACCTGCCCAAGCGGATTATGCCTAGTGAGATTGTGCTGCGTACGGAGGCGCCATCCACCAAAGTAAACCTGATCTCTCCGCACGATCTGCGCAAGAAGATTAAAGACGGGAACCCGGTGCGCGTGATCGATGTGCGCGAGCCGCGCGAATTTGAGAAAGGTCACATCCCGGAAGCAGAGCTGCTGCCTTTGCTAAATTTGCTCGGTGATGAAAATCAATTGCCCCCTGATTGCGAAGTTGTCTTCGTCTGTCGGAGTGGGCGGCGGGGTTCCCGCGCGGCACAATATGCAACCGGACATTGCCGCGAGAAAGTCTACTTTTTAAAGGGCGGCATGGTAGCTTGGGAGGACGCGGGGTTTTTGGACGCTGTCGATAAATAAATGACCACGAGTAGAAATCCATCGCATAACATTGGCCTAGACCTTGTGCGAGTGACAGAGGCGGCAGCGCTTGCTGCCGGCCGCTGGCTTGGCCGTGGTGATCGCGATAGCGCCAACGATGCTGCCACAGAAGCAATGGTCGAAATTCTGAACCATCTCAATATCGATGGCTTAATTGTTGTCGGAGAAGAAGGTCGCCTCCACGAACATTCGCGGCTCGATAGTGGTATGAAGGTTGGTACCGGTCGCGGACCGCAGGTGGATGTGGTTGTAAACCCCGTCGATGGCGCCGGGCTGGTCGCTGGTGCAAAACCCTATGCAATTTCGGTTGCCGGTATCGCGCCACGTGGGACGATGTGGTCTCCGCATCAGGGCGTTTATATGGAGAAGATCGTCGTCGAACGAGTGGTTGCAGAATCGTTGGTGCCTGAATGCCTTGATGCGCCTGCAGGTTGGACGATTGCGCTTGTCGCGCGCATCAAGGACAAACCGATCGAAGATATTGTTGTCTTTGTGTTGGAGCGACCACGACATGCTCACCTGATTGAGGAAATTCGTGCGGCCGGTGCACGTGCGCTCCTGCGCCCGGATGGCGATATCAACGGGGCGTTGATGGCGGTTGATCCGAATACGAGTGTTGATTTGCTGATGGGAATAGGTGGGGTTCCGGAAGGCGTGATCGCCGCCTGTGCCATCAAATCTCTCGGTGGGGCGATGCTGGGGCGGCTCGCGCCACAAAGCAACGATGAAGGGGTCACATTGGATGAAGCGGATACGGACCAGATAAAAATATTGTCCAGCGATGAGATGATCGCCAGCCAGAAAATTTTCTTCGCTGCAACAGGTATCACTGATGGGCGACTGCTCACAGGCGTACGTTACCGCGGCCGCCTTGCGGAGACGCACTCCATCGTTCTTCGCGGCGAGACCAGAACGCGCCGCATCATCCATACCGAGCATGTTGTAAGGCTTTAATCTCAACGTATTTCGTCAGACTCATCTCCGCTCAATCGTTACAACTCAGATGCCCCAAATTAATCGACTGATATTGCTGCTGCATGTCGTGACAGTGTTGGTCGCCTGTGCCACCCCAGAACCCGAACTACTCCTGGAGCCCACGGCAACATCGGTGCAGGAATCTTCAACGGAAACGCCGCAACCGAGCGCTACACCACCACGTTCAGCCGCGGCTGGGCAGCCCAGCGCACCGCCACCCCCAATCATCACTCCTCAGCCGAAAATCCCAGAGCTTGTCTGGTTGCCTTATGCGAGCGGAGCTTTTCTCGGCGACTTGCTTGTCGTGCGTAATGGTGTGGCCGCCCGCGAACCCGTTCCGCAGGAGATTTTGATTGAACTCTTTTGGGACTATGACGGTACAAGCGGACGACTGGCCTACGGTGGTTGGTTCTGGCACGCGGCTGAAGGCACGTCCAAGTCGGTCAGCGACTTGTGGGTGTACGACTACGGAACCGGCAGCAATGTGTTGTGGCTGGCGGACAATGTCGCCCGCGCAGCCTGGTCGCCGGTTCCCGATCCGGCCACTGGCCGCACGCACATCGCGGCCGTTGTCTACAACCCGCAGTCAGAAAGTTTCGATCTTGTGGTGCTGAAAGGGCCCGGCTCTTCTGCTGTGTTTGCAAAGCATGTCTCGATTGAATTTGCCTGGTCACCTGGCGGGCAGCAATTGGTTTTTGCCCGCACGAAGAACTTCGGCACGGCGGAAGGTGTTGAAACCGGACTGTATGTTGTTTCGGTGACGGCCGGTAACGAGACAAGAGTGAGTGACTATGCCTACCAGCGTGGCGGCTGGATCGGTGACCAGCCAGTTTGGGTCTCGAACCCGCCGGCCCTGATATACGCGGACAGCCCACTCGGTGTGACCCCACTGGACGGCAGCGGTGATTTCATTCCTGCTGATGATCTGTCGCGTCCGTTCGACATGCTATGGCATGACACCTCGCATACGCTGCTCGTTCAGATCGAGACCTCTTTCGGTGGGCAGGGGGTGGAGGCCTGGCGCTTCTCTGAAGATCTACGCATGCTCACGGAACGTCTCACACTTGGGCCGCCAGGTGAAGATGTGGCCCTCGTCGGTTGGTACGAGCCGGGAGAAGTGGTGTTGCTCGCAGTAGCGGGCGGCTATGGAGAGCCCATTTTCTGGTCCATTGACCAAAACGCCCTCGTAAATCCCTGAGATTTCACTCCCCAATGATCATTGCAAAATGTGACGAAGTGGGGGGAGAAGGTCGAAAGCAACATAGGAGCAGGGGGAACGTCGGTTTTCCGGCGAAAATTACTCATCTTCAGCGGTTAAAATTGGATTGAATTCTTCGCAGCTTTCAACGTGACATAAACCACCATATGTGGGTTCATAATCTATAGAGTTCCCGCATTTACGGTAAATTTACGCTCCAACTGAAAAATAATATGCACGCAAAGTTGCAAAACCGTGTGGCGGCACCTTAAAAGATGCCCAAACGAGTTGCACGTGGCAGCGCTTATGTGTTATAAAGTGGCGTATAGTGTCATAAAGTGTGGCGAAGTGGGAGCGCCGGGCGTACTGCTCGGCGTTCCGCCATTAATGACACCTTAGAACATATGTTTTTAGGCGAATACAGACATTCTCTTGACGCCAAAGGGCGACTGACAATGCCGGCCAAAGACCGGCACAAGATCGCCGAAGGCTGCGTCATCACCAGAGGCTACGAAGCCTGCCTCAATGTCTATACACGCGCCGATTTCGAACGAATATACCACAGAGCTCTGGAGCAGTCACCAACTGATCCAGAGACGCGCGACCTTTTCCGCTCGACCTTTTCTCGGGCGGTAGAAGCCGAACTGGACAGCGCCGGACGCATCAATATCCCGATGCAGTTGCGCGAATATGCCGGTTTGGAGGGGGAGGTCGTGCTTCTCGGTTCCGGACTGTATCTCGAACTCTGGAGCCGTGAGCGCTGGGAGGAGAAGGCATCTCAGATGGACGAACTGAACTCCAATCCTGCGCGCTTCATTGATAAGGACCTGGCGGTCGGAAAGCTGACCGAATAACAGGGGGAACAGGTCTCCCGCAAATGGGGGCACATGTTCCGGTTCTTTACCAAGAAGTCATATCCGGTCTGCAACCTAGACCGGGCGGGCGATATATCGACGGAACCGTCGGGCTGGGGGGACATACAAGCGGTCTGCTTGAGGCCACTACTCCAGATGGCATGGTGCTTGGTATCGACCGTGACCCACAAGCCCTACAGGAAGCCCACCCAAAGCTGGCTGTCTTCGGCGAGCGCGCGATGCTAAAGCATGGCTCTTATTTGCTAATGGGAGCGTTTGCTGCCGAGGTTGGCTGGGAACAAGTTGATGGCATTCTGCTCGACCTGGGCATCTCTTCCTTGCAACTCGAGCGTCCCGAGCGCGGGTTCAGTTTCCGGGAAGCTGGGCCGCTCGATATGCGCTTCGATCCAACCGCTGCCCGCTCAGCCGATGACATTGTCAATGGCTGGGAGCAGGAAGAGTTGGCGAATGTCCTCTTCCAATTCGGAGAGGAGCGGCAGAGCAGGCGTATCGCCCTGGCGCTAATTGAGGCCCGACCAATCCGGGATACGCAGCATCTGGCAGAGGTTGTTGCCGCTGCCCGGCGCGGAAAGCGCTCCCGCATCCATCCCGCGACGCGCACGTTCCAGGCTTTGCGGATAGCTGTCAATGGTGAGTTTGAGGCTGTCCGGGAAGCCCTGCCGCTGGGGATGGACTTGCTTCGACCGGGCGGACGCATGGCCGTAATTGCCTTCCATTCGTTGGAGGACAGGATTGTGAAGCAAACATTTCGGGAGGTCTCGCGCGAGAAATATGATCCGGCCGATCCAAGGCTCGGCAGAGGGGGAGAAGCGGTTGGGATGCGGGAGATAACTCGCAAGCCGATTCGACCATCTGAGGCGGAAGTGGCATCGAATCCGCGCAGCCGTAGTGCACGGTTGCGGATTATCGAGAAGTTGTGATGAGTGCGGGAAGCATGAATGCGGTAGCCACGCAGATATTTAGCACGATGGTATTTGTTAGCCTGAGGCGAGTTGGCACGCGCCTTGCAAGCTTGTCTACGAAAGTCATGTAGACAGGAAGATGTTGATGGAAGCATATGTTGAAGCACCACGCGAAAACTGGTCCCGCTGGGCAAGAGCCTTTCGAGAGTCGCCCTGGCGACGTCAGACGCACATCGTTGCCACGCTGGCTCTCCTCGTCGTGGGTCTGGTTGCGGTGGGCGGCATTTATCTCGCCGAGGCTTCGCGGGCAGCAACAGCTGGACGCGATGTGCAGGCCCTACGCGCAGAGCGCGACGAAATGATTCGGCAGAACGAAATGTTGCGAGCCCAGATCGCTCGCCACCAATCTGTTTCAATCTTGGATCAGCGTGCCCGCCAGCTTGGATTTGTGCCGGCTTCAATTGAACAACTCGAATTTATTTTGATGCCAAATTATAGGTCGCCAAAGACGGTGCAGGAGCAAACCTTGGAACCGCTGGTTCCCGCGTTGGATGGCCTTCCAGCCTACCAAGAATCGTTAGGGGCCTGGCTCGTGCGCCAGATTCCCGTATTGTTGGGGCAGGGGAACTAGCGCGTGGACGTATTTCGAATGCGGCTCCGCGCCATCGTTGGTCTACTGGTCATCGCCGGAGGTGTAATTGTCTTCCGCCTGGTCAGTTTGCAGTTTGGCAGTGCCCGCCCTTATTTCAAGGAATTGGCGGACACCGTGACCAGTGTGCCGGTGGTTGTGGAGGCACCTCGTGGACGCATCTTCGACCGCGACGGACAGTTGCTCGCCACTAACGCTGTCCATTACGAAATTGGCGTATCGCCACGGTTTGTTACAGACCCGGAGGCAGTCTCGGCTGTTCTGTCCGACGTATTAAACCGCTCCGTCTTGGAAATTCGAGAACTGGTCGAGCTACACGACGATGCACAAGGAAACCCGATACTTTATGAACTGTTGGCGCGACCTGTTTCAGCCGAAATCGGCCAGCAGCTCATTGAAATGTCGAACGATCCAGAAGGACCGGACCTGGGTGGACTGGCGGTCACGCCGATCTCGCTCCGAACATATCCGGCCGGATCGCTGGCCGCACATGTGATCGGTTTCGTAGGCTACGACAATGAAGGTTATTACGGTGTCGAGGGTTTCTACGACAGCATATTGGCTGGTCACGCCGTGCGCGGCACCAAATCTGTGGTGCCTTTCGATGTGAGCTTCGACCCCGACCCGGATCAGGGCAACGACATTTATCTGACCCTTGATCGGGAGGTGCAGTATCTCGCAGAGGAGACGATCGTCAATGCGCTCGCGCAATACGGTGCAGTGAGCGGCAGCATCCTGATCATGGACCCGCGCACAGGCGAAATCCTGGCAATGGCGACCTGGCCTTCCTTCGATCCGAACGATCTAAATAATCTGCTAGGGGAAGCGGAAGGTTTGCGTCGCAATCCGGTCATTGGGGAGCAGTTTGAGCCAGGCTCCACTTTCAAAGTACTCACAATGGCAGCGGCCCTCGAGTCAGGCATGTTCTCGCCGCAGAGCACATATGTGGACAACGGCGTATTGGAATACGGCGGCGCCATCATTCGAAATTGGGATGGCGGCGCCTGGGGTCTGCAGGATATGACTGGCCTTTTACAACACTCGCTTAATGTGGGTGCTGCCACTCTTTCCACGTCGTTGGGTCCAAAAGATTTCTACAGTTATTTGAATGCCTTCGGCGTTGGCCATCGCACGAATATTGATCTGTCCGGCGAAGAGACAGGCAGCCTGAAATCACCCGGCGATCCGGACTGGTTTGAATCGGATTTGGCGACAAACGCATTTGGGCAGGGTGTGGCGACTACACCACTGCAACTGTTGACGGCAATCTCCGCCGTTGCGAACAACGGGGCGATGATGCAACCACACATTCTCAAGCGTGTGGCCGACACAGACTCGAGCTACGAAACGCAGCCGCAGGTGATGGGACGACCGATTTCTCCTGAAATCGCCCAAACGTTAACGGAAATGCTTGCCACGAGCCTGAAAGAAGAAGCCTCCGATGCTTTGGTGCCGGGCTACGGCATCACGGGCAAGACAGGTACAGCCCAGATCCCAACTCCATATGGCTATGATCCGGTGCAAACGATCGCGACTTTTATTGGTTGGGGTCCGACCGACGATCCACGCTTTATTGTACTTATCAAATTGGATAAACCTACGGCGTCACCGTGGGGATCAACAACGGCCGCGCCTACATTTAGCCAGATGGTAAAACGACTGGTGGTCCTGATGGAAATTCCACCGGACAATGTGCGACATGCACTGGCGGCCCAGTGAACAAACTGGCTCCTGGTAAATGATGAATGCTCACACTCGCGCACCTGATCGATGCCCTGACAGGTTACACGCTGGCCGGCGCGATGCAGGTGATCACCGATGCAGTGATCGACTCTCGGCTTGCCTCGCCTGGGGCCTTGTTCGTGGCATTGCCGGGGGAACGCATCGATGGGCACCTATTCCTGGACAAGGCGTTCGAACGCGGTGCAGCGGTCGCGCTGGTGCAGGAGGATGTCAGCGGTGAATTTGACGTTCTCGACTTACGCCAACCGCTTACGTTTGAACGCGCTGCGAGTTTACAAGCACCAATCTGTCTGCGGGTCGATGATAGTCTCATCGCTCTACAATCAGTTGCTCGCTACTGGCGGGCGCATTTGGATGTCCGTGTGGTCGGCATCACCGGCAGTGTGGGCAAGACCACCACAAAAGAGATTATCGCGGCCGTTCTCGGTCGACGGTACCGTACCTTAAAAAGCATAGGCAATCTCAATAACGAGATTGGCCTACCTATAAGTTTGCTTCGTCTCTCCGAAGCGCACGAACGCGCTGTCCTGGAGATGGGCTTTTATACCGAAGGCGAAATCGCTTTTCTCTGTGATCTGGCACAACCGCAAATAGGCGTGATCACCAATGTCTATCCGGTGCATGTCGAGCGGGCCGGGAGTTTGGAGAATATCGTCCGGGGTAAAGGTGAATTGGTGGAAGCGTTGCCGGAGGCACCCGAGGGGGTAGCAATTTTGAACGCGGATGAGCCAGATGTCCTCGGCATGGCATCTCGTACCCATGCTCGTGTGGTGACCTACGGCCTCACCTCCAAGGCAATGCTATGGGCATCAGATGTTGTGGGCTTGGGGTTGAATGGCATTCGGTTCCAGTTGCACTATCGCAACGAGACCTTGCATCTGACAGTACCCATGCTCGGACGGCATTCGGTGCACACGGCGTTGCGCGCCGCCGCAGTCGGGCTGGTTGAAGGGCTAGCGTGGCAAGAAATTGTGGAAGGCTTGCAAAGCCCGGAAGCGCAATCGCAGCTCCGCTTGTACGCCGTCTCGGGGCCGAATGAAAGTCTGATTCTCGATGACAGCTACAACGCCTCGCCCGAGAGTACCGTAGCGGCTCTGAATTTGCTGGCCGAGATGGTCGCACAACGACGTATTGCAGTGCTTGGAGATATGCTCGAACTGGGTAATTACACCGCCGAAGGGCATCGCGTAGTAGGAGTGCGTGTCGCCGATGTGGCCGATGTCTTGGTCACGGTGGGTGAGTTGGCCCACATGATCGCCGCGGAAGCCCGCAAACATGGCATGTCGGAAGAACACATTTTGGAATGTGGCGACCGTGCAACAGCCGAAGAGGCAATGCGGAAAATGATTCGTAAGGGAGATGTGGTGCTCGTGAAAGGCTCACGCGGCCTGCGGCTGGATTATCTAGTGCAAGCACTGGAGGACCACGAATGAATGGCGCTGACGCAACATTCGCCCTCACGCTTGCAAGCATTGCCTTTCTGATGACGGTTATCTGGGGCGGTCCGTTGCTGGAATTACTGCGGCGTTACAAAATCGGGGAGAGCATTCGTATCGAGGGTCCGCAAACGCACTTTACGAAATTGGGCACACCCACAATGGGCGGCTTGCTCTTCATCTTGCCGGTGTTGCTTTTCACAGCGTTGCTCAATGTGGTGAATTTGGTGCGGCCGGTAACCGGACGTTCGATATTGCTCCCTTTGGCAGTGCTGGTTGCCACTGGCGCGTTGGGTGCCTGGGACGATTGGATCGGTATTCGCAGGCGGCAGACCTCCAATGGAGTGAAGGGATTGCGCGGGCGCGACAAGTTTTTATTGCAAAGCGTAATCGCTGTAGGCGCTGCGCTGGTCCTGTTTTATGGGCTCAATGTTCACAGCCTGGCGTTGCCCGGGTATCCGCGCAAGATCGATTTGGGCATCGCATACATTCCACTAGCGGCGTTCATCATTGTGGCTTCCGCCAATGCGATGAACCTGACGGATGGGCTGGATGGGCTGGCTGGCCTGATTGCAGCGACTGCATTTGTTGCCTACGGACTGATTGCGTTGTTACAGGAGCAAGTATTTCTTGTGCGCTTTTGTTTCACGGTGGTTGGGACTTTATTCGCCTTCCTTTGGTACAACGTCCACCCCGCGCAATTGTTTATGGGCGACACCGGCTCACTGGCACTAGGCGCGTTGTTGGGGGTAGTCGCGCTCATGACGGGGCAGTGGTTGCTACTGGCAGTGATCGCGATTGTGCCGGTTGCAGAAACGCTCTCAACGATTATTCAAGTTGTGAGCGCACAGTTCAGTCGCCGCTTTCTGGGGCGCGACATGCGACCTTTCAAAATGAGTCCGCTCCACAATCATTTCGTTTTGTTGGGGTGGAGCGAGACTCAGATTGTACAGCGCTTCTGGTTGGTTTCATTACTGGCCGCGATGATCGGAATCGCACTGGCATTGTTGTAAGTAATTTGCGGATGGATATTGAGATAAATCACTCGCATACTAAGGGGAAACATCATGCAGGTCGGGCTTCTCTGGTTCGACGACGATAAAAAGAAAACGCTGGAAGAAAAAGTGCAGCGAGCGGTAACGCACTATCTCCAGAAATTTGGTCAGCGTCCCTCGGTTTGTTATCTGAACCCGGTGACGATGAACGGGGGCCCGGAGGACGTCTCGGGTGTGCAATTGCGCACCGCCAAGAATGTTCTCATGCATCACTTCTGGATCGGGTTGGAGGAAAGCGCCGAGGGCGTGAATGGCAAAACCCGCTCCAATGGAGCTGTCAAGAAATGATTGAGGAATGCGGAGACCAGGCTGAACGATGGACAATCCGATTTCGAAGATGCAAGCCTCGGAATCCGCTGTCATTCTCGGGCTGGGTAGACAAGGCACAGCACTTGCACGCTACCTGGCGAATCAGGGAACGCACGTTCGCGTAAGCGATCTTCGTTCCAAAGCGGAGCTGGCGGATGTGATAGCCAGCCTAGCAGACTTAACAATCGAATATGTGCTTGGCAAGCACCCAGAATCTTTACTCACCAGCCCCGGCACTCTGTATATCTCAGGGGGTGTGCCGGCAGACGCGCCGCTCGTTGAGGAAGCACGGCTGCAAGGCATTCGTATCTCGAATGACTCGCAGCTGTTCCTCGACAAAGCGTCGTGTAGCGTTATCGGCGTAACCGGATCCGCGGGCAAGACTACAACAACCGCGCTGCTCGGTCGAATGGGGGTGGCCTCCGGACGCGCCGGTGAAACCTGGGTTGGTGGCAACATCGGCAATCCGTTGCTGACTGACTTAGAAAGAATGCAGCCCCGGGACCTGGCCGTGATGGAACTCTCCAGCTTTCAATTGGAGATCATGACGACTAGCCCGACGACTGCAGCTGTACTGAACGTGACGCCGAATCATCTCGATCGGCACGGCTCGATGGAGTTTTATACCTCCGCCAAAGCTCGTATTCTGGACTTTCAGAACGAGCAAGATAAAGCTGTGCTCGGTTGGGATGACCCTGTCGCCCGGTCGTTCGCAGAGCGTGTACGGGGAGAGTTGTGGTGGTTCAGTGCTAAAAACGACGGGAGTTTTTTGCAAGGGTGCTGCCTGAAGGGCAAGGAGATCATTCTGCGCAGAGAGGCTACTGAAGTTGTCGTTGCGACGACGGACGACATCCGCCTGCGGGGGACGCACAACGTGCTCAATGTGCTGGCGGCGTGCACAATTGCTGCTGCCGAGGGCATCGAGCCGGAAGCAATGCGAAGCGGAATCCGCTTGTTTGCAGGCGTTCCGCATCGACTCGAAGTTGTACGCGAGTCGCGCAATGTCACCTGGGTGAACGACTCCATTGCCACAGCGCCAGAGCGGAGTCGGGCGGCAGTCCTGTCGTTTGATGAGCCGCTGGTGCTGTTGCTGGGGGGGCGCGATAAAGAGCTCCCTTGGGAGACGCTGGCTCTTGTAGTCGGCGAACATGTCAGGCACGTGATTTTCTTTGGCGAAGCAGCCGAGCTGATCGAAAACAGCTTTCGGCAGATCTTCGCCAGGGAGGGGAAAACCTCTCCCGAACCTGTTTTGGTGGATGAGGGATCAGGAAAACTTATAAACATCGAGGGCTCAACTGCCGGGGAAGCAAATGAGCATCCTGATCCCTTTCCCTTTTCAATGTATCGGGCCGAGAGCATGATTGCGGCTGTGGGTGTCGCTGCAAGAGTGGCACAGGCAGGTGATGTGGTCCTACTCTCGCCCGGATGTACGAGTTTTGATGAGTTTGTTGATTTTGAAGCACGCGGTGAAGAGTTTCGTCGGCTGGTAATAGATTTGGATTAATGTGTAGCAGGAATATATGGCCGTAGCAGAACAGAGCGCAAATAGAATATCTATAAAAGGACGTCCTGTTACTTTCGATTGGATGCTGCTGCTCACCACAGGTGCTCTGATTGCGTTCGGGCTGATGATGGTCTATTCAACCACGTTCGACTGGTCGTATCGGGATTTTGGATCACCTACAACGATCTTCATGAGGCAAGTCCAATCACTAGCGATTGGCTTGGTCGTCTTGGCCGTTCTCGCTCGTATTGATTACCATCGCTGGGAGCATCCAGTCATCGCGCTAGCGATAATCGTTGGCACAGTGCTCGTATTAGTAGCAGTGCTGGCGTTCGGCTCAACTATATTTGGTGCTCGGCGCGGTTTTATCGGCGGGCGTTATCAGCCCTCCGAGTTGGCCAAACTCGCGACGATTATCTATCTGAGCGTTTGGCTCTCTTCCAAGCGAGACCAGTTGCATCATTTCGGCTACGGCATGTTGCCGTTCGGCATTATTGTCGGCGTGGTTGTTGGGTTAATCACAGCGCAGCCAGACCTCAGTGCTGCGCTCACAATTATGCTGGTTGGCGGCACTCTATTCCTGCTTGCAGGAGCGGAAATGATGCAGATCGGAATGGTGGCCGCGATCAGTGGTCTCGCGGGCTACACAGTCGTGCTGTTCTCGGAGACGGGTCGTGCAAGACTCGCGGATTACGTCAGTGGTCTGAACGATCTCACAGAGACGTCCTGGCATGTCCAACAGGCGATTGTCGCATTTGTAAATGGTGGTTGGTTTGGCCGAGGCCTCGGGGAGAGTTATCAAAAATTCAATATTTTGCCGACGCCACACACAGACAGTGTTTTCGCCATTGTGGCCGAGGAACTGGGCTTGTTCGGAAGTTTGCTGCTCATCCTTTTATTTGTCGTACTGATCTGGCGCGGCATTAAGATTGCCAACAACGCACCGGATTTGTTCGGCGCGTTGTTGGCTGGCGGTCTGACGTGCTGGGTAGCCTACGAAGCGATTATCAATATTGGTGTGATGGTGGCTGCCCTGCCGTTTGCAGGGAACGCCTTACCATTCATAAGTTTCGGGGGGTCCTCGCTGGTTATCACATTAGCGGCAATCGGATTGCTGCTGAGCATTTCTAGATACGATGCAACCTTACGACCCGAACGTAAAACGCGGGCATCGGTAGATTTTCGACCGCGTGCAAAGAACGGGCGTCGACCGATGGCGCGGCGTCGCTGACCTAACCGTCGGCGATGCGCTTGTTGATCGCTGCCGGCGGCACCGGTGGCGGCGTGTATCCGGCGCTGGCAACGGTCAGCGCATTGCAAAAGAGGTCCCAATCGGAGGGGCGTCTGACGGTGCAATGGGTTGGGACGCAACAAGGGATGGAGGCCGACCTGGTACAACGGGCCGAACTGCATTTTGTGGCCATCCCGGGTGGGGCAGTTGTTGGCGTTGGGCCTATCCGCGCAGTACGGAACTTGTTCCGGCTTCTTGGCGGCCTCCGGCAGGGGCTCAAAATTGTTAGCGCCTTCCGGCCGGACGTGGTTCTGGTAACGGGTGGTTATACCGCAGTGGCGCTGGCGATTGTTGCCCGCGTGCGCGGAATCCCGCTCGCGGTGTATCTGCCGGACATTGAGCCGGGCCGGGCTGTCCGGTTTGTCGCCCGATTATCAACGAAGGTATTGGTGACAGCGGAAGATTCGCGGAGGTATTTGCCGGCCTCGCGAGTGGTTGTGACCGGGTATCCGGTGCGGCCAGAATTGGTGCAGGCTGCACATGTGCCAGTAGCAGAGGCGCGTGTACATTTTGGATTGGCAGCGCACATACAAACTGTGCTGGTGTTTGGGGGGAGTCGCGGCGCGCGCAGCTTGAATAATGCGTTGCTTGCCGGACTGCCGGAATTGCTCGCTGATTTGGAAGTGCAAGTAATCCATGTTAGCGGAACGCTCGATTGGCCGTATGTCGAACGTCGGGCGAAGGAATTGCCAGGGGGGATACAAGAGCGATACAGGGTATATCCATACTTGCACGAGGAGATGGGCCTGGCAATGGCCGCAGCGGATGTGGCTGTTTCCAGAGCAGGCGCTGCGAGTCTCGGCGAATTACCCATATTTGGACTTGTTGCAATACTTGTGCCTTATCCACATGCGTGGCGATATCAGAAAGTGAATGCAGACACACTACAAACTCAGGGCGCTGCCCTCCGCATTAATGATGAGGACCTACATGCTGAATTGGTCCCAACCTTGCGTGCGCTTCTTGCCGATGAAGAACGCCTGGCTGCGATTCAAGAGTCTTCGCGAGCGCTTGCAACACCGCAGGCAGCCGCGCGCCTCGCAGAGGAATTGCTGCAATTGGCTGGGGAGGCTTCCCCGCCATGATGGCGCTCAACGTGGCTTTCCTGATGTATTTGAGTATCTTCGGCGTCGTGGGCGGTATGCGCGGTTGGGCGAAGGAAATTCTGGTGCTGTTCAGCATGGTGCTGGCCTTGTTTCTGAACACCATCATCGTGCAGTTTGTGCCCGGAGTGGAAGATACACTCGCGGCTCAGGCGCAACGTTCGCAGTTGTTCGTGCGCGGCGCGTTTTTTCTTTTGTTGGCCTTTTTCGGGTACGAGTCACCCGCGCTCTCATCGGTGCTCGGTGGCAAAGCCCGGCGCGAACGATTGCAGGACACGATGCTTGGCATCGTGCTCGGACTGGTGAATGGCTATTTACTGATAGGGACGCTCTGGTATTACATGGACGTGGCGCAGTATCCTTTCGCCGGCATCACTCCACCGGAATTAGGCTCGCAGGCGGAGAACTATCTGAGATTTTTACCGCCGGCCCTCATCGGCGTGCCACATATCTATTTCGCAGTTGGGCTGGCATTCGTATTTGTCATCGTGGTGTTTATATGAAGGCATATAACCCTTGGCACATGGCCAATAGAAAATTTCTTACGGCAAATGTCATGGGCGATCAGCGATGAAAGTCCATTTCGTAGGTATCGGCGGGGCGGGTCTTTCTGCGATTGCAACTGTGCTGCTCGAACGCGGGCACAACGTAAGCGGTTCTGACATACAGGCCTCAGAATTCACTTCCCGCCTGGAAAAAGCCGGAGCGAAGGTATCGATAGGCCATCGGGCCGAAAACATTGCGGGCGCCGAACTTGTAGTCATTTCATCGGCCATCCCGACGGACAACCCGGAAGTGCAGGCCGCGCAAGCTGCCTTCATTCCAGTAATGAAGCGGCATCAATATCTCGGGCAACTGATGGTCAGCCACAAAGGTATTGCAGTAGCCGGGACGCATGGCAAGACCACTACCTCGGCCCTGCTCGCCTACACTTTGGCGCACGCTGGTAAAGACCCGAGCTTTATTGTCGGGGGGGTATTGGCTGATCTTGATACGAATGCCCGACATGGCGACGGCGAATATTTCGTTATCGAGGCCGATGAGTACGACCGAATGTTCCTTGGCTTGAATCCTACTGTCGCGATTGTAACGAACGTCGAACACGATCACCCGGATGATTATCCAACACATGCCGATATGACAGCGGCCTTCGACGATTTTGCCCAACGAATCGCCCCGGACGGCTGCTTGATTGTGTGTGCGGATGATGAGACGGCTGCGCACATCGGCGTAGCGGCGCAGGGACGCAGACAGCGCGTTCTGACCTATGCACTCGGTGCTGCAGCGGAATGGCGCGCCGAGGAATTGCAGACCAATGGTGCTGGCGGACACGATTTCCTGGTCGTCCACGCTGAGGAGACGCTTGGGCTGGCACGGATTCGTCTTCCGGGAGAGCACAATGTATCCAATGCACTCGCTGTCCTGGCCGCGTTGGATTTCCTTGGAATTCCATTCGACGTAGCGCTGGAAGGCTTGCGCGATTTTCGGGGCGTTGGGCGACGATTCGAAGTCAAGGGTGAAGTGGCGGGCGTTACTGTGGTTGACGATTACGCACATCATCCCACCGAGATTCGCGCCACGCTGGCCGGTGCGCGCCGACGATATCCGGGTCGAGCCATCTGGGCTATGTTTCAACCGCACACATTCAGCCGAACCCAGGCGCTGTTGATGAATTTTGCAGCTAGTTTTGACGATGCCGACCATGTATTAGTAACGGAGATTTTCGCATCACGTGAGTCGGATATTGGCGCGATTAAGGCGCAAGACTTGGTGGCCGCGATGGATCACAACGATGCAAAGTTTGTGGCCGGCTTACCGCAGGTAGCCAACTTTCTCTCCGAACAACTCCGTTCGGGTGACGTGCTGATCACGCTCGGCGCCGGCGACAGCCATACAGTTGCAGATGCGGTTGTGCGAAGTCTTCAAAGCCGGGTGCTAAATTGAGCGAGGCAGAATGCGAAGCTCGTATCTCGTGACGCAATCTTTGCAAGATGAATTTATCTATCATGCGACGCGCAAAGCCATGACAGGCATCCGCCCGGCAACGCTCGCACGTGTGCGCGCCGTATTAGGGTCCCGCCTGCGAGAGGGTGAACGGCTGGATCGCTACACATCTGCACGCATCGGCGGCCCGGCTGATTTCTTTGTGACGGCATTTTCTACCGAGGAACTTGTTCAAGCGGCGCAGGCGGCCTGGGAGCAGCAGCTTGATCTTCTTGTGCTTGGAGCTGGTTCAAATTTGCTCGTTTCTGACAGAGGTTTCCGTGGAATGGTGATCCATAACCGCGCCCGAGAAGTGAAATTTCGGGAGGTAGTCGACAGCTTCATAGTGCGTGCTGAATCAGGAATGTCGCTACCGACACTGGCACGCATGTGCGTTTTACGGGGCGCAGCCGGTTTGGAATGGGCAGCCACTGTGCCCGGTTCGGTGGGGGGCGCTGTTGTGGGGAACGCTGGAGCACACGGCGCAGATACGGCGGCTGTACTACGGGTGGCAGATATCTTGCAACATAAGGGCAATATTCAGAAGTTGACGGCAGAAGACCTTTCTTTGAGCTATCGGAGTAGTCGCATCAAAGCAGCGCCGGGCAAATCTGTCGTACTGGCGGCC
The DNA here is from genome assembly GCA_965248775.1 of Anaerolineales bacterium. Classification (GTDB taxonomy): domain Bacteria; phylum Chloroflexota; class Anaerolineae; order Anaerolineales; family JBHHUI01; genus JBHHUI01. The sequence goes on from OZ252150.1 coordinate 5,503,181, forward strand.
GAATTCGGACTCGAGCGCGGCGACCCCGATATGTTGCAGAGTAAGGTCGAAACCTTTCAGCGCTATCGGAAGCAGACACAGCCCTCCGGTGCGAGTATCGGCTCCATGTTTCGTAATCCGCCAAATGATTACGCCGGTAGGCTGGTTGAGAGTGTTGGGTTGAAAGGCGCTCGCGTTGGGGGGGCAGAGATTTCAACTCTACATGCCAACTTCTTTGTTAATAAATCCGGCGCGAGGGCGTCAGATGTTTACAAGCTTATTGATCTCGCCCGGGAGCGTGTGCAGCGGGAGACGGGAGTCGAACTAGAACTGGAAATCGAGTTAGTTGGAGATTGGGGAGGTGCGTGCTAAGTGCTCTCTCCCAGGTGTCGCGTATCACGTCAGCTTCATTGCGCCCCACGTGACACATGGCATCTGGAAGAAGGCACCTGGCATACCAGCAGATGGCCCAGAAGAAAATTCGTGTGGGAATAATTTTTGGCGGGCGTTCGGGTGAACACGAAGTTTCGCTCATGTCGGCACAGTCGGTCATGAAAGCGATCGACAAAGACAAATACGAGGTGACGTTGATCGGGATCACGAAAGAAGGGCAGTGGATTGGCGGGGAGGATCCCATGCAGGCACTCACAAGTGGTGCCGGGGCTACCTCCGAGCGCGCGCTGCTGGGCGACCCGCGCCACAATGCTTTGATGACTGTGACCCGCCAGGCCGATGGCCAGGCGGTGAGCATGTCCAACGTCACAGAACTCGATGTTTTGTTTCCCGTTTTGCATGGCACCTACGGAGAAGATGGAACTGTGCAGGGCTTGTTGGAGCTTGCCGATATTGCCTATGTCGGTGCGGGTGTGGTTGGTTCAGCGGTCGGTATGGACAAAGCGGTTTTCAAGCGCGTAATTCAGGCAATTGGTGTGCCGGTGCTGCCCTTTGTTATTGTGAATCGTGACGATATTGATCACGACCGCGCTGCTGTTGTGGCGGCAGTTGAATCGGAATTGACGTATCCGGTTTTCGTAAAACCCGCCAATTTGGGATCATCTGTGGGTATTTCCTGTGCGACAAACTTGGCAGAACTTCACAGTGCATTGGAGGAGGCAGCCCGCTGGGACCGGCGCATCGTCGTCGAGCAAGGAATCGATGGACGCGAGATCGAAGTGAGCGTACTTGGTAATGATGATCCGATTGTATCGGTAGCTGGAGAGATCGTGCCACAACGCGACTTTTACGACTACAAAGCCAAATACGTCACCGACGACTCGGAACTTCACATTCCAGCACCAATCATGTCCGAGCAATTGGAGCAGGTGCAGGCAATCGCGCGAAAGGCCTACAAAGCGATCGATTGCGCTGGTATGGCGCGCGTGGACTTTTTGTTGGATCGCGAATCCGGCGAACTCTGGCTAAACGAGTTAAACACCATCCCCGGTTTCACCCAGATCAGCATGTATCCCAAGTTGTGGGAAGCCAGCGGTTTGAGTTATCCCGATTTGATTGACCGCCTGATTGAACTCGCACTTGAGCGCAAAGCAGATCGGGATCGGAACGAACGCTCTTTTGATGTAGAACCATGACCCGTACCCGTCGTAGCGCCCGCACCATTTCAGGTACCCGCGCCGATAGCGTTCGCGCCCGGCGAGAACGGCGCGCGCAGCGCAGTTCGGCGAGTCTCGTTTCTAAAGCGCGCACACCCCGCGATCTGGAAGCCTCTCGCGCCCGCCGCAAATCTGCCCGGCCCAAGCGCGCCCGCAGGGAGTGGAGCGCGGCTGTCGGCGCGGCCGAATTGGCCGTAGGAATGGGCACAGCTGCCCTGCCGCGTATTTCAATTCCGCGCATCGGTTGGCGAGCGATGAGCTTCACACTGGTCGCATCATTGATTGTGTTGATCTTTCACGGTATGACAGCGCCAGAATATTTCATCGGCTCTATTAATCTGGCGGGCGCACGTTTTGTTTCGGGCGACGAAATTTATCGCGCGTCTGCTGCCCATGCGGTCAATGCCTTTTGGCTCCAACCGGATGAGATCGAAGCTCGCATTGAAGCGATCCCGGCTATTTTGGATGCGACCGTAGTTCTCGAATGGCCACCGGCTTTGTACGTGGACGTCGTGGAACGTGCGCCTATGCTTGCCTGGTTGCAGGGTGGCGAGACAGTCTGGATCGATCAGAACGGTAGCGCCTTTGCAGTTCGCGGAGAACTTTCTGATCTGCTGCCGATTGTGGTGGATGATGCCACACAGACCTGGCCGCTCGAAGCGAAGGTGCCGCAGGCAGTGCTCGAGGGGGCGCTGGAGTTAAAAACCCTGCGACCGAATATAGAACTACTACATTACGATTCCCGTTTTGGGCTCTCCTATCAGGATGGCCGCGGCTGGCGTGGTTATTTTGGCGTCGGTCGGGGGATGGAGTCTCGACTGATCGTTTACGAAACACTGGTGGATGACTTGATGGCACGGCGAATTCACCCTGCAATGATCGACGTGGGCAATCCGGATTCGCCCTATTACCGGCACTAGGTGCGATTTAGAGAGTAGTAAATGGAAGATACGCTTCTCACAGCAATTGACGTTGGCACAACGAAAATCTGCACACTCGTTGCAGAACTGATTGATGTTGATAGCTACGAAATCCTTGGCGTCGGCATTGTCCCCGCGCGTGGGATGCGCAAAGGCGTAATCGTGGATGTAGAGCAGGCTAGTGCAGCCATCGGTGAATCAATCGATCAGGCTGAGCGATCTTCCGGGTATCAGATTGGCGCTGCTTTTGTCAGCCTAGCGGGCGCCCACATCTCGTCTGTCAACAGTCACGGTGTCGTTGGGATTACCGGTCATCGTGGAATTGACGAAGATGACGTAGATCGGGCGCTGGATGCAGCCCAGGCCATTGCCATTCCGCATAATCGTGAGGTGATGCACATCATTCCTCGCGGTTTCGAAGTCGACGGTCAAGATGGTGTGCGCTCTCCCCTGGGGATGTACGGCTTCCGCCTGGAAGTTGAAGCTCACATCGTTACGGCCGCCAAGACCTCCGTGCAAAACCTGACGAAATGTATCGAGCATTCTGGTGTGGTTGTTGAGCAATTTGTGCTTAACCCATTGGCTGCCGCCGAAGTGGCGCTCAACGAGACCGAACGCGAGATGGGCGTGGTGGTTTGTGATATTGGTGGCGGTACCACGGATATGGCGATTTTCATTGAAGGTAATGTCTGGCACACTATGGTGCTTTCTGTGGGCGGACAGCATATTACTTCTGACTTAGCGCATGGTTTACGCCTTCCGATTGAAGTCGCAGAAGGTATCAAATGCGATCATGGACACGCCTGGCAACATCAGGTCGAGGCAGACGAGCATATCAACGTCCGTCCATTCGGTAGCGACACGCCAATCCAGATCAGTCGGGCAGAACTGGCGCATATCGTCGAAGCGCGGGCAGAGGAAATATTCACACTGGTGCTGCAGGAGATCAAACGCTCGGGCTACGATGGCCTGCTCCCGGCAGGAATCGTCCTCACTGGAGGGTCTGCGCGCTTGCCGGGGCTACGCGAGATTGCTGGAGATGTGCTGGGCCTGCCAGTGCGCGTCGCCGAGCCTGCAGACCTACGCGGACTGGTCGACAATATTTCAGGTCCAGAGTACGCCACAACTGTAGGCCTGCTTAACTGGGCCGCGCGCGAGACTATTTTTGGAGATACACCGCAGAGCTCGAATGGACGCAGTGAACGAACAAAACGCAGTACCGGCGGCGGCTGGCTCGAGTTTTTCCGGCGCTTAACACCAATGTCTTAGATTTAATCTCAATTTGCGAGGAGAGAGAACAGTGTCAAAAGGATTCGTTCCACCCAAATCACAACGCAAGGCAGAAACGACGGAGCGTCAGCGGGGATCTGAAGTTCCGTCACAATCGCAGAGGAGACCCAATATGATGAAACCCGCTCCCCTTGTTGAAACATTCGCCCGTATTAAAGTTGTCGGCGTTGGTGGTGGAGGTTCCAACGCTGTCAATCGAATGATCCAAGACGGACTCTCTGGCGTAGAGTTCATCGCTGTCAATACAGACGCGCAGTCGCTCTTGCTCTCCAACGCGCCGCGTCGAGTGCGTATAGGCGACAAACTCACCCGTGGCCTCGGCGCCGGCGGCGACCCCGAGAAAGGAAAGAAGGCGGCTGAAGAATCGGCCGACGATCTTTACGAAGTGCTAAAAGGCTCCGACATGGTGTTCATCACTGCTGGCATGGGTGGTGGAACCGGTACCGGCGCCGCGCCGATCGTCGCGCAGGTCGCGCACGAAGTTGGCGCTCTGACAATCGGTGTTGTTACGCGTCCCTTTACCTTTGAAGGTGCCAAACGAACACAGGGCGCCGAAACTGGAATCGGTGAATTGAAAGAAAAGGTCGATACACTTATTGTTATTCCGAATGATCGCCTGCTCCAGATTGTGGACAAACGAGCTTCTCTGAACGAGGCGCTGAGCGTCGCAGATGAAGTCTTGCGCCAGGGTGTGCAGGGTATTTCCGAACTCATCACAATACCGGGTCTGATCAACCTGGACTTCGCCGATGTACGTGCAATCATGTCCGAGGGTGGCGCTGCGCTTATGGCCGTTGGTACTGCCACTGGGGAAGATCGCGCCCGGGTGGCAGCCGAAAATGCAATTACAAGCAATTTGCTCGATATTACTATCGATGGCGCGCGCGGCATCCTCTTCAATGTGACTGGCGGGCCGGATATGAGCCTCTTCGAGGTCAATCAAGCAGCTGCCATCATTAAGGAGACTGCACATCAGGACGTGAATTTGATCTTCGGGGCTGTAATCGACCAAAATATGGGCGACGAAGTTCGCATCACCGTCATTGCAACCGGATTTGAGCGCCAGGGTGCGACCCGCCGTTCGATCCGCAGGAGTATGCGCGCGGCACAGAAAATGCAAGAACAGCCGCCATCCGGTCTCGAGTATGGCGAGCAGGTTCCGGTTGGGGTGGAAGCCAATCAGGCGCCAGCTCAAAAGGATAGTTTTACGGCGCGAGTCTTCAACACGGAAGATCTGGACATTCCCGCCTTCCTCCGAAGAGAGCGTCGTTAGGTAGCACGTCCTCTAATCGTGTTCATGTGCACCATCGTTGCATGAGGCGCAAAGTCTCCCTGGAAGGCGGCCCGCGGCGCTTGGGCGGCGTCCAGCACGGGGGCGGCACTTTGAAATGCAATAGTTCAGCAATGCTCCAACAGTGGTCGGTCACACTGGCTGCGAGAGCCGGTGTACGTTGCACCCAACGATATCCGTGCGAGCCGACCGAGAGCCGCAACCGCAAGCTCTTATGATAGTCACAGAAATTGTAGAAACAGCCGACGACAAACATGCCCGCGGCGAGGGTCTCGGCTTGTTGCGCCAGATGGCGAGTGCGGCGCGCGAGGCAGCTCAACCGTTGGCGGAACGTGGCGTTCAGCCGCTCGATATAGGCAGTGTTGATCATGCCGCGGCCCTGGGTGGCATCGATGAGTTGTGTAATCATCTCACGTGCACCTTGCACGATGCGGCGGTCGATAGTCAACTTGCCAGCCGCACGTTGTTTGACAACTTGTACAATGGCGATGTCAGGCCAGGACAGCAGCTGAGGTCGGCCGTGTGGACCGCGGCGTGGCAAGGGGGACCGGAAGGCTTTTCGAAACGCGTCCACATAGCTCGCCAGACCGTCCACCGCCAGCAGGAGCGGTCGCGCGAGAGCAACCGCACGGATTTGCTCGGCCAGCGTGCGAATGAGCTCTTTGTCACGTTTGGCACTGATGACGCCACCCAGCCACAGCCTCGTAGGGACCATCATGGCCATGGCCATCCAGAGCGTGCCGCGTTGCGTCTTGACTTTGATCTCATCCGCTTGTACTTGTTGCAAGTCCAACTGACTTTTCCCGACCACATGCGCATGGATGGCATGGCACCGTTCTCCCGCACGACGCCACCATCTCTGCACTGTACGCTCGTGCAATCCGAAAGCCGCCACGATCGCCTGGCGCGGGCAACCATCACGACCCTGTCGGGCGCGACAAGGGTAGGCCAGCAAGGTGATTACCAACATCACGATCTTAGGGTCAGTGCGCAAGCGATAGAAAAGCGTGCCTTTGGTCGCCGCGAAGGTCGTGTCGCACACCTCGCACTGGTAGCGTTTTTCCTGCTGACTATGGACGCTGATATTCCCTTCGCCAGTTTGACCTCTTGCCGCACAATCGATATTCGGGCAGAATGCTTCCGCCGGGTTCATTGGCCCCCTCCTGCATTGCATAAACCACAATTACAGGAGTTTGCTAGTGAACCCGCTTTTGTTCAAGCGCTAGCGCTCAATACCAGCGATCACGGTTAGAGGATGTCCTACCCGTCGTTAGATAGCAGATTTTTAGAGAAAGATGATTGTGGACTGTAGAAGTAATGGAGTAAACGCTTCAGAAGAGTTGCCGGTCTAGAGGAGACAAATCCCTGCCCGGCGTTTCAAACTCCAAGTTATTTCCCTCGCATAGACCGGCCGCTACCGCGCGATAGGGCCTTCCGCGCAGCGGTCCGGTCTGTTTTTAATCCCCCTATCGTTCAACATGACAAAAATATTCAGCATATTATTGTGAACCGCAAGAAATAATTGAACATAGGTTTAACTTGCCTATTCTTTAAGGTTATATAGCGAAAGCTTTAAGGTAATGAAGACGTAAATTATTGCATGCAGAATACACTCGTGCTATACTCCGACGCTCTTCGCACCCAGATGTTGGGGTTCGGTTAGAGGATAACCCCACATGTGCCGAAAACATTCGTTCCACTGCTGGCTAACACTGCAACCTTAGGGGGGAACCCAGTGCGCTGTCCATATTGCCAGGCTGAATCATCGCGCGTCATTGATACAGATCATGATTTCCGTGGTGGTGTTCGCCGTCGGCGAGAATGCCAGAATTGTGGTGAACGTTTTTCCACCTACGAACGCGCCGTCCTCGCAACGCCCATGCTTATTAAGGGTGATGGCACCCGCGAAGAGTTCGATCGAGAAAAACTAATCAATGGCATCCGCATCGCTTGTGCAAAGCGACCTGTTGCTGCCAGTGAAATAGAACGTCTTGCTGGTGAAGTTGAAGCTTCATTACGTGGACTTGGAAAAGCAGAAGTCGAGTCACGCGTTGTGGGTGAATATGCAATCGCCGGTTTGAAAGCAGTAGACCAAGTGGCATACATTAGGTATGCTATTGTTTATCTGGGTTTGGACGATCTGCAGGCGGTTCGTAACGAAATTGACCGCCTGCTTGAAGGCTAGGGATTTTTTTGGTTAGGGAAAGGGGAATGGTTTAATGTTAAGAACGCAGCCAGAGACAATCAGGAATGGAGATGTAAGTGCTCCTGAGATGCCTGCGCTGCCACCTGTCACCAAGTTGTCTGATAACTCACGTACCGTTTTGGAGAAGCGCTATTTGCGTCGTGGTGAAGATGGTAAGCCGGTTGAGACAATTGAGCAGATGTTTTGGCGTGTGGCTTCGAATGTGGCAGCTCCAGAAGCAGAGAGCGGCGGTGATCCAGATGCCGTTGCCCGCGATTTTTATGAGCTTTTATCGAATTTTGAGTTCCTCCCCAATTCACCGACATTTACTGGTGCCGGCACACCGCTTGGTCAATTGGCCGCGTGTTTCGTGTTACCAATCTCGGATGATATGGGGCGCGATGGGTCTGGTATTTTCCAAACCCTGCGAGATGCTGCTCTGATTCAGCAGACAGGTGGTGGGAATGGCTTCTCATTTTCTCGCCTCCGCCCAAAGGCCACCTTGGTCAAGTCCTCCGCCGGACAAGCCACTGGCCCAGTGGGATTCTTGTGTGTATACGACAAAGCCTTTGGTGAGATCGCACAGGGTGGCACACGTCGTGGTGCGAATATGGCCGTGTTACGTATAGATCATCCCGATATTGAAGATTTTATTACGTGCAAGACTGACGAAAACGCAATCACCAATTTCAATATTTCGGTTGGAATCACCGACAGCTTCATGCAAGCTGTCGATCGCGATGAAATGTGGGAGCTGCGTTTCCCGGATGTCAGTACAGACGAATATCACAACTTCGACGGGACGCTCGAACAAGCCGAAGAAGCCGGCGTTCCAATCAAAATCTACAAGAGCGTTCGAGCGCGGGAGTTATTCGACAAGATCGTGGAGCACGCGCACCACAATGGTGAGCCTGGGGTGTTATTCCTCGATGCTGCCAATCGTGAAAATCCCGTTCCACAGCTTTATCAACTCGAAGCCACAAATCCATGCGGCGAGCAATGGCTTGGCCCCTATGAGAACTGCTGCCTTGGCTCTCTCAACCTCGGCCAACTTACTGGACCCAACGGGACAGTGGACTGGGAAAGGTTACGCCGTGCTACAATCCTTTCCACCCGCTTCCTCGACAATGTGGTGAGTGCAAATGCTTATGTGGCGGCGGTGCCGGAATTGGTGAAAGCCGCCCGGCGGGCACGCCGCATTGGGTTGGGTATTATGGGATTGGGCGATCTCATGTATCACGTCGGGGTACGCTATGGTTCAGAAGAAGCGCAGGAATTCTCGGCACAGGTCATGGAATTTGTGCGCTATCACTGTATGGTGACCAGCGTGAATCTGGCCCGTGAACGGGGTTCTTTCACGGCAATTAAGGGGAGTGTATACGATCCGACCCACATGCGCTGGAATCCCCCCCAACCACTGGAAGCCTACAAACATGATTTCGGACGGCCACCCGTGCGTTGGGAGCATGTTGTGGCCGGTATCCAGGAGTTCGGGCTGCGTAACGCTTGCCAGACCACTGTTGCACCCACAGGAACAATTGCCACCGTCGCCGGTTGTGAAGCATATGGTTGTGAGCCTGTATTTGCACTGGCCTACATCCGGCATGTTAATGACAACGGCAACGACCTCAAACTGACCTACACGAGTCCGCTCTTCGAGCAGGCGCTTATCGAGGCCGGGCTGGACGAGACTCAGCGCAGGCGTATAGTGGAACAGGTGATGCTGAAAGGTTCCTGTCAGGACATTGAGGAGATCCCCGAGTCTGTTCGCAATACCTTTGTCGTTTCGCAAGACATCTCAGCCGAAGAGCACGTCCGCATGCAGGCATCCATCCAAGCATTTGTGGACAATAGCCTGTCTAAGACTTGTAATTTCTCGGCGGAGGCCACCGAAGCGGATATTGCAGAGGCATATCTACTAGCCTGGGAATTGGGCTGTAAAGGGCTCACAGTTTACGTTACGGGTTCACGCCAAAAGGTTGTGTTAGAAACGCATGAAGTTGCCGAGAAGAAGAACGGCGCAAATCCCGAGCATGCGCCGAAGCTCTTCCAGGAAGACAAAAAGCCGCGTCCGATGCGATTGCCAGGCACCACGATGATGGTTGACACGCCCGCAGGAAAATCTTATGTGACTGTCAATGAAAACGGCGGGAGCGAACCATTTGAGGTGTTCATCAGTACAGCCAAGGCCGGGAGCGAGACATTTGCGATCGGCGAAGCCATTGGGCGGCTTATTTCATTTGTGCTCCGCATGTCATCCCCGATTCCACCACGCGATCGGCTCCGTGAAGTTGTGCGCCAATTGCAGGGCATCGGCGGCGGGCGCTCTTTGGGCTTTGGTCCCAATCGGGTGCGCTCGCTTCCTGATGGTGTCGCGCAAGCAATCCATGACTACATTGGCGATACAGAGATAATTGTGGCTGCCAACGACGAGTCTGACGTTCAAAAAGATCAGTTGCGCTTTGGTGATCTCTGCCCCGAATGTGGAGAGGCCGCGCTCATAAATGAAGAAGGCTGTCGCAAATGCTATGCCTGCGCTTTCTCGGAATGTTGAAACTAAGTCGAATTTGATAGAAAAGCACACAGGCTGCCCATGGGCAGCCTGTGTGCTTTAGTGGAGTAATAGAGCGGGAAATCGCCATGGAAAGAAATCTCAAATCAAGAATCATTCTCTTCGCTCTGACAGCCCTGCTCGTTGCCGCCCTGGCCTGCAACCTGCCTGGTAGCGCTCCGCCGGATGAAGAGCTGCCCGCTCCCGCTGTTGAGATAGAAACTGGCGAGGAACAACAATCGAGCGAGTCCATTGCAGCGTCGGAGAGCGAGCCAGATGTTGTCGAAGAGATCGAAGAAATTGTTTCCGAAGATCCGGAAGGTGTATTGCCGGCGGCAGTCTATTTTATAGGCACAGATAGCCAACTCTGGCGACTCGAGGTGGATGGGCTGACCACTTCACCAGTCGCTGCAGATGTTATCGACTTTGATGTCTCGCCATACGACGGGCGGTTGGTGTATGTAAGCGGCAACGATCTGTATCGATTGGATACACTCGACTCTGAACCGGTGTTGCTCCTGGATGGCCCGGATGTGCAAGATGATGTGAGCGGTAATTTTGAAGAATGGGTTATCAACGCGATCTCTTTCCCGCTTTGGTCGCCGGATGGCTCTCAGATCGCTTTTGGTTGGGGTGGAGCGCAGCTGATCTCCTCCAATGGGGGTGACCCCACCTTACTGCAGGCCAGCGATCCACCACCTGATCTGGAATCGGGAGATCTGCCACTCGGGCCGATTCAGTTTTTCTTCCCGGAGGCCTGGTCGCCAGACGGTACAAAATTAATAATTGAATTTAGGAATGAGAATTAAATAACTTGTGCAAATGGGAGAGCGCGGTAATTCCATTGGGGCAAGAAATCATCAAAGATAATGCGCATGTTGTCCCTGAAATCTGTGGCTACTTTACGACCGGTTTCGTAGACCTGGTCAATAACATGGACAAAAGCTTTCAGTCCGGTCTTGGTGCTGGTTTTTTCCATCAGTTCTTTGACGAGTTTGCGGCTGGTGAAGATCACGCCTTGGCAAGCGCGGGTAACATGCGGGAAGAAACGGTGTTCGCTGGGGTTGTATTTCGAGCAATAGGGTGGATAGTGAGCAATGCGAATTTCGACCCCGATTTCATCGGCCAGTGCTTGCAAGTCTTGCTTGAAGATGTAGTAGCGGGAACTGTTACTCCCGCCGCCATCGCAAAGCACGAGAATAGAAGTGGCGTTGGGATAGTGGTAGTGGCCGTATGTGTACCACCAATGGCGAAAGCTATCGCAAGCGAATTCACTGGTATCATGACTGCCGCCTAGTTGGATGTAGCCGACATTGAGACGCAAGTCGTAGAGACTGTGAGGAATGCTGACCCCAGCAGCATAGCTGTTGAAATCATGGTCATAAGTTTGCAGTTCTTCCAGGGTGTACAAATGTCCGTCTCGGTAGAAATTGCCCAGATATTCCTTTTTCTTGCTGTCCATGCTGACAATGGGATTGCCCGCCGCTTCGAATTCGGTCTTGAGCCGCGTGATGTTCTCAAATTGCTCGTTGCGGTTTTCAATCTCGGCCTTCAAACCGAGTTTCTTTTGCGCTTTTCGGCGGCGATAGTTGTGCTTCTGCAGCAACTTGCGCACCACATATTTGCTGACCACGATGTCGTGCTCGGCCCGCAACGCCGCAACAATCTCGCCCGGGGTCAGGTTCGTCCAGCGCACCCTCTCGTCCATCGGGTCACCGGCTGTGTGCTCGCGCAACACTGCCAGGAACTTCTCAGCAAGTTGCGCCCCCCATGTGACGTAGTACGGTTTGCGTCCGCCGCCTGGCTTCCGAATGCGCTGCTCCACTTCGCCCTTGGGCAAGCCACTGACTTCGCGGGCGCCTTTGCTCACCGTGTTGCGACTGCACCCCAACACCCGCGCAATGTAACTCCGTCCGCCGTGTCCAAATCTCAAGGCTTCGAAACCAGCAAAGCGACGCCCATCTTTCTCGTTCAAGCTGTTGTAAAAGCGGCGCATCATTTCTTCATGTTCGGGCGCATAGGGTTTCATCATGGCCTGCTGGCTAGTGTTCTGATGAAGCCAAGAGAATATCACTGCTTGCATCCGTTGTGAACCAACTGCCCAAATTATTTAATTCTCGTTCCTTAGTTACTTCCCAGAGGGTGGCGGCATGTTCGTGCGAGAGATGTCCGATGGGGCGATGGGCGAAGTTGCGAATCCTCATGGGATTGTGTGTTGTAGCCCGTCATGGGGCGCGAGCAGCCGGTTTGTCTATTTCAGCAATGGTTCCGGCGAAGGCCCGATTCCTGCTGGTTTGTGGCAGTACGATTCCGTCACGGGCGAAACGTTTGAAATTGGAGGTCCAACACAATACTTTCGCGAACTGGCGAACCTGACTCAGTTTGCGTTTCTGCCGGCACCGCAATCAGTCCAACAACCTGAGTACATCTTGCATGAGATCACTGGCGCCGGCCCGCGCCAATTACGGGAAGATCAATACTTCGGAATAGATCCACTCTGGGACCCAAATGGACTGGGTGTTCTCATCGTCGATCTTGCAACTGCCAACATCAACCAGATGGTGAATAATCGTCCTGGAGGCACTTTGCGCTGGCTACCTGCGGATGGCAGCGAGGCAGTGGAACTTGTGGCCATCGGAAACAATCCTAAGTGGGCAGTCTCGGGAGAAGCAAACATGCCACCGACTCCTGTCCCTGTGAGCGAGGCTGAAGCGGCTGCCGAAGGGAGCGACGCGCCTGCAATTCCCGGTCTCGTGATCGGGCCAGACGGCTGGCCGGTGGGTGGTGTGTCTGTCGATGCCGGCAGTAATGGTTCCATCAGCGGTTCAATCGCGTATCCTTCTGAGGGCATCCCGAAGATGAAGATCTATGCTGTGGGCTATAACGCAGCAGAGGAGTTCCGTTACTATTGGATCGGCACTGCGACCAATCAACAACAATACACTTTGGAAGTTGAATCTGGTATGTACTATGTCTATGCTTACGGAATTATCCTGTTGACAAACCAAGTCGACTAGCTTACAATTCGATCATAACAGGAGAGGTGATCGAACTTGCCCGGATGACCGAAGACGAAGCGCGGACTCTGATAGAGCAAATCCGCTGGCCGGAAGCACCAATCTGTCCGCACTGTGGGGTCCTCGGAAACTCTGTTCGGTTAGAGGGTGCCTCGACTCGCCCCGGCCTCTTCAAGTGCCGCGACTGCCGCAGACAGTACACCGTCACGGTCAACACGATCATGCACCGCTCGAAGATTCCGCTGTCGAAGTGGCTCATAGCCTTTCATCTGATGTGCTCATCGAAGAAGGGCATCAGCGCCCTACAATTGCAGCGCGAATTGGGGCTCGGTTCCTATCAGACTGCCTGGCACATGGCGCACCGCGTCCGCTACGCGATGAACGCTGGCGGTCTGACCTCACCGTTGAGCGTTGACGTTGAGGTCGATGAGACCTACGTCGGCGGCAAGCCGCGCAAGGGCTCCAAGGTCGAGCCGAAGCGTGGGCGCGGTACGCGCAAGCAACCCGTCATGGCGATGGTCGAGCGCAACGGGCGCGCCAAGACGCGAGTTGTTGCCGATGTTAGTGGCAAGACGCTGAAAAAGGTGATCCGTGAGGGTGTCCACCGCTCGGCCCGTATCCTGACCGACGAGTGGGGCGGCTACTACAGCGTCGGGGTAGTGGTTACATGGTAACTGATGGGGACCACGCTGTATTGTAGTAATGGAGATACAACTTGAGTACAGCTTCATGGTAAACGTCGGACTTGGAGAAAGAAAGAGTTTTGCGCACGAAGCGAGCCAGTCTCTGGCGCAAGGTGTTGTTCCAGCGTTCCACGTGAGATGTCTGGCCGCTTTCTTTGCCGACACTTTGGTGAGTGTCGTTTGGTAAAACCTTCTGGTAAGCGTGCCAGAAGTCGCTGAAGGAGCAACACGCTTTGTAGGATGCTGGGATGGATTTCCATAACGCGCGACAACTTTTTTCACTGCGGTCGCCAATAAAATAGGCCACCACTTGGCGCGTGCGCCGACACAGCGCGACCCATATCCAACGTTTATCGTTTTTTGTGCGTACAAATGACCATAATTCATCCAATTCCAGCACATCATCCGTTTTTACGGTTTCTAAAGTGTCAGCCAGGTTCGGCATAGCGCCGGCCTTCTCCAGAATCCAGCGTGCTAATGTCTGCCGCGCGATGCCAAAGATGCGCTCAATGCCGCGCATACTGGCTCGCTCTCGATAGGTGCGTAGGACAAATTCTCTGATGAACTCAGGATAAGAACGGCTTTGCGGTTCCAACATTCCATAAGCGGCGCAATCGAGACAATGAAACTTCTGACCGCCTTTATAGTCTGTACCATTCTTGACAATGTTGAGGCTCCTGCACTTTGAACACTCATGCGTGATGACACTCTGGATCATTTTGGCGCTCCTCTGTTTGGCAGGCCAACAACTTACTTTTTCCAGACTCATCAGTCAACATGTAACCACTACCAGCGTCGGTAAGGACTTCGAGGGCGGTCACGAGACGGTGACGCACTCCGAACATGAGTACGCTCGGGGCGACGTTCACACGAACACGGCGGAGTCCTTCTTTGCGCTGCTGAAACGTGGCATTGTTGGCGCGTTTCAGCACGTCAGCAAGAAGCACTTCTGGCGCTACGCCGATGAGTTCGAGTTTCGCTGGAACCACAGGAAGGTCAACGATCACGACCGGACGGTGGCGGCGCTAGCGCAGTCGGGCGGAAAAATCCTGACCCGAGAAATCCTTAGCGGGGCGCAAGCCCCCGGATTTAGCCGTCATGACCCAGTGCATTCATCACGACCCAGTTCATTCGTGACTGGGTGGGGTCAGCCCCGCCGATTGAAGCAGATGATTCGAGTACACATACTTAGGTCGAAGATAAGCCGCGAACAGGCCGCTGCGCTCAATCAAGAGAGTGGTCGTATCTATACCGGCGTAATGGTCGAACACTGGCGCATCTACAAGAAAGGTCGCGGCCATTGGCTGTCACGTTGGGCTGCCGAGAGATACAACGATTATCTCGGTGGCCCAACTAGCCTGCACGCTCACAGCCGAGACGCAGCCCAACAAGGATTCTATAAAGCTTGCAAGGTTGTAAATACACAACGCAAAATGGGACTGAACATACGTTATCCCTGGCGACGCAAGTTCTACCGGACAACGATCTGGAAGAACACCGGTATCTCGCTCAAGAGCAATATGCTTCGGCTTGCCCTGGCGCGCGGCCATCACGATGCAGTCCGCACGTGACTGTGTGAGCCGATCATCATGACCCAGTGCATTCACCCAGTCACGAATGAACTGGGTCGTGATGACTGGGTGCTCAAGCTACCGCGCAATCTGGCAAGGTTCGAGAACGAGAATTTCAAAGAAGTCCGGCTGGTCTATAACAAGAGCCGCCGCCGTTACTACTGGCATGTCGTCATTGAAGATGGTCGCCAGCCCGGAAAACCAACTGGGAACGGCATCGCCGGGATCGACCTGGGCGAGATACATCCGGCCGCCATCACAGACGGGACGAACGGCCTGGTCATTTCCTGCCGCGAAATGCGAGCAACAAAGCAGTACACGAACAAACGGCTGGCAACTTTGAAGCGCCTGCAAAGCAGCAAACAAAAATACTCGCGGCGCTGGTGGCGAATACAGCGCCGCAGCAATCGGTTCCTTGCGCAACAGGCAAGTCGAACCCGAGACTTCACTACCGGACACTTTCTGCGCGGGGCATGTCAAAGGCGACCGGGATGGGCAGATGCTCATTTAGGAACTGTTCCAGCAGGCGCAAGCCGAGTTGAAATAGGCTCAGATCACAGCGGTCGGTGCGGTGAATGACTTGCACCCAATTATCTCGTTTGGCGATGACGCCCAAGTAGATGATCCAGATGTAAGCAAGGCAAGCTGCGATCATCAACCGGGCCAGCCGGGCCGGGTCGGCGATATGGCTTTTATGCAAATTGAAGCCCCGGCTTTTCTGGTCGGAGAAGAAAGTTTCAATACGAAAGCGTTTGTTATACCAGGAACAGGCTTCGGCAACCAGCTCCAGGTTGGTGACCAGATAGAGGGGCTCTTTGCAGTCGCGCTGCCACCACGCGATGGCAAGGACGGGCCCATATTCCTGCTGGGTGAAGGCGACATCCGGCACGCCGCGGTATGCACCACGGGGCACATCCAGGTCGGCGAAGGCGAACCAGTCGCCCCCTTCACATAGCTGGACATGCTTGGCCGTGCGACAGACGTAGGCCCATTCGTAGTCATTCAGAGCCGCCTGGAGGTTCGTGCCATCGAATTCACCATCCCCCAGGAAGACGACATCGCTTGCAGGGGGCACCAAAGCGTGTACTTCTGTCAACAACTGCACGTGTGTCGCTTCTGAAAAATGTCCTTTGCTCCCTTTGACGGTGACCCACGCCACCGGCAAAGCACGTTGCTTGTAGATGACGCTCACCATCAGGGTCAGGCAACCGCGGCCCACTTCGCTGCCGTCCATTGCCAACACGAGCGTGCGGTCCTGCGCCAGACCCTGCAATAAGGGTTCAGCGAAGGGTAGAAAGAAGACTTCGTTATTAATATGCTCATTCTTGACCCAGCGGGCGTACCGTTTGACCCGGCTCTCGGGTTTGTTGCCGTCTGGCACTTTCCTGGCGATCGCCGGTAGCTGGCTACTCTGGCTGCGGACAATTCCGCTGACCATGGCAGCGAGCGTATCCAAATGGCGAGCCAAGTTGCCCTGCGGTTCTCCTGGGTACAGTTGCCGCAAGGCGCTCTTTATGGCACGATATGTACGGCGGTTGTCACTCATGGCGATACTCCCCTTGTTCTGTGGTAGAACGGAGAGTGTAGCCGAGAGGCAACCGCTAATCAATCACGGATAAAGTGTCCGGTAGTGAACCCGAGACATGGAACACAAGGTCAGTCGCGCAGTGATCGACTGGTGCCTTGAAAACGGTATCGCTGAGATAGCTATCGGCAATGTTAGAGATATTGCAGACGGCAAACGCCTTCATCGGAAGAGTCAACACCCAGTCACCCAGTCATGAATGTACTGGGTCATGACGAATGCACTGGGTCGTGAAAAACTCTCGAATTGGGCGCATGGCCGAATGCGTAAATATATCAGCTACAAAGCCGAGGCCGAAGGTATCGCCGTTTTCGACAATGTGAACGAAAAATTTACCAGCCAAACATGCCCTGAATGCGGCAAGCGGCACACGCCACGCGGACGGGTTTTCAAATGCCCCCATTGCGGTTTTGTCGGCGTGCGCGATATTGTCGGCGCAGCCAACATAAAGAGCAGGCATGTTAATGGCAAACTAGCGAAGGTCGCAGCACCTTCTCCAAAGTATCGTAAACCTTTTCAAAGAGGCTTGCGTAGTCGCGTGGACACCGCGAACTTGGCTTGGGAATGAACCCAGTCACCGCGTACTGCCGTACCCGGCAAGTGCGAATGCGCTGGGTCATGATAATCCCAAGAAGCCCCCGGCTTTAGCTGTCATGACCCAGTGCATTCATGACTGGGTGGGGAGTGTCACCTATCGGCGTGCTGTCGAAGGGGCGTAAGCCTATGGCCGATAACTCGAAGCCCAACGTCGCAGACTCCGAGCCGATCTCGTCGCTGTATCCGCATTCGCTCGAGGACGCGGTACGTGGTCTGCTCGGCGTTCCCTGGCCCCCACCTGACGATCAGCAGACCGAACCGGAGCAAGGTGACGGGGCGTCGGAGGTCGCCCTTGCGGCGTTGGCGCTTGCGCTCGGCGCCGATTCCGTAGGGGAATTTACCAAGGCCGAGACGGCGCTCCTGGCCGATCCACCGGACGTTGAGAAGGCCGTCGTAACCAACCTGCGAGCGAAGATCCGCAACGGTGAAGATCCTTTGGGCGAGGCTTTCTGCGCCGTCCGCACTGCCGAGGCTCGCCGGGAGAAAGGCGCTGTTTACACGCCATTCCCAATCGTCGGCGCGATGCTGGATTGGGCCGAGACCGTGGGCGTTCCTGACCGCGTGGTGGAGCCTGGCGCGGGCTCGGCACGGTTCCTCTTGGAGTCGGGGCGGCGGTTCCCCGACGCGGCACTCGTGGCCGTCGAGACAGACCCGCTGGCTGCATTGCTGGCGCGAGCGAATCTCGCTGTCAACGGATTCGGAGACCGCGCCAGCATCATGCTCCGAGACTTCCGTTCAGCAAAGTTCGGCAAGATCGACGGTCGAACGCTCTACATCGGGAACCCGCCCTACGTGCGCCACCACCTGATCAGCGCGAAGTGGAAGAAGTGGCTCAAGAGAGAGGCAGACGCCCTCGACCTGAAGGTCAGCACGCTAGCCGGTCTCCACGTCTACTTCTTTCTGGCGATAGCGCGGTGGGCCAAGGCGGGCGACTACGGCGCTCTCATCACCGCCGCCGAATGGCTTGATGTGAACTACGGGCAACTGGTCCGAGACCTCTTCTTGGACCGCCTGGGCGGTCAGAGCGTCTACGTAATCGAGCCCGAAGCCGAACCGTTCCCCGGCACACAGGCGACAGGGGCCGTAACGACGTTCACGGTCAACGGCCAGCCGACGTCGGCGCGCTTCGCCCGTATCGACAAGCTCGACGACCTTGACCACCTGTCGGGCGGGCGGCGCGTCCGCCGCGAACGGCTGATAGCTGAGCCGCGATGGTCGCACTTCACCCGCAAGGCGCAGGAGGTCCCCGAAGGCTACGTGGAGTTGGGCGAGCTATGCAGGGTGCATCGTGGGCAGGTGACGGGAGCAAATCGCGTGTGGATCGCTGGCGAGCACAGTGAGGGGTTGCCCGAGGACGTTCTCTTTCCGACCGTCACCCGCGCCGTCGAGTTGATCCGCGCCGGGCTCATCCTGGCAGACGCCGCGATGTTGCGGTGTGTCATCGACTTGCCAGTAGACCTAGCAGAGTTCTCCGGGCGCGGGCGAGATGCTATCGACAAGTTTCTTGCACGGGCCGAGATGATGGGCGGGAAGGACAACTACACGGCGCAGCATCGTAAGGCATGGTGGTCTGTGGGCCTCCGCGAGCCCGCGCCGGTGCTCGCCACGTACATGGCACGCCGGCCCCCGGCATTCGTACTGAATCAGGCTGAGGCGCGGCATTTGAACATCGCGCACGGCCTGTACCCGCGCGAGTCCATGACCTCGACCATGCTCACGGCGCTTGTGAAGTATCTCCGCGACGCCGCGACGATGAGGGGCGGGCGCGTGTACGCTGGCGGGCTGATAAAGTTCGAGCCCCGCGAGATGGAGCGGATACCCGTTCCCGAGCCCGTCACGCTCTTGGAAATCACCGCGTGAAAAACCCGCCAGTTTGGAGCGAGGACGAGCTAGACGGGGCGCGCCAACGGGCAGAAGACCACTTCCGCGAGTCCCGTCATACCGAGCCCCTTGAGGTCATGGTAGAGACGGTCGACCTGACGCGGCTCGAAGAGTGTGCCCTCGACATGATGTCGGACAAACGCAAGCGTGAGGTGTTTCGCTACCTGTCCGGGCCACCAGTCTCCGAAGACGATCTCAAGGTGCTCATGCAGGCGCGCTCGCTCGCTCCCAAGACACTGCGCACTGACCCGGAACTCCTAGCCCGCGTCGTTGCGTTCATGCGCGACTGGCACGACCGCAGGCGCTTCCCGTGGGTCACGGACGAGTGGGAGCCGCAAGAGCATGACCGGAACGCTGCGATACTTGCCACCACGGCGCTCCTGGCCATGCGGCGCGTTGAGACTCTGCGACGCCATGAGGGCAAGAAGATTCAGGAGCGGCGCGTCGAGCAGCAGCTCATCAGCAACGATTCACCATTTGATCGCTACCTCGCGGGCGAACGCTGGGCGCTCACGTCGCAGCAACGGCGCGGCATGGCGCTGTTCCGCTCAGGCCAGACGAATTGCTCGCGCTGCCATGTCCCGCCGACGTTCACGGAGCCGGCATTTCGGCGCGTCGCCGTGCCGGACTTGGATGGCGGTTTCTCGGACCCCGGTCGCATGCTGGCGACGGAATACATCGCCGACGAATTTGCATTCAAGGTGCCGACATTGCGCAATATCGCATTGACCGCGCCGTACATGCACAATGGCCGCTTCGAATCGCTGGAAGCAGTGATCGACTTCTACGCACAGGGCGGCGGGCCGGGACTGGTTGAAAATGCGCCGCAGACGGACGTGTGGGTGCGCGGATTTGAGATCAGCGCTGAGGAGATTGCCGACCTGGTTGCGTTCCTGTACGCGCTGACCGACGAGAGTGCATTGCCGCCAATTCCAGAAGCGGTCCCATCGGGGTTGCCCCCGGAAGTAGCGATCGAAAATCCGGTGCGTGCAATTGTCGCGGCGGGCATCGCCCCGGCAATCGCGGATTCAAGCTCCCGGCGCGAGCCAAGCACACTCGTCGTCGCACAGGGGCAATCCATCCAGGCCGCAATCGATCGGGCGATTCCCGGCGACAGCATCGAGATCGAATACGGTACCTATTCCGAAGAGCTGATCGTCGACCTAAACGACATCACGCTGCGCGGATTGCCGAACGCAGCTGGCGAGTGGCCGCTGCTCGACGGCCGCAACGAATTGAATGAAGCCATTCTCGCCTCGGGGGATAACTTCACGGTCGAACAATTGCACATTACAGATTACGTTTACAACGGTGCTATTGTTCAGGGGGCCGAAAATGTGACCTTCCGCGACCTGGACGTAAGCGGCACTTTCCAGGGGTATGGTCTGTATGCGCTCCAGAATAGCGCTGCCTTGTTCGAGCGTGTAAATGTCAGCGGGGCACATGGCGCCGGGATTTATGCGGGCCAGTCGGACGGCGTTATCGTGCGCAATAGTACAGTGCATGCCAACGTGGTCGGCATCGAACTGGAGAACTCGGTCAATGTCGAAGTGTACGGCAGCCTCGTGTTTGACAATACGACGGGCGTCTTTATCGCCATGCTGCCCTATTTGAATTCGAAGGCGTCGGACAACACGGAACTGCACGACAATGTAATTGAGGCAAATAACCGGCTTAATTTCAACGGTACTGAGGGCGGTGCCGGTTTTGCGCCGAGTGGCAGCGGCGTACTCGTGCTCGCAGGGGATGATGTGCGCGTACACGGCAACGTGATCCGAGAGAACGACTCGTTCGGCGTGGGCGTGTTCGGCACGGCTTCCGGTTTGCGTACCGATGTGCAAGAGTACGATCAGACGGCTGAAGGTGTGCGCGTGTTCGATAACGACGTCGACGCCAATGGCAACAACCCGGATTTATCAATGAATGAACTCGGCCTGCGCGGCGCTGACCTTGTCTGGGACGCTCGCAATTGGGATACGGCCTGGCGTGTGCCTGGCGTGATTTCTGATCCGGCACTACTGCCGGGCATTAGTTGGCCGGACTTCCTGCGGCGTGCCTATTGGCGGCTGCTGACATTGACTAAAGTGCCAGGCATCTGAAAATTGTCCAATGTCGCCACGAGCTTGACAAATCATCCAACAAAGGTAGAGCTACTGCGTCCAATGGGCGGAATTTTACAGTTCAATTATTCGTAGATAAAAACATGTCTTTAAAACTCACTCCAACCCTCGCACTGATTGCTGCAATCCTGCTCTTGCTTGTTGCGCCCATACCCGCTGCCAATGCCGGCGGAAATCCAAATTTCCAGGCGACGAAAGTAAATAATGTTGGCGGAAGTACCAGCGTAGGTACAAGCTGGACATGGACGATAACCTTAAAGAACGCAATAGCTGTTGCTGGTAATGCCTTTTCCACCGGAAAAACTATCTTTACCGACGATCTCCCAAATGCGAATATTACGTACGGTGCGCCAGTTCTCGGGAATTTTTCCGGGACTTTCGTTAATCCTCAAAACATAGCGTGCGCTATCGTAACCAACGTACTTACATGCACGGCTAATGGTGGATCTGTTAATTTCAGAGCCAATGCATCAGTTGACGTCACATTTACTGCCACCGCAACAGCCGCGGGCACCTTTAGCAATCCGAGTGCCGGCGGCACCTGCAAGATCGATCCCGCACTACTGCATAATGAAACAAATGAAGGTGACAACGACTGCAACCTTGGCACGGCCGATACTGTTACGGTATCCGGCGGCGGTGGCCCGGATGCCAGCTAGGACACTTCGAGCAGCCCAACCACGGTGTCCAGTGGCGGGGCGTATGATCTGAATAGCACCACCGGTCACATCTGCGTGGATAGCGCCTGCAGTGGCGGCAACCACTTCCAGGGCGAGGTGCAAATCTATACGAAGGACGGCCAAATCTGCATCATTGCGCCGGCGGGATATGAAGTGGTTGGTGCGACCTGCCAGGACGCTGGCGGGCGCAAAGACTTCGTCATACAGCACAGTGGTGGAACCAACGGAGCCGCGAATGGCGCAGCGGTGGTCGCCGACGAACCGGCTGCTGTTGCCGAAGCAGTTTCGGGCTTCCTGATCGGGCCGGGAGGCGGCGAGTTCGGCTGTTCCAACGCAATCATTTCAGTACCGCAGGGCGTTGTCCTCGGGGATACCTTCTTCCTGTGCGACGCAGATGAGGAAGCGACGAGCGGCCAATCGGCATCGGCTACAGCCTGATCGGGCCGCGCATCGAGCTATTGACGGATACAGGGCAAACGACGTTCAGCCCATCGTTGACGATCTGCCTGCCTTTTAGTGATGCAGATGTGTTGCAGGCGGGCGGGGAAGTGCTCAACTTCGTGATCGGGTTCTTCGACGGCTCTGCGTGGCAACCATTACCATCTGTAGAAAGCCCTTCGACAAGCTCACCCAGCCCCGGCTGGACGGGGGGGCAAGTGCGTAGTCTGGCCTGCGGCGAGACCGATCACTTCACAGAGTTCGGTCTGCTCGCCAGGGTGCCGACATCGTTACCGGCGACGGGGGCAGATGTAGCACCGGTGGTGTGGTGGCTGGCGTTCGCTGCGCTGCTGGCTGTGTGGGCCGGGCTGTTCGTGTGAAATCGGAGAACGACGACGCGCGCCGACGCCCCTTGACACTGCGCGGAGAGACGGATAAAACGCAGACCTCCGAGTTCTTCCAGAACTCGGAGGTCTTTTTAATTACAGGCGATGGGTGTCTAGAAGGGGACTGTCATCCACGATCTTGACAAATTATCCAACAAAGGTAGAGTTCCCTTGTCCGATACGTAGTATTTTTCAGCTTGATCACAAATCGATAGAGCATGTCTTTGAAACTCGCTCCAACTCTCGCACTCATTGCTTCCATTTTGCTCTTGCTTGTTGCGCCTGTACCCGCTGCAAATGCAGGAGTCGGCGGTTGCACTGGAAATTTGCAAGTGACTAAAGCAAATAACGTCGGCGGAAGTACCACCGTAGGTACAAGCTGGACATGGACGATCACTCTAAAGGAGGTTGGGAATATTTGTGTGTTTTTCAGTAACACCAGTGTTATTTTTCGTGACGATCTTCCGAATGCGAATATTTCGTACGGGGATCCGGTTGTGGCAAATAATGTGAATATAACAAATCCTGGAAATATCGATTGCGCAATTACAGGAAATACGCTTACGTGCACGGCCAATGGTGGGTTTGTGGGATTTGATCCAATTTCTTCGGTTGATGTCACATTCACTGCCACCGCAAAAGCGGCGGGCACCTTTAGCAATCCAACAGCCGGCGGCACATGCAAGATCAATCCTGATGGAGATGCTAATCTTGAGGCCACTATGGGAGACAATGACTGCAATACGGATACGGTTACGGTGTTGCCAGTCCCCGGGGGGGATTGTAAAGGCAGCGTCACGGTCACCGATGGCGAGCCGTACTATCTGGATGGTTGCTACGGCCAAGTATTCGTGCAGGATGAGACGACGACGGTCGCAAACGGCGGCAATCACCTTCGCGGGAATGTGACTGTCGCGGGCGATGGGGCAGATGTGTGCGCGCTTGCGCCCCCGGGTTATTTGGCAACATCGCTCACGTGCCAGCCGAAGCCAAACGGCGGAGGGCGTGTAGATTTGGGTATCTTGGAAGCTGCTCCATCTGGAACGAACGGTTCTAGCGCCACTGGGGCTGCGATCACGGGCTTCCTGATCGGGCCGGGCGGCGGCGAGTTCGGCTGTTCAAATGCGATTGTTTTAGTACCGCAGGGCGTGGTCTCGAGCGATACCTTCTTCCTGTGCGACGCTGTTGAGGAAGCGACAAGTGGGCAATCGGCCTTCGGCTACAGTCTGTTTGCCGTATAGTGATGCAGATGTGTTGCAAGCGGGCGGGGAAGTGCTCAACTTTGTAATCGGGTTCTTCGATGGCGCTCTTTGGCAACCCCTACCCCCTGTAGAAAGTACGGTGGCAGGCCTGGCCTGTGGCGAGACCGACCACTTCACGGAGTTCGGCCTGCTGGCGAGAGTGCCGACGCAACTGCCTGCGACGGGTGCAGGCGCGACAGGGGATGAAAGTATAGCCGGAGGGTGGTTGCTACTTGTAGCTGCCCTCATCACTCTTGCCGGCGGGGTGTGGATCGCACGCAAGCGAGTATTATCGATCGAGTAAAGCAAAGCGTTCTTTACGATAGGCAATTAAGAAAAGAGACCCAACTGTTCTGATACATTGGGTCACTTTTTTTAAATCTATGGCAGGCCGAGTGCTGCCTGCAAGACAGCCTCCGTCACGCCAAGTTGCTGGGCGGCCGCTGCCAAATCCGGAGGGGGCGGTCCGAGTGCGGCTTGCTCTCCGCCCTGATCGGCAGGTTGGTCTCCGCCTGCAGGTGCGGCTCCCCCACCGCCGAGCTGCCCGCCGCAAGATGTAATCGCGTTTCCATGAAGTTCCCCATAGAACGTTGGACCGATAATGTACGGGAACACTCCATTCAGGCTGCCATCAGCCTGTTGTGCGACTGTCACATGATAGTGGTAACCCAATCCATCGTGGTCGTGGCCATTGTGTTGATCGAGGTATTCCGCGCCTTGAGCAGCCAGCGCTCCGTCATAGTAGAAGTCTTCAAAGAACAGGCCTGTCCCGCTGAACTCGTTCCGTGATAGGGATACCACAACTTCGCTCGTGTTCGGGCCCGGGCTTGGCGCCGGCATCGTCCCCTGATTGAGATCGTATTGATCAACGAGCAGACATGTACGCTGGCCGCTACCACCACAGCCGCTGGCCGAATTCGGATCTTCGTAGTCGCGAGCCATCCATGCGCTTTTCGCCAGCACACCAGCCGCGAACCAAGGCCCATAGATTGGGTAGCCATCCGGCGCAAATCCATAGATCGGTGAGTGGCCGCTGCCGTTGTCCTGTAGCTGCTCTCCCAGACAGGCTGGATGTGCATGTTGATGATATTGGTCGCCGGCTGCATGTCCGCCGCAAATATCGGCATCGTAGGCTTCCAGAGCCGGGGCGAGATTCGTCCACACTCGTTCGTTGTTATATGAAAAGCTGTCCCCCCAGTTGAATATTGATGAGCCATTTACCCAGAGTCCAATCGTGCCTAAACCTGTTTCGCAGACTTGTGCAGATGGTTGGGGGGCGAGTGGGAAATACGCGCGATGGTTTACATTTGCCGGACAAGATGGCCCGGGTGGCCAATAACCCATTGTGCAGCCCGCGCCGGTATAGCCGATATCCTGCCCGAACACAACTGAATCCCCGGCTGCAACAGATGTCTGCCCGCCGAGAAATTCCGATGTGGCTTTCGGGCGGCCATTTAGCTTGTCCACATCCTCCTGCGTTAGTTGAACTGTGTAATTCGGTACACCGCTCGACTGCACGAAAACAAACTCGACACCGTTTTCAGTGAGAACCTCAACAGACTGAACATTGACCTGAGCAGCAATGAACGGGGAAGCCTCACCGCTTGTATTTAATATCCACGAGTCCACAAGTGGATTTGCCGGGTTAGCAACAGAAGAATCTAGTTCGCTAGATTCAGCAACCTCTTCAGGTTCGGGCTCTGCGGCTTCTTCTTCCGCTACTTCCTCATCAGTTGAACCGGTGGTTTCCTCAGCCTCTTCAGGTGCAGCGTCGATCACCTCAGGCTCTTGCGGCACAATTGCCGGTGCTTCAGCTTGTTCCGAGGCATCGGTCTGTTCCCCCAGGCTGCCACATGCGATTGTGGAGAGTATCAGTACGAGTAATGCAGCCATAAATTTAATTTTCATATATTCGACCTTTCAAATTGCTGAGAATAGATTACAAAATGGAACGCAATCTCTGATACCGAGAGTGCGACGATTAATTTGAGTTTGAATTGGATGAATATAGCACATATTAATGCGTCTGTTCGGGGAACCTCACATGCAGTTTTAGCGTCTATAAACCGAAACCAACTACATTTGGAGGTTGTCATGCATACGAGAAAACTTACCCCCCTAATCGGTCTTTTGATGATTGCTGCGCAGTTCGTACTGCCGGCCATCGCCCTTGCGGATGGAATCATCATCATCGAACCACCTATTTGCGATCCCGGACCCTGCCCACGCCCAATGCCGATTGCCGATCAGTTGGAGATCAAATTCCATCGCGTCGATGTCACCATAGAAGAGCAGGTGGCGATCACGCGTATTGATCAGGTATTCCACAATCCGAACGATTGGGTGGCGGAAGGGACATATATCTTCCCGGTACCGGAAGACGCTTCCATTAGCGAGTTTGTGATGTGGGTGGACGGCGATCCGATTGAAGCAACCATCCTAGATGCCGAAAAGGCGCGTCAGATCTACGATGACATCGTACGGCAGCTGCGTGATCCGGCTCTGTTGGAATACATTGGGCAGGGCGCTATCCAGGCCAGTGTCTTTCCCATCGAGCCGGGCGCTGACCGCCGGATCGAGATCGAGTATACCGAAGTACTGGCGGCGGAGAATGGTCTGTTGCATTACGTGTATCCACTCAATACGGAACGTTTCTCGGCGAAACCATTGGAGCAGGTCAGCGTGCGCGTGGAAGTGGAGTCGCGCGAGCCGGTGCGGGCGGTCTACTCACCCAGCCACGACATCGCCATCAGTCGCGAGGACCGTTATCGCTTCGTAGTAGGTTATGAAGAACTGGATGTACGCCCCGAAACCGACTTCGAGCTATTCTATAGCGTTTCGGAAGAGAGCATCGGTGTCAACCTGCTTAGCTACGACGACGATGTACGCGATGAAGGTTTCTTCATGTTCCTGGCCTCCCCGGGCATCGCTACTACGCAACAAGTGATCGCCAAGGACGTTATCCTCGTGCTGGATACATCCGGCAGCATGCATGGAGAAAAGCTCGATCAGGCCAAAGGAGCGGTGACATTTGTCTTGGACAGTCTCAATACAGAAGATCGCTTCAATGTTGTCGAATTTAGCACCGGTGTACGCATGTATGCTGGCGAATTGCGACCGGCGCGTGATGCCGATGAAGCAGTTACCTGGGTGAACCGCATCGAAGCGATCGGCGGTACAGACATCAACCGCGCATTGCTGGAGGCCACTGCAATGGCGGAGTCGGGCCGCCCGACGATCATTATCTTCCTCACGGATGGTCTCCCAACCGAAGGTGAGGTCAACGTGCCGGACATCCTTGACAATGTTGAGCGAGCCGCGCCGGAGAACGTGCGCCTGTTCGCCTTTGGCGTTGGTAACGATGTGGACACCGTGCTGCTCGACTCACTTGTTCAGAATCATCATGGAGCCAGCAGTTACGTCCGACCAGGACAGCGCATTGATGAAACGGTGTCGGCTTTTTATGCCAAAGTCAGCGCGCCCGTGCTGGTGAATATCGAACTCGATTTCGGTTCCGTGCGCGTGGATAATGTGCATCCCGAACCATTACCGGATCTGTTTGGCGGCACACAATTGATCGTACTCGGGCGCTATCGCGAGGGCGGTCCGGTGCAGGTCACGCTCAGCGGCGAGGTCAATGGCGACCGGCTCGATTTTGAGTACGAAGACCTACGCTTGCATAACAAGGGCGGCGAGCCATTCTTGCCCCGGCTGTGGGCGACCCGCCGCATTGGGTATCTGCTCAATCAGATTCGATTGCATGGCGAGCGCGCGGAGTGGGTTGATACAGTGGTCGAACTCAGCGTGCGCTACGGCATTGTCACGCCTTACACGTCTTATCTCATCACAGAGGATGACATCCTGACGCAGCAAGGCTTAGCTAATGCAGCCGATGAAGAGTTTGAGCGCCTGCAATCAGAAGCGCCGGCGCCCGCCTCGGGGGAAGCAGCTGTGTCTGAAGCTGAGGCGCTTGGCAGTATGGCCGCAGCGGATGTTGTAGCCGCTCCTGAGCAAGCCTTCGTAGATGTGATCAAAGTGATTGACTCGCGGGCGTTCGTGAACCAGGCGGGTGTCTGGGTGGAGACAACTTTCGACCCCTCTCTGATGATTGCCACACCCGTGCAGTTTGCGAGCGACGATTACTTTGAGATGCTGTCCGCCCGACCTGACCTTGGTCCGGCTTTCGCACTCGGCTCGCAAGTGATCGCTATGAGTATGGGGCAGGCTTTTGAAGTCGTCGAAGAAGCTGCTCCGGCGTTCGACCTTGAAGCTATCCCCACAGCAGAGCCCCAATCGACAGAGAACCCCCGAGAAACGGAGAGTTCTGAACCCGGGCCTACGCTAGTCGCCACGATCTCTGTGGAGGACACGGGGGCGTCTGAGACCGCGGTGTGTTCGGGACCGGCGATTCCGCTTGGGCTGGTTTTGATCGGGGCAGGCGGATCTCGCTTGTGGAGGAAACGCTGCTAGGATTGAGGGCAATTTCGAAAAGCAGAATGTCATTGGGAGATCCGTCTTGGCAAACTCGCAATGGCGTTCTGTTAATTGTTCCCGAGATCATTGGGGAGGTGCACCTCGACAACCCCGTCTACTTCACGCACTTCGTAACCCTGCAGGCAGTATTTACCCAGTTCGGGATACACAGATTGTCCACTCGCGATGTCGAAGCGCCAGCCGTGCTCGGGGCACTCAAGTTCGCCGTTGTACAAATCGCCGCGCGCCAGGTTGCCCAACGCATGCGGGCAGAGTGCACTGAAAGCGTGTACTTTGCCCGCATGCCGGATCAACACGACAGGTTTGCCATCAATCTTCACTCGTGTTATGCGGTTCGAGCGCACGTCGCGTGATTTTATCGTTTGCATAAGAGTAGGTGCCTGGCAATACGTTCATTCTAATCGTGAAAATCAGATCAAAAAGATGCAATAGAGTGTAAGTTCAAGTGCCAGGCATCTGAATTGAAATTATAACTTGCAAGACGTTCGCCATGGTATACTTTTGCTTCACCTGTCGAATCTCGACGGTCACGGAGAATCCGTGGCCGTTTTGTATGTATTGGTACGATGTCTGCACTTAACGGAACACTTCAAGAACAAATCGACCGCCGCCGCACCTTCGCGATTATCTCGCACCCGGATGCGGGCAAGACCACTTTAACAGAAAAGCTGCTGCTGTACAGCAATGCCATCCATTTGGCTGGGAACGTGCGGGCGCGGCGCAACCAGCGCAATACCACCTCGGATTGGATGGCGATTGAACGCGAACGCGGCATCTCGATCACATCCACCGTGCTCCAGTTTCCCTATGCCGGTCACATCATCAACCTGATGGATACGCCCGGTCACGCAGATTTCTCCGAGGATACCTATCGCACGCTAGCCGCTACAGATAGCGCCGTGATGGTACTCGATGCTGCCAAGGGTATCGAGTCTCAGACCCGCAAACTGTTCGAAGTGTGCCGCCAGCGCGGCGTTCCGATCTTCACCTTTATCAATAAATTGGACCGGCCCTCCCAGGACCCGCTGGACTTGCTCGACGAGATCGAAAAGGTGCTGGAAATGGAGGCCGTTCCGATGAACTGGCCGATCGGCGACGGCCCCAATTTCCGGGGCATCTACGACCGCTCTACGCGCACGGTGCATCTTTTTGATCGCACAATACATAACCAGAGCATCTCTCCGGAAACCACTTTCGAGCTTGACGATGAGCGCCTTGCCAACGAGTTAAGCGCGAAGCAACGCGACGAACTTCTCTCAGGTGTGGAATTGTTGGATGGCTTAGGCATTGATTTCGACCACGAGTTCACGCTCGCCGGCGAGCAGACGCCGGTATTTTTTGGCAGTGCTCTGACAAACTTCGGCGTGCAGCTCTTTATGAACTCCTTTGTAGAATTCGCACCGCCGCCCGGTTCCTTCGCCACCGACAACGGGGTTATCTCCCCGGAGCAGGAGGACTTCTCCGGATTTGTTTTCAAGATTCAGGCCAATATGAATCCGCGCCATCGCGACAGTGTGGCATTTTTGCGCATCTGCTCGGGCCGCTTTGAGCGCAACATGGCTGTTACACACGCACAGACCGGGAAGACCATCCGCCTGCCGCGGCCATATAAATTCTTTGCGGAAGAGCGTGAAGTGCTGGAAGAAGCCTTTCCGGGGGACATAATAGGTTTGCCCAGCAATGGCAACTTCGCGATTGGCGACACCCTTTGCGTCGACGCGAATTTCAGATTTACTCCCATTCCACGCTTCGAGCCGGAGTTGTATGCCCGGCTGATCAATACGGACGTGGGCAAACAGAAACAGTTCTTGAAAGGTCTGCGCCAATTGGAAACGGAAGGCGCAATGCAGGTACTTTACGAGAGCGATGCAATGCAGAGACATCCGGTGCTGGCGGTTGTCGGCCAGCTTCAATTTGAAGTTGTGCGCTCCCGCTTGGAAACTGAATATCGCGTCGAAACGACAATCGAGCCGTTACCCTTTAAGCTCGTACGGTTATTGGAAGGCCCTCCGGATGAACTGGAGCGCCTGCCCTGGGGATATGGTCTGACACGGGCGCGGGACTCGATGGATCGTGAAGTGGCGCTCTTCCGTTCGCAATACGATCTGGATCATTGCCGTGAGAACTATCCAGACGTGACCTTCGCGCCTTACGGATAAATTCAACATCGATTCACCAATAAATGAAGCAACCTTTGTTCCTCTTGTTGCTGTATGCTGCTAGCAGCACAGCTTGCACAACATCTTCAACCTCCCCTGAACTTGTGGTTGTACAGGTGGCCGAAGCACCTGCTCCCGACGTTGGGCCAACCGCAATCTACGAACTCGAGGTAATCATCCGGCCTGCACCAACAGATTGTGGACCGGAGGCGGCCATCACGCTCGCCCAAACACATTCGGATTTAGCTCTCGCGGCGATCACTGATGTCCACAGCGTGGAAGTCACAACCGGCGATCCGATTTATATTGCTGCGATCGGAACAGCCGCTTTTGGTGCTGCGCTGGAGCAAATGGCCGCATATCGCGTACCGGAATGTCTTGCGCCGGCACACACACAAGCGGTACGGTTTTTTTCGGAGCGTAGCGCCGGTTACGAGTCGCTTGCAGCCGGAGACCAGATTGGTTTTGAGAACCACCTCGCGCAGGGCGAAGCTGCCCGGCAGGAGATGAATGCGGAATTAAGTGCGCGTCTCTCCGCCGAGTCAAGCTAGAAGGAGTCAGTCATATAGTCCTTCGTGATTCTATACCGCTGTCGCTGACCTAGGCACAGAAAGTAAACCAGCCCAACCTCCATCTGGCTTTAATGCGATGTGAGTATTCTGATTTACTTCATCTATCGAGGAGGAAGACGATCACGTTTACACGCAAGGAGATCCTGCTTACCCAGGGTAATTCAAGCCCCCCTAGCGCCGCTTCGTCTCAAATCCACGCCCGCGCACTTCGTGAGCAGGGAGCACGATCATAAAAGCGCCTTCGTCAGTATCGCTGAGGAGCTTGCGCAGTTGGGGGACTTCCGTCACGGTGGTGGCAATCATCAGCACTTCGTGCTCCGCGCCGGTATACATGCCGGTGCCGTGCAAAGCCGTTGTGCCGCGTTTGAGATCGTGAAGTACGCGCTCAGAGATCAGTTTGGCCTCATCGGTGATCACAAGCGCCAAAAGCTGCCGGCGGCGCCGAGAGAGCGGGCCGAAGTCCACCCTGTGCGATTGCGGGCGGCCTTTTTCAGCCTCGATATCATCATCAGCGACGCGTGCCAGGCTGCTCAATACTGGGAACTCTCCGTACTTTGGCAGAACCTCGCCGCTGGCCTTTTGCAATCCGGCTGTCAGCACGCCGATTGCCAGAATGATTCCGTTGTAGGACAGCCCGAGAGTGAGCACTAGCCAGCCCGGCAAAGAACCAAACGCTGCCCGGCGGAGCAGCTCTCCAAAGTCGCGTGCAATCTCTGGATGAAGGTACATCTTCAAAAGCCAGGCCAAGCCCAACACGATAAAGATCCAGAAGTAATTGCGCCGCATGCGGCGTCCAAAAGCCTCGAGTCGCGAGATTGGAAAGTCTGGGTGCAATAAACTCTCGGCCAAGCTCTCCGCCCAATCTTCGCCCGGCGCGAAAGGCGGCACAAGCATATTCGCAAAGAAATCTTGCTCCATCAGGCGCGTGCGCACCGAGAACAATTCGAAATAACGGTAACGGCGTGCCTCGATAGTCAGAAACATGGTCACGAGGATCGTACTGATAATAATGGCGGCGTGGTGATTGGTTGGGCTGCTCAGCGCGAACGAGATCGTCGTCGCGGTGACGACCACAGCCCAGTTTGTCGTGCTGTCGAGGCGAGTGCGCCACGTATTGGCCCGGCTAATTTCGCCTCGATAGTAGTGCACCATCGCAGTGGTGAACTCATTGGGGCCCAGTTGATAGCCGCGAAAGCTCCAGACATGCTCGTCCTGGCGATCCTGTTCGGGAATCGCTTGAGAGGTGTCAGCCAAGATTTGCCCCCTGATCCTTCGGGATTAAGACTACCGGTTTGAATTGGGAAGAATCGAACTCTGTAATTCCATTCGGTCCAAGCTCTTCCAGCATCTCACGCACAGAAATCGCATCAGATCGCAGTTTGGCAACATCCACACCCCGACATTGATCTGGCAGGGGATTGATCCACTGCCGTACTCGCAAGAACATTTTGGCAGCGCCTTTATAGTTGCCACGCTCGATCTGCAAATAGGCCACGGCAACTTGCAGGATGGCACGGTAAAGTTCACGCGCAGGACTCTCATCCGCACGCCAGGCCTCTTCCAATTCTTCGTGAGCCTCGAAGTACTCTCCGGTGTTGAACAACTCGATGCCGGCAGCAGCGCGTGGAGCTAATTCTCCTGCGCAGGCTTCGGAAAGCGCCGCCACGTCCGGGACGCGGGCATGCTCCTGTAGGAGTTGAGGCAGCAACTCCACAAAGCGTGAGCGCGCCAGTACCTGATCGGCACCGGCTGCCCGTGCTTCTTTCAAAGTATCGACTTCAGTATGGCGACCGAAACATACAATCGGCATACGCCGTGTGGCAGGGGAAGATTTAATGCGGGTGATCCATTCCGCCCAGGGGATGGATTTGTTTTCGAGGTCGAAGATTGCCAGTGCGGCCACTTCAGTTGTCAATCGATCCAATAAGGTGCCAACGCGACCCTCGAGCGCTTCCCCTGGTGGTTGCTCCACTGTTCCAGAGTTGGAACCGAGTTGGTTTGCATGTGCAATTGTTTCAACTCGGAATCCGAGCCGCCGCGCCACATCTTCAATCTGCGGAGCGAAAAATAGATCGTCTACAAAGACCATCACCAGAGGCTGCTGTTCTGCTTCCATGTGTCCATTATAACTCCCAAGAGCGGTAGGCATTCCGGTTCGTGGGCATGCAAATTGTAAAGTTGTGCTGAGACCTCGGCGCTCTTCCCCTTTTACCCTGTCTCGAGTGTTGTGATTTGAGTGATCTTAGGGCATATTCGGCAGATGCAACTTCCCATCGTAAAACCGGCTCCCATCGTATCAGAGCACAGCGCCAGCTTTCGCGGGGTGTTTGAAAACCGCTGTCAGTTCCGGCATTTCGAGAATTATCTAACCGGACTGATTGTGTTGAAGAACAAGTCGATGGCGAACATGACGCGCTGCCTGTTGGATAGCGCTGACAAGACCAACCTGTCGCGCTTCTTGTCGGAAGCGAACTGGGATGCCGCGGAACTGAACCAGGATCGCATTGCATACTTATTCCAGCAAACCAAGCGCCAGCGCCAGGGCGCCCGCAAATCGATGCTGGCCATCGATGATACTTTGTGCGAGCACGTCGGCAGTCTGTTCGAATACATTGACCAACATTACAACCACGGCAACCACATGTATCCGCTAGCGCACAATCTGGTCACCGGCCACTACATCAGCGGCGCGGTTCGCTTTCCGGCCGACTGGCGACTGTACCGGCGCTACGAAGAAGTCACCGACTGGGAAGCGTTCGTCAAGAAACTGTTGCCCGACGCTACGATCCCGAAAACCAAGAAGGAGCGTAATCGCTTCAAACGTCAAGTCGCACCCACCTTGCTGGCCGACCCAGAGTTCCGGGCTCTGGACGAATCTTTTCAGACCAAGATTTCGCTGGCGGCTGAACTGGTCAAGGCGGCGCTGGCGCACGATTTGCCCTTTGAAACGGTGCTGTTCGACGCCTGGTACCTGGCACCCGAATTGCTCGAAGTTCTCAGTGCGCATGGCAAGCACTGGATCAGCCTGCTGAAAAACAACCGCAACCTTATCACCAACAGCTTTGTGCTCCAGGATGCTTCCGGCGAACGCATGCGCTTTGATGGTCCGCACATCAAGGTGCAGGACCTAGTGCCGCTTATCCCACCTTCCGCTTTCAAACCGATGCAAGTGGGCGAGCAGACCTACTACTGCTTCAGCAAGAATGTACGCATCCCGACTTTGGGGAAGGTACGGCTGGTCATCAGCTTTGCCAAGCCTGATTTAACCGGCACCTATGCCGTGCTGGTCAGCAGCCATCTCAGTTGGGATGCCAAGAAGATCATCGCAACCTATCTGCTCCGTTGGCCGATTGAGACCTTTTATCAAGACGCCAAACAGAACCTGGGGCTCCACGAATATCGCATGCGCTCGGCCGCCGCCATTCATAAGCACTGGTCACTGGTCTTCGTGGCCTATTCGTTCCTGCACCTGCACTGTTTGCCCACATCGCGTCGTGACAAGGTCTGCGCGCCCATCCAATCCATCGGGCAGGTTATTCGCCAACAAAGCCAGCAGCTAATCGAAGCATTGATCTTGCAGGCTCACGGCTCTCTGTCTGACGGTACTGACGAGCAACAAGTCTTCTCGTACTTATTCGCCAAGCAGGCTTACTCTTTGGCTGCTTGAGCCTTTTCACTCAAATCACAACACTCGAGACCCTGTGTTAGAATCGCTGCCCATTCCATTTATGCCTGAACTCATCAGTCCAATGAAGGGGGAATATTGGCTGTTCTCTTTCCTCGCTCACCTTCATAACTCGACATGAATCCCCTGACGCCAATTGTGGTGCTGATTGTGGGCGCATTCGGCTGCTTGGCCGGTTTACTGCGAGGCTTTCGCTATACTGGTCTGATCGCAATCGGGACAGCATTTCTTGCGACAGCTGTCACGCTGTTGCTCGGCTTTCGTTTGCCGTTGGATGTCACGCTTTCAAAGTGGGGGCCGGATGCCCTGCTGCCGGCTGATCTACGATTAAGCGCAGATGGATTGTCCTGGCTGCTCGCCCTCGGTTTATTGATTGTTGCACTCGCTGTCTTTCTGACCGGCATTAGCCGCAACGGCGGTGCACGGGTTCTGCCGCGGGCTGCCAGTCTGCTGGTGGTCGCAACGGCACTGACAGCAATATTCTCTGATAGCCTTGTCACGCTGGCGATATCGTGGGCCGCGCTAGATGCCGTCGTCTTCACTACGCTCGTATTCTTTGGTGCGCAGCAACAGATTGCGAACGGTGATGGTCCAGGGACTTCTCGTGCTGTTTTAGGTCTGGGATTGAATGTTCTCGCAACTGTGATGGCTATCGCAGCCGCACTCGAAGCAGTCAATGCAGGTTCGGGCGGATTGCTCAGTGGTGCGGATTTGCCGCCGCGCGCGATTACATTTTTGGTATTGGCCGTCGTTCTCCGCTTAAATGTATTCCCTTTCCATTTTGGTCTTGCACCCGATTCCAGCTTACGCTACGGTATCAGAACAATTTTGCGTTTGGCACCACTTGCGGTTGGCGTGGATATACTCGCGTTCGTGGTCGGTATGGAACCAACAATCCCCTTTCACGGCTGGCTTACAGCTGGTGCCGGCCTTGCAGCCTTGTTTGGTGCATTACGCTGGTGGAGTACGGATGACCCTCGCACCGGCCTGGCATATGTTGTGCTGGCCCAGGGTGGTCTGATCCTTCTAACAGCTTTGTGGGGTGGGGTGTTTGCAGCCGCTGGAGTTGCAGCGCAGGGCGTGGCGCTCTTGCTAGGGGGAGCTGTCCTATTTCTCTATAACGGTCATGCATCAGGACAGCGCGGGTGGTTGGCGATAGCTCTTGTAGGTGCCGCCATTCTGGCCGGATTCCCTCTCACAATTGGCTTTGTTGGGCAGTGGAGTGCACTTGTTGGTCTGGCTGGGAGCAGTCAGTGGGTTTGGATTGCAATCGCCATCGCCGCACAGATTCTGCTCTCGGCCGGCTATATCCGGCTGGCTTACTGGCCCGGTGAGGCACTTGCAACAGCGGAACCTTTGGTGGGGGTGGCCTATCTGTTTGGGCTCAGCGCGCCAATCCTTTTTGCGGTTGTCGGAGGATTGTCTTCGGGTTCCATCGGCGGTGCAGCCGCTCGCTCGCCCGGCCTCCTGACCATGTTTACACCTTCCGGTTTTATCGCTCTTGGGGCTGTGCTGCTGTCAGTATTGCTTGGGGTCGCATTATGGTTTTTCGATGCAACTGCCCGTACGACGGTTGGAGGGCTTCTGAGTCTGCTCGTAGACGATCGCCTCGGTGGAGCGTATACCCTTGGGTGGGACTTCTATCGGTTTTTGCGTCGCACTTCACGTACCACGGCAGCCATACTGGAGGGCGAGGGTGGTGTCCTGTGGTCGTTTGTCATCGCGTTGCTGGTATGGCTGGCTTTCGGAAGCGGGTAATGTGAAACATGCCAACTTTTGACGAACTTGTCGAGCGATTCTCTTATCTAGCGGCTACTCCCGCCGTTGCGGTCGTGTTTCTAACAGCGGCGGTTCTGGTGACGATCCGCGATCGCCGTTTGCTCATCAGCGCCTTTGCGCTGCAGAGTGTATTCGCTGGCTTGCTCTTCACGCGCGTATTGCCCGCTCAGATTGCAGGTGCGAAATTGATCACCGGTTTATTGATCAGCGTGTTGTATTTTGTGACCGCCCAACAGATGAGTCGTAGCGAAGCGACCTCAACAGGAAAACAGGCAATCTACATCACGCGAATCTCCTGGCAACCGGAGGCAGGACTCCCATTCCGCATCTTCGCTGTTGTGATGGTAGGGGTCGTCGGCTGGCAATTGGCAAATGATCTTGACCTGGGTATTCCCGGATTGGAGGCTGACGTCATCATTGCCACGATCCTGCTTGTTGGGCTTGGACTTCTCCTGCTTGGCCTCACGGATGAACCTTTCAAAGCCGGGCTGGGCTTGCTCACCGTGCTCACCGGCTTCGAACTGTTCTACGCCTCTGTAGAACCGGCGCTTGCGGTGATGGCGCTGCTGGCGGCTGTAGATTTTGCTGTCGCACTCGGTTCAAGCTATCTCGCCATCATTGGGAGTCTCCGCGGAATGGAAGAGACACCTTTGGCATGACAGCGCCGCTAATCTTTCTCGGCGTGCCGGTTATCATGTCGGTTATGTTGTATCTGGTACGCCGGTGGCTGTGGCTACAGGTTGTGCTGGCAACTCTCACCGCACTTATTCTCGCATTGTTGGCCCTGCAAATCCCACTCGACCAGATCGTCGTGTTCCTTGGGCGAGAAACGCGCTTCCTGGGCTCCTGGCAGGTGCTTGGGCGTTCGCTCACCTTTGCCACCGACGACCGACCAGCGCTGGCTTTTATTTTCATCGCAGCCGGTGTTTTCTTTGGAGGCGCCAGCGCGGCGCGCGTTTCTCGTTCTTTTCTTGCGGTAGGAATGATGTTGCTCTCCTTACTCGTTGCAACGTTATTCGTTCAGCCTTTCCTCTTTGCCGCCTTGTTCCTGGAAATGATTGCGGCACTTTCGGTATTAATCTTGAGTGACGAGCGCCATCCGCGCACCCTGGGAGCCATGCGGTTGCTGGTCTTTGTCACGCTGGGCGTGCCTTTCATCCTCTTGGCCGGTTGGCAGCTCGAAGGCTTTAGCACCAGCCCGGATAATGAGATGTTGTTGCAACGCGCCACATTATTACTAGGTACTGGTTTTTTTATTTTGCTATCAGTTGTGCCGTTCCACTCCTGGCTGGCTTCTGTGGCCGAAGAAGCGCCCCCCTATGCAGCGGCGTATGTCTTCACGGTATTCCAAGCTTCCATCGTCTTCCTGATGTTGAATTCGCTTAATCAGTTCGGGTGGTTGCGCGATAACATGACATTCTTCGTGGCCTTGCGTTGGGGCGGCTTGGCAATGGTTGTCGTCGGTGGCCTTTTTGCATTTGCGCAGCGTGGTCTCGGACGCTTAATGGGCTATGCCGTGCTGATCGACTTTGGTACCTCCATTCTGGCGATAGGACTTGGCACTGCTGATGGACTGCGGGCAGCACTGGCGATCATTGCCCTGCGCGGGATTGGTTTGGCAGTGTGGGGTTTGGGAATGGGCGCGGTTGTGGATGCGCTCGGTGCCGACGACGTGGATCGCATTCGTGGGCTGGGCTGGCGCGCTCCATTTGCGGCAGGGGCCATCATTCTGGGAGGTCTTTCCCTGGCAGCGTTCCCGCTCACTGCCGGCTTTCCGGGACGCTGGGCGCTCTATCGCTTGTTGGCCGCGGACAATATCAATCTGGCATTCGTGCTCTTGTTGTCAAGCCTCTCGGTGATTCTGGCTTTCGCGGTTGTACTACGTGCGATGTTGGGGCGTGAGGAGGCTGCGGATGCGACCCAGGAATCGGAATCTTTGCCGTCAATGGTTTACGCCGGTCTGGGTGTTGCAATTGTGCTTGTGCTAGGCGTATTTCCGCAGTGGTTCCTGCCAGCAGTTACCCGTGCTGCGGAGGCGTTCGGAGAGTTGATTCAATAATTCACTGCCGTATACGGGCGTAAACTTCTTCTACCGCCGGAATTATGATTCGCCAATCGTAAGACGCTGCAACAAACCTGCGTCCGGCCTCTCCAAGCTGCGTTCGTCTTTCGCCATCCGAAAATAAATCTACAACAGTTCGGCAAAAGTCTTCTTCTGATTCAGCCAGTTCCAGTTCATGTCCACTTTGCACCCGAAAACCCTCGGCACCGGTCGGGGTTGATACTACGGCGCGCTGCAGTGCCAGTGCCTCCAAAATTTTAAAGCGGGTACCTCCGCCCATCCGAACCGGAACGACGAAAACCGATGCCCCCGCGACATAGGGGCGGATATCGGGCACAGCACCGGTCACTGTAATCCCTTTCTGTTCACCAAGATTTTGAACCGTTGGCGTTGGATTCTTGCCTACAATGAAGAACCGCGCCGAACCCACCAGCTGCCGGACTTGCGGAAAAATGTTCTGCCCAAACCAGCGCACGGCGTCAACGTTTGGGCGATAATCCATTTTGCCGGTGAATACGATCGCGTTGTCTGGCAGGTCGCTTTTAATCGTTGTCTGCACATAGTCTGCCAATTCGATTCCATTGGGGACGAGCACCGC
Source organism: Anaerolineales bacterium (assembly GCA_965248775.1). Classification (GTDB taxonomy): domain Bacteria; phylum Chloroflexota; class Anaerolineae; order Anaerolineales; family JBHHUI01; genus JBHHUI01. Next base: position 5,542,555 of record OZ252150.1, read on the forward strand.
TTGAATGCCGGGGGCATTTGTATTGAGAGTTGTCTGGTCCACCGGCGACACACATAAAACTTCATGGGCAGCAGAGCAAACCCGCCTTTCGAAACGCCGCAGCCGGGGTAGCTGCAAACGCGAATAAATCGCCTGCGGCCAGCGTTTGAGTTGGCGGGCATCAATGTCAAACGCACGTTGTTGGATCAGAGTCTCAGCATTGTGTGCGTCATAAACAATCGAGGTGTGGGGAGCCATCGTTCGCACCGTATCCGCGAATGGCCCCATCTCGAGCCCTTCAATCTGCACAACGTCGAACTCTGTCGATTTCAACCAGGTGCGCAGTTGTGCATCAAAGTCTGGAGAGACGAGGCGTCTGGAGAGATCAGGCTGTTTCGATCCGATTAAAGTGAGTACTCGGCTTAGCGCAGATCGGGTGGGTCGAGGCGCGATTCTGATCTTCTGACAGGCTCCATTGAGTTCATCTGTAATTTCTTCATCTGCGGATGCAAATGAGAGCAACCAGATATCATGCCGATGGGCCAGGTGAGAAATCAATCCCCAATTGCGGAGTGCAGTGCCCTGATGGGGGGGATGCGGCAATCCCGGCATGAGAAACAGAATCCGCATGAACAGTCAGTCTGCTAACACACTACGATAAACGGCTAAAGTCTTGTGGCAGCACGTAGCCCAGTTGAACTCACGTGCCCGCGCAAAGCCTCGCTCGCGCAGGTCTGCCCGCAGTGAACTATCTGATAGCGCTCTCTCGAGACTGTCTACGATTGAGTCGGTGTCATCAGGATCACACTGCAAAGCGGCCTCACCTGCAATTTCAGGTAAGGAAGCCCGATTGGCGATCACGCACACGGTGCCACACGCCATAGCTTCCAGCACAGGCAGGCCGAAACCTTCGTAGTGGGAAGGGAGTACAAAGACACTCGCTCCACTGTAGAGCGCAGGTAAATCATCCGTCGGAAAGCTCTTCAAAAACCTGACCGTATCTCCGAGATGCAGACGCTCAACGAGAGCGAGCGTTTCATTAAAGAGCCAGCCGGGATTACCAGCCAGAATTAGCGGGGGTGAATCAGAATGACGTGAACGTAACTGCGCATAGGCATTTAACAGCCCGTTCACATTTTTACGTGGTTCAAAGGTTCCGACAAACAGAATATAGTCGTGGGGCAGCTCCAATTGCCTTCGCATAGCTTCGATTCGTGTTTCTTCCTGGGGCGCGAACCTGGCGTCCTGTGCCAGATGGACAGTGGAAACTTTTTCGGGCGGAACCGTGAGCAGTTCAAGGATGTCTTTGCGGGTGGCCTCTGAGTCCGCCAGAATGGCATCCGCGCGCTGGACTGCACTCTCAATCTGTCGATTGTAAAAACGACGACTCTCTGCTGTCAAGAACTCCGGATAATGCAGAAACGTCAGATCGTGGATGGTAATGATGGTACGCCAGCCAGCACTCTGCGGCGGGATGAAGTCTGGCATGTGTAGCAAACGTGGTCGGTGGGGCAATATTTCACCGGCTAGCGTCCAATGTTCCAGCCGGTTGTGAGCAGGAGTCCAGCAGTTAACCCGACGGGCGTTGGCGGGTGCAGGTAGTGTCTTCTTAGCTTTCCGGGAGTGGAGCAGCAGGTATTCATTGTCTAAATCCAATACAGGCATCTTGGCAGCTAACGCCCGCTCATAGGCAGAAATTCCTCCTGAAGTGTAATGAGTCAGACGGACGTCAATTGCAATGCGCATGGAAATGAATAAATGTAGGGAGGAATGATAGGGAACACGGCGCGGGGATCATAGGGGGCAGGCGTATCCCTGTCAACAGTTTGTGCTCTGAGGAATACATGTATAATCCGCACATCTTCCGAACGCAAGATAATCTAGAGAAAAACATTGGGAATTATGTCAAATTGGCTGTCTACGCGGCCTGACAAGGATTGAGATATGGACGAGCATCAAGTCGACAAAAAGATCGAATGGCTTGACGATCAACGCAACAAGGACCGAAAGATCCTAAGTGTGCTTGAAGATCAAGTCTCCGATAATCAGGAAACATCTATAAGTTCCGCGCGCCGCTTAGAGAAGATGGAAAGCGACCTGACCGAGTTTCGCGCATTGGTCCTCAGCCGGATCGAGCAATTGGAAAATGTTTTTTCACCGATCCCAGAAGAAATAAATCGCATAGCCGATGCCCAGACCCGGCAGTCGGAGTCTGCGCGTGAATCAAGCCGCGTGGGACAGATCGAGCAGGAAGGAATCACGCGTGCCCTTGCCAATCTGCGTAAATCGGCAGAGTTGGTGCCGCGACTGCTAGAAGAAATGAAGGCGCGGAAGGATGAAGAGAATCGCCTGAGCCGAACGGCTAATACTTTGGAAAGAAAGATCGAATCCGCGCTGGAAGCGATCAACGTCCGTGATCAGACGATTATCAAAGTTCAGGAAGGGTATCGCAAAGATGCGAAACGCTTGGCTGATATACAATCAGACATGACCGATGTGCGCCGGCGCTCTGATGAACATAATGGCAAACTGGCTGTCATTGAAGATATTACAGGCCGTACTGAGAGACGCGTTAGTGAATTCGCTGCTTTAGAAAATGATCGCCGTCTCTCGCAAAATACTTGGATCGAACAGCAAACTATCGCGCAGGCGGAACGTGATCGTAAATGGGAAGAAATTCAAACTGAATCAAATTCCTTCAATACGCGCGCCGACGAGTACGCTGAGAATATGCGGGCCTACCAGGATACGCACCGTGAAATGGTCAAGGCGCTCGATACGTTCTATGAAAACCTTGAACGCATTGACCGGCGTATCAGTGAGACGATGGAAGTGCAGCGTCTCTCTGAAGAACGCTTCCGCCAGGATTGGAATGCCTTCTTGGCCGACGACCAGAAGAAATGGACAACGCACATGCTCTTGCGCGACGAGCAGTGGCGTGAGAATGAACGACAGGTGGGGAAGATTCTCGAGCGACTCTCCGGTGTGGAAGCGGACATCGCCGACATCGAAGAATCCCTCCGTGACAAACATTATTCCGAACAAGCCCGTATGCAAGCTCTCTATAACTGGGTCCGAGAATCAATGGCCGAATTTGACGAGTCTTTGACCAAAGTGCGCTGATGCGCGTCATCTGTACGGCCGGCCATGTGGACCATGGCAAGAGCACGCTTGTAGAGGCCCTCACTGGAATTCACCCCGATAGATTAAAAAAAGAACGCGAGCGCGAGATGACGATCGATCTCGGCTTTGCCTGGTTAACGCTGCCTGATGGTGAGTCTGTGGGCATCGTGGATGTACCCGGGCATCGCGACTTCATCGAAAATATGCTGGCCGGAGTCGGCGGGGTAGATGCTGCGCTCCTGGTCATTGCTGCCGATGAAGGTGTTATGCCGCAGACTCAGGAGCACCTGGCAATCCTGGACTTGTTACAAGTGCCTGCCGGTGTGGTTGCGCTCACCAAAGCAGACTTGGCCGAAGATGAAGAATGGCTGGCTCTGGTCGCCGAAGAAGTGTCTATAGCATTGGAGGGTACGACGATGGGCGCTGCTCCCATCGTACCCGTGTCAGCCACCAAAGGGGAGGGGCTCTCTGATGTGCTCGCCGCCTTATCGGAATGTCTGGCGCAGCGCCCGCAACGACCCGATCTGGGACAACCACGTTTACCGGTCGATCGGGTCTTTACCATCGCCGGCTTCGGCACAGTAGTGACCGGCACGCTCGTGGACGGTAGCCTGAACGTTGGTGACGAACTCGCGATTCTGCCGGAAGATAAGAAGGCTCGCATTCGTGGGCTCCAGACTCACAAAACCAAGTTGGAGACAGCCCAGCCGGGCAGCCGAGTCGCCGTCAACCTGACGGGTGTAGACAAATCAGAAGTGATTCGAGGGCAAGTCCTGGCAAAGCCCGGCACGCTGAAAGCGTCGAAGCTTGTTGATGTGCATTTCCGACATCTGGGCGAAGCGCATGGTACGCGCCCACTCAAACACGACGCGGAAATAAAATTCTTCGTGGGTGCTGCAGAAGTCATGGGACGTGTGCGTGGGCTGAGTCACCGCGCGCTGCCTCCGGGCGAAGAAGGTTGGCTCCAACTCTCTTTGTATGAGCCGATCGCTGTCGCCAAAGGAGACCGATTTATTTTGCGGCGACCCTCGCCGCCGGCGACTATCGGTGGCGGTATTGTGGTTGAGCCGCGACCAAGTCGGCGCCACAAGTTGAACGATCCAAAGGTCCTCGCCAGACTCGAAACACTCGCACAGGGTACACCGGGGGAGATATTGTTACAGGCTCTCAGTTCGCGAGGCGTGGAGGTGTTCTCGGCAGCAGTTCAACGAGCCGGCTTAGATGATGCGGATGCTGTACATGCGGTCGAAGAACTAACGGAAGTTGGATCGTTGCTCTCGTTGAAAGGAGAAGTTTCTACTCTGCATCCGCGGTCAAAGACGCTGGTGATGAGCAGGGCCGACTGGAATGAATTCATCAGCCATGCGACCAGTCTGTTGAAGGCATATCACAACGACCAACCATTGCGCCCTGGGATGTCACGCGAGGAACTTAAGAGTCGTCTGGCGTATCAAACAAAGACATTTAACCTGCTCATTGCACGTGCTCTGAATGAAGGGCAATTTTTTGCCGGCAAGGCAACCGTTCGCATGCCTGCACATCAAGTGAAGTTTACTGCCAACCAGGAGCAGCAGGTTGAGAATTTGCTGGCCGAGTTTGCGCGCCAACCGTATAACACACCTTCTCGAAAAGACGTGATCGCAAGCGTGGGCGAGGATGTATTAGCGGCGCTGTTAGAGCAGGAACGATTGGTGGCCGTTGCCCCGCAGGTGTTGCTCGCGGGGGAGACCTACGAATCGATGGTGGCCCGTATCCGCACGGAACTCGCGGACGGCAAATCACTTACGGTTGCCCAAGTTCGCGACTTGTTCGGTACAACCCGGAAGTATGCGCTGGCGATGATGGAGCATTTGGATACTGTGGGTGTCACAGTTCGACGCGGGGATGAGCGTGTTTTAATTCGTTAGGGGTATTTACCGCAGAGTTATCGAAACAGCCTGAGGAGAGCTGAGCGGTGTTAGGCACAACCCGCTGGGAATGCCAGTATCCTTAAGCCAACTCCGGATTTCGATACTTCCACTCTCCGCCGACCATCGTACCCATAACTTCTGTATTATTTATTTCCATCGGATCACATTCGTAAATATCTTGGTCGAGCACGACAAGGTCCGCCAGTCGGCCAGGTGTAAGTGCGCCAAGTCTGTCTTCCATATAGGCGGCAAACGCCGGCCCGGCAGTGTATGCTCGCACAGCTTCGTCTACGGTTAAGCGTTGTTCTGGATACCAGCCCTCCGGTTCGGGAGAGCCATCGGGCCGACGGCGTGTGACAGCCGCGTGAATACCGGTGAGCGGGCCGATGGGTTCCACTGGCGCATCGCTGCCGAAGGCGAGTACAGCCCCGGCCTCCAGTTGTGTGCGCCAGGCGTATGCCCCTGCGCTGCGTGGCCCCCAATATAGATCGGACATTTCATAATCTGAAGTGGCGTGGATAGGTTGCATCGAGGCAATCACCTGCAGCTTTCCGAGGCGAGTATAGTCGTCGGGATGCAATATCTGGACATGCTCTGCGCGGTGACGGCGCGAGTCGACCGCATCTCCGCGTTCTGCTTCTTCCTCCCGGACGGCCGCATACACGTCCAGAAGGTCGTGGTTTGCGCGATCCCCGATCGCATGGACTGTCATCGACAGCCCGTTTGCGCTTGCACGACTGGCGTATTCGTATAGCTCTTCTTTGTCCGTGACTTCCATTCCGTAATTGTCAGGTTCGCCTTCGTAAGGGGCCAGCATTGTGGCGGTGCGGGGGCCCAGCGCGCCATCCACGAATACTTTGATATTCCCGATGCGTAACCATTCGTCACCCAAGCCGGAGCGCAAACCCAATCCGACAACCTGATCGAGATGTGCCACAGGGATGTTCTTCACAATACGCAGACCCAACGTACCTTGGTGGCGTAACTGTTGGAATGCAATGAAGGCCGTCCGTCCGTCATAATCGTGAATACCCGTAAGTCCAAGCTTCCAGGCTGTTTCCTGCGCCCCAACCATCGACCGTGCGACTTCTTCCGGCGTCACCCGCGGTATTACGGCGGTAATCAGGTTCGAAGCCTGCTCGAATAACACTCCATTTGGTGCGCCTGACTCATCGCGGCCAATAGACCCTCCTTCCGGTTCAGGGGAGGCGGCGGTGATGTTGGCTGACTGTAGCGCTGCAGAATTGACCCAACTCATGTGCAGAGATTGGGCTGTGAGATACACCGGGTTGTCCGGGGCGACAGCATCTAGGTCAGCGGCAGAAGGGAATTCACCTTCCCAGGCCATCTGATTCCAACCATGCCCCAAGAGCCATTCGCTTGGGGTGAGTGTGGCAACCCGCGCAGCAACCGCATCCAGGGCAGCTTGTTTGTTTTGCAGGCGCACATTCAATTGCCGCCCGGCGAGGGCGTAGTTCTGAAAATGACAGTGTGCATCAGTCAGGCCGGGGAGGACAAGTCGTCCGGCTAGGTCGAGCACATTCGTCGCGGGACCGGCTAGCGCTTTCAATTCCACGGCATCCCCAGCTGCGACGATCTCCGAACCACGAATGGCGAGCGCTGAAACCACGCCAAGTTCAGCAGCCTGGGTGTGTATTTTTCCGTTGATGAGAAGTATGTCCGCATGCATTGTCAATTTACCAACCATAGTTGTTTCTGGGGCTTGCTCAGCCACTCAATACCGCTCTCTGTTACGAGTACGTTTTCTTCGAGATAGATATAACCGCGCCCCATGACGAAAACGCCTAATTCAATTGCAAAGCAATTGCCGACTTCCAAGATGCCATACGGCGTGTTGCCATAACGATCCCAGCGCGGGCCGAGGGTGGTGGCACCGTCGTGAGCGCTCCGTCCGATATGATGCCCGAAGGCATGCATATATTCCGGGAAGCCTTGTGCGATCATGTACGCGCGGGCGGCGGCGTCCACTTCCCAGCCGTGCACACCGGGCCGCATGGCCTCTGCACCGGCCAGCAGTGCGCCGCGTGCAACTTTCCAGGCATGACGTACCTCCTCCGGCGGACGGCGTTCGTCCTGCTCGAGTAAGTACCAATTACGCTGCAGGTCGCTACAATAATCGTCTTGCAGGACCCCGAAATCAAAATGCAACAAGTGACCACGTTTTGTACGCAGTTTCCCGGGTCCGGCATGACCGATGGCAGTATCAGGGCCTGTATTCACGGCCGGACAGAAGTCTCGATCCCAGGCTGTTCCCAAGTTGAGTTCGCGCACGCGTTCGTGCAACTTGCTCGCAAGTTGTTGTTCAGTTTGACCAGTTTTGATCTCTTTTCCGATTTCTCGGTAGAGTTTTTCTGTGGTACGAATGGCGCGTCGGATGCGGGCAATTTCACTCGCGGTTTTCTGTCCGCGCAGTGAGTTTAGAAATGCCTCGGCGGACTCGACGTTCTTGGCGAAGCCGGCTTCCGAAAGTATTCCCATCAGGAGTGCATGCATGCCGTGTGTGAGTCCATCGGCGGCCGGGTCACCCTCTGACGTATTGATTGCAATTCGCTTGGGTTTGGCTTTATTGATTGCAGCTATCAGAGCGGGGCGGATCGATTCGTCGTATGGAATGATCTCGGAGTAGGCCCCCTTGCGCTTTAGGTTCTCTATATCGTAGCGACCGACCACCGCGATACGATCGCCTTTGCGGGTGATTAGAAAGGCGGATTGCCAGACCATGTCGAACGGACAGACCAGTGGGAAGGAGGGATCGCGCATCAGCATGGTCTCGCGCACGAACGTGATCCAGAGATCAATCTTATGCTCTTTGAGTAGTTGTGCTGCCTGGTCGAGTTTTTCTGAAAGGAGTTGTGGGTTCGTGGGAGCCATGGCGCCTCTTTAGGGCTCGGGGGGAAAATTAGGGATGTGTTTAGAGGTCGAGCAGTCGTTCGCTAAGTGTCTCCAGTTCTTCATCAGAATAGAAGTGGATTACGATAGTTCCCTTCCCCTCTTTGTTACGTTTGAGATTTACTTTCGTGCCCATAGAATCTCGAAAGCGGCTTTCGAGGTCTTTTTCTTCCGGCGATTGTTGCACTGCTGCTGCCTTGGATGTTTTCTCCCCCGACATCTTGCGCACCAGTTCTTCTGTCTGACGTACACTCAAGCCGTTTTTATTGATCGTTTCAAGCACAGCCAACTGCGCTTGCGCGCGCCGTAATCTGAGCAGCGCGCGTGCATGCCCTTCGCTTATTTCGCCTCTGCTTAGCGCTTGCTGTACCTGCTTCGATAGTTTTAGCAACCGCAGCGTATTGCTCACGGTTGTACGCTGTTTCCCTACTCGTTGTGCAATCTCGTCGTGGGAGAGATCGAACTCATCGGCCAGGGTTTGAAAGGCAACAGCGGACTCGAGCGGATTCAAATCGGTCCGTTGGATGTTCTCAACAAGTGCAAGCTCGAGCAGTTCTCGATTGGTGGCTGCCTCCCGCACAACTGTCGGTACCACGCGCAGCCCCACTTTCTTCGCGGCTTGTAAGCGGCGCTCACCTGCAATGAGCAGGTATTTATCTCCTTTGGAACGGGTCACGATCAGTGGCTGGATCACACCGTGCTCGCGGATCGAATCCGCGAGTTCAGCCAATTGAGTCGGGTCTATCTTCGAACGTGGCTGACGCGGATTGCGCATGATAGCGCTTACCGGAATCTCGCTGACGCCACGAGCATTAATCGCCGTACCCGCAGGAATGAGAGCGTCCAGCCCGCGCCCCAGGCCGCGTTTTTTAGCCATTAGGAATCCCCTTAAGCAGCTGCCGCCTGCAAATCATCGCCTGCCAGAATTTCACGAGCTACACCCAGGTAGGCATGTGCCCCCGGCGAGCGTGGGTCATATGCCAGAATCGGGAGCCCATGCGAGGGTGCTTCGGCAAGGCGGATGTTACGCGGCACAATAGTTTCAAATACCTGATCCGGGAAATGGCGACGTACTTCTTCGATCACTTGCTTGCCTAAATTGGCCCGCGCTTCCAGCATCGTCATCAACAAACCCCGAATAGAGAGGGTTGGATTGAGCGTTCGGCGCACTCGTTCGATAGTGTCAATCAGTTGGCCCAGCCCTTCCAATGCCAGATACTCGCATTGTACCGGGATGATGACAGCTTGCGCCGCAACGAGGCCATTGAGAGTCAACAATCCCAGCGAAGGCGGACAGTCGATCAATATATAGTCGTACTTTTGCGTGCGAACAAGTGCATCTCGTAGGCGGTTCTCCCGACCGGGCAAATCGACTAGTTCGATTTCAGCACCCGCAAGCGCCGGCGAACCGGGCAAAAGAGTGATTTTCAGGCGCGAACTGTGGAGCGTGTTCTCCTGCAAGTTGGCCGTTTCATCAATGAGAACAGTATACGTGCCGCCCTCAACGGTCTGTTTATCAATACCGAGGCAGGAAGTTGCATTTGCCTGTGAATCCAAGTCCACCAACAAGACACGTTTCCCGCTCGCAGCCAGATATGCTGCGATATTGATGGCGGTGGTGGTCTTGCCGACGCCACCTTTCTGGTTCACGAGAGCGTAGATATGAGTCACTGAAATTATAATCCAACGAGAGAATGCGCTGCTTCAATTTCGCTTTGCAGCGGCCAACTATCCATTCCACTGCGCGTGAGCGAGGCAGTAGCGAGTTTAATCGCAGAACGACCTGCGGTGAGAACATCGTCAAGCTCTCGGAAGCGAATGAAGAATGCGGCTGCGAACAGGTCTCCCGCCCCAGTGGCATCAACGACTTCCACATGGGGTGCGGAAAGCTGGTGGCTCTCACCGTCTACAAAAAAGGTCGCTCCTTCATCTGCTTGTGTGACGACCAAAATGTTGGTTCGCGCAGCCCATTCCCGGGCAAGATTCCAGTCGTTTTCAATGTCCTCTATGCTGATGACTGTCGCATCGGCGAGTGGCAATACTTCAGCGGCAGCCTTCCACTCTGCGCGCGAAACGAGTCCTGTTGCGTCCCACTTGCGCAACCAACCTTGCGGGGTTAGACCGACAAATGAGTCTCTCATTTGACCCAAAAGTTGCAAATCGATCTCATCGACAAGCGGTGCGAGGTGAACAATCGGAGTATCAAGCCATTCGACTGGAATGTCGCTCGCCTTTATTCTTTTGGCGCAGTGATGCAAATACTGCGTCCTCCTGTCGTCGGAGTAGCGATTCTCAAAAGTCGTACTGATCGGTGCTTCCAGACAGACGATCTCGATCCCATCCAGCGGGCTGAGGTCTGCCTCTGGCCCGGCCGAAGTGACAATTCCTGTCTTCCAGCCTAATGCCCGGGCCGTACCACCAGCATATGAGACAGTGCCGCCAAGATGGCGGCCACCGTCCTTATCCAGGTCTTGGGTAATGTGTCCGATCAGCAGATAATCGACGGGGGAAAGCTGGGCCGATTGTGCTGTCACGCGCGAATTATACCAACGGGTCTTACGGAAATTTGCAGTCTTACTCTTGCCCAGGCGGCTGTTGAGGTGTTCGGTCAGAGGTTTTGTGATGTTCGATCATTCGTTCGGGATAATTGTTACTTTGCGACTACTGCCTTCACCAACGCTCTCCGTGTGGACATCCGCGTTGTCGCGCAGGGCGATGTGCACCTGCCAGCGCTCGTTAGCAGGCATGGGTTCTAGAGTCACAGTCGTGCTGCTTTGGACAGCCTGTTGTGCCATGCGCTGTGCCATCTGGTTGAGTTGCGCTTCACGGCGACTGCGGAATCCCTCAACATCGACGAGCAGGTTGACCGCACGAGCAAGCTGGCGCGCAACGATTACTCGAACGAGATATTGGAGAGCGCTGAGTGTTTCCCCGCGTCTGCCGATCAAGATGCCGAGGTCTTGCCCCTCGATATCGAGAATGATCGGCGGGTCGCGATCCGAGTCCTCACTCTCCCCCATGCGTGCCTGCACCTGGACTGGAATCTGCATGCGCTCCAGAATTTCCTCCAGGACTTCGCGCGCGAAGGACATCTCCAACGATTCTTCGACTTCTTCTTCCTCGGCTTCCTCGACCCGCAAGAGAACGCGCACGCGGGCTTCTCGCCCGGCCTCGGGATCGCCTATGTCGAGAACTTCCACTTCGATCTGGTCAGCCGACACATTCAGCTCGGCCTGCGCCCGAGCGACTGCTTCGTCGACGTCCGGTGCGATGATTTCAAGACTGGTGCGTTGTTGGCTCATATCAATATTCGATTTTAAGGATTGGATTAATTCTTACCGCCGGCCTTCGCTTTACGAGCCCGGAGTTGTTGTTTGCGTTGACGCCGGCGTTTACCCTTGCTGGCTTTAGTTACACTTGTCTTTTTCGCTTTGGGCTCCTCGGCAGAAGATTGATTTTTTGCGGGTAACTTTTTGGCAGTGCGTGCCGTTCCGCTTGAAGCCGCCGCTGTGGCAGGAGCAAAAGTTGGGAATGGAATGCTGAAGAGTCCAAGGATATTAGTATCCTTCCACTCCAGCCGTTCACGGTTGAGAATGCCGAACTGAAGTATCGTAACGATATTAGCGGTGATAAAGTAAATGGATAAACCCGAGGCAAACTGAAGCGCGAAGAAACCGAACATGAGCGGCATCATGGTCATCATCGAGCGTTGCATCTGTGCTGCTTGATCTTGACCAGCCCCTGTTGTCGGGGGAGTCATCATCTTCTGCTGCAGGATCGTGGTAAGCACGACGAATATCGGCAAGATCGGGATTCCCCACGGCAGGAAATCCAGATACAGCCGGTCCGGCTGGCTCAGATCCATCCAGAACAATTGGGCCTGAACCGGAATCAGGTTAGCCAGGTCCGGGAACCAATTGGGGTATATGGCATTGTGCAAATCCATCATCTGAAGCGGCGTAGCAGGAATACCGCGCAAGATTGACTGGTACATCCCGATCAAGACCGGGAATTGCACCAGGGTGGGCAGACAGCCTCCCAACATCGAAGCAGGGTTATAACCTATCTTTTGCAACTCCTTCTGCATCTTCTCTGGCTGTTTCTTGTACTTGTCCTGGATTTCCTTGATCTTGGGCTGCAGTTCCTGCATACGCGCTTGAGATTTTTGTTGCCGCAGTGTCAGCGGGATCATCAGGACCCGTACCCCCACTGTCAGCAGGATCAGCGCGAGGGTGAAATTATTGCCCACCCATGTGTAAATCAACAGCAGGGCGTTTGTAAACGGGAAGACTATGATAGTGTTGAACATTAAAATTGTTACCTGTCAGGGTCAAACTGCCACACCAATGCGCCAGTAGACTGATTATACGCGTAAACAAGGTGTGTGCCGTTGAGCGCGACGATGAGTACAAGATCATCCGCGAGTACAGGGTTGGAGAGCAAACGTTCACCTGTGTCAGGATCAATCTCCACTTGCCAGTTGAGTGCTCCATTGTCAGAGTTGATTGAATAGACGAAGCCTTCTTCGGAATTTACAAACACCGCTCCGTCTACGGATACAGCAGTGGCGCCGCGGATAGCGCTATCCAGGTTTACCGTCCAGATACCTCGCCCAGTCTCCGCTTCGACGGCGTAGACCGTTCCACTCAAGTCACCAAAATACAAGCGATCACCTTGGATGGTTGGGCTACTCCAAACCCAGCCGTTGGTCTGAGCCTTCCACCGCAACGAACCCGTCGCGGCGTCGACTGCATAGACGTTGTTGCTCAAGCTACCTACATATAAGGTACCAGCTTCTTGCGTTGGTATTGACGCCAGGGCACCCTCAAATTCCTGTTGCCAAACTTCAGTGCCAGTGGCAGGATCAAGCGCATAAAGAATGTGATCCATACTGGGCAAAAAGAGAAGATCATCATTACTGCTCGGTGGACCCCAGAGCGAATTGTCAGCCGTGAACTGCCATGCTTCCACACCGTTCTCCAGGTTGAGAGCGAATAAAGTTTCGCCGGATACAAGATATGTGAAACCGTGGGCGCTGCTGGTAGCAGACGGGGCTGTCGTTGTCTGCACAGGCTCGCCATCGAATTCCCACTGTAATGCACCTTGCTGGTCGAGAGCAAAAGCAAGTTGATTGAAGGAACTCACCACAACGAGATTGTCAGTGAGAGTAGGTTCGGCATAAAACTGTGTCGCAACATTATTGGCCTCCCGCGGAAATTGCCAGCGGGATGTACCATTTTGAATATTAATGGCATGTACATTAGCATTATTTGCTATGTACAGGGTATTCCCTTCGACAGACATATTCGGCCATGAAGTCGCTAAAACCTGACCACCACACGCGCTTACGAAAAGCGCGCCAATCAGCAGAAGGCCGGCGCGAAAAAAAGTACTGGATTGCAAGCGGTAATGCTCCTATCTAATGTTAAATGATTTCTTGCTCATGACGTTTACGCTTGAGCAGTTGAAAAAACGAAAAGTGTTCCGGCACTGGATCCAATCCGCCTTTGGAAAATGGATGACAACGCAGGATGCGCCAAGTAGTCAGTGCTATCCCTTTCACTATACCGTGCGCCTCAATGGCCTCGTAGCCATAGTGCGAGCAAGTTGGCTGGTAAACACAACTTGGCGGTAAAACGGGTGAAATAAACCGCTGGTACCCACGAATCAAAACCAGGACAACATTCTTCATGCCTTCGGTTCCTGATTGAATTTAGCGCGCTCGAGCAATTCGTCGAGCGCCGCCTGAACTTGGTCCAACAGGACGCCTTTCATCTGCTTGCGAGCAATGAGCACCAAATCCCAACCCTCTTCGATTTCATCGTGTCGTCGCATCGCTTCTCGCAGCAGCCGTTTCGCCCGATTGCGCGCCACAGCGTTGCCGACTGATTTGCCGGCGATAAATCCGTAACGATTGTATGCTTGATCATTTTGAACGACATTCAGAACCAAAAGCGGGTGCGCCCATGCGCGTCCGACACGCCGCACCCGATCGAAATCTTTTTGGCCGCGAAGCCGATTCATTGTATTTGGTGATACGCTCGTTGTTCTTCAGCGGGCTTCTGCGCGCGAGTAAGAGGCCCCCCAGGCGGGCGCTGCTGCGCAGGATCAGCGCTTACGCTTTGGTCTTGCGGAAGGCCCGCTTTTGGTGCCGTTCCAATCCTCGTGACGCTTGACGTGCGTACGTTGGGTGGCCAACACCGAGCGGCGCTTCAGGCGGCGGGCTTTTAAAACCTTGCGACCACCTGCCGTTTTCATTCGTTTTCGGAATCCGTGGACACGCGCGCGACGGCGAATCTTAGGCTGATACGTTCTCTTGGGCATGCTGTATCCTCACAAAAAACGACGGCTCGACGTGCATTGCGCTCCCAGCACGACGGCCGCGAATAATGGCAAATCCGGATGTCAATAACTTATCGAAATTATACCATGCAGAATAGCCTCACAGTTTGACTGCGTATCTTGAGCGGACTATACTGCCCGCGATGTTAACTGAGACGCGCATAATTGCAGTCGCGAACCAAAAAGGCGGCGTGGGCAAGACAACCACGGTGCTAAACCTGGGGGCCGCATTGGCAGAACTCGGCAAACATACCGTTCTAATGGATTTGGACCCACAGGCCGCGTTAACGGCTTCCTGCGGTTACGATCCATACAAATTGGGTCGCAACTGTTACTCGTTGCTGACAAATGAAAACGCTTCTTTCGTCGGTACTCTGCGTCCCGTGACCGAAAATCTGCGACTCGCGCCTGGCTCGATTGATCTCGCTTCGGCGGAGATCATGTTGAACGAATTTTCAGATCGAGCGTTTCGGCTGCGCAATGCATTGGCACGCAATCGCATGCCTTTAGATTTTGTCCTGATCGACACACCACCGAGCCTGGGTGTGTTGACCGTCAATGCCCTCGCCGCAGCCCAGGAATTGCTGATCCCTGTGCAATGCCAGTATCTTTCCCTGCGTGGTGTGCGGGCATTGCTCGAAACTGTATGGCTCGTGCATGAACATATGAATCCAGAGTTGGATTTGCTGGGCGTGCTCGCAACGATGTATCGCGAAAACTCAACCCATTCGCAGGAAGTTGTTGCGGAACTACGCTCTGTTTTCAAAGATAAAGTCTTCGAGCCGATGATCGATGATACCGACAGTGTGGCGGAAGCGCCGGTCGCCATGAAATCAGTTTTGGCATATGATCCAAGTAGTTCGGCGGCGCAGGCGTATCGCCGCTTGGCGGAGGTGATCTGTAATGAGTGATGATCCGAAAGTTACGGGGCGCGGGAAGGAAATTATCCTCCCGCCGCGGGGCGACCCTTTCAAAAAGGACCTTGCCTACGACGAAATCCGCATCCCCGATCCAGATCGGTTGGATGAGATCGTGATGGAAGAGCCAACAGACGATCCGCGTGATCTTGACCCGGAAGAGTTGGTTGCCATGTTCCCGAGTACGGCCGAGGAAAGGAACAAGCTGCCAGTCGAGGAAACAGCCGGTCCCCAGAAGGCGCATCTTCCCCTGGATTCGGCTGAGGCCACAGTTGCCGATACTGATCTCTCTCCGGAAGATGTTGCTGCCATGTTCCCGAGCTCTCCCGAGGAACGTAATATGATTCCCGGGGATGAAAGTGGCTCGTTAGATCCCGAAGTGCTGGCAATCCTAGACGAGATGAAGGCCGGCTCGGGTGCCGTGGAAGCGATGGCGGAGGGCGAATTACCTGAGCCACCCTTTGATGCGCTGAACCCTTTCGCTGATGGCTTTGCCCTGGGAGAGTCGGAGGCGGCAACTACAGAAATCTCCGATCCGCCCGTCGGCGGGGGTATTTCTTCACTGGCCGCTGATGTCGTCGTAGATGCAGAAGTCTCTGAAATTGAGATCGAGCCACCGGGTGTCGGTGCAGGAAGGCCGCTTGATCATTACGACCCGCTTGTGACCGACCAAATCATGGAGGTCGAAGAGATCGACGATATGTTGCGCCTGCTCGTGACGAATGAACAAATCACAGCACTCTGGCACAAAATCGAGCAGCTCGAAAACAAAATTATCGCCAATCAGGCCATTAGCAGCGATAGTATGCAAGCCAATATCAAGCGTTTGAAGATAGCGCGCAACAATTTGCTGGGTGGTCGCAAATACTATGAAGACGCCGAGCGTTTGGTTGCCGAAGTGGAATTCGATAGCGCCTTCTCAAGGCGCGTACGCAAGTGGTCTTATACCTGGGGCAGTCTGATCTTGATTTATCTTCTGTTGTGGTTGTTTGGCCTAGTCGCGGCAACTATTCAGATCTCACGGGGAAATGTAGCCAACCTCGTGCCCCCGGTGCCGGGCCTGGACCCAAACATCTTTCTTACCGCGCTCGTTGCCGGCGTACTTGGCGGCGTGACCGGCGCAATGCGCAGCCTGTGGGTGCACGTGGCGCAAAAACAGGACTTCGATCCGCAGCACGGCATGTGGTATTTCTTGAACCCGCTAATGGGTCTGGTCCTTGCGGTACTCGTCTACTGGATATTTTTTGCTGGCATTCTGAGCGCGGTAGGAGAGCCCTCGGGCACTGGCATCTTCATCTTGTATGTTCTGAGCTGGTTGTCCGGTTTTCAGCAAAACGTCGCGCTTCAATTGGTTAAGCGCGCTCTCAATTTCATTCTTGGTGGGCCAAAATCTGACAAGTAAATAGAAGCTTCGCTTTTGGGCCCTTGAGTTTCCACTTCGCGTGTGTGATGGAAAAGCGAAGCTTCTAGCTGATCAAAGGAAAGCCTCCGGCATCCGCTGGAGGCTTTTTGGTTTAAGTAGCGCTCATTGCCCGGCTTGCCGATAGCTGTAAAACCAGTTTATTCAGCTTCGGCAGCGACCTCGCTCGCGACTTCGGGAATGTAGGCTTCGCGCAGTTGTACTGGCTTCTGGCGGGTTTTCCGCAATTGCAAATTGAGAAGTTCGACAAAAACCGAGAAAGCCATCGCGAAGTAAACGTAGCCTTTGGGAATATGCTGATGTAGACCCTCAACGATGAGGGTGAAGCCGATAAGGAGCAGAAACGAAAGTGCCAGCATCTTGATTGTTGGATGGCGCTCTACAAAGTTGCCGAGCGGGTCGGCAGAAAAAATCATCACAACTGCAGCAATCAATACTGCTGCAATCATGATCGACAGTTGATCCACCATGCCCACAGCAGTAATCACCGAATCTAATGAAAACACAACATCTAACAACAAAATCTGGAAGAGAACGTTGGAAAATGACGGACTGACACGCGTTGAGGCATGGCCTTCTTCGCCCTCCAGTTTTTGATGAATTTCATGGGTGGCTTTACCGAGCAGGAATAGACCGCCGAAGATGAGAATGGTGTCGCGACCGGAGATCTCAAATCCAAAGACTTGGAACCATGGCTCAGTGAGATTGATGATCCAGGAGAGCGAGAGAAGCAGCAAAATACGAGAAACGACTGCCAGTCCAATACCGGTGCGCCTTGCTCTGCTTTGTTGATTCGCGGGCAGCTTTCCGGCGAGAATAGAAATGAAGATCACGTTGTCTACACCCAGGACGAGTTCGAGAGCAACCAGAGTGAAGAAGGCAATCCAGGTTTGCGGATCAGTTAGCCAGTCCATTAGCTCTCCAAGTACAGTAAAACGGTCAGGAAATCAATTGCCTGACTTCGGCTCAGTGAAGTCAAACACTTCAGCCTCGGTAATGCGGACAAGGTCGTCCACTTTAATCCGCAAGGTATGGTTGGGGACGCCACAGCCGCCGTAACCATCGCCAGTCTGCAACAGCCTCTCGTCGACAATAGTGTCGATGTCCGGCTGGATCAGCGAAACAAAACCGACTTCTGCGCCGGTCTCTTCTAAAACTGTTTGCGGATTTACCATGGAGACGTCACGTAGCCCAAGCTGTTTCTTGATCTTCTTATATGACATACGCGTTGCGCCGCTGATGATGGCAGCAATGAGCCCACGCTTTGTCCGCAGGATAAATGTCGGCGCCATCTCTGCCAGGGAGCCGACGCCGTGGGTTACGCCATCTTCCGCGGAATGGTAAGTTATGGCGTGCGGCAGAATTTCATAATCTGCACCGGCCGTGTCTAACGTGGCACGCAGCACATCCAATCGGCGGATTACTTCTTCTGAATCCATTCAACCCTCAACACTCGTATTCGAACGAGTAGCTGCGCAACGTCTCACTAACCGAGAGGTGGTATTCCGCATAGAATTTCTCGCGACCAAGCTGTTGTGCTATGCGATGTTCGGGATGGTTTCGCCAGGCAGTTACATGCTCTTCAGTTTCAAACTCGATTACAGAAATCCGTTCGCTGTCATCAGCCGTGTAACTTTTGAAGGAAATAAAGCCGGGCATTTCGCGTGCAAGTACGAGCATCTTCAACGCAGTCTCGTTATATTCGTCTAAAAATTCATCACGCAAACGCGACCGAAATGTGATTACAACCACTGGAGACCTCTATCCTGAAGAAGGTAATATAAAACGGGCGTTGTAAAAGCGCCCGCATTATAATCTACAGATATTCTTTGCGACGGGTTAACTTCCAATAGCTGCCGCCAGTGTCGTGCAAGCTGGGCACGATCCGTCTGGGCGGAGTATGGCGTAACCAGCCTGCGGATCTATCGTGAAGGTCGTATGGTCTACGTTGAAGACAATCATCAACTGAACATTGCCCTGGCTGCGGGCGAGTGAGGTCGCCTGCCCAAGATAGTCTGCATGCTGCTGCACGGTCAGGTTGAACGGCGGCAACCACAGGAAGCCACTTGGGAGCGTCCCCCATTCCTCACCGGAAAGATAGCCCAACTCGGTGAAGCAAAGCTTACGCTGTCCACCAACGGCCGTCCGATAGGTGTCCACCATCGACTGATAGTAACGGGTGTAGTGGCTCGAACTGCCACGCGGATCACCGCTGGTCGCGCTCGGTTGTAGCAGACCTTCGTTATAATGAATACCCACACAATCCATGAAATTGAGTGCACCTGCTGAGACCATCCCGTTAAGGAAGAGGGCATCGTCGCAGCCGTTCCCTGTGCAGCCACCATAGAAACCTGTAGGTGCGGGCGCGCCGCTGATTACAAGGGTGTTTGCGTTCGCTGGTTTGATAGCGTTGTAAGACTGCGAGAGCAAATTGGTATAAGAGACCGGGCTGATCTGCCCCGCGGCCCATTCGCGATCAATGTTTGGTTCGTTCCACACTTCAATCCCGTCTGCCCCGGCTGCAGCCAGCGCAGCGACATAGGTGGCATACTCTGGGAAATTGGAGGAGCCGGAATTCGACGGACTGCCGAGCACGCTCAGTAAGATTTTGAACCCCTTGGTGTGTGCATCCGTGATCAGCCCTGTCTGGCTTGTGGCGTCGGCACCCGGCGCCCAACTTACTTGCCGTTTAACCCAGGTCATACCTGCGCTTTGCATTGCAGTCACTGCTGCACTACCAAATCCGGCCACTTGTCCGCCCAGTGCGAAGCCACTTGTGCTAGCCGGAACCGGTGTACTGGTTGGAGTAGTTGGCGACGAACTCGACCCGCCGGAGGTGCCGGGGATAGTAAGCACCTGCCCCACATAGATCACACTCGAAGCCAGCCCGTTTGCCTGCTGAATTGCCGAGACGGTTGTACTGTTGTCCAGTGCAATTCGCCACAGCGTGTCACCGGCCTTTACCGTGTGCGTTCCGCCAGTTGAAGTAGGTTCCGAAGTGGCCGGTACGGGTGTGGCGGTTGGCGTGCTGGCGCTAGGTGCGGGTGTCGTCGTTGTGCCGCTGGAACCTGGAATGGCAAGGACCTGTCCGACGAAGATCAGGCTCGACGTGAGACCATTTGCCTGTTGAATTGCCGAAACGCTCGAGCCGTGGTTGAGCGCGATGCGAAAGAGTGTATCCCCTGATTGGACGGTATATGTTCCGCTGGTCGATCCTGATGGAGCCGGGGCTGCAGTCGATGGCGTGGAGGCAGAAGTGCCTGGAATTGTGAGAACCTGCCCGACATAAATGATGCTTGACGTGAGGCCATTAGCCTGTTGAATGGCTTGTATAGACGTGCCGAACTGCAGCGAGATTCGAAATAGATTATCACCCGGCTGAACCGTGTGAGTCCCGCCTTGAACGACCGTACTGGCACCCACAGATGTGACAGGGGCAAGGGATAGAATCAAGGTCAGGATGATGAGTAGACGTACGTTTCGGTTCATAATCTTTCTCCCTGCAAATTGCAAAATCATACCATTCGAGAAAATTCACTACAATCATAGCCCGGGTTGCCGATTCACTGCTAGTGGGCACATAATCGTCTAAAGCGAAAACCTCAGAACCTGGCGCAACCCGGTTTAATATCCAAAGCCGACTCTTCGGAGGCGCATCTCACTCCGGAAATTACTCTTCCGGGGCAGTGGAGAGAATTAAATGTTGACTGCCGACCCAAATAGAGCCGTGTACGACAGTATCCTGGACACGATCGGGCGTACGCCACTTGTACGTCTTAATCGTGTGACTCTGAGGATTAGCGTGCAGGATGTATGCCAAGGTCGAGTTTTTTAATCCGGGTGGTTCGGTGAAGGACCGTATCGGACCGAGAATGTTAGCTGCTGCTGAGCAATCCGGCGCATTGAAGCCCGGTGGGACTGTGGTGGAAGGCACCTCCGGCAATACTGGCGTGGGGCTGGCAATCGCCTGCGCCATAAAAGGCTATAAGGCCGTATTTGTCATGCCGGACAAGATGAGCCAGGAAAAAATCCAATTATTGCGCGCGTTTGGTGCGCGTGTTGTGATGACACCGACGGCCGTCGAACCGGAAGATCCGCGCTCTTATTATTCGGTGGCCGATAAAATCGTTGCTGAGACTCCCAATGCGATTCTGGCCAACCAATATCACAATCCCGAGAATCCAGCTGCTCACTACCAAACCACCGGCCCGGAAATTTGGGAGCAGACTGAAGGGCAGGTGACAGATATTGTTATCGGCATGGGCACTGGCGGAACCATTACAGGAGTCGGGCGTTATCTCAAGGAACAAGACCCCAGTGTGCGCATCATTGGCGTCGACCCGCATGGCTCTCTGTTATATGAAACATGGCGCCGGGGTCGGCTGCCGGACGAGCCGGAAGTGAAACCCTACAAAATCGAGGGCATTGGCGAAGACTTCCTTCCCACGGCATTGGACCTGAGTCTCGTTGACAAGGTGCTCCAGATCGGCGACAAAGAGTCTTTCTTGATGGCACGTCGGCTCGTGCGAGATGAAGGGATTTTTTGTGGTGGCTCCTCCGGCAGCGCTGTAGCCGCGGCAGTCCGTTATGCCGAGCAATTGGGTGCGGAGCGCAACGTAGTTGTCGTCTTGCCGGATTCAGGCTCACGCTATCTAAGCAAGATTTTTGATGACGATTGGATGCGCGAATCCGGCTTTCTGGAAAGCACCTGGGCGTCTACGCATACTATCGATGTTCTGGACTCCAAAGCAAGCATCGAAGTATTCACCGCCACACCTGCAGACCGTATGGTGGATGTTGTGACCGCAATGAAAGCACACAATATTTCCCAACTACCCGTTGTCGATGAGGGCAGCCTGGTGGGTCTTGTGAGCGAGGTGGATTTACTCAATCATATGTTACTGGCCGAGCACAAACACTCGCCGGGAGAGACCATTGCTGATCTCGTTGAGTATAATGTAACCACTGTAAAACCGGATACGCCTATGGAGACGCTCATGTCACTATTTGCGACCGGTCAAGTTGCAATTGTTACGGAAGATAGCAGTGGTTTGTTGACTCAAGATTATTGGGCATAAAGGCAGATGGCATTGCCCGCGAACACCCAGTCAAGCAGCGCCTGGAACGCAGGCGGTGGGGGCCGGTCCGACCACGCCCGCCAGAAGCGTTGCAACATGATCCATGGCTCCAGCCAAGCGCGCACTTCTCGCAGCGCCGCCGGCCAACTGACGTTGGGACGCGGTTGTTTCGACCGCCGTATTTTTTTTCCCCGTCGCCCCCCAGTCTCGTCGACTGGACGAGGTCGTGCGCCGTTTGCTCTTGCGTCGTGCCGGTTGTTGCGTCTCATCGAGTTCGACCGTCTCGACCTCGCCGCGGGCCAACGCCCACCAGCAAAAGGCGAAGGCGCAACACACCAGCTCCCAGTGGCGGCGGATGGCGTGGTCGGCGCGCACTTGATACTGGGCCCAGCCCAAGCTCTGCTTGACTTGCTTGTAGCTCTGCTCGACCCAGGCGCGCAGGCCGTACAGGCGCGTGACCTCGGCCAGGTTCGCCGCCGGCAGCGAGCTCTCTTGCGCACGAAGCGTGCGCGGGGATGGCAGGTTGGTCGCCAGATACCAGGTTGTCTGCTCGGGCAGCTGCACCGGGTCGGTGGTCACGACTACCAGGCGCTGCGCACGTTGCGGTCCGTACATCCGGCCGACGACTTCGAGCACCCACCTCGGCTCACGGTGTCCGTCTCGGAATTCTCGTACGACCTGGCGCCACTTGCCCAGCGCGTCCGGTTGCCACGGATAGCCCGCCACGAGCTCCGTGATCGAGCCCGGTTCCCCTTTGGGATGCCACCAGCTGAACGAGGGCGGCATCGCCACGACGTAGCCCACCCCCAGCTTGTGCAGCCCGCCGATAAACTGGTCGTGCTTGCCGTAGAGGCTGTCCGCCACGACTGCCTTGAAGGGCACGCCCGCCTTGTGCGCACGCTCCACCAGCTCCAGCGCG
The DNA here is from genome assembly GCA_965248775.1 of Anaerolineales bacterium. Lineage (GTDB taxonomy): Bacteria > Chloroflexota > Anaerolineae > Anaerolineales > JBHHUI01 > JBHHUI01. The sequence continues at coordinate 5,565,153 of OZ252150.1, forward strand.
AGCGCTGGCTTGGTGCGAAAGCCCGCATCTTTGTTGCCGCGCGCAAACCAGTGCGCTGGCGTGTACGGCTCGACTTCCAGCGGGTAGTAGAGCCGCTCGTCCGCCCAGAGCGCGTGCACCGACACCACACCGTTGTCGACCTTGCCGATACTGCCCAGATATTGGCGCCCAACATGCGCGGTGCTATTTCCCCACTTGCGGTCGCCGGTCTCATCGATGGCCAAAACACCAGCAGCAGTGGGCGCCAGCATCTCAAGCCGCTGCAGCAGCTCTCGCCGCAACTGACCGACCGCCGCCGCATCCCAGTTCGACTCGGACAGGAACCACTGCAGGCGTTGCACCTGCGCCTGTTGCGCACCGGCCAGCGGCTCGGCGTTCGCCAGTGCGGTGAGCGTCTTGTTGCGCTCCGCAGGCAACAACAACCCTTCCAGATAGCGCCGGAACGCTTCGCGTTGGTTGCGTCGCGAAAACAAACCATCAAACTCCAGGGCGAAATCTTCCAGTGGACCGGGCGCGGGAGTGACATCCAGGCGTTTCGTCATGCTCCACCTCCACCACCTGTATACACCCGGTTTTTCCTTGAGTCAACAAACCACTGATAGCCAGCCGGTGGGAATTATAACCAAAATCGACCTTCTCGATTATCTCGCGACTCACACGAACTAAGTTCGATTGGCTAAATGTCAACACGATTTGCTTTATCTAGGGCATGAGGTTTACACTTATCTTGTAATCACCCTTTATGGCGGATATCTTCTTCTTTGAACAAGGTGCCGACCCCCGTCCACCGGACGAAGTCCGCATTGAAGAGTTGCAAGCAGCTCCCTATCCAGATGGTCGACGAGTCAAACTGAAACTCGTCGTTACCCCATTTATCGAGCGCCCAAACTTGGATGTCGAAGTGTTCAATTCCGCAGGTGAGTCGGTTGCGACAGTTGATATCCTGGAAACGATGACCACAGCCGTTGAGTTGACCGTACATTTACGCAGTCCCCGACCGGAAGGGGAGCATACTTTGCGGGCGCGCCTTTACTATGAAGAGATGCCCGACCAAGACACGCGTGAAGTCGTCTTTACTGTTACACCACCGGAATTTGACTCATCGTGAGCGAGACACGTCCTCCCTTCCATCGGCGTATTCTAAACGCCCTCCTTTCTACGCCTCTACGCTTCAAAATTACAGTCCCATATTTGATTGTCGTTATTATCCTTGCCGGCTTGGTCACATTCTTTGCCAGTCAGAGTTTCGCCCGCACACTGCGCGAACAGTTTAGCAGTCGGATCGCCGACGCTTCTTCTCAAGTCAGTGATAGCCTTTTCGAGATTGAGACGCGCCAATTGAGTTCGTTACGGGCGATATCTCGCACTGATGGGGTTGGCTCGGCTGTTGCAGGTGGTGATGTCGCGCACTTATCCGATCTGGTGCGCCCAATTGCACTGAACTCGCAACTGGAACTGGTGGACATTCTGGATTTGGAGGGGCAAGCACTCCTCACCTTTCACCAGGACCCTGAATCATCGGCTCCTTCGTATGTGACGACTGAGGCAACGAACTACGAAGATCTGCCGCTCGTCCAAATTGTGCTGGCCGGCGAAGTGGACGAACTCGGAGACAAATTTGCCGCAATAGTTTCCGTCCCCTGGGGGGCTGCAGTTTACACCGCTGGGCCGATCACCCAAAACAATGAACTCGTTGGCGTGGTTCTTGTGGGCGAATACCTCGATTCAATCGCGACGGAACTGTTTGAGCAATCAAGAACGGGTGTTTCTATCTACGATCCGCAAGGGGTTTTGATCTCTTCCAGCTTGGTAGGGCAGGCGGGTACACTGGCGACGATTTCAACATCAACCTTGAATGCGGTTGCAGAATATCGCGGCGAGCGCCTCATTACTCGGACAATCCAAGCCGGCTCGCGCAGCTATGTGGAAGCACTCACAAGCTTGTTCATTCGGGGAGAACCCACAGTTTATGTGCAAGGGGTGGCGCTTCCGGAAGCGATACTCACCGAGCAGAGCAGTCCTTCTCCGTTCCAACTCACGTCCTGGTTTCTCATTGCCACACTCTCAGTGATTGGTTTGGGCTTCCTCATCGCGCAAGCGATTGCCGTTCCAGTGTTTGATCTGCTCAAGGCCTCGACGCGTGTGGCTGAAGGTGATTTGGATGTAAAGCTTGGAGCCGAGACCTCCGATGAACTGGGCATGCTCTCGCGTACATTCAATACCATGGTGGACGAACTTCGCCAACGGGAGTTCATGCGCGAGCTATTTGGCCGCATGGTATCGGAGGAGGTTCGCGAGGCAGTGTTAGAAGGAGAGGTCACCCTGGGGGGGAGCTAAAAACGGTGACACTACTATTTACAGATTTGCGCAATTTCACGACACTCTCAGAGCAGATGGCCCCCACAGATGTTGTGGAGGTGCTAAACAGTTACTTCGGCATTGTAAATCGGGCCGTGAACGAGTCGGGCGGCACTATCAATCGCTTTGGTGGCGATAGTTCGCTGGCGATATTTGGCGCACCCGTCGATCTAGAACCGCACGAGTCAGCCCGTCGCGCCATCAATACCGGCCTACAGATCCAGACTAAACTGTTGATCGCTAATGCGAAACGTTTGCGAGATGGTTTGCACCCCCTCGGTGTGGGTATCGGCATCAACACGGGCGAAGTTGTCACCGGAAACATTGGTTCGGAGGAACGCTTCGAATACACTGTAATTGGGGACGCTGTAAACATTGCAGCACGCGTGCAAAGCCTATCAGCGGAACTTGGGGCAGGCTTGCTCATCACAAAGGCATCACTCGATGCGCTAGGCGATGAAGTAAATTTTGTCATCAGAGATCAGGGGCCTGCACTGCTTAAGGGCAAAAGTGAATCAGTGTCGATTTTTAGCGTGCATGGTAGAAAACCAGATTCTCCAGCGCTGATTGCCTGGCGCGAGCAATTTGTCTCCTACGGTCGGGATATCGTTGAGGCCGTGTATCTGGAGTGGTTGGGGTATGATGCGGCCATTATTGCCAATCTCAAAGGCATTCGTTTGCAGACGGTGCGGCGCTGGCTTAAAGCTGCCGAGCATAGTCCCGTGGCCGTCGAAAAGGAAGCCGGTTTCGAGCTTGGTCTGGAGCACTCCGAGATCGAGGGATTGCGCGGCCGGGAGGATGATTCTGTGCTGTTTAGTCCCTCTCCCGTCGCCGAAATGTAATCTTTCTCCCCCTTACAGTACTTCCGGACCATATTCAGCCCTGGTTCAACACATTATTCTTAGTAAAAGTTTCGTAAAGACTAGTAGGGGGGTAGTCGAGCGCGAGAGTAATTTATGCTTCGTTCGAACATCCATGCGAGTCCGTTTTTAGCACAACGCCAAATTGAGGCGTTGATTTGGGTTGCGACTGTAGTTGGTGCAGTGTCACTGAGTGCCGCCACTGTCACAATCGCGAGTCAATCTGCCTACCGCACGCCCGGCGTCGGACTGGATATAGCCCTGTCTCGCTTCGAGCGCAACATCTCGGCGGATTATTCAGCAGATGCCCCAGAGGCCCTCACCTTTCAGCCGCTCGATGCCGTCATTGAGGGCGAATCGATTCGAGAGAACTCCGCCCGCTCCACAAAACAGCGCGCACGGACCGTTCCGAAAAGCGAGACGATTTCGACAATTGAAACTCTTCCGATACATTTTTCGCCGGAAGTGAACGCGCCTGAGCCCTTTGTGCCAACTCTTGTCATAATACAAGCCCCTGAAACAATCGCTGAACCAATTTTAACCGAAGCGGTGCCAGTCGACTTGCCGGTAACGAATGTGGCGGCCAAACCATCAAATGAGACTTCAGATTCGACACATGAGAGTTCAGATCCGATACCTGAGACATCGGATCCGATACATGAGATATCAGATTCGACTTCATCGGACGAAAGTGGTGCTGATGATTTGTCTGATGCTTCAATTACACAGTCGAACATAGACGAAAGTGATGAACCATCTCCTGTTTCGTCTGACGTCTCCGATACCGATGTTGTGCCCGAACCATCCATATCCAGTGTCCTAGTGGGTCACTTGGCACGGACATCGCCATAAAATGAATCGGGCTTTAGAATTGGCTGCATCCTTGATCACATAGGTGATGAAATGAGCCGACGCAAGAAAGACCCGCTTCGTGAACTGACGAAGGAAGAGCGGGAATGGCTGGAACGTATTGGCCATTCGCAGACGGAGCCTGCTAGTCATGTCGTTCGCGCCCGACAGATTCTGTTCGTGGCGGATGGGAACAATTACACCGAGGCCGCGCGCTTGTCGGGTCGGAAGTCCGGTGACGCGGTCTCGCAGTTGGTCAGCCGCTTCAATCAGGAAGGCCTGACGGCCATCGAGCCTCGCCACGGCGGCGGAGCGCAAGTGAAGTACGGAGTGGCGCAACGCGAGCGCATTCTGCAGGAAGTGCGCCGACCACCCATTCCGGAGACAGACGGGACGGCGACGTGGTCGCTGCAAACTTTGCAGCAACGGTTGCGCTCGATGCCGGATGGCTTGCCCGAGGTGAGCACCTATACCATCTGGACGGTGTTGCAGGAAGCCGGCTACAGCTGGCAGCAGTCGCGCAGCTGGTGCGAAACCGGCCAAGCAACACGCAAGCGAAAGGGCGGCACTGTTATTGTGACCGACCCAGATACCGAGGCGAAAAAAACTTGATCGAAAGCGCCTACCATACTGGCGAAACGCTCGGCCTGGCCGTCTGGACCCAAGATGAAGCCGGACCTTATCAGACCAAGCCATATGTGGGGGGCAGCTGGCAGCCCGAGGCGCAGCCGGCCAAACAGCCGCACGAGTACATCCGCGACGGAACGGCAAAATTGCTAACACTATTTCACCCGGCTTCTGGACAAGTGCGCGTGAAAGGCGTCACGCGTACTACCAATGCTATTTTGCATCCATGGCTCAAGGACGAACTGTTGGCTATCCTGCAGGCATTGCCGGCCAAACCCCAACTCGACGTTGAAGCCAATCGCCTGCTATGGGAAAGCTGGCAAGCCGGATTATCGTTGCCCATCACCTTGTCGCAAGAACTTCCAGCTCTGCGCATGCTACTCATCTGGGATAACCTCAAAGGCCATTACACTCCGGAGATGGTTCTGTGGTTGTTCGAACACGGCATTATGCCGCTGTATACACCGTTGGGCGGCTCGTGGTTGAACATGGCTGAATCGATGCAGCGAATTCTCGTTCGGCGTGGCCTGTCCGGCCAGTATCCGCAAACACCTGATCAAATCATTGCCTTGTTACAAGGCGTCGCGCAGGGTTGGAACCAGAACCCCACTCCGTTTGAATGGGGCGGCAAACGTAAGGCACGTCGCCAACGCAGTCGGCAGCGGCGGCACATGCTCGGTGGTTCCGGCGCGTACACTCGGCATCCGATCCGCCGCCGCTCAACGCTGATCCAACAATGGCAATCAGCATGCCAAGTGACCCACTAGCTGTTGTCCAGACAGATACGGCTTCTTCTCAGGCGACCACAGAAACGGACAGGAGCAGCAGCAATGTAGGGGATGATGATGGCGATAAGAGCGAGAGTGGGGATGTCAGTGTAGTCAATAGTGACGATGACAGCTCTAGTGACTCGAATAGTGGAAGTGGGACTAGCGGAAGTGGCAGTGCTGGCGACGACGATAGTGGCGCTGCTGGCAGCGCAGGCGGCGGCTCAGCAGGTGGTGGCAGTGCAGGCGGCGGCAACAGTAACGGCGGTGGAGGCAGTGGCGGCGGCAGCGGTGGCGGCAGTGGCGGCGGCAGCGGTGGTGGCAAAGGAAAAGGCGGCTAATAGTCCCACTCAATTCATCCTTGTAGGCTGAAGGATTTCTGCTCGAAATTCGATTGCAACAGCAGCACTCCAGGGTTCATGCAGTTCTCCAATTAGCATTTTTCTCCGAAATATCTAAAAATTTTCAATCTCATACTGGCGATTATGGCGTGTTGTCGTATACTTGCGGCAGTTCGCCCCTTTTTTACTGCCTTAATTTCTTGTGAAGCCGAGACGAACTCAGGACCGTTAACCAACGTATGGCACCCAGTGAATCATCACGCAATATCGGGCGCGTAATTCAAGGACGCTACCGAATAGTTGAGCTGCTTGGCCGGGGTGGAATGGCCGAGGTCTACAAAGCCTATCAGGAGAGTCTTGATCGCTATGTCGCGATCAAGCTTATGCATGGGTTCCTCGCCGATGACGAAGAATTCCTACGGCGTTTTCAGCGTGAAGCGCGCAGCGTTGCCACATTGCGACATCCAAACATCGTTCAAGTCCACGATTTCGACCGCGATGAAGATGACTATTTTATGGTCATGGAATACATCGACGGTCCGACACTGAAATCCGTTCTCGAAGAACTCGCTGGAAAGCAAGCCCGCTTCCCTCACGCCCGCGCGCTGAATATTTTCCGCGATCTGGGTGGAGCGCTCAGTTATGCACATAAACGCGGCATGGTGCATCGCGATATCAAACCGGCCAATATCATGGTTGATTCTAGCGACCATGTAGTGCTGACCGATTTCGGCATTGCGAAGATGGTGACCGGCACACAACTCAAGGCTTCCGGGTCCATGGTGGGAACGCCTTCGTATATGGTGCCGGAGCAAGGTCTCGGCAAAGCTGGTGATCAGCGATCGGACCTTTACTCGCTCGGGGTCGTGCTCTACCAACTCCTGACTGGGCATCTCCCTTATCAGGCTGACACACCGCTGGCTGTGATCCTGATGCATGTCAACGATCCACTGCCGGACCCGGTTACGATCAACCCCGATCTTTCACCAGGCTTGCAGCGCATCATTCAACGTTCGCTAGCGAAGGTTCCCACCGAGCGTTATCAGACTGTTGATGAAATGATGCATCATTTGGTGAATCTTGATCTGGCTGCATCGCAGGAGGTCCCACACAGCACATTGGTTGGCGGGAATGCAGAGACGATCCGCGCCGCAATGGATCAAGAGAGTGGAATTGCGGCGAGCGCGGAGACAGTCCACGAGGCAACGGTAGTGCCTCTGGGCGCTACGCCGGCGCCGCCACTTGTCGAAGATACACTCTCCGCAAGACGGAATCGGAGTTTGATTTGGGGGATCGGGGGCGGAGTCGTCGTACTCGTTCTGCTCGGTATCCTGGGATTCTTCGGATTTCGGGGTGGTATTCTCGGATTGGGAGCTGTTCCCACAGATACTGTGACGGCAACTGCAACCCTTACGCCCTCGGCAACGGCAACGGCGTCGCTAACGCCAACAGCAACTCCGGACGTCTTCTTGACCCTCACGATTCAGAGTCTTCACCAGACCGAGACCGCACTCGCTGCACTCGCCGCGATCCCCACGAATACCCATACACCCGATCTGACCGCGACGTTCGAGGCATGTGAATTTGATTATTCTCTGTTAGCGCAAGACTCCGAAAATGATACGAATCTGTTCGTGAATCAGACTGAGACGATCACATTTGAAATTGAGAATAGTGGGGATTGCAGTTGGGAAGCGGAGAACACTGTACTTCAATTTGTGGAAGGAGCTGGACCGCCAGAAGCAGACCAGGATGAAGTTGCAATACCTGAAGTCGTCCCCGGAGATTCTGTTGAGGTGGAAATTCTGCTTGACACGCCGAACACATCTGGGGCCGTAGAAGCGACCTGGCAATTAATAATTACGGATACGGACGTCGCCATCGGGGCACCGTTGGAGTTTGCCTTCAATGTCAGTGTTCCGGTGATAGTGCCTACTTCGACGCACACTCCGACTGCAACGGCAACAGCCGCACCGGTCGTAAACTCAGCCGGGCCGATCACCGGTGCTGCAGCTACTTTTCATCGCTGTGATTATGACGATACCGAGTATGTATGTTTGGTGACAATTGGTATCGGTGGCGGCGCGCCACCGTTCACTGTCATCGTCGGGGCAGATACGATTGCCTGTAATCCAAATCAGGGCGTTGCTTGTATTATAAACTTCCGCCAACGGCATTGTAATGCGGCTTCATTTGCCATTGACGTGACCGACTCACAGGGGGACCGCTTCAGCGGTATTGGCGGTATCGATCCACAATCCGAATCATTTAAGATCTTTCCGCCGGACCACAGGAGCTTTTGTAGCGGCTGATTTTGATGCCCGGCACTTCCAATGCAAGCTTAAATATCCAAATTCCGAACTTCCCGCGCGTGCGTCTGAATAAACTTCCGGCGGGGAGGAACAGCGGCGCCCATCAGCATATCGAAGGTACGGTCGGCTGCGGCGGTATCTTCAATAGCCACTTGCAACAGCGTGCGCGCCTCAGGGTCGAGCGTGGTTTCCCATAGTTGGACCGGGTTCATCTCACCCAGACCTTTGTAGCGTTGTAACGAGACTTTCCCATTCGTTCCAAGCTTTTTCAAATATGCATCCTTTTCCTGCTCAGTGTAAACATATTCACTTTTGTTGCGCTGTGAAATCTTGTAAAGAGGCGGTTGCGCAATAAACAGATGACCCGCTTCCACAAGAGGCTGCATGTAACGGAAAAAGAACGTCAGCAGCAGTGTGCGGATGTGACTACCGTCCACATCAGCATCTGTCATGATAATGATGCGGTGGTAGCGCAGGCCCTCCAGATTGAATCCTTCCCCAATGCCGGTGCCTAGTGCCGAAATGAGTGCTTTAACTTCATTGGACCCGAGGATTTTATCCAGACGGGCGCGCTCGGTGTTCATGATCTTCCCACGCAAGGGCAGGATGGCCTGGAAATGTCGATCGCGCGCTTGTTTGGCAGAGCCACCGGCTGAGTCACCCTCTACAATGTAGAGTTCGGCACGGGTCGGATCGCGCTCTGAGCAGTCAGCGAGTTTGCCGGGCAGGGTGAGCGACTCAAGCGCGCTCTTGCGGATGACAAGGTCGCGGGCCTTGCGGGCGGCACTCCGCGCCCGGGCGGAGGTCAGGCATTTATCGACGATGGCACGGGCGGCGCGTGAGTTCTCTTCGAGAAAGGCTGCGAACGCTTCGCCAAAGACTTGTTGAACCTGTGTAGAAACCTCAGGATTCATCAGCTTGACTTTGGTCTGGCTTTCGAATTGCGGATCGTGATGTTTGATGCTTACAATCGCCGTGAGGCCCTCGCGGGTGTCGTCGCCGCTGAAGTTTGGATCGTTATCTTTGAGTAGGTTCTGTTTGCGAGCGTAGTCGTTAATGGTCCGGGTAAGCGCTGTACGCAGGCCGGTTATGTGGGAGCCACCGTCAGTGGTGTGGATTGTGTTTGCAAAGGCGTACGCAGATTCTGCGAAGGCATCAGAATATTGCACGGCCACTTCAACGCCGGTGCCCTCGATCTCCTTACCAGCGTAAACGACTGGATGTAGAGTGCCACGGTTGCGGTTCAGGTAACGCACAAAGGAACTAATGCCGCCCTCGAAGTAGAACGTCATCTCCTGATCTTTGCGCTCGTCGTAAAAGGAGATCGTCACACCGCGCGTAACAAACGCCATTTCACGGAAGCGTTGTACAAGTGTGTTGAAACGGAAAGTATTGTCGTCCTTGAAGATGGTCTCGTCACGCAGGAAGCGCGTGCGGGTACCAGTCTCATCTTTGGATACAGTGCCGATGGATTTCACTTTGGCCGTAGGGCGACCCTGGCGGAACTCCTGATACCAGAGCTTGCCATTGCGTTTCACCCACACTTCACAGACCTCGGAGAGTGCATTGACAGCACTCACGCCGACACCATGCAGACCGCCAGAGACTTTATAACCTCCGCCGCCAAATTTGGCGCCGGCATGCAAACGTGTCATGACTACCTCAAGTGCAGATACCTTTTCGATGGGATGTTTATCAACCGGGATTCCACGCCCATTGTCTTCTACGGTGACGCTGTTGTCTTCGTGGATAGTAATGTCGATGCGGTCACATTCGCCTGCCAGTGCCTCATCAATGGAATTATCCACTACCTCATAGATAAGATGGTGCAGCGCACGGATATCGGTACCGCCTACGTACATGCCAGGTCGGCGGCGGACTGCCTCCAGGCCTTCCAGAACCTGAATATTTTTTGCTTGGTATGAAGTCTTAGTATTCGCCACTAGTTCTCAATTCTCCGCGAACGTGAAATATTCGCGCCTGTTCATCGTCCTATGTCGATTGTTTGGAGCGCCGCGCCTGTTCCTGTGCGATGAGCTGCCGGCGGTATTCGCGCAATTCGTTCCACCAGCGGTGTCGATCCTCGTAAAACACAAAGGTCGCTGCGATCAAACCGGTTGTAACAAATGCATGCCCTGCTATTCCAGCGAGTAAAAGCCAGGTGTCAGCCTCTGGAATGTTCCAGACAAAGCCCAGCCCCCAACTGATAATAAGCACCAATGTGAACAGGCCAACCACGCCGGGCATGTTCCACTGCACGAGCCGTACACTCTCCCAGATTGCAGCCATCAAACCGCGATCTTTCAATACGATGCCGTGGACGGCGAAGCCGATGTACAAGAAGAACCAAAGTCCCGCAGCGAAGCCAACCGAGAGAACTATATTCGCAAGGGTTTGACTGAGCAGACCTGCCAGCCCCACTAACAAAAGCAAGGGGATGCTGAGGGCTGCAATAAGCAAACTGATTACCAGTACAAAGGCGACCAACCGTGCCCAGTAGACCCAGATACGCCGGAAGAGTTCCTGCAGATCCCATTGTTCTTCGTCGCGTGAAATCCAGCGCGCAATGAAGGCGAAATAAGCCGACCCAAGCAACAATCCGATCAGAGTGAAGCCAAGAAAGAGCGTGATCAGTTGTAGCTCACCCGAGATTGTCCAAACCGGTGGTTGGCCCGAAGGTGTTTGCATGGGAGCCTTGGCCGCCATCAGGCTGGGGATACCTAGCGGGGCAGTGCTCACAAATGAAAACACATTCAGGTGCTCTCCCGCTTCCTGGAGCACCTCCGTGAGGGTGAGACGGCTTTCTGTTACAGTACTACTGACTACGAGCTCTTCTTCTAATAATGTCGAGAACTTGTGAGTCAGAGGACTGATCGAGAGGTGTGGGCCGAGCCATAAAAAAAGGTCCAGCAGCAAAGGCAAGACCATGAGACTCGCCCGCGCTGCGACCGTTTCAAACCCGGTTGAGAGCGACTCAATGACGCTAACCGGTGGCGCAGGCTCTGTAGGTGTTTTTACCACAACGAATTTAGATTTTACCATGATTGTAAACCGCACGCATGTTCAAGAATCTGAGATTCGCGCGGGAGAATCGCGCACAGTCGCTTTTCTCATCCATTCTGTTGCCAATGCGAGGCCGAATCACCCCCGCTTTGGTCGAAGGGCCTCATTGACCTTGCTTCTTGCGTCCGCTACAATTCCGATCTCTTATGGAAAGATTTATCATTCGTGGCGGCGTTCCTTTACATGGCACTGTCAGGCCCGCTGGGAACAAAAATAGCGCTTTTCCTCTGATTTCTGCTGCGCTACTAACCGATGAACCTGTTACTTTGCACAACTTGCCGGACATTGGTGATGTGCAGACGATGCTCACGATCGTAGCGGAATTAGGTGCAGAGATTACGCGCCTAGATTCTCACACTGTCACCATCCAAGCGAAAGCACTCCATAGGTCGCGACCCGATCCCGCGTTGTTTGGCAATATTCGAGGAGCGCTTGTGTTGATGGGCTCGCTCCTCGCCCGCACAGGTCAGATCGAGTTGACCCGTCCGGGTGGAGATCAGATTGGCCGGCGGCGTATCGATACACACATTATTGCTCTGAAAGCACTCGGGGCTGAATTTCAAGCCACGCCGACATTCCGCCTTGCTGCCGATTCGCTCGTTGGTTCCAACATTCTGCTTGACGAAGCCAGTGTTACTGCCACGGAAAACGCTATCATGGCAGCCGTAACAGCCCGGGGACAAACTGTTATTCGCAATGCGGCCAGCGAGCCGCATGTCCAGCAGCTCTGTCTTTTACTCAACAAGATGGGTGCACAGATCGAGCAGATCGGTTCGGATATGCTCATCATTGATGGTGTTGGGAAGCTCCATGGCGCCGAGCATTCATTGGATGTGGACTATCTCGAAGTGGTCAGTTTTATCGGCGCTGCGGTCGCTACCGGCGGTGAACTGCGGCTGGAGGCAGCTGCTTCCGAGCATCTAGCGATGGCACGACTCGTCTTCGATCGACTCGGCGTACATTGGAATGAGGATGGTGCAGATATTCTCGTCCCGGCTGGACAGGAACTAAGAGTGATGCCAGACCTGGGCGGTCACATTCCCAAGATAGATGATGGCCCCTGGCCCGCTTTTCCTGCAGACCTGATGAGCATTGCGATTGTGTTGGCATCACAGGCCTCCGGCACAGTGCTTTTCCATGAGAAGATGTTTGAGAGTCGCTTGTTTTTTGTGGACAAGTTAATCGGGATGGGGGCTCAAATTGTTCTCTGTGATCCTCATCGTTGTATCGTGCAAGGTCCAAATCAACTTCGCGCCGAGGAACAAGGAATCTCCAGCCCAGACATTCGTGCCGGCATGGCGTTGCTCTTGGCCGCTCTGTGTGCGGAGGGAGTCACGACTATAAGCAACATCGGCCAGATCGATCGCGGTTACGAGCGCGTGGAGCAGAAGCTGCGTTCGCTCGGTGCAGAGATTGAACGCAGAGCTGATTAGGGGAAGATATTCTTGAACACCAATATTTATATCGACTCTAATTACATGTTTGACTTTCTCGTCGAATTATTGAATATCCCCAGTCCGACCGGGAATACGACTGCAGCAATTGACTTTGTGGCTGCAGCGCTTAAAGAATTCCCCCTCGAAATCGAACGTACCCGCAAAGGCGCGCTTGTCGCGACTTGGCCGGGATCAGCAAGTACGCATCCGCGTGCGCTGACAGCACATGTTGATACGTTGGGCGCGATGGTAAAGGCCATCAAGAGTGATGGTCGTTTGCAACTGACTAAAATCGGGGGATTTTCGTGGTCATCGGTTGAAGGGGAGGGCGTCTCCGTCCTGACAAGTGCTTCTGAAACTGTCCGGGGATCAATTCTGCCTGTCAAAGCTTCTGTGCATGTTCATGGGGGCGAGGTCGCGTCGCTTGATCGTAAGCGTGATGATGCTTTTGAAGTGCGGCTGGATGCGCGCCTCTCGAGTGCGGAAGAGACCAGTGCCCTCGGGATCGGGGTCGGTGATTTTGTCGCATTTGATCCCAGGGTTGAGCGCGGTCCGGCTGGTTTTATCCGCTCGCGGCACCTTGACGACAAAGCCGGCATCGCTGCCATTTTCGGAGCGATCCACGGGATGGTTAAAGGCGGACAAGCACCGGCCCAAAGGACAATATTCCTATTCAGCAATTACGAAGAGGTCGGGCATGGCGGGGCAACCGGCTTTCCTTCTGATCTGGATGAGCTGCTCACAGTGGATATGGCTGCGGTTGGCAGCGGCCAGCAATCAGACTAGTTCAGCGTAGGAGTCTGCGTAAAGGATTCGGGTGGCCCTTACCATCCAGACATGCGCCGCAAAATCGTGCAGTTGGCCGAGGCAGCAGATATTCCATACAGCCTGGATATTTATCCTTATTACCGCTCAGATGGCGAAGCGTACTGGGTTGCCGGTGGGGATGTAAAAGTTGGGTTGCTCGGTCCTGGTGTAGACGCCTCGCATGCCTATGAACGCACCCACGAAGAAAGTGTTATTCATACCGCGCGTCTTTTGGCCGAATATATTTCTCAGCCTTGACGATATTTCGCTAGTGGCTGGGGTTTAACTCCTCAAGTTTTCCCTCTGCAACAAAAATAACGCGCTCGGCGATATTGGTTACCCGGTCACCAATACGTTCGATATTATGCGCTGCAAAGAGTTGATTCAGGGCCGCATTTGAGGTGCGTTCATTCGCCAGCGTACTGCTGACGAGTTCGTCGAAGAGTTCACGATGCAAGCCGTCGATTTCGTCGTCTCGGGCGGCGACTGCGCGTGCCGTTTCTGCATCTCGGTTTGTGAAGGCCTCGAGGACTTGGTCGAGCATCTCAACACAATTATCGACCATCGTCAGCAGGCGCTTCGGCACCGAGATGTGTGGTTCATCTTCCAGCCAGAGGGCGATCTTTGCATTGCCAGCGGCATGATCTCCCATACGCTCCAATTCGGTGACAATAACGATGCCAGAAATGAGCTCGCGCAGATCACTGGCCATTGGTTGCTGGGTTGCAACGGCGATCATGCATTCCTGCTCGATTGCGAAGCGTAGATCGTTAATGGCGTCATCAGCGGCGATGACCTGATGGGCGATTTCAGTATCGTTCTCAACCAAGGCCTGCGTCGATCGGCGGATCGCGATTTTGACTAAATCCGAAATGCGCAGCAGGTCGCGTTCGACACTGTGTAGCTCTTTATCTAATATCTCTCTCGTCTGAACAGTCATGCGATGCTCCTCAACAAGCAATCGTGTTTCTGACTAAATAGTACATCGTTTCTGCAAAGATGCCCAATGGTAGGCTGTTCCGCACCGTAGAAGCTATTGACCCGATGTCTCTCCAATCGCCTTCGAACTGGTCAGAGCGGACGCACCCGTTTGTTCTCAATCGCAACTGGAAAATGGTCATGCCAGTAATCTGGTGCGTAGGAGTGAAATGAGTCAATTGATGTGCCAGATTTAAACTCAAGCGCGAACGCCATTGGCGTCCGCGCTTGAAAATCAGGCTAGAGCCGAGAGCCTGGCTAAGGGTGTTTATAGCTATACGTTTGTCAACGCCACTGCCATGTACGCTGGACCTACGCAACTCATACGATTTCCTACAAAAGGTCACAGAAGAAACCAATCCTTCGGCTCCTTGCAATTTCCAAGCGATTCGTTCCTCCGCTTTGGATCAAATATCCACGCACCAGATCAGACCGACTGTTCCCGGTCCGGCGTGGGCGCCGACCACCGGGCTGATTTCGGCTATGAACGCCTCGATCGGGTTAAAGCGTTCTTTGGCTGCATCGAGCAAGAATTGTGCATCGTCTGGTGAGGCGGCATGCAATGTCGCGATGCGTACATTCTCATGGCCGTCGACCTGTTTGGCGACCTCATCAAGCACAAAGTTCAGCGATTTCTTGCGCGTGCGTACCTGGTCGAGCGCTTCCACTTTGCCTTCATTCACATGCAAGATGGGTTTGATGTTGAGCGCCGTTCCGAGGAAGCGCCGTGCGCCGCCGATGCGGCCACCGCGATGCAGGAATTCCAGTGTGTTCACTGCGAAGATCAAGCCTACTTTTTCTCTTGCGCTGCGGGCAACTTGAGCGACTTCTTCCAGTGACTTTCCACTTTCGGCTGCACGGGCTGCAGCGAGCACAATAAACCCGAGCGCCATCGCGGTCGTGTACGAGTCGACAATTTCTATATTCATGTCGGGCAACGCTGCTTTGGCTTGCGTGGCGGAGTTCAACGTACCGGAAAGTTCGCTTGAAACGACAATAGCCAAAATAGCCTCTGCCTTGTCTTTCAGGCTCTCGAACACATCCTTGAAATCTTGAACAGTTGCTTGTGAAGTCTTAGGGAAATCCGAGCGTTGCTGCAATTGTGTGTAAAAGTCAACGGGCTTGATGTCTACATCATCCCTATATGTCTTTTCGCCCCAGATCAGGATCTGGGGAATAACTGTCAAGTCATATTTTTCGACGAGATCGGGTGGGATGTATGCGGTACTATCGACAACGATTGCGACATTTGATTTGGCCATGGCTGTTTCCTCCTAAATTTAATAAAAGATCGATGGCTTTCTTTATCAAGAAGCCCACAGAAATTGGATCTCTACAAATGTTAATTCTTGCCGAATTGAGTTACCAGGATCGGATTGATATGTTCCCAAACAGGCAATTGGACGGCGGCTCCCCCCGCGCTCGTAAAAGGTTCGACCATCGACCCTTCAATCACTGTCCACATGATTCCATTTGAGCCAACCCGTGCAACTGTCGGGGCAGAGCGCACCATGGTAATCAAGTCTACATTCGTGTCTACTGCTGTACCGAGCGCTGTGAACAACGCTGGAATGCGCGTCCAGGCGGCAGGTTGTAGCAGGCGTTCAACGAAGGCGGTGATGATTTGTTGTTGCCGGGCCGCGCGGACAAAATCGCTGCTGCCGTGACGGATGCGGGCGTATTGTAATGCACGCTCGCCATTTATGTGCTGGGTTCCCGCATCGAAAGATACGACCACTGTTCCACCATCATCGGTTGGGTATTGATAATCGACAAATGTGTTATTGACTTCGAGCGTAATTCCGCCAATTGCGTCGATAATCTCGACGAAGCCTTCGAAATCGATCCTGACGTATAAATCCACGGGTATCCCGAAATTGGTTGTGACAGTTTGCATCGCCGCAGCAGGCCCGGAGCCTTCTACAGCAAGTTCGGCAAAACGATGCGCAGTATTGATGCGGTTCTTGCCGCCATCAGGCAGTGTCACCCACAAGTCGCGGGGCATGGAGAGCATCGCAATAGCGGGCGCTATTGGGTCAATATGGGCCAGGATTAGCGTATCCGAGCGTGCGATGTTCGACTCGCCAGGTCGCCGATCAAGACCGATGATCAATATATTCGTTGGTGAGGTGGGGAATATGATCGCAACGAGCGCGAGACCGACGATCCCGAGCACACTCCACAACAGCAGACTAAAGAGATACCAACGCAGAAAGACACCGCAGCCACCCCCTCTGACGGGCTGAGGAGGATTGGGTTGTATCTTCTCTGCTGAGGGGCGTTCAAATTGCGCCTGGAGCGGAGGTGCGGACGGCAAATTCATGTTCTATTCTGGGCCGAACCGAGCGATTGTATCATCAAATCTTGACGAAAGATTGTGAGCAAGATACAATGCCAGCGCCTGAGGAAGTTGCGCAACGGGGCGCTGCCCGAGCAGCACCCCGTTTTACTTTGTATAGGGACTGTTACCCGGATGTTTGAAACACTTTCCGGCAAGCTCCAGAATATTTTCGAGGAATTGACTCGACACGGCAAGCTGTCAGAAGCCGATGTCGATGTAGCGCTGCGAGAGATTCGTGTTGCGCTCCTCGAAGCTGATGTACATTACAAAGTCGTTAAAGACTTCCTCTCGCGCGTGCGTGAACGTGCTGTCGGGCACGAGGTATCCCGGGCCTTGAATCCCGGACAGCAAGTGATCAAGATTGTTAATGAAGAGTTGATCGCCACGCTGGGCGAGCCCGAAGACTTGGCTCTGGGCGGTCAGCTACCGCGCGTGCTCATGCTGGTCGGTCTACAGGGTGCTGGTAAAACGACTATGGCAGCCAAGCTCGCCCGCCAATTGCGCGGCGAAGGGCACAAGCCATTGTTGGTTGCCGCTGATCCCTATCGTCCGGCGGCTATCGAGCAACTGCAGACGCTTGGCGAGCAGATTGATGTGCCGGTGTTCACCGGTTCCGACGCGCCGCCGGAGTTAGCGGCCAAGGCCGTAAAGCAGGCAGCTTCGGTTGGACAAACACTTGTCATTTTGGATACAGCCGGACGGTTACAAATTGATGATGAGATGATGTCAGAAGTTGCCTCCATCCGAGACAGAACTCAGCCGGACGAGGTCCTGTTGGTGGCTGATGCGATGGTCGGGCAGGAATCCGTTCGCATTGCAGATGGCTTTCACAAGCAAATTGGCCTGACGGGGCTAGTATTGACGAAGATCGATGGCGATGCCCGTGGGGGTGCAGCCATCTCGATGCGCTGGGTGACGGGCGTTCCAATAAAATATCTCGGGACCGGCGAAAAGATCGGAGACCTGGAACGATTTTCCCCTGATCGTTTGGCAAGTCGCATGCTCGGCATGGGCGACATTCTCGGCCTTATTGAAAAGGCCGAATCTGTTTATGAAGAAGGCGAAGCTCGCAAGCTTGAAAAGAAACTACGCAAGGCCGAATTCGATCTGGAAGACTTCCTGGAACAGATTCGAAAAGTGCGCGATATGGGGCCGGTGGGTCAACTGATGGATATGATCCCTGGCATGGGGGCTATGGCTGGACAGGTCGAACCCCAGGAGATGGAGAAGCAGTTTAGTCATACCGAAGCCATTGTTAGTTCGATGACACCTAGCGAGCGTAGCAACCCGCGCATGATGAACGCAAGTCGCAAGCGGCGGGTGGCCTCCGGCTCGGGCACAAAAGTGCAAGATGTGAACCGGTTGCTCAAACAGTTCCGGGATATGCAGAAAATGATGAAGCAGATGACCAAGCGTGGCAAGGGGCGGCAGCAAGGGTTGCCATCCTTTCCGGGTCTTGGCTAGATAAAAAGTCACAATAGGAGAAGTAGGACCAGTATGTTGAAAATCAGGTTGCGCCGCGTCGGCGCAAAAAAACAGCCCTCATATCGTATCGTTATCGCGGAAGCCGACAATCCACGCGATGGACGCTTTCTTGAGAACATCGGACATTACAACCCACGCACTGAGCCGGCAGCAATCAGCCTTAACGAAGAGCGCGCACTGCATTGGCTGAGCATGGGAGCCCAGCCCACAGATGCCGTCCATCGTATCTTTGGTTGGACCGGCACAGGAGATCGTTTCACGCGTCTCAAGTCGGGAGAAGAATTGAATGGTTTGTTGAGCGAAGCTGAAGCCGCTGCTGCTGAACGCCCATTTGAAACGAAGACTCGGCGTGATGATCTAATCGGCGTTTCCCCACGCAAATCGAAGAAACAGATTGCGAAGGATGCCGCTGTTGCGGAGGCCGAAGCAGCCCCCGCAGAAGAGGCTACAGAAGCCGACGAGTAGAAATTGTTGAAGCGCTGGACAAGAGTTTGTCAATATTCATCGGGAAAGATACCCAGCATCCATGAAATATCTGATTGATTACATCGCTCGCTCGTTAGTCGCCGATCCAACTCAGGTGAAAGTTGATACCTATACGCGTCGTGATAGCGTCACAGTGGTATTGCGCGTCGACTCGGAAGATATGGGCCGTGTCATTGGCAAACAGGGCCGCGTTGCCAATGCCATGCGCGCGCTCTTGCGGGTGATGGCGCTGCGCGAGGATGTACGCGTCAATCTCGATATTGAATGACGCAAACGCCGCCATCGGCAACAACTGAAAATCCGCAGGCATCCGGCTCAGACTCTGGCAATCAGCGCTCTGAGCCGGATTTTTTGCGTATTGGCCGAGTTTCACGTCCCCACGGATTGCGGGGGGAACTGTCGATTCAAGTCTCGGTTAGTAAGCCGCCACTTCTTAATGATGTTGAGCAAGTGTACATTGGGCCTGCTCGAGTCCCGTATAAAATCAGCGCAGCACGCACACATCGCAAGCGATTGCTGCTGAGGCTGGCAAACGTTGAGGATCGGGAGTCTGCCGAAGCGCTGCGCGGGCAGGATGTATCAATCTCAGCGGCCGATGCTGAACCACTGCAAACAGATGAGTACTACATCCGCGAGTTGATTGGATTGCAGATCGTCACCGAAGAAGGTGAGACGCTTGGAACGCTAACAGATGTATTGGAGACCGGTGCCAATGACGTCTATGTTGTGACACAGGACGAAGACGATTGGCTGCTGCCTGCCATTAAAGATGTCATTCGCGCAATTGATCTAGAGCGGAATGAAATGATCGTACATCTATTGCCCGGCTTGCGCCCGGACTAAATGCCATTGGTTGACAGTCGCCTTATCCCCGTGCTATTCTCCGTCCGTTGACATTTTTCTATATTTCGCTATTGAGATTGCATAACAATGGATGATGTGCGTTACTGGCTCGCATTTAATTTGACGCGTGGGATTGGGCCGGCAAAAGTACGCGCCTTGTTGGACTATTTTGGTGGGCTTGAATCCGCCTGGCGTGCTCCTGAGGTGCAGCTACAAGAGGCTGGTTTAGAATGCCGAGCTCTCAAGTCGATGCTCGCAGCTCGGAAAGACCTTGACCTTGACCAATTGGAACAGCAACTCGCGCAGGCTGGTGTTCAAGTGCTCACATGGGATCACCCTGACTATCCAACGCGACTGCGCAATCTCATTGATCGACCGCCGGTGCTTTATGTGCATGGTGAATTAACTCCGGCCGACGAATGGGCGGTTGCGATCGTCGGCACGCGCAATGCCTCGGCTTATGGCCGGGAAGTAGCATGCAATCTCGGATATGCGCTCGGGCAGGCAGGAGTGACCGTCGTGAGTGGTCTCGCCCGAGGCATCGATCGCATTGCACATGTCGCAGCCCTGGAGGCCGGCGGGCGAACTGTGGCGGTGCTCGGGAGTGGTCTGGATCGAGTCTATCCGGCCGAACACAAAAAGCTCGCGGAGCGCATTCGGGAATCAGGTGCTGTCATTAGCGATTATCCGCTCGGCACGAACCCCGAAGCACGCAACTTCCCGCCGCGCAATCGCCTCATCAGCGGACTCTCTCTCGTTGTTGTGATCGTTGAGGCTGGTGAGCGGAGTGGCGCACTTATTACTGCGGAGTTCGCTGCAGACCAGGGGCGCGAAGTGTTTGCCGTTCCGGGCAGCATCCTGAGCAAACGCAGTCGGGGCACCAACCGCCTGATACGGGATGGTGTGCAGCCGGTACTTTCCGCGGAAGATGTGCTTGAAGAATTAAATCTACAAATGGTTGCCGAGCACAAAGTCGCACGAGTGGAGCTACCCACGAACCCAACAGAGTCCACGATTCTTACTCATCTCAGCGCCGAACCGCTCCATGTGGATGAACTGACAGTGCTCACCAGTCTGCCTGTTGCGGATGTGTCGAGCACACTCGCAATGATGGAGTTGAAAGGGCAGGTGCGTCAGGTCGGCGGCATGCATTATGTACTCGCCCGTGAGGGTAGCCCGACGTATGTGGTAGAGTAGTGCGCTTTTTCAGGGCTAAGCTTTACTCAAACTTCGGAACCCGTTAAGAATGCTCTTACCTTTTTATGCTGTAATTATGGCCGGGGGCCGTGGCACCCGTCTGTGGCCGCTGTCTCGCAAGGCGCAGCCAAAGCAAGTTCTCTCACTGATAGGCAGCCGAAGCCTGTTCCAAATTGCCATCGATCGCCTATTGCCCTGGCTACCACCCGAACAGATTATTGTCATCACCACCGTGGCCGTTGCCAAACAGCTCTCCGATCAGGTTCCGGAAATACCAGCGCAGAATTTTGTGCTCGAACCCGAAGGGCGCGGAACGGCACCTGTTATAGGTCTGGGCGCGATCATTGCCGAACGTCTGGCAGGTGAAGAAGCCATCATTGGTTGCCTGACGGCGGATCACTTTATCCAGGATACCGAGAAGTTTCTGAAGGTATTGCGAGTGGCTGCCGAATCTGCACAGCATGGCAATATCGTAACACTCGGGATTCAGCCAACCTTTGCCTCAACAGGTTTTGGCTACATCGAACAAGGTGATTTGCAACAAACAGTTGATGGACTGGGTGTATTCGAAGCCGTTAGGTTTAAAGAGAAGCCAAACCAGGAAACTGCGCGGCAATATGTTGAAGATGGGCGCCACGCATGGAATTCTGGAATGTTTATCTGGAGAACTTCGAGGGTACGGGCTGAGTTTAAACGCCAGCTACCCGGCACATATCTCTTTTTGGAAGATATAGAAGCAAGCCTAGGCACTGAAAGTGAACAGGAAACAATCGCGCAGCTTTGGCCGCAGATCGAGCGCGAAACGATCGATTTTGGAATCATGGAAGATGCTGAAAACGTAGCTGTTATTCCGGTGGATATCGGTTGGAGTGATGTTGGTAATTGGGCTTCGTTGTTGGATATCCTTCCGTCGGACGAAAAGGGCAATGTGGTTTTGGATGCAAAGCATTACGCAATCGATACAGAAAACACCCTGATTCATGGTGAGCGACTTATAGCCACGATTGGTCTACGGGATACAATCATTGTTGACACGGAGGATGCCTTGCTGGTCTGTGCTGCCGATAGTGCTCAGGATGTGCGTCGTGTTGTCGATCAACTGCAACAAAATGGAAAGAAGTATCTTTGAAATATTTAAATTTGGAATTTATGAGATTGGGAATTGGTAATGGAAGCGTATTGCGTTAAGTGTAAAACAAAGCGAGAGATTCAAAACCCGGAACCGACGTTTACCAAGCGGGCAACGGCGGCGACGCGAGGTGTTTGCCCTGTATGCGGCACTAATATGTTCCGCATGGGGCGTACACCAGCTCATGATGGGTTGACGCCCCCTGAGCCCGAACCCTCTGCCAAGCGCAAACGCGCCGCCAAGAAGAGCGGAAAATTGGTGATCGTGGAATCGCCGGCCAAGGCGCGCACCATCGGACGTTATCTTGGCAAGGGCTATACCGTCAAGGCCTCGCTCGGGCATGTGCGCGATCTTTTGCGCTCGCAGCTATCTGTGGATGTCGAGATCAATTTCACACCCAAGTATCGGGTGCCAAACGAGAAACGGCCCACAGTGAAAGAACTGAAGAAAGACGCGGCCAAAGCGACCGAAGTGTTTCTCGCAACCGACCTGGATCGCGAAGGGGAAGCGATTGCCTGGCACTTGATGGAAGCCGCCGAGGTCGACCCGGAAGTAACTCGCCGTGTAGTATTCGATGAGATCACTCGTCCGGCGATTGAAGCTGCCTTCCAAAACCCCCGCCCGATCAATATGGATCTTGTCAATGCACAACAAGCGCGGCGTATCCTAGACCGGCTGGTCGGTTACTCCCTCAGTCCATTGCTTTGGGCAAAAGTGCGCGGCCGTTTATCTGCGGGGCGCGTGCAATCCGTGGCTGTGCGCCTAATCGTCGAGCGTGAGCGCGAGATCGATGAGTTCAATCCGGAAGAATACTGGAGCATAAAAGCGCAACTTCTCAAGCAAGCCGCAATAGACGAAAGCGAATTCTTCGTGGCCCAGCTCCGCAGCATTGGCGACAAACGTGTCGGACTGGATAAAGATATACGACTTGGTTCGGAAGATGAAGTAAAGCCGATCCTGGCGCGACTGGAGAAAGCTGAATGGAAGGTAGCTGCCGTTCGGCGCGGCGAACGCAAGCGTAAGCCACCGGCGCCGTTTATCACCAGTACTTTGCAGCAGGACGCCGCGCGGCGGTTGAATTTTACTGCTCGTCGCACGATGTCTATTGCACAACAGCTTTACGAAGGTATTGATGTGAGTGGACGGGGCGCAACCGGCCTGATCACATACATGCGAACCGACAGTGTCAACATCTCGCAGACGGCGCAGGAGCAGGCCCGAAACTTCATTTCGAAGACATACGGCAAAGAATTTTTGCCGGCCGAAGCTCCCAAACACAAAACGCGTAGTAAATCAGCCCAGGAGGCCCACGAAGCAGTTCGGCCGACCGATGTAACCCGCACACCGGAATCGATCAAGAAACATCTCAGTCGGCCTCAGTTCAGGCTTTATAAATTGGTCTGGCAACGCTTCCTTGCCAGCCAAATGACAGCGGCAATTTACGATACGCTATCCGTGGACGTGAATGCTGTTCATATGGAGCAGACGTATTTGTTCCGGGCCACCGGTTCAATTCTGCGATTCGCTGGTTTCCTGACGGTCTACCAGGAAGCACCGGAAGAAGACGCGAAGCCCAGCGACGATGATCCCGGGCGCATCCCGGCGCTGGATAAAGATGACCCTCTGCGCCTGAAAAAGCTGCTTCCCGAGCAACATTACACCCAGCCGCCGCCGCGCTACACAGAGGCGACGCTGGTAAAAACGCTCGAAGAGCATGGTATTGGGCGTCCGTCGACCTATGCACCTACGTTGTCCACAATCATCAACCGAGGCTATGTGACAAGGGAGGATAAGCGTCTATTTCCCACTGACATCGGCATGCTCGTTAATGATCTCCTGGTGGATTATTTTGCAGATGTCCTGGATGTTGGATTCACGGCGCGCATGGAAGACGATCTCGACTTAATTGCAGCCGGCAAGAAGGATTGGGTGCCGGTATTGGATACGTTTTATCATCCCTTCGCCGAGAAAGTAAGAATCGCCGAGGCAGAGATGCCCAATGTTAATACCGGTCCGGAACCCGTCGGGCGGGATTGCCCGGAATGCGGAAAGCCACTCGTGATCCGTTATGGTCGCTACGGCAAGTTTATTGGGTGTTCCGGCTTCCCGGATTGCAGGCACATGGAGCCCTGGCTCGAAAAGGTGGGCGTAATCTGCCCGCTGGACGGGGGTGAGCTCGTGGAGCGACGCACGCGCAAGGGCCGCACTCTCTATGGTTGTGCGAATTATCCCGAGTGTGAATGGACAAGTTGGAAGCGTCCTCTGCCGTATCCATGCCCGGAATGTAGCGAGTTGGTCGTCACCAAAAACCGGACGTTGGCAGTTTGTACGGTCTGCGAAACTGAAACCCCTATTGACGATTTAGTACCTGTCGAAGGCGGCGAAGCGGAGCCGGTTCTCCCCTGACACCTGACCGAAAAAATTTAGAACTTGACGGGAACCTTCGCGATGTCAACTCGTTGGCTCACCGTGTTCGTTCCGTTGTTGATTCATTTGAGATTCTTCCCGGGGGCCAATTTGGTTGGCATCAATGTTGCAACATTTACAAATATGTGTCATAGTTATCGCGCCATTTCGGCAAACAGGGTAGCTTTCCCCGGCGATCTTTACATGAGCCCTGTTGGGGGATTAATTAATGGAGGCCATTAACCAAATACTGAAAGACCGGGCGGGGCTGGCCGTAGGCGTAGCCTTTGCTGTCGGTCTACTCGTCGGCTGGCTGCTCATCGGCTGGGTAGTTGCTCCTGTAAATTGGATCAACGCTGCTCCGTCAGAACTCAATCCTGTTTATCAGGTTGAATGGGTAAAGATGGCGTCTGACTCTCTGGCCCTGAATCTTGGCTCCGAGGTCGCGGTGACCACTGCGCAGGAACGCGTCGGTTTGCTTGGAGATTCAAAGGCCATCAACGATGCGATCCAGCTCTCCGAAGGTGTCGATCAGCAACGTGTAACACAAATGCAACAAGTGCTGCAAAATGCCGGTCCGGTCCCCGGCCAGGACCCTTCAGACGCTGAGACGGCGGAAGGTGAAGCGACAGGTGTGCTCGGGGGCGGAGCGTTACGAGCATTGCTCATTGCCTGTGGCGTAATCTTCCTGTTCGGTGTGATCGGCGCGGCTGGACTCTACATTCTGCGACGGCGTCAGGAAGGCGCTGAAGAAGGTGATGATGATGGTAGCCGCACACCTGCGCAGGCAGCCGCGGACGCAACTGCGTCAGCCGAAGCGACGGACTTTACGGATGTTGCCAGCGGAGCACCCGTAGCGCAATTCATGACAACTTACATGCTCGGGGATGACCTCTACGATGACTCGTTCAGCATTGACGACGCGAACGGCGACTTCCTGGGTGAATGTGGTGTTGCAATCGGCGATACCATCGGCGTGGGCGATCCCAAAAAGGTAGCGGCCTTTGAAGTTTGGTTGTTTGACAAGAACGATATTCGCACAGTGACCAAGGTGCTCATGAGCGAGCATGGCTTTATGGATGAAGCCTTCAAATCCAAGCTGGCCTCCAAGGGTGAGCCGGTTGGGGCCCATCCGGGCGAAACACTCGTGCTTGAAACCGCTACACTCAGCGTGACAGCCCGCATTGTGGATATGCAATACGGTAGCGGACCATTGCCACCAAGTTCGTTCTTCCAGCAGCTCACCGTAGAGCTGGCAGCTTGGAAAAAATCTGAATAACTCGTTCCGATCATAAAATGAAAAAAGCCCGCGGTGCTAAATCCGCGGGCTTTTTGATTTATAGAGGCTGTTTCGGTGCTATTCGATTTTAAGAACTGAGAATACGATCTGGCCGCCGGGCGTCTCGACTGTTACTTCATCGCCGGTTTTCTTGCCAAGCAGCGCGTCGCCAATCGGCGATTCGTTCGAGATCATCCCGTTGCGTGGATCCGCCTCCTGCGCACCAACGAGCGTGTAAGTTTCCGGCTCGCCGTTCTCTTCCACGATCGTCACTTTATTGCCGACGGAAACCTGATCGGTCGGTGCATCCTTTTCTATGATGATCGCTTGCCGCAAGATTTCCTCGATCTCCAGAATGCGACCTTCCAGGAAAGCCTGATCTTCCTTGGCAGCAATGTAGTCGGCGTTCTCACTCAGGTCGCCCATCTTGATCGCGTCCCGCAAACGGGCGGCGAGTGCTGTGCGCTCGACCCCGGTCAGCTTCTCCAACTCGGCGCTTAGTTTTTCAACACCAGACGGGGTGAGGTACATTTTGTCGTTAGGACTCATAATTGATTGCCATTATAACCGCATCATCCCGGAATTTCCTTTGAAGCTGAGAATCAAGAAATTAGGTAGACGTCTGCGGATCAAATAATTTCGCATGTTCGTCAAGTGCATAGCGATCGGTCATGCCGGCAATGTAATCGCAGATTGCTCGCGGAAGCCCGCGGGCATCAATCTGATTCTGAGCACTCGGCGGCATTTGTGCAGGCTCGGATATGTAGGCTTCAAACAAGTCGGTAATAAACTTTTCCGCCTTTTCCGCCATGCGGACGACGCGGAAATGCCGATACATCTTTTGATAGAGAAAATCCTTTAGTTGTCGGTTTTTTGCGCTCATCTCGTCCGACCAACCGATCACATTGTGATCGAGTTGTTGCAGGTCGAGGGCGCTGCTGGCACCGCTCGCCTCAATACGCGCGCTAGTCACAGTAGCCTGCTCGTGCACTTCGATACCAATTAAGCGCCGGATAAGTCGATGCCTTGTAATTTCATCCAGCGGACCTGCATGCCAGCCAATACTTTCGCGTGTATCCTCCCACAAAGCGATCCCATGCAATTGTTCAGCGACTATTATTCCCGAACGTAGACCATCGTCCAGATCGTGTGCAGTATAAGCCAGTTCATCAGCAGCATTCGCGATTTGTGCTTCGAGGTTGCCACGTAGCTCAGGTGCGTAGTCGTTCGCATCGGAGGTGTCGTATTCCGTCTCGTGCTTGACAATCCCCTCCCGCACTTCCCACGTCAAATTCAATCCCCGGAATTCCAGATAGCGACGCTCCAACTTCGTCACAATGCGCAGGCTTTGTTTATTATGATCAAAGCCACCATGATCTCCCATAAGGCTATCTAGAATGACTTCGCCCGAGTGTCCGAATGGAGCATGGCCGAGATCGTGTGCGAGGCAGATCGCCTCGACAAGGTCTTCGTTCGCCCCTAATGTACGCGCGAGACTGCGCCCGATTTGTGCCACTTCCAGTGTATGGGTAAGTCGGGTGCGGTAATAATCGCCCTCGTAATTTACTAAGACTTGGGTCTTGTATTCAAGTCTGCGAAAGGCGGTGGTGTGTAGGACGCGGTCACGGTCGCGCTCGAAGGCAGTGCGATCTGGCGCTTCCTGTTCTGCATAGCCGCGGCCTTGCGACTCCCTGCTCTTAAAGCCATATGGGGCGAGAGCCTGCGCTTCGTTTTTTTCAAGTTCTTCACGCGTGAAAATCATGGCGCTATTTTACACGTTACAATCAAAACACTCCCACATGTTGTGGGAGTGCGGATTTAGCTTCAATTGTGTATGCGAATGGCGGAGATGCTAACCGACGACTTCCTCTGCCAATCTGCGCTGGCGCTCCCATTCGGGGATGTCGCTGTCCTTGTCGATCAGAGCCTGGCGTAATTCGAATACCTGGTCACGCAGTACGGCTGCCTTCTCGAACTCCAGCGCCTCAGCTGCAGATTTCATTTCCTTATTTAATTCGCGGATCAGGCGGGCGAGTTCATCTTTGGGCAATTGCTGCGGTGTTCCAACTTTGTATTCGGCTTCTTCCTCGGCAAATGCTTTGACACGTTCTGTCAGATCGCGCACTGACTTGACGATACTGGCCGGAACAATGCCATGTTTGTCGTTATATTTTTGCTGGATCGCACGGCGGCGATTCGTTTCGTCGAGCGCTGTCTGCATGGCATCAGTCATCTTGTCCGCATACATCAAAACTTTGCCATTAATATGCCGCGCGGCGCGCCCAATGGTTTGGATCAGTGCAATTGCAGAGCGCAGGAAGCCCTGTTTGTCGGCATCCAGGATCGCCACCAGGGAAACTTCCGGGAGGTCCAGTCCTTCACGCAGCAGGTTCACGCCGATAACTACATCGTAAGCACCCAAGCGCAGATCGCGCAGGATTTCGACTCGTTCGATAGTATCAATCTCGGAGTGCAAATATTGCACCTTGATGCCGAGTTCAAGCAGATAATCGGACAGGTCTTCCGCCATGCGCTTGGTGAGGGTGGTTACCAATGCACGCTCGCCTGCCGAAACGCGGGCGTGAATCTCTCCGACAAGATCATCGATCTGTCCCGTTACCGGACGCACCTCCACCTGGGGATCGATCAAGCCGGTTGGCCGAATGATCTGTTGTACAACCTGCTCGGCCTTTTCCATCTCATAGGGGCCGGGAGTAGCGGAGGTATAGATCACCAGGCCCATGCGCTCTTCGAACTCTTCAAAGTTGAGTGGGCGGTTGTCGAGCGCGGAGGGCAGGCGGAAGCCATATTCCACCAGCGTTTCCTTCCGGCTGCGGTCGCCACCGAACATGCCACGGATTTGTGGCACGCTCATATGACTTTCGTCGATGACGAGTAGGAAGTCAGCCGGAAAGTAATCTATCAATGTCCAGGGTGCGGTGCCGGAAGCACGCTGATCGAGGTGGCGAGAGTAGTTTTCGACGCCGGAACAATAACCCACCTCGCGCAACATTTCGAGGTCATAGCGGGTGCGTTGCTCAATGCGTTGCCCCTCCAGGAATTGGTCGCGTTCCTTAAAGAAGTGCAAACGTTCTTCCAGCTCGATCTCGATATCACGAATGGCATACTTTAACTTTTCTTCTTCCGTGATGAAGTGTCGCGCTGGAAAGATATCCAGCGTTTCGTGGAGTGCAAGCATTTCGCCTGTTAGTGGATCAACTTCCATGATGCGCTCGATATCATCCCCAAAGAAGTCCAGCCGGTAGGCCGATTGACCATAGGGGGGCAGCACTTCCAAAGTGTCGCCACGCACGCGGAAGGAGCCGGGTTGCAAAACTGTATCGTTGCGGGTGTAGTGCACCTCCACAAGCCGCCGGAGGAGCGCATTGCGCCGCAGGGCCTGGTTTACGTGCAGGTTGATGATGACACTCCCATAGGCCTCTGGCGAACCTAGCCCGAAGATACAACTTACCGAGGCGACGATCAACACGTCTCTGCGGCTCAAGAGTGCAGTAGTGGCGGCCAGGCGTAACCGCTCGATCTCTTCGTTTACATCGGTCTCTTTCTCGATGTAGAGATCGTGACGGGGGACATAGGCCTCCGGCTGATAGTAGTCGTAGTAGCTGATGAAGTATTCGACCGCATTGCGTGGAAAGAATTCTTTGAACTCGGCATAGAGCTGCGCAGCAAGCGTTTTGTTGTGCGCCATAACGAGTGTTGGACGTTGAATTTTTTCCACAATCTGCGCAATTGTGAACGTCTTGCCGGTCCCGGTCGCGCCCAGCAGCACCTGATGTTGTTTGTCGGACTTGATGCCTTTTAAAAGTTGTTTGATCGCTTCCGGTTGATCGCCGGTCGGTTGAAAAGGGGCGTGCAGTTCGAATTCAGGCATATTGTATTGATATTTCCGGTTCGGATTGGTGCGGCTGGTTTGAGTTGACTTACACATGCAGGGCGTCGAAAGGGACTCCCTGTAATTTTAGCACAGATGTTCCTGATTTTACGGATTCGCGACCGGTGTCAATCGTTGTTCGGTGGGATCGAGCAGATAATATGTCAGTTCAGATTCTGGCACTTCTGGCGCTTCACAAGTGTGATAGGTGTACACTCTTTCGCCGATGGCGATGTTGTTGCTTTGATAGCCGAGCAGCAAGTAATCCAAACCGGCGTCGGAAACCAGTGTCGTGTAGATATTTTCGGTGGTATTTGCAATGATGAGTTCAGCAGAACGATAGTAACAACCCGGGCACTCACCGACGATCTCGCGCCGGGAGTACACAAAATCGTCACCGGAGGGTGTCCAGAACACACGTCCGACGATCTCATCTTCGGGCGTGGCGCTGTGCAACACGCGATCGGTTTCGAAGTCGAACCCGATCGCGCGGGTGAAACGGCAGCCCGCTCGAAACTCCCATCCCACGACCGCCGTCCGATCTGCATTCCAGGCCAGGCTGGAAACCCCGCCCAGATTGGTGATCTGGCCTGAAACGGGGTCCAATACACTGGCGGGTGCCGTACCCGTTGCGAGGTTGTGTATGATGAGTAATTCGTTCGTTCCAGACCATTCCGCGATGCCAACCGCGCGACAGATGCTGCTGATATAGCCCAAGTCGCGCAGCAGCGCGCTCGGTGGCGGCTGTGCGGAGCAGGTTGCAGGTAAGTCCGGATGAGGGATAGGATTGGCATCCGGATTTTCGATAACGACGGTGGGTGTACTGATTTCGAGATCAAGCTGCTCCGCTACATCTTCTTCCATGTCCGGAGCCTGAGTGCCTAGAATCGGTGTGAACGGGGTGAATTGAGTTGGCAATGGGAGAGCTGCGCTGTCCGTTGGCGGTGAGGCATCAATGACAGCGGCAACAGCCTCCGGACGTGGTGTTGGCGAACACGCGCTAAAGACGAGAAGCGCAATCATGAAGGCAAAGATACGCACGGATGCGATTATACCGGCGGACTGAGAATACTGAATGACGCATATTCCCTTATTGGTCATCGTTGGGCCAACGGCAGTCGGGAAAACATCAACGAGCCTGGAGCTTGCCAAAGCACTGGCTGGTGAAATTATCTCGGCCGATTCACGTTATCTCTATCGTGGAATGGACATCGGAACCGCCAAACCATCGCTGGCAGAGCGGGCTGCAATTCCGCACCATCTAATTGACATTACCGAACCGGATCAACCCTGGTCGCTAGCGCAATATAAGCGCGCCGCAACCGTGGCCATTGCTGACATTGCAGACCGGGGAAATCTGCCCATGCTTGTAGGTGGCACAGGCCAATATATTCGAGCTGTGCTCGAAGGCTGGACCATTCCACCACGATCGAGTAACCCTCGTTTGCGTGAAGAGCTAGAAGGATTCGCGGCCGCGTCTGGAGCGGCCGCGCTGCACACACGGCTGGCAGAGGTCGATGCGCAGGCTGCTGCCGCCATTGATTACCGCAATGTGCGTCGGGTTGTACGAGCGCTGGAAGTTACACTGGAGTCAGGAATTCCATTCAGCGAGCAACGCCGGAGTGAGCCCCCGCCGTACGAAGTATTTCAACTCGGCTTGAACATGCCACGCGCAGATTTATACGCGCGGATTGACCATCGTGTTGACGAAATGCTGGAAACGGGTTTGCTCGAAGAAATAGAAACATTGCTGGCACGGGGCATCGATTGGAATTTACCGGCAATGTCGGCACTGGGATACAAACAATTGGGCCACTATATTCGCGGTGAATGTGCGTTGGATGAAGCTGTCCAGCAAATCAAGCGAGAGACGCGGCGCTTTGTTCGCCGCCAGGCAAACTGGTTTCAGGCCGACGACCCGGCTATTCACTGGTTTAATCCGCCGGATATATCAATAGAGGTCCTCATTGCAACCGTGCAGAAATGGCTTGCTTCTCGAGATGATCTCTCCCCGTAGTCTGCGATTACAATTCTCTTCCCCTATGGTCAAGCCCAAAAACTTGATGAACCTCCAGCCTAAAGGTAAAATTCGTGAATGCGCCGCTCGTTCGTTGCTCTCGTCAACGTTTCGACGGTCCTGATACTTACAGCGCTCCCTAGCCTTGCATTTGCCGGCGTTCCGCAACAGGACGCAACCCCATCTCCTGAAGTCAGCCGCATAGTGGAAGACCTCAGCCCAGAGGAGCGGGTAGGGCAGCTATTTGTTGTTACCTTCCAGGGCCGGAACGTTGAACCGGGCACAGAAATCCATACCTTGCTCACCCGTCACCACGTCGGCGGAGTGGTCTTAACGGCTGCCAACGACAACTTCGATGATAGTGAGTCGCTGCCGGCCTCCAGCGCTGCCCTGACTACCGCGCTCCAACAAGCGATCGGTGAAGGAGCAGCTCAATTGGCAGACGACGATATTCCGCCCGCGATTCCACAAAGTTCTATTTACATCCCATTGCTGATCGGCGTTGCTCATGAAGGCAATGATGTTACACGGACAGATATGCGCAGGGGCATGACGCCTCTGCCAAGTCCTATGTCCCTGGGTGCGACCTGGAACACAGAATATGCGCGCCTGGTGGGGAATGTCACCGGCGCAGAGTTAAGTACTCTGGGGATCAATCTGCTGATTGGCCCTACGCTTGATGTGCTCTCGGAGCCACAACCCGCCAGCCCTGGCGATATTGGCGTGCGGGCGTTTGGCGGAAACCCGTTTTGGGTGGGTGCGCTTGGCCGAGCGTATGTAGAGGGCGTTAAATCAGGTGGGCGCGGACGCATTGCAGTAATCGCACAACACTTCCCGGGGCTGGGTCTCAGCGACCGTGACGTTGCGAGCGACATACCAACAGTGAATAAACCTCTGAGCGAACTATCCACAATTGATATTCCGCCTTTTGTGGATGTCACGAATCCGTCTGGGGTGTCCAATGTAGTGATTGATGGTCTGTTGGCTGCGCATGCACGTTACACAGCTTTGCAAGGTGCCGTGACAACATCTACGCGGCCGCTCAATCTGGACAGTCAGGCGTTAATGCAACTGCTCACACAACCCGAAATGGTTGGCTGGCGTAATGCGGGCGGTGTTGTCATGAGTGACCGGCTTGGCGTGCAAGCACTGCGCCGCTTCTATGACCCAACCTTGCAATCATTCCCTGCGTTTAATATCGCCCGCGATGCACTCCTCGCCGGAAACGATTTACTCTTTGTTGATGAGTTTGGACTGGCACCGCCTGAAGATCAGGCCGCTACGATCATCGATGCGATCAGTCTCTTTGTCCAGAAATATCTAGAAGATCCGGCGTTTGCTGAGCGTGTTGATGCAGCCGTCGCCCGCATTATCGCCCTTAAGTTAGAACTCTATGATGAGTTTTCACTGGATAGCGTGCGTCCCATTGGTGCACTGAATAATGTTGGACAACGGACGGACGAGATTTTTACCATCGCACGAGACAGTGTCACACTGCTTAGCCCCGCTGCCGGCGAACTCGCCAATCGGCTGCCGAATCCGCCAGCACGCAGGGAGCAGGTCGTTTTCATCACCGATGTTCTTACAACCAACCAATGTAGTACCTGTGTTGCGGTTGATGAACTCGGCGTCGACGATTTTGAACTGGCAGTTACGCGCCTTTACGGTGCAGCCGGCAGCGCGCAGATTCGCAGCACAGACATATCCAGTTTTGATTTCGCTGCTTTGGATAATTTTTTCTCCGGGATTTCGGCGGCACCCACGGAAGAACCAATTGCAATTGAAACAGTCGAAAGCGAAACTCCTTCCGCCGAAGCGACAGCCGAAGTGACTCCTGAGGTCACTGAAGCGCCGCAGCTATTGATCGGAGATGCCCTTGCAGAGGCGGAGTGGATTATATTTGCAGTTCGAGATATCCCGTCGGAGGTTGCCGAAGCGAACCCTTTGCGGCGCTTCCTCGCCGAACGGCCCGATCTTGTCGCCGATCGCAATATCATTGTCTTCGCACTCGGTGCGCCCTACTTGCTGGATGCCACCGAAGTCGCGCAGCTCAGCGCTTATTATGGCCTATATAGTCACACATCACCTTTCATCGAAGTAGCGGCGCGCGTTCTATTTCGCGAGATAGCCCCTGCTGGTGCCTCGCCTGTATCGGTGCCGTCCATCTCTTATGATCTGGAGAGCAGTTTATCACCGGCAGCAGATCAGCAATTTCAATTAATTGCCGAAGTAGCCGGACTGAACTCGGATGCAACGGAGGCACCGCAGACAGCCACTCCAACCGCTCCTGATGCGGCAGAATCCATTACTTCAGAAGCGCCTGTTTTGCCAGAAGGGACAACGGTAAATGTAGCGACAACGCCGCTGTTTGATCACAATGGTCATCTCGTTCCCGATGGAACGATTGTGGATTTTTTCGTGCGTAATCTTGCGGAGGGCGGATTGACACAAGTTTTTGCGCGCACGGGAACTTCAGGTGGGGTAGCACGAGCAACACTTTTGCTCGGCCGGACCGGCCGCCAGGAGATTTGGGGGCAAAGTGGTTCCGCCGTTGCCGAACCGCTACAGGTCGAAGTCTTCGTAACCGGTGCAGAAGGCGCCCCCACAATCATCGTGGCAACGATTACCCCGGAGCCAACGGAAACGCTTGTACCAACTGAAACACACGTCCCACCCACTCCAACCCCGACACTCGTAGTTGAGGTGGAGACACCCCCTGTTTCCACTGTGGAAGTGCGTGATTTACTTTCGGCTTCGCTGGCGTTGCTGCTGATCGGTGGAAGCGGCTGGCGTCTTTCCCGTAGTCAGGGCCGCGCGATCTCCGGTGGCGTAAAAGTTGTGTTGGCAGTCGCCATCGGTGTCGGCTTGGGGTATAACCTGTACGCACTTAGTGCGCCAAGCAACTTGCTCGGGACAGAGAGCCTTGGATCACTCGCTCCGACAGTTGCCGCCTGGACCGGCGGCCTGATTGGGTTGGTGTTGGGGAGGTTCTGGACCCGGTCGCCGGAAGGCTAACTCGGGGTGAACGTCGTTAAGATCGCAAGTAAGATCAACGCGCCAGCGGCGATTGCCATGTAGCGCTGGGTAGGGTCTGCCAGGGCCTCGCGAATCCACTCGCCGGACGTTTCAGGGATGAAAACGGGAGAGCCATCTTCCGTTGGGAAGACGCCGTCGAAGAGTGCGCTTCTGAAGTTGTGGATATCTTTCGGTCGCTCGTCGGGATGTAGGGAAAGCGCCCACATTGTAGCTCGCTCAGTCCGCGCTGAAACCTGTGGATTGATGTCGCGAATGGGGAATAGACTATCGGAGTTCAGGAAGCGAACTTTTGCCTCCGGCGGGGCTTCGTTTGTTGAAAGATGATAAATTGTCGCTGCGAGCGAGTAGATGTCCGTGCGCACGTCAGTGTGACCGGTATCTCCGCCATATTGTTCCAGAGGTGTGTAATGCACTGATCCACGCCCTTGTACGACAGTGACCGTGCGCTCGTCTGGAGCCATCAACTTGACTAACCCAAAATCTACAAGTTTAATCAGGCCACTGGGCGTCAGCTTCAAGTTGCTTGGTTTTATATCCCGGTGTACAACCGGGCTTTCCTGACCGTGAATATACGCGAGGGCATCCACAATCTGACGCGCCCATTCCAGAACATCGGACGGGGGAATGAAGCGCCCTTGCGCCCGCGCGGTTACCATGATGCTTTTTAGGTCCTGACCGGGGACGAAATCCATTACCAGGATGTCCGTGTCTTTGTGGGAGAAGAAGTCGGAAACTTTGGGCAGGTTTGGATGATCCAGGCGAGCCAGAACAGAGGCTTCGCGGTGGAATTGCACCCGCGCCTGGAGTAGTTCCTCGGCGGTCATGTTCGGGTCGCCGGTGATCGCCTTGAGCGCGCACTGACGACCGGCGAGCCGGGAGTCTTCGGCAAGGAAAACAGAACCCATGCCGCCCCGTCCGATCGGGCGGATGACTTGATATCGATCTTTTAATAAATCGCCCGGCTGCAAAGGCATACGAGGATTATACTACGTAGGACTTGTTCGGATGTGGGAGGAAGATGTGAAATGAGTGAAGTTGATGCACCTGTATTGATTGCACAGACCGGCTCTCTCAAAGGCCAGCGCTGGAATCTCGACCAGGAGAAGCTGGAAATTGGCCGCGGTGCGGACTGCGCGATCCGCATCGACGACAAGACTGTTTCGCGACAGCATGCCGTTATTTATAAGGAGAGCGACGGCTGGGTCGTTGAAGACCAATCCAAGAATGGGACTTATGTCAACGACGACATCGTTACTGCGAAGGTTTCCCTCTCGGATGGTGACGTGATCACCATTGCAACAGCTATCAAGCTGGTATTTGTCGGCTCGGAGGCTACAGTTCCGCTCACCATTGAACCGCCGGCGAAAGGGCGGATGCGCGTGGACCTGGCCGCCAGGCGCGTGTGGATCGGCGATCTGGAAATCGACCCGCCGCTATCCTTGCCGCAGTACCGACTGATCGAATTACTCTATTCAAATAGCGGACAGGTATGTACGCGCGACGTGGTCGTGGATGCAGTGTGGCCGGAGGCGCAGGGGGCTGGTGTTTCAGAACAGTCTATTGATGCACTGGTGCGCCGTCTGCGCGACCGCCTGACGGAATTAGACCCGGAACATCAATATGTGGTGACCGTGCGCGGGCATGGCTTCCGCCTCGACAACCCTCAGTAACAAATCGAAGTTAAGAAGTCCATTTCGCCAGCGTCTGCTGGCGTTCGGCGATCTCACGATAGTTGCTAAGCCGCGCAGCAATATCTGTGCGACCACGCTGTCGCAAGTCGTCTGCGAGTGCATCCATGGTCTGTAGCATCGCGGGAGTGAGTTCGCTGGAACTACGCTTCAGGAACGCTTCGGCTTCCGTTTGGTCTTCAATTTCAAGCAAACTATTGATAAATTGAATCTCAGGTGGGGCGCTTGACTGCAACACATGCATAATTTTTTCTTGCAGTGTTTCAAGTTGCGTTGCCAGTTCAGTGTGGCCTTCATTACGGGCGCGCTCATATTGGGCGGCAAGCAGTTCAAGGAATACTCCGTCGATGGCGGGGAGATATTCCCTTAGTGCGGCATCCTGATCTTCGGCAGTGAGCAGCGCTTGCAGCAATTCGCTGACCGCTTTGCTCTGGGACTGTGCCATTGTGTCGATCTGCCCAGTGGTTTCCAGAATTTTCTCGCGTAGGTTTTCGAGACGTGTTTGTTCGTCGTCACTCGCAGATTCAATGAGCCTCGTGAGCTGCATGTAGAATTCGTAATCGATGAGCGGACGCGCGATTGTGATGAGGGCCCGCAGACGCGTATCGGTTTCGGCCTCCACGATCAGGGAGAGTAACTTATCACGAGTAAGCTTATCTCCCAATGCGCGCAATTCCTCCGCGGTGGCATCGAGCAACTCGTGTTGCGCTTTGGATTCTCTGCCAAGTGTGGAATGCTCCATCAGGGCAGCATTGACCGTTTCAAGTCGGGCCAGAACTTCTTCGCCACCTGCACTGGTAGCCTGCTGTGCATTCGCGGAAAACAATTCAAAGAAGACAACATCCAACTTTTCGTCATTTTTCTGGATAAACTCAACGAGAGTTTCATCTTCCAGGGACAGCATTTCGCGCAGCAGGTCAACCTTCTGGCGCTGCTCCGCCAGCATTTCTGGTGTGATGCCGTCGGCCTCCAGAATGCTCTCTACCATGCCTTGCGGAGTGAGCATCTCCTTCGGCTGCAGCAGATAGCCCTTGCGAGCTTCTGACGGCAAACGATCGATCACCGCACGGGTGAGCTGCCCGAGTGCACGTTCCTTCTCCTCCAGAGGCATGTTGAGTTCGACCGGCACGTATGTTAGCAGCAATTCCTTCTCGGGGTCGTGGTAAACGAGCGGACTGGCCAGCATGCCCTGGTAGCCGCAATTCGAGCACTGGACGACATTGAACTGGCCGCGCAGAAAGCGCTGCTTCGCGCTCGGGTCCGCAGATGCGTCAAATACTTGTTCCAACTTTGCTGCGATCGGGCTTCGGCATTGTGGACAGCGCATTGCCGAGGAGGGATTCAGGGTGACCATGTGTACCTTTCAGGTGACTGTTTCAATCTTGCCGGTGAAGCTAATTCGATGCTGATCCGCTCGTGCTGGAGCGAGGGATTGAGAAATGAAACTCAGCACCTCGGCCCGGATCGGATTCAACCCACATCCTTCCGCCGTGGGCTTCTACAATCGCTTGACTGAGGAAAAGTCCTAGTCCGGCACCCGAAGCGCGTTCCGTTGCAGCCGTGCGGGCGCGATAAAAACGTTCGAAGACTCGATCCAATTCATCGGATGGAATTCCCGCACCTTCATCAATCACGCTGACAATCACTTCGCGTGGTGTGCTCCGACCCCGAATGCGGACCGTCCCGCCGGGCGGCGAGTATTTTATCGCGTTCGAATATATATTGCTTAGCACCTGGCGCAGGCGTTCTTCATCCGCGCGCACAAGGACAAACTCATCCGGGAATTCAACCGAAAAGGTATGACCGGATTCTTGCATTTCGAACTTGCCCGCCAGTCGCTCTGCGAGTTGCCCTAGAGCTACATCTGTCAAGTTGAGCTGCAATGCTCCAGCCTGCAAGCGTGAGGCGTCCAACAAATTCTCGATGAGGTCATTCAGCCGGTCGGCTTCTTCTTCGATGACGCTCAGGCTCTCCTCGATAGTCGCTGGGTCCCAGTCGGCATCGGGGCGGCGTAACGTGCCGGCATAGCCTTTGATCAACGAGATCGGCGTTTTCAGTTCATGGCCGATCACAGATACAAATGTGCTTTTTAGCTCCTCGGCTTCGCGGAAATTGGTTATATCGCGAACGTTGGCGACGATGTTGAGCAGGTGGTTAGAATTATCGAAGATCGGCGCATACGTCACGCCAACGGCAATGGGATTGTCATTCGCGCGCGCCAGATCACCTTCCACATACAAGGTCGCGTTGCTTCCGAAAGGCCAGCCGCGTGCCTCTGCATCCGCGAGGTCTGCGTTCGATGCCAGTTTCTCCCAGCGGATCAATTCGTCGTGATTGTGACCGATGGCTTCCGCCGGGCCCACGCGCGTCAGCTTAGACAGTGCGCGGTTCCAGCGCTCAATTTTGTGCCCGGCATTCATAATGATAATCCCATCGGCGGAGCCTTCGAGGATCGCATCGAGTTGATTCTTCTCTGAATTGACTTCTGCGTATAGGCGTGCGTTCGTAACTGCAATTGCGGCGTGATCGGCGAAAGCCTGCAGAATCTGACGTTCATTGCGGCCAAACGGCGTCGCATTAGCATAGAAGATCAGTAACAGCCCGCTAAGTTGTTCCCCGACTTGCAATGGTAGCCCCACTGTGCGGGAGAGATCGAAACGGCCACGTCTGGCGACGACCTGCAAGCGGCGTTCAAGTTCCTGGATGACGAATGGAGTGGGGTCATCCGGGGCGGCATAATCGGATTCGCTCAACACATCATCCAATTGATCCAAAAATTCCGCAGCGACACCATGCTGCGCTTCGATGCGAAAACGACCCGTTGCCGCCCGATCGGTCGGACTGATCGACTCGCGCAGTGCGATGAGTCCAGCCACGCCCCCGAGCATATCCGTTGTCGCCCTCAATATCTGTACGAGGACTTTCTCAAGGTCCAGTTGTTGCGTCAGCGCGCGAACAATGGACAACAGATGGTCGCGTTGCCGGATTCGATAGTCAGTCAGCATGGTTCCCTGTCATTTGCGGTGATTGTAGCATGCAGATGGTATCTGAAATGAGTCGTGAATTGAGCCGGATCATGGCTATGAAACTTAAACGCAGCCGAGACCCGACCGAGGACGGTCGAACAGCGTTACTCCAACTTGATTCTTTAGTTCTGAATATAGGGTGCGTGTTTGTTCAGGGAAAAATCTCAGCCAGAACAGGTAGATAAGTGCACGTGCAGCCCTCTGCACAGGAGCAGCCTGCCACAGGCAGTTCCGGCACGGCCTCTTTTTCGTAGGTTGCTTGAACAGCCTGGCAGGTGGGGCAGGCCGTGTCGTCAACAATGACAGTAATGTGCGAAACGCGTTCATTGTTGTTCATGCGAGCGAGTGAATGCGCGCGGACGGAGTCGGTGGAGAGGTCTGCGCCACAGTTCGGGCAGTTTTTCATTTCGTCGGTGGTCTGATGATCGCAAATGGCGCAGGTTCTCACTTGGGCCTCCAGTAGTTGGGTAGTGATGGATTCTACGCATGTCCAAGCCGGGCGTCAATGTTTTCACCGCAGACCTTCGAGTCAAACATGAGAGTGCAGACCTTGGAGGACTTCTACAATTTCAATCTGTCAACCTTAAAATTCCCAAATTTACAAGATTTTTACGTATCGGTTAAGTAAAAAATGCGTTATATATAGTAGAATAAGAGTATGTTAAACGTAGGGTAAACGTAGGTTTTAGGGGTTTTACGTCAAGATGAACAAAATTTCCAGGCCAGCTCAGTTTCTCGCATATGCTTATGCGTTGCTCTTCTTACTCCTCGGGCTGAACTTCGCATTAACTTTCTTAGCACGCTAGATTTTCCTCCTTCGCCGCCGAGCGCGGAGATATAATTTCACGCTGCTCCTTCAAAACCTAACGTAAGTTAATATCACTCTTCGGGCTTAGGCGGGTCGAGCACTAGCCTGCCCCAGGTAGTGGGGTCCTCCACGACGCGTGCCTCGACGTGCGTCAGGATGCTCTGCAAGTCGATCTCGCCGGGGCGATCGTTGTCCGTAAGCGAGAGGATGAAGCCAAATTCATTGCCTATTTGCGGTGTAATCCCGAACAGGCTCCAGGGAATCGCAATCTCGCCCACCCAATCACTCTCATTCTCTTCGCGGCGATAGGCCATCGGTAGTTGGATGGCCCCCTCGCGTTCTTCCGGCCACCACATATAGGCCTCCGGGCGGCCATTGGGATCAAAAAGATCGCCGGGCGATATCCCGAGCTGATAATCATCATCGTTCCGCTCGTCTAGTGTTGCATCCCTAGAAAGGTGTGCATCCAGCAGGACTTCGAGGCCATCACCCTTTGAAATGTCACTTCCAGTGGCTCTTTGTGCGAAAGCATCATCCGCAACACGAACACCGATGAAAAGATGTTCTGCATTCCAAAACAGCGACCACTCTGCAGCGCCATCCTCCGGGCCGAACCAATTCTCTGGTCCAAAGACAGGCAGATCTGAGATGTACTCAAAGGGCTCCCACTCGTCGAACAAAGCGTCGATTTGCAGGTCACTTTCCAACATAGAGGCATGGACGATAACCTGAGCTGGTTGTGGCCCTGCAATGGGTGGGGCGCTCTCGGTTGGCGCTGGAGCGGCAAAGCGGACTGGATGCAGGCAGGGTTCATAGTCTGTGCCAAGTTCGACTGCATAACGAATTTCTGCTTGGGCATCCGGCTCGGCGACGGTAGTATCTTCGTATTGCATCATGTAAGAATCTTACCCTGAGAAGCCGTTGCCAGTCCAGTTTTTCCATCATTTTCAACCCGATTCGAGGTGTGACTTTTCGATCAATTGGTCAAGCCTCACTTAGTTTCCTCTGCTTCCGCTGGAGCTGCCTGACGCGCAGCCGAAGCCACGCAGGCGAGCACTGTCAACACCCCTTGTTGAGATGCGTGTGCAAAGAGCGTCAAGGGGTGTTGACGAAGCGCAGCCGCAGTGGCACGCTGCGGAGCGCAGGGGGCTCCAGCGAGAAGCAGGCGTTCTGTTTCCCGTTGGTGAGCCGAGATAAAAGGGTATGTGGATGAAAGTGTGTAAATGGCAAGTCTCTTGCAGCTAGAAATAGCAAGGAGACAACATGCCAACACAAAAAGCACGTACACAGGAAATCCTATCGAAACATGGGCCGGCAGTCGAACAACTACAGGCCGAACTGCTGAGCGCCGAAAGTGTCGATGACTTTTTCGGCAAAGATGGTATCTTCGCTAGGCTGTTCGGGCAGACACTAGAGAAGCTGATGGAAGCCGAGTTGAGCGAGCACTTAGGCTACGAGCGCTATCAAGCGCAAGGGCACAACTCAGGCAACAGCCGCAACGGGAGCCGCAAGCGTAAGCTAAAGACTTCGGGCGGCGAGACGGTGGTGAACGTACCGCGCGACCGCAACGCTACTTTCCAGCCCGAGATCCTGGAGCGCAATCGCACGCTGAGCAACGAGCTGGAAGAAAAGATCGTGTACCTGTATGCCAAGGGCACCTCCACGCGCGATATCGAAGCCACCATGCGTGACCTGTATGGGGTCCATGTTTCCGAAAGCCTGGTCAGCAAGGTCACCGATAAGATCTGGCCGGAAGTCGAAGCCTGGCAGAACCGACCGCTGGCCGCAGTCTATCCACTCTTGTATCTGGATGCCCTATTCATCAAGCTGCGGCGTGACAATCAGGTTGCCAGCGTCCCGGTCTATGTGGTGCTGGGGGTGGACATGGACGGCCACAAGGACGTGCTCGGGCACTGGGTCGGGAATTCCACGGGCGAAAGCGCCAATTTCTGGCTTTCGGTACTCTCTGACTTGCAAACGCGCGGC
This sequence comes from Anaerolineales bacterium, assembly GCA_965248775.1. Classification (GTDB taxonomy): domain Bacteria; phylum Chloroflexota; class Anaerolineae; order Anaerolineales; family JBHHUI01; genus JBHHUI01. Next base: position 5,607,170 of record OZ252150.1, read on the forward strand.
GTGCAGGATATCCTCATCGCCGCAGTGGATGGTCTCAACGGCTTTTCAGAATCCATTGAGGCGCTTTTCCCGCAAACCATCGTCCAGCGTTGTATTGTGCATCAAATCCGGCATAGCCTGAAATATGTCACCTGGACCGACCGCAAAGACTTCACCCGCGACCTGCGTAAAGTCTACCAAGCCAGCACGCTCGAACGCGCTGCCGCTGCCCTGGACGAGCTCGAGCAGAACTGGAGCGAGAGCTATGCTATGGCCGTCAAGTCCTGGCGGGCCAACTGGGCCGAGCTAAGTGCTTTCTTCGATTTCCCGCGCGAGATCCGGCGCTTGATGTACACCACCAATGCCATCGAAGCTTACAATCGCCAACTGCGCAAAGTCACCAAGACCAAGGGCGCTTTGCCCTCCGAAAAGGCGGTCCGTAAATTGCTTTTCCTGGTCAGTCAAAATGCCAGTGCCAAATGGACCACGCCCATGCGCGATTGGGCCAAAATCCTGAACCAGCTTGCTATCCGCTTTGAGGGGAGGTTTGAATTCTAAATGCCAACAAACAGGCGTTGTCCCAGCCTAATCGCTGGTTTGTGGCTGTCAAGGGCGCTACTCCAATTCAGCTCGATTTGCTCTGAACCCCTTGACAGCCCCTGCGCTCAGCGATTGCTGGACAACCAGCGCCTGTTTGTTTCAAAGTGTGTTTATTCGCATCCTGCCAGAAACGCCGTTTACACACTCTTTTAAACACTACCAGATAAAGCAGGCTGGTAGTCGACACATTCATCCCGACCCAGTGCCTTCGTCCCGACCCAGTGCCTTCGTCCCGACCCAGTGCCTTCGTCCCGACCCAGTGCCTTCGTCCCGACCCAGTGCCTTCGTCCCGACCCAGTGCCTTCGTCCCGACCCAGTGCCTTCGTCCCGACCCAGTGCCTTCGTCCCGACCCAGTGCCTTCGTCCCGACCCAGTGCCTTCGTCCCGACCCAGTGCCTTCGTCCCGACCCAGTGCCTTCGTCCCGACCCAGTGCCTTCGTCCCGACCCAGTGCCTTCGTCCCGACCCAGTGCCTTCGTCCCGACCCAGTGCCTTCGTCCCGACCCAGTGCCTTCGTCCCGACCCAGTGCCTTCGTCCCGACCCAGTGCCTTCGTCCCGACCCAGTGCCTTCGTCCTGACCCAGTACGTTCAGGACTGGGTGCTGCTGCGGCGACATGATCCGCGAACTCCTCGTTCGCCTCGAGTTCATGTTCCGCTTGCTTGAGGCGCCAGTCATGTACTCGGCGCTGGAGCGTGCGTAACTGACCGTCACTGAATTTGCCGGGCTGGCCTTGTTGCAACCACTGGAAGAGCATCTTGGCAGTGAGGTAAGGCGTTTGGGTAGTGGTTACATGGTAACTGATGGGGACCACGCTGTATTGTAGTAATGGAGATACAACTTGAGTACAGCTTCATGGTAAACGTCGGACTTGGAGAAAGAAAGAGTTTTGCGCACGAAGCGAGCCAGTCTCTGGCGCAAGGTGTTGTTCCAGCGTTCCACGTGAGATGTCTGGCCGCTTTCTTTGCCGACACTTTGGTGAGTGTCGTTTGGTAAAACCTTCTGGTAAGCGTGCCAGAAGTCGCTGAAGGAGCAACACGCTTTGTAGGATGCTGGGATGGATTTCCATAACGCGCGACAACTTTTTTCACTGCGGTCGCCAATAAAATAGGCCACCACTTGGCGCGTGCGCCGACACAGCGCGACCCATATCCAACGTTTATCGTTTTTTGTGCGTACAAATGACCATAATTCATCCAATTCCAGCACATCATCCGTTTTTACGGTTTCTAAAGTGTCAGCCAGGTTCGGCATAGCGCCGGCCTTCTCCAGAATCCAGCGTGCTAATGTCTGCCGCGCGATGCCAAAGATGCGCTCAATGCCGCGCATACTGGCTCGCTCTCGATAGGTGCGTAGGACAAATTCTCTGATGAACTCAGGATAAGAACGGCTTTGCGGTTCCAACATTCCATAAGCGGCGCAATCGAGACAATGAAACTTCTGACCGCCTTTATAGTCTGTACCATTCTTGACAATGTTGAGGCTCCTGCACTTTGAACACTCATGCGTGATGACACTCTGGATCATTTTGGCGCTCCTCTGTTTGGCAGGCCAACAACTTACTTTTTCCAGACTCATCAGTCAACATGTAACCACTACCGGCGTTTGCTCCAATTGCTGCTCAACTTCGTCCCAGACGTCTTCGAATGGATCTTTTCGGGTACGCCACCAGCGCTTCACCTGGCCATAGCGCCCTTTGCGTTTCGTGCGCCGGTACATGCGCGCAGCACGCTCGAGGCGTCGGGCGGTACCGTTGTCGTTGGGCGGTGGAGCTGTTGGGTGACGCGGTAGCGGACAGCGCGAGCGGGTTGACGTAGGCGTGCTGCCAGAATAGGTCCTGTAAAGATTCGATCTGCTGTAGCAGGTTCAAAGGGTCCAACTGGCGGTACTGTTCTCCAAGTGCGCGCCTGGTTTCATCCGAGATACTCTCAGTGGCCGTGACACGCTGATAGGGCGTCCGCGCCAAATCGTATTTGCGCATGATGCGGTTGCCGACGCGTTTTTTCTCCACCAGCTTGACAGAAGGCTGGAAAAAGTTCACGTAAAGCCGGAGTTGCGTGTACAAAGCACCCAAAACGCGGCAGGCTTCTATGCCAACGAAACGGTCGTAGCCGACGAACTTGCGCACAATGGAGCCGTTCTTCTGTTCGACATGGCACTGGTCGTTCTCCCGGTAAGGGCGTGAACGAGTGAAGGTGATGCCTTCGTCCTGGCAGTAGTGAAAGAGCAGATAATTCAAGAACTCGCCGCCGTTGTCGGTGTCCAACCCCAACAGGTCGAAGGGCAGCTGTGTACGGATGCGCCGGATTGCGCGGAGCACGGTGTCCTGGCTGCGGTACAGCAGCGCGGCGAACTCCGTCCACCCGGTAGAAACATCCGTCATCACCAGCGTGTGCACAAACTGCCCATCGATGCGATCGCCACAGTGGGCGACCAGGTCGGCTTCGATAAAGCCCGGCCCATCTTCGTTCCACTCTGCAAATGTGCGCACGGGCACATGATGCTTGAGCAGGCTACCCGGCCTGGTGGTGCTGCGGCCGTAGGGCAGTTGACCGCGCCGCACGTCTGCCAGGAGGCGGTCAACCGTCGCCGTGCTGATCGCAAGCAGGCGTTCACGCACATCGTCCGAGAGCGAGAGGTGACCGTGCCGCTCCAGGGCGGCCACGAACTCCGGCAGAAACGGCACTAGCCGTTTGGAGCAGATACGGTTGGCAGCTTCCCAGACCTCCACCAACGCCGCCTGCACCTCGGGCGTGTAGATTCGGGGCGACGGTTTCCGCGGCCGTCTCGCAGGTTGCGCTGCCTGGGCGTCATGATACTTGAGCAACGTGAGGGCGTATTTGCGGTGATAGCCGGTGGCAGCGGTTAATTCGTTGAGGATGGTTTGCTTCTCTTTCTTGGACGCCTGCTGGTAACGCGGCGCGGTGCTGGCCAGAAGTTCACGGCGTGATTGCAGACTCATGGGATGCCTCATCGATCTCCTCCGAACGTCCGAACAACGGGAACATTCGGTAAGGATTAGCGTGAGTCAACGATCTTGTCAAAGTAAGGTTTTCGATGATGCAATGCGTCTTGATCGACAATTAAGACTCTTTGGAGTTCGCTGATCTGTGAGCCTTTCGAACTGGTTGTGTGATCGATGAGGGTCGTGGTTGTTCGGACTTCGTCAATATCATCACCCGCAATAGGAGCAAAGCCTGCCCAGGCTAAGTTATCTAGCGCCAGTGCGAGCACTTCCGGATCGGCACTGCCGTTGCGTACCAGCACTTGCGCCGGTTCGGCATATAACCGATTCGTACGGGCGGGAGCAAATGCTTCGGCGAGTAGCGTCTGGATCAGTTCGGGATCAGGTAGCAGCACTGCGGCTCCCGCCGGAGTGCGCCAGGCGTGCACATACTCAGCCGTTAAAAAACGACTGCGGATATGACTGCTTTCCAGACTGGCTGCAAGTGGAACGAAAGAAAGTGCCTGCCCGCTCCCGATGTCCGTATCCACAAAGTCTTGGAATACAGAGTAGAGTTCGAAGGCGCTCGTTAGGGCATCTGCGCTGAGTGCTTTGTCAAATATCGCGCGCAACACCTGCTGTTGACGGCGCGAGCGGTCGAAATCATTCGTCGAGCGCCGCGTTCGCGCATACCAGAGCGCTAGGTCGCCATCCATGGAATACAAACCGGGCTCGAGCAGGAATTGTTCCCAATTGTCCGGGTTCTGAACATCCAATTCCGGGCTGATCAAGCGCCAGTCCTGCAGTGCGCAACTTACGGGCACATCCACAGCAGCAAGGGCATCCACTGCGGATTTAAAGCCCTCAAAGTCGATGCGAATCCAATTGTGAATGGGAATGCCAAGGTTGTACTGAATGGTCTGCTTTAGTAAATCCACACCAGATTCGCCGTATCCAATTGCGTCCCCGCGGGCAGCAGCTGTATTGATGCGGTTCATCGTCCAACCCGGAATCCAGACGAAGAGATCGCGCGGGATGCTGACGAGCGTAACGGTATTGGTGGTGGCATCCACCGATGCGACGATGATCACATCGGTGCGATACGTGTCGGCGTCCCGCCTGGTGTCACGCCCAAGTAACAAAATGTTGGTCACATCCGCGTTGAAATCAACGAGCGGTGCCGCCTCAGGGATCGCTGTCGAGGGCGTGCCAACGGCACCGGCTGCATCCAAAGTAGGTACATCGTGCAGGACGGGTGTGCTGCTGATGGTTGCAGTTGTAGTCGGAGAGGCTGTGCCGGTGCGGGTTGAAGCAGGCGTTTCCGTATCAGTTGGGCTGAGCGTTTCTGTTGTAGTTGGTTCCGTTGGAGGCTTGATGGAGGTGGGGAGTGGGGTGTTGTTTTGTGTCAGTGATATTGGTTGTGCTGTGGGCGCACATGCAGCACCAAACAGTAGGCTCAATAACAAGAGTGGGAAATAATAGAAGAAGGGTCGACGATTTACTTTTCCAATCACCGGCAGATGAGCACGGGCACCCATGATTCTCGCAGGACGCGATCCACCGAACTTCCCAGTACGACTTCGAGAATCGGCCTTTGCCCATAGCCACCCATCACAACCAGGTCGCAGTGGCGATCCAGGCTGGTCTCCATGATCGCCTCGGCTACGTCACCTTGGCGCATTTCAAAATGCGCCTCCACATTCCCTTCGCCCCGCTTGCTTTTCACCGTCGCGAACAATTAGAACTGTCAGTGGGCGCTGCCAGCAACCTGCCATGTAGGCTGCGATGTAGAGGGCTTCGTCGGCTTTTGGACTGCCGTCATATGCAAGCAGCGGGCGCGCCAGCTCGGTGGCAGCCCAGGGAACGATTAAGATCGGACGGCTGGAAGATCGGATAAGCGAAATAAGACCATTGCCCAGTCGTGCAAGCGGACCTGAATCTGGTGGATGTTCCATATGGAGGACGACCAGGTCTGTCCAGTGCACACGATCACAGATGACAGTCCCCACAGGCCCCGTTCCGATAGCAATTTCGCCGGGCAGGCCGGTTTCAGCACGCCATTGTTCGAATTCGGACTCTACCTGCATCGCCACCGGATTTTGTTTGTCTTTTTCTCCAGCGACCACATGCACTGCTCGAATATGAGCGCCGTCCAACTCCGCCAGCGTTTGCGCTTGAGTGAGGGCATTCCAACTATCAGGGGTGCCCGGTAAGGGCACCAGGATTTCGCGGAAGAGGCGGTCTTCATTTGTCACTGAATTCCGTGTCTGGCGCCATGTGCCTGGTAGAGGACTGGACTCGAAACGTTTGCGAATCTGGCGTTTTATCCTACGTGAGAGACGGGCGAGGGCCGGGCCGGACTGTCGACTCTGCAGAAGTGTAATATCGGCAGCGGCTTCCTGGACCTGGATATCCCAACCAAGTGCATTTTGCAGCGCATCGCGGTGTTGCATGAGCCAAACATAGAGGTCTGTTTCAGTCCGTCCAGGGAAGTCCTTCAGGACACCACGCTCACGGATGCGGTTGACCACCGGAAGATAAATTGTGTCATACCACTCTGCCGTCGCGGTGCGAATATCTGATTCGTCGCCATTTTCTGCACCACCGCCGCTTTGACGCTGTTGTTCGATGTGTTCTTCAATGACACGATACTGTCCAGCGACGGTCACGTGCAGGTCGTGGCCGGGGCGAATATCATCGAGTCCAAAGCGTTTCATAAAGGCAACTCGGCGGGCCTTGATAATTGCCTCGTCCGGTTTATCGCTCTGCGATATTTCGACTTCACTATGCACCTCGGTAACATAGGCCGCAATAGTTTTCCAGCCAATTTTACGCGCGACGGATACCCGATGGTTGCCATCGAGGACGAAGTAGACTTTGCCTACACGATAAAGATCAATGGGAGGCACCCCGCCCAATTCCAGCATTGCGACCTTGACCTGCGCCCAGCGGTCTTCATCCGACTCCTTGCGCGGTAGAAAATCACGCGTGAAATCACTGTAGCGCCCGACACTGCCAACAATCGCATCGAGGGGAATTTCTTCTTGGTGGCGTTCATGATTTTCGGTTGGCATTAGGCTTGCATCAAGATTTTCGTAGTCGATCAGATCATCTGAATGACCCGTCACTCGGGCCAGCAAATCGTGTACGACAGCTCGTCGCCGCGCCCGACGAAAGTCATTCAGCGCTGCGTTGTATCTCAGTGTGATGCGGTCTGGAGGTTGCAGGGAAGTCATAACTCGAATCTTAGCGACAGATCATTATCGGCAAATGGGTTTGGCGAAGGATGCTATCCAAAACACTTCCGAGTACAACTTCCAATACCGGGACAGTTCGATAGCTGCCCATTATTATAAGATCACATTTGTGCATTTGTGCAGTTTCTAAAATAACATCCTCAACCGGGCCTTTTTCCTGAATATAGGTCGCGTCCACACCGTGTGATGCGAGATATTCGTCGGCAGAAATTATTGGGTCCTGGTTTGTATGGGCAGCCCTCGACACGTAGAGAACAGTCAATCTTATCTCCCACTGGCCCGCGAAATAGGCAGCCATAAATAACGCCTCCTCCGCCTTCGGGCTGCCGTCATAAGCGAGCAAGCCATGTGTGGGTGTCTCTGCATCCGGCGGCATCGCCAGAATGGGGCGTCCAATACGGCGGATCACTGTTCGCATGCCGGAGCCAAGTCGGCCGCGTGGGGAGGCTTCGGGTGGATGATTCAGGGGAAGTATAACCAGGTCCACCCACCGCGCGCGGGCAACGAGTGCCTCGGATATGTTGCCGTGTTCGAATGCAAGATCTGACTGCACATCTGCTTCGCAACAACGCCTCTCAAATTCTTCTTGAATTTCTTCCGCCACTGTTTGGTCAGACTCTTCGACCAGAACATGTAGTCCGAATAGACGCGCCTCTTCTCGTCGGGCAATTTCAATGGCCCGATCGAGAGTTGTCCAGCCGGAAGGATTGCCGGTGACAGCCACAAGGATCGTATGGAATAGTTGAATCGTTTCGCGGGCAGCCACCAACTCCCGTCGCCATTGACCTGTGGGTGGGCCGCTCTCAAGCTCAGCAGGAATGAGCGCGCCCACGACATCTTCGGCAAGCCGCGCTGCAACAGAACGTAGTCGTTCACCCTGTGCTTCTGCTAGATCGGCGACAAGCGCTTCCGTGCTTACCTTCCAGCCGAGGCGCGCTTCGAGGATTTCGCGATAGGAAGCCACTAAAAGGTAAAGATCAGTCTCGGTCCGTTCGGGGAAATGCCAAAGTACACCGAGTTCGCGCAGGATGCCCACGACCGGCATGTACACCTGATCATACCAATGAACTACTGCCTCCTCATTTGCAATATCCCGCTGTTCATCGATGCCCATGAAATAACGGTGAAAATCGATATGTTCTCGAAGCACGCGGTACTGACCGGGGATGGTCGTTGCGAGATTCTGCTCGGGACGGAGCTCGTCCAGCCTTGTCTCTTCCAGGAATTGAGTGTATTGCGCCTTCAGGATAATATCGTTCGGGGTAGCATCCGCGGTCAGCGGGACGCGTGTCCGAACATTGGTGACGAAGGCTTCGATGTGCGTTGCTCCGAGTTGATGAGCCACTGAGACGCGATGATTGCCATCGAGGACGAAGTAGGCCTCGTCAATCTGGTACACCTCGATCGGCGGCAAGCCTTCGAGACTCAGGACCCTTGCCTCCACACCTGCCCAGCGCTGCAGGTCACTCTCAAGGAGTGGAAGAAAGCTGCGCGTGAAATCAGAATGCCGCCCGACACTCCCTACAATTGCATCGAGCGGGATTTCCCGCAATTTAGGCAGCCCGCTTTCGCGGCCATGCAGACTCACACGAACGTCATCGTACGCGAGTAGGTTTATCTGGCGCCGAGTAATTCGGGCGAGTAATTCTTGCAGCGCAGCCCGGCGGCGAGCTTGGCGGAAATCGCTAATCGCTGCAGCAAGGTGGTTGGGATTTGGCGTCATAATTTGATCTTCGGCATTGTAGCATTTGGTCGCTGCTCGAAAGGTATAGCATATTCTCGTTTCTGGCGCTACACTCGCCCAGGCGCAAATTCATTTTGCCCAAGCAGTACTCGGTAAAGCTCTGTCCCCCTGGCCATGGCGGGCGGCGTTGTGCAATAGATGAGGTTCAGCGGGGAGAGGTATTGTGAGGGTTTTGCTTCTTTACTAAATAATGTCCTACTCTAATTCTGAAGATACTTTCTTGGAAGATTCATCCACGAAAGATGATCTAATAGGCAAGCGCATCGGGCAGTATGAAATCGCAGGCCTGCTTGGGGAGGGTGGGGCCGCGCGGGTATACAAGGCGTTCCAACCCAGCATGGAGCGTTATGTCGCACTTAAGATCCTCCTGATCCCCGGATTCGCGGGCCGCCAGTTTTCTGAACGCTTTGCCCAGGAAGCGCGTGTCATCGCCAGCCTTGAACATCCGAATATTGTTCCCGTCTTCGACTTCGGCGAGTCCGATGGGTATATGTATATTGCCATGCGTTTGGTGGAAGGTGGCAGCCTCGCCGATATGTTGGACGGCAAACCTTTCTCGCTCTACCTGGCCCACGATATCATCACCCAGGTTGGCAGTGCGCTGGAATATGCCCACTCCCAAGGTGTGGTCCACCGCGACATTAAACCAAGTAACTTGCTCATCGATGAGCACGGCAATTGTATGATCTCGGACTTTGGATTGGCGAAGGTACTAACCCCGTCGGCACCCATCAGTATGACCGGTACTGTGATCGGCACACCGGCTTATATGTCGCCTGAGCAGATCATGAGCGAAGTGGTGGATGGTCGCAGCGATTTGTACTCTCTGGGGATCGTACTCTTTGAGATGTTAACTGGTCTTCCGCCATTCAAAGCCGATTCAACCGCCATCGTACTCATCCGACATATTCAGGACCCTTTGCCTTCCGCGCGACTACTCAACCCACAATTGCCGCTAGCAGTCGAGCGAGTGCTGGAAAAGACGCTCGCTAAAAAACCAGATGAGCGCTATAAGAGCGCTAGCGATCTTGTTGCAGCAGTGTCACATGCGATCAGCGGCGATGCAGCGGAGGTAACAGTAGATGAAGCATCCCCTAGCCAATTCAACCGCCGTTGGTTGCTCTCGCTCATTCCGCTGGGGCTGATCGTATTACTTTTACTCGGAGGGTTGGGTTTCGGAGGTGCGACACTATTCCGCCGTCTGCAGGGCGAACGGACGACGGCAACTCAAGTCTTCCTGCAATTGCAGCAGGCGCAGGAGGCTGGTACTGCCGTCGAAGAACAATTGTACGGGGTGCGTGCCACTCAGGCAGCGATCCTGGGTGCGTTGCAATCGGAGTCGGATGCGTTGCCGGCGACGAGTGTCGTTGTGCGGACCGAGCAGGTTGCCGCGACTCAGACAGGTGTTGCCGGAGCAGCCAGTACGACGATATTGCGCTCCACAGCAACAGTAACCCCGACGCCGACTGAAACGCCGACGCCAAGGCGAGTCTTTATTTCCGTTTCCGATGGCACAATCACATTCCGTGAATGCCGCGGTTGGGAGGGCACGTTCACTTTTGGGCAGGCCGCCCCGCGCTCATTGCACGCCAGGAGCTCGCTTACATATACAGTTCCACCGGGCGAATATATATTGCGAGTGAGTTGGTTAAACCACTCCGACTTCAATGTCGATACCATCTGGGAAGTGCGCGCGGGAAGCCAAATTGTCGAATTTGGCGATCAATGTTAATGTCGTCATGGTGGGCGCTGGCATTCGGTGTAGGGATTGGCGGCAACGATATACTTATTGGCTCAACTGCGAATATCATCGTGGCCTCACTGTTCGAACGCACTGATCATCCCAGTACAGTGCGCAGTTGATTCGGAGTTGGTGTACCGCTACTTGTCGCGACTTGCACTGGGGCGTGCATTTTATACGCGCTGGCCCTCACTTTTATCCCCTGGTTTGGAGACTAAATTGATGAACGAAGCGGAAACAAAATCTCGGATACTCGTTGCCGATGCAATTGCAACTGCGGGAGTCGCGAAGTTGTCGGCAGGGACCGATACGAAAGTACAGAACGATATCACCCCGGAAGCGCTGGTTAACTCAGTTGGCGAGTTCGATGCTCTGGTCGTGCGCAGCCGCACAAAGGTAACTTCAGAAGTTGTTGCAGCAGCCATTGGCCTGAAAGTTGTTGGCCGGGCTGGCGTCGGTGTAGACAACATCGATCTAGACGCATGCAAGCAGGGTGGGATTATGGTGGTCAACTCACCCCTAGCTGCCAGCATTGCCGTGGCTGAATTAACATTCGCGCTGATGCTGGCATTGGCGCGAAACACGCCGCGGGCGGACGCAGCGATGAAACGAGGTGAGTGGATTAAGAAGCAGTTGAAAGGGGTGGAGCTTTATGGCAAGACTCTCGGATTGGTCGCGCTCGGTCGAATAGGAGCTGCTGTTGCCGAGCGAGCGGCTGCATTTGGGATGCGGGTTCTGGCTTTCGATCCATATTTAACGCCTGAACAAATCAAGGCGCGAAATGCGAAATCTGCCTCGCTCGAAGAAATCTTCCAGCACTCCGATTACATCTCGATCCATAGCCCGCTCACTGATGAAACGCGTCATATGATCAATGCGGGAGCAATAGCTCAGATGAAAGATGGTGTTCGGCTCATCTGTGCGGCCCGTGGTGGAGTTATTGAAGAAGCTGCTGTTCTTGCCGCGCTGGAGACGGGGAAGGTGGCCGGCGCGGCTCTTGATGTGTTTGAGATGGAACCGCCGGGCGCAACGGCCCTGGTTGGACATCCAAACCTTGTGGCGACTCCGCATATCGGGGCGCAAACACACGAAGCCCAAGACCGCGCCGGGGAAGATATTGCCGACGAAGTGTTAGCCGCGTTGCGCGGTGATGACTTGCGGTGGAGGGTAGTTTGACTCCGTAAACAATCTCCAGTTTTCAGTAAGTATTACGGGAGACTGTCTGCTGAAAACTGCTTATTGAATACTGTTTAGAAACGGGCAGGGGAACTCAAACTTATGAGCCGATCGATGTGGTGGCTATTAACCAATGGTGCTAGTTGAAATAGCCATGAGCATCGCCCAGTTTCTCTCTAAACTAGCACCGTTAGTTATTGGTTGCGCAAATGAGCGTTTAAAAATAAACGGTAGTGGTCCTAAGTAAATGCTAGCTTGATTTTAAGGTTGTATTCGACAATGAACCAGCGCGTCACGAGGTGATGCATATAATCGACCTTCGAAAAGGACAACGTCTTGCGGGTGAAGCGGCCCAGCCATTGGCGGAGCGTACAATTCCAACGTTCCATATGATTGACTTCGCCGCTGTCTTTGCCAACCTGCTGATGGGTTTCAGCCGGTAAGACATTCTGATAGGCTTCCCAGAAATCACTAAAGCTGGCACACGCCTGATACGCTTCGGGAACCCGGCTCCACAGTTGGTGACAGGTCCGGGCACCCCGGTCTCCGATGGCAAAGGCCACAATTTGCCGGGTACAGTGGCGTGCACACTGCATCGCTATGCGCCGACACATGACCGTCCAGAGCCAGCGTTTGTTCTTGCGGAACGCCACAAACGACCATAATTCGTCGTATTCGAGGATGTCGTCTGCTTCAGCGGGCAGGAGGGTTGCCTTCAGTCCCGGCTGCGTTTGGACTTTTTTTTAGCCACTTGGCCAAGGTGTTGCGGGAAATCCCGAAAACCCGGGCAATCCCCCGCATGCTGGGGCGCTCCCGATAGGCGGCGAGAATGCGTTCTTTTTCCGCTTCGGTGTGGCGGTTTATCGGATTGAGCACTCCCGATTTGTGACAGTCTTTACAGCGAAATTGCTGGTTGCCATATTTATTGTGCCCGTTTTTGACCAGGTTGGCACTGCCACAACGCCGACAAGTATACGTGATTTCATCGATGATCATGCCTGATTATATTCGGGATCATGCAGTTAGAACCACTACCAAAATAAACATATCACACAACGCTAAAGAAAAATTCCGTAAATTCGCGACTGGTGCAGTCTCGCCACGCACTTCAGGCACTATTATTAGGCTTGACAGAGTTGGGGTTCCTTTAAGCGTAATCAAGAAGCTTGGCAAAATTCCTTTCTGATGGAGAGGACCAAATGAAGGATGATGAAGATAAAACCAAAGAGCAACTCATTCAGGAACTAGCAGAATTGCGCCAACGGATTGGCGATATCCAAGGCCGCCTGCATTCTGGACCGTCAAGCCAGCAAGCGGAGGAGGCGCTGGGGCAGAGCGAGGAACGCTACCGCAGCATGTATGAAACCGCAGCTGTGTCCATCTGGGATGAGGACTTCAGCGCACTCAAAGCCGCGCTTGACGACCTGAAAACCCAGGGCATCACGGACATGCGCGCTTACCTGAACGATCACCCGGAGTTTGTGGCGCAGGCCGCCCAGATGGTCAACGTGCGTGACGTCAATGCAGCCACGCTGCGAATATTTGAGGCCAAGAGCAAAGCCGACCTGCTGGGCTCGCTGGACAAAGTGTTCACGCCGGAGTCGCTACAGAATTTCCGCGAGGAGATGATCGCCATTGCCGAGGGGCAGACTTATTTCGAGGGCGAGACTATCAACCAGACGCTGAACGGCGAGCGACACGATGTGTTGATGACGATGACCATTCCGTCTGAAGTAGAAAGCTACCGCAGCGTACTAGTGAGTATGATGGACATCACCGCGCGCAAGCAGGCCGAAGCGAAGCTGCGCGAGTCTGAAGAACGCTACCGCCTGCTTGTCGAAGGCGCGCAGGTCGGCATCGCCCTCTACGACCGCGAAGATCGGCTCATCCTGATCAATGATCAAGGTGCGCACAACCTGGGCGGTAAATCCGAAGATTTCATCGGCAGAACCCTGTCCGAATTCCTGGACCCGCCCACAGCTACATTCGTGCACCAGCGCATACAGGGCATCTTCGCTACAGGCGAGGTGACGCATGTCGAAGACACGTTCGAGCTGGCTGGACACGAACTTTCGTTCCTGTCGGTGATGCAGCCCGTGACCGACGCCACTGGAGCGATAACCGGCGTACAGATCATCTCGCACGATATTACCGCACGCAAACAGGCAGAGCAGGCACTGCGGGAGAGCGAGACACGGTTTCGCATGCTATCCGAGGCTGCTTTCGAGGGTATCGGTATAACCGAAAAGGGTCGCCTCCTGGACGCTAACGAACAGCTCGTCCAGATGTTCGGATACACGAAATCCGAACTCAAGGACAGGCCGGTAATGGACATGGTAGCGCCAGAATCTCGAGCGCTGGTCGAGGAACACTTTCGAACTGGTGACGAAAGGCCGTACAATCACATGGCCCTTCGAAAAGACGGGACGATATTTCCTGTTGAAATTCGCGGCAGAATGATGCCTTATGAGGGGCGCATGGTACGGGTGACAGCCATCGAGGACATCACTGAGCGCAAGCAGCAGGAAGAAGAGCTCCGCAAAAGCCAGATTTTATATGGCCAAGCGGAACGCATGGGCAAGACGGGTTATTTTGAGTGGGATCACATTAATGAAAAGATGGTTTCCTGCTCAGAGCAGCTCGCGCTTCATTATGGGATGAGCGTGGACGAAGCGCTGGAATATTTCACAGAGCCGGAAGCTATATTTAGGGTAATACATCCGGATGACCGGGTACATTACGAGCAACACCGAAATGATTCTGTAGAACAACACAAAGGAATGGATATTGAATACAGGGTCATCAACCCCTCAGGCGTTGTACGCCATATTCATCTACTGACTGAGAATGTGCTGGATGATCAAGGTAGGCTCATCACAAGGTTCGGGACAGAACAGGATATCACCGCACGCAAACAGGCAGAGCAGGCGCTGCAGGAGAGCGAGACGCGGGTTCGCATGCTATCCGAGGCTGCTTTCGAGGGTATCGGTATAACCGAAAAAAGGACGCTTATTGGATGCTAACGATCAACTCGTCCAGATGTTCGGATACACGAAATCCGAACTTTTGGACAGGCCGGTAATGGACATGGTAGCGCCAGAATCTCGAGCGCTGGTCGAGGAACACTTTCGACCTGGTGACGAAAGGCCGTACAATCACATGGCCCTTCGAAAAGACGGCACGATATTTCCTGTTGAAATTCGCGGCAGAATGATGCCTTATGAGGGGCGCATGGTACGGATGACAGCCATCGTGGACATCACCGAGCGGTTGCAGGCGGAGCAGGCGCTAGGGCAGAGCGAGGAACGCTACCGCAGCATATTTGAAACCGCAGCTGTGTCCATCTGGGATGAGGACTTCAGCGCACTCAAAGCCGCGCTTGACGACCTGAAAACCCAGGGCATCACGGACATGCGCGCTTACCTGAACGATCACCCGGAGTTTGTGGCGCAGGCCGCCCAGATGGTCAACGTGCGTGACGTCAATGCAGCCACGCTGCGAATATTTGAGGCCAAGAGCAAAGCCGACCTGCTGGGCTCGCTGGACAAAGTGTTCACGCCGGAGTCGCTACAGAATTTCAGCGAGGAGATGATCGCCATTGCCGAGGGGCAGACCTATTTCGAGGGCGAGACGATCATCCAGACGCTGCACGGCGAGCGGCACAATGTGTTGCTGACCACAACTATTCCGTCTGAAGCAGAAAGCTACCGCAGCGTACTAGTGGGTCACTTGGCATGCTGATTGCCATTGTTGGATCAGCGTTGAGCGGCGGCGGATCGGATGCCGAGTGTACGCGCCGGAACCACCGAGCATGTGCCGCCGCTGCCGACTGCGTTGGCGACGTGCCTTACGTTTGCCGCCCCATTCAAACGGAGTGGGGTTCTGGTTCCAACCCTGCGCGACGCCTTGTAACAAGGCAATGATTTGATCAGGTGTTTGCGGATACTGGCCGGACAGGCCACGCCGAACGAGAATTCGCTGCATCGATTCAGCCATGTTCAACCACGAGCCGCCCAACGGTGTATACAGCGGCATAATGCCGTGTTCGAACAACCACAGAACCATCTCCGGAGTGTAATGGCCTTTGAGGTTATCCCAGATGAGTAGCATGCGCAGAGCTGGAAGTTCTTGCGACAAGGTGATGGGCAACGATAATCCGGCTTGCCAGCTTTCCCATAGCAGGCGATTGGCTTCAACGTCGAGTTGGGGTTTGGCCGGCAATGCCTGCAGGATAGCCAACAGTTCGTCCTTGAGCCATGGATGCAAAATAGCATTGGTAGTACGCGTGACGCCTTTCACGCGCACTTGTCCAGAAGCCGGGTGAAATAGTGTTAGCAATTTTGCCGTTCCGTCGCGGATGTACTCGTGCGGCTGTTTGGCCGGCTGCGCCTCGGGCTGCCAGCTGCCCCCCACATATGGCTTGGTCTGATAAGGTCCGGCTTCATCTTGGGTCCAGACGGCCAGGCCGAGCGTTTCGCCAGTATGGTAGGCGCTATCGATCAAGTTTTTTTCGCCTCGGTATCTGGGTCGGTCACAATAACAGTGCCGCCCTTTCGCTTGCGTGTTGCTTGGCCGGTTTCGCACCAGCTGCGCGACTGCTGCCAGCTGTAGCCGGCTTCCTGCAACACCGTCCAGATGGTATAGGTGCTCACCTCGGGCAAGCCATCCGGCATCGAGCGCAACCGTTGCTGCAAAGTTTGCAGCGACCACGTCGCCGTCCCGTCTGTCTCCGGAATGGGTGGTCGGCGCACTTCCTGCAGAATGCGCTCGCGCTCTTCTGCCCCGTACGTCACCTGAGGTCCTCCCCCATGCTTTGGCTCGAGGGCCGCCAAGCCTTCCCGGTTGAAACGGCTGACCAACTGCGAGACCGCGTCACCGGACTTCCGACCCGACAAGCGCGCGGCCTCGGTGTAATTGTTCCCATCCGCCACGAACAGAATCTGTCGGGCGCGAACGACATGACTAGCAGGCTCCGTCTGCGAATGGCCAATACGTTCCAGCCATTCCCGCTCTTCCTTCGTCAGTTCACGAAGCGGGTCTTTCTTGCGTCGGCTCATTTCATCACCTATGTGATCAAGGATGCAGCCAATTCTAAAGTCCGATTCATTTTATGGCGATGTCCGTGCCAAGTGACCCACTAGGTCAAGCGTAAAATGACGGATATAATTTGCGCAATTTGATGCGAGCTTCTTCTGTTGTGAACTGCCAGTTGACAGTTGATGCATTCTGGTTGCGCTGACGTTCCCAGGCTGCGACTTCTGCAACGAGGGTTTCTTTTTCAGCAATTCGGCGGTCAAGACACTAGCTGCCAACCACGTTCAGTTCAATCTCAGCCATGTTGAGCCAACTGCCGTGTTTGGGCGTGTAATGGAACGCCAAGCGTTCAAGAATACGTCGCGCCTCGGTTGGTTCGAATGCTTCATATAAGGCAGCGGGTTTATGCGTGCTGAGATTATCCTGCACAATCCGAACAACCTGGGCTTCATGAAAGAAGATATCGACAAGGTCTCGCATACAGTGCGCATACTCGATCATCGTACGCCGGTCGGTGACATCAATGTGTCGCCAGCCTCTCAGCGGCTCGAAGAACATGAACAGATTACAGGTGCCCTGTCGTTCATATTCGTAATCATAGCGTAGCAGTTCTCCCGGGCGCATGGGCAATGGGGTTCTCGTCTCTGCGAGCAACTGTTTCGTGCCTTCATCGAAACAGACGACCGGGCGCAACGGATCATATGGTTCATGGTACAACTCCAGCACGTCTTCCATCGCACAGACAAATTCGGCGTTGGCTTCCGGTGGAATCACCCATTGCTTGTTCTGCCAGGGCTTGAGTTCGTTTTTTTTAGCACCTGGCGCACCGTCTCATGGGAGACAGATTCGATCTCCACCTGTTCCAACGTGACCAATTGCTTTGACAACAACCGCAAACTCCAACGTGCATACCCTGCGGGTGGCTCACCACAGGTTAAGGCGATGAGTTGCGCTTCCACAGCGCCATCGATTTTACGTTCGTATTGGCGCCGGGTCGGTTTGCGGTTCAAGGCGGCATTCAATCCTTCCGTCGCATACCGCTTGCGTATCCGCCCAATCGTGGGCATGCCAACATCTAACGCTTTAGCCGTCTCCTCATCTGTCCAGCCTACATTGGCCTTGAGTAGAATGCGTGCCCGTGTCAATTTGCGCGCTTTCTCCGTGCCCGCTGAAATCAGATTCTCAAGGTGATCGCGTTCCGATTGAGATAACTTGACCTGATACTCTTGCTTTCTTCCCATTTTTCGCCTCCTGATTATTGATTTTCAAGAGGATATTCGAAATAGTGATTTCTACCAAATTACGCTTGACGACTAGTGGGTCACTTGGCACGGACATCGCCATAAAATGAATCGGGCTTTAGAATTGGCTGCATCCTTGATCACATAGGTGATGAAATGAGCCGACGCAAGAAAGACCCGCTTCGTGAACTGACGAAGGAAGAGCGGGAATGGCTGGAACGTATTGGCCATTCGCAGACGGAGCCTGCTAGTCATGTCGTTCGCGCCCGACAGATTCTGTTCGTGGCGGATGGGAACAATTACACCGAGGCCGCGCGCTTGTCGGGTCGGAAGTCCGGTGACGCGGTCTCGCAGTTGGTCAGCCGTTTCAACCGGGAAGGCTTGGCGGCCCTCGAGCCAAAGCATGGGGGAGGACCTCAGGTGACGTACGGGGCAGAAGAGCGCGAGCGCATTCTGCAGGAAGTGCGCCGACCACCCATTCCGGAGACAGACGGGACGGCGACGTGGTCGCTGCAAACTTTGCAGCAACGGTTGCGCTCGATGCCGGATGGCTTGCCCGAGGTGAGCACCTATACCATCTGGACGGTGTTGCAGGAAGCCGGCTACAGCTGGCAGCAGTCGCGCAGCTGGTGCGAAACCGGCCAAGCAACACGCAAGCGAAAGGGCGGCACTGTTATTGTGACCGACCCAGATACCGAGGCGAAAAAAACTTGATCGAAAGCGCCTACCATACTGGCGAAACGCTCGGCCTGGCCGTCTGGACCCAAGATGAAGCCGGACCTTATCAGACCAAGCCATATGTGGGGGGCAGCTGGCAGCCCGAGGCGCAGCCGGCCAAACAGCCGCACGAGTACATCCGCGACGGAACGGCAAAATTGCTAACACTATTTCACCCGGCTTCTGGACAAGTGCGCGTGAAAGGCGTCACGCGTACTACCAATGCTATTTTGCATCCATGGCTCAAGGACGAACTGTTGGCTATCCTGCAGGCATTGCCGGCCAAACCCCAACTCGACGTTGAAGCCAATCGCCTGCTATGGGAAAGCTGGCAAGCCGGATTATCGTTGCCCATCACCTTGTCGCAAGAACTTCCAGCTCTGCGCATGCTACTCATCTGGGATAACCTCAAAGGCCATTACACTCCGGAGATGGTTCTGTGGTTGTTCGAACACGGCATTATGCCGCTGTATACACCGTTGGGCGGCTCGTGGTTGAACATGGCTGAATCGATGCAGCGAATTCTCGTTCGGCGTGGCCTGTCCGGCCAGTATCCGCAAACACCTGATCAAATCATTGCCTTGTTACAAGGCGTCGCGCAGGGTTGGAACCAGAACCCCACTCCGTTTGAATGGGGGCGGCAAACGTAAGGCACGTCGCCAACGCAGTCGGCAGCGGCGGCACATGCTCGGTGGTTCCGGCGCGTACACTCGGCATCCGATCCGCCGCCGCTCAACGCTGATCCAACAATGGCTATCAGCATGCCAAGTGACCCACTAGTGAGTATGATGGACATCACCGCGCGCAAGCAGCAGGAAGAAGCCCTGCGCAAAAGTCAAGTTTACTACCAGCAGGCGGAGCGCATGGGCAAGCTGGGTTACTGGGAGTGGGACCATATAAATGACAGACTACTTTCATGTTCAGAGCAGTTCGCACAGAATTATGAGATGAGCATGGACGAAGCGCTGGCATATTTCTCAAATGGAGCATCTGGACTAAGCGTAATACATCCGGATGACCAGGAACGCTACGGGCAACACATGGATGATGTTAATGAACAACGGGAAGAATCCGAGTTCGAATTCAAGATCATCACCCGCTCAGGTGCTGTACGTCATGTACATGTACTCAGTGAGTTTGTGCGAGATAAACAAGGTAAGGTCATCAAGTCATTCGGAACAGAGCAGGATATCACCGAGCGGGTGCGGGCGGAGCTAGCCCTGGCCGCCGCTAACGTGGAACTCGAAAACGCCGTCGAAAAGGCGCGCGAATTGGCCGTCGCCGCCGACCAAGCAAACCGCGCCAAGACCCAGTTCCTGGCCAACAGCTCCCACGAGCTGCGCAAACCACTGACCGGCATCATCGGCCTGCTGCAGATTGTGAACGACGATCTGTGCGAATCTCCGCAAGAGGAACGCGATTTGGTCCAAACCGCGCTGCAGAGCGCCAACCACCAGCTTAGGGTCGTCAACGACGTGCTCGACATTACCAGCGTCGAAGCCGGACAACTGGAAATCAGCTTTGAACGCGTGTGGCTCGCCGCGGTGCTGGCTGAAGTGCAGCAGGCGGTCGGCGTGCAGGCGCAGCAAAAAGGGCTGGCTCTCCAGTTCAACATCCCGCTCGGTCTATACCTCCAGGTCGACCCGGCGCGACTGCGGCAGGTGCTCCTCAATCTGATGGGCAACGCCATCAAGTTCACCGAAACCGGAGATGTGTCGGTAAGCGCCCAACCCGCGCCCGACCCTGATTACGCGCTGATCGAAATTTCAGACACCGGCGTGGGCATTGAACCAGAGTTCCTGCCGAGCGCGTTCGACAAGTTTTCACGGGCCGATGGGTCAATGTCCCGCAAGAATGTCGGCACGGGTTTGGGGCTGTCCATCACACGCGGCCTGGTCGAGACGATGCACGGTCAGGTCGGCCTAGCATCGGAAGGTGAGGGCCGCGGCACACGCGCCTGGCTGACGTTACCGCTCGCGGGGGCAACTGAAGTTCAGAACCACGAAACGACTGAGCTTACGCCAGCGTAAGCTTCTCACCCAGTGCAGCCCAGTACCGCACCGTCACCCAGTCATGAATGCACTGGGTCATGACGTGCAGACGGCATCGTGGTATTACCCCGATTCAGTGGACAGTTGGTTAAGCCACTAAAGGTAATTGTTCATAGGCATGTGGGCTCATGTAATCCAGGGCCGAATGCATCCGTTGCCGATTGTAAAACACTTCGACATAGTCAAAGACGCTGGTGCGAGCAGCGGCCCGGCTGGCGTACAGTTGCTGGTACACACACTCGGATTTCAGGCTGGCAAAGAAGCTCTCCATGGGGGCGTTATCGTAGCAGTTTCCCCTTCGGCTCATACTGGGCGTGATGTCATGAAGCTTGCGCAGCGCCTGATACTCAGCGCTGGCGTACTGACTCCCCCGGTCAGAATGATGGATGAGACCTGGCGGCGGTTTTCGCGAACGCAGAGCCATCTCCAAAGCATCCAAAGTCAGTTGGCGGCCCAAGCGTTTGCCGAGTGCCCAGCCGACGATCCGTCGCGAGTACAGGTCGAGGACTGCTGCGAGATAGAGCCAACCTTCACTGGTTGCAATGTAAGTGATGTCGGCCAGCCACACTTCGTTAGGCGCAGTGGCCGTGAAGTCCTGAACGAGCAAATTCGGCGCTACGGGCAGGCTGTGCTTCGACTGGGTTGTCACCTTGTAGCTCCGTTTGCGTCGGGCTTGCAGGCCATGCAGGCGCAACAGACGGGCCACCCGGTTGTGGCCGCAGCGGATGCCGCGGTCCTGTAGTTCGCGGTGAATGCGCGGACAGCCATAGACGCCGCGATGCTGCTCAAAGATCGCTCTGATCTCGCGTCCCAACGCCTGGCTGGCTTGCTCGCGCGGGCTGACCGGCCGCTTGCGCCAGGCGTAGTAGCCGCTACGTGTGACTTGCAGTACCCGACACATCAGACTGATGCTGTACTCGCCTTTGTGTTCGTCAATGAAGCGAAATCTCACTTCTGCTCGCGCGCAAACACCGCCATGGCTTTTTTTAGGATGTCCCGTTCCTGGCGCACCACGTGCAATTCGCGCTTCAACTCCGCCAGCTCGCGGTCGCGCTCCTTCGGCTTTCCCTTTCCGGGAAATGCCTGCGCTCCATCAGCCGCGTATTCAGCCCGCCAGCGATTCAGACTGCTACTACTTACTCCCAAATCCAAAGCAAGCTGCTCAACCGCTGTGTCGCTATCATACGATAACCGAACGGCTTCGACCTTGAATTCGCGCGTGTATGTCTTCCTGTATGTACTCATTTGGGTCCTCCCTGATCTGTGAATCTATCTTATCTCGTTGTCCACTAAACCAGGGTAATGCCACAGTGCGTTCGTGACTGGGTGAATGAACTGGGTCATGACGTGCAGACTGCGTCGTGAAACGAACTGGGTCGGTATCCATCCTGGACTGTGCAACTGACGCCCAGTACTGCACAGTCACTTGCAGCACCTGGCGTCACATTCCGCTGCTCGCCCGATCTGGTCACGCTCAAGCTCCAATGGGAACACGGCATCGCCCAGTATCCGGACTATCGCCCTTCCCTGTATCTGCAACTAGCACCACTGGTTATTAGTCTTCTGACATTATCAGGTACTGAGCCGAATCAAGTGATTAAACCTTTAGTTTAAACTGACGGTTTCGCTTACGCTAACCATAGGTAGACCATGAAGAAAAGCGTGATCGGTGCAAAAATCTTATCTGACTAAGATCTATAGCGCTTTGGGTGCGGTTTAGGGTACGAGCCTTCGGCCTAGCTGTCCCCTAACTATGCCCTACATCGCCACGCGAGTGCTCCCCGAAAGCCTTTGTCTTAATCCGTCCACTTGACGGCATGGCTGCAACGGGATTGATCCTAAAGCAATCCAAGAATTAACCTTTTCCGTCTTTAATAAACAGGTGTAGATTTGCGTAGTAATTTGATGCGCCGCAACGTGCCGCATCTCGCAGTATGAAATGAGATTGGTCAGTGAAGTGCATCATCATTTTTGGATTGAGATGGGAATAAAGGAGAGCTTCAATGGGAATAAATCGCGATCTTGCTCTTGAGGAATGCCAGCCCGAGATGGAATTGGCATTCAGTCTGGAAGAGTTTCAACATCGTCTTCAGCGCATCCGTGCGCGTATGGAAGACAACGACATTGATGTCTTGTGGCTCATGGCCCCCAAGAGCCTTAACTATGTGAGCGGCTACAAATGCATCTGGTATCAGGCGCAAGGTCCCAAACAATGGCCCGCTACAAGCGGAATCGCGATTCACAAGGACCGTGACGACTTCATCCTATTCGACACGCCCAGCGAAGCCATCATGTGCCGCTTCGTGACGTGTGCGAAGAACATCCGGATTTTCCCGATGGGGGGGCGTCGCGATGGCATTTCATTCATTATCGACGAACTGAAATCCCAGGGCTGGATGTCTTCTGGTACGGTCGGAATGGAATTTCACAGCTATCGGCCCAATCTCGCGATCAGCAAACGGTTCCGGGACGCTTTCGAGAGTACCGGGATGAGCGTGAGCGATGGTAGCGATATCTTGCGCGATATTCGTTGGGTCAAATCGGAAGCCGAGATTGCTTGTATCGAAAAGGCCGCGGAAATCACCGACGTCGGTTTGCAGGCGGCGAAGAATGCCATCCGGCCTGGTGTCACCGAGCTCGACGTCTACGGTGAGATCGCCTACGCCATGGCGAAGGCCAGCGGCGAGACCCCGGGAATCACATTGCCGGTAAATTCAGGGCTGAAAGCCAATTGCGGCCATTCGCTGGCCAGCCGAAGGGTCATCAAGGCCGGTGAACAAGTCAATGTCGATGTCAGTGGCGTGTTCAACCGCTATCATTGCAATGCCGGACGGGCTTTTCATGTCGGCGAGCCCGCCAAGGAAGTAATGGATTACCACCTGTTGTCCGCGGGTGTTTTCGACGTGATCTCCGAGATACTGCGTCCGAATCTGCCGGTCGCAGAACTTGTGACCAAGACCAGAGCCTACTATGACGAGGTCGGCATCTGGTCCGATGCCGGCTGGGTTGGCGGTTATGAACTCGGCCTCGCCTTTCCGCCTGATTGGGTCGGCAACTATGTCTATGAGATGACGGATACCGAGACGGACAAGATTTTTGAGCCGGGGACGGTGGTCAATTTCGAGAGTCAGTTTTTCTCGCCCAGCATGTCGGGAATTACCTATTACGTCGATACACTGATGTTCAAAGCGGATACTGCGTATCAGCCTCTAAAGTCGCCGTTAGATCTCGTTGTTGTTGGAGAATAACTCAACCAAGTCCGTCGTTCCAGCACAGGACCTGTACAGGATAGTCCAATGTATGAAATCGATCAATCGAGGACAGACCTCGTCGAAGAGTTTCGAAAGAATCCTAGCGGACCTTATAGTCCGGAGCTGACACTCGTCGTGAATCGACTGCGATTTATGCCCATGGCCGATCGCCAAATTCTGGTTTGCACGCAGCGTGGTTGCGAATGGATTCTGGCGAAAATTCCATCAAAACGCGGGGCTAATTTGTCAGAATAATTCTGAGCTACTACAATTAATTTAAATCGCTTGTTGTAATTTCACGTCTCTCTCCATCCGTTCGCACGACAGAACCCCGATACCGGCAGAGGTATCTCAGTAGCCACTGCGGAGATTGAAGCCATGTCCTCCAGCTCTCAATACCAAGCCATAACCGAAAGCGTCCTGGAAGCCAAGGCTCCGGCTTTTTCGAACGAGGAGGCCGAAGAGTTCGCCCTGCGGGCCTTCGACATCCAGGCTTCCGCTCACCCGATGGTAAGCGAACGGGATCAGAACTTTCGATTGCATGCCAAAGATGGGAGCGAGTGGGTTCTTAAAATCGCTAACCCAGCCGAAGACCCGGCGATTCTCGACATGCAGAATCAGGCGTTGCTGCACATCGCCCAGGTAGACCCGGAGCTTGCGATTCCCCGCATCAAGACGACTCCAGAGAGGGGCCACTTCCATCAGATAGACGGATCAGATGGGCGGCGTTTCGTCGCGCGGGTTCTCAGCTTCTTACCAGGCCAGTTACTCGATGATGCCACGCTATACCCGGTGCTCGGACGCGATGTCGGGGCCATGACCGCACGATTGGCCCGCGCACTGCGCGGTTTCTTTCACCCGGCGGCTCGGCACGAACTCCTTTGGGATCTAACCCAGGCACCAGGGCTTCGCACGCGAACTCACTACATCGAAGAACCTGGACGCCGCCACATCATCGAGGAGGTGCTCGATCGCTTCAAAGCGGAGGTGCTTCCACAGTTAAAGAAGCAGCGCGCGCAGGTGATCCACAACGACGTCAGCAGTATGAACACCCTGGTCGACGGAAATCGCGTCACCGGCGTTATCGACTTCGGTGATCTCAATCACGCGCCACTGGTCTGTGATCTCGCGGTGCCGATTTCCGAGTTGCTCGTCGGAAACCAGGACCCCATCGCGATCGCAGCGGAGATCACGGCGGGCTATCATGCCGTCACCGCGTTGGAGGATGACGAACTCCGTCTAATTTTCGATCTTGTGTCCACCCGATGTGCCATGTACGTTGCCGTGGCGAACTGGCGAGTCTCCGATCATCCGGAAAATGCCGCCTACATCATGGATGGCGTCCAGGAAACGGGGGCACTGCTCGACCATATGCGAGAGTGGGGAGCAGATCGCATGCACGCAGCACTTCGCCACGCCTGCGCGACGCCGGTCTCCATCGCAGTTTCGGATTTCACCCGCACCCCATCAGAGGAAGATGATCTGCAGTCACTCATCGAACGGCGCCGGCAACGTCTCGGCCCTGAATTGGAACTCTCCTACGATAAGCCTCTTCACGTCGTGCGTGGCAAGGGTGTATGGCTCATTGATGCCGCGGGGCGCTCGTTACTCGACGCCTACAATAACGTCCCATCAGTCGGACATTGCCATCCCCACGTCGTGCAGACCCTCGCCCAACAAGCGGCGACACTGAACACCAATACGCGTTACATCTATAAATCCATTCTTGAGTACGCAGATCGCCTCACCGCAACTATGCCCGGGGACCTCTCGGTCTGCATGTTCGTATGCTCGGGAAGTGAAGCCAACGATCTCGCCTGGCGTCTCGCCAAAGCGCATACGGGGAACTTCGGTGGGATCGTGATGGAAGATGCCTATCACGGTACCACTGACGCGGTTTATGAACTCTCCCCCGCCGAATATGGAATTGACGAAGGCAGAAATCTCGCCGAATAGATCGCCACGGTTCCTGCACCGGATGGGTACCGTGGAAAATTTCGCAGGGACGATCCCCAATTTGCAGAGCACTACGCGGCGTGCTTCGACGACGCTATCGCGTCCCTAGATGCAAGGGACTTTGCGCCGGCCGCCTATTACCTGGATCTGATCCTCTGCAGCAATGGCATTATGGTTCCGCCCCCGGGTTACCTCTCCGCGGCGTTCGGAAAAGTTCGTCGGGCTGGAGGGTTATGTGTGGCCGATGAAGTGCAATCGGGTTTCGGGCGAACCGGCGATCACTTCTGGGGATTCGAAGCCCATGAAGTGGTTCCCGACATCGTCACACTCGGGAAACCCATCGGCAACGGACTTTCGATGGCAGCGGTGGTGACAACACCCGCAATTGTGGCATCACTCACAAAAGAAACTGATTTCTTTAGCACCACGGGCGGCAACCCGGTGTCGTGTGCGGTGGGGCTCGCGGTACTCGACGTGTTGGAACAAGAAGGCCTGCAGGAGCGTGCGGCTCGTGTTGGCGCCAAACTTCGATCGCAGATCGAAAGGCTTGCAGGGCAGCACTCCCTGATCGGCGAAGTGCGCGGAGCCGGCTTGTTCATTGGCGTTGAATTGGTTCGCGATCGCTCGACCCTCGAACCTGCTGGTGAAGAGACGGCTGCAGTTGTTAACCGGATGCGCGAACTAGGAGTACTCGTGGGAGTCGAGGGCCCCTACAGCAATGTGATAAAAATCCGCCCACCCCTGGTGTTCGACGAGAACCACGCACTGCAACTCACAGACACACTCGATCGAGCCCTTCGGGAGTTCTAGCGGCTCAACGGAAAACAGCAATTGAAATCACGGTAATAGTAGCTTCTCAATGACAAAAACCTCACAGAACATCGCTGTCATCGGTGCGGGTATCAACGGACTGGTCGCAGCCAACTACCTGGTGCGCGCTGGACACCAGGTCACACTGCTCGAGCGCAACGATCGAGTTGGCGGAGCCTGTGTGTCGGAGACCGCCGAGGTCCTAGGTATCCAGCAGGATTACGCTCTGGGCGCTTCGGTGCTGGGTCTGATGCAGGAGTTTGTTTGGCGTGAGACTGGCCTGGCGGACCGGCTGCGGATCTGGGCACCGAAGCATCCGAAGCTGGTGCACTTTCCTGGTGGCGAGCAGCCTACCTGGATCTATCGAGATGCCTCACTGCTGGACCAGGAGTTCGCGGAGAAGTGGGGTGAGCAGGGTGACCTGGCAGCATTCCGCGCGGATGAAGATCGGGTGGTGCGATTTGTGCAGGCGGGCTATCGGGCCGGTCGGCCGCCCAGCGTGGGGGCTGCGGTTACGGAGTTGGGGGCAGACCTGACCAGGCTTTGGATCACTGGGAGCGCCAAGAGTCTGATGGATCATTACCTGAGCGCTGAAGGCACCAAGGTGTATATGGCCATGACGGTTACGGAGAGCGGTCCGGTTTCGCTGTCCGAGCCCTATTCTGCGTTCATCATTCCGATGATGGACTCCGGCTCGGTGTTCGGCAGCTACTACGGTTTTGTGCGTGGTGGCATCTGGCAGATAACCCAGGAGCTCGGCCGGATCAACCAAGAGCTAGGCGTGGATCTTGTGTTGTCCTGCAGTGTGCACGAAGTGGACACGAAGACCGGAATCGTGCGCTATGAGAATTCGGCCGGGACAAGGGCGCTGCACTTCGATCATGTCGTGTTGGCCACAGATCCGATCACTGCCGCGCGCCTAACAGGCGATGTGGTGCTACTCGAACACACCAGCCAGGAGCAGGTGCTGGGCACTGCCGGCAAGCTCAATCTGATGTTCCGCAATCCGGTACAGTGGAAGCACGGCACCGAGGACCCCGAGTCCGACGCGGCCTTCCGTTTTGTGTTTGCCGTGGACACGGTGGAGGCCTTTGAAGCGGCGACTCTGGCGGTCGTGAATGGCGAGGAATTTGCCCCAGGCTATTTCCAGATCTACTGCGAGGGTGCTGCTATGCGCCACATGGGGCTCGATGAGCCCTATGACCGGCTCTCGGTGTTCTTCAAAAATCTCGCGTTGAGGCAAACCGGAGAACAACTCTCAGGGGTGGAAGACGAGGTGAGGAATATCATATTGAGCTACGTCGCTAATCCCCAAGATTGCGTCTGGACCCGGCTACTCACGCCTCGGGATCTGCAGCAGACCTTCGGATTTCCAGGCGGCAATCTGGAACACACCATGCTGGTCGACGGGCAAAGCTACTTCGACCGACATTATGCCGACGATCCGAACCGGCGCTTCTACCAGTTCGGCGCGTTCGAGAACGTCTCTATCTGTGGCTCCAGCACCTACCCTTGCGGCTCGGTGGCCGGAACCCCCGGCTACATGTGCGCCAGCGAGTTGCTACGCCACATGGGGTAAATCTGCCATCGAGCACTTTGAGCTGCTGGTGCGAAGGGTTCCGACCGGCTATGCGAGCACTACACCCTCAAGATATAAATTCTAATGCATGGCTCTGACTACGTTACTTGACCATTCTTGAGAATCTATGGTTTATTCTGCCTGTCTACTTGGGATGGCACCTTGGAAATTCAACGCATTATCATTGCCCATAACCTTTATAAACGAGGGGACAAGACCTTAGTTGATTAGGAGGAGGAAGTTTTGTGACACGGGCAATTATAAAAACCCTGGCTGATTAT
Source organism: Anaerolineales bacterium (assembly GCA_965248775.1). Taxonomy (GTDB): domain Bacteria; phylum Chloroflexota; class Anaerolineae; order Anaerolineales; family JBHHUI01; genus JBHHUI01. The sequence goes on from OZ252150.1 coordinate 5,635,529, forward strand.
CAATGGGAATACGAAATAGGAGAAGAAGGGCGAGAGGATGTCATTCGTTGGAAGACCTTAATTAGCCAACCCGCCACAGCCACCAATGACATAAGTTTTGGCATCGCAGAATCTCCACCTGGAACATCTTTGTATGCTCATCATCATGCTCCCCAAGAAATTTATTACATTACAGAAGGTCAGGGTTCAATATTAATCGGTAAGGAAACCAAAAAAGTAAGTCCGGGATCTATTGTGTACATACCCAAACATGAAATACACGGTATCAAAAATGTAGGGGATGAAACACTGTCATTCCTGTGGATATTTCCTGTAGATTGTTATTACGATATTGAGTACCACGAAGATAAGAATATAGCATGACAATCTCGACGCGGCGAAGAAGCACCGGCCGGTAGCATATCGTCACGGGTCGATACCGACCCTAGCGGCCGATTGAAATTGAAGGGGTTGGGCCATGAACGATCTTGATATCGTCCGGCTGCGCGTCTATGTAGTCGCACCCGACGTGACGCCGACTTACCGATTCGCCGGTATCGATGAGCCGTGCACCCTGTACTACAACATCGTCAGGTTAACAACACGTGGTGGTGTTGAAGGTACAGCCGGCGTCCTTTCCGGCGATCTCGGTGAAGACCGTAATCTTTTCGCCAAATCCTTCCGGCCAGTGATCGGCAGGCTGATCGGACGAAGTGTACTGCAACGCGAAGCCCTTGCCGCAGACATGCTGGCAGCGCGCACCGCGCCGATCCCCGATCCGGAGTCTCTGATCGAGATCGCCATGTGGGATGCTTTTGCCCGCGATGCTGATCTGCCACTTTACCGCCTCCTGGGTGGTGCACGCGAACGCATCCCGGCGTATGCCAGCAGCCCGGTCTTTGAGACCGTCGAGGAATATCTCGATTACGTGCGGCTGATCCAAGATATGGGCTATGCAGCGGTCAAGTTCCACACCCAGTGCGATCCGGAATTCGATCTGGATATGACATCGGCCGTCTCCGCCGCGTTCGCCTCGACCGGGCTGCGCTTCATGGTTGATCTGGAACAACTTTACGAATACGACGACGCAGTCAGACTGGGCCGCGCGCTCTCCGACATGCCGTGCGACTGGTCGGAGGCACCGCTCGATGATACGGCGATCGACGCCTATGCAGCACTCAGACGTGCGGTCGGTGTCGACATCATCTCGGCCGGCAACACAGTGATCGAATTGCCTGCCATGGCCAACGCGATCGCGCGCGGCGCATGGTCGAGACTACGTTGCGACCCTTGTAATGTCGGCGGCATTTCAGCCGCCATGGAGGCGATGGCGCTTGCCTGCGCCCACGGCCTCAAGACCGAGCTGCAAAGTTACGGCTATCCATTGAGTCAGGCCGCCAACATGCATGTCATGCTGGGTGTTCTCGGATGCAGCTATTTTGAGCATCCGGTGCCGGTCGAACACTACGAATACGCTTGTGCCAATCCAATCCGCATAGAAACGGATGGCTGCGTCAGTGCTCCGGACGGACCGGGCCTTGGCCTTTATCTCGACTGGAACCGAATCGAACGTGACGCCTCTCTGGTGATTGACACCCAGACGATGTGATGGCAGGGTTCAGACGATGACCAAGCACGCCAGCGAATAGCGCAAAATCAGACCAGTTGTAGGACGCCGGGGGTCGCGGCAAGAGAGCAAAAGGAGATTATTATGACAGGGGTTGAAGGATGTTTGGCGCTGGTAACAGGTGCGGGCAGTGCAGACGGTATCGGTTTCGCGACGGCGCGGCTGCTCCGGGCCAAGGGCGCAAAAGTCGCCATTACATCGACGACGGATCGAATCTTTGAGCGGCTCGAGGAACTGGGTGGCAGTCCCGACCAGACCTTTGCAAAAACCGCGGATCTCACGGATTCGGCTATGGTCACGGCCTTGACCGGGGCGGTCGAGGCTGCGCTTGGACCGATCGATATCGTCATCAACAACGCGGGCATGGTGCAGGTCGGCCGAGACGAGTCCGGGACGCCACTCCATGCAACCTCCGAAGAAAGCTGGCGCTACGGCATCGACATCAACCTGACGAGCGCATTTCTAGTCACTCGAGCGGTGCTCCCAAGCATGATGGAGCGAAACTACGGCCGCATCGTGCAAATGTCATCGGTCACCGGCCCCGTGGTCGGCATCCCAGGTAGCACCGTCTATGCCGCTGCCAAAGCCGGTATGCTTGGTATGGTCCGCTCCCTTGCCATTGAAGCCGGCCCTCATAACATTACCGTAAACTGCATCGGGCCGGGCTGGATCGAGACCGCGTCCAGCGACGAGGACGAAATCCTCGCTGGTCGCTACACGCCTGCGGGACGGGCAGGTACACCGGAGGAAGTGGGCTATGTCGCCGTGTTCCTCGCGAGCGAGGAGGCGAGTTATATAACCGGCCAACTCATCGTTGTAGATGGCGGAAACACCATTCAGGAATACAAGGTCACGATCTAGTGTGGCAGCGACGAATTTTAACGTGCGATCATTGCGTACTCTATCTGGGGACTTTGAACGTCTACGACATCGATCCCGCCTGGAGCGCCCAACCGCCGACCGCGGTCAGGATCACAACCAGCCAGGGTGGGGTCTTCCAGAATGCCAGAAGCGTGAACGCCGCAAGAGCCAGACCGAAATCGGCTGGCGACAGAATAGCGCTGGTCCAGACCGGATCGTAGAGGGCTGCGAGAAGCAGACCAACCACGACTGCGTTGACCCCAAGCAACGCGTTGCGCACCGCGCCGACGCGGCGTAACGCGTCCCAAAATGGCAAAGCCCCCGTCACCAGTAGAAACGAGGATGCATATACAGCCAGCAGGCTGATAAGTCCGCCAACGATTCCGTTCGGCGCAGCGGTCATCACCGTTCCTAGATAGGCCGCGAAGCTGAACAGTGGTCCCGGCACGGCCTGCGCAGCTCCGTATCCCGCCAGAAACGCGTCCTGCGATACCCAGCCAGGCGGAACCACTTCTGATTGCAACAACGGCAACACGACGTGCCCGCCGCCAAACACCAACGACCCAGACCGGTAAAAGGAATCGACTACTGCCATGGTTTGAGATTCAAAGGTCGATGCCAACACTGGCAACACGAACAAACCGGCGAAAAACAATGCCAGCGCGCCGATCGCGACACCCCGGCTAACTCGGACGCCCAAATCGACATGATCCGTCGCCGCTTCAGCCCGCAAGAGAGCCCACCCAACAAGACCGCCGATAACAATCGCGCCCGCATGTGCGAAAGGCGAGGGAACCGCAAGCATCCCAATTGTCGCCAGCACTGCCATAGTCGCCCGCGGTGCGTCAGGGATTAGCTTCCGCGCCATTTTCCACACAGCCTGTGCCACCACAGCCACGGCGACGACCTTTAATCCGTGCAAAGCACCGGATCCAACCGCGTCACCAAACTGAGTGACCCCATATCCGAACAAAATCAGCGCAATAGCGGACGGCATGGTGAACCCGATCCAGGCGGCGACGGCGCCAGGTAAACCCACTCTCGATAGGCCAATACCAATGCCAACTTGACTAGATGCCGGCCCCGGTAAAAATTGGCACAACGCTACGAGGTCGGCGTAAGCGCGTTCGCTGAGCCACTTGCGGCGCAAAACGAATTCGTCGTGGAAATAACCGAGATGTGCCACCGGCCCGCCAAATGAGGTCAAACCCAATCGCAGGAACGCAAAGAATACAACCGCAGCGGATCGCTTTTCGCCGGCCTTTGTCATATTTTCATCGGTCATTCAAATGCTCCTCCAAAAAAAGAAAATAAGGGTGCAACCTAAAGATCAAAGTCGAGCCAAATCGGGGCAGGAGACGAGGGTCGCGACTGGCAGGCAAGGATATAGCCACGTTCAATATTGCGTTTAGAAAGTGCCCGCGTTGAGGCTATTGATACGTCCCCACTCTGCAGCAATGACATGCAGGTGCCACAATGTCCTTCGGTAGAGGAGTGGGGTGAAGTGTTAACCGCATTGCGCGGTGATGAACTTCGCTGGCGCGTGGTTTAATTGTGTTAAAGACGAATTATCTTCCCGAGTGTGCTTGCAAGTGGTGCTCAACGGTTAGTGGGAGTAGTAATCGCCAAGAAGAGTTCATGGAGATCAACGGGAATCATCCGCAACCTCTCTATTGAGCGAAATATGTTTTTTGTTGAACAGTCGGACTTGTATACCTGCATGACCAACCTCTCAAGCTCGTGTCCGTTTATATCCATTACCCAGCGAGGATAACTTACTTGTTGGCCGCTCATAAATGTGACATCCACCGGAGTTTCATCTGGTTCCTTGAGTCTCTCCTGAAGTGGAGCGAGGGTTTTGTCACAAATAATTTGAAGATCATCTCCTGACATATTGCGTAAGACGATTTCGTCTCCTCTCTGTATCAAACCAGCTATTTCGGGCTTTGCCACACCTTCTTCGATTGCTGTCATAAAAATGTTGATTGGATCGAAAATATAATTTTCTACACTATTACGATTCAATACATGTACGAACTCGGTTTGCTCATTCCCTTGGTCGCGATCAATCAATCCATGAACGAGGTGTGAAATTCCTGATTCCGTTAATTTTTTAACCCAGTTATATACCTGAGTCTTTCCCCCAGAAATTTTTTCTTTTCCCTTTCCCACAGATACTGGTTGGAAAATTGGAATTGGTTTGTACTGAATTCCATACTCTGACGAGAGAGTAGAACCGATGAGTTTATAGAATTCAGCGTCACGTTCATCTTCTACTAAAACACAACGTGTGTTAGGCAGAACAGCTAATAGGTTGGCAGAGATGCGGGAAACGATTTCAGTTCGGTCAATAACCGCTCGGATACGATCCCCATCGGGCAAAACTTCGAAGAGTTCATTTTCATGAGCGAAAGCAATTGTGTCGGGACGATGTGTCGTTGTAATCACACGACAATCAAAATCTCTCACAAAGACAGAGCGAATCACATCATAGAAGCTCTTTATTTTTGAAGTATGCAAGAACGCATCGGGTTCATCTAGCAACATTAGTTTGGGGACAACTTGCTGTTCTCGAGAGTTGTAGAGTAAAAGCACTAGTGCGAGTAACGTCATTTCACCTGACGAAAGACTTGAAAAGTCAATTTGATCTCCAGTATTGCTAACTACCATAAGGTGGAACGACGAGTCCATTGAGAGGTCGGCCGGGGTTGATACCTGATAGCCGAGGCCGACACGATCAAAGATATCGTTGACAGTTTCCCAAGGCGGGCGACCTAACTGACTATAGATCTCTCGATCTGAAGCCTCCCGATTTTGTAATACCATACTGGCATACCGAAGACGATATCGAAAAAATAATATCGATAGCTCGTTTAGAAGCCCCCCGGGGTCAATGTTGCGAGACAGAATGGCTTCTTGTGGAAGCAATTTGAGTATCTCTTCTCTGCTGAGGTTTTGTGGTAGTTCATCCGTTTCTTCTTGTAATCTCGAATAGACGAATTGTAATTGAGGATTGTTAACATTCCTGGAAATGTTTTCGGTGAGTCCGTCTAGAATAGAGCTCACATTGCTTTGATTTACCGAAGATGGCTGCTCAAATGACCAGTTTGATGGTCTGAAAATCATTTCATTTGGTTGGATACTCGCTTGCTCAATTCGTACTTTGGCGCCGTTAATTTCTACGTTCGGGCTTTGCACGGCTAGAGCAATTATCTGTAGGAGCTGAGACTTTCCTGACCCGTTTAAACCTGTGAGTATTGCTAACATTGGGATGTTTTCCCAACTGAATGGAGCAGAATACGATTTAAAATTGCCTTAAAAAAGTGAAACATTCATGTTGATATCCTGTCTGGCATTACGATTTCGTGGTGGGCAAATTCGTATTCTGAAAGCCAATACATATTTGGTTGAGTTTAGTATCCAGGCGCCGAGCCTACGACGCGTTTCTCTGGAGTGCGCATTCGATTGCGCAACAGTTTGATCTTGCAGATCAGGTCAATCACACGATAGACCATCCAATTGAATATTCTTGAATAGTCATCCGCAAAATGTTTGCGGTGGAATATTTTCATCGCATCGTAGAATGCGCGCGTCATCTTTTCCGGGACCTTGCGGGTCGAAGTGCCCTTTAGGTGTTTCACCACCACCCGCGGGTAATACACAACCCGGTAACCCGTTGCCTGGATTCGAAGGTTCAAGTCCAGGTCTTCTCCATACATAAAAAAACCTTCGTCCATCAAGCCGCTCCTCATCAACGCTGCCCCGCGCATTATCTGACAGGCGCCCACCGTCGAGTCTATATCGGCGATCTCATCTTCGTCCACGAACGACATGTTGTAGCGCGCGAAACGTGGACTGCGCGGAAATAACTTTGCGAGGCCGACAAAGTGATATATCGAAGTGATGGGGGTAGGTGCGCCCCGCTTGGAGGCTTTGTCAAGTTGGCCGTTCTCCAACACCAGCTTTGGGCCGAGTACCCCAATATCTGGGTTGGCATCCATATAGTCGATCATCTCGCGCAATGCGTCCGGCGACAGCTCAGTATCAGGGTTGAGCAACATTGCGTAGCGATAGCAAGGAGCGTCTGGGAAACCGGCAGCTTTCAGACCAAGATTATTGCCATAGGAATAGCCTCCGTTGCGTCCGCTGAAGATGGTTTCACACCAGGGGTATTCAGCCCGAACAAAGTCAACCGTTCCATCCGTCCCGCCGTTATCGATCACCCATGCAGTAGAATCGATCTGGTTCATGGCCGAGTGCAGTGTTTCTAGGCACGCAGATAAAAACTCCTTCGAGTTATGGGAGACGATGATTATGGCAAGGTCTTTCATAGCTGGTGGTTGCTAGCGGATAGCGATTGGGTTTGCATTATGCATTCTCACGCCCACAGGATCTGCCAGTAACTTCCCAACCGACGGCGAAAGGTTGCGTTGGAAATGCCTCGGCGCAGCCAAGCAAAGAGCGTTCGCAGTATCCAGTACGCCAGTCCAATGATGGTGATGACTTTCAGGCCCAGGTATCCCGGCCAGCCGTAGTTCTTGCGATAGAAATATGCCCGACTGCGTGCGAAGAGAACCGAGCTGCGTTCCGGATTTTTGCTGGTGGTGTGCGCGCTAATATGCATAATCGTCGCGTCCGGAGTGTATAACACTTCCCAGCCCAACTGCCGGACGCGAAAGCACCAGTCCGTTTCCTCGAAGAACAATCCGAATTCTTCGTCCATCCCGCCAGTCTGTTCGTAGACATCGCGTCGGATGAAGACGGCCGCCCCAAGAATGTGTTCCACCTTCCGCACACGTTCATAATCCTCTGGAAGATAACGGCCATTCTGTGGCGAGTCGAGCGGGGTCAGCTTTTCGAAGAAGCCGTAAAAAGCCTGTCGGAAATCCGGGAAGCGAAACGTCGAGTGCTGCAGGCTGCCATCCGGATTGACAATGTGTGGCGCGATCATACCGGCTGCAGGCTGCATATCCGCAAATGTAACCAGCGCAGAGAGAGCGCCAGAACGCACCTCGGTGTCCGGGTTGAGCATGAAGAGATAGCGTCCGCTTGCGTGGCGGAAGCCGAGATTATTCCCGCGCGCGAAGCCTATACTGCCGTGCCCGGCCAGCAGTTGCGCCCAAGGGAATTGCTCGCGCACAAGTTCGGCGCTGCCATCGGAGGATTCGTTGTCTACCACGATCGTCTCAACTTCGAGTGCGTCTCGCGCCGCGCGGATCGACGCCAGACATGCGCTTATAACATTGGCCGAGTTGTAGCTGACGATGACGATGGAAATATCAGGCTGGGATTTTTCTCGGGCTGAGGATTGCACGACGGCGGAGTCGGATTGTGCCAACACGTCGAGAGTCTAACAGTTGGGATCGGACGGGTCAATGGCGTGTTAGCCCAAAGTAGTAATGTCCCCTTTTGCGGTCATGCTCTACGGCACGACCGGGGAGAGGGCAGAAGATGGACAAACTACTAACGATGAGCAAGAAAGAACTCACGCGACTGGAAGTCATGCAAAGGCTCGCAGAGAAACGCCTGAAACAACGTGAGGCGGCAGAGCAACTGGGGGTCAGCGTGCGCCACTTGAAGCGGCTCTTACGCACCTACCGACAGGCCGGAGCAGCCGGACTGGTCTCAAAGCGTCGCGGGCGGACGAGTAACAACCATCTGGGTGTCAAAGTTCGCAAGCAGGCGGTGCAGTTCATCCGCAAGCGTTACGCCGATTTCGGGCCGACGCTTGCCCACGAGAAACTGACGGAAATACATGGTCTGCAATTATCGGTCGAGAGCGTGCGCCAACTGATGGTTGCTGCTGAACTCTGGAAACCACGCCGCGCTAAACGTGCGCGTGTGCACCAGATGCGTACTCGCCGTGCCTGTTTCGGCGAATTAGTCCAAATTGATGGCTCACCCTTTGACTGGTTCGAAGGCCGCGCCCCGGCTTGCTCGCTACTGGTCTTCATCGATGATGCTACTGGGCGCTTGCTTGAACTGTACTTCACGCCCCAGGAGAGCTTCTTTAGCTACTGCGCCGCCCTGCGCCGCTATTTCGCCCGGCACAGCAAGCCGTTGGCGTTCTATAGCGATAAGCATGGCATCTTTCACGTCAACGCGAAAAACGCCGTCTCCGGCACCGGACTGACCCAGTTTGGCCGCGCGTTGCAGGAGTTGGACATCCAGAGCATCTGTGCCAACACCCCGCAGGCCAAGGGGCGTGTTGAGCGCGCCAATCAGACCCTGCAGGACCGCCTGGTCAAAGAAATGCGCCTGCAAAGCGTCTCCGGCCTTGAAGCCGGCAACGCCTTCACCCCCCAGTTCATGGACGATTTCAACCAGCGCTTCGCCGTCGTCCCCGCTGACCCGCGCGACGCCCATCGCCCACTGCTGCCCACCGACGTTCTGGATCGTATCTTCACCCGCCAGGATACGCGCACACTCTCCAAGAACCTCACCCTACAGTACAACAAGGTCGTCTACCAGATCCAGACTGCGCGTCCCGGTTATGCCCTGCGCAACGCCCGCGTCACTGTTTATGAGCAAGCCGACGGCGAGATCGCCATCCGCTACACCGTCCCGCCGACGGCGCGGGCAAAGGCCGGCTACTGGAGCATACAGTTTTCAACCGGCAACAGCGCCAGGCCGAGGTCGCTTCCAGCAAGTCGCTCGATCGGAAGCTCCGCAAACCTACACGCCCGGCTGCCGATCATCCCTGGCGCACTTATGGCCAGCGCCTGAACGGCGAGCCGGTGGCACCGAATGCCCAACGAAGTTAGCCCAAATAAGGGGCTATGGAAAAGTGGGCAAGCACACCCACCTTGCCCACTTTTCCACAGCCCTACGACGATGATGGTTCATCTCTCCTCCCCAAAAGGGGACATCTCTACTTTGGAGAAAAGGGGACATTTCTACTTTGGCTTGACAGACGGGTCAATGGCGTTGACAGAACCTCTTCTTCTGCTACAATCACCGCACGATGATTAATTCTTGGGCACTCCCACGTCGCGCTCGTCGTCCGCGCCAGACCATTGTCTGGATTTTTGGGTTGCCTGTTTAGAACTACTTTTCTTACCGTACACCTAAAGCCGCCAGACCGCACATTGTCTGGCGGCTTTTTTTATTTAGGACAACATTATGCTTAATGTAGGAATCTTTGGCGCGACAGGATACACCGGTCTCGAATTGGTGCAAATCTTGACCAGGCATCCTGAGGTTGAAATTCTCTTCGCCACTTCGGAGAGGAATGCGGGCAGCACGTTGCGTGATGTATTTCCGGCCGCGCCGGATTTGCAACTGATTTCCAAAGATGATGCTGCAGCTGGCGACACCGATATTGTATTCCTCTGTCTGCCCCATGCAGTGGCTGCCACGACAGCGGTTGCTGCCCTGGACGCTGGTTCGCGGGTGATCGATCTCAGTGCAGACTTTCGGTTGCAGGATGCAGCGGTTTACGAGAAATGGTATGGCATTCCCCATCCGGCTCCTGCCTTGCTTGCGGAGGCCGTCTACGGCCTGACAGAATTTGTGCGCCCTGAACTGCCGAAGGCACGCCTGGTCGCCAACCCGGGCTGCTATCCGACAAGTGTGTTACTCGCTCTCCAACCCGTGCTTAAAGCGGATGCTATTGCAGGCACAATTATCGCCGACTGCAAGTCCGGCGTTTCCGGAGCCGGGCGAACACCGAAACAGAGCACACACTTTGTGGAAATCGCCGACAATTTCATGCCCTACAAACTCGGTCGCGCGCATCGACACCTGCCCGAGATGGAGCAACTGATGGGGTGTTGGGTGGAGCAGCCTCCACAACTTATATTTTCGCCGCATCTACTACCGGTTCCGAGGGGCATCCTTTCCACAATATATATTCCCCTCCATCCAGACTGGAGTGAGGCGCAGGTATATGAACTTTTTGAACGCGCTTATGCCAACGAACCTTTCGTGCGAATACTGCCAGAAGGAGAGCTGCCATCGCTCTCGCATGTGAATCATACAAATTTGTGTGTCCTGGGATTGACTCGCGCCCATGACACCCTCATTGTGGCTTCTGCGATGGACAACCTTGTGAAAGGTGCTGCCGGACAAGCAGTGCAGAATATGAATTTGATGGTTGGTTTTGATGAGTCAACTGCGCTCTTGTAATAAATGATGCGTGTTCTTAAAATCGGCGGTAACGAATTGGACGACTCGAAATTTCTGCACGTATTGGCGCAAGCCGTTGCGGCGCAGACTGACCAGCTCGTTATCGTACACGGCGGCGGGAAAGCGATCTCTGATCTACAAGCGCAATTCGGTTTAGAGTCCAAACTCGTCGATGGTTTGCGGGTCACTGATCAGCAGGCAATGATGGTGACGGAGATGGCGCTTTCCGGGCAGGTCAATAAGCGCATCGTGCGGGCACTGCTTGGCGCCGGACTGGACGTCGTTGGATTGAGCGGCGTCGATCGTGGTTTGTTGCGCTGCCAGAAACTCGAACATCCGACAGCCGATCTTGGTTGGGTCGGTGAGATCGTCTCTGTGCGCGCCTCTGTCATTTTGGATCTACTTGCAGAGGGTGTCACACCTGTGATTTCTCCGGTCAGCCTCGGATTGGATGGACATGCGTACAACGTGAACGCGGATCATGCAGCCTGTGCCATCGCAGACGAAATTGGAGCAGAACTGCTCGACTTTGTCTCCAATGTGCCGGGTGTCGAACAGGATGGCAAGGTCATCGCGCAATTGTCGCCGAAACGAACCGAAGCGCTTATTAGTTCCGGCGTGATCAACGGCGGCATGCTCCCCAAAGTGCACGCTGCCCTGCGCTCCGTTGAAGCTGGAGTTCAAGCTGTGCGCATTGTCAATCTCGAAGGGATCATTCATGGCGGAGGCACGCGCTTCTCTGCCGACCCGCTACCTGAGGAATAGCAACATGAATTACACCGACACTGTTTCCACTGATGCGGCTGTGATTGTGCCGACCTACAAACGTGCAGAGGTGCTCTTCGAGCGTGGCGAAGGATTGTATCTCTTCGACTCCGAAGGGAAGCGCTATCTGGATTTTTCCGCCGGGATTGCCGTCACGGCACTTGGGCATGCCGATCCAGAATGGGTGGCAGCTGTCTCAGATCAGGCCGCGCAACTTGCGCATGTCAGCAATCTGTATCACACCAAGCCGCAGGTGCAACTTGCCCAACGCCTGGTCCAGAACTCATTCGCGAGTCGGGTTTTCTTTTGCAATTCCGGAACGGAAGCCAATGAGGCGGCGCTTAAGTTTGCGCGTAAATTTGCCGGCAAACATTTCCCTGAGCAAGACAAGCACGGCATCCTTGCTTTCCACCGTGGATTTCATGGGCGCACAATTGGTGCCCTTTCTGTCACAGCCAACGAGAATTATCGGGAGCCGTTCGGACCCCTCATGCCGGGCGTAGGGTTTTCTACCTTCAACGATCTCGACGAGGCGGCCGCAAGAATCGGAGCCGCAACATGTGCTGTAATCGTAGAGCCCGTACAGGGGGAAGGCGGTGTGCACCCGGCGACGCAGGAGTTTTTGAAGGTTTTGCGAGCGCTTTGTGACGAGCACAATGCGCTGCTCATCTTCGATGAAATCCAATGCGGGCTGGGGCGCACAGGGAAATTATGGGCGTATGAGCAATATGGAGTCGTCCCGGACATCATGACTCTGGCGAAACCGCTTGCCGGTGGCCTGCCAATTGGCGCCACGCTCGTCACGGAAGATGTTGCAAATGCAATGGAACCCGGCGATCACGGCAGTACGTTCGCTGCCGGGCCATTGGTCTGTCGGGCTGCGGAGGTCGTGTTTGATCGTGTCGCCACGCCCAGTTTCCTCCAGAGCGTGCAATCGAACAGTGAATATCTCATGCACCGTTTACGCACACTCGAGTCCGAACACATTGTGGAAGTACGCGGAGCAGGACTGCTGCTCGGCGTCGAGTTTGATCAACCCGTTGCAGATGTCGTTGCGACCGCGCGTGATCAGGGCGTTATCGTGATCAACGCCGGAGAGAACGTGCTGCGATTGTGCCCGCCTCTTATTGTGGCGCGTGCAGAGATTGACACTGCTATCGGCGTGCTAGAAGCGTGTATTGACGAAATGGAACTGCAATGAAAATTCGATCCGCTCTTGAAAAAGATGTTCCCACAATTGTGCAGCTCGTAGCTTTACATGCGCAACGCGGCGATGTATTGCCGCGCGAAGAAGAAGCAGTTCAAAAGAGCCTGCCAGACTGGCTGGTGGCCGAGCATGAAGGCCAAGTGGTCGCCTGTGTTTCCTTGCTTTCCTATCGACACGATCTGGCGGAAGTGCGTTCGCTTGTGGTAGCAGACGAGGTTAAGGGTCAGGGCATGGGTAAGGCGCTTGTGCATGCCCTTGTGAGCGAAGCCCGGCGGCGTAGCATCCCGACATTGTTCGCATTAACTCGCACTGTGCCTTTCTTTGAAAGGGCGGGCTTTGATCTGTCAACGAAAGAGAGATTCCCGGAGAAGGTCTGGCAGGATTGCCATATTTGTCCGGTACGAGACAATTGCGATGAAACAGCGATGGTGCTCGAACTTGATCAAATTCCACAACAGGATATTGGGGAGTAATTAGCATGAGTATTCCGAAAGTCAATAAAGTTGTCCTCGCCTACAGTGGCGGATTGGATACTTCTGTGATCGTCCCGTGGTTGCGAAATAATTACGACTGTGAAGTGATCTGCTTCTGCGCCGACATCGGGCAGGGTGAAGAGCTTTCGGGGCTGCCTGACAAAGCTAGGGCAAGCGGGGCTTCCAAATGTATCGTCGAGGACTTGCGTGATGAATTTGCGCGCGATTTTCTTTTCCCCCTGCTGCAGTCGGGTGCAATTTATGAACGTCAGTATCTGCTCGGGACGTCTGTCGCGCGGCCGCTGATCGCCAAATGGCAGGTAGCCGTTGCCGAAGCCGAGGGTGCAGATGCGGTTGCACATGGTTGTACCGGCAAGGGCAATGACCAGGTACGTTTTGAGTTGACATTCAAAGCGCTCAATCCCACTTTAAAAGTGATCGCCCCCTGGCGCGAGTGGACGATTCGCTCTCGGCAGGATGCCCTCGACTACGCCACCGAATTCAATGTGCCGGTCGCGGCAACCGAAAAATCGATCTATAGCCGTGACCGCAATCTTTGGCATCTTTCGCATGAGGGCGGCATCCTCGAGGACCCGACTACAGAGCCGGAGGAGTCCATGTATCAGTGGACAGTCTCACCGCAGAACGCCCCGGATGAGCCGGAGACGGTCGAGATCGAATTCGAGCAGGGTCGCCCAACGGCGTTGGACGGCGAGCAGCTGGCGCCCGCCGCATTGATTGAGAAGCTCAATACGCTCGGAGCGAAACATGGCGTTGGCCGCATCGACCTCGTGGAAAATCGCTTAGTGGGAATGAAATCCCGTGGAGTATACGAGACGCCCGGTGGCACGATCCTGTACGCTGCCCACCGGGAACTCGAATCGCTCTGTCTGGATCGCGATACCATGCATGCAAAAGAACAGATTGCGCTCCGCTATGCCGAGTTGGTGTACTTTGGTAAGTGGTATCACACCGCGCGCGAGGCGCTGCAGGAGTTCATCACCCAGACGCAGCAAACTATCAGCGGGTGTGTACGGCTCAAACTCTATAAAGGCAACGTGCTCGTCGTTGGCCGCTATAGCCCACACAGCCTCTATCGCGAAGACTTCGCGACCTTTGGAGAGGAAGATGTTTACAACCAGCAGGACGCACTCGGATTTATCACGCTCTTTGGATTACAAATGAAAGTGAAGGCGATGATGGAACTGAGTGACGGTGGGAAGACGCGCTACGCCGCGCCGGATTATTCGAAGTTTAAAAGAGACTAACGACGGGAGACTGGTGCTTGGAGAGTTTGATTCATATCGCCAATTACCAATCTCTCCTTTTTGTCCCATGAAAATCATCGAGAAAGGTTCGTCCACCTCTCCTGCCGGCTTCTCCGCCGCTGGTATTGCTTGTGGGCTTAAAGATTCCGGCGCGCTCGATTTGGCTTTGCTGGTATCTGATCGAGATTGCACAGCCTCCGGCGTCTTCACGCGCAATGAGATTGTTGCTGCTCCTGTTGTCGTGGACCGTGAGACGCTCGCCAAGAACCGCGAGCGCTTACGTGTAATAGTCGCGAATTCTGGGAGCGCCAATGCCGTTACGGGAGCGCAGGGTCTGGCGGATGCCCGGCGCATGCAAGCGCTTGCTGCTAAGTCAATTGGATGCACATCCGAGCAGGCGCTTGTGCTCTCGACTGGTGTAATCGGTGTTCCCTTGCAGATGGAAAAAATCGCGTCCGGGATCGCCGCAGCGGCTAACGCCCGCACTGGGGACGGCGGCCAACAAGCAGCAACCGCAATCATGACCACAGATACGTACGCGAAACATATTGCCATCTCGGTCGCGTTGCCGCAGGGGGAAGTGATAATCGGCGGGATGGTGAAGGGCTCTGGAATGATACATCCCAGTATGGCGACACTGTTGGCGGTCATTACAACTGATGCCGCCGTTACCCCAGAAAATTTGCAGAAGTTGTTGCAAGATGCTGCAGAGCGCAGCTTCAACCGTATCTCTGTTGATGGGGATACGAGTACGAACGATACATTATTGTTGCTTGCGAATGGAGCCAGTGGCATCGAAATCGATGCAGTTTCACAACTGGAATTTGAGACTGCTCTCAACTTTGTCAGCGTCGAATTGGCGAAAATGGTCGTGCGGGATGCGGAAGGCGCCAGTAAATTCGTCACGATCCACATTGCCGGTGTCGCGAGCGAGGCTGATGCGCGCGCGATTGGAAACACCATTGCAACTTCGCCGCTCGTAAAAACAGCCTTCGCAGGCAGCGATCCGAATTGGGGGCGCATTCTTGCCGCTGCCGGGCGGGCCGGTGTTGCCCTCAATCCTGAGAAGATCGGCCTGTGGATTGCTGCGCCGGACGGCAAACCACTGCAACTTGTATCAATGGGCGCACCCACCGACTTTGCCGAGGCAGATGCCGCCGCGATCTTCGCGCGAGACGAATTTAATATTCAACTCGATTTCGGCTTTGGCATAGCGGGTACCACAATCTGGACTTGTGACCTTACCCATGATTACATAACCATCAATGCGGATTATCGGACTTAGTTCGTGAAGCGTGGTGCGTCAAGCGTCGAGCGATATTCGACGTTCGACATTTGACTATTTTGAACTTGAAACCTTCACCTTCGACACTCTGGGGCGGTCGCTTCGCGAAACAGCCCGACTCACTCGTGCGGCGCTTCAACGACAGCTTGCCTTTCGATGTACGTCTTTTCGACGAGGACATCAGCGGCAGCGTCGCCTGGGCGCATGGTCTGGGCGCTGCGGGTGTAATCACTGCCACCGAAACAGAAAAGATTGTCACGGGCCTGGAGCAAGTGCATGCGGAGTTCGCAGATGGGAAATTTGAGTTTCATGCGGACGACGAAGATATTCACACCGCAGTGGAACGTCGCTTGACCGAGATCGTCGGACCGGTGGGAGGCAAGCTCCATACCGGGCGCAGCCGTAATGATCAGGTTGCAACGGATTTCAGGCTCTGGACAATGCTTGCTTGTGAGACTCTCGCGAAACATCTTGCCGAACTGCAACACGCCCTCATTGAGAGTGCCGCAGCGCAATTGGAAACTCCTCTGCCAGGCTACACACATATGCAACACGCGCAGCCGGTTACCTGGGGCCACTGGGTACTCTCGCATTTCTGGCCGCTCGTTCGCGATGGAGAGCGCATCGCACAGGCTCGGACAACAGCTGCGGTGTTGCCGCTAGGCTCGGCGGCGCTCGCCGGCACGGCATTCCCCATTTATAGGGAAGCATTAGCAGCCGAGCTTGGTTTTGATCGGGTGTCGGAGAACAGCCTTGATGCCGTGTCGGATCGCGACTTTGTGGCCGAATTTTTATTCAACGCTGCCTTGCTGGGAGTTCATCTGAGTCGTCTCTCAGAGCAGTTAATCCTCTTCAGCAGTACGGAGTTCGGCTTCGTGCGCTTAGATGACGCTTACAGCACCGGCAGCAGCCTGATGCCGCAAAAGAAAAACCCCGACACCTTGGAACTGACACGCGGCAAGTCTGGTCGTTTGATTGGTCACCTGACGGGAATGCTCGCGACTCTAAAAGGATTGCCATCTTCTTACGACAAAGATCTACAGGAAGACAAAGAACCGGTCTTCGATGCTTTTGATACCCTCTCAGTGGCATTACCAGTGATGGCGAGCCTCCTCCGCACCCTGACAGTGCAGACCGAAAAAATGGCAGCGCAACTCGAACCTGCCATGCTCGCCACTGACCTTGCAGATTATCTCGTCCGTAAGGGGATGCCCTTCCGCGAAGCACACCAACTCGTCGGGGAAGTTGTACGGTTTGCCGAATCGCGTGCACTTCAAATCTCCGAATTGTCACTCGACGAATTGCAATCCATCAGTGCACAGTTCGATGCCGATGTCAGTGCCGTCTTCGATTTTGAGTCGTCGTTGGCGAGCCGAGGGCAGCGCGGCGGAACTTCACCTCAGGCCTTGCGCGATCAGCTTGCTGCGGCGCGGGAAGCTATCGTCAACAACTAATCTCATTGTCACGGGTTCAATGCTTGTGTAGAATGATTTCCGTGAGAGCACATTCATGAACCCCCGCATGCTCATCAATCTGACAGGTGATCGTATCGCGACTTTGCCGTTGGCGATTGTATATGTCACCGACCGCTGTAACTCGCGCTGCGTGACGTGTGACTACTGGCAGTTCGGGCGCACGAATATGCCTGTAGCGCGGGCGCGCTCTCTGGCTGCTGAGTTGGTTGGGATGGGGACTTCGGCTGTGTTGCTCTCGGGCGGCGAGCCGCTGCTACATCCCGAATGGGAGAGCATCGCTGCAATTTTCCGCTCAGTTGGCATGAAGGTCTGGCTGCTCACCGCCGGGCTGGCACTGGCGCGCGAGGCCGAACAGATGGCTGCTGTTGTCGATCAGGTGACGATCAGTCTGGATGGGGCTACGGCGGAAACATACGAGTCGATACGGGGTGTTGCCGCCTTCGACAAAGTTATTGCTGGCGCGCGCTCATTGACAGAGTTGGGCGTGCCCACTTCGTTCCGTACGACTGTACAGCGCGGAAACTATCGCGAACTGCCAGCAATTGTTCGGCTGGCACACAAAATCGGTGTGGATCAGATTTCGTTCCTCGCAGTCGATGTCAGCACGCACATCGCCTTTGCACGCGCCGAAGACTATAACCGAACGATGGCACTCACTGCCGAAGACCTGCCGGACTTCGCCGCCGTGTTGGATGAACTCGAGAGCGAGTTCGAGCCGGACTTCGCCTCCGGCTTCATCGCCGAATCGCCAGCCAAATTGCGGAACCTGCACGCCTACTTTGCCGCTTTGCTTCACGCGACAGAGGGTTCAGAAACCGAGGGGGTCTCAAATTACATCTCTCCGGTTTGCAACGCCCCACGCTTTTCCGCGGTTATCGGAGCGGATGGGAATCTGCAACCGTGTTATTTCATCTCTGGGCCCAAGTCACAGAACGGTGCTCCCCTCAGGGAACGCCTGAACACGGCAGAGTTTGTCGACCTACGCCGCACAATCCGTACTGGCCGCCGGCATGAATGCACTCGTTGTGTGTGTTCAATGCATAAGTCGGCGCGCGAACTGGTTTTGGGCAATCCGTTTCCTGATTAAGTCGTAAACCATGGCCAACCCGCGTTCCACAAACCCTAATTCGAAATCGGTAGACGCGCTCTTTGGTCAGAGCTACTACCTGCGTTTCGACTCCAAACTTTGGGACGCGTTGCAGCCTTTTCCACCGCTTGGCTCGTTGTATGCTGCCAGCGCCGCACGGCAGGCAGGTTATTCTGTGGCGCTTTTTGATGCCATGCTCGCCGAAAACACACAGGCATGGGCGGCTGCCCTTGACAAGTATCGTCCGCGCTTCGCCTTCATATATGAAGACAACTTCAATTATCTAAGCAAGATGTGCCTGCTCAACATGCGGGAAGCCGCGTTCGAGATGTCACAGATGGCGAAGGAACGTGACTTCGTCGAGGCGGTCATCGTGTGCGGCTCTGATGCCACCGATCAGCTTGAGGCGTATTTTGCTCATGGAGTGGACTATGCACTGCTGGGCGAGGGTGAAAACACGCTCGTCGAACTGCTCGGCGCACTCACGGAGCAACCACAAAATGGTCTCGATTTGATTCGGGGCTTGGCCTGGCCGAATGCAGCTGGTGCGATCACACGCACGCTCCCGCGAGCATTTGAGCGCGACGTAGATAAATTCGCCTTCCCGG
Organism: Anaerolineales bacterium; assembly: GCA_965248775.1. Lineage (GTDB taxonomy): Bacteria > Chloroflexota > Anaerolineae > Anaerolineales > JBHHUI01 > JBHHUI01. Next base: position 5,654,291 of record OZ252150.1, read on the forward strand.
CGTGGGATTTGGTGGACATCCCACACTACAAACAAGTTTGGTACGAACGGCACGGCCATTATTCGATGAACCTCGTTACAACACGTGGTTGTCCATACTCCTGCAATTGGTGTGCGAAGCCGATCTATGGGCAACGTTATAACGCGCGCTCGCCTGAAAATGTGGCTGACGAAGTGAAGTGGCTCCATGACAATTTCCAGCCTGGCAGGCTCTGGTTTGCCGACGACATTTTAGGCCTTAAGCCACACTGGTTGGAGCGCTTCGCGGAGGAACTCCGACAACGCGGGGTCAAGGTTCCCTTCAAGTGTTTGCAGCGCGCCGATCTCGTGACTCCGACTACTGCCAAAGCACTGGCCGCCGCCGGATGCAAGATCGTGTGGATGGGGGCGGAGTCTGGCTCGCAACGAATTCTGGATGCGATGGACAAAGGTCAGACAGTGGATGAGATTTACACCGCCACCCGGCTCCTGCATGAAAATGAAATTCAGGTGGGTTTTTTCATACAATTCGGGTATTCAGGTGAAACATTTGAAGACATTGACCTGACCCTCAAAATGATTCGCGCGGCCCGGCCGGACGATATCGGTATTTCGGTCTCGTACCCATTGCCCGGCACCAAGTTCTACGAGCGGGTTTACGATCAGCTTGGCGAGAAACAGAACTGGACGGATAGCAACGATCTGGCTCTTTTATATGAAGGCACCTATGCACCCGAATTTTATCGGGTATTGCACCGCCGGGTGCATCACGAGTTTCGATTGCGTAAGGCTTGGGAGCTAGTGCGAGAGAGTGTGTTGCGGCCGGCGCACTGGCGACCACAACTAGTGCGCAAGGTCGCCAGTATTCCATACCATCGCATCAAGTGGGCACAGACCGAAACCAAATTGCGCAAACTGGCACGGCAACCGAAAAGTATTCATTCATTGCTAGGCGTGAGTGCTTAGCCCGATCTTCGCTAGTGCAACTCAGTTGAACTACACGAAACTTAAAAATAAAGGCACAGTAGTTTGGCGCGGAGCGCCAAACTGTTACACGCCTATGTTTGGGAACACTCCGACACACCTGCACTCTGTAAATTTATAACAACTATATAGAGTGCCACAACTATGAAATTCCTCATCTCAACTTTCGGCACAAGAGGCGATGTTCAACCGTATTTGGCGCTGGCAGTCGGTTTGCAAAGCGTGGGGCATCGCGTCACACTCGCGGCTTCTCACAGCTATACAGAGTGGATTCAAGCGTATGGCGTGAACACGGCCCCGGCGCGCTTCAACATGCAGGAGTTTATGCAAACGCCAGAGGCACTAGCCATCATCAGAAGCAAAAACCTGATCCGCCAGATTCGGCTGCTACGGGACATTATGAGTCAGGGCGTCGAAGCGCAAGATGATGTGTGGGCCGCAATCCAGGATGCAGATTGTGTCATCCAAAGTCCCACGGGTACCGGGGCTTTGGAAGCGGCCAATAAGCAGGGCATTCCGGCGGTCTTCGCCGTTCCCGTCCCTTTCGCACCCACCCGCGCATTTCCATCGTTTTTCCTGAGTGAGCTGCATTTCTCACTGGGCGCGGGCTATAACTACTTCACGTATAAGCTCGGGCACCGCCTGCTCTGGAGCGCAATGGGCAAGCCGATGACGAAACATTTGCGCAAAAAATTGGGATTGCGACCGTGGCGCTCGTATGATGAATTGATGGTGTATAGCCGAAGTTTGGGTACACCCTGGCTTTATGGCTTTAGCCCTCACGTCATTTCACGGCCTACCGATTGGGAAAACGATCAGCACATCACAGGCTATTGGTTTTTGGAGTCGCAGCCGGATTGGGCCCCCTCTACCGAGTTGCTGCATTTTTTGGACACCGGCTCGCCGCCGATATACATGGGCTTTGGAAGTATGACCCATGAAGACCCGGAACGCCAGACCCAACTCGCGTTGCGCGCGCTGCAACTGAGCGGACAGCGTGGCGTGTTGTCAGGGGGTTGGGGCGGTATCATGGATCTTGCCTCATCTCCAGACATATTTTTCGTAAACGACGTTCCGCATGCGTGGCTGTTCCCGCGCATGGCGGCGGTCGTTCATCATGGCGGTGCCGGCACTACAGGCGCGGGCCTGCGTGCGGGTATACCGAACATAATCACACCACTTGCGAAAAACGACCAGGTGGTGTGGGCTGAGCGCGTGATAAAGCTAGGTGTAGGCCCGCGCGTCCCCGGCATCAAACAACTCACTGCTGAGAAATTAGCTGAAGCGATTCAAATTGCTGTGACGGATTCTATGATTCGCGCCCATGCCACCGAATTGGGAGAAAAAATCCGCGCCGAAGATGGTTTGGCACGGGCAATAGAAATAATTGAGCGCCATGTTGCGGGGATCAGTCAAAGCGTGCGTGAGAGTCCCACCGATTGAATCGGCAGTTGAAATAGGATTTAGCAGGTTGGCGTGCGCGAATAACTAGCTGATCCGTTCTGACCTATGGATTTGCGAACATAGTGCATCAGAATAAGCGCCGAAATTCAGTGTCTGAAACGAATTATTTAACTCATTCAGCCCCAATATTAAACGATCGAATCTCGAGTCTGCCATCCGGTGTGCCGCCGGCCTTCGGCGGAAGACGCACCAGCTCCGGCCATGAATACAAACCAACGTATATTCGATACGTTCCTGCCGTTAATTCTTTCGGGAGTTGAATGTCATGGCTGTCGAAGACGACTTCTCCGGCGCGCCACGCGCTTGTCGGGTATGTGCCGCTGCAGGGCACTGAGTCGTGGCCTACAACTGGAACTGCAATTGCGTCAGTCGCGATATGCACCAGGGCGATCAGGTCGGCCTCTAGTGCAGCGCGAGCCCGCCATGCCAATGTCACAGAGAGCGTCTCGCCGCGAGTCGCTGCGCTCGGCCAGACGGATGCACCCACAAGAGCAATGTCGGCTCCGAAGTCAGCCTGAATTGGGATCGCCATCTCTACCTTGTTATCGGGCGGTACAGTAAACACTTCGGTGCGTGGGTAGTGTTCGAGGGTCTCTGTCACACTGCCGAAGGGGAAGCGGCCTTTCAGACGTGCAGTACCGTGATAATCGTTGATCGTTTCTACCAGAAAATGATTGGTGCGTTCAGGAAAATACATCTGGCATTGAACGGTATTGAACCCGCGCACTGTTGTGTCGCGTAAAAGCAGTCTGTGGTTCTGCGCGTCCGAGTCGCTGTTCCACGGCGAAAGATAGACAGCATCGGTTTCGGCCAGGCGGCGGGCGGCGGCGGCTATTTCATACTCACCGGCGGTGAACCCGTCAAACGTGTCTGGATGGTTGGCAAAGCGCACGAAGTAATCGAAGGCGTTCCAAAACAGTGACACTGCGATCGCGATCGCCAAAACGGCCCCTGCCAACCGAGGTCGGACATGTTGCTGTAACCAGGCATGTGCAGCGAACAAACCGGCGGCCACGATCATCACCATCGCCGGGGCTGCCCCCAGACTACGCGTGAAAATCGGTGCGCCATCGCTGAAGACTGTCGTGAGAGTCAGGCCGATTGCCCAGCCCAGAATCAGCAGCGCACCACTATCCTGCCTTGAGCGTTTCGCGAGCACGACCACACCGATCCAGAAAAAGATCGACAGCAACGGATCGAAGTTGGGCCGTCCGGGCAGGTTGTGACGGATCATTGTGTCGCCACGGATGCTGATCCCGAGTAAGGTGTTGCCGAGGTTGCGCAGCAACGCCAGGGGCAGATTGTCCCCGCCGAAGGTGCCTGCGGTTACCGTGGCCGCGCGGCCCCAAAAGTCGGCCGGGTTTTGCAGGAAGTGCAACCCGAGCGGAGCAAATACCAGCATTGCGGCCAACCCCGCCAATAGCAGGCCGCTCAGCGTCCGTTTGCGCTGCGTCGGGTGCAGCAGGATCATCCCAAGAGAGATCAAAATGGCAGTGATCGGGAGAAAGCGAGCATTGGGACTGATGTATTGGGCAGCGCCGATGATGGCGCCCGAGGCAACAAACCAGCGTACCCGTCCACGCTGTAATCCAATCCAGAATAGATGGAAGGCCGGGATTGCGAACAACTGCACGTGGATGATCTCTGTGCCCAACCGGCTCAGCATTATGTTCCAGAATAACCCGGCCTGAAGCAGGGCAGCAATGGCGGCGAAGGTGCGCTTCTGGTTTTCCGGGAGCAATCTGCCGAGCAGATCGCGACAGGCAAGATAAGTAAGTGGGATGGTGAGCGCGCCTGAGAGAGCCGTCACCAAGCGTCCGGTCAGTGGCGTTATTCCGACGAGCAGCGCCATTGCGGCGGTCAGGTAGACATGCAGCGGATGGACGCCTGCGCCGAAGTTGTCGAAATAGATCGGGAAGGTGCGCAGCTCGAGCACGTCGCGAGCGGTATTGACAAACCAGGCTTCGTCGTACCATAGTTTGGGTGGCACGCTGCCGAGCAGCACATAGCGTGCAGCCAGCCCGAAAAGGCAGGCACTTACCAGGAGGAGAATTGGTAGGCGAGATTTGGAGGAAGCTGACATGAAATGGCCGGGGGATCATACCGTATCGGCGCGCGGCAGTGAAGGAGTAGACGCATCCCTGTGAGGATAATCTCCCGATTGCGAGGGCTACTGCAGCGCGGGATTAGAACGCTGGACACGCAGTCTGGCTATGCCAAATGGGCGGAAAACTATCCAGCGCGGGCGCACAACGCGTTGATGGAGGTGGAGCAGGATGCGATGCTTTCACTCTTGCCGGATGTGCGCGGCAAACGGGTGCTCGACCTCGGTTGTGGCAGCGGTCGTTACACGCGGGTACTGCGTGAGAGCGGCGCGGCTTTTGCATTCGGTGTAGACTTGTCTCACGCGATGCTCCGTGCGGGCCAAGCAGTGCATGCGGGACACGTTGCGCAGGCCGATTGGCTGGCGATCCCATTTCTGGCGGACACGTTTGATGTGATCGTTTCCGGACTGACCATCGGCCATGTGTACGATCTCAACGCTGCATTCGCGGAAGCGGCGCGGGTACTGAAAGTGGATGGCGCGCTGGTTTATTCGAGCTTTCATCCGCTGGGACACTTTCTTGGCTGGCAACGTACATTCCAAACTTCAGACGGTAAAACGTTCGCGGTGGAATGCTATGCGCATCTCATCGCCGATCATTTCGCTGCAGCGCAGGCGGCGCAGTTGCGTTTCGTCGCACTGCGCGAACCGAGATTGAAACAAGGGGAAGCTCCCGTAGCATTGGTTGCGCGGCTGGAGAAAAGCATTGACTGGAAGGAATAATTCATACTGGTTGAAAACTGTTCCAGCCTGGGAACTGGATCAGCTTCCGCTGCCCTCGTATGCCGACATCGCTATTGTCGGCGCGGGTGTGATGGGGGCGGCCTTGGCTTATTGGCTGGCACGGGCCGGTCGCAAGCCGCTCGTGATCGAGCGCAACCCCTCTCCCGCGATGGGCGCTACGGGTCGCAACGGTGGCCTGATGGTGCAGGGTTCCAGCTTTCTCTTTGGCGAAGATATTAAACGCTTCGGAGTTAATCAGGCGCATGCGATCTATGCCTTTACACAATGGAACCATCGCCTGGTACGCGAAGTGCTTTCCACGGAAGAACTTGATGTCGGATTTGAAGAGGTGGCGCACATTCGCTTTGCGTCGGACGCTGCCGATGTGGAGGTGCTCCAGAATACTGTTGCAGCTCTGCGGGAAGCCGATGTCGACGCGCAGTGGGTAGAGGGGGAGGCCTTGGCCCGCGCTGTGGGCACCGAGGTTGGACCGCAGTTTGTGGGCGCACTGGTGCGCCCGAATACGGGTCGCGTTCACTCGGCGCGCTACACCTACGGCATCGCGCGGGCCGCTTCGCTCCGCGGAGCAAGCTTTGCATTCTCCACGCCTGTGCAGAGTGTCGAGACAAACGGCAGCGGCTGGGCCATCCGTACGGCGCGCACAACAATACCCGCCAATCAAGTTGTTCTGGCTCTGAACGCCTGGTCGGCCGATCTCTTCTCCGAACTTGAATCCATCATCACGCCCACACGCGGTCATGTCGCCGTGACCTCCCCCGCAAACTGGCGCATGAATTCCTGGAGTGCCGAAAACGGTTTTGCGTACGGACGGCAACTTGAAAACGGCCAGTTGCTCTTCGGCGGGGCGCGCGATGTACGCGCCGATATGGAGATTGGTCATCATCCGCTGCCCGGCGAGAACGTAGCTCCATTGGTGCCCGAAGTCGTCGAAGCGCTTAAGCAGGCCTTGCCACGCTATTTTCCAGCCACAGCCGATCTCAAAATCGAGCACGTTTGGACCGGCAATATGGGCTTCACCCCGGACATGATCCCATTGGTCGGGGAGTGGCCCAATCGAACTGGCCTGTGGCTGATGACCGGCTTCAGCGGCCACGGCATGTGCTATTCACAGGCTGTTCCCAGGGCCCTCGCCGATCAGATCATGGGTCGAGAGGGGATTCAGATTCCAACATCCTTTGACCCTGCCCGATATTTAGATAAGTAAGCCCTTCCCAATTATTGTCATCTGCGGATAGCCCGTGCCCACCCGCAATAACGCCACACGTCTGCTCACCAAACGGAAAATCTCACACACAGTTTTCGAGCTGCCCCCGGAGAAACTCTCCGCCCAATCGGCAGCCGAATTGCTTGGGGTGCCTCTGTCAAGCGTCTTTAAAACAATTGTTGTGAAGCGCCCAAGAGGTCGAGCTCTACTGGTGCTGGTGCCTGCTACGCACGCGGTCGATCTGAAATCCCTTGCCGCCGACCTCGGAGAGAAGAAGCTGCAGCTGCCCACGCAAGCGGAGGCTGAACAGCTCACCGGTTTGCAGACAGGGGGTATTTCTCCATTGGCCTTGCTCAACCGAGGATTTGATGTCTGCCTCGATAAGCGCGCGCGGGCACTTGACGATATTTACATCAGCGCGGGTCAGCGTGGCCTGGAAGTGCGGCTGGCGGTGGAGGAGCTGGTCAAATTGACGGGTGCCCGCTGGGTAATCGCAACCTGAGCGGCAGGTAGGTTTCCAACCAAACCACTATGCTGGAAGAAGTGCTTCATGAGAGATACACAGGGATTGCTGTGTCTTCTCTTAACGGCATTCGTGAAATTTACGCCTGACTGATTTGACTTAGAACGCATGTTCGCATATTATAGTGTCTCGCCTTGGTAGCAGCCAAACGCCGGATTTAAGTACATGCCACAGAAAGGGAGAGAAATAAATAATGGCTGAACAAGTAGTCGTATTCGCCGGAACCCGCAAGGGTCTATTCATCTTCAAGAGCAATGCTGAACGGCAATCTTGGGAAGTGGAAGGCCCGCAGTTCCCCGGCTGGGGTGTCCACGATGTAACCTACGATCCCCGCGATGGCATGCTGTATGCCGCTTTCGATCATGCTGTCTATGGCGCCATTGTGCAGCGTTCAAGCGATATGGGTCAGAACTGGGAAATGGCCGTGGGGCCGCGTTTTGGTGAGGACGATGAAAACAAAGTGGCGCGCGTTTGGTGTGTGCAACCCGGGCATGCCGACCGACTGGGAGTCGTCTGGGCGGGTGTTGATCCGGGCGGACTCTTTAAGTCGGAAGACTCTGGCAAGACCTGGCACGAGGTTAGGGGAATCAACAATCACCCGACCCGTGAGAAGTGGTCGCCAGGAGCCGGCGGAATGATGGTACACACCATTGTGCCGGATCCCACCAATGCGGATCGCATGTTTGTTGGCATCTCGGCTGCGGGCGTATTCCGCTCCGACGATGGCGGTGAAACCTGGCAACCGAAGAACGACGGCGTGCGTGCCGATTTCCTGCCGGATAAATATCCCGAAGTCGGCCAGTGTTGCCACCATCTGGTGTTGAGTCCGGAAGACCCAAACATTCTTTTTCAACAGAATCATTGTGGCGTTTACCGTTCAGTTGATGGCGGAGATCACTGGGATGACATCGGCAGCGAACGGCTACCGGCCACCTTTGGTTTTCCCATCGCCATGCACCCCCGACAAGAGCGCACCATCTGGGTGATCCCGCAAGTGAGCGACGAATTCCGCTATACCCCGGACGGCAAGCTACGCGTCTACCGCTCGCGAGATGGTGGCGAACAGTGGGAGCCTCTCACGAAGGGCCTGCCGCAGGAGGACGCCTACCTCGCGATTTATCGTGAGGCGTTGCACACCGATGCGTGCGATCCGGCAGGGGTGTATTTCGCCACCACCACCGGCACGGCCTACTACAGCCGCAATGAAGGCGACACCTGGGCGGTGCTCTCTGATACGCTCCCGCCCGTCTACTCTATATCAACGGCCGTTGTTCAGTAGCCAGTTGTCAGTGAACAGTAATCAGTGCACACTGGTTACTGGCTTATGGCACTTACATTCGTCAATGGACGCATTCATACCCCCACCGGCATAGCCACCACGCTCCGTATCGCAGGCGACATAGTTGTCGCTATCGATGAAAAGCCGCGCCGTCGAGACCGCGTTGTCGATCTCGACGACGCTTTTGTTCTACCGGGATTGATCAATGCCCATGATCACCTGGAGCTAAATAATTTCCCTCGTCTTAAATTTCGCGCCCAATACAACAATTCCACAGAATGGTTCGACGATTTCCGGGACCGCTTCGAGACGGACAAGCGCGTTTCGCACGCGCTGGCCGTGCTACTTAGTGATCGCTTGTGGATCGGTGGGATGAAGCAGCTGCTCTCCGGGGTCACAACGGTTTGTCACCACAATGCGCTCTATCGACAGTTGCGATCCTGGTGGCCGTCGCGCTTCCCGGTGCGCGTGGTGCAGCGCTATGCCTGGGCGCACTCTTTGTATGTCGGCTCCGGCCGTACAGGAGTTGCACTGCGAGATACCTTCCGCGCCGACCGTCCCTGGATCATTCACGCAGCGGAAGGGACGGATGAACAAGCGGCGCTAGAAATTCCGAGCCTTCGTGAACTTGATCTGCTACAGCCGAATAGCGTTATTGTGCATGGTGTGGGAGTGCGCGCCAATGAGCGTGCACAGGTAGCGGGCCTGGTCTGGTGTCCGGCCTCGAACGAATTCTTGTTCGGTACGACTGCTAGCGTGCACGACTTTCCCCGCGTTGCTCTCGGCAGTGATTCCACTTTGTCTGGTTCGTCGGATTTATTGGCTGAACTGCGCTGTGCGCAGCGCTATGCCGGCCCGGACGATCTGTTGGAGATGGTGACGAAAAATCCGGCGCAGATGCTGCAATTGGAGAGGGTAGGGTGTGTTGACGTTGGGGCGCGCGCCGACTTGGTCGTGCTGCCAGCTCTGGCGGACTCGCCTGCCAAAGTTCTACTCGCGTCGATCCGTTCGGACCTGCAGCTTGTGATGGTGGGGGGCGAGGCGCGCCTAGCCACTGCCGGCTTTGCAGATCTGATGCGCAGTCCAATGCGCTTGGGTGTGGACGAAACGGAGAAGTCCGTTCCGTCCTGGATTCACCGGCGGCTGCGCAGGCTTCTACTTGATCCGAGCTTCCTTGGCTGGTCTGTGCAATGAGCGCTCGTTTATCCTCTGCCGCACTCATAATTCTGGTTGCGATCTTTCTGGCGGGAGTCGTCTGGCCGGCAGCGCAAAAAAGTACCCACAGCTTCGCTGCGTACTACACTGCCAGCCGGCTGCTCGTTGAAGAGGGGCTTGACGCCCGCATTTACGACGATGCCTGGTTCCGTGCGCAGACTGAAACCGCTACTGACGGCGCGGCCAGCGACATCTTTAACGCCAACCCGCCAACAATGGCGCTGCTGGCGCTGCGCGTGGCCGGCTTGCCACATGAGACTGCGCGCGTGGTGGGTACTTGGCTGAATGCAATTGGCCTCGGCGGTGCGCTGGTGTTGATCGCCTACACCCTGCGTCTCCGCTCCGGGTCGCTACTCTTGGGAGTCGCGTTGGGCTTACTCGGCGCGCCGACCATCGCACAGTTCCGACTCGGGCAGGCCTACGTCGTCGTGCTCTTGCTGTACATACTCGTCTGGCTGGGATTGCGGTCGGGGCGCGACTGGTTGGTCGGGATGGGGTTGGCATTTGCGTTGGTGCTCAAACTCGCCGGCGCGCCGCTATGGCTGTTTGTGCTCTTCCTGGGACGGTGGCGTGCCCTGGCGTGGGCGGCTGGCATCTCGCTAGCGGTCGTTGCACTGAGCATGCCGTTTATTTCACTCGACGCTTGGCGGGCGTTCTTCTTCGAGACGTTGCCTCGCGCGGCGCAATCTCCGACAGTCGCTTCCACTGCTTATCAATCGTTGCCCGGATTCTGGGCACAACTGCTGCGCGGCGATCCGGTGTTCAATCCTGCGCCCATCTTGGACTGGCCGTTCGGCGCAGCGCTCTTCACCGCACTGGATATTCTTGCGATTGTCGGCGTGACGTTACTCTTCGCGCGGCGGCTGCCCATCGACATCGGTTTTGCTGCCGCCACGGTTGCGAGTGTTTCGATAGTCCCGTTCGCCGAGCAGCATCAATATATCGTGATGATCTTGCCTGTGATGATTGCGCTGGCGCGACTTCAACTTGTCATTCCCCAGTGGCCCCGGCCACTGGACGGGGCGAGTGAAGCGAGGAATCTCTTCAGCGATGCCGGTATTGGGGATTCCTCGGGAACGAAGTTCCCGAGGAATGACGTGATTTGGAAAGGGCTTCTCGTGATGGCGATCGCACTAATCGCTCTCCCATTGCCGTATCAATCACCGCAACTCGCCAACGGCCTGCTGGCATTCTTGGCCTATCCCCGTTTGTACGGGGCCCTGTTGCTATGGGGGCTACTCGTCTTCCAGAACGAAATCGGAATCTCACGTACAATTGCGCATCCTGACTCGCCACAAGCAACCCATCAAAATTCTGGCCATTAGCGTTTTGCTGCTGGCCTTCTCCGCAACGCCGGTTCGCGCTGCCTGCAATGCAACCTATCTCGTGGAACCCGGCGACAGCCTGGCACGCATAGCCGAGCTTTGCGACACGACCATCGCAGCACTGGAAGAAGTGAACAACCTGTCGTCGCATATCCTGCAGGTGGGGCAGACACTGACAATTCCAGCTGGCACCCTCGTCGTCGAGGTAAGCAGCTCGGCCGCGCCTGTTGTTCAGCAAAACAGGTACACGGTGCAATCCGGCGACAGTTGGGCGCGCATCGCGCAACGCAACGGCATCAGCGTGGAAGCATTACAGCAGGCCAATGCAGCACTCGACTCACTCGTGCTGCAGCCCGGCCAGCAAATCGTCCTTCCCGCCGGAGCAGGTGAAAGTGCGAGTTCGACTCCCACTGTGACTCAATCGCCCGCACCGGTCGTGCCTGCGGTGGCGCGCACAAATGTGCTGGGGGGCGAACGACTTGCGCTGGCAAACTATTTTACGTGGTATGGCGGCGATATCTGGTATCAGGGGGTGACATGGGATACACCTGTCATCCCTTATCTGTCGTTGCAGTCGGAGGCCATCGACCGGCACATCAACTGGGCGCAGCAGGCCGGTCTCGACGGCTTCGTGGTGTACTGGTGGCATGCCGCCGATCAGACCAGCGCCAATTTCTTCAGGCTGCTGGAAATCTCGCGCGGGCGGAACTTCCACAGCGCGATCAACTTCCAGGGCCATATTATCCCCGGCGTCACGTATGAGGATGTGGTCGGCAACCTCAGCTTCATCTTGAAGCTTTTTCGCGACGATCCCAACTATCTGCGCATCAATGGCAAGCCACTCATCTTCTTCTCCGACATGCCGCGCGTGCCGCTGCCCCAAAACCCGGTCGTCGTGTGGAGCAAGATCCGCGCGGAGGTCGACCCGGAGCATCAGTCCATCTGGATTGCCGAGGGATTAGACCCCAGTTATTTGACCGTCTTCGACGGACTGTTTATCTTCAAGATCGATCACGCCTGCTGCCCGATCTTGCACAATAATGCCCCTGCGTGGGCAGGCTGGACGCGTTACTATGCTCGCCAGACAGGCGAACCCAAGTTGTGGATCGCCACCATCCAGCCCGGCTGGGACGACACTAACTGGAACCAGCCCGACTTGCGCGAGCCTTCCCCGTCTTTCGCCATCGACCGGGATGAGGGTGCGTACTATCGTGAGACCTTTGACGCGGTCAAGTACACCAATCCCGACCTGCTGTTGGTCAACTCCTTCAACGAGTGGGTGGAAGGGTCACAGATCGAACCCGGCAACTCCTACGGTGATCTGTATTTGCGCCTGACGGCTGAACTGGTGGCGGAATACAAGCAGCGCTGAAGAAATACGAATTGAAAAAACCTGCCGCGCCGTTGGCACTCTTTGCCATCGCGCTCTCTTTGCGCATAGGCACGATAATCATCATGCACTTTGACGGGCTGTACGGTCAAGATGCCTACGAATATCTAAAATATGCGCGCGAAATGTGGGCTTTCCTGGCCGCTGGAGAGGGTTTGCGCGGGCCATACTATTGGCCGCTGGGATACCCGGCCCTCGCTGCACCGTTCATCGGCCTGGCCAGCGGTCAAGCATTTGGCGCACAGATCGTCAGCCTGCTAGCTGGGAGCGCGGTCGCCCCTCTGGCATACGCCAATTGCCGAGAACTGTTGCGCGACGATCCTATCGGAGGAAAGCGCGCGGGACTCGTTGCCGGAGTATTGCTCGCCGTGTCCGGCCAGCTCTGGCAGTCTTCGCTGGTGGTCATGGCGGACGCGGCAGCCGTCTGCCTTGCGACGCTCAGCCTGTGGGCACTGCTGCGCTACGGACGGCAGTTCGCGATGCCGTGGCTGCCGTTGGCTGCCGGCGCGCTCGCGCTGACCGTTGTCACGCGCTGGATATATGTGCTGCTCGTTCCGGTTTGGTTGCTGTACTGGTTTCTCGTCACGCGGCGCCGCTGGCGTGTCGAACGACATGGCATTGCGAGCAGTGCGCTCGTGGCCGCCGCCGTCGCCCTCGGCATCCTCGTTGCTCAGTTCGTAATCACAGCGCGTTTTCCAGCACCACTCGTGGGGCATGGTTGGCTGATCGATTGGAGTCCGACAAACGCGTTCCTTAATGCGTTCAACACAATCGATGGTTATTTTGAATATTCTCGTCCTGTGGGTATCTACTATCTCGCTCCGGCTTTGCATCCTTTTTACCTGGCTCCCTGGCTCGCACCGCTGATCCCGCTCGGGCTGTGGACGCTCCGGCGGCGCAGAGAACTCCTCCTGCTCGCGGGCTGGCCACTCGTCATGTACATCTTTCTTGCGGGCGTGCCGTATCAAAATTTTCGAATCGGTTTGGCCTATTTCGCGCCGCTTATAATTCTGCTCGGGCTGGGTTCGAACTGGTTGGGGAATTTTCGCCTGCATGGGCTGCGGCCGATATTTGCCATCGTATTTGCAACCGCCGTACTTGCAATGCTTGGCTACGGGGCGCGTGGCGTTGGAGACTTTCTTGACATCAAAAGCACTGAACTTTCCGATACAGTCTGGCTGCAGCAAAACGCACCATCCGACGCGACACTACTCAGCTTTGGACTGACGCTCACATTGCAGCACTATACCGACTTTGATGTGGTTGAAATATATCGTGAGACGCCTGAGAGCCTGGCTGCGCTCGTCTGCGAGCGCACAACTGCCTACTTATACGTGGATAAGGCCAACATCCAGAGTCAGTGGGTCGGACTCCCGCTGGAAGTTAACTTGCTCTGGCTGGAAGCGAATCCCGGACTGGCTGCGCTCGGCGAATCCGGACGTTATTCCCTGGCCCGGATAGGGGCGTGCCCCTCCGGATGAAGCTGGCTTTCATTGTGCCTGGCTTTAGCGAGAACGAGCAGGACTGGGCTACGCCCGCACTCGACAATCTCACTCGCGCCTTAGCGCGCGATCACGAAATCCACATATTTGCGTTGCGCTATCCCCACAACGAAGGCCGCTTTTCGTTATGGGGCGCGCGAGTACATGCCTTCGCCGGTCATCGCGCCAATGGGCTGGCCAGCCCGCGCCTTTGGCGCACAATCCTGTCGGCAATTTTGCGCGAGCATGCACGTGCCCCGTTCGATTGTTTGCACGCGTTCTGGGCGTATGAGCCCGGAGTTGTGGGCGCGCTGGCGAGGCGGCAACTGCACGCTGTGCCACTAATCATTTCTGTCGTCGCTGGAGAGTTGGAACACCGCCCGGATATTGACTACGGTCACGGGCGCTTTTGGCATCGGCGCTGGCTGAGCGGCTGGGCGATGCGACACGCAAGCCGGATAAGTGGGCTCTCATATCAACATCTGGCCCGTATCCGCAGCACATTGCCGCCGCGCTTCCACGAGCGAATTCTGCGGATGCCGTACGGAGTCGATAGCGGACATTTTAAGCCTCGAGTGGGGGCACCCGCATTCAATGCAGCGCAACCCCGCCTGCTCAATGTCAGCGCGCTCACGCCAGTGAAGAATCAGCTCCTCTTGTTGTCAGCGTTTGTGGGAATGTTGCCCGAGTTTCCCGCTGCCAGCTTGACGATTGTGGGCACAGGGCCGCTCCGCGCGAGTTTGGAATCAGAAGCAGTGCGACTCAACATTGAAAAGCATGTGACTTTCACCGGTCAGATTGCTTATCGAGATATGGAGGCCCTGTACCAGCAGCACGATCTTTTTGTGCAGGCCTCGCATGTGGAAACACAGGGTATGGCTTTACTCGAAGCGGGAGCTTGTGGCTTGCCTGCGGTGAGCACACCTGTCGGCGCAGCACTCGAACTCAGGTCTGGGGGAGTGCGCCTCGTCTCGCAAGATGCCGGGCCAGCGGAATTCGCACAGGCGATCAGCGCGTGTGTGTCGGACGCAGTAGTGATGGAAAAGATGCGGCAGGAATTGATTGTGCAGGTCGCAGCAAATTACACACTGGGAGCGGCAGTACGGCGCTGGAACGATTATTACACGAGTCTTGTATGAGGGGGTCGCCTGCAGCGTTTAAGAGCGCCCGGGTTGTCGGCTTTACCCGTCTACGCCGACGGATGAAGCTGGACCCAGAGAAAATAACTTTACGCTGACTTTCAGTTTATCTCTACCTGCTGAGAAAACCTGAAAGCGGTCCAAGCCACGCAGCGCAGGACCCGAAATATTTTCGCCGCGCAAATTGTATGCGCTGCCCGAACACGGATCGATAAACTGAATTTCCGCGGCCACCCACATAACTGCACAGCCGCTGCCCGGGTCACGCTGCAGGAATGCCAAGAATCCGGCATCTGCATCATGAATCAAAAATATCGGAACAGGTGAAATCTCTCGCGCAGATTCATCGAGCGGAGTGGGGTCTTCGAAGGTGCTGTTCAATTCGAAGGGCGTGACAGAGCCCGCCGGAAAATCAATCTCGTAACCGAGCGTCGTGTTCACCGAGAGTATGCGCGATATCTGCACGACACCAAGCACTACGGCCACAATCAATAGCAGCACCCAGCCGAGGCCGATCATGTGCAGCCAGCCGCTGCGCACGCGCTTTTCGAGCAGTTCCTGGTCGCTGAGCGGTTCAGTGACCTCGGTCGTTTCGCTCAAGCTTCGGCCATCCAGTCGGTTTCGTTGTAGGCGGGGAGTTCACAGCGCAACTCGCTGTCGGTACGCAGACCGAGAGCATAGCCGCCCTGGATGAGTTGGTGGATTTCACTCGTACCCTCGTAGATCGTCGTTGATCGCGCATTGCGCATGTAGCGCTCTACATCGTACTCGTCGGAGTAGCCATACGAGCCATGCACTTGGATGGCCTCATTGGCCGCCTTCAGACTGGCATCCGTCGCGAACCACTTCAGCAATGAGGTCTCGCGCGTGTTTCGCTGCCCCTGGTTCTTCAGCCAGCCAACCTTGTAGTACATCAAGCGTCCGAGCTCGTAGTCGCGCGTCATCCAGGCGATCTTCTGTTGAATCAACTGGAAACGCCCAATCGGACGACCAAACGCCTGGCGCTCATTGGCATAGTTCACACTCGCGTCCAGACAGGCGCGGATGACCCCCACCGCTCCCGAGCCGACTGTGTAGCGCCCGTTGTCCAAGCAGCTCATCGAGATCTTGAAGCCTTCGCCTTCTTCTCCCAGCCGGTTCGCAGCTGGCACATGCACGTCCTGACAGTTCACCCAGCCGGTGCTGCCCCCGCGAATGCCCAGTTTTCCGTGGATGTCGCCGGTGGTGACACCTGCCCGGTCCGTCTCGATGATGAAACAGCTGATGCCCTCATGTGCCGGTTGGGCCTGCGAGTCGGTCTTGGCAAACCACAAGATGTGGTGCGCCTTCGTCGCCAGCGAAATCCACATTTTCTCGCCATTGATGATGTACTCATCCCCCTCACGTCGGGCAGTGCTCGCCATCCCGGCCACATCCGATCCCGCGCCCGGTTCAGTCAGTCCGAACATGCCAAATTTCTCGCCGCGCGCCTGTGGAACGAGGAAGCGTTGTTTCTGGTCTTCGTTGCCCCACTGCAACAGTCCCATGCTGTTGAGGCCGATGTGCACGGAGAGGGCAGTGCGGGCTGCGTTGTCGACGTATTCGAGTTCTTCGCAGGCTATGCCGACCGAGATATAGTCGAATCCTTGGCCGCCGTACTTAACAGGGATACAGAGTCCCAGCACACCGAGTTCACCCAGGCGCGGCAACAGCCAGTCTGGCATCTCCTGTTTGCGGTCGGCTTCTCTGACGACCGGCGCGACTTCTTTGGCCGCGAAATCACGCACAAGCATCTGCACCTGTCGATGCTCTTCCGATAAATTGAAATCCATGGGTACGTCTCCTCTCGGGGCGCTGATTTTACCAGAGCGCCAAACAATCTTTGATCCGCGCAACTGTACGTCTGGTGGAGGGAGATGGTCCTTATGAGTGGAGAAAGGCTGTATTTGAATGTCACCATGGTTTATACTTCAGGAACATTGATCGAGATTGCGGCTTAGCTGCAATACCTTTCAAATAAGCAAACAGGTGGCACCCGAGGCATACTTGTGAGATATACAAATTCGCAAGATGCCAGGGGGCCACCTGATGGGATACAGATTACGCGAGGTTGACATCGAGAGCAAGTTTTGCCGGGAACTGACATTTACAAGCCTGAGCCGGGTTATTCCGCCAGATGTGGTCGAAGCAGCGTTGGAGGCAGAAGGCTTGAAAACGCAACGCGAGCGCAAATTGAATCTGGTCGTGACAGTGTTTTTAATCATCACAATGAACATCTACACGCAATCTTCTCTGGGGCGGGTAATGCGTAAGATCGCCCAGGGGTTGCGGTACATCTGGAACAATCCGGAATACGCGGTACCGAAAGACAGTGCGATTACCTATCGGCGCTATCAACTGGGTGCTCGACCGGTCGTGCGTTTGTTTCGGCATGTATGTCGACCGATAGCTACGACGGAGACAGCCAGCGCGTTCCTCTTTGGATTGCGCCTGATGGCCATCGATGGCACGGTTGAAGATGTGGCTGACACGCCGGAGAATGCGGCGGCTTTTGGACGGCACCACAGCCCGCGCGGCCAGAGCGCTTTTCCGCAGGTGCAAGGGGTGTATCTGGTCGAGTGCGGCACGCATACGATTGTCGATGCGGGCTTCTGGCCTTGCCACACCAGCGAGCGCATAGGTGGTTTTCGCCTGTTGCGCTCGGTCGAGATGGGCATGTTGGTGATGTGGGACCGTGGGTTTCATGATTATGACATGCTGCGCATGGTTTTGGAGCGCGGGGGACACATTTTGAGCCGATTTCCAGCCCATGTCCCGCTGTCCATTGCCAGATGGCTCCTACACCGCCTACCTGACCCCCTCCGACTACCAGCGCCGCAAGCGGGGCGAGCGCCTCCTGGTGCGCATCGTCGAATACACCATAAGTGACCCGGCACTCCCCGGTTACGGTGAAGTGCACCGCTTGGTTACCACCTTGCTGAACCCCGAAGCCTTCCCAGCCCTGGAACTCGCGCGAGCTTATCACGAACGCTGGGAAATCGAATTGGTCATCGATGAAGTCGACACCCATCAACGTCTGGCCGGACGCCCGCTGCGCAGTCTCAAGCCGGTCGGGGTCATTCAGGAACTGTATGGCCTGCTCATCGCACACTTCATCATCCGCTTCCTGATGCATGCGGCTGCCCAACGCACCGGTCTCGATCCCGACCAACTCAGCTTTGTGCATGCACTCGAACTCGTGCGCGACACGCTCGCCGAGTTTCAAAAGACGGCCGTTGACCAACTCGGCCAACTCTATGACCGCTTGTTGCATGACATCGCTGACGTTCGTCTGCCTCTCCGCCGTGCCCGTTCAAACCCGCGTGTAGTCAAACGCAAGATGTCAAAGTTCCGCCTGAAACAGCCGGAGCATTATCACTGGCCCCAACCCCGACAACCTTTCCGGCAAGCTTTGGCCCTTATTTGAAAGGTATTGGGCTTAGCTGTCGCGTGAGAGGAGAACAGCATGACAGAGAAGGTTTATAAAGTTATCACCCTAGTCGGGACCAGCAGCGAGTCGTGGGAGAAGGCGGCTCAAGCGGCCATCGACTTGGCGGGGAAGAGCCTGCGCGATCTACGCGTCGCCGAAGTTGTCGACCTGGATATGACGCTGGAAGACGGCAAGGTGCAAGCCTTTCGCGCCAAAGTGCAGGTTTCGTTTAAATATCACGGCCGTGATGACTGACACAGCCAAAGCTCCACCACGGAACGAAAACGCACCCACGCGGGTGCGTTTTTTTGTAGACATTGATAAATACCACACGCTCTATGTATACTTTGTTTTGTCTGATTTCCCTCCCGCCGAATATACTAGGTTGAGTCAAAGGTGAAATATGTGATGATTACGAAATTGAAACTCGGGACCAAATTCACATTATTGTTATCTGTCGTTTTTATGGGAGGCATTATTGTTAGTGGATTTGTTTTGTGGGAGGTACTCCAAAGGAGCGCGCAGGCCGAAATAACCTCCCAGGGAGTGATGCTCATCGAAACTATGGTCTCCGTTCGCAGCTATACCAGCGATCACATTAAACCGCTTTTGCCAGTTGATTTTGAGACAGAAGCGGAGTTTATTCAGGAAACTGTACCAGCCTCCGCGGCCAGAGAAGTCTTTGAGATCTTCCAGCAGAATGAGCAGCAAGCCGCATTCTCATATAAAGAAGCAACCCTGAATCCAACAAATTTGAATAATAAAGCCGATAGTTTCGAAGAAGGGCTCGTGGATCAGATGCGCAGCAATCGAAGCATAGATGAAATCTCAGATTTCCGTACACTTCGCGGTGAGCAAGTATTTTTTATTGCGCGCCCGTTGGCTGTGACTGCGGTGAGTTGTCTCGCATGCCACAGTGAACCGGAGTCCGCTCCAGCGAGTTTGCTGGCAACCTATGGGTCTGAGAATGGATTTGGTTGGCAACTCGATGAGATTATCGCTGCACAAATCATTTACGTTCCCGCAGAAGAAGTATTTGATAAAGCACGGCGTTCCTTTACATTGGTGATGGGCATTTTTGTCGGCATTATGGCCATTGTGATTTTCCTTCTCAATTTCCTGCTGAAGCGATACGTAATCCACCCAGTCAGCGTATTGGGAACCCTCGCAAAAATAATTAGCGCCGACCAACTTGTTCCTGAACATCTAGACTCTGAAAGTGTGTCGCGTATTACAACTCGTGCGGATGAGCTAGGGCAATTGGCGCAGGTCTTCCGTCGGATGACGCGTGAGGTTTATGCCCGCGTGCAAAGCCTGAAACAACAGGTGGATGAACTCCGCATTGAGATAGACGTGATCAAACGCCAGAAACAAGTAAAAGAGATAGTGGAATCTGATATCTTTCAAGATATTCAAGACAAAGCTCGCAAGATGCGCAAGCGACACGGTGATGAAGATGACGATACATCCGAGGTGAGCTAACCTGCCGGGATTTGTATTGTTCCAGAGCAGGCTTAAAGTCGTACTCGCGGAGGTGACACCATGAGCAACGATTCGCAGGATAAAGGTATGTTGCCTTTGAACGAGGGGGCGGCCAGTGCTCTAGCCGATCCGGTTCACTACTCTTCCGCAAAGGCTATCGCAGCGGCTATCCGTGAGAAGCGCATCTCATCCGTTGAGATAGTCGACGCATTCCTCGCCCGAATCGAGGAAGTAAATACCTCATTGAACGCCGTCGTTCAACTCCGTGAGGAGCAAGCGCGCGCCGAGACTCGTCATGGGGATGAAGCGTTGGCTCGCGGTGAGGCGTTGGGTGCACTGCACGGCGTCCGGATGACTATAAAGGACTCACTGGACACGGTGGGGATGATCTCCACCTGTGGGACACTCGGGCGTGCGGAATTCGTGCCCGAGCGGGACGCCACTGTAGTCCGGCGCGTCAAGGCAGCAGGGGCAATACTCCTCGGAAAGACCAACACGTCCGAGCTCACGCTCACCTTCGAGGCGGACAATCTCGTCTACGGTCGCACGAACAACCCCTGGGATACCGAGCGCACTCCCGGTGGCAGTAGCGGCGGGGCCACGGCCATCTTAGCTGCTGGAGGTTCTGCGTTCGACATTGGGAGCGACTATGGCGGCAGCATTCGGTTGCCGGCCCACTATAGCGGGATAACCGGCATCAAGCCGACCCATGGCCGGGTTCCCCGCACGGGGCATATCTTCCCGTTTGGTGGAACTCACGACTCGTTCCAGCAAATCGGGCCGCTCGCACGCCACGTCGAGGATCTCTTCCTGATCCTGGAGATCATCGCGGGGCCGGACAATGTAGATCCGGCCATCGTCCCTATGCCTCTTGGAGATCCCACCCAGATCGATCTGGCCTCGCTTCGCGTGGGCTTTCACACGAACGACGGCATCAGTACGCCAACTCCCGAGACACAAGCGGTGGTGAGGGCGGCGGCGAGTGCCATGGAGAACGCAGGAGCGAGAGTGGATGAGTCTCGCCCGGAATGTATCGAACGCTCCTTCGAAGTGGGCGTCCAGGTCTGGTCGGCGAACGGTGAGGCTACCACTCGACGCTTACTGAGAGAAGCTAAAACGACCGAGTTCTCGATTGATGTGACCGGTGGTCCCGCGCTTGATGCCGAGGCACTGGACCGGCTCATGGCCGACTGGTTTGCCGTGCGCAGCGAGATGTCGGGCTACTTTGAGAACCACGACGTCATCCTCTGTCCTGTGAACGCCAAACCCGCGGAGCTCCATGGAACGACTCTTCTCCCGGACTTCAGTTATACGGTTTCGTACAATGTCACAGGTTGGCCGGCTGCCGTGGTACGCGGCGGCACATCACCCGAAGGATTGCCCATCGCCGTCCAGATTGTCGCTTCGCCCGCGAGAGAGGATATTGTACTCGCCGTCGCGGCCCATCTTGAAAGTGCCCTTGGAGGCTTTCAGCCGCCATCATTGTGAGCTGATACGCGAATGGTCCCGTTGTTTAAATCCTATACTTGGGGTTGAGAAATACCGCCGCTTTTTTGGGGCCAGCTCAAATGCTGCCTCAGGTGAACCCCAACCCTAATCAAGAAGTTTCGCACCTTTAAATATTTTATCTACATCTTTCCTGTCCGCTCGGAGTCCGAGGCCGACTAAGGGAAGTTCTTCGGTATCGTATTTCGCAACGGTTTGTCTATTGGCCTCGTCGTGTCCGGTTACGAACATATCTTGGATGTAGATCGAGGCTTTCACTCCACGTGTATTTGCACGCTTCAAAAATGTCGATAATCGTTCGCGACCAGATTTCAATATGACGGCCGGTTGTACGCATAATGGGGAATATGATTTGCCGGATACATCTTCATATTCTTCACCGACAATGGACTCGGCCTGCGAAATAATTCCTGATGTCAGGAAAGCGACTACGTTTAGTTTCTGCCACACGGGAAGATCATCTGCGACCACGATTGCGAGTTTGGTGCTAAATTCCACAGGCTAATCCTTTCAATTTTTATTACACTGCGCCAGGCTGATGCGAACGTCGGGCGACAGCGTAGTATATCAACTGAAATATACACTGCCCGGTCGATAATTCCATAGCGCGTTAGGGTATCTAGCGCTATCCTATGGCAGTGGAAACGTCGGCTCGAACAAAATTCATGCCCCCCCAATTGCGCGAAGACATTATCTCGCGCGAGCGACTGCTGCGCCGGCTCCGTAATGTCGTTAGTTCCCATCCCCTCACACTCGTCGCCGCGCCCGCCGGCTATGGCAAAACCACGCTCCTTTCTACAATGGCCGCATCGAACGCTGCTGATGCGCCCATCGCTTGGCTCACCCTGGATGACGAGGACGACTCGCCGTCTCAACTGCTCGCAGCGCTGATTGGCGCAATCCAACGGGTGTCTCCGGAATGCGGCCAGGGGGCGCATAGCCTGCTCGGTGGAGCGGGATATAGTATTGCTCCGATCAGCCCGGAACAGCAGACGCGAAACGTAGTTAATGTTCTCGTCAACGAAATTGACGAAACCATGACGGATCCCTTCATATTGGTTTTGGACGACCTGCATAAGTTGCGAGAACCACAAACGCATCTGGTATTGGAACAGTTGCTCGATAAGTGTCCGGTTGCGCTGCATCTGGTGATTGCGACCCGGCAGGATCCGCCACTGCCATTGGCGCGCATGCGCGCCCGGGGCGAGCTGGCCGAGCTTCGGCTGGACAACCTGCGTTTTTCAGATGCGGAGGCCGCGGCATTCCTCAACGACATGCTCGCATTGGACTTACAGTCCGCTGATCTGGAGAAAATGCAGGCGCATACGGAGGGTTGGCCGGTCGGACTGCGTCTTTTCGCCAGTTCGTACGCAGGCTTGAACGACGCAGCCTCCCAGCAAGCGTTAATGGGTCGCATGATCGATCAGACAGATCGGTATGTTTTTGACTTCCTGGCGGCAGAAGTACTCGCGCGGGAGGAATCGGAAGTACAAACGTTTCTGCTTGAAACGTCCATCCTCGCCGAGCTGACTCCAGAAATCTGTGCAATCCTGACCGGCCGGGAAGATGCGGGAGAAATGCTATCCGAGTTGTATCGACGAAACCTGTTCCTCGTCGCTGCCGAGTCGGGGTTTGGCATATTCCGATATCACGATCTGTTCGCCGAGTTCTTACAGCAACAGCAAGCAGCGTCCACAAGAATACAGGAGCTGCATGCCCGCGCGGGGAAAGCGTTGGAAGCGACTCATCCACGTCAATCCATTAAGCACTATTTGGCGGCTAAGCTGTGGTCCCGTGCAGCTGCCCAAATCGAACGGCTTGGGTGGGAAATGATCAATCGCTGGGATTATCAACCATTGCGCGCCTGGATTGAAGCAATTCCGGAGAGAGAACGCGCCGCTACCCCGGTGCTAAATTTGTTCCTGGGCGTCATCCATTTTCTCATTCTGGAGTTTGAGCCTGGACAAGCTCTTTTGGAACGAACGTTAGATAGCTTCTCTGGTTCTCTCGCGACAGCAGAGAGAAATCATGAAGCCGATGGTTTCTCCTGGCTGGCGTACTGTGTTTGGGCGCAGGGCGAAATAAAGCGGTCTGGCAAAATTTTCGCGCGCGCCCTCAAGTTAACGGCGGCCCTCGACACACGCGCGCGTTTACTCGCAGCAGTCGCAATTCAGAAGCTAATGGAAAGTACACCCGCGTCTGTTGCGCAGGCAGCTGAGCTCTCGAGGAGCTGAAGTTGCTGGCCATGCACAACGAAACCTACGAGGTACTGTACAATCTTGCTGGCTTGTTGAACGTCGGGGAGTTTGCCACATTCCCGAGGGCAATCGAATATATGGAGTCCCTTTTGCCGCGTATGCGCAAACCCGGGATCACCAATGCGCTCTTACACGCACAGGCCGGGCACGCCCAGACCGTTGTAGAGCTCTGGCGCGGCCGTTGGGACACGGGATTGGCAGCCGGTGCGCGCGCCCAGGCGCAAACGGAAAGACTCAATATCTTCTTTCTTTCGGTCACGCCGTTCGGTCTGGCTATCGTCCACGCAGCGCGGGGTGAGTACGAGGAAAGCGACAATCTTTTTGCACAGGCGCTGCAGGAATTCGGACAAACACCCGGCTTGGTCGGCCCATTTGTACCCACATACTTGTACGCGCTCGGTCGAATGTATTGGCTCGCAGGTCGCTATGACGATGCACGGCGAATGCGCGATCAGCTGGATGCAACCGCGCTGGCAACCGATGCACCGCTTGCCGGATTCTTTCCATTGTTGTTGCAAGCCTTACTCCACATAATAGATCGCGAATTCTCCGCCGCTGAGCGCGCGCTTTCTATTGCCATCCGGCAAGAGCTGAACCTGCCGCTGGCGCGCATGGTAGGCAGCGCGCGCTTGCTGCTCGCGTATCTGTATCACGAATTGAAACGTAAAGACGAGGCGCTGGTCGAATTTGCTCCTTTGCTGGCCGAATGCGCCCGTGACGGCTCACCCTATCTGATCCTGAAAGAGGGCAGCTTGGCCGTGCCGCTGTTGCGCCTGGCCGTCGAGCGCGACGAGCGTCCAGCCTACGCAGCCGAGTTGCTTGGAATCCTGCACGTGGACGTGCCACCACGCTCGGCGAAAATCCCCGATAGCGGTGCGTCCCTCTCTCCGCGCGAATACGAAGTGCTGCAGTTGCTCGCCGCCGGCGAGAGCAATCAAGCAATTGCCGATAAACTGGTCATCGTCGAGCGCACGGTCAAATCCCACGTGACGAACATCCTGCGCAAGCTCAACGTGTCCTCCCGCACGCAGGCCGTCGCCCGCGCCCGCGAACTACACCTGCTCCAATAATTCTGCCGCGTTCTTAGCGCAACCCCCAACCGAATACCGAACCTGCCCTTACTGGAATCGTACCTTCGTACGATGCCGCGTAACCCGATCCACAGCAAAATGTGGTATCGATCGTGGCTGCCGGGGTGTCTGGCGACCAATGTTGAGGGTGCGCAGACGGAATGAATGCAGGATCGCTTGAGGGACCAAATCGTCAATGACCTCGTAAAAGAACGGATCGCGCTGCTCTGCACAGCAGCGACAGACGGCCGCTGGAGCATGCCCGTGCGCTACCGCCTGCGGCCGGGTGCTGCCAAAGCCGGCCTGTGTGTCGAGTGTCTGGTGCCGCGCTGGGCTGACGTTCTATACGGCCTGGAGCAGGAACCACGCGTGACGCTCATCGTGTTGCTGTCGCGCGACCCGCCCGCAAGTTGGCTGCACATTTCGGGGACGGCTCGCAAAGTGGCAAAACCAGTCTGGGGCGCCTGGGCGACCGACGACACTCTCTTCACGCCCATAACCGATCTGTATATCGTCGTCCGCGTAAACGTCGAGCGCGCCGATTCCATCGACGAATCAATCGGCTGGGGGATTAGCGCCACCGCAGAGTGGTGACAGAAATGGAGAACTTACGATGAATCACAAAGTATTCAGAATGTTCGTGCACGTCGTAGCGACGATGTTATTGGTGCTGGGGTTATTCGGACTGTCCGGGCCTATCGGGGTCGCCCGCGCTGGTCACTGTGTGCCACCTGCTATCCATGACTTTGCCCCTTTCAGCCCCACCTTCGGCCAGTGTGTGGTATCTGGAGGCGGGGGGGGAGGTGTAACGGTCGCAGTCGGCGGCGACAATGGCAGTACCGAACCTTATGTCCCAACCTGGGCTGAGGAATCCGGCGACTCCAACTGGCGAAATAGACTTGGCGCTAACCAGGCCGAAGACTATGCTGTCTACTGTTTTCTGTACGGTATTTCGGTCTTCTCCACCCAACCGGCCCCGTATTCGGCTGCTTGGTGGTCCTACGACTTTTTCAATAACATACCTGACGGCGGCACTTACGGGACGGCCGATGGCATTACGTTGTCACGTGAAGGCGACAAGGTGACCATCGATGATGGTGATGGAGGCATGAAGGAGATTAGCGTGTCTGACTGCCAGAAAGTGAGTGGTCGCCCGCCGAGCGACTTCGAACCATCGCAGCCAGAAGACAACTTCCAAGTGATGGTAGATGTCCTAGGGAAGGAATTGGATCCCAGTGATTTTGTTGAGCAAGTAATCGCCGCCTTGCCGAATGGGGACACAGTGCTAGTAGATGTCCAAGGTCCACCCAATTTCCGTAATCCCCGTGCGTTGGTTGCGCAAGCAATTGCCGCCCACTTGGCAAAACAACAAGGCGTCAACCCGGAAAATGCCCAGAAACTTGTCTCGGGATTAGGTGGTTTGGATGCTTATAACACCGTAATTGATTGGGCGGAAAAAGGCATCCGCCTTGATAGTGTTGAGCATGCTGGTGTGCCATATTTTGTAGAAATGGTTGAAACACCTGAAGAGGAACGAGGTATTTTGGGTGACCCCTTCACTCTGCGCACCCAGTTTGGCATCATACTCAATGCTTTTGGCAACACTACATTGGTAGGAGTCGATTCGAATCTTGAGGGCTTCGCCAATAATTCGTTGAATCAAGTCGTTAATGCCGCCGGCGTTTTGCAACGGGCAATAACACATGGAAGTGGCGAAGGCCCTGATGCACATGACATAGCAAGGGCAAAAGCTCATGCATTCAACGCAGGAGTGAGCCTGAACGGTGCAATGCAAGCTGATCCAAGAGCAGCGGAGATTGCCCAACAGGCTTTGCAAATTGCCAGTGCGCAATTCCCATAACTCACATATGAGGAGGATCAGAAAGCTTTAGACGCTCGATTAGTTTCTCGCAAAAGTAGCCTACGTTTTGTCGTAAGCCCTGTAGCGCGAGAATCATTCTCGCGCTACGCCGTTTCTATGTTCACAATCTTCGTGGACGGACGTAAAAGATGCTTCTAATTTGATTCGACTAGGTGTTGGATACCCATTTACAATCTCCAGAGAGACGCGTGGGTTCCATTTATTGCGGTCAACTCGGCGTGCGAACCCTGCTCGCCGAGTTGACCTTTTTCGAGCAAGTAGATGCGGTCGCGAGCGATATTCGCCGCGTTATTGAAGCTATAGTTCGACCACGTCACGAGAGCTGATGAGTCGAAACTAAGTCACTACCGTATGATTGCACGATACGAGTAAGGAGTCGCTGCAGCATGGTCACAAATAATACTGAATCACTCTCGGTCTTTTCAGCGCTTACGCTTAACCTGCGTCGCTTTTCGCTACGCATTATTTTGATGCTCGGGCTGTTAACGGACTATTTGGCTTGACTGTCGGCAAGGTGCTGGCGGATACGAGTTGTTCGCCAACGACGGGCCAAGCTACATACACTTTTGGATGGGGGGTGGATACCGAATTTAGGGTATTCGTCAATGGTGTTGATAAGGGGAATTTCAGGACAATACAGATTAGTGATCATTGGGGATTGACTATACCAATCGGTCCGGCAAACACTGCTTACAAAATAGAGGTGAATGTGGACGGAGAAAAGGTTGGTGAGTATAACGTCATTTGCCCAAGTCCTAAAGTAGGGCAGTCGCAAACTTCAGAGCAATCATCCAGCAGCACCGTCCCTGAATCAAACGAGAACGATGACGCCTCAGCGGAGGCTGCGAACTCGGCATCTGTTCAAGGAATAAAGCAATCCGCAGACGGAACGGTACTCATTGACTTTTAAGATGGCACGGTATTGGTCAAAGACAGCGACGGAACCGTCAGAATCGAGCCTAAGGATGGAAGCGAGACGCTGCTATTCCCCGGCGACGAGTTTGAATTCGAAGGTTCCGACGGTTCACAGACGACGGTGTCCACAAACAACAATAGTGTCAATATTAAGAACACGGACGGCTCCGAGGTTGAGATCCGGGGAGACGGCACCGTAACGACCGATGACGGCAAATACGACCACTTGATTTATTTTCCGGATGGCCGGGAAACGCGCGAAGTTCCGGGACCAGAATGGTACACCTACTACCCGAACGACATCACGTTCATACAGCAATTGAGGGGCATAAGTAAATTCATTTTCCCCGGCAACTCCTCCAGTTTGACAGAGTATCCGGATGGCCGCACGCTTACAGAAAAAGCGCCTAATCAGAACGGCCAGGACAATGTGACTTCGCCAATACTCACGACCTGGAATTCAGCAGGCGATCAGCGACTTTGGGTTTTAGACTCAAGTAC
Organism: Anaerolineales bacterium; assembly: GCA_965248775.1. Taxonomy (GTDB): domain Bacteria; phylum Chloroflexota; class Anaerolineae; order Anaerolineales; family JBHHUI01; genus JBHHUI01. Next base: position 5,682,183 of record OZ252150.1, read on the forward strand.
CGGAACGTATTACAACTTTGATAATCTGTCGGCGGAATTCTTTGAGCGATTTTTTTGCCCGACCCCTGGAAGTAGCAATACAGCGGCCGGCCCTGAAGGTAATACTCCATATACACTTAACTATTTGGGAGATGGCCAATTCAACGGCACGATTGGAGATACTCCCTTTAACCTGAACGGACCGATAAGAGATGGCTCGAATGAATCAGAGAGTTGTTCAGTTATTCTGAACGCCAACAACCAGCGGCTTGGTGCCAATCAGGCTGACTTGATAGCCGCATATGCTTACCTTGATGGCCTTTCGCTCTGGATGACGTATCCGCAACCTCAATCGCTCGCGTCCCTGCCCTGGGGGCTGCTCGGTACTCTGCCAGACGGAAACTCGCTTGACGTTCAGGGACTGTTCAGCCCCTGGGGAGATAGTCTGACGATCTCGCGACAAGGCGACCAGATAACTGCAAATTATGGAGACATGCAGAAATCGTTCACACTCACCGAAGCTCAGTGGCGCAGCGGCGCGCCCGCTGCTGATTTTCAGGCGAAGCCCTGGAGACTTGATAATCGAATTATCAATATATCGATCTTTGCGGGACCTCCGTTGCGCATTGTGCTACGTCCTGGCGACGGTCAAGCCGAGGCGGCGCAACAGATAGGCATGGGTTTGGCCCAAAGAGCTGGAGCTGACGAACTCAATGTTCGTGCCTTTGTCGCTGTGGAGGTTGTGATTGCCGCATCGGCTGTTGTTGTGCGCGTGGCCAGCAACGATGTATCCCCTCCCAGAATACCCGACGATAGGGATCGCTTTTCCGCCGAAGCCTTTACCGCCAACAATGCCTATCGTTTCGCCGACGATCCTGTTCCTCACGCGAGACGAGAATTGGAAGACGCCAAAGGCGATGCTTATTCGCAGGGTCCGAGGTACGATCCTCAAGCTATCCTCTTTGCTGGAACTTCTCTATCTACAGCCGCTAGAGCATTATCAGCGGCGGAGTCGGTTATCCGTTCAATGGAATTTCTGTCGAACCCTGATCGATATCCAGGAGCGGTCGATATACTGGAACAGCTTTCTGGTCATGGTTCAGTTAACGAAATTGATCAAGAATGTTATGAAGATGCGTTAGAGCAATTACAAGATTCCCGCAAGTTATTTGGCGAAGCCAGGTATTATTTATTTGATGCGTATCGTAAAGACCCACTTGCAGGGTCAATTGCTTCTGCAGCTCAGGAGATCTCAAGTCAGCTTTTTCCATGAGTATCGTCGCGCAGGTAATGCATCTTCGCAAATCGCATTGGGTCGAAATCGAGCAGGACACCTCGAGACGGTTGTCGTGTGAACCTTGCTCGGCGAGTTGACCTTATTCGAACACATAGATGTGGTTGGCGTTGAGCACGGTCGAGAGGTGTTACGTGATGCCGACCGGATTGCGGGAGATGGTGAGTTTCAGGCGCTCTCGTTTGGATCAACAAGCCCCACCGCATTCAAATAAAACTGCATACACTGTTTCGATAAATCCTGACTATAATGAGCAGCTCCTCGCCCTCTATAGCATTAGAAAGGATTATCGTTCATGGCTATTCGCTCTTCAGAAGCAACCTGGCAAGGCACTCTCAATGAAGGCACAGGCAGCATGCGCCTGGGAAGTGGTCTTTTCGAGGGCCCCTTCACGCACGGTTCCCGTTTCAAGGAAGACGCAGGCTCGAATCCCGAAGAATTAATCGCTGCCGCACATGCAGGTTGTTATTCCATGTTTCTGTCCGCATTGCTGACCGGCAGTGATCATCCTCCGACACAGGTTCACACGACAGCCACTGTGCACCTTGGAGATGGCCCAACGATTACCAAAATCGAATTGATCTGCGAAGCAGACGTGCCCGGCATCGACGCGGAGACCTTCAACAATCTGGCCGCGGAGGCAAAAGAGAAATGTCCGATATCCAAGGCATTGGCTTGTGTCGATGAGATCACCTTGGACGCGAAACTTATCGGCTGAGCCGTAAGGCGAAAGACTGTCTGTAGCTGGCCTAAGTTGAGTCATAATTCTGCACTCGAAGGTACGTCGAGTTGCAATCTCCCTGCGCAGCAAACTCGCGGCGTCAACGCTCCAACAAATAACCTGAACCACAACGGAGATCTTCTATGAATCTATCTTTACCCGAGCATTTGGAAAGCATAGATCACCTTTTGACTACCACCCGGGTCGTTCGTAAGCGCCTGGACCTCACACGCGCAGTTGACCCGGCGACGATTGAACAGTGTCTTGAGATTGCAATCCAGGCGCCAACCGGGTCCAATACTCAGGGCTGGCATTTCGTCGTGATTACCGACCAAGAGAAACGAACGCGAATCGCCGAATGGTATCGAATGTCGTTCGAGGCCTATCGCGGCACACGAGCAGAGCCAAAAGATGAGCCGCAGGGCGTTGATGCTCAGGCCAATCAGATGCGGCGGGTAATTTCATCCTCCCGTTATCTTGCTGACCACATGCACGAAGTGCCGGTCCTGATCCTGGCTTGCATCAAAGGGCGTGCCGAGTCGAAGTCTGCCGCCGCCCAGGCAGGTCTTTATGGCTCAATCCTGCCGGCAGCGTGGTCGCTCATGCTTGCGCTCCGCGCGCGGGGATTGGGTGCGGCGTGGACTACGCTGCATATCAAGTACGAAAGGGAAGTCGCAGAACTTCTCGGTCTGCCGGATAGCATCACACAGGCAGTGTTATTGCCGGTCGCTCACTTCACGGGCGAGGACTTCAAGCCGGCCAAGCGATCATCAATAGGTGAACAAACGCACTGGGATACATGGGGGCAACACAAATAGCGGTTCATTTGAAACTCCACCGCGCCTTCGACGTATATAGTCTTAGGACCAATACCTTTCAAATAAGGGCCAAAGCTTGCCGGAAAGGTTGTCGGGGTTGGGGCCAGTGATAATGCTCCGGCTGTTTCAGGCGGAACTTTGACATCTTGCGTTTGACTACACGCGGGTTTGAACGGGCACGGCGGAGAGGCAGACGAACGTCAGCGATGTCATGCAACAAGCGGTCATAGAGTTGGCCGAGTTGGTCAACGGCCGTCTTTTGAAACTCGGCGAGCGTGTCGCGCACGAGTTCGAGTGCATGCACAAAGCTGAGTTGGTCGGGATCGAGACCGGTGCGTTGGGCAGCCGCATGCATCAGGAAGCGGATGATGAAGTGTGCGATGAGCAGGCCATACAGTTCCTGAATGACCCCGACCGGCTTGAGACTGCGCAGCGGGCGTCCGGCCAGACGTTGATGGGTGTCGACTTCATCGATGACCAATTCGATTTCCCAGCGTTCGTGATAAGCTCGCGCGAGTTCCAGGGTTGGGAAGGCTTCGGGGTTCAGCAAGGTGGTAACCAAGCGGTGCACTTCACCGTAACCGGGGAGTGCCGGGTCACTTATGGTGTATTCGACGATGCGCACCAGGAGGCGCTCGCCCCGCTTGCGGCGCTGGTAGTCGGAGGGGGTCAGGTAGGCGGTGTAGGAGCCATCTGGCAATGGACAAGCGGGACATGGGCTGGAAATCGGCTCAAAATGTGTCCCCCGCGCTCCAAAACCATGCGCAGCATGTCATAATCATGAAACCCACGGTCCCACATCACCAACATGCCCATCTCGACCGAGCGCAACAGGCGAAAACCACCTATGCGCTCGCTGGTGTGGCAAGGCCAGAAGCCCGCATCGACAATCGTATGCGTGCCGCACTCGACCAGATACACCCCTTGCACCTGCGGAAAAGCGCTCTGGCCGCGCGGGCTGTGGTGCCGTCCAAAAGCCGCCGCATTCTCCGGCGTGTCAGCCACATCTTCAACCGTGCCATCGATGGCCATCAGGCGCAATCCAAAGAGGAACGCGCCGGCTGTCTCCGTCGTAGCTATCGGTCGACATACATGCCGAAACAAACGCACGACCGGTCGAGCACCCAGTTGATAGCGCCGATAGGTAATCGCACTGTCTTTCGGTACCGCGTATTCCGGATTGTTCCAGATGTACCGCAACCCCTGGGCGATCTTACGCATTACCCGCCCCAGAGAAGATTGCGTGTAGATGTTCATTGTGATGATTAAAAACACTGTCACGACCAGATTCAATTTGCGCTCGCGTTGCGTTTTCAAGCCTTCTGCCTCCAACGCTGCTTCGACCACATCTGGCGGAATAACCCGGCTCAGGCTTGTAAATGTCAGTTCCCGGCAAAACTTGCTCTCGATGTCAACCTCGCGTAATCTGTATCCCATCAGGTGGCCCCCTGGCATCTTGCGAATTTGTATATCTCACAAGTATGCCTCGGGTGCCACCTGTTTGCTTATTTGAAAGGTATTGGTCTTAGGAGGGTTATTCAATGAACCAACTGAACGAAAGTCAATTCGAACTCCACGCCAAAATTGTAGGCTGGATCCGCATTGTGTCATCGAGTCTTTTCTTGTGCGCGGGGCTGGTGTTGTTTATCCTGCTTAGAGGCATCGGAGTCGCTGTAGATGATCGTGTCGCGCTCGGTGTACTGAGCATTGTTGGGACAGTCGTTGGCGGGCTGCTCGTCTTGCTGGGAATTCCAGGCATTCTAGCCGGGATTGGTGTGCTGGCTCGCAAGTCCTGGGGTCGTGTTTTGACCATCATTATTGGCATAATCGATCTTGTCAACTTCCCTGTTGGCACACTTGTCGGCGTTTACACCATTTTCGTGCTCATGCAGGATACAGCTGGCAGCTACTTTGGGACGGCCTCCCAGGTACGCGAGATCGAGGGCCAGGTGAGCTAGATCGGATCAAACTCTTTGATTGCCTCAGCAGGAGATGGATTGGGGTCAAGAAATGATCAACCGGAAAAGTTTGATTGTGACCTTGGAAATATAGAGAGCCTAGCCACGTCCCAATAAACGCATGCGCAAAACGCCCGCAACTTGCGGGCGTTTTGCATTTATAGGGTCGCGGGAGTAGATTCGTAGGTGAAGGTGATGGGTAGGTTGTGATGGTTAGATGTGCGTCGAATCGCATACTTCAGTGCACCGGAAACATTGCCCGTCCGATTACAACAATTGCATGAGTACAGAAAGGAATTTATGCTATGGCCACATATCTAATGTTTGGCAAGTATTCGCTCGATGCCCTGAACGCCATCAGCGCGGAGCGCACTGAGACTGCCGAGAAAGTGATCCGGGATCACGGGGGAACGCTTACGTCCGGCTACGCACTGCTCGGTGACGCGGATCTGGTTCTCATTGTCGAATTAGCGGACACCGAGCGCGCAATGCAGACCTCGGCAGCCTTGACCAAATTGCTGGGGATCTCATTCAGAACGGCGCCGGCAGTCAGCGTGGAAGACTTCGACCGTATCATGGGCTAGCGTCCCCTTGCGACGGAACGGTTGTTGCGCATAGGGAGCAGGCGTTGGGGGCGTATTTGCAGCGCGCCAGGCGGCTTCGGAGGCCATCCTCAATTACACGTTCGAGGGAAATTGGTTGTGTAGGAACCAAATGATGAACCGGCGGCGGTATTGTTGGGACGAATACAGGCAGAATCGTCCACGTAGGGGTGACCCTTGTGGTCGCCCAAAGCGGAGCAGGCATAAGGCCTGCCCCTACGGCACGAATCGATGACGTACAACCCTATGATTCATAATCGCCGTTCGCTACGATTGCCGGGATACGATTATTCGCAACCGGGCGCTTATTTCGTCACAATATGCGTGCAACACCGCGAAGCGCGATTCGGCAATATCGCGCGCGACGAAATGATTATTGATGACGCCGGAAAAATGGTGTATGCCGAATGGCAACGTTTGCCTGCCCGGTTTGCGACGATGGAATTGGACGCATTCGTCGTGATGCCCAATCATTTACACGCCATCGTAAGGATTGTCGATTCCACCGACGTTGGCGAGATCCGGGTGGAGGCATCGCAGAGGGCGGGGACAAGCCCCGCCCCTACGGACCAAACGGCGCGACCGACGTTGTCAGATATGGTCGGCGCGTTCAAATCGATTACGACAGACGAATATATTCGGGGTGTGAAGAAATCGGGATGGCTGCGGTTCGATGGCCGGCTGTGGCAGCGCAATTTCTACGACCATATAATTCGCGATGACCGTGAACTAAACGCCATCCGCCAATATATCCAGAACAACCCCGCCAAATGGGAAATGGATCGCGATAATCCCGTCGGGCACAATCAGCTAGTTCAAATGCCATGACAGAACATCCTCAATCGTAGACAACCTATCCGCCACCGGCGGATCTATCACTCACGATAGGCGACCCGTGTCAGATATGGCGCAGTACGCTTGTCCAACGAAGCGAGCATGACTGGCATGATTACCAAGATTTCGTTCCATCATCTCACGTCCCAAATGATCCACGACCAGGATCTGCACCGACTTCTAGTCCATGTTCGACGGGCACACCGTGCTGACAAGTAGGTCACCAGAAGGAAATCCAAATGACGGAAATAAATCCAGACGACAACATCGAAACCCTCGCCGTTCACGCCGGCCAGGACGTCGATCCGAACACAGGTGCGCTGGTGGCGCCCATCAATATGTCGACGACGTTTCTGCGCGAGGAGGATGGCAGCTATCCGCAGGGATACAGCTACACGCGCGGAAATAATCCGACTCGTGCGGCTTTGGAGGAATGCCTGGCAGCATTGGAAGGTGGTGCAGCCGCGGTTGCCTTTGCTTCCGGTAGTGCTGCGACGATGAGCGTTTTCCAGGCGCTTGCCCCCGGCGATCACGTACTCCTCGCATTCACTACCGGACACTTTATCCGTGATTGATTAGCGGTTGCCTCTCGGCTACACTCTCCGTTCTACCACAGAACAAGGGGAGTATCGCCATGAGTGACAACCGCCGTACATATCGTGCCATAAAGAGCGCCTTGCGGCAACTGTACCCAGGAGAACCGCAGGGCAACTTGGCTCGCCATTTGGATACGCTCGCTGCCATGGTCAGCGGAATTGTCCGCAGCCAGAGTAGCCAGCTACCGGCGATCGCCAGGAAAGTGCCAGACGGCAACAAACCCGAGAGCCGGGTCAAACGGTACGCCCGCTGGGTCAAGAATGAGCATATTAATAACGAAGTCTTCTTTCTACCCTTCGCTGAACCCTTATTGCAGGGTCTGGCGCAGGACCGCCCGCTCGTGTTGGCAATGGACGGCAGCGAAGTGGGCCGCGGTTGCCTGACCCTGATGGTGAGCGTCATCTACAAGCAACGTGCTTTGCCGGTGGCGTGGGTCACCGTCAAAGGGAGCAAGGGACATTTTTCAGAAGCGACACACGTGCAGTTGTTGACAGAAGTACACGCTTTGGTGCCCCCTGCAAGCGATGTCGTCTTCCTGGGGGATGGTGAATTCGATGGCACGAACCTCCAGGCGGCTCTGAATGACTACGAATGGGCCTACGTCTGTCGCACGGCCAAGCATGTCCAGCTATGTGAAGGGGGCGACTGGTTCGCCTTCGCCGACCTGGATGTGCCCCGTGGTGCATACCGCGGCGTGCCGGATGTCGCCTTCACCCAGCAGGAATATGGGCCCGTCCTTGCCATCGCGTGGTGGCAGCGCGACTGCAAAGAGCCCCTCTATCTGGTCACCAACCTGGAGCTGGTTGCCGAAGCCTGTTCCTGGTATAACAAACGCTTTCGTATTGAAACTTTCTTCTCCGACCAGAAAAGCCGGGGCTTCAATTTGCATAAAAGCCATATCGCCGACCCGGCCCGGCTGGCCCGGTTGATGATCGCAGCTTGCCTTGCTTACATCTGGATCATCTACTTGGGCGTCATCGCCAAACGAGATAATTGGGTGCAAGTCATTCACCGCACCGACCGCTGTGATCTGAGCCTATTTCAACTCGGCTTGCGCCTGCTGGAACAGTTCCTAAATGAGCATCTGCCCATCCCGGTCGCCTTTGACATGCCCCGCGCAGAAAGTGTCCGGTAGTGAAGCCTCGCAAAGGATATTTACTACGGCACAACCCGGACGTTGGATGAAGTCGTGGTGCCGTGGGGGCTGGAATTAGAGTTTATCGATATGGCCGACCCGTCGCAGGTGGAAGCCGCCATGCGCTCCAATACGCGCTTGCTATGGTTTGAGACGCCTTCAAACCCTATGATGAAAATTGTCGATATTCGGCGGGTAGCAGCAATTGCACAGACGGCCGGCGCGATTAGCGTCATTGATGGAACACTGACAACGCCGGTGTTGCAACGTCCACTAGATCTCGGCGTGGATCTGGTCGTTCACTCGACAACTAAGTTTCTTGGAGGGCATGGCGACGTAGTCGGAGGGGCGGTTATTGCGAAAGTCAAAGACGAAATATTTGACAAGATTCGGCTTATTCAACAGACCGGCGGCGCAGTGCCCTCGCCCTTTGACTGCTGGCTCATACTGCGTGGGATTCGTACGCTGCCCTATCGGGTGCGGGCGCAGACCGAGCATGCTGGTCAGATTGCCGCATTTCTGCAAGAACATCCGTTAGTCGAAACGGTTCACTATCCCGGTCTGTCGGCGCATCCCGGCCATGCTATGGCTGCCGGGCAGATGGTGGGTTTCGGCGCAATGCTTAGTTTTCAAGTCCGTTGCGGAGAGCGCGCCGCTGTGAGCGTCGCTGCCTGGACGCGCCTCATCACCCAGGCGACCAGCCTGGGTGGCGTCGAAAGTTTAATCGAGCACCGGGCTTCGATCGAGGGCCGCGAATCTCAGACTCCGGTCAACTTGTTGCGCCTCTCGGTCGGCCTTGAGAACCCAGCCGACATTATCGAGGATTTGCGTCAAGCGCTCAAGCGGTTGGAGAATACTCCCCCGACCCTGCTATTGGATGTGCCCAAGCGCAAGTGAGGGAGTTGAAACTGACCGATTGGCGCTATTCTGGTAAGCGTTCTTCCAACTGCACAATCGCTGCTATCAAATATTAATAGATACGGCAATGGGTTTCCGAAGCGACGGCTGTATTAACATCTGTTCGAAACTCAAAGTCCCAGCAATCTTCTCCGGTGGCTGAGGGTGTGACTACGATGGCGTTGATCTCGCCACGATCAGTTTCAAACAACAATGTCCTAACTCCGTCGATTACGGAATAATTAAAGCCTCCGACGGCATTGCGGCCAAATTCGCCGAGCGGACGCATTTGACGGGCTTCAATCTGCATGGACCAATCTACTGCCTCATGGTGGCAGCCCACGATGTAGGGTGGTTCACTCGTCGTGTAGTAAATATAGGAGCCATCTGCCAGTTGAATTGCATTGCATTCATCCAGAGCCTCATCTGGCAAATTGTTGATGTCACTATAGCGTCCATCGCCATAATACTCGTCCGCTCCCGTACCATAGAATAACTGTGCGCCTCCCAATGTGAAACCGATTGGAAGATTTAAGTCATGATCATCCAACAAACAAACCGGCGCGAGGTGATAGTCGTAGTCCTCTCCTTGCCCTGCATGACCGCCACAATGATCAAGCTCGCCTTGCCTAACGGTGTCGAATTGCGCATCGTAGACGTAGCTTTCGTCTAATGACACGTCAGGTCGCTTGTCGAAATGATAAAGAGGTACACCATTGGCCGCCATTGCGAGCGGCCCACGAGCATAAGTCTCTGCATGCGCATCCAACCAAGTCGGTTCCACCGGAAATCTCCACGCAGTAGCCCCAACATATCGATGGGGTAGCGGCACACGCAAAATCCACGCTGTTATTCCGGCCATCATCTCATGCTCTGGCATGCCACTTTCTGTCTCTACATAGACCCATTCTTCGTCACAAGAAAGAGAGACGAGGTGTGCATAAGGCGCGAGGGCACTTGTGAAATTCTCACAAGTTGTGCTGGATGTAGACGAGATCCCCTGAGGATTGGCACGATCGAAAGTGACATCCATGCTTGCTTCAGAGAGGGTGATGCCGGCGATAGAAGACAAGAGCGTATCGCGGTCCACTACGGCCGGATCGGGCAGATCCGGTGCTGCTGCGAGTGCGTAGATGGTGAACGTGTAGAGCTTTTCGCCATCGCCTTTCGAGCATGGGGGCGCGTATTTTAGTTCACTGTTGACACTGTTGGTACCGAATGTCCCGAAATCAGTCTCGCCGATCTCCACGGATTGACTAGCAGCGGGGATATCGTAAACAACCCAGTACCAATGCGTATCGCCGGGACCCGGTACGTGGTGCATCACCAGCGCGTAACCGACAGTTCCTTCCGCTGCACCTTGCCAGGACAAGGAGGGAGAAACACTTTGACCGTCACATGTGAAATCGATGGGTAAGCTACCGCCATCAATCATTATTGGACTGGTCAACCTAAATTCACCTGTGCTCGCCACCTCTTCCTCTTGAGTAACGGATTCTTCCTCTAAATCGGTCTCGGAGCCCGCGTCGGCTGTATCGGGCGGTTGATTGTCAGACAGAACCTCTTCATCGGAAACTGAAACCTCCGGATCGGGAAAATCGTCCGCAGGCACCGATTGTGGAGAGCAACCGGCCAGAAGTAGCACAGCCGAGCAAAGGAGACATGCAGCAATTTTATTCATGACGGTTCCAAAATTATTGATCTATTCCTCGGAATGTTGGTCGAATGCGGAAAATCTGGCTTAAATGCAAGCCCTCTTGAAAGGGTACTCTCGGAGAGACTCGAACCACTTACCCCCTGACAAGGAGGTCTAATACCGAGAGCGTGCAATTCTCCAACCCGCACTTGCTGAAAACGTCCCCTCGATCCAGTGAACCACGCTGTGTCGTTGTTGGTCGATAACCCCACGCTTGCAGCGTGGCTAGATATTGCTGCTTGGTCAGAGGCTTGCTCCGAGAATGTTTAATTCGAGCATTGCGACAAGACTGATTGCGCCGCTTAAATTCCATAACGCGGCCGACGAAATGACGCTCAGCGTCGTTCAACATGGATAATGTGGCGGCTTCGTGCTACATGAAAACTTAGTCCTTTGGACCACATGTGTGAGATTACATGTGGAATTCGTGGTATGAGATAAGTTTCACTTAACGGTAGAATGGCCGAATTAAGAATTTAACATCTCTTCCATTGTTTGACTGGCTTGAGGCAATGGAACAGAGAGAGAATATACCCACTCTGCAAGAAGCGAATCTTTGGCGCGGTGTAAAGTTAACTTGTCCTCTTCACTTAGATTTCTATCATTACCAAAACTTGTCAGATCACGCACAACGCGACAAATGGAATTGAGTTGTCCACTTTTCAAGAGCTCAAGAAGCTTCTTTTTTCGTTCAAGACGATCTTCCGGCAACGGCTCAACTGGGCCTTGTAAAACCGAAAATAGATTTTTAAACTCCCTCTTTGATGTCGGTTCACGTAAGCTATGGCGATCTCCATCATCGATGGGTACCCAGACCGTAAGCGAAGGAGTTTGAACAACATAACAGCTCACAATACGATCGCGCACCTTTTTATCTTCGATATCGATTACATCCCCGATACCGTGATTTATGTGAATGACTTTTGCGCCAATTTTAAATTTCATACTCGCTCTCATTTCTGGATTATATGAATAATCTAAATCTGCTGACCAAACTCGTAGCAACGGAAATCGCCATCCGGATTACAGAATGGCGACATAAATTCGGATGTAAATATGGGGTTGGGTTAAGCTAGCTAACTAACTATAACATGAAGCACCCAATTCATAACAACCCGATGAGTAGTGTGAGCACCCAAACCTTGTCAGAAAGTCTTTATTCTGACTGTGAAGTCGGCAAGATATGGATTTCCATCTCTAATTGATAGCAAATACGTCTTATGCTGTTTTGACCGCAAATGGCATGAAAGAGCGTATTGCACGGCTAGGCTAAAGCAAGGGCAACTAGTCTATCTTCCAGGACCAAATCGCCGAAATTGTCAGATGGAATTTGGCGGGGAGGGGCATGAGCATAGATGCAGTAGACGCCGAATTCAAGATCGAAGTAGCATCCGCGCAGATGCTTTTTGCTTCGACCATCCGAACAGTTCGGGGTCAAAATAAGGGCAAAAAGTACCCCCGGAGAGACTCGAACTCCCAACCCCCTGATTGGGGGTTCTAACCCTATACACGTACATTTCCTGGGTCTGTCGGTGCCGAAAATGTACGATTTTGGTACCAGGGGAATTGTACCTCCGACCCCTGCAACCCGATTGCAAATCCTACTGTGACACACTCCTGACTAGATGTGTTGCCAAGGGTGTGCTCAGAAGATGGACACTGCTGAGAGTCTTCCTGAGGATGAAGGAGGCTATTATTGGAATAATCTACAGTTGTTAATACGATAGCTACAAGGGTGTCCCTTTACTATCAATCGCCAATTTGATTGCACCGATTGTCTGAATGCGGTGTGTCCGTGCGCTGAGGATGCACAAAATCAGGACGTATGGAGGATGCTTACCTCAGGGTTGTTTCGGTTTCTTCATTTGTGATTGGCTGCCATGTGCCATCCGTATGAAAGTGTGGTGACCCGCGGTGTCCGACTGAGTTCCAGATTGCGTCGCACAAGGGTTTGACAATTCCAGCTATATCGTTTTCAGTCAACGCGTCATACTCTCGAACAACGACTTCAGGAAAAAACAAATGCGGCCTGTCTACCGTATGCTGGACTAGGGTGCTTTCCACCAGCATCTGATTGTTGCCTAGCCTAAATCCTTCCACGTCCAGCAAAGTAAGAAATATGAATATCGGTGGAGCGATGCCAATTTCATTCAATCCATTCAGCACTCTATGGCTGGTATACACTATCGCCTGCTCCATCCCGGGCTGGGGAATGAAATCTTGCCCAGGTGCATAGTTCAAAGCAAGAGCATCAGCAGCCTCTATGATCCCATTTCTATACACCTGCACGTATGAGGGAGTGTCGATTTGTGGGGGATGAAAATTTATTAACCCATCCAGATTGAAGCTCATAGCTGTTTGCTGATGATGGATTGGCTCAAATCTTCGGAGACGGTGTGCCACCTCCGCGAAATCGATTTCGACCCCGGTGCGGAATGCAGATAGGGGCACAAAATGAAGTAGCGCCGCTGCCCCCGGCATCAATCTCTCCGGCGGATTCCTAGCCTGCAATGCTTCTGCTCGTTCTACACGGAACTGTCCAATTCGCGTTTCTATCGATTCTGATAGCAGAATTGCTGCCCTGATTTCCTGAGTGTCCATGATGTACTTTCCTGCTGATGTCCGCGCATAACATCTGAATGAGTCATTGTGCTCGACAAGGTGGGGTGCGTTCCAGCCTTGAGGAACGCGCATGATGATTACATGGTTTCCATTACCGAGCGTCACAGGCCATGAAGCAATCCCATTTATCCGCGGCGAAACGCTGCGGAGAAGAATCGACTCAAGCCTAAGTATCTCTGCATCGGCATCAGCAAGACTTAGACCGGGGATGCCAGTCGCAATCCCCGCATTCTCTGTGACGCCCAAAAAAATGTGCCCGCCGCCCGTGTTGGCAAGGGAGGTGATGTCGTATTTGAATTCCCGTTTGTCGTTATCACTTGAGCCTACAGCCTGCGATTTGTATTCAGTGGTCTTGGTTTCGCGTTCTACCCCCACCAATTCATGCAAATCGTTTTCGTCAACATCTTCGAGCAGCTTACCTTCAAATAGCATGAATGATTCCCATCTCTGTTCGGCTGTGTTTTGTAATTATACAGTTGCGTTTTGATGGAACGTTTGTGCTCACAGACATTGGCAGGAACTGAATTGGTTTTATCTAGCAGTTTGTCGGAGAGACAAGTACTTTTACAACATGAATAGCCCTACAGGGCAAAATGAGCAGTTGATTGCGACAAAACAAGCGTAAAACAGTGTGCATTTCATGGAGGGCAAACCACCTTCTCTCAGCGAGTAGCAGGCGCGCCAAAGCAGCCCCGGCTAAAGCACACCCTTTGCTTGGTAGAGGGTGTGCATGCGTTTGAGGTTGAACGCTAGGCAGACCAGACACCATTCCCCGGCTGCTGCCAGCAGGCCGCGCAGAGAAAACTGGCGGAAGCCCAGGACTTCCTTGATGATACCAATGACGGGTTCCACTGTGCATTTGCGTAAACGGTAGCTGGCTTTGCCGATTTCGGTTTGTAGTTTGTAAGCCATCTTGACTTTCGGACTGGCATCTTCCGGTGGCGGAGCAGGCATTTGTTCAAAGAAGGTACGCCAGCTTTTGTGGTGAGGTTCGCGACCGGTAGCAATGTAAGGATCAATGCCAAGCTTCTCAAGTGCTGCGATGTTCGCTTTGCTGAAATATCCATAATCCAAAGCGGCAGCCTTTGGTTTGCCTACTTTTGGAGAGATGGCATCCAGGGTTGGCTCAGCTTCTTTTTTGTCATTCGGATGGTTCGAAAGTGAAGGCGCCACAATCAAGAGGCTCTCCTGCTCCACAGCAACTTGAACGTTGTAATGCTGGTCGAAGCCATTATTGGTGCTGTTTTTCATGATGCGAGAGTCCGGATCAGTGAAGTTGTACTGATCTTTGTCCCGTGGTCCCGGCTGCGGTGGTTTCGGTTTGCGACCTCGGGGTTTATGCCCAGTTTTGCGAGACTTTTCTTCCCGCTCACGCTGTTTGGCTTCGTATTCAGCCCTCTCGGCTTCATATCGTTCCTGCGCACGGGCTTCTAAGACGGCTTTGGCTTCTGCCAGATTTGCCAAACGTTTCTTGCGAATGGCAATTTCGTCTTCAATGACGAGCCCTTCCAGCAACTGGAGATCACCCTGATCAGCTTGCTCACCGAGTTCGAAGAGTTTGTTCACTTCCTGGCGCAGTTGGGTCTCTAGTTTTATCAGACGCTTGTAACTGACCGCTTTGCTCTTGGATGCATCAGCATGCACCTTGCTACCATCCAGACTGATATTACCCAACTTCAGCACCTCAGCAACTTGGGCCAGGAGCAAGATCTGCACAAATAACTCTTGGATCGCAGCCAGAAAGGTTTTGCGAAAGTTGGCAATTGTGTCGTGGTCAGGATGCAGCCCACTGGCAATATAGCGGAATGGGATACTCTCATAGGTGGCTTTCTCAATCTTACGAGAACTGAACACCCCGTTGGCATAACCATAGAAGAGCAATCCCAACAGGATCTCTGGCGCAATAGGTTGACCACCCGTCGGTGCATATTGTGCATAGATCATACCCAAATCCAACTGGGCGATAACATCCACCACAAATCGTGCCAAATGATTGGATGGCAGGGCTTCTTCCAGACTGATTGTCTGTTTGAGCATCACTTCGTAATTGGGTTTCTTGAATTTTCTAGCCATGCCCGTAGATTATCACCGATTTCGCTATCTCAGGTTGCTCTCCGACAAACTGCTAGGGCATCCGAATCACTCAATTGATATCCGCCGCGCATTCATCGCGTTGCGCAACGGTGTGAGTGGGATCGCGAACTGGCACAGGCATTGTTATTCGCGCTTCAGTGCCTTTGCAATGGCATGGACATCTAAGCGATGGGACACGCTGGCCTGATTGTGTTCAGGCGCTATCTCGCGCAGACTACTGACGACGTGGAGAGAGCGCATCGGGTGGCTCGCCTGGTGGAAAACGCCGATTTGTAAGGATGTACAGCTGCGCATATACATATTTGCCTTTCAGACGATAAGCCTCCCGACATTTGCCGGGCGTTTTGCGTTAATTGGGAGGCGGGAGTAGATTCGCAAGTAAAGATGATGGCGGGCGGCATCTTGGTAATAGGACGCGAGTAATTCGGCGGTTTATTCCTTTGCTGTAGGGCTTATTGGGAAAAGGATTCATGGACGTCTGAAATAGGCATGATTCCTGACATCGTGTTGCTAGAAATTTATCGATAGAAAGGAAGATATGCAATGGCTCCAGAACACCCCCCTCGACTCGCAATCTGGGATACCCGCTGGGAAGATAAAAAGTTCCTAGAGTCAGTCGAGTACGTAGAGGTTTCCGATTCCTCTAAAACACTACGTGTTAGATGGGCGGTCGAGGATCAACCTCCTGTCTTTATAGCAGTCGGTGGCGGAGTCGCATATGTGTATGACGCCGAGCACGTCTCTACCGTTTCCATTAGCAAGAATCAAGAGCCAGACAGCTTGAGTCACAATCGGTATCGCATTATTGAGGGAATGCCTCCTAATGACGAATGGCTGATGCTTATTCTTATCGTGCCACCTGGATTCGTAATAACAGACGCATCTCCTGCCCCGGTAAGTGCAAAGGAATATCAGGGACGCTTGGCACTTTATTGGATTCTCGAAGGGGATAGATTGAATCGAACTCAAGCAGAATGGACAATCAGCAAAGCAAAAAACACCCTGCGTAAATCTGCTGAGGAGCTCAACAGGAATTATGAGCCAGAGGTGCCGACTAATTTGGAACACAGTATGGAGGACTTGTCAAACAATGTTTTTTTCATCCGTTTACTTCAATCCATTCAAATGGGGGGCGTCAAAATCAATGCCGAAGGTGACGTGAATATAGGTGGAAACGTAATTGGCGGTAGCCAACGCAATAGTCCGAACAAATGACGTGAAGTTTAGGCTTCCCGATCTGAAAGTATCCACTTAAGGTGTCCAGCCTTCAACGCTAGCAAGTCGGCGCCACATGCATTGGTTGTAATGCTGAGTGAACTACAACGCGCTCGCTCAACGGGCAGCGTTGTCAATTTATAGACAGGATCATTATTCAATATGAGCGGCAAGACGGTGCGGATATATTTAGTCGACGGAAGCCCAACGGGCGTGAAGACCGCAGAGATCATAAACTGGACGGGCAATGTTACCGTGGCTCCACGCAGCCAGTTAGCCGATTTGGCGAACCGTGCGGAGGTTAAACGCACCGGGCTATATATTCTCGTTGGGGACGATCCCAACAATCCACTCCAGCAGGCCATCTACGTTGGGGAGAGTGACAACGTGTGGAAGCGTCTCGCGTCACATAACAAGGATCAGGCCAAGGACTTCTGGCAGCGAACAGTTGTCGTAACCAGCAAGGATGAAAATCTGACCAAGTCACATGTTCGCTATCTAGAGAGTCGACTAATTCAGCTCGCCAAGCAAAGTCAGCGTTCCACTGTCGTCAATGGTACTGTGCCCGATGCTCCACTCTTGCCTGAACCAGATGTAGCAGATATGAATTACTTTCTTGGGCAAGTACAGATGCTTCTCCCCGTCCTGGGCTTCAACTTTGCGACACCGCTCCCGTCCACGACGGAACTAGATATCGGCGAGCAAAAGAGTCAGCATGTGTCGCCTGTGTTCGCATTCAGCTACGCGGGGACAGATGCTATGGCGCGTGAGATCGACGGAGAATTTGTGGTGCTGAAGGATTCAACAGCACGCAAGTCAAACACTCAAAGTCTTGCTGCGGCATATATCCAGACACGAGAGCAGCTCGCAAAAGAAGGTAAGCTTGTAGACAGCGCAGACGACGAATACTGGTCTTTTGCACAAGACATTCCCTTTGGAAGTCCAAGCACTGCCGCCGCCATCATCGGCGGAGCGCAGTTGAACGGACGCATTTATTGGAAATTGAAGGACAATAACCAAACATACGCTGAGTGGCAAGAGGCGCAGATCGAACAGGTCGCGGAAAGCTTGTCGGAAGACGAAGAACTGTGAAGTCCCGTCATCAAACTAATGCCTGTCCACCACCCACATTCGTCGAAAGTGGCTCGAGTTTCATCATTGAATTTTACCTAGTTGAATCTACATTTCCTCTGTTTTATTCTTGAGTGGTATCGATAGAACATCGTGATATTCAATATCGACAGCAGTGCCTTTGAATCCGAAAAAGAACGAAATCTGTACTACAAGTTCTTTGCTGGATATTTCTTCAATGATCTGATCGATGGATATGCCGACAGACTTGCCGCGTTCTGTTCCCTACTTTCAACGCCTGCATTTTCTGTGGGTGAATCCAAGCTGCCGTCGTTGCAGTCCTCTCCGGAATCAATCCATGTGAGTTTCGATAACCATGTTGACCGAATGACCGGAACGCTACGAGGTGAATTTGCGGACATCGCGGTATTCGATGAAGCAAGTAGCCTGCTTGTCGGGATTGAGGCGAAGTATCAGGACGATTGGGACTATGAGAAAGACATTGTTCAGAACGAAGAGAGGTTGATATTCGCTGGACGTAAACTAGGTTACGAGTACCTCTTGCCATGCTTGCTTGTTGCCGAATCCAAATGGATAGGACTTACGCAAACCAGGGAGAAACTGAGACAATGTGTGAATGAACAAATTATCTCACTGGGATTACAGCCAATTTCTCTTGGTTAGCCAAATCAATTACACACAAACCTACTTTGCTGACCATAGTGAACATTTGAGCCACGATCGTGTCAATCGACTGATGAGGGGAAATAAATTTACGCCACGGGAACTGCGCCAAATGGTGCGCAAAGAGTTGGTTCTCTCTGAAGATGGCTACATTCTCTTTGATGATACGGTGCTTGATAAAAACCATTCCTTTGCCATTGAACTGGTGCGTAGGCAGTGGAGTGGCAACGCCAAAAAGGTAATCAAAGGCATCGGGCTCGTGACTTGTGTCTATGTCAATCCCGACATCGATAAATTCTGGGTCATCGATTACCGCATTTTTGACCCTGCGCGAGATGGACGTAGCAAACTCGACCACTTGTTGGATATGTGGCGAACCATTCTGCATGTGGAACAGCTTCCTTTCCGCACTATGTTGATGGATAGCTGGTATGCGACGATGAAAGTGATGAAAGCAGTCGAAAAAGCCGGCAAAATCTACTACTGTCCGTTGAAATCGAACCGGCAAGTGACAGAAAGTCCTGCGGATGACTACTGCCGAGTTGATGCGCTCTCTTGGAGCGCTGAGGAGATTGAAGCGGGAAAAATGGTTCATCTCAAAAAGTTTCCAAAAGGTCATCAAGTGAAACTGTTCCGGATTGCGGTGTCTACTCACCGCACAGAGCATGTGGTTACCAATGACCACTCTCAAGATTCCTCAGATGCTACAGGCATAGAAAGTGCCATCCGCTGGAAGATTGAGCAGTTTCACCGAGAGGCCAAACAGCTAACCGGGCTGGAAGCATCTCAATGTCGTTCGCAACGAGCACAGCGCAATCATATTGCTTGTGCCATGCTTGTCTGGGTACGCCTGAATCAGATTGCGCAGGATGCACATACGAATGTGTATCAAATTAAGCAAGGTTTGTTGAGCAACTACATGCGAACTCAGCTTCGGCTACCTTCTATCTCTATGCTCCCTGCGTAAGTCCTAATGGAATAACGTTGTGGCGATGGAGCCGCATAGGGGTAGCAATTACCGACGGCTTCGGGAGCATTCGGGCAATGTTATCGTCCTAGTGTGGGAGAGTTTCCTTGGACTTGATTGTGTGGAAGACCAAGTAAAGAGCTATCTCTCATCGCAATTGTCACGTCAGAAACCTCTGGAGTGAATCCGGGTGGGCCTGGAGAAACTCATGAATAGAGTCCGATGAGTTACATTGAGTTCGATAATGGCGATGCTCCCTTCCTTCAGTGGATACTTGACAATCCCAACTGATATCTCATCAATGTTGAGCGTAGCAAAGGAGCTACTGATATTGTCCTTCATCACAAAGTAGATACAATATCTTGCCTACTCGAGCGATAGGGAAGCTATCAATGTCTCTTCCTATGGCGAAAACTAAACTGACTCTCACTCGCCTCTGGGAGGCGGCCAACTTTCACCCGAACCGGAACCAAGAGCAGGCTATCCGGCACGTGGATGGGCCGCTCTACCTACCAGCCGGGCCAGGGTCCGGAAAGACACGGGTACTGCTTTGGCGCACTCTCAACCTGCTTGTCTTCCACGGCGTCGACCCGGATCAGATCTTCCTCTCCACGTTCACCGAGAAGGCGGCGTTGCAGCTACGCGAAGGTCTGCGCGCCCTGTTGGGTCTCGTCTCGCTATACACTGACCGCCCATTCGATGTCTCGCGCATGTACGTCGGCACAGTGCATTCACTCTGCCAGCGCATCCTGACTGATCGGCGCTTCTCGCCGGAGCGGCGGCGCGTGATAGTGCCTTCGCTGCTCGACGACCTGTCACAATACATTCACGTATCGCGCCGGAGGCAATGGGAGGCTTTCACGGACGGGGTTGCTCTTGGCGAATCACCTCAGGAAGTCCACGCCAAGATCAATACTGTGTTCAACGTCAACTCCGTGTCCAAGCATAACGCGGTCTCCAACTGCATCGCGCTCTTCAACCGCCTGTCAGAGGAGTGCATCGCGCCCACTGCCACAAACGGGACGCTCGAGCCGCTCATGCAGATGTACGGGCGCTACCTCGACTTCCTAGCTTCCGGCGCAGCCGTGCCGCGCACGGACTTTTCTCTACTGCAGCAGCAAACCTTCGACCTGATCGGAAAAGACGACGAGAACGGCACTGTCTTCCGCCACGTTATCATCGACGAATATCAGGACACCAACACTATCCAGGAGCGCATCTTCTTCCAACTCGCCCTCGGTCACCACAACCTATGCGTGGTCGGGGACGATGACCAGGCGCTTTACCGCTTTCGCGGCGCGACCGTGGAGAATTTCGTGGAGTTTCCACAGCGCTGCATGCAGGAGCTCGGCGGTCGCCCGACAGAGATCCCGTTCACCAACTACCGCTCGCGTGAACCGATCGTCAATCTGTACAAGGCATTCATCGAGCAGTGCGACTGGCGTGGCGCGAACGGCGGCCAGTACCGGGTCGCGAAGAAGCTCAACGCGCACCGCAAAGACGAGATCACGGCAGTAGCCGCGAGTACACCGGGCCACCCGGACGATGTTTGTGCCGAGATCGCCGTACTTTGCCGCCAGTTGATCGACCAGGGCAAGGTCGAGAACGAGAACCAGATCGCCTTTCTGTTCCCCTCACTTAAATCCCTACAGACTAGGCGCATGATGGCGGCTCTCGAGGCCGTTGGTCTCGAAGTCTACGCACCGCGTGCCGGACGCTTCCTAGAAGTCGAAGAAGCCGTGGCGGTCTTCGGCATCCTGCTGCATATCTTCGGGAAACCGGCGCGGGGGGACTACCCCGGCCAAGACTACCGCGACTTCCACATCTGGATCGACGATGCCCGCGCGGTCGGCAAAGCGCTGATCAAAGACGACCGGTATCTGAAGCAGTATGTCGATGATCGCCAAACGGAGATCGAGACGGCCGTCAGCGATCTGCAGGCGCTCATGGCCGTCGTGAGTCGTCGGCGCTGGGATCTCACCAGGCCTTACGACCTCGCGACGATGAAACGCCCGCTCTATACTGCGCCCGGTCTTTCAGCGCGTGGCAAGGGAGGCCTCGGCAGCAGCTACTTCGAACGCCTGGTGCAACGCCGAGCGCACGGCGGGCGGCCGATCACCCTCGACTATGCTATCAAGCGCGCTACGTCGATCGCATGGAATGTGCTCGACGTCTTCTACCGTCTGTGCGGCTTCGATTACCTTAACGCGCTGCTTGACAGAGCCGAGAAGGGAACCGACGAAGGCCCGGCCTGCAACCTGGGCCTGATTTCACAATACCTGGCGCGCTTCGTCGATGAGTACACGCCGGTAATCTCGGCCGCAGCCCTCAGCGAGGGCGTCTTCCGCAACATCTTCTTTAGCTCCTACCTGTACACGCTTTTCCGACGAGGGGAGGGCGAGTATGAGGATGTTGACGATCCGTTTCCCCGGGGGAGAATTCCGTTCCTGACCATCCACCAGGCCAAAGGGCTGGAGTTCCCGGTAGTAGTCTTCGCCAACCCTCGCAAAAACAACCGTGGACCGCAGGCCGTGGAGATGATGGTGCACCCGCTCCTCGCACGCTCTGGCGAGCCGCTCGATCGCATGGCGCAGTTTGACATCATGCGTATGTTCTACGTGGCGCTATCCCGCGCCAAGAACCTGCTGGTCGTTGCGCACTTCCAGAGTCGGGGCAACTTCATCAATAGCGAGCTGCGCGACGTACTCGACGAACACTGCGAGCGCATTCCGGAGTTTGACGTGAGTACGGTGCCTGCAGCGACCGTCGAGGACGACGAGCTGCCACGCAGCTATTCTTACACCGGCGACTACCTGCTTTATCAAAAGTGCCCGCGCCAGTACATGATATTCAAGAAGTACGGCTTCGTGCCCTCGCGCTCCCAAACGATGCTCTTTGGGACCCTTGTGCACCGAACATTGGAGGACCTGCATCACTACTTGATCGCTGGCCGGGAGGCTGTATGAACGAAGTTGAAGAATTCATTCGCGAAGTTTTTGACGAAAACTTTGAGCTCCTACGTTTGGAAGGAGGGCACTCGCTAGCGGCGGACGTCCGAGATACGGCTCTGCAGCAGGTGCTGCTCTACTGGCGCAAGATGCGTGACGTTGCCGAGCACGTCACAGACACAGAGGTGAAACTCACGCTGCCGCGACAGACGTCGCCCAAAGGGCGAGGCTTCAGCATTGAGGGTGTGGTAGATATCGTGCAAGAGGAAGAGCGCACCGTGATGTACGATGTCAAAACACACGACGCTGATTATGTACGCAGCCATACCGACATCTACCAACGGCAGCTGAACGTCTACGCGCACATATGGCAGAACCTGCGTGAACATGCGCTCGACCAGACCGCTATCATCGCTACAGCCTACCCGGATGCGGTCAAGGAAGCTCTCGCCAACGGCGATGACGCGTCCCTGGAGCAGGCGCTGGAAGCCTGGGAGCCGCTCATCGATCTGCCTTTCGAGCCCGAGCGAGTGGAAGATACAATTGCCGACTTTGGGCGCGTGGTGGACGCCATCGAGGACGGGGTGTTTGCACCGCCGGATGTCGAGACGCTGCGAGAGATCTACAAGGGCACCAACTCCCGCTTTGCGACGCGTGTCTGCCGCAACTGCGACGCGCGCTTCTCATGTGACACCTATCGGCGCTATTCGATAGAAGGCCGCGGCGGGTCGATCCAAATGCGGCAATACTTCCGCGACCTGGGGACGGACCTGGATCAAAATGACTGGATCGCCGGCGGCCTGGACAACGCGTCCCCGGACGAAGATTTGGAATAGGAGAGATTGGCATGCCGGTTGAAAAGCTACGCCCCGCCTTTACCTTCACTGAGGACAGACTGCGAGAGTTGGAAGGGGTCGCGCCTGAGGCCTTTGCCGACGGTCGCGTCAATTGGGACGTTCTGCGCGAGGCGCTGGGCGAGCATCTGGAAGATGAAACGCAAGAGCACTTCGGTTTGACCTGGCCTGGCAAACGCGAGGCACGCCGGCTGGCGAGCATGTCGAGCAAGGGGACGCTTGTGCCGGTGCCCGGGGAGGGCGTTGAAGAGGACACCACGCGCAATGTATTGATCGAAGGTGACAACCTGGAGGTGCTCAAGCTCCTGCAGAAAAGCTATACCGGGCGGGTGAAGATGATCTACATCGACCCGCCGTACAACACCGGCAACGACTTCATCTACAAAGACGACTACAGCGAGCCGCTCGAAGCCTATCTGCGCCGCACCGGTCAGATGGACGAGGATGGCCGTGCGTTGACCACTAACACCCGCGCCAGCGGGCGCTTCCACTCCAACTGGCTGAGCATGATGTATCCGCGGTTAAAGCTTGCTCGCGATTTGCTTGGAGAAGACGGAGTCCTCGTAGTCAGCATTGATGACAATGAAGTGCACCACCTTAGGGCAATCCTCAACGAACTATTTGGGGAGGAGAATTTTCTGGCTAATGTAATAGTTCAATCCAACAAACGTGGTCAAACATACAAACAGATCTCCAAGACACATGAATATCTACTGATATATACCAAAGAGCCCTCCACGGAAATCAACGAACTCGAGAAATCAGGAGACAAAGACGATCTTAATCTTGATGACGATATCGGCCGGTACAACATTCGTGAGCTTAGGAACCGGAATCCGAAATTCGGACGGCACAATCGTCCTAATCTCTACTACCCCATTTACGTACGTCCAGACGACAAAGATGCAGACGGATTTTGCCCTATCACATTGAACCAGGAGCCGGAATACACAGTTGAAGTTCTGCCACTAAATAGTCAGGGCAAAGAAAGCTGCTGGAGATGGGGCATACGGAAGGTAGGCGAGAACATTAGGGAGAGCACTCTTGTCAGCATCCTGGTTGCCCGACAACGAAGGGATGGTGGATACAACATCTACGAAAAGTATAGAAAATCCACATATAAGGCTAAGTCAATTTGGGTTGAGACCGAAGTGATTAACGAGAAGGGGACGCTTGATCTCCGAGTACTCAGTTTGGCTGGCTATTTCGATTTTCCCAAACCAGTATTCCTGATCAGAAAGATCATAGCGTTATGCACAGATGCTGACTCCCTAGTTCTGGATTTCTTTGCCGGATCTGGCACCACAGGGCAGGCCGTCCTGGAACAGAACCGGCTTGATGGAGGAAACCGCAAGTTTATATTAGTTCAATATCCAGAACCGATAGAAGGGTTACCCATAAAGCACTTATCAGACGTAACGAGGAAACGCTTGAAGCATGTAATCGAGCGAATGCATGAGGCCGTCCCGGCCTCAAACGAAAATAAGGCTAGCCATACCGAGCAGGATGACCTCGGTTTTAGTGTATATAGTGTAGGCCATTCCAATTTCAGAGATTGGAAACTTTATTCTGGATCTAGCGTGGGTCATTTACAAAGTCAATTCGATACGTTTGAGTCACCTCTCGTTGATGGTTGGGGGATGAACAGTCTGAAGATTGAGATCCTGCTGACGACAGGATTTCCTCTTGACTCTGTAATGACCCGCGATGTTGATAATCATGACAACGAAATATATCGCGTCGAATCTTCCTATGTGCCGCATTTGCTCTATTTTTGCCTTGACTCGGAAATTTCAAATCAAACGGCACAACACCTTCTTGTGAAACCGAGCGACGTCTTCGTTTGTCTCGATAGCGCTCTAACCGATGAAGACAAGATACGCCTCACCGACCGCTGCAACCTGAAAGTCATCTGACGTGATGCGACCGTTACAACTTAAGTTTGACCCTGATCAAAAACATCAGCTCGACGCTATTGACAGCGTGGTGCATTTGTTCAATGACATGCCGCGGCACGAGATTGAATTTGCCCTGGGTGAAGAGGTCGTCGCAAACCTCCCGGTGCACCGCGCCCTGAGCGAATCATGGATTTACGACAACTTGCAACTGGTACAGGCCGTCAACGACATCCAGCAGCAAACGCTCATGGGCCAGCTCGATGTGGACGATGGCATGGTGCTGGACGGCGCCGGTTACGAATCGTGGCGCTATTCGAGTTTCACGATCGAGATGGAGACCGGCACAGGCAAGACGTACGTTTACCTTCGCATGATCTACGAGCTCCGCCAGCACTACGGCTTTAGCAAGTTCATCGTGGTGGTCCCGAGCATCGCCATCTACGAAGGGGTGATCAAAAACTTCGCCATCACCCAGCGCCACTTCCGCGCTCTCTATGGCAACGAGACGGTCCACCTGGTGCGCTACGACAGCAGCAAGCTGAACCAGCTGCGCGCATTTGCGACCTCAACGTTTGCCGAGGTGCTGGTGATGACGATCGACTCGTTCAACAGGAAGACTAACCGCATCTTCAAACCTTCTGAGCAGCTCCCAGGCGAGCGCTTGCCGTTCCAGTACCTACAGGAGACGCGACCGATACTCATCCTCGATGAGCCTCAGAACATGGAGTCCGAGCGGGCGAAAGAAGCGCTGCGCACGCTGCACCCACTTTTCGCCCTGCGCTACAGCGCCACCCACCGCACCAGCCCGAACCTGCTTTTCCGACTGACGCCCTTCGAGGCCTACCGGCAGAACCTGGTCAAGAAAATCCAGGTGTTCGGCGTGACCGAGCAGGAGAACTTCAACGTGCCCTTCCTGGCACTGCGGGAGATCACGGTCAGTGGTGGCATCCGGGCGAAGGTGCGGACGTATGTGTACGAAAAAGGTCGTCCGAAAGAATCTGATATCACACTCAAGCACGGCGACGATCTGCAGGCCAAGACCAAGCGCGAGGAGCACTCCGACGGGTACGTCGTGATAGAGATCAACGAAACACGGGATTTCGTCGAGTTTGAGAACGGGCTACGTCTGACGCTCAACGAGACCATCGGTCCTTCGCGTCCGGCCATCTTCCGAAGGCAGATCCGCGAGACGATCAAGCAGCACATGGAACAGCAGGACCGCCTCGAGCGCCTGGGCATCAAGGTGCTTTCGCTGTTCTTCATCGACCGTGTGGCGAATTACATTGAGCCGGACGGTCTCATCAAGCGCATCTTCGACGAGGAGTACAAGCGGCAGCGGGGGCACTTCCCCTTCTACGCTGATTGGAATGCGGAGGACGTACGCGAGGCCTACTTCGCGAAGCGCAAGCCGAAAAAGGGCGAAGGAGACAGTGCAGCAATCGATACGACCGCACGAAACAAAGCGGAGCGTGCGGCGGAAAAGGCGGCCTTCAAGCTCATCATGAAGGACAAGGAACGTCTGCTCTCCTTCGGCGAGAAGGTGTGCTTCATTTTCGCACATTCGGCCCTCAAGGAGGGCTGGGACAACCCGAACGTCTTTCAGATCTGCACCTTGAACCAGACAGTCTCGGAGATGAAGAAGCGGCAGGAGATCGGGCGTGGGCTGCGACTGGCGGTCAACCAGGACGGTGAGCGTGTCTTCGACGAAGAAGTCAACCTGCTCTCGGTGATCGCCAACGAGAGCTATGACTCCTACGCGCGGGGACTTCAGACCGAATATGTTGAGGCGGGAGGGAGTGAGCCACCTCCGCCGCGTAATGCGCGCGATGCCCCTGCGAAACGTAACGATCAAATCTTTGAGTCGCAAGCCTTTGCGGAATTCTGGGCGCAGCTGCAGCGTAAGAGCACCTACCAAATCCACATCGACGCCTCGGTGCTGGTCAAGGAGTGCGTGCGACGCATCAGCGGGCGCAAGGTGCCCGAGCCCGTTGTCGTCGTGCAACGTGGACGGTTCGTCGTCACCGAGTACATACTGACGCTTGAAGATGTGTCAAAGTCGAAAGCTAGGATTACCGTCGCTAGTCAGGACACGGCCGGCAACGAGAGCTCCGATACACGTAAGTACAAGGCGCGAGACGACCTGGCGAGGATGCAAAGAGATGAGCGCCTGCGCGGATTCAAGATTGCAGCTATCGGCACGGACCGCGTGGATTTCGCAAACGGCGAGTCGCTCGAGCAAGGCGTTCAGTTTATCTTTCAGAGCGAACAGGGCCAGCGGGTGGCAGAGCGAGCTGAGTTGGTTAAACCGGAGAAGTACCCGGTCTTCAACATCATTGACCGCGCCGCGAAGGAGACCGGGCTGACGCGCGCGACGCTCAACCAGGTTTTTAAGAACATCAGCTCCAAGACCAAGCGTGACATCTTCGGCAACCCCGAAGGTTTTGCAGCGATGTTTATCGGCGAGATCAACAATGCGCTCGGGGACCACGTGGCGGCGCGCATCGAGTTCACGGTGGATGGCGATGGCCCCGACGCTGACCTGGATGAGCTCTTCCCGCCGGTACGCCGGTCGGCGCAGCACGAACTCATACCCGCGAGCGAGGCCGGCCTCTATGACCAGGTGCAGATCGACTCGGATGTGGAGAAGAAATTTGTACGGCACCGCCTGAACGAGGATGATGCGGTGCTCTTCTACTTCAAGTTCCCGCCCGTGTTCAAGATCCCCTTCCCACATGTGATCGGCAACTACAATCCCGACTGGGGCATCGCGCGGCTTCAGCAAGGCGGCGAGGTCGTGTTGCAGCTCGTGCGGGAGACGAAAGGCACAACGGACGTCGAAGCGCTACAGTTCGCACATGAGAAGCGCAAGATCCGCTGCGCTCGGAAGATTTTTGCGGCAATGGGCATCGACTACCGGCCAATCAGTGACGAGACCGTACGCTGGTGGGAGCCTGACGAGCATGTTGACCAGGAGTTCATGGATTTGTGAGTGAAGTGCAGCTAAACGTCACGAGCCTGAGCCAGTACGTGCGGTTGGAGAACTGCGACCGCTATTTGAGGCTGCGGTTGCGCAAGGACGAGGAGAAAGCGCTCCTCAAACGCTGGGAACTGACCATCCAGCCACTTACACCACTCCTGAAGGACTCGGGCGCTGAGTTCGAGGCCGCATTTGAAAAGCAGTTGGTGGCTGGTGGGGAGAATGTAGTCGACATGGATAACATGACGGCCGAAGACACCCGCCGGTACCTGCGTGAAGCTCGCGAGCCGACTGTGCTTCTGCAGGCTCCACTTGAGGGTCCTCTGGGGGCCTACACCCTGCACGGCCTCGCGGATGCAGTGCGGCTTGAACGTGATCGCAAGGGCCGCCTGAATGTTCTCGTTGCCGACCTCAAGGCCAGTCGCAAAGAGCGCGCCGAGCACCGCATTCAAGTCGCTGCGTATGCCCATATGCTGCAGCACATGGTGGGCGAAGAAATCGTACTACGCGGGACCGTGCTGCACATCCAGGAGGACGGCTCCATCCCGCCGCTTGACGCGGCGGAGGAAGGTTTCGACCTGGACACTTATCTGGGCATCATGAATCGCTTGGTGGCAGATGAAGACTCGACCATCAACGCCATCGCCGCGCAGCCTTTCGAGGATGTCTCCTACCACTTAGGCTACAAGTGCGACGGCTGTGCATACAACGCAATCTGCATGTATGACACCGCCGAGCGCATGGACCTGTCCCTCACCCCGTACATGAGCGCAACTGAAAAACGCGTGCTACTTGAAGCTGGCGTGCGCACTACGCCCGAGCTGGCGGAGCTCGTGGAGCTGCCCGAGCGTGGCTCCGGTCTGCGCGAACTCAGACCCGCGCAAGGACGGGAATCGAAAGTCTCTGAATTATCCAATCGCTGGCCGGTGGGTCCCAGCCTGCCGTTGCTCGTGCAACATGCCCGGCAGGCCTGCCGCCAGAGCGGTCTGAATGTAAACGCAGCGCCCTTCATGCACGGCGCGGGCTTTGGAACGCTGCCGCACGACGAAGAGCATCCAGAGCTGGTCAAGGTCTTCTTCGATGCACAACAGGACTACCTCAAGGACCGCGTGTATCTGCTGAGCGCGCTCGTCACGGGTCCGGCCGGGGAAAGCACCATCGTGCGTATGACGGACGGTCCGCCGACTGAGGAGGCCGAGCAGGAGTTGCTCGTAAACTGGGTCGCCGCAGTCGCTGGCGAGATGCATGCTGTCGCCGCTGAGGACCGCGCTTCGGTGCACCTCTACTGCTATAACCGCTACGACCAGAAAGTGCTGCTGGAGACTCTCAAGCGGAAGCTGGAGGCGGTAGCCTCTGTGCCGGCCTTCTTCGATCTGTTGACCCAGTCGCCGGCGCTCGAACAGTCGATTATCTCGTTTCTGTCGGACGAATTGCAGGAACGCGCCAACCTGGGCGTCGTCTGCACGCCGCTGCACGCCGCTGCACGATGCGGCGCGCATGCGCGGGTTCGACTGGAGCGACGGGGAGTACAACTTCTTCAACATCTTCCGGGCGCGCCTCTTCGACAACCGGCGAAATGTCACCCGGCATTCTGACGGGCGGCTGGAACGCACCGAAGAACGCTGGTCGTCAGATAACCCCAAAGTGCGCCGCATTGAGTCTGCCAGCCGCTTCAACTCCCAAATCCCACTCGAGTACGCCTACGGATCTTGGGATCTCCTACCGGAGCCCAAACGCGATCGGCGTACGCTGCAACCCTTCCTGCAGGTGACCGAGGCGCAGGTGCGGGCCTTCGCTGGTCACCGAGTGCGAGCGCTTGCGCATATTGAAGGAAGCTTTCGGCTCAAAGCGCGCTTCATCGACAAGCCGGCGCTGCACCTGCCGGTAGTGGCTGGACTGGGTGGCGAGGCGCCGACGCTGCAGCGCGGCCTGATGGACTTCCTGTACATGGAGCATCACGCGTCGCTGCAGAACAAGCTGCTCACCTACAACCTGTCGATCGAACGGCGCGCCCAGACCGGTCTGGCGTTGCTCCTGCGGTACGCGGGCCCAGGCGGCGCCCCAGACGTCCATCGCTTCGCAGTCGAAGTAGACGCCATTGGTCTGGATTTTGAGCTCACGATGAACGCCCTGCGCCTCAAGGAGGGAAGCTGGGTTGTCATTAACGTTGTGAACGAGAAGCTGTCGCCCGGACGGTTTAAGAACGGTCGCCTGGCGATTATTCGAAGCATCGAAGACGATGTGTTCACGCTTGAGTTGCTGGGCGCAACGTTCTACCGCGACCAATTTCGCTATCCACACAACAAGAAACTCGAGCCAGAGACAGGCGCGCTCTACACACTCGACGAGATGGCGGACGACATGAACGCCGACAAGCAGCTGGCGGCCCTGGGCGAGTCGGGCGCTAACACGCTGTATCGGTGGCTGGTTGACCGGCCCGACCCTTATCAGGTCCGGCCAAAAATCGCCGACTTCTTCTCCAACTTCCCAGCCGCCGTTGACCAGCGCATGGGGAAAGGGAGGAAACTCACAAAACCTCAGCGTCGGGTGATCGCCGAAAGTTTTTCCGAGCCACTGCTGCTCGTGCAGGGTCCGCCCGGGACCGGTAAGATTTACGCTCTCCTGGGCAGTGCTGGCACGCCTCGCAGCCGCAGCCGACGCGGGCCAGTCAATGCGCGTCGCGGTGGCCTGCAAGACGCACAACGCAACCAACATTGTGCTTGGGGCCATCGCGGAGCGGTTGCATCAGGTCTCTGGTATCGCGCTGCGGCAGCTAGGTGGGAGCGCAATGGGATCCGTGAAGGTGTTCAAGATCGTCAATGACGACGCGGATGAGACTCCAACCGGTGTTCAAGGGCTGAACGTCTATCGTAATATAGACATCCTGCCCGATTTGCTTGATCGGCAGCTGGTTGTCATCGGCGGCACCCCTGGTGGGTTGTACAACCTTCTGAAGTACCACCCCGAGAGTGGCAGGAAGATTCCCTGGCACTTCAAGTCCTTTGACTTGGTCGTCATCGATGAGGCCTCACAAATGAGCGTGCCGGAGGCGGTGCTGGCGTCGGCCTTCCTAAAGCCGGACGGCCACATGTTGGTGGTCGGCGATCACCGTCAGATGCCGCCCATTGTCGCCCATGAATGGGAGGGCGAGTTCCGGCGCACGACAACCGCGCATCGACCGTATGTGTCGTTGTTCGAGACGCTCGATGAGCACGATTTTCCGCGCGAAGGCCTCGATGAGAGCTTCCGCCTCCACGAAGTTGTCGCTGAGTTCCTCAACCAGAACATCTACGCCCACGACGGCATCCGCTTCTTCTCGCGCCGCAAGGAGCTCCTCGAGCAGCCTCCGGCGGTCGACGACTATGTTGATGTTGTTCTCTCACCGTACTATCCCATCGTCGTCGTCGAGCACGCCGAGCATAGCTCGCAACAGTACAATGAGACGGAGATTGAGCTGGCTGCACCACTGATTGACGTCGTCGCCAACCGCCTACGCCTTGACGGCCTGGACGGGGTGGGCGTCGTCGTGCCCCACCGAGCCCAGCGTTCGATGCTCAGGCAGCGTTTCCCTGAACTAGCCGTTACTGACGCGATTGACACAGTCGAGCGCTTCCAGGGCGGTGAGCGTGACGTAATCATCGTCTAGGCCACCGCATCGGACCCGGACTACGTGCTCGCAGAGGCGAGTTTCCTGCTCAACCTGAACCGCCTGAACGTGGCGTTTCACGTCCGCGCAAGAAGCTGATCGTCATCGCCTCGCGATCGGTCGTGGACCTGCTCACGTCGGATATGGATGTGTTCGAGAACGCCGCGATCTGGAAGCGGCTGTATCACGCATACGCTAGCGAGCTGCTGTATGAAGGCGAGATCAACGCCATTCGCGTATGGGTACGTGGAAAGAGTGTATGATGTTGTTTTCCTACAAGACATGACGAATCTGAACGACTTCGAATTGGAGAACCTGAACCAATTAGACGGTTCGCCCATTCGCATGAATCTCGCAATGTTGGTGAATGACGTAGTAGACAAATACGGCCAACCTCTGAAAGATGGTGATTAGCATCTGAACATCGCGATACTTTTGGCGGTGACGACGTGAGTACTGATACTCACTTTCTTGCCGGTGGCGCGCGCCTGAGCATATGGCCCCAGTTGATCGCAGGTCAGGATAACTTGTGGCCCGCATTCTTTGAGCGTGCCAGTCACTTTTCTGTGGAGTTGCCGCGCGCAGATCTGGACGAAACGAATCAGTCAATGCTCGCCGTCGTAGACAAAATTCTGTCGCGGGGTTTGCCTACGCTCTGTTCTCCTGACCTGGAGGAAGCGTTGCTCGAGTCGAACGGAATAGGCTTGAAGTGGAGCCGTCATGTTGCAACTGGGGAGTTCCGCTTTAACGTCGAATCTGAAGTTAAATTCGATGCAATGCTTGGGCAAATCCTAGCCGCGCCGACGTCGTTGGGGGCGGCCGAGACAGCAAATCACATCCAACTGCCCGGTGAGCTTGCCAAGATCGCAAGCGCCTCGGAAGATGAATTTATCGATCGGTTATCCGAAGGACTTGGATCCGTTATTACGAGCCGGTTCGAGCGCCAGGTTCCCTTTCACCAGTTGCTTAGCGATGACGGGTCCACGTTCTCGACCAGTAGAGTGGATTTCGCAATCGTCTTTTCTCCTAACAGCCCGGGTGGAAACGGTTTAGTTGTGGAGATCGACGGAGCACAACATGAAGATGCGACACAAAGCTTGCACGATCGTCAGCGTGACGAGAGTTTGGAGGCAGCAGGTTGGCAAGTCATACGAGTCAAGACTTCTGAACTGGCTTCGCCGCACTTCAAGCGACACCTGCATCGTATCAGCGAAGTAATTAACGCCGACCCAGTATTAGCCGACCTGACGGCCACCCTTGTCAGCTCCGAACTGGCGGACACTGCTCAACTCTTTTGGGGTCCGATGGCGGTCCAACGCCTGCTTAAATCGCTCTTGCTAGCAATTCGTAGCGGGGTGCTTGACCTTGCGGCTGATAGCTGGCACCTGCTTGTGATCGAAGAAGACACCAGCGTCGCCGGGCAGGCGCTTGCTGAGTGGCTGGTCTTGCTTGAAGATCTCAATGCCCTCTTGGGTGATGGCGCGCATGTGCCTGAGCTTCAAGTCGACTGGATACACCCAGAAGCTCCGCTTGATGCTCGACATCCGCGACTTAAACTCCGAAAGATTGAGCGCGTCGACCCACGCGCGTCCTATGATTTGATCGTCGACCAGGCGTGCGGTCTGCTTACTTACCAGCCTGGAGTAATGGCGGAAATGCTGCCTGCGAAACTGAAACGTGCTCCGCGCATGCGCATTCGGTCTACGTCGTTCGGCTTCGGCGATCGGGAGCTACTCCCTGGGGATCCAATTGTCTACCGGATCGATGCGCCTGCCTCCGGGACTCTGAACGAACGGCAGCATATTGCGCTGACCCGACTATTGCGCCTGATCTTCCGTAAACAGGCTTTCTGGGATGGACAAGTCGCCGTACTCACACGCCTGCTCACGGCGCGCAACACGATCGCGCTGTTACCAACCGGGCGCGGCAAATCGCTCTGCTACCAAATGGCTGGTCTGATGCAGCCTGGCATGACCATTGTCGTGGCACCGCTTGTTTCGCTTATCGAAGATCAGGTCGTTAACTTGGCCGAGATAGGTATCGACATGGCAGCCTCAATCACATCGCGCATCCGAGACGCGCAGGCGCGCAAAGATATAACGGATCGAATGGCGCGCGGCGAGTTGAGTTTCATATTCGTCGCTCCCGAACGTCTACAGATTGCCGAGTTCCGCTCGGAGCTGCAGGAGCTGGCCTCGAAACGGCCGGTGGCGCTAGCGGTCATCGACGAAGCCCACTGTGTCTCGGAGTGGGGGCACGACTTTCGCACTGCTTATCTGAACGTCGGAAGGATACTGCGCTCTCTCTGTGAGTTCGAAGGACGCTCGCCCACGCTAGCGGCGCTCACCGGCACGGCGTCCTTCTCGGTCCTCACCGATATCCAGCGTGAGCTGGAGATCGAAGACGAGGCGGCGATCGTGCTCCCTAAGACGTTCGACCGTCCCGAGCTGCGCTTCGACGTGCGGGCAGTTTCGGGAATGGGTCCCGCACGTACTGATGCGCTGCACAAGGTGCTCGCGAGTATTCCTGAGCGGCTTGCGCGCAACCCGCACACGTTCTTCGAACCGCGGGGTGAGGACTCGGATTGCGGCATCGTCTTTTGTCCGCACGTTAACGGCTCACTTGGTGTGGTGGAAGTTTCGAACAACATCGAGGGCAGCCGGTACTTCTCCGGCACCCGGCCGAAGAACTACTCGGGCCTCGAATTTGAGGCGTACAAAGCGCAGGTGCAGCATGGATTCAAAGACAACGAGTTCACCGTGCTCGTGGCGACGAAGGCCTTTGGCATGGGCATCGACAAGCCGAACGTACGCTGGACCGTCCATTACGGTCTGCCGGGCAGTATCGAGAGCTTCTATCAGGAGGCTGGCCGCGCGGGGCGCGACCAGGAGCCTGCGATCTGTATAGTATTTTATGACGACACGGGTCGGCGGACCGCCGACCAATTGATGCTCGGGACGGCGGAGGGACGTCTGGCGGATTTGAAAGCGTTGCCCTGGGGCGACCAGGGTGATATCCACCGGCAGCTCTTCTTTTTGTTCAACAGCTACGAGGGCCCCGAGGCAGAGCGCTTTGCTACGCTTACGTTCCTACGTCGGCATCTACTTAAGGCGCTCAAGGACATCGAGCCTGGTGAGGTCGCCGACGTGGCCGTACGCTTGGGGAGCGGTTCGAGGGGCAAGGAGCGCGAAAAAGGTATTTACAGGCTTCACCTCTTGGGCGTGGTTGACGACTACACGATCGACTACAGCAAAAATCTGTTCCATATAACTTGCCGGCGGCCCGAACCTGAGTACATTGTGCTTGCCCTCGGCAGGTACCTGCGCCGCTATAAATTCGAGTCGTACGTAAAGGAGGCTCTTGCCGAAGTCCCTCTCGACGGCCGGCCGGTACTTGAACAATGTCTGGGCATCCTTATCGATTTTGTATACGTAGAGATCTTTAGCAAGCGCCGCGAAGCCATCCGCAATATGGCGGACATCGCCGGTAGATTTCGCAATGAGGCCGACTTCCGTCAGCAGGTGTTGAATTACCTGCAAGAGTCGGAATTCACCGAGCGACTGCGCGACTGGCTCAATCAAGACATCGAGAGCATCGGCATCGAACATGTTGTAGCGGCTGTGAACAGTGTCGACGGTCTGGAGGCGACCAGACGGATGATTGGGACAACGAGGCGGCTATTGGAGGACGACCCCGACAATGCGGCGCTGAGACTAGTCCAGTTGTGCGCCCGTGCGCGCATCGAGGAAGAAGAGGGCGATCTGGCGTCTGACGTCCGCCTGTTCGTTCAGGCCTTTAGCAAGCAGACACAGTCAGGGCGCGAACGTGCGCGCATTATGGAGACGGCTTGGCGACTTCTGCATGCGGCCGACGTGCAGATCGCCGACGATCTGCTGGCAACGGCGCTCGTGGAGCTTGAAGGGCAGCGCGAGCTGGTGCGCTTCACTCGCCGTAATGCGTCAAAGCCGGAGACGCAGTTATACGCAACAGAGCTCATCGCAGTGGAACTATTGGAGGTTGTACGGACGATGCATTTCTTTAATGAGGATGTGGCGCATGGCGACTGAGGATCGACTCGACGAAGCTGAGGGGGTTATCGTCGCGATGGCGGAAGAACTCTCGCGCGTCAAGCGGGCGGCCGAACAGCTCAGCGAGGCCCACGACGATGTTGATCGTTTGGTCAAATCCGCCGAGTCTCTCTCCGAGCAGGCGGCTTCGCTAAGCAGCCGCGGAGTGGAGGTGTTCGAGGCGCTTGGGGAGCTGGACCTGCCGGGCCATTTCGCGCAGACGGCTGAGCGGTTGGGTGAGGTAAAACAGGAGGTAGCGGACGTGGCCGAAAGCCTGACACCGGCCGTAAAGGCCGCGCTGGAGCCCCTGCTCACCCGGATCGCGGCCATCGAAAGGAAGCAGCGCTGGGAGCTCAGCGCTCTCCTGATCGCCACAATTCTGCTCGGGCTCATCGGGGCGGCCAACTTCATCGCTCAGCTCGTGTATCGCTAACCTATTTCCACCGGGGAACGAACATTAGATGATGACTGAAATCGTGACAGAAGCACAGTCGCTGAGTGCGCTGATCGCAAAACGGTACCATAGGGCGTACACCTCGGAAGAGAACAATTTCGACTTCGACGCGATCCTGTCGGGTCTGAATAGCGACCCGTTGCACTTCGTGTTCGTGCCGCGATTGCATCATCGATCCTAACGACTGTGACGACATTATCGGTTTTGGGTGTGTGTGGCGGCATCCTTATTCGAAATGTCTTTTAGTTCAACAG
Source organism: Anaerolineales bacterium (assembly GCA_965248775.1). Taxonomy (GTDB): domain Bacteria; phylum Chloroflexota; class Anaerolineae; order Anaerolineales; family JBHHUI01; genus JBHHUI01. The sequence continues at coordinate 5,718,465 of OZ252150.1, forward strand.
TGTTGTATGACGAGGTTCAATCAGAACTATGGCACAAAAACGGCGAGCTGGCATTTACAATGTGTGGTCATGTGTGTCGCCCGGCGGTCTGCAAGAAACTGGGCCCCGAAGAACTCGGCAGTGAGTATGAATCGCTACTCGAACTGCACCCGGACCTGGACCCCGACGCCGAGATGTTTGTCCTGACGACAGCTGGCCGATCCGAGGGGTCGCATTTTCCGAGTGGAGTTTAGGTGAAGTTGGGTATAGTGTCACGTTGAAGGGAGTTGCAAATTCGTGAGGAGAATCTCTATACGGGAGGCCGCCATTCAAATATTCAAAGATATGCGACGTCCGTTGCATTACAGAGACCTTACGAAGCGGATAATCGAAATCAGTCAGCTTTCAGGGAGGACGCCGCATAAGACAGTGCGGTCCATGATAGGAACTGATTCTCGGTTTAATCGAGTGGCCAATGGTGTCTATGCCCTGAGTGAATGGGAGCAATTTCCAGTCGCACGATTTGCTAAGGACATCGCCTTTGAAGTATTACGGAAGCGGGGTCACCCGATGAGTCTTGAATCCGTCGGTGAAAAGATATGTGAAGAGAGGAAATTCATCGGCTCGCCAAAACAGGTAGCGCGAAATGCCACTCGATTAGATGATCGTTTCTACTACAACGGGGATAAAGATGTGGTAGGTCTCATTGAGTGGGAAGAAGGGGGAAGGTGACCAAACCGTCTTAACGCAGTTAGAAGCGTTAGGCTCTGCATAACCTATAAATGAACGAATACATTTTCACGTTGACGGTCGATACACGCCGGCGGATCGGAGGGTGGCGTCTGGAATGAAACATCGACGTGGAGAAGCCTGAAACACTCCAGTATTTGCCAATATATGATGCAGTTGCTCGAATGAACAGAGACCCATTCATGACGGTCGTTAATACTGTGATTGTGTTCCCGATGCTAGCTATTGCTGGTTTCGTTCTGTTAGCACCGGACGCACTTCTTGAAGTCGTTTTACATCCGGGACTCAACAAAGGAGAGCTTATTAGGTTTGCTCATACCGGTTTCGGATTTTCTGCGGTTGTCGGCCTTGCACTGGCAACCTAAGTGAACTCGACTGGATTGTGCAGAAGGTGAAAGAATCCTAGCTTGGTGGGTGGCCAGCGGTACAAATGATTTGAATTCGATCGACTGAGCGTGACGGCATCCCTTTCGAAATTCCCTTTAGTTCATCACTACCGGTACGTCAAATAATCAATACTATCTCTAATCGTTACACCACCCCCAGCGTGTACGCGGGTGGTAAAATGACTTAGGAAAAGAATCGCCCCTCGATGCGATCACATCAGGGGCGACGGCCAGCATATGTGCAGACGGCTGGCGAAATAAGTGTAGCATATTGCGGGCCGTCTGCGAAATTCGCGGGCGGCTTTTTTGTTTCGTGAGGAGACGATGGGCACGCAAAAACATCCGTTGGAAGTTAGCGTAGATGTCGCTGTGGCGGCGCTGGAGGACTTCCATGACATCTACGAGCGCCGGTTACAAAACGGTCGGGTATACCTGACCAGTGAACCAACTCAATCCAAAATGGTAAAGTTCGTGGTCGCCGAGAAGCCGGATGGAGTGCTTCAGAAAGCGCTGATTCAATTCCGTCCTACCCCAAACAACGAATGCACCATGAAAATTGAGCCGTGCAAACATGATTCTTTCATCACCTACATAGACCCGAATCCTCCGCCTAAAGAACTTCAATACTATCCACTCTGCGAGCCTTTCATCGCGGGTCTCCGGGAGTACCTTGACGAATTGGGATATCTAGCAGACGAAGAGGGACATCCGACCGCAGCCGACTAGGAATGGGAAGCGGAGCCAACCAAACCGGAAACACCCAAAAAGCCCGACGGAGTTAAACCGTTAGATGCCTGGTTTGATTATTACCATAATTGCAAGCATGCCGGAATAACATACACATTCAAGGACATGGCAGAGGATGTGCATCTGTCTGCAGGGACACTTCGCCAATACCACATGACGTATAAGGCAATACGAGGTAACAACTAACATAATCTAACATACTTACTAACACAATCTAACAGCGTTGTCATTCCAACATCGCTCTTACACGTTTAGAATGCTCCCTAGATTGGCATCAGCATAGTCTAGGGAGTTTGCTTTATGGCACGTTACGACCGCTTTACATTTCTCTGCAACAGCGACGAGCGTCGCTTGCTGGTTGCACTAGCTGACCGCCTGCAACGTTCACAATCTGACACCGTGCGCGGGTTGATTCGGGAAGCTGCGCTGGAATTTGACGTCAAAGGAAACAAGGCGGCTACGGAGGGCGTGACGATGAACGCGAACCCATTCCGGTCTGACCACGTGGCAGTGGCCGAGTTTGGCGACTTGACCCGATCGGCGGCGAGTTGCCTCCGACCTGTAAATTCCGAGCGCTTGGAAACTACGCCATGATTCGGAAAAACGGAAGCGTCCGCCAGGGGCCACAGCATTCGAGCACAACTAATGACAGTGGCGAAAATGCGATGGAGCCTGTCTCCATACTGTTACGACCTCGCCCACTGACTTTTTTCTTAAACGCATTGCTGGCGCAAGCTGCGCCCCGAGAGGCGCGGAACAGTGACCATGAGCGCCTCCAACCCTGTAGTCATCCGACCCCTTACTGGTCCTGAACTGACGACCGTAGACGAAAGCGGGCACGCACTGATCGCCGCCATGCAAGCGGCGCTTGGGTTGGGAATGAAGCCGTTTGAAGCCCTCAGCGATGCAACCAATGGTGATCAGGAACTGCTCGAAGCAGTAACGGTCTGCAACCCCGATCTAGACCCAACGGCCGACCCCTGGCGCTTGTACACCTTGGAGGATGCATATAAACCGCGCCCCCCCGTCGAATACGTGCTAGACGGAATTTTCGAGCGCGGTAGCCTGAATATAGTCTATGGCGGCCCCGGCAGCTTCAAGAGTCTCCTGCTTACGAATATGGCAATAAAAGTAGCGGCAGGTCTGACCTGGCTGCCGCATGTACCGGGGGGCGCAGATTTTGATTCACTGAAAACCACACCAACTCCCGTCTTGTGGGCGGACTTTGATAACGGCTCGCGCCGGATGCACGAACGAGTCGAAGCCACAGCCCGGGCGCAGGGCATCGAGCCTCCCCTTGCCTTTCATTATGTCAGTATGCCCAAACCCTGGCTAAAAATTAGCGACCACGACTCGCTGCGCGATATGCACACACGTCTTTCGGTCAATGCTATCGGCCTATTGGTTATAGACAACCTTGGGACTGTAAGCGGCGAAGTTGAAGAAAACTCCGCTCAAATGGCTGATGTCATGGCCGGCCTGCGCTAGCTGGTAGAGGATACGAGCGCGACAATTGTTGTAATTCACCATCAACGCAAAGGTAACGGCATTAGCGCACGGGCGGGCGACTCGTTGCGCGGGCATTCATCGATTGAAGCAGCGCTTGACTTGGCCTTGCACATTGAGCGCGACGGGCAGAGCGAACGAATCCAGATTCGGCCTACTAAAGTGCGCGGCTATGCCATCCGTCCCTTCGATGCGATCCACGAGTACACCCATAAGACAGGCACTAAAGAGCTAGAGACAAGTGAATTTTACGGAATTCCCGTTGAAGATAAATCGAGTCCTGCGGCAATTGACGCAACCATATTGGATGCATTGGTCGATTCGAGCGAGCCAATGAAACGCGGCGAATTGGTAAAAGCAGCCCAAGCTGAGATCGATATCGGACGCAACAAGCTTAGAGCCGGTATTGACCGGCTGACACGGAACGGACAAATAACCGAAACAAACGGAGCGCGGAATGCCAAGTTGTACAAAATTCGCGACCTGCCGTAATTTTAGCCCGCCAGTTTGCCATTGTCTGCCAATGGTACCGGCAAACGGGCAGACACAAGTAAAACGAGCCTGCCGTCTGCCCCCCCCTTTAAGGGGGCAGACGGCAGGCTCACTTGTCGGAGTTTTGAATGAATATCAACAGCATGTTTAGTGAGTCGAAACGCACTTTCGGCTTGGAGGCAACCAAACGAGCCAACCCGCTGCAACCGCTAATAGAGCGCGACACACCCCTAAAGAAAGCGGCCAATACCGGCGGCGGCGAGTGGGTGGGTGCGTGTCCGTTTTGTGGCGGGAAGGACCGCTTTCGGGTACAGCCAGAACGGGGAATCGGTGGAGCATGGTTTTGTCGGCATTGCACGGGCGAGCCAACCAACGGCGGGCGCTGGCTTGACGTGATCGCATACGTGCAGAAACTCGAAAATCTGGAATTCGCGGCTGCTTGCCAGTTGCTACAGGGCAGCGTGGCGCTGCCCTTGCGCGAGAAAGCGCAGCCAATAAATGCAAAAAGCAAACAACAGAGCGAACCAGATCGAGACGCTTCGCAACGCTGGCAAGAGTCGGCCTGGCGTGTTGTGGAGGTATGCCACGAGGCGCTAATGAATGACGCCGATCCGCTGGCCGAGAAAATGCGCGGCTGGTTGGCAGAGCGCGGCATAGAACCTCGTAGCCTGGGATTGTGGCAATTGGGAATGAATGCACGAGATCGCCACATTGGGCGACTCTGGGTTCCTGCGGGCGTGGTTATCCCTTGCATTGTGGCACGGGAAGTCTGCTACATAAAAATCAGGCAGTTGGGCCGCGAGCCGAAATACACGCGCGTTGCGATGCCCAAAGGGGTGTCTAAAGACGGCCTTTTTGGCGCTGAGACCCTGCTCGACGACCCCTTCGCGCTTTTTGCGGAAGGTGAACTTGATGCGATTTTGGCTTATCAAGCGATTTACGACGCCGGCTTGCCGCTGGGTGTGGCGACATTGGGCAGTAAAAGCGAGACTTTAGATACCCTGCGATGGGGTAAATATCTGGCGCATTTGCAGCGGGTTTTTGTGGCATATGACGTTGACGGTAAAAGCGAAAGCGGGGCAACCAAACTACTGGAAACTATGCCGCTGGCAAAGCGCGCCTATGTGCCACAAATAGCGCCCGAACACAAAGACCTGACTGATTACCATTGCGCCAGCGGCGACTTGGCCGATTGGTTGCGCTTCGAGCTACAACGCAGTGCCGCTGTAGTCGATGTGCAACCTGTGGAGATACCCTCTGTGTCGGCAGTCCCACGGCCCACACCCGAAGTCGAACATGTGATTACTCTAGACCAATTGGCAGATGGCTATTTCGAAAAACATGGCTTGAGGGTAGACGGCGGTAGACCGCCGATCAATGTGGGTGACGAAAGCGACCCTACATATACGCGACCTCTGTTGTATGTACCCCCAATGGAGGCGCTTATAGACTGAACTGAACTTAACCCCGACGAACCATATTGAACTTGGAAGAACAATTAACTTAGTAAAAGGTAAACAACAAAATGAAAAATGATTTCGCGAGAACACTTAACTACAACAAAGGAGAATCAGATGAAATTTAACGAAATGTTTCCCAGCAAGTATATAGATGTTGTTGGCGAATTCTTCAGGCGGGAGCCAGCATCGAAAAGGGGGATCGATAGGTTTTCGACCGCGGTTTTTCCTGGATCCAGTTGAGCATGCGAGAAAGATTGATAGCCGCAGCCGTGATCAGATTTTGCAAATGGGTTTTGGCTAAACCGCGATAGCGGGTGCGGCGCATCCCCATTTCGTTCACGGCTTGAGAGACTGTTCCTTCCACACCTGAGCGCAACGTGTAGACCTCTTTGAAGGCTTGTGTCTGCTGACGCGCCCGCGCCTTTCGCTGCGCCTCATGCCGCTCTTGGGGTTGGATGGATAGTTTCCGGACGCCTTTTTTGCTTTTTGTGCACTGGGTGCGGACGGGGCATGGGGTACAAGTATGCGGGTCAAATCCAACCAGGATGATCGGTTGCCCGCGATTGTTGTTCGCCGGAGTCCAGGTTTGGCTGACCCTTCCTTGGGGACAAGTGACTTGCTGCTGTGCCCAATCGATGTTGAAATAGGTAGCATCATATGCCCGTTCATCTCGAGCTTGCCAGCTGGGATCGTCCGCGATGGGGCCAAACAGGTCGACCCCATAGTGCTGGGCACTCTCGACGAGGGCACCACTGGAGACATACCCTTTGTCAACCAGGTGTTGGTCCGGCAGCAGGTTTTTATCAGCGAGCGCCTGATGAATGGGAGTGATTAGGTTGAAATCCGGTTCGGTGGCCACCGTGGTTTCGACATGGGTAATCAGATGGGGTCCTTCCGTCCCACAGGTTTCCGCCAAATGGACTTTGTACCCTCGCCAGGTGAGACCGCGCTTGTAACTGTAGCGGCTTTCCAAGTCATAGGGTGAAGAGATCATCTGTGCCGCCGGCGGGAAATTGCCCTTCTTTCGCCAGCGAACCTGGTCTTTCTTTATTAGGACTTACGCAAACCAGGGAGAAACTGAGACAATGTGTGAATGAACAAATTATCTCACTGGGATTACAGCCAATTTCTCTTGGTTAGCCAAATCAATTACACACAAACCTACTTTGCTGACCATAGTGAACATTTGAGCCACGATCGTGTCAATCGACTGATGAGGGAAAAATATTTACGCCACGGGAACTGCGCCAAATGGTGCGCAAAGAGTTGGTTCTCTCTGAAGATGGCTACATTCTCTTTGATGATACGGTGCTTGATAAAAACCATTCCTTTGCCATTGAACTGGTGCGTAGGCAGTGGAGTGGCAACGCCAAAAAGGTAATCAAAGGCATCGGGCTCGTGACTTGTGTCTATGTCAATCCCGACATCGATAAATTCTGGGTCATCGATTACCGCATTTTTGACCCTGCGCGAGATGGACGTAGCAAACTCGACCACTTGTTGGATATGTGGCGAACCATTCTGCATGTGGAACAGCTTCCTTTCCGCACTGTGTTGATGGATAGCTGGTATGCGACGATGAAAGTGATGAAAGCAGTCGAAAAAGCCGGCAAAATCTACTACTGTCCGTTGAAATCGAACCGGCAAGCGACAGAAAGTCCTGCGGATGACTACTGCCGAGTTGATGCGCTCTCTTGGAGCGCTGAGGAGATTGAAGCGGGAAAAATGGTTCATCTCAAAAAGTTTCCAAAAGGTCATCAAGTGAAACTGTTCCGGATTGCGGTGTCTACTCACCGCACAGAGCATGTGGTTACCAATGACCACTCTCAAGATTCCTCAGATGCTACAGGCATAGAAAGTGCCATCCGCTGTAAGATTGAGCAGTTTCACCGAGAGGCCAAACAGCTAACCGGGCTGGAAGCATCTCAATGTCGTTCGCAACGAGCACAGCGCAATCATATTGCTTGTGCCATGCTTGTCTGGGTACGCCTGAATCAGATTGCGCAGGATGCACATACGAATGTGTATCAAATTAAGCAAGGTTTGTTGAGCAACTACATGCGAACTCAGCTTCGGCTACCTTCTATCTCTATGCTCCCTGCGTAAGTCCTATTTATAAAAAATTGCTGTACCCAAACTTGGCGTAAGGCTTCGACGGCCGGCAATGTCCGCAATTGAGCGAACGTCTCTTCGGCGTACACCCATTCCAGCAGTTGATAGCCATCTTGGCCGATGGTTTCCGCCAGCGCCTGACGTTCCTTTTCTTTTCTGGGCAGCCGATAATCAGAGAAACGCTGGGAATAGCGGACAAACCATGCGCTGGGAACCTTTTGCCGCAACCAAACAGGAACCACCTGGGCGAGCACATTCAAAGCCTGGAGCAGCGTTTCACCCACTAGCTCGAGCCGTGTCAACTCCCTCACTGATGCAACGATATGGGTCGAATCTGTCCGCTGGCGGGTCCGAGACTGGAGCCATCCTTGCTCTTGACCGATTTCCAGTAAGCTGTTCAGCAGCCGCTCTTCCGCTCCTCCAGCTACCAAACGTGTCCGAAATTCGCTGAGTACCGAAAAATCGACGCCGGGATCTTCCAGCGACAGACCCAGGGCGTATTTCCAATCAATCCGGGCCCGCACCGCTTGTGCGGCCTGGCGATCGGTGAGGTTTTCCATAAATTGCATCAGGGTAATGAGAGCCAGGCGCCAGGGGGCTGCAGCAGGTTGACCACGCGTGGAAAACAGATCGGAAAACAGTTCATCTTGGAAGAGGGAGCCGAAAACCTCGCGCATTTTTATGTAGCGATTCCCATTTGGAAAGGCAGCCTGGACCACTCGAACGGTTTCTTCCGGGATGGTGAAGTCTTGTTGGGGGTGCATACTCATCGATTTCTTCTCCGTTTTGGCCTCGATTATATAAGTTTCGCCTCTCTCGCTGAATTCGCCAACAACATCTATATAAAGGCAAGCGACCTTGCCGACGGACCGCGCGTACTTACAATATCAGACGTGGCTCAGAAGTCATTCAGCGAAGGAGAGCAAAAATGGGTTGTGTACTTTAGCGATCATGAATAGGCGCTCGTGTTGAACAAAACCAATGCGGGCGCAATCGCCAAAGCAACCGGCTCAGAAACCGCGGCTGACTCTATCGGTAAGCGTGTGCTCCTTTTTGCTAAGGAAGTACCCTTTCGCGGTGATATGGTGGATGCGGTGCGGGTAAGTGACAAAGCGCAGCCGAGGACAAACGCCGTCCAACTGGACGATGATCAAACCAGCGAGCTAGATCGCTTCTTCGAGGCAGGCTAACAACTGAATAGCCGTAGCGATGGGCGAGTTTTCTTTACCGCCCATCGCTACAGGCAGGACATTTTCAGTATACCGACAAGTCGTGGAAAGGCAAACATTAGGAGCACACGTGGAGTTTTCAAAACAATGACGAAAGCAAAATCCGAAGCCAAGCGCAACCCTCGCGCGCCCAAGCCGTTTGACCCCAAACTTGAGCTATGGGAGCGTCAGCCAGCCGAATCCATGCCCGCATACACGGCTTTCAGCGTTCATTGTGACGATAGACTCAGTATCCAGAAAGTTGCCGATAAGTTATCCAAAAGTAACACTATTAGGACTTACGCAGGGAGCATAGAGATTGAAGGTAGCCGAAGCTGAGTTCGCATGTAGTTGCTCAACAAACCTTGCTTAATTTGATACACATTCGTATGTGCATCCTGCGCAATCTGATTCAGGCGTACCCAGACAAGCATGGCACAAGCAATATGATTGCGCTGTGCTCGTTGCGAACGACATTGAGATGCTTCCAGCCCGGTTAGCTGTTTGGCCTCTCGGTGAAACTACTCAATCTTCCAGCGGATGGCACTTTCTATGCCTGTAGCATCTGAGGAATCTTGAGAGTGGTCATTGGTAACCACATGCTCTGTGCGGTGAGTAGACACCGCAATCCGGAACAGTTTCACTTGATGACCTTTTGGAAACTTTTTGAGATGAACCATTTTTCCCGCTTCAATCTCCTCAGCGCTCCAAGAGAGCGCATCAACTCGGCAGTAGTCATCCGCAGGACTTTCTGTCGCTTGCCGGTTCGATTTCAACGGACAGTAGTAGATTTTGCCGGCTTTTTCGACTGCTTTCATCACTTTCATCGTCGCATACCAGCTATCCATCAACACAGTGCGGAAAGGAAGCTGTTCCACATGCAGAATGGTTCGCCACATATCCAACAAGTGGTCGAGTTTGCTACGTCCATCTCGCGCAGGGTCAAAAATGCGGTAATCGATGACCCAGAATTTATCGATGTCGGGATTGACATAGACACAAGTCAGAGCCCGATGCCTTTGATTACCTTTTTGGCGTTGCCACTCCACTGCCTACGCACCAGTTCAATGGCAAAGGAATGGTTTTTATCAAGCACCGTATCATCAAAGAGAATGTAGCCATCTTCAGAGAGAACCAACTCTTTGCGCACCATTTGGCGCAGTTCCCGTGGCGTAAATTTTTTCCCCTCATCAGTCGATTGACACGATCGTGGCTCAAATGTTCACTATGGTCAGCAAAGTAGGTTTGTGTGTAATTGATTTGGCTAACCAAGAGAAATTGGCTGTAATCCCAGTGAGATAATTTGTTCATTCACACATTGTCTCAGTTTCTCCCTGGTTTGCGTAAGTCCTAACTATTATGAAACGCTGGTCGAGTTCCTGGCACTGGGTAGAACGGCGTGATGCTTGGATGGCCGAGACGGACAGAGTCGCACGGTTGGAACAAATAGAAGCCATCAAGCAGATGAATCGCCGCCACGCAGAGCAGGCCATGGAATTACAGACTAATGCACTTTTGGCACTGAAATCACTGGATACAGGAAAAATGTCCGCCACTGAAATCATTCGCTTTATCATAGACGCCTCGCGGCTAGAGCGCACAGCGCGCGGTGAGCCAGAGAAGATACAACAGACACAGGTTGCAGGGCTTGACGGCGAACCGCTCCAAACCGCCAATGTGGTTGTCTATCTGCCGGACAATAAAAGGGACAATAGGGATGAATGAAGCTAGCCTGGCTGCCTCTGCCCAACCCGTGCGCCCTCCCGGCAATCGCATTGCTTAGGGAGAGATCGTGCTGGCTGCCCTTGTTGGCTTGGTGTCACTCACCGATGTTGTAGCGGGCGGACTGGTTGACACGCTGATATCGAAAGGTCAATAGTGTTACTCTTTGCTTGCGTAGTAGAATTCGGTCATGAACGACGATTGGATAACCACAAACGAAGCCGCACAACTGAGCGGCTACGAGCCCCAGCACGTCAGATTTCTGATTCGCGAAGAGAAGATTGTTGGACGGAAATGGGGCCGCGACTGGCAAGTGGAGCGCGCCAGCTTGCTGACTTATGTGGAGAAGATGGAAAAGGCGGGGCAGAAACGCGGGCCAAAACCCGCGGATTGACAAATCATGATATAATCTTCTCTAGAGAAGAATTAATACAAAAAGAGCGGGCCGCGCAGGTGTTGGAAGCACTCACGCGACCCTAACCCATCCGCCGAAGGGGCTGGCCGATCATACCATTCGGGTATCCGCTTCAAAGTCGGATGCCCGCTTTTATTTCCCGAGGGTGAGCGGGGCGGTCGAAGAAAGGACAAACCCCAAGACAGTCTTTACGAACGAACTGCCTGAAGTGAAAGCTCAAATTACAGAGCGCCTGAAAACCTTCCGCAAGGAAGTCGAGCAGGACGTATGTGAACGAGGGTGGGAAGTCGAAGTGCCAGTGGTGTTCGTGCTCGACGACCTGTGCAACGCACTCGGTCTCTCGGAACCCCAGAGAGAACAAGTGCTCGGGCCGGGCGGGGTGGCATTTGCCCAAGAGGTAAGCGCCACCCGAGTCTGGACTGTAGAAAGTACGAACGGGCGGATGATGGCCGCCCGTTCGAGTAGCTTAACCGGACACTGACGAAAGTAATCCCGCTCCGCTCACCCTATTGTACGCCTGTTGGAGCGGGAATCAATATGTATCCGAAAGGTCGACAATGGGACAGCGTGCTTCCTCTCGCAAACTCCTAACCCGAGTACAGAAGTTCAGAGCCTATGCGCTGCTGGACATGCTCTATAAGCCTTCCGAAATCGCTGACGAATTGGGCATGCCCAAGCACTTGGTGTACGAGAACCTAATTCCAGCCGGAATGCCGAGCAGCAAGGATAAGGATGGATTCATCTGGTTGCACGGTCATTCCGTCGCAGACTGGGCCCGCAAGCTTGGGCGCTCTCGACAAAAACTCTTAGCTTACCAAGCCTACTGTCTCCATTGCAAGAAGCCCGTGCGGATGAAAGGCAAGCGCACGGTCGTTTCGAATGGCCATATGTCGATGGTCAAGTCAGGCTGTGTAAAATGTGGCGGTGTTGTCTACCGGGGTGTAAAGGCGAAGTGATCGAACGGGTCAACTACCACGCGGTCAAGGCATTTCTGCGCTATCAGGCCGATGTGAAGCAGTGCACGCCAGAGAGTCTGGTCTCATATTGGGCCTGGGTGCGCCACCTTCTAATCTGGGCCGACGACACGCCATTCTCGCAGGCCCCGTCGATCCGCCCCGTTTTCCCCCAATATTTGCTTTCTGTCGTACATCACCAATCGCAGAAGCCCCTGACTAAAACTGGTGTGAAGAGGTTGTGTCGTGTGGCGCGGATGTTCTTCAAGTGGCTGGTCGAGCACAAATCGCGAGATTACCGCCGAATTGACTCGAATTGGATTGACACGCTTCAGCCGCCCAAAATGGATGGCGGCCCGCCGGTCAAGCGGCAAGCCGTGACGCTTGAAATGGTGCGCCAACTGGTCAGCATCGAATCTGACCCGAGTGACATAGTCATGACCCGGAACATAGCTGCTGCGGCATTCCTGTTCTTATCAGGTATGCGCGCCACAGCGTTCTGCACGGTGCCGCTTTCCTGCGTCGACATAGAATCGCGGACTGTGTTGCAGTATCCGAGTCTTGGAGTCAGAACGAAGAACAGCAAAGGGGCCGAAACCCGTCTCTTGGAAATCCCGGATTTGCTTGCGGTTGTGGCAGATTGGGATTCACGAATACGAGCCCTAATTCCGGAGTCAGCCCTATGGTTTTCATTCCTTCGGTCGAACCTGGGCGAAGCAGAATTGGTTGACCGCCCACCCGGTAGGTATCGCCGCATCACGCTGGCCGACAATCTTAAAAAACTATTCGAAGCCGCCGGGCTAGATTACATGTCGCCCCACAAATTCAGGCATGGACATGCCATCTATGGACTGTCGCAATCCAGTGAGCTGGCCGACTTCAAGGCCGTGAGCATGAATCTGATGCACAGCAGCTTGGGCATTACGGATTCAATCTATGCCATGCTGACCGCTGACGACATGAAGGAGCGGATTGCCAATCTTGGGAATGGTAACGGGAACAAGTCTGTGAATGGCGACCACATCGCCGAGGTTGTCAGGCGGGTGATGGCGGAGATGGGCGGACATGAAGCGCCGATCGCTCAACTCTAGGTGCGAACAGCCGCAAAATCTGTCGATCGGCGTTGATCAAGATGTGGCAGCCCTCCGATTGTGGTGCTCCGGAAAATCTACCCCGGTCCGGGTCTACACATCTATCTCCAGCAAGTCCGTACCAAGTATCAGTTCGCCCGACTCTCTAGCTTCTGAATCGATGCGGTAGGCGTGAAATACTCGCCAGCCGCGTCCTGAATGAGCACGAAGATGCTGTAGGCACCGATGAACGTGCCAACTGGAAAGTTGGCCAGGTCAATAGCACCGATGATGATGGCGAGCACACGCCCCCAAGACTTGTGCGCCAGCACACCGATCCCGGCCAGAATTCCCGGTAGCGCCAACAGAACAAATACCCATCCAAGGACCGTTCCTACGGTTGTGAGTACACGAAATGCAACGCGATCATCTACAGCGACACCGATACCGGTAAGCAGGGTAAACAGACCCACGCCAACGAGCAGAATAATAGCCGACGATCCTATCCGGAGCCAGCCCACAATTGCGGCATGCAGCTCCATTTGACTTTCGTTTAGTTGGTTCATCAATTCACTCTCCTGCGATTACATACGTCGGAGGCACGGCCGGGTTTCACTGAATCCCTTTTCACCGTGCGTCACTGTGTTCGTTATTGGTGGTGCGGGTATTGCGATTGCTCTTGCTGGCTGCGCCATATTGTCGGTAGGGGTTGCTCTCGTTGCCGGTTTGTCTGCAAATCAGTCGCAACTAACTGCTGCAACTGAGGTTGCGGTCGCTGCCACAAGCCAGGCCGTAGCTTCGCAATCACAAGCAATCATCCGGGCGGCGTACGAAACCACGGGATTGGTTCCGGTTGGCAATTCTCCGGTGTCCATGGCGTTTGATGGCACGTCTCTCTGGGTGGGGACTTTGGACAACTCCCTGCGAGCGATTAATCCTGTAACCGGTGAGGTAGGCAACCCTCTAGCAATCGACGTTATTCCGGACATTATCGAATACGACGGAAAACGTTTGTGGGTAGTTACCTCCGGCAGTGATAGCATTCGGGCCGTTGATCCGATTACTTTTGAAGTGAGCGAACGGATTGACGTCGGTATGTCACCAGGCGCTCTGGCAATCGGTGGGGGGCGCGCATGGGTGGCCGGCGCTTCCGAAGCCAAGGTAGTGTCGATCAACCTTGAGACTAGGGAGGTGAGCGATCCAATTACTGTTGGTGCCTTTCCAATGGCGCTAGTTTTCGACGGCGAGCGCCTCGGTAGGACATCCTCTAACCGTGATCGCTGGTATTGAGCGCTAGCGCTTGAACAAAAGCGGGTTCACTAGCAAACTCCTGTAATTGTGGTTTATGCAATGCAGGAGGGGGCCAATGAACCCGGCGGAAACATTCTGCCCGAATATCGATTGTGCGGCAAGAGGTCAAACTGGCGAAGGGAATATCAGCGTCCATAGTCAGCAGGAAAAACGCTACCAGTGCGAGGTGTGCGACACGACCTTCGCGGCGACCAAAGGCACGCTTTTCTATCGCTTGCGCACTGACCCTAAGATCGTGATGTTGGTAATCACCTTGCTGGCCTACCCTTGTCGCGCCCGACAGGGTCGTGATGGTTGCCCGCGCCAGGCGATCGTGGCGGCTTTCGGATTGCACGAGCGTACAGTGCAGAGATGGTGGCGTCGTGCGGGAGAACGGTGCCATGCCATCCATGCGCATGTGGTCGGGAAAAGTCAGTTGGACTTGCAACAAGTACAAGCGGATGAGATCAAAGTCAAGACGCAACGCGGCACGCTCTGGATGGCCATGGCCATGATGGTCCCTACGAGGCTGTGGCTGGGTGGCGTCATCAGTGCCAAACGTGACAAAGAGCTCATTCGCACGCTGGCCGAGCAAATCCGTGCGGTTGCTCTCGCGCGACCGCTCCTGCTGGCGGTGGACGGTCTGGCGAGCTATGTGGACGCGTTTCGAAAAGCCTTCCGGTCCCCCTTGCCACGCCGCGGTCCACACGGCCGACCTCAGCTGCTGTCCTGGCCTGACATCGCCATTGTACAAGTTGTCAAACAACGTGCGGCTGGCAAGTTGACTATCGACCGCCGCATCGTGCAAGGTGCACGTGAGATGATTACACAACTCATCGATGCCACCCAGGGCCGCGGCATGATCAACACTGCCTATATCGAGCGGCTGAACGCCACGTTCCGCCAACGGTTGAGCTGCCTCGCGCGCCGCACTCGCCATCTGGCGCAACAAGCCGAGACCCTCGCCGCGGGCATGTTTGTCGTCGGCTGTTTCTACAATTTCTGTGACTATCATAAGAGCTTGCGGTTGCGGCTCTCGGTCGGCTCGCACGGATATCGTTGGGTGCAACGTACACCGGCTCTCGCAGCCAGTGTGACCGACCACTGTTGGAGCATTGCTGAACTATTGCATTTCAAAGTGCCGCCCCCGTGCTGGACGCCGCCCAAGCGCCGCGGGCCGCCTTCCAGGGAGACTTTGCGCCTCATGCAACGATGGTGCACATGAACACGATTAGAGGACGTGCTACCAGCGCCTCTGGGTCGCGAATTCTGGGGATAACACTGTACAGTCCGTAATACCCGCGACACGCAAAGTCAGCGCGCCGATCACCGTTGGCGATTTTCCTATAGCGCTCGCATTTGATGGGGCAAGCGTATGGGTGGCGCACGTACGCGACGCCACCATCCAAGCGATCGATCCGGCAACCGGTATAACTGGGCTCCCGATTTCAGTCGACCTTGCGCCTGAGAAATTGGTCTTCGACGGGTCGCGCCTCTGGGTGTCAAATGACGAAGACGATTTAGTCCAGGCCATCTACCCTGCGACGGGCGACATTAGTAAGCTCATGTCTGTCGGTAACACAATCACTGACTCTTTATTTGATGGTACGCGCCTGTGGGTGGCGCACTCGCCTGGCGATACCGTTCAGGTCATCGACCCCGCAAGCGAGAATGGTGGCACGCAGATCGGCGTTAATAATGACTCAGTGGCACTTGTGTTTGACGGCAATCGCGTGTGGGTAGCGAATCAGACGGATGACACGGTGCAAGCAATTGATCCCGCATCTCTTACAGTGACCGAAACGCTGCGGGTCGGTAGGCGTCCTGCCGCGCTGGTTTATGATGGGGCTCGGCTATGGATAGCTCTTCGAGATGACGACGAAGTGGTTTCAATCGACCCCTTGACTGGTGTCATAAGCGAGCCAATCAAGGTGGGGGCGAATCCAGGGGCAGATCCAATTGCGCTGGGATTTGATGGCATTCGCGTGTGGGTGGCGTTGAGGGGAGAAAATGCCATACAGGCGCTTGATGTCGCCACCGGCAGGGTGGGCGATCTCATTTTGGTGGGGAAAGCACCATGGGCGCTCTCTTTCGACGGTAAACGGATGTGGGTGGCGAATGCCGGCGACGATACAGTTCAGGCAATTGATCCTGTCACCGGCGACGTGAGCTTCCCCTACGCTGTCGGTGATGGTCCTATAGGGTTGGCGTACGATGGATCCCGTATATGGGTTTCCAGTTGGCGAAGCGATGACGTCCGATCTATCCGCACGCAGCCTTGATCATGACATAGTCCATTTCAGGTAGGGTTTACGCGCAGCCGAAATAGGTTTTTCGGGTGTTGAGCTACCTGCATCTGGCTTGGATACCAACCTGGCAAGTTACTCGAAGGAGCTCGCGGCGAGTCCGCTGTCAGGATCTTTGATTTGCGCCTCCGCCAGATAGCGGTATTGGATTAGCACGTCCGCGTCTTGAGCAAGTCGCTGGAGTCATTGGCAGTCGACCGAGGCGCCACTGATCGCAACAACCTTCCCGCTAGTCTATATGCGGTAGTCGAGGCATATCCAGTTTTTTCTTGATATGTCCAGGCCATGCATGTGTTCAATGTAGTCTGCATGATGTTCCGTTTCAAAGATCAGAAAAGCGCCCAGGAAGGCGCTTTTTGATTCGACCATCCTTACACTTTCGGATCGAAAAAAGGTCTAAAAGTACCCCCGGAGAGACTCGAACTCCCAACCCCCTGATCCGAAGTCAGGTGCTCTATCCATTGAGCTACGGGGGCATATATATGCGGATTTCCGAATTCGGGCGTCAGCAATTAGATTGGGGTGCCTGATGGGACTTGAACCCACAACGACCGCAGCCACAGTGCGGCGCTCTGCCAATTGAGCTACAGGCACCAAGAACCGCGAGCGTGGCGGAGCCTAGTGGTGAGGCTCACCGGGCCGACGGCGCTGAAATTCTATCATGATACAGATCGGCTTTCAATGTTCGCATCGCCGCAACTCCTACTGGGACCAAAAATTTGGGAATGACAATTTGTATCAAACCCCGTATTGCATCATGTAAGAATCTTACCCTGAGAAGCCGTTGCCAGTCCAGTTTTTCCATCATTTTCAACCCGATTCGAGGTGTGACTTTTCGATCAATTGGTCAAGCCTCACTTAGTTTCCTCTGCTTCCGCTGGAGCTGCCTGACGCGCAGCCGAAGCCACGCAGGCGAGCACTGTCAACACCCCTTGTTGAGATGCGTGTGCAAAGAGCGTCAAGGGGTGTTGACGAAGCGCAGCCGCAGTGGCACGCTGCGGAGCGCAGGGGGCTCCAGCGAGAAGCAGGCGTTCTGTTTCCCGTTGGTGAGCCGAGATAAAAGCAGGCTGGTAGTCGACACATTCATCCCGACCCAGTGCCTTCATCCCGACCCAGTGCCTTCGTCACGACCCAGTGCCTTCATCCCGACCCAGTGCCTTCATCCCGACCCAGTGCCTTCGTCACGACCCAGTGCCTTCGTCACGACCCAGTGCCTTCGTCACGACCCAGTTCATTCGTCACGACCCAGTTCATTCGTCCTGACCCAGTACGTTCAGGACTGGGTGCTGCTGCGGCGACATGATCCGCGAACTCCTCGTTCGCCTCGAGTTCATGTTCCGCTTGCTTGAGGCGCCAGTCATGTACTCGGCGCTGGAGCGTGCGTAACTGACCGTCACTGAATTTGCCGGGCTGGCCTTGTTGCAACCACTGGAAGAGCATCTTGGCAGTGAGGTAAGGCGTTTGCTCCAATTGCTGCTCAACTTCGTCCCAGACGTCTTCGAATGGATCTTTTCGGGTACGCCACCAGCGCTTCACCTGGCCATAGCGCCCTTTGCGTTTCGTGCGCCGGTACATGCGCGCAGCACGCTCGAGGCGTCGGGCGGTACCGTTGTCGTTGGGCGGTGGTGCGTTGCCATTGGCCGTGCTGGTGATGGCGCGCGCGTTCGGCAGCCCCGGTGCTTTGGCGGACGGGTATGCTGTTTCCGCCGGATGCACGGATCCATTCACATGCTGTGCGGTGGAGCTGTTGGGTGACGCGGTAGCGGACAGCGCGAGCGGGTTGACGTAGGCGTGCTGCCAGAATAGGTCCTGTAAAGATTCGATCTGCTGTAGCAGGTTCAAAGGGTCCAACTGGCGGTACTGTTCTCCAAGTGCGCGCCTGGTTTCATCCGAGATACTCTCAGTGGCCGTGACACGCTGATAGGGCGTCCGCGCCAAATCGTATTTGCGCATGATGCGGTTGCCGACGCGTTTTTTCTCCACCAGCTTGACAGAAGGCTGGAAAAAGTTCACGTAAAGCCGGAGTTGCGTGTACAAAGCACCCAAAACGCGGCAGGCTTCTATGCCAACGAAACGGTCGTAGCCGACGAACTTGCGCACAATGGAGCCGTTCTTCTGTTCGACATGGCACTGGTCGTTCTCCCGGTAAGGGCGTGAACGAGTGAAGGTGATGCCTTCGTCCTGGCAGTAGTGAAAGAGCAGATAATTCAAGAACTCGCCGCCGTTGTCGGTGTCCAACCCCAACAGGTCGAAGGGCAGCTGTGTACGGATGCGCCGGATTGCGCGGAGCACGGTGTCCTGGCTGCGGTACAGCAGCGCGGCGAACTCCGTCCACCCGGTAGAAACATCCGTCATCACCAGCGTGTGCACAAACTGCCCATCGATGCGATCGCCACAGTGGGCGACCAGGTCGGCTTCGATAAAGCCCGGCCCATCTTCGTTCCACTCTGCAAATGTGCGCACGGGCACATGATGCTTGAGCAGGCTACCCGGCCTGGTGGTGCTGCGGCCGTAGGGCAGTTGACCGCGCCGCACGTCTGCCAGGAGGCGGTCAACCGTCGCCGTGCTGATCGCAAGCAGGCGTTCACGCACATCGTCCGAGAGCGAGAGGTGACCGTGCCGCTCCAGGGCGGCCACGAACTCCGGCAGAAACGGCACTAGCCGTTTGGAGCAGATACGGTTGGCAGCTTCCCAGACCTCCACCAACGCCGCCTGCACCTCGGGCGTGTAGATTCGGGGCGACGGTTTCCGCGGCCGTCTCGCAGGTTGCGCTGCCTGGGCGTCATGATACTTGAGCAACGTGAGGGCGTATTTGCGGTGATAGCCGGTGGCAGCGGTTAATTCGTTGAGGATGGTTTGCTTCTCTTTCTTGGACGCCTGCTGGTAACGCGGCGCGGTGCTGGCCAGAAGTTCACGGCGTGATTGCAGACTCATGGGATGCCTCATCGATCTCCTCCGAACGTCCGAACAACGGGAACATTCGGTAAGGATTAGCGTGAGTCAACGATCTTGTCAAAGTAAGGTTTTCGATGATGCAATGCGACCCAAAAGATGAATAAGGAATCCCTTTAATTTTAGGCCTTCTCTAACCAGGCAATTATCTTCGCCACCAAATCCGCACGCGCTACGATTGTCTGTTCGCCACTTGCGAGGTCCTTGATTGCCACTTGATCATTCGCCAACTCATCCGGGCCGGCCACAACTGCCAGCGGGATGCTCTGCCGATCGGCATACTTGAACTGCTTGCCTAGCCGGTCGGGGAGTGGATACAGTTCCGCGCGGATGCCGCCTGTGCGCAGCTCCTGCGCTACCTGCAATGCCGCGGGTGTGCGTTCGGTATCGAAGACCGTCACCAGCACCGTAGCGGGCGAGCCTCCCATTTTCGGGACCACACCGTACTTCTCGGCCACCAACCCCATCACGACATCGCCCATTGCAAAACCGGTGGCTGCAATGCCTGCACCGCCCACGTCGGACACCAGACTATCGTAGCGGCCACCGCCAAAAATCGCGCGGAATTCGCCGTCGCGGTCGCGCGCTTCCATCACGGTACCGGTGTAGTAATCAAGTCCGCGAACAATCGTTGGCTCGAACTCAATCCAGTCGCTACTACCCAGCGTAGTTACCGTCTCGAAAAACTCCTGCAGTTCATCCGACTCGCGCCAGAGTTCGCGGTTCTCAAGCAAATCTCGCACGGCAATGATTTGCGCGTCGTCCAACCCTACTTCGCGGCCATAGTTTTCCCAGGCCTCAGGCTTCATTTTGTCGACACGATCGATCAGGCGTAGCACGCCCTGCCGGGCTTCCGTTGCGATACCCAACGCTGCGATCTTCGTGTCCATCAGTTTGCGATTGTTGATTTGGATCACGACCTGATCGGGAGTCAGGCCCAACTGGCGCAGGAACTGCGCGCCTATGGTGGCGATCTCTGCATCCGCCAGGACGGAATCCACCCCGAGGATGTCGATATTCCACTGGAAGAATTCGCGCGTGCGTCCTTTTTGCGGTCGTTCATAACGCCAGAAGGGGCCGAAGGACCACCAGCGCACCGGGCGCGTCAGTTGCTGCTCGCGTTGGGCGATCATACGAGCTAGGGAGGGGGTCAGCTCTGGGCGCAATGCGATCGCATCGCCGTTGCGATCTTTGAATACAAAGGATTGCTCGCGTACAAGCTCTTCGCCGCTCTTAGCCGCATACAATTCCAGCGGTTCCAGGATCGGCGCTTCGTACTCCTGATAGCCAAAGCATTCTGAGACTGTGCGGATGTTGTTATACAACCAGTTGCGGCGCGCCATTTCTTCCGGATAAAAATCGCGGGTGCCCTTCACCGGGCGGATGATATTTGCCATTGCTCGCTACCTTTAAAAAATTGATTTCAGTCTCTGGAATGCGCAAAGCGCGAATCCCAACGAGCAGGCGCGCCGGAATTCACGCTATCGCTCAGTGCAGAAATACTCTCTGCGCTGAGATGTATGAGATTAATGATGTGCGTTAAGGATTTCGGGTTCGAGCAGCTTCAAACCGTCGCCGACTTTGATCTCGCCGCCGGAGATGACCTTGCAGAGCGTGCCTCGCCGGCCATCAATTTCTGCGCGTAAACCGGGTTTGAGTTCATTCATAAACTCACACGGGGCACAATCCATGGTGACTTCCATCACAGAATCACCCACCTGTAGACGTGTGCCGGGAGCAGTACCTGCCAACTGCAGACCGGAAACTGTGATGTTCTCACGTACCTGGCCGGGTTGCAGCCCAAACTCATCCAGGGTCTCGCGCTCGACGAGCAGCACCTGTCGTTTGGTACGACCGAAACTGACATCTCCATCCAAGCCTTTACCGTCCACTGCCACTGCAGTCTGGGGCTCCTTCATTGGCGTTTTGGACCCTGTCTTCAGGAAGATGTTTGTTATTGTTGCTGTCATGGTTGCCCCGTTTGGATGCTGCCCTTTAATTTCGGCATCGAACTTGCACGCTCAGTTATTCAAGAAGTCTTATTATACACACGGGATCAGTCGATTTGACAAGATTCGCGTTCGGGGCCACATTTATCCTAATCCAGTTCCCAGTGACCCGTGGAATGGACTCGGGACTCGGTGTACTGGGTAGTTGCGCGGTGCGAGAAGACGAAGCGCATGTGTGGCAGACAATTATCAAAGGGGGTAAATATGATATCCAAGATGTTCGCTGCTTTTGCGACATTGCTACTCTTGCTCATGGCTGTGGGGCAAGCTAGCGCGCAGGAGACCGGAGAAATCGCTTTTGTTTTCATCAGTGAGTCAGGCTCAGAATACACTTATCGCTTGCACGGGCCGGAATCGAATTTCTGGATCGGCTCCGTGCATGCGGGTAGTACTGTTGTAATCAAGGGCCCACCAGGCCAGTACGGCTATGTCCTTGACGGCCCGCCGGGAGTTCAATATAGCGGCAGCATTGCATTGCTGGCCGACGGATGGGCTGACATCACTTTCGATGACTTCAACATCGCCGAGCGCGCTGACAATCTGGCCCCAGCGGCGGAATCTACATCTACGGGCACACAAACAGATACGGCAAAAGTGGTATTCATCAGCCATACAGGCAGTGAATATGCGTTTACGTTGCTAGGGCCGGATTCAACAGTTTGGACCGGGGCGGTGCATCGGCGGGCATCAGTCGTGCTCGAGGTTCTTCCGGGCCTTTATGGGTACAATTTGGACGGTCCAGGTGGCAACCGTTTCGTAGGGCACGTAACAGTGGAGGCCGGCGGCTTTGCCGATATTAATTTTGACGACACCGGCGTTTCAGAGAGGGTGATAAATCCCGCGCCTGTAGTCGTGGAGACTACGGTGTCTACGACACCGATCTTCACCTACGTTGTTCAGCCTGGAGACAGCCTGATTAAGATTGCCAAGAAATTCAATGTGGACCCGGATGTATTGGCTGCAAGTAATGGGATTGTGAACACCAACCTCCTCACACCGGGCCAAGTATTGCTGTTCGAGTTTGATTCTTATTCGGTGCGCTCGGGCGACTCACTTACACGTATTGCCCGGCTGTTCGGGGTTTCGCTGGAATAGCTTGCGAGTTTAATGTCTAGGAAATTATACTTTTTTGCGCTATCTCTCTCGCACCAGCGCAATTGTTTTGGCTACGCGCACCACTATATAGATAATCTGTTGACGGCAAATCGATGCGGGGAGGTGCTTTGCCCGGAACGAGTTCCCAAATACAATCAGGCTGCAACATTCACTAACCGAAAGTCACAGCTAAACTCCACAGCTAGTTGAAACTATCACCGGGAGAGAGAAGTCATGCTCAAGCGATCCAAGCACCCTTACAGACATCTGCTGAAAATGCTTGTGATCGCAGAATTGTCCGGGCCGGAGCTGACAGCGACCTTCGAGACGCTCTCTGAGCAAGCGAAACAGACTGCAGATGCTGCCAGCGGGGGCGATGGGGGCGGTGGGGAGACTCAAGGCGGCGATGCAGCCGAAGCGCCCACCGCCACGGAGGTGCCACCTCCCACCAATACGGTAGAGCCACCGCCCACCGTTCCCGGTGCGCCCGGAGTGACCGCTAACGTGGATGCCAACGTGCGCGAGGGACCCAGCACGGACTTCAAGGGCGTCGGCGCATTGCTCAACGGGCAGTCGGCAACCATCGAAGGTAAGGACCCTACGGGCACCTGGTACAACATCATCTTTCCGGCGGGTGTGGGTGGCAAGGCCTGGATCGCGGCTTCCACGGTGACGACCAGCGGCGACGTCAGCCGCTTGCCAATCGTTAGCTCACCCGCTACCTATACCTCAACACCCACCAATACGGCGACTGCTACGGCAACCGCGACGGCCACCAACACGCCGCTCCCCATCACCAATACGGCAACCGCCACGGCGACGACTACTGCAACTGCTACTGTGACAGCGTCGCCGACGACGGAACTCCTCTGGCATGGAGCGTGGAACGTGACATGTCCCCCCTCTTTTTGTTCCGGCCTGACACTGGTACAGATCGGCAATAATGTCGACGGCTCTTTTAGCGAAAACATAGATGCTGTTCTGGTTGAAGGAACTATCACCGGCAATACGCTCACCGGCACGGTTGCCGGACCAACAATAACTAGGTCCCCATTCTCTTGGACTCTGGAGCCGAGCGGCCAGCAATTCAAGGGCACGTGGGGCCCACTCGGCGACCCGTTCTGTGGCGCCCGTCAGGGCACAGCTTTGCCGAGTTGCCCGTAGGAGGAGCTTCAGCGCGAATTCATGGTCATTGCCGTAAATAGGCGCTATCTCATCGAACTCCTGTGGATAGACGCCACGGCAACTTGAGAGGATAAACCCATGGGCGGCGATAAGGCCAAATCTCGCTGGTCAAAAACCAACTTCACAATCCAGTCGCTATTGTCGCTAACCCCCTGTCCTATTTCGTACTAAATAAGACAAAGCCACTTGTTTTCATCGTTTGAAAAATAAGGTGCTGTCCAAAAACTCATGGGGCATAGTCGGGTGGACAGCACCGCTCGCTACACCCAACCCAGTCGGCGCGACTAAGAAGTGGCGGTCAAACGGTTGGAGTTGGAAGAAGTGTGAACCATAGATGTTCAAATTAGGCCAGGCAGAAGGAAGGGGTAATAAATGATTTCTAGCAAAAAGTATAAGGTCAGATATTCGGGTCCCGGCAGTAAGGGTGGAGATTATGAAGCCTTTGAGTTTGAAGTAGTTCAAGAGCCAGGCGACAAACAGGATTTGATTACAATCCGGATTGACACAAGGCATGTTTCACACGACAGGTCTGACCCCTTTCACTTGTACAAAATCGCCGCAGGCGCTGTGAAGTTAAATCTGCTTGGACAGATAGAAAACGTACGGTACGAAGATGAGAATGTGGTCGTTCTTGGTAGTGATTATAAGCAGTTGGAAACCGTCGACAACTATAGGGAATTCGACGTAACCTTGTCGAAGCCTACTCCTGGGTTCAGAACTTCTTCAATGAAAAGGCTTTGAGTGGTATTACCCCGATTCAGTGGACAGTTGGTTGGTATTACCCCGATTCAGTGGACAGTTGGTTAAGCCACTAAAGGTAATTGTTCATAGGCATGTGGGCTCATGTAATCCAGGGCCGAATGCATCCGTTGCCGATTGTAAAACACTTCGACATAGTCAAAGACGCTGGTGCGAGCAGCGGCCCGGCTGGCGTACAGTTGCTGGTATACACACTCGGATTTCAGGCTGCAAAGAAGCTCTCCATGGGGGCGTTATCGTAGCAGTTTCCCCTTCGGCTCATACTGGGCGTGATGTCATGAAGCTTGCGCAGCGCCTGATACTCAGCGCTGGCGTACTGACTCCCCCGGTCAGAATGATGGATGAGACCTGGCGGCGGTTTTCGCGAACGCAGAGCCATCTCCAAAGCATCCAAAGTCAGTTGGCGGCCCAAGCGTTTGCCGAGTGCCCAGCCGACGATCCGTCGCGAGTACAGGTCGAGGACTGCTGCGAGATAGAGCCAACCTTCACTGGTTGCAATGTAAGTGATGTCGGCCAGCCACACTTCGTTAGGCGCAGTGGCCGTGAAGTCCTGAACGAGCAAATTCGGCGCTACGGGCAGGCTGTGCTTCGACTGGGTTGTCACCTTGTAGCTCCGTTTGCGTCGGGCTTGCAGGCCATGCAGGCGCAACAGACGGGCCACCCGGTTGTGGCCGCAGCGGATGCCGCGGTCCTGTAGTTCGCGGTGAATGCGCGGACAGCCATAGACGCCGCGATGCTGCTCAAAGATCGCTCTGATCTCGCGTCCCAACGCCTGGCTGGCTTGCTCGCGCGGGCTGACCGGCCGCTTGCGCCAGGCGTAGTAGCCGCTACGTGTGACTTGCAGTACCCGACACATCAGACTGATGCTGTACTCGCCTTTGTGTTCGTCAATGAAGCGAAATCTCACTTCTGCTCGCGCGCAAACACCGCCATGGCTTTTTTTAGGATGTCCCGTTCCTGGCGCACCACGTGCAATTCGCGCTTCAACTCCGACAGCTCGCGGTCGCGCTCCTTCGGCTTTCCCTTTCCGGGAAATGCCTGCGCTCCATCAGCCGCGTATTCAGCCCGCCAGCGATTCAGACTGCTACTACTTACTCCCAAATCCAAAGCAAGCTGCTCAACCGCTGTGTCGCTATCATACGATAACCGAACGGCTTCGACCTTGAATTCGCGCGTGTATGTCTTCCTGTATGTACTCATTTGGGTCCTCCCTGATCTGTGAATCTATCTTATCTCGTTGTCCACTAAACCAGGGTAATGCCAGGTACCGCGGATTTCGGGTGAGTGTGTCAGCGTCCCCACCCCCACTCTAAACGATGGAGCCGATGGCCGATGGGGCTCTGGGGCGATGGGCTCTGCTAAAGAAGTCAGCAACCCCCTTTTACCCCGCCACAATCTCTAAACCCCCTGTCCTATTTAGTACGAATTAGGACAAAAACAGCCCTTTTTTCTTTCCGGTAGGACATCCTCTAACCGTGATCGCTGGTATTGAGCGCTAGCGCTTGAACAAAAGCGGGTTCACTAGCAAACTCCTGTAATTGTGGTTTATGCAATGCAGGAGGGGGCCAATGAACCCGGCGGAAGCATTCTGCCCGAATATCGATTGTGCGGCAAGAGGTCAAACTGGCGAAGGGAATATCAGCGTCCATAGTCAGCAGGAAAAACGCTACCAGTGCGAGGTGTGCGACACGACCTTCGCGGCGACCAAAGGCACGCTTTTCTATCGCTTGCGCACTGACCCTAAGATCGTGATGTTGGTAATCACCTTGCTGGCCTACCCTTGTCGCGCCCGACAGGGTCGTGATGGTTGCCCGCGCCAGGCGATCGTGGCGGCTTTCGGATTGCACGAGCGTACAGTGCAGAGATGGTGGCGTCGTGCGGGAGAACGGTGCCATGCCATCCATGCGCATGTGGTCGGGAAAAGTCAGTTGGACTTGCAACAAGTACAAGCGGATGAGATCAAAGTCAAGACGCAACGCGGCACGCTCTGGATGGCCATGGCCATGATGGTCCCTACGAGGCTGTGGCTGGGTGGCGTCATCAGTGCCAAACGTGACAAAGAGCTCATTCGCACGCTGGCCGAGCAAATCCGTGCGGTTGCTCTCGCGCGACCGCTCCTGCTGGCGGTGGACGGTCTGGCGAGCTATGTGGACGCGTTTCGAAAAGCCTTCCGGTCCCCCTTGCCACGCCGCGGTCCACACGGCCGACCTCAGCTGCTGTCCTGGCCTGACATCGCCATTGTACAAGTTGTCAAACAACGTGCGGCTGGCAAGTTGACTATCGACCGCCGCATCGTGCAAGGTGCACGTGAGATGATTACACAACTCATCGATGCCACCCAGGGCCGCGGCATGATCAACACTGCCTATATCGAGCGGCTGAACGCCACGTTCCGCCAACGGTTGAGCTGCCTCGCGCGCCGCACTCGCCATCTGGCGCAACAAGCCGAGACCCTCGCCGCGGGCATGTTTGTCGTCGGCTGTTTCTACAATTTCTGTGACTATCATAAGAGCTTGCGGTTGCGGCTCTCGGTCGGCTCGCACGGATATCGTTGGGTGCAACGTACACCGGCTCTCGCAGCCAGTGTGACCGACCACTGTTGGAGCATTGCTGAACTATTGCATTTCAAAGTGCCGCCCCCGTGCTGGACGCCGCCCAAGCGCCGCGGGCCGCCTTCTAGGGAGACTTTGCGCCTCATGCAACGATGGTGCACATGAACACGATTAGAGGACGTGCTACCTTCTTTCCCCCGTTCCTTTGGAAAATTGAAATCTTTGACGTAATGTCCTATTACTGACTAAATTAGGACATTGCAAATGACGAGTTTTCGCTCTATCCAAACTCACCACACAATGGGCATTGTGTATTGACTTCGGCTCTAACTGACCCGTACAATGCGCTAGTGAGATGCCAGTAAGCACCAAAAAACTCACGACACAATCCGAAACGCCACCACAAAAAGCAAAACATATAGGACTTACGCAGGGAGCATAGAGATAGAAGGTAGCCGAAGCTGAGTTCGCATGTAGTTGCTCAACAAACCTTGCTTAATTTGATACACATTCGTATGTGCATCCTGCGCAATCTGATTCAGGCGTACCCAGACAAGCATGGCACAAGCAATATGATTGCGCTGTGCTCGTTGCGAACGACATTGAGATGCTTCCAGCCCGGTTAGCTGTTTGGCCTCTCGGTGAAACTGCTCAATCTTCCAGCGGATGGCACTTTCTATGCCTGTAGCACCTGAGGAATCTTGAGAGTGGTCATTGGTAACCACATGCTCTGTGCGGTGAGTAGACACCGCAATCCGGAACAGTTTCACTTGATGACCTTTTGGAAACTTTTTGAGATGAACCATTTTTCCCGCTTCAATCTCCTCAGCGCTCCAAGAGAGCGCATCAACTCGGCAGTAGTCATCCGCAGGACTTTCTGTCGCTTGCCGGTTCGATTTCAACGGACAGTAGTAGATTTTGCCGGCTTTTTCGACTGCTTTCATCACTTTCATCGTCGCATACCAGCTATCCATCAACACAGTGCGGAAAGGAAGCTGTTCCACATGCAGAATGGTTCGCCACATATCCAACAAGTGGTCGAGTTTGCTACGTCCATCTCGCGCAGGGTCAAAAATGCGGTAATCGATGACCCAGAATTTATCGATGTCGGGATTGACATAGACACAAGTCACGAGCCCGATGCCTTTGATTACCTTTTTGGCGTTGCCACTCCACTGCCTACGCACCAGTTCAATGGCAAAGGAATGGTTTTTATCAAGCACCGTATCATCAAAGAGAATGTAGCCATCTTCAGAGAGAACCAACTCTTTGCGCAGCATTTGGCGCAGTTCCCGTGGCGTAAATTTATTCCCCTCATCAGTCGATTGACACGATCGTGGCTCAAATGTTCACTATGGTCAGCAAAGTAGGTTTGTGTGTAATTGATTTGGCTAACCAAGAGAAATTGGCTGTAATCCCAGTGAGATAATTTGTTCATTCACACATTGTCTCAGTTTCTCCCTGGTTTGCGTAAGTCCTAACATATAAACAAAATGCGCTTACCGATAAAGGCATTTGAAAAAGACCTGGCCAATCGACCGGAAGGGATATCACCGTATACGGTTCGTGGTTACGCGGCTGACTTGAAAAAGTTTGCTGAATGGTTTGAGTTGACCAACGGCCAGCCGATGGGGATTGAGAACATCACCCCGATAGATGTACGCGACTACAAACAACATCTGCAAACAGTAAAGAAGTACAAGCCGGCAACTATCAATCGCCGGCTGGCAACAGTAAGGGCTTACTTTGCTTGGGCTATTGATAAAGGCCTGGTCAAAGAAAATCCGGTAAGGGTGCGAAACGTCAAAGAGCCGCAAACGGCGCCGTGCTCCATCGACGAGAGAACCTATCACCGGGTACTTCGTGCAGTGCAACAACGCGGAAGCAAGCGTGATGTTGCCATTGTGCAAACACTTCGTCACACCGGGCTTAGGGTAAGTGAGTTGTGTTCGCTTGTACTGAAAACGACCTTGGGTGGGATGAGAACGGTCAGCCCGTCTCACCAGACATCGAGCCGCAGATGCGCCGCGTGATGGATTGGATCGTCGATATCCTCGCCGAAGCCGGCGCCACTGTCGACAATATCGGTATGGTCAACATCTATATGGCCGATCTCGAAGCCGACTACGAGGCGATGAATCAGGTCTACTACGGCCACCGACCTGCCCGCCCGCGCCACCGTCGAGGTGCGCTGCGCTAAAGGAGATGGACCACCAATGATCGAGGCAGAGAACCCACCTCGCCCCAGCGGCGCGACTTGAATCCATTGTTGGGCGGCAGACTTGAAATTTCAATGAAGATATTTTATATATAAAATTGACAGCACTTTGCTGACTCTGTATAATGTAGTCCCCATTCTCAGTTCCGCAGCACCCCAGGCCAATGAGCCGATGGGGCGCAATATGACATCAGAGAGGAAAGCCATGAAGAACCGACGAATTCTGACCAGGCGGGAGTTTCTCCGCTACAGTTTGATGGCAGGCGGCGGCCTCACTGCGTCCCAACTACTCGCAGCCTGTGCCCCCGCAGCCACGGAGGCCCCTGCGCCAACGGCTGTTCCCGCAACCGACGCGCCGGCAGCACCTGAAGGGTTTACCGGAAGCATCGAGAGATGGATTCCAGACTCGCGAGACGACGCCGTCGCCTCGTCGAAATGGATGGCCGAAGCCTTCCAGGCGGCGAATCCCGGGGCCACGGTGAATGAACTGATAGTCCCGTATGGGGAGGATACGACCAAGTTGACGGCAGGCCACGCGGCGCAGGAGGTGCCCGACATCACGTGGGTATATAGTGACTTTCTCTTCACGTTTGGCTTGGAGGGCATCGGCGCGCCCGTTAACCACGTCATCGAGGCCGTCGGTGAGGATCGGTTCTTGGGGGGCGCCCTCGACGGGATTCGTGTCGAGGGACAGTATTACTCCGTGCCGTTCGTCGGGTTCCCGTTCTTTGTCTACTACAGGAAGGATCTCTACGAAGAGGCCGGGCTGTCGATACCCACAACCCATGAGGAGCTTCTCGAGAACGTTAAAGCCCTCAACAATCCGCCCGATAACAACGGTTTCATGTTGACCAATGGGGCCATGTCCGATTTGTGGAACCTGAAGACGGTGATGTGGACCCATGGGGCGTACTTCTTCGATGAGAACGACAACCTCGCCCTGGACCGGCCGGAGACAATCGAGGCCTGGAACTTCTACAAGGAACTCGGCCAGTACTCGCCGCCGGGTTCCTTGTCCCAAACTGACCTCGAGTCGCGGTCGTTGATGGTGGATGGCAAGCTCGGGCACATGTTCACCACGACGAGCTTCTCAGCGAACTTCACAGAGGAGAACATCGATCAGTTTGGGGCGTTTTTGTATCCCAGCAAGCCGGGAGCAAAAGGGGCGTCCCTGGATTTCTACGGCATGTTGATCCCGACCCACGCGAAGGACCCTGATCTCGCTGCCGAGTACATCAGGTTTTTCCTGGAACACGACAACTTCCAGGAATACCTCGCTCGAACCGTGGTCGGCTGGGTTCCCATGCTGGAGGACGCTTACACTGACCAGTATTTGGACAACTCACGCATCTCTCTGGTGAAGGAATTCATAGACATCGGCGGTCAGTCGGCGGCGAACGGCGTCGTCGGCGCCGGCTACTTTGGCCCGAGCCCCAATTTGGCGGCCCTCACGTCGACCGAGGTGGAGAAGCAGATCGGCGATCGTCTCGTGATTACCGACGAGGACCCCGAGGACACGCTCGCTTTCGCGCTCGAGATCCTCGAGGCAGAACTCTGATCAGTTGACGATTGTGGCGCAACAAGCCTCGGCCCGACGCTCGCGGGAGCTAGAGTTCGGGGTTTACATACAGATCGCGGGGATGGTGCTTGTGCTCCCTGCGATCTTGCTTTTGTCGGTGATCATGCTGGCCCCCTTTGTCTTCATCATTTGGATGAGCTTCAATGAGGATGACACGGCCGGTCTAACACTGGCGAACTACGAATGGCTGGTCGGGCCGCAGTTCTGGCCGAGCCTGTATCACAGCCTGGTCATCGGGATCGGGTCGGTTGGGCTGGAAATCCTTGCCGCCATTCCGCTTGCGCTGCTGCTTAACGAGCGTCTTCCTGGACGCGGCATTATGCGGGCGCTGGTGACGTTGCCCTGGGCGATTCCTACCATCGCTGCTTCTGCGGCGTTTCTGTGGCTGGGAAACGTCCACTACGGAATCATCAATCAGATCGGACTGGCTACGGGTATCCTCAAAGAGCCGTTCGCGTTTTTCCAGACGCCCTCGCTTGCGCTTCCGATAGTGACTCTGGCCCACGCCTGGAAGGGCTTGCCCCTTGTTTTCATCGTGCTCCTGGCCTCACTCCAGTCACTGCCGAGCGAACTCCTGGAGGCCGCCAAGGTTGACGGCGCGCGCTGGCTGGCACAGTTACGGCACATCATCCTTCCGCACCTCAAGACCGCAATCGGGTTGGCAGCTGTTCTCTCCGGGCTTTACAATTTCGCGCTCTTCGATCTTACCTATTTGCTGACCGGCGGGGGGCCGGTAGGTGCCACAATGACCTTGCCCATGTTCGAGTACAATCAAATGTTCAGGGCGCTTAACACAGGCCGTGCGGCAGCCGTTGGACTTACGATCTTTCTCGCCGGTATTCTTACGCTGACGCTGCTCTTCGTGATGAACGCCCGTGAGCGCAAGCGTCGAGGATTGGATTGAGATGAGTTCCCTGATGTCTGACGGCGCCGAGCGCTCGGCCGTGACCTGGGAACGGTCGCTTTCATTGAAGTCAATCATCTTAACTTTGATAGCTGCATTCGCCATCCTGGTGATCATTTTCCCCTCCCTCTGGATAGCTCTCAACTCGATTCGTGGCGTGGAAAACTTCCTTTCGCTCGAACTCCGGGATTACTTTCCCACGCGCATCGATCTCACCGCCTACCGGATGGCGTTCGCGCGCGCGCCTCTCTTTCAATGGATGGGCAACAGTCTCTTTGTAGCGGTTGTGGCGACACTCTTGTCGCTCCTCGTTTCCGCTCCGGCCGGATTTGCCTTGACCCGACTTCGATTTCGGGGACGGGGATTCGGTTCGATCTTCCTCAGCATGAGCTACGCGGTGCCCTCGATCATGCTCGCCGTACCGCTCTACGTCCTGCTTGTGAGGCTGCGACTGCACAACTCCTTTCTCGGACTCATCATCGTTCACACGACCTTCACGATTCCCTTTTGCAGCTGGGTGCTCCAGGATTTCTATCGATCTATTCCGGTTGACCTTGAAGAAGCAGGCTATATCGACGGCGCCAGCCTGATTCGCGTGCTATGGCATATCATACTGCCTCTCTCGGTACCAGGCCTGCTGGCTGCCGGCGCCTATGTGTTTATAATCTCGTGGAACGAATTCCTTTTTGCCCTGATCTTGATAAATTCCGCTGACAGTTACACCGCCCCCATAGGCGTGCACGCGTTTTTCACGGTCCGGGAGGCTGTCGAGTCGGTCTGGGCTCAGCTGATGGTGGCGGCTACGATCGTGAGTATTCCAAGCGTAACGCTATTCGGCTTTTTTCAGCGCTATTTGGTCGCAGGCTTTCTGGGCGGTGCTGTAAAAGGGTGAGGATATTCAAGTGGCTGAGATAGAACTTCGGGACGTGACCAAGATATACACGCGCGGGGAAGCACCGGCGGTCCGTGACTTGTCCTTACGGATTCCGGATGGCCAGTTCGTGGTTGTGTTGGGTCCGTCGGGCTGTGGTAAGTCCACCACATTGCGCCTCATCGCCGGGTTGGAGAAGGCCAACGCCGGGGAAATTCGCATCGGAGGGGAACTCGTTGATGGGGTGCCTCCCCAAGAGCGGGATACGGCGTTTGTGTTCCAAAACTATGCCCTTTATCCCCACATGACGGTAGCGCGGAATATCGGATTCCCCTTGAAGATGAGAAAGGTACCGGTCGCGGAGATCCGAAAACGCATCGAAGAGGTAGGCTGGACATTGGGATTGGAACGACTGCTCGAGCGGTATCCCGGTCAACTCTCCGGTGGAGAGCGGCAGCGCGTGGCTCTTGGCCGCGCCATCGTCAGGCAGCCCGCTGCGTTTCTGCTGGACGAACCATTGTCAAATCTGGATGCCCAACTGCGGGCAGAGGTGCGGGTCGAACTTGCCCAGCTGCAACGACAATTGGAGGCGACCTTCGTGTTCGTCACCCACGATCAAGTCGAAGCGATGACCTTGGCAGACCTGATGGCGGTGATTCGCGAAGGCGTCCTCCAGCAAACGGGCACTCCGGAAGAAATCTACCGCTATCCGGCGAATCGCTTTGTAGCGAGTTTTATTGGCTCCCCGCGTATGAACTTCATTGACGCCACCATCGTGTCTCGCAATGGCACTACCGTGATCGAGGCCGGCGATGTCTCATGGCCGCTTGGTTCGCTTGCCGTTCCGGATAATCTGCCCGATGGTCGGGTAGTCGTTGGTATACGGCCCGAACATTTCAAAGTATCCGCCTCCGGCAGCTTGGGTATGAGCGTCGAACTGGTTGAGCCGCTGGGTAGCCAGACGTTCATTTATGGAAAAGTCGGCAACGGACTACCCCTGACAGTGGGAGTCGATCCGGTCGACCACCCGCAAACCGGCGAATACGTTCAATTGTTTGCTGACGAAGAACATGTGCATTTCTTTCATCCGGAAACGGGTGACCGCATCAATGGTCTCTGACATCTAGCGGTTCACTTGCAGCGCTCTAGCATACTAGTGGGTCACTTGGCATGCTGATTGCCATTGTTGGATCAGCGTTGAGCGGCGGCGGATCGGATGCCGAGTGTACGCGCCGGAACCACCGAGCATGTGCCGCCGCTGCCGACTGCGTTGGCGACGTGCCTTACGTTTGCCGCCCCATTCAAACGGAGTGGGGTTCTGGTTCCAACCCTGCGCGACGCCTTGTAACAAGGCAATGAATTGATCAGGTGTTTGCGGATACTGGCCGGACAGGCCACGCCGAACGAGAATTCGCTGCATCGATTCAGCCATGTTCAACCACGAGCCGCCCAACGGTGTATACAGCGGCATAATGCCGTGTTCGAACAACCACAGAACCATCTCCGGAGTGTAATGGCCTTTGAGGTTATCCCAGATGAGTAGCATGCGCAGAGCTGGAAGTTCTTGCGACAAGGTGATGGGCAACGATAATCCGGCTTGCCAGCTTTCCCATAGCAGGCGATTGGCTTCAACGTCGAGTTGGGGTTTGGCCGGCAATGCCTGCAGGATAGCCAACAGTTCGTCCTTGAGCCATGGATGCAAAATAGCATTGGTAGTACGCGTGACGCCTTTCACGCGCACTTGTCCAGAAGCCGGGTGAAATAGTGTTAGCAATTTTGCCGTTCCGTCGCGGATGTACTCGTGCGGCTGTTTGGCCGGCTGCGCCTCGGGCTGCCAGCTGCCCCCCACATATGGCTTGGTCTGATAAGGTCCGGCTTCATCTTGGGTCCAGACGGCCAGGCCGAGCGTTTCGCCAGTATGGTAGGCGCTTTCGATCAAGTTTTTTTCGCCTCGGTATCTGGGTCGGTCACAATAACAGTGCCGCCCTTTCGCTTGCGTGTTGCTTGGCCGGTTTCGCACCAGCTGCGCGACTGCTGCCAGCTGTAGCCGGCTTCCTGCAACACCGTCCAGATGGTATAGGTGCTCACCTCGGGCAAGCCATCCGGCATCGAGCGCAACCGTTGCTGCAAAGTTTGCAGCGACCACGTCGCCGTCCCGTCTGTCTCCGGAATGGGTGGTCGGCGCACTTCCTGTAGAATGCGCTCGCGCTCTTCTGCCCCGTACGTCACCTGAGGTCCTCCCCCATGCTTTGGCTCGAGGGCCGCCAAGCCTTCCCGGTTGAAACGGTTGACCAACTGCGAGACCGCGTCACCGGACTTCCGACCCGACAAGCGCGCGGCCTCGGTGTAATTGTTCCCATCCGCCACGAACAGAATCTGTCGGGCGCGAACGACATGACTAGCAGGCTCCGTCTGCGAATGGCCAATACGTTCCAGCCATTCCCGCTCTTCCTTCGTCAGTTCACGAAGCGGGTCTTTCTTGCGTCGGCTCATTTCATCACCTATGTGATCAAGGATGCAGCCAATTCTAAAGCCCGATTCATTTTATGGCGATGTCCGTGCCAAGTGACCCACTAGGTCAAGCGTAAAATGACGGATATAATTTGCGCAATTTGATGCGAGCTTCTTCTGTTGTGAACTGCCAGTTGACAGTTGATGCATTCTGGTTGCGCTGACGTTCCCAGGCTGCGACTTCTGCAACGAGGGTTTCTTTTTCAGCAATTCGGCGGTCACGACACTAGCTGCCAACCACGTTCAGTTCAATCTCAGCCATGTTGAGCCAACTGCCGTGTTTGGGCGTGTAATGGAACGCCAAGCGTTCAAGAATACGTCGCGCCTCGGTTGGTTCGAATGCTTCATATAAGGCAGCGGGTTTATGGGTGCTGAGATTATCCTGCACAATCCGAACAACCTGGGCGTCATGAAAGAAGATATCGACAAGGTCTCGCATACAGTGCGCATACTCGATCATCGTACGCCGGTCGGTGACATCAATGTGTCGCCAGCCTCTCAGCGGCTCGAAGAACATGAACAGATTACAGGTGCCCTGTCGTTCATATTCGTAATCATAGCGTAGCAGTTCTCCCGGGCGCATGGGCAATGGGGTTCTCGTCTCTGCGAGCAACTGTTTCGTGCCTTCATCGAAACAGACGACCGGGCGCAACGGATCATATGGTTCAATAATATCGTCGATGTGAACTCAATTGACATTGGTCAACGCCTGAGCATTCCAGAATAGTTCTTCCTTCGAGTTAATCTAACAGCCCGTCATCACGGCGGGCTGTATTGATTCCAGAGAAATTGTTATCATTAAGAGAAAGATGGCGAACTACTCCTCACTCAGCTTTGAAGAAATTCAACAAATCGCCAGCGAATATGGTCTGACGGTTACAGACTTCGAGCCATTCGAAGGCGGAATAAATTCAAGCTTTCTGCTTCACATCGAGCATGGAGACGATCTTACGCTGACCGTTTTCGAGACGATGTCATTCGATGCGGTTACCCAGCAGGCCCGACTGCTGGACTTGCTGGCCGCACACAAATTCCCGGCAACCCGGTTGCTTCGCCCGACCAATGGTGGTCACATCGTTCCACATACAGGCAAACCCGTCATGTTAAAGACGTTTATTCGGGGT
This sequence comes from Anaerolineales bacterium, assembly GCA_965248775.1. Taxonomy (GTDB): domain Bacteria; phylum Chloroflexota; class Anaerolineae; order Anaerolineales; family JBHHUI01; genus JBHHUI01. The sequence goes on from OZ252150.1 coordinate 5,754,620, forward strand.
CAGGTGTGCGCTGAGCCGGATGAAAGCATGCTGCAACAAATGGGTATGGTAATCGCTCGCCTGCACCAAATTCCAATACCCGACTATCTACCGGACTGGTTTTCCTACGGTCTCGATAAGTTGCCGCGTGTGCTCCACCAAAACATTGATCGCGAATTCGAATCCGCGCTGGGTCAGCGCATTGCTGCCCTCGAGAGCGCCATACCGCCTGGGCTGCCGGAGGGCCTGGTGCACGGGGATTTGTTTTTCGACAATGTATTATTTTCGGAGCGTGAATTCCGAGCCGTGATTGATTTCGAAGACGCAACCCGACATTACTTTATATACGATTTGGGGATGGCGGTAACGGGCATGTGTGCCGGTGGAATACTTCGACTGCCGGAAACTTCGCGGGCGCTTCTGGCTGGATACCAACAAGTGCGTAAACTGGAAAAGAGCGAACTGGAGACGCTGCCATTGTTCATCGAATACGGTGCGCTGGCGACGGCCTGCTGGCGATTCTGGCAATATCATATTAACGCGCCCGATGTCGATAAGGCAGAGGTGCATTTACAGATGGTGAAGATGGCGGAAGAAGTACGTGGCATGTCAAGTCGAGAGATTTAGAAAGTATCGTTTATCTTGGACACGAAATTCAGAATTCGGTCGGTGGAAACCAACGAAATCGATGACGTCTGCTTGGTTCACCAGGCTGCGTTTGAGGGTAATCTGGACGAAGCTCGCTTAGTGGCGAGTCTCCACGCCGCGCAGAAAGCGGTTGTGTCCCTCATCGCGATTCTGAATGCGCAAATTGTTGGGCATGTCTTGTTCTCATCGGTGCGTCTCGAGCCTGCGCGGGCCGATCTTCGGATAGTGGGATTGGCTCCAGTAGGAGTCTTGCCGAAATATCAGGGATGGCAGATCGGTACACGACTGATCGAGACGGGCTTGCAAGTCTGCAAAAAATCCGCCTGGGATGCTGTTGTTGTTTTAGGTAGTCCCTTTTACTATGCCCGCTTCGGATTCAGACGCGCACAAGATTACAGTCTGCAAAACGAATATGGGGCCGACGAAGCGTTTATGGTCCTGGAGTTGCGGGCAGGGACATTGGCGGGGGTAGCTGGACTGGTGAGATATGCAGATGAGTTCCGAGAGGTCGGAGTCTAAGTGACTATATTCATTTCTTTATTACGTGGGATCAATGTAAGTGGGCAGAAGAAAATCCGCATGCAAGATTTGCGTGACTTATACGCATCAATCGATCTGGGAAATGCCAGCACCCATCTCCAGAGCGGCAATGTCGTGTTTGAAACGACCTTATCCAATTCGGCAAAATTAGAAGCAAAGATCGCAGCTGCAATTGAGAAACAGTACGGATATTCCGTGTCTGTGTTGCTCCGAACGGGTGCCGATTTCAATCGCATCATTCGCGACAACCCGATTCTAAAGGATGCGAATGTTGACTCGAGCAAGCTGCATGTAACCTTTCTGCAACAATCGCCGCTGGATAGGCGTGTGACCAGCCTCCAACCGCCAGAGAATATCTTGGACGGATTCATTATTCAAGGTCAGGAGGTGTTTGTGCACTGCCCAGGCGGCTATGGACGGACGAAATTGACGAACAACTTTTTTGAAAAGCGGCTTAACGTGACCGCCACGACCCGAAACTGGAAGACGGTCAATGCACTGGATGGGCTTGCGCAGGAGCGGAATTAGTTCCAATACCTTTCAAATAAGCAAACAGGTGGCACCCGAGGCATACTTGTGAGATATACAAATTCGCAAGATGCCAGGGGGCCACCTGATGGGATACAGATTACGCGAGGTTGACATCGAGAGCAAGTTTTGCCGGGAACTGACATTTACAAGCCTGAGCCGGGTTATTCCGCCAGATGTGGTCGAAGCAGCGTTGGAGGCAGAAGGCTTGAAAACGCAACGCGAGCGCAAATTGAATCTGGTCGTGACAGTGTTTTTAATCATCACAATGAACATCTACACGCAATCTTCTCTGGGGCGGGTAATGCGTAAGATCGCCCAGGGGTTGCGGTACATCTGGAACAATCCGGAATACGCGGTACCGAAAGACAGTGCGATTACCTATCGGCGCTATCAACTGGGTGCTCGACCGGTCGTGCGTTTGTTTCGGCATGTATGTCGACCGATAGCTACGACGGAGACAGCCGGCGCGTTCCTCTTTGGATTGCGCCTGATGGCCATCGATGGCACGGTTGAAGATGTGGCTGACACGCCGGAGAATGCGGCGGCTTTTGGACGGCACCACAGCCCGCGCGGCCAGAGCGCTTTTCCGCAGGTGCAAGGGGTGTATCTGGTCGAGTGCGGCACGCATACGATTGTCGATGCGGGCTTCTGGCCTTGCCACACCAGCGAGCGCATAGGTGGTTTTCGCCTGTTGCGCTCGGTCGAGATGGGCATGTTGGTGATGTGGGACCGTGGGTTTCATGATTATGACATGCTGCGCATGGTTTTGGAGCGCGGGGGACACATTTTGAGCCGATTTCCAGCCCATGTCAAGCCTAAAAACCGCTGTCCCTTGCCAGATGGCTCCTACACCGCCTACCTGACCCCCTCCGACTACCAGCGCCGCAAGCGGGGCGAGCGCCTCCTGGTGCGCATCGTCGAATACACCATAAGTGACCCGGCACTCCCCGGTTACGGTGAAGTGCACCGCTTGGTTACCACCTTGCTGAACCCCGAAGCCTTCCCAGCCCTGGAACTCGCGCGAGCTTATCACGAACGCTGGGAAATCGAATTGGTCATCGATGAAGTCGACACCCATCAACGTCTGGCCGGACGCCCGCTGCGCAGTCTCAAGCCGGTCGGGGTCATTCAGGAACTGTATGGCCTGCTCATCGCACACTTCATCATCCGCTTCCTGATGCATGCGGCTGCCCAACGCACCGGTCTCGATCCCGACCAACTCAGCTTTGTGCATGCACTCGAACTCGTGCGCGACACGCTCGCCGAGTTTCAAAAGACGGCCGTTGACCAACTCGGCCAACTCTATGACCGCTTGTTGCATGACATCGCTGACGTTCGTCTGCCTCTCCGCCGTGCCCGTTCAAACCCGCGTGTAGTCAAACGCAAGATGTCAAAGTTCCGCCTGAAACAGCCGGAGCATTATCACTGGCCCCAACCCCGACAACCTTTCCGGCAAGCTTTGGCCCTTATTTGAAAGGTATTGGAATTAGTTCTTAAATCAAAAGTTGCAGGCACTTCGAAATGCCAGCAACTTTTGGTAAGCACTAGTCTGATTGCGAATCTGCTAGGGCAGGAGGCTGTGGGCTTTAGCCGGATGTGCGCGAGTTCTCTTGTTCCCTTTCTAAATTAACGTTTCCGTCCGATTGGTCGTCGCCTGGTCCGCTCAAAAATTTCCAGTAATTCTCTTGCACCTTCGAAATAGCATAGGCCCGAGGGTAGGTCTCTATCTCCCCCGTATTTTTGTTGAGTAGATCAACCATGTTTGCGCCTGCGCGGTAGCGCTTGGTAATAGTGAGAAGGTGCCCCTTCTCACTATGAAAGTCGGTCCCTATCTCGAATTCAAGTTCGTTTGTCATAACTTTTCCTCTGCAAGCTGGTGATGCTAGAGTTGGAGTCAGTCTCTTTATAACTTTAATTGAGCCAATAGGCAATTAAAAGCGCGTAAAGGAAGATGACGAAATGTGGATATTTTAACCCCGATGGGCTGCTCTCACAGATTCGTGTGGATCAGGTCTCCAGTTCAGTACTTCGTGACACAAGGTTCTTGCCGGCGACCAGCGCTGGCGCTTGAGCTGCTAACACAATGGCAGAATGGCATGGGTGCCGCTGTTGGCGATCAACTTTGACGTTTTGCGCGATGCAGCTATATTTGGCGACGGAGCTTTCCTCTACCAATCCAAGTACAGACTGACAAGGAGACTAACTATGTCGCAGGCGTCCGCTCATGGTTTGGGCAGCCCACACGCTGACAGATTGCTGGATGCTATTCGTTGGCGCTGCATAGGTCCACCGCGTGGGGGCCGCGTCGTTACAGTTGCTGGCGATCCACATGATATGGCCGTGTTTTACTTCGGCGCGTGTGCAGGAGGGGTGTGGAAGACAGCAGACGCCGGTATCACATGGCGAAATATCTCGGATGGATTCTTTCGTACAGCCTCGGTCGGAGCCATTGCCGTAGCAGAGTCTGATCCGAACGTTATCTATGCAGGCATGGGTGAGGCAACGATTCGGCTGGACGTGTCACATGGAGACGGCGTGTATCGCTCTACTGACGGTGGGCAGACATGGACACATCTTGGTCTGGAGGATACACGTCACATAGGCAAAATCCGGGTGCACCCAACGAACCCGGACGTCGTGTATGTGGCAGCGCTCGGGCACGCCTTCGGACCCAATGAGTCGCGTGGCGTCTTTCGTTCCGTTGATGGCGGACAAACGTGGGAATGTATTCTATACAAGAGTGAGAACGCGGGCGCGATTGACCTCGTGCTCGACCCGCGCAATCCACGCATCCTGTACGCGAGCATCTGGGAAGCGCGGCGCAGCTTTTGGAATTTCTCCAGCGGAGGGCCGGATAGCGGCATCTATAAATCCATCGACGGCGGCGACACATGGACTGAACTAACGGGCAACCCCGGCCTGCCGGAAGGCATCAAAGGCAAGATCGGTATCGCCGCATCTCCTGCGCAAGCGGGTCGCGTCTGGGCTGTTGTCGAAGCGCATAAAGGCGGATTTTTCCGGTCCGACGACGGTGGCGCTACTTGGGAGCTACAGACCGCTAAGGCCGACCTGCGCTATCGTCCATGGTATTTCAGCCATGTAATCGCAGATCCCCAGAATGGGGACACAGTTTGGGTCCTCAATCTGAAAGCCTGGAAGTCCATCGATGGCGGGAAAACATTCACGGAAGTGTCGACGCCACATGCCGACAACCATGATCTGTGGATCGACTCTCGCAATCCGCGCCGCATGATCGAGGGTAACGACGGAGGGGCATGCGTTTCTCTTAACGCTGGAGACACTTGGTCGACGATTTACAATCAGCTTACGGCCCAGTTCTACCGCCTTGACGTGGACAACCAGTTTCCGTATCGGGTTTACGCAACCCAGCAAGACAATTCCAGCATCAGCGTTCCCAGCCAGACGTCGCACGGCGCGATCACATGGTCTGACTGTTATCCGGCCGGGACAGGTGAGAGCGGCTTTATTGCCGTTCATCCAAAAGATGCGAACATTGTCTACGTGGGCGCGGTCGGCAGCTCGACCGGGGGCGGAGCGGCTTTGCAGCGTTACGATCACAAATCGCGCCAGATTCGGCTTGTGAATGTCTGGCCGGAGGAGAGCAGCGGGATTGGGCCGAAGGAGCAAAAATACCGCTTCTCTTGGACATTCCCGATCCTGTTCTCTCCGCACGACTCGAATGTGATCTACACTGCCGGAAACATCGTGTTCCGTACAAACAACGAAGGCGAAAGTTGGGAGCCGATCAGCCCCGATCTGACGCGCAACGACGCGACGAAGCTTGAAGCATCGGGTGGTCCAATTACAAAAGACACAACTGGCGCCGAAGACTATGCCACTATTTCTGCGCTGGTCGAGTCGCCGCACGAGGCTGACGTTCTATGGGCTGGTTCGGACGACGGACGCATTCACCTCACTCGTGATGGCGGTATAAGTTGGAAAGATGTCACACCCGCAGCTTTGCCAGAGTGGGCCTACGTTCACTCTATTGAAGTGTCGCCGCACGATGCGATGACAGTTTACGTTGCGGCCACACGCTACAAGCTGGAAGACGTTCAGCCGTATCTTTACAAGAGCAATGACTACGGAGAGACGTGGATGCAGATCAACTCCGGCATACCCGCAGATGATTTCACGCGTGTCTTGCGGGCCGACCCAGTCCTGTCGGGATTACTCTTCGCGGGTACAGAGACGGGCGTGTACGTGTCATGGGACGATGGCGCGTCATGGAATCGTGTCCACTCCAATCTTCCGGTCACGCCCATCTACGATATGCGCATTAAGGTCAATGATCTGATCGCCGCTACGCACGGGCGTTCCTTCTGGATTATGGAAGATCTGACCCCCCTACGGCAGTATGCCGCCAATCCGGTTCAGACCGCGCCAACGCTGTACAAGCCCGGCGACGTCTATCGCCGGATTCCCGACCTTACCAGTGAATGGTTCGAAGGCGAGGGCAAGCAATATCACATTGGACTTGGCGCGCCGACGATATACATACAGCACACGTCTGATCTAGGGCAGACGGAGAGAGAGTTTCTCGACGCGGGAGAGAATCCGCCCGCGGGTGTGGTGGTATTTTATACGCTGGCGGGAAACCCGGCCGACGGCTTGGCCTTCTCTCTCACATTCGCCGATGAACGCAGCGGAGTGGTGCGGACGTTTATACCTAAACCGGCTGCCTCAACTGACCAAAGAGTTGATGATGCGCCAAAAGTCGCGAAGGACAAAGGACCATGGTTGCCTGCGGAGACCGGTCTCAATCGCTTTGTCTGGGATATGCGCCATGCCGAGGCCACGCGCGTGCCGGGCGAGAAAATTGTGAAGGAGGGACATCGCGGTCCATTCGTCGTGCCAGGTGTGTACCACGTGACGCTTACCATGGGCGAGCAGACATTCAGCGAGTCATTCGAAGTTCGCGGAGACCCGCGTGTCTCGACGAGGCCCGAAGAACTGGAGGTACAACTCGCTCTGCTCTTGCAGGTGCGTGACAAGCTTTCAGAGACTCACGCGGCGGTAAATTCGATTCGCAGTCTCAAGCGACAACTCATGGAATGGGAACATCGAACGAAAACGGACACTACGAGTGAAGACATTGCCCAGGCTGCCCGTGAGCTTTCGGAGCACCTGTCAACGATTGAAGATAGGCTAATCTTTCCAGACGATGCCGAAGCCTACGCGAAGAAAATGAACTACGCGGCACGGTTGAACTACAAGCTCGCCGCGCTTATCCCGGTCATTGATAGTTCGGATGCGGCCCCGACCCAGCAGGCACGCGAAGTGTTCGAGCTAGTCGCAGGCCGGATCGACACGCAGCTGGCCCACCTGCAGCAACTTATCGACTCAGAAGTACAAGCTTTTAACAGTCGCGTGCTGACTTCGAAGCTTCCTGCGCTACTGGCGTAGAAGAGTGCCGACGGAATCATCCCGATGAGGCAAACGAGAAATCTTGCCTACATCACCTTTGCCGATTTCCTGGCGCGCGGGGCGTATCAGATGGGCAAGACGCCGCTCCTACCCATCTTTGCCGCGACATTAGGCGCAAGCGGCGCCTTTCTCGGTTTCATCGTTTCGGTGTCTACGCTCACCGGCATGCTGCTCAAGCCGTTCGTGGGGGTTTTCTCTGATCGCTGGGGGCGCCGTGTTTGGCTCATCGTTGGGACGGCCTTCTTTGCATTCGTGCCATTTGTGTATCGCTTTGTGCAGTCGCCAGAGCAGCTCTTTGTCGTGCGGATTATTCATGGCATCGCGACTGCCATCTATGGCCCCGTCACACTGGCCTACGTGGCGGAGCAATCCGGCGTAGGGGTTGCGCAACGCCTGGGCTGGTTTGGCATGGCGCGCACTGGCGGGCACATCGTCGGTCCAGCAGTTGGGGGCGTGTTGCTCCTGCACCTGGATCCGATTGCCATCTTCACGTTTGTCGGCCTCGCGAGTAGCCTGGTCTTCATCCCAGTTATCCTGCTTCAGGAGCGAGCGGGTTCCCGCCAAACAGGACGAATGTCGCTGTGGCAGCAGCTAACCCAGTCGCTTCGCGAGGGAATGCGTGCGTCGGCGGTGTGGCTGGCCGGCAGTATGGACGCTATCATGTATGCCGTCTTGTATGCAGCCCGTGCTTTCCTGCCGATTTATGCGCTATCACTCGATATCAATATAGCAGTGGTGGGCGCATTCTTCGCCGTGCAGGAAGCGACGCATCTATTGCTGAAGCCGCTCGGTGGAAGGATTGGAGATCGCGCTGGTAACCGGATAGCCATCTGCGCTGGAATGCTGCTGCTGGGGTGCGTATTGCTGCTGATTCCGTTCGGGTCTCATTCTACCGGGCTTCTCGCGCTATCGGCGTTGATGGGTGTCGCGCAGGCGCTCGTCTTTCCGGCCACGCTGACGCTGGTCTCAACACAGATTCGAGCCGAGCATGTCGGGGCCGGCATGGGATTGACAGGCACGCTGCGCAACGCTGGCAAGGTCGTTGGCCCCATTGTCCGCGGAGCACTTATCTCCATACTCGATTATGCGCTAATGTTCCAGTTGTTGGGAGGTCTGATTTTCGTAGCCGGAATGGTGGTCGGGCTGGCCGACACACACACATCCGCCCGAGTCCGCCACGTAGATGGGTTTTTGGAAGCTGAAGGAAAAGCGCTCCAGACACATCATCCTGACCCAAAAATTAATAGTCCAAAGATATAATCAACGCTCAAATAACGAATAGAATAAGCAGATATCCAATCAGAATTTATAAGGGAGAGGTTTTTGCCAACATTAAGTGAACATTTAGAAAATGATGAGATCATCTTACTCGACGCCGGGATTACCACCGAGATTCAGAAGCAAGGTGTGGCTCTGGATACAGAGGTGTGGGCCGGCATAGCCAACAAAACGCATCCCGACGTTGTACGTAAAGTCCACGAAGAGTATATCCGCGCCGGGGCGCAGGTTATTACTGCCAATACCTACTCCACTGCTCGCCATGTCTTGGATAGCATCGACCTGGGCGATGAGGTTAAGAGCCTCACTACAAAAGCGATCGAGTTGGCCAAAGTGGCCCGCGATAATGTTGCGACGGGCGAGATTTGGATTGCTGGGTCGATGTCAAGTATGGCCCCCTTGAACAGTTCGCATGAGGTTGCTACAGGTAAAAATATTGCAGCCAACTATAGAGAAATGGCCGAAATTCTGAAGGAAGCCGGCGTGGATTTGATTATTGCCGAGATGATGAGGGAATTTGAGAATGCCCCTATAGTCATCGAAGCTGCTTTGGCGACAGGCTTACCCGTCTGGGTAGGCTATAGCGCGATGCTGGCCGATGATGGTGTGAGTGTAATGAGCTGGCGCACCCGAGATGTCACCCGTGGGCTTCCCCCCGATGATTTCGAAGCGATTGTTGAGGCCACCGGCCCGCTCGGAGGAGCAGCAGCCGGAATCATGCACAGTCAGGTTGCCGAGTGAGTATGCTGAAGAAATTGAAGGCTGGATCACGGAGCATGGAGTTCAAATAGTCGGCGGTTGTTGTGGAACCGGTCCTGAGCATATCCGAGCACTCAAGGAGCGATTACACAACTGATCCATAGTCGAACACTTCCGAGCGTCACGTTCAGCTGGCGAAGGCAAGTGCAACCTGAGCATGTTATGGTCGCCAGTGCTATAGCTTAACGCTGCTGTTGCATGAACCAGGCATACAGCGCCGGGTCTCGGTAGGCGCGCTCGAACGCTTGCCTGTGACCGGCGTCTGGATAGAGCGTCCACTTCAGTTCATCGTCGCACTCTGCTTGATAGTTTGTGATGACCCATTCATTGTAGTCCGGCTCGGCGATTGTATCTTGCGCCCCATGGATGACCCAGATTGGTATGTCGCGCAATACGCATAGTATTTCCGGCACAGGCATGCCCGGAACTTGATAGCCGCTGCCCGAAACGCTCATCATGGCGGCGAAGCGGTCGGGATAGAGGGTTGCCAGGTACCACGAGCCGTATCCGCCCATGCTCAATCCCGTAAGATAAATGCGACGCGTATCCACCTGGTATTGGGTGAGCACATCGTCCAGGAGGGCATTCATTGTCTGCAATTGATCGCTCTCCCACCATAGCGTTCCCGGGAACGCCTGAGGCATGAGCACGATGAATCCAAAGTCGTCTGGCATTTCGTTTTGTTGCAGCACAGCAGGCAATCCATATTCCATAACGAATTCCGCGTCGTAGTCGGCGTCACCGGACCCATGTAGAAAAAGTATGAGCGGCCATGTCTTGTTGGGATCCTCACCGTAGCCTTCCGGCAGGTAGAGAAGGTAGCGTAATTCAGTGTGCTGTGCGGGCTGCCCCTCCAGCTGTTCCGGTATTTTGAATGTGAGTTGTAGATGCTGAGCGACTGGGTATTCTGTGACCGATACGCTTGTGCAAGCCACAAGCGCGGCAGCCAACGGAATGCACACAGCAAATATTACACGTGACTTCATCGGCTTAATCCTCTGCTGGCGTGAGCAACGTCTTGGGTAGGTTATCAGCGAGTTGCTGTGCCGATATGACCAGCGGCGGTAGGAGGGCGTCAGACCTGGGGGCACGATGGTGCTTCGACGGCGCGGCGGAATCCAATCGGGTGGGTGCTGCAGGCGTTTTTCATGGTGGCGGATGTGGCAATGCTCGCCCTGTGCCTGAATCAAAGGAACAGTTTCCACAGGGCAACACTCTAATCTGCCATCCCGCTGTTCTTCAGAAAGCTCTCTCGCACCTTATGATCGTCAAGCGTTGCCGCAAGCTCGTGCACGATGCTGCGGGCCAAGTCGGTCGCGTTCCGGGCTGCATCCGTGTCGCCCCGGTCTTGATTGAGGCGCGCGAGTTCGTTCAGGATCGGCCATTGCTCGCCGGGGAGTTGCAGCGCTTGCGATTTGGTCAGAGCCTCTTCCAGATGGCCGATCGCCGCGACTGAATCTTCTAATGCCTCCGCAAGTACTGCTTTACAGCGCGCGACAACGATCTGATAGCGGGGATAGATTGCCACAGCGGCTTCCAAATTGGTGACATCGGCGGCGGCCACTTTCTCGTCGCCGCCGCGGAGCAGCGCTTCGGTGACCGACCAGTATCGGAACCCGGAGTAATACCAGGAAAAATCTTTGCTGTCCTTGGCAAGCCGGGCTTGTTCATATGCCTTGTCCCAGTCCCCCAACATGGCATAGTCGGCGCACAGATGTGGAGAAATGGCGCGTCGAAAACCTGGATTCGGCAGAGTATCCATGTACTTAAGAGTCTTTTGGTGGGCCTTCAGTGCTGCCTCAGGTGACTGAAACGCCTGATGGACACTGGCACGCACGCTAAGCGCAGCCATATGCAGCAAGGGAACCACGTCGCGCACGCGCTCCAAAGTCTGCAGAGCAATGCTATGGGCTTCGCCGTAGGCTCCGGTTTCGAGCAACGCGACAACAAGATGGTTTTCACAGTTGGCCTGTTCCCAGACATTGTCGATTTCGCGACTCACCGCATGCGATCGTCGAATGATCTCGATACCATCGTGGGGCCGCCCGCTGTTGATGTGGACACCAGCGACCAATATTTGCGAGTCCACTTCCATTGCGCGATTTCCTAGACCGGCGAATATACGGTAGGACTCGTTTGCGTATGCGGCTACCTTGTCCCACTGGTTCAGACCCGTGGCCGCGTCTGCAGCCCCGTTCAAGCTCTTGGCGACCAGATCGGCGTCCTCGACTTCGCGGGCCAATGCAACAGCGCGTTCCCCGTGCACAAGTGCCTGCTCGCGTTGGAAGCCATAGAAATGGTTCATGCACAGGTTCCACTCGGTGACCGCCAAGCCAAACGCATCGTCACTCTTCTGTGCAACGCGCCGGGCTTCTTCCAATAGAGGCTTCGCGCCCGAAATATTCATGCGTCCGGTCATCTCCACCGTCGCAAGCAGGTTGAGTGCAGCGACCTCCATCCGGGGCAATTTTCGCTTGCGAGCTTCTCGAAGCATTTCATCGTACACAGCCAGCGCCGCATCCCAAGTATTGGTGAGCTCGTGCGCGCGCCCTAACAGTTTATAGAGCCGACGGCGCTCTTCTGCCGACAGCTCAATATCTGATCCGCCGTCTTCCGCGAGTGCGCGCTGAGCATGCTCCAGATGCAGCACCGCTTCCTGAACTGCGAATAGACGCATCGCGGCTTCGCCGGCTTGTAGGCTAAAGCGCACAAACTTCTCTTGCTTCCCGGCATTGCGGGCATGGTGGGCGAGCTGTGCAGGCGGCGCGTCGGATTTAGCGAGCGCCTGCAGTGCACGCTCGTGGAACAACCGGCGGCGTGCGTCGCCCGCTTCCGTGTAGACGACATCGCGAACTTTGTCGTGCGAAAACGTATACGGGCGCGCGCCGCTGGCAGCGTCGATGCGGTCCTCCACGAGCAGACGGCTCGCGAGCAACTCGTCGAGTATGGTCAGCCCATTTCCCGGCGGCACCTCAGCCACGCGGCACAGCATTTCAAAAGCAAAGTCTTGCCCCAGAACAGCTCCAGCGGCCAATAAGTCGAAGGCGGTCGGCGTCAGCAGCGCGAGGCGCGCCCGTAGGACATCGCGGACTCCGGCTGGAATGAAGCTCCGCAGGGCTGCCCGCCCGGACAGCCCGTCGCCCGAGTCGGCCAGCATCCAACCACCGTCCACGTCGGGATGCGGAACGATCACTTTGCGTTCGACGAGTACGTCAAGGGTTTCGGCCAAATAAAACGGCTGGCCGCGTGTCTCGGCGAATAGCCAGGCCCGCAGCGCTTCGTCGTCCGCAATGCCTAATGCACGCAACAGCTCGCCTACATTGTCGCCCGACAGTGCGTGCAAGTTGGTCCAAGTAAGTGCCAGCTCCCGCTCAAGATTGCGCAACCACTCTTTAGCACCGACGACGTACCGCGTGTAAATTGAAGCGCCTCGGCGCGGAATCCCAACAGCAATAGCACGGCCGCGCCCGACTCACCCCATCGCCGGGCAGAATAGTGCAGCACATCCAGGGAGGCTGTATCCGCCCACTGGATGTCGTCCACGAACAGCACCAGTGGGGCGCGTTCTGCCAGCGCCTCTCCCAACCGCGAAATAGACTCAAACAAGCGTGAACGGCCGAGCGTGTCATCTTGGGTAGGTACGGGCAGTCCGGGGACCAGGTCATACAGCTCGGGCAGCAAGCGGCTCAACTCGGCCAGCCAAACACTACTCAGTGCGGTGACTGCTTCCGAGTCGCGTTCGAGACGCGCGCGCAGCGCTTCGACGATCGGTTGATACGGAAGGCGGCCGCCGGTCTCGTACGCGCGACCATGCAATACATCCGCACCTTGCGCCGCCGCCCATCGCAAGAATTCGCCAGCCAGCCGCGTCTTGCCGATGCCGGCCTCCCCACACAGCATAACGATCTGTGCGACTCCTTTCCGAGCTGCGTGGAAACCAGACACAAGCTGCTGGTGCTCGCTGCCTCGGCCCACGAGCGGAATGGTGAGGACAGCGGACCTTGCCGTCGAAGGGGCGATTTTGGGCTGCACTTGGGGTGCTGCCTCGCTGCGGATGCGTACGGCCAGGGCCTGCATAGCTGGGGTCGGCTCTACCTGTAACTCGGCGGACAGCAGGTCGCGGCATTTTTCGTAGGCTTTGAGGGCAGCCACATTGTCTCTGGCTGCAAAGTGAAGCTGCATCACGCGCCGATGCGCGCCCTCGTCCAGTGCATCGTGTGCGACCCAGCGTAATGCTGCAGCGAGCGCGCCCGAGGCTGCACCGCTTTCCATTTGGAGCTGTGACTGGCGTTCCAGCAACTTGCTGAATTGTAGGTGCCAGTGCTCCCGTTGCACTGCCGCCCAGTTGTCGAATTCCGGCGCGTCCTCCAGATTGAAACCTGCAAGGAAATCCGCGCGATAAAGCGCAAGCGTTTCGAGGAATGCGGCACTGTCGGCGTTATGTTCAGCAGATGACAGCACACGCATGTCCAGGGTATGTTCGCTGCTGAAGTCGAAGCTCAATTCATTACGCGTGACGACCAGGTGAACGTCATCTCCGGCGTGCGCCAACGACTTTCGCAAGTAGAGCAACGTCGTACGTAAATTCGAGCGAGCCGACTTCGCATCGCTATCAGGCCACAACAGTACTGTAATGAATTCGCGCGAGTGTAATCCACCCTCAACAACAAGATAGACGAGCAGCGCGAGCGTCTTACGCGTGCGAAATGTCAGTGCTTTGCCGGCATGCCGAACATCGGGCTTGCCCAGGAAATTTAGGTGCAGATGTGCCATCTCACGCTTTTGTTTACGACCTTCTCACGGGGGCAGCGTATCTTCAAGTGAACGGTGAAGGCATTGTATTGAGAAGTGAAACGCTATGCAACAGATTGCACCGCGATGGAGGCAGAAATTGACCAAGGTATTGATGATAAGCCCAATCCTACCCGAAAAGGTTGAGGCCTGGCGACGGATATGGCAGGCCTTGCTCGGTTCGCGTCGGGATGAATATGCCCGTATGTGTGTCCAGCTGGGCATCGAGCGAGAGCGGGCCTGGCTTTTGCATATACCCGGAGCTCCCGTGGCCGTAGTCGCCATCGAGGCCGAATATCCAGAAGAAGGACTACACCCCCTACGTGAACCATCGTTCTCTCTTGATGAGTGGTTGCGACTCAGGCTTTGTGATCTTCACGACATCGACCTGTTAGATTGGCGGGCAGATATTCAGGCAGAACTGCTTTTCGAGACGTAGTATTTGCAAATTGGGCGGCACGATCGCTATCGTCAGCGGCGCTCGATTAGCACGTTAATCCGTAGCGAGCGCACCAACATTCTTCAACCGTTGAGCGTAGGACAGCCATTGAACTCAGTTTTGATTTCAGATCGAAAAAATAAGGAGAATAATCATGCGACACACACAACCCTTTATCACGACATTGAACATATGCGTTGCAGCAATACTTTTAGCCGCAGCACTGCTGGCCGTACCAACGTCTACTGTACTCGCAGACCACGAATGTCCACCAGGGTTCAATCCGGATACTGATATCGTCACTGGACTCCCAAATTGTGATAACGGCGCGACTACTACGGCTCGCCTGACACACGCTAGCAGTGGTGATGGGACCACGACCACTGATGGCGCCGATACGGAAATTGAACCGCTCGGTTGGCCTTACGTTGAAGATAAAAGCGATACCAATTACGACTCGAATATCGATATTCGCGTCAACGCGAATGAAGCCGAGGACTACGCCATTTACTGTTACGGGTCGCCGATCAATTACATTGTCGTGGTGCGCACAATGCCTGCTCCCCCGACGAGCGTTGCAGGGTTTCCTATTGCCTTGGTGGTGGATGCGTCGGAATTTTTTCGACGCAACTGACCTAACTGCCTACTCGCCGATCGGACATAAGTTGGAGGTGGAACGTGAAGGAGACGAAATCGACCTCTCCGGTGAAGGTAATAGGACCAAAACATTCAGCCTGAAGGAGTGCCTGGAAAAAGCTGGCATTGCAAATGAAGAACAGGTCACTGAGGTCCCCTGCGATCCTGTGGCCTTGGCCACGGTCATGCAGCAGGTCGCAGCGTTGGAACAACAGTTGAGCAATGCTCAGGCAGACTTAGCCGCCGTATCGGCAGCTGTCAGCCACTGGGTCGAGGCTCAGGAAGAGGTTGAATATGCTCAGGCCTTATTTGAAATCGCTCAGGCAAATCTGGCAGAAGCCGAACAATCTGGGTTGATTGTACAGACCCCTGGTGGTGCCATACGATTTACCGAGAGCGAACAGATTGAGGAGGAGAACGCCCGCACTCGCCTGGAATCGGCACAAGCGGAGCTCGGGGCGGCGGAGGCCAACGTCACCGAAGCCGACAAGGCCATCTACAATTAAAGCCAACAGCGTCAAAGCTGAACTTGCCGATGCGCAGGCTCGGCTCGAGACCTTGCGTATGGCGTGCGCGGAGACACAACAGCAGAACGGGGGCGGATAGGCGTAACCGCGTACGGCAAAATCGCCGAGGGGGGTTCGTGTCGGCGCTCTGGCTCGATTTCTAGGCGAATATCGCACCCAAACCTGTGTCCGCTGATGAGGCTAGGCCATTCATTTGGGCAAACGGAGACTTTGAAGCAATTCTCGCCCAGTGCAGCCCAGTGCCGCACAGTCACCCAGTCCCGGAAGTATCCCAACCCAGTACATTTCACGATGCAGTCTGCACGTGACTGTGCAGGACTGGGTGACTGGGCACTTGCCGCGTTGCCGAGTGCAGTCTGCATAGCGATGCAGTAAGCACGCCACTGTGCCCGACTGCCCAGCCCCGGCGGCTGGACGGGGTGCGGCAGTACGCGGTGACTGGGTGACTAGGGTGGGGGACTAGGTGCCCGCCGGGCCAGGGAACCTCCGACCCCTGCAATCCCATTACAAACCCTACTGCGGCATATTTTTGGCCGATTCTTCTGCGAGCAATGTGACTCCTGGCTGATCGCACTCCCGAAGGGCTACGTAGTCGCGTTAGAAGAAGTGTATTGGTGAGTTTTAAGCGTCATCATGATAGGGGAAAGTTCCCCACGGGGAGGCTGGGATACATGTTACTACCTCGGCGACAATTTCATGGAAAACGGTGAAGCTGGATAAGTGGCTCGATCCCGACCCCTTTACGGCCCCGGCAGCACCTGATCGATGTTAAGCGAAAAGCAGCTAACGGTTTACGCGTGGTTCAGTCAGCATCTCTTCAACCGTCCACGGATGTGGGCCGGGCAACCAGCTTTCATAGATCTTTTCCCAGCTACCGTCACTGATAATTGCGCGCAAAATACCATCCACTTCATCACGGAAATCTTGCTGCTTTGGCGGGATGCCGATTGCCAGCGGCTCATGCCCGGCTTCGCTAGAATCAAACGTCGCCACCGGAAATAAATCGCCGACGACCTGAAATCCAGAATCTCCATTCGAGAGACCGAGCAGATGCGACCAATCGGATACAATTGCATCGAGACGACCGGCGACGAAGGCAGCATAGGCCTCGTCGGCTGTGTTGTAGCGGTCGATAGTCATTTCGACGCCGGCTACGCGCATACCGTTGGTTAGTACTAATTCCGTCGTGCTGCCAGCTGTGACTCCCACAGTGCCACCATCAAGATCGCCAATATCGCTAACGTTGCTATTCTGCCTGACTAGCAAGCGTGTCCCATCAAGAAAGTAACTGCTCGTAAAGAATAACCCCAGATCGTCCTCACGGGATCGTGTGTGGGTCGTCGCCCGAATCAGCATGTCAATGTCGCCTGCCTGGAGAGCCGGAAATCGGTTGGCTGCATTAAGCGGCGTCCAATCGATAGATACATGTCCGTCGTAAAGTCGGTCGACAATCTCACGTGCCAGATCAATTTCAAATCCAGAATAATCATCGCCGCTGCGCACTGTTAACGGCCAGGCTGTATTCGAGCGCACACCGATGCGCACAACGCCGCGCACGGCGATTTCCTTTGAGAGCTCAGAAGCGAAAGTTCGAATGATTCGCGCTTGCGTTGCAGTCGGCTCTGGCTGGGGCGTATTCGTCGACAATTGGACGGGTTCTGTCGTAACCGGGAGGTGGATTTCCGTCGCCGTCTGTACGAAGCTCGATGTCGCCGCGGCTGTTGGTCGGTTCACGAGCGAAGTTAACCCAGCACTGCCGAGCGCCACTCCGACGATGAGCACGACGACAACCACGATGCCCAAAATGCAGCCCCAAACGAGTAGGCTGCGACTCCGGGTGGGTTTCTGTGAAGGCGGGGTACGTTGGGTTGTATCAGGAAGACCGCGGGGCGGCGTGACGACAGTTGGACGGGATGGCTGGGGCTGGGACGAAGAGCGTGGCGGTGGTTCAACGAACGTCTCCGGCGTAGCGGGTACTGGTTCAACGACTGTCTCCGGCGTAGCGGGTGTCGGTTCTGGAACTGTGGCCGGCAGTGCACCACCCTTTGCTGACAATCTGCGAACTGCATTTGCCAGTGCTTGCCCCGTCGGGTAACGTGAATTGCGCTCCTTAGCCATCGCCTGCTTGATCACCGCGTCGCATTCCGGCGGCAGCGCTGGCATCCGCTCCACGATAAGCGGTACCGGTTCGATGATGTGCTTGATCGCCAATTGCATTGGCGTATCGGCCTCATATGGCATGCTCCCACTGAGCATCTTGAACAGGATCGCGCCCAACGCATATATGTCGCTGCACCCGTCCAGTTCCATGTCACCCCTTGCCTGTTCCGGGCTCATGTAGGCCGGAGTACCGATGATGGCGCTACCGGTGAAACTCGTTGTGGCTTCGGCAAGCTTGACGATACCGAAATCGGCCAGATAGGCGTTGTCGCGCTTGTCAAACAAGATATTATCTGGCTTCAAGTCGCGGTGGATGACGCCCGCCGCGTGGGCCTCGTCGAGCGCCTCGCCGACTCTCTCCAAGATCATTGCGCCGGCGGAAATCGAAAGCGGCCCGTCGCGCAGACGGTCGGCCAGTGAGCCGCCGGGCATATAACGCATGACCAGATAGGGCTGGCCGTCTTCTTCGCCGAAGTCATATACAGGGACGATGGCGGGATGTTCGAGCGTGGCGATGGTTTGGGCTTCGCGCTCGAAGCGGGCGTGAAAAGTGGGGTCGTGCAGAAATTCGCGCGGCAGTACTTTCAGCGCCACATCGCGGCGGAAGCGCGGGTCATGGGCCAGGCAGACAGTCGCCATGCCACCGCGGCCTAGTTCTCTTTCGATTTTATAGCGACCAATTGTCTTTGGAATTGCCAAATTAGTGAACCCGAGTGCAGGATGTCTAGCTAGTTTCCGGTGCGAAACGCATCGCTGGGCTGAAAACAGACGACCTGAACTAGGGTTTGGTTTGAGCGATCGGATTTGAAATGTTCAGGTAGCACGAGCATGTAGTCTCAATCCGATCGTGTTCAGGTTAGCAGCCAGAATGGTCAAGCCAATCCAACGATGGTGGCCCTGATTGCCACGATAACGACAAATGCCGAAGGCATGTTTGCGTTTGAGAACACTGACCCAGTCCCGTCCCGGTCCTGGACGGGGTTCGGCCCTCAACGCCAGCATGAAAACGACGGCCGCGTTTGAACCAGGCCTGTTTTTCATGAGCATGGCGTTCTTGGGACTTATAACCCGCTTTGGGTAAGACGACGTGCCGAACGCCCTTTTGTCTTGCATAGTTTTCGTTGGCCGAGGAATAAACACCGCGGTCAGCACTGGCCTGGACTGGCGGCTTGCCAAAGGTTCGACAATGATTATCAATAGCTGGGTGCCACCGCGTGGAGTCGCACACGCGACTTCGTTGGGTATCATCGGAAGGATTGCCATCGAGCAACCGCCAGTCGGAAATGATGCCGCCGTCGACTTCATCTAGCCAGACTTTGTGACCGAACTCGGTGGGCTTGCCAGCTTTGTTGCGTCGGATAATGGCAGTGTCAACTTCGAACAGACTGACCAGCTTTTCTGAAGCCGGCACAGATTCATTCTGAAATACGCGCCGTTTGGTTTGTTCCAGGACTTGTTCCACCCGCGGCAGAAATGTCTCGATAGTTTCGGCCAGCGGTTGGCAGAGCCGATGAGCTGGCTCTTGGGTACTCGCTTTCAAATCTTCAAGCACCGTTTTGACCAATTGACGATAGCTCTGTTTGAGCTTTTCCTTTGCAGAGACACTTCTTTTGCGGGCCTGGTTGGCAATCATCAGGGCCTGCTTTCTGGCGCTCCGCGACCGATTGCGAAATACTGTCCCGGCAAGTCCACCTGCTGTTGCCAATACTTGTTTGGCTTTTGTTAGTGTACGGCCTAATACCCGCACCCCATCAACCAGCAATCCGCTATCGGTTGGATAGCGCACATTGCTTTCGACCACCGTCCCATCTGTTCTCAACTTGCGTCCACGTGTGATTTTCAATTCTTGTGCCAGCTTTGTCACACGCTCATTCAGGGCTTTCAATGTGTCGGTTTGAATTTGATGCGCCCAGCGCAGCAATGTCTTCTCATCTGGTACATCTTCAAAATACACCCGGCAGAATAATCTCAGTACCAAACTATCTCTAACGTGTTGTTCTGTCCGTGCGTAACTCCAGCCATACAGATGCTTTACTACCAACATCCGCAACACCACTTCTACTGGACTTGAACTCCGTCCAGTTTGTAGTGTTCCTGGATAGCGTTTCGAAAAGTCGTTTCGTACTTGCTGATATAGTTCGTCGTCTTCCAGTATTTTATCGATCTGGCTCATCACTGGATCCATTTTACTTGTCGTTTTCGTATCGGTCGCGTAACATTGCTTTGGCCCTTTCTGTGAGTTCGCTTTTGTGTGCAACTTAATGCTCTCACAGATTGGGCCTTCTTTCGCACCGGAAACTAGCTAGGCCAGCGGGCGAATTTACCAGAAGCCTCAACGGTGGGTGACTCTACACCGCCGTATTTTGTGTGGCAAGCCGACTTCGTAATCCGTTCACTCGATGTCACCGCTGAAACGGGATTGACTCTAACGCAAACCCACATGTAAGCTTTCCGTCTCTAGCAAATAGGTGTAGATTCGCATACACGTTTTGAAATGCCCTTGATACTATGCTAATTTCATAAAGCAAAGGAGATAATCGTGATAATCGTCCGGGACGTTTTTAATGCCAAATACGGTAAGGGCGGCGAACTGGTAGCGCTAATGAAAGAGGCTCAGGAGCGCTGGCCTACGGCCTTCGCCGAGCGCGTGCTTACCGACGCCAGTGGAACCTTCTTCAGGGTGGTTGCGGAGACTTCGGTCGACAGCCTGGCAGCTTGGGAGCAACGTACCGCCGATATTTTCTCGCTGCCTGAATTCGGGGATTGGTTCGCGCGGATGGCACCGCTGGTAGATCGCGGCCGGCGTGAATTCTGGAACACTGAGACCTAATATGTGACTACATCGTACGAACTTCTGCGCTGGCAAAGATTTCCGGTAGCCATACAGTTTAGGCTGAAGTTTTGCACAGAAGATTTTCGGAAAGTGTGACGTACTCTCGAGAGATAGGTACAGAGACGAGAGAAAGGGGAGTAGCCGGTTGATCGGCTGCTGGACATCCCAACTAACTCCCGTGTCCGCTGCGCTGCTCATCGATTCTGGTGGCGCATGGGTGCTAACCATACTTCAAGCTCGGGCTATGCTAGACATGTCCGGCACTATTGGGCTATCCTTGGCTGCCTTCCTCGCCATGTGGACGCTGATGTTGGCCGCCATGATTTCTCTGTAACGAGTATTTCTCAGCAGCTCGATTCTTCCCATGACCACCCATCCCCGGTAGGCGAACGCTCATTGGAATCCTTCGAGAGTAATCTGCACACATGCGATCCTCTGGGGTCGCATGTTTATCTCCATAGACCACCTTGGGTAGAATGTTCATAATGCCTTGAGTTTTTGGATAGTGCATATGGATCCCTCCGCACTTGTCCCGGATCTAGAAAACTCCCATAATCCATAAAGACTATGCGCAGAAAACTCGCCCTGATCATCGGAAACAGCGAATACAAAAACGCGAGCCTGTCACAACTCGTGACGCCCGAAGCGCAGCCGACGAGTTTAGGACTTCAGTCTGGCAAGTGAGTGATTACCCAGTTTGGGAGACATTCGTTGCCGACATGAATGCTCGCATCTTACGGTAGAGCCTCAAACTTTTGTTGGTTGTATGAAGTCAGGCCGCACAACGACTCAATGAAGCCTGAATGGTGTAAAAGTCTAATCGCGCCCCCACAGGGAATTATCCACGACTACTCCCATGCCACCGCATAGGGTTACACCCGTCGTGGATGACGATTTTGGTCCCTTCGAGGGTCTCGGATTTAGACGAAAACGATCCAATCGCTCAATTCAAGGAGTAAATCGCCCGAAAACAGAACGCCTAGTTGACGGCAAAATCGAATTAAAAAGACCCACCAAATTTGGTGGGTCTTTTTAGTTCCCGTCACACTTTATGATTCTATTTGGCGGGAAAGGTCGGGGCGAGAGGATTTGAACCTCCGACCCCTGCAACCCCATTGCAGTGCGCTACCGGTCTGCGCCACGCCCCGACGTTAAAGCACCCAACATTATACCCGACCGGGGGTTGCAGTGCTCGTAGGTTCAATTCCCCTCGCCATCGCAGTTCCCTGCACTGGATACGGGAGTGGGCGTCATGAATCTCTCAGATGCCATTGCAGGCCACATCCTTTTTCTCCACGCTGCCGGGCGCAGCGAGACCACCATCGAAACCAGCGTCTACCACCTCAGACGCTTCTGTAACGAACTGAGTGACTCCGAGCTGGACGCAATCACGTCCCAGGCAATCACGGAGTATTTCGCTTCGCTGCGCGACGTATACGCCACGGCTACCATCCGCCGCATATGGGCAACACTGCGTCCATTCTTCAACTGGGCGATAGAGACTGGACTGATCAACAAATCGCCCGATCAGCACATTCCTCTGCCTAGACTCGAGGAGACGCAGCCAGACCCGCTCACGAAGAAAGAAGTATCAGCCCTCCTTCGAGCCTGCGTATACACAGCGCAAGCCAAAACCATGCGCGCGACTTGGCGCAACCGGAGAGCAACGGCACTCAGGGACAAAGCCATCATGTTTGTGCTTCTTGACACCGGCCTCCGCGCCACCGAACTCTGCAAGCTACAAATAGCCGATGTCAACATGGATCAGGGTAGTCTCAACGTGCGGGCTTACGGTACTGGACGCACCAAGCGCCATGCAGGGTACGTGCCCTTCGGTCACCGTTGCAAGCTAGCCCTGTGGGAGTACCTCACAAAGGAACGGAAGGACGCGCTCCCCATCGCGCCGCTCTTCGCATCTCGCCATGGTCAGCCCCTAAACCGACGAGGGTTACATCAACTCATACAGAGGCTGGGTGAGCGGGCGAGTATCGCTCGGCGTGTTTACCCGCATCTGATGCGGCACACATTCGCATACCACTATCTGATGAATGGAGGAAGTGAGACCATGCTACAGAAGATCCTCCGCCACTCCACGCGTACGTCCACCATGCGCTATGTGAAACTTACCGAAAACGACTTGGCAAGCGGGCATCAGACAGCCTCTCCCGCCGACCGATGGGGGCTGTGAAGTAAGCTGGCCCGCCGATTTGACTTTTCTTCGACGCTATCTCGCTCAGACTACTGAGGACGTGAAGAGAGCGCACAGGGTGGCTGGGCCGGTAGACAATGCTGATTGGTAGGGTCATCCTCTGTGTCCATTCTTGGTCGACTGCCCCGAGATCTTCCGACCCCTGCAACCCCATTGCAAATCCTGCAGTGGTACATTGTTTTCCAATTCCCGTGCGAATAATGTACATCATGGTTGATCGCAACCTGCTGATCACTTCGTCTCCTGTCCGCGTCCTACGCCGGTACGCGAACAGTCTTGAGAATCCTTCAGCGATTTGAGACCTACAAGCTTGCAGGGTTTGTGCAAGTCGAATTGCTTATCGGGCCGCCATTGTTGGCACGAACGGAATCTTGACGCTACCGAGACTTGAATGTAGACGGATTCGATGCCTGTGCCCATCTTGACTGCAGGTGCAACAAAAATGCGGGTAAAATTCATGCTGCCGTCTCTAACCGAATCCAAATTGGCTCGGCCTCAGTCGCTGCGCTATACTGAAAGTGGTGACAATGAAAGCTGCCTGGTTTATCACTGAGACCGGTGGGAGAGGTGTCCATGAAATCTCCTGCCCACTAATTTAATGGGGTTGAGCCTGCGAAACACTCAAGAGATTGACAATGTCTGACAAAAGTCAGGGTCGTAAACACGACGATAGCGCAAAGCGCAACAAACAGCAGGAAGTAGAAGAGCGTCAACCCGGCCTGCAAAGCCAGGAACAGACGAGAGGCGCTGCGGCAGGAGCATACCAGCGTGTCTCGACCACCCCTCCCCCAGCGATTAACCCCAACGATATTCTAGCCTTACAGCGCACGGCAGGTAATCAAGCCGTGGCTCAACTGCTCAAGCAGGCCGGGAATACTGCAAAGCCCGGCGGAAACAAGCCACCCTCCGTACAGCCGAAACTGACTGTCGGTCCGGTGGGCGACAAATACGAGCAGGAGGCCGACCGTGTCGCTGAAACTGTGGTGCGCATGCCGACGTCAAAATCAAAAGGTGCAGTGCCGGACAAGGGAGCAAATTCGGGCTGGCCTGGCTGGCAAGAGATTCAGCGCGACGAACTCGAAGAGGAGGAAATAGCTCAAACGAAACCACTTGTGCATCTGGCCGCGGCGGGCGGGAACGATGATGCGGGCGATGCCGACGATGGCATCCAACGCGATGGAGGAAAGGGTAGTTTCGAACCAGGAAGCGATTTTGAGAGCAAATTATCTGCCGTACAGGGTGGTGGAGTGCCCTTAGCTCCTTCGTTGCGTACTCCGATGGAGCAGGCGTTTGGCAACGACTTTAGTAATGTGCGAGTGCACAACGGGGCAGAGTCGGATAATCTGAACCAGTCGATTCAGGCCCGCGCCTTTACCAGCGGGCAAGATATTTATTTCCGCAGTGGCGAATATAACTCCAACAGCGCCGGTGGCAAAGAACTTCTGGCCCACGAATTGACACACACCATCCAGCAGGGCGGCGACAGTAATAAAGTGCAATTCAAGCCCAAAGTGGGTGTAATCCAGCGCCGGTTGAAAGGTTCGAAGGCGGCCATGGATGCCATGATCCAGGACAAGGGAAAGCAGTGGGTCAAAATCCTAAAGCGGTTGGAGGCCTATGAAGACCTGGAAGAAGGTCAAATCGAAATTGTAGAACAAAATACGTTCTACAAGAATATTTTGACGAGATCCAGTGGTATGCGCTCCAAAGAGATGCTGACTGAATATAGCCAGTCGAACAAGGTGGTCGCAGCGATGTTTATGGAGATGCTTCGCGGTCTGAATGACCTGATTAGGGCAGTCACTACATGGCTGGGACGCAGAAAACATCAGCTTACCGAAAAGTTCAAGAAGAAATAATCTAGCCGCTACGAAAAAACCGCCACACGTCGGCAGGCGTTGGAAATGTTGCTGCCGCGTTTATATGCCGAACATTACAACGTCACCCAGCCAGGCGAATGGGAGAAGAATTTGGCCTCTGGCAGTCTGATGTCTAAGGATTTGTGGGGAGATGAGGGGGGCACCGGTGATCGCGCGATTGGCGGTCAGATGGCCCAATTAGATGTCACCACCAACGAAAAAGGCAGGTTGAAATTTTACCAGGAAGATAAGCCCGAAGACAAATCCTTAGAGGAAGATTCGGATATTGCTACAATGGGTATCAGTAGTGAGGGTGCCGGGTTGGGAGGCCGCGCACTGGCGATGTACAGGTTAGATCAGCTGCTTAAGCTGGACATCATTGTTCAGACCGAATATGCGGTGCATGAACGGACTCCCGAAGGCACCGGCAAGGGTGTGGGTTCAGAAGATCGAGTTGCTAAGATGGGGATTGCGATGGAAGCGGCCAAAGGCATCGAAGCCCAGAAAGCGATTGAGACCGGATTCCAGATGGTTGGCAAAGGGTCGCAGCGCACAATACACAAAGAAATTGCCCTAGATGATCCGGTGCTGCAGCAAGGCCTGAACAAATTGCAGATGCTGGATGCGCTAGTTGGGCAGATCGACCGCAATCAGGGCAACTACTTTATCCAGAAAGACCCCGTCACCGGCAATGTCATTGGATTTAAGGGCATCGACAACGACCTGTCTTTTGACTCGGTGCTGACCTCGGAAGACAGTGGTGATGTCGCCAATCCGCTTGAGCGAGGCTTGAAGCAATATCGGGGCCTGCCACCCATCGTCGACAAGGCGTTTGCTGATATGCTTCTGAGAATCAATCCAATACAGGTTGAAGAGGCAGTTGCTGGTCTGATCGCACCCAACGAGATCGCCACATTGCTCGAGCGATTAAGGATAATCAAACACGCGCTTAATGAAATGCCCCCAGAGGTGTTTATTACTGATTGGGGCGCGGGCGACATTGTGGACAGGCATGGCGAATCCGAGGAGAGCTATTCCGGCCACTTGAAAAAGCAGTTTGAGGCCAACGCCGGTAAGCGAGCATTGATAGAGGCCGGGTTCAAAGCAGCGCATGAGGCCGTCGTCGGTCCGACCTCAGAGAAACAGATTGACGCATTTTTAGGAAACGCATCAACCTTGCTGGAAAGACCGGTTAACTCTGGCTATATGACTAAAGACCAATTCCTGAGTCTTGCTGGGCAGCTTCCGGCACTCATGCTTCAGGATGGAATTGAGTGGAGGCCGGCTGCTCAAAAACTACTTGTCGGTTTCAGGCTAAATACGCCAGAAGCCAGGACAATTGTCGTTGCCCTGAAGGAAGGTAGCTTCAAGGGCGATGTCGAAGAAACGGCGCTTATTATTTTTGGAAATTTGGCGATGGTAGGTGGCTATGCAAAATGGTCGATGGAGGTTGCGATTGGGGCTGCGAGAAAACTCGACGACACAATCGAAAAAGCTGGCGGTTATGACAAAGTCAACCTGAATAATGAAATTGGCTATACCGGTAAGCTCGTCGAGCAGACCGGCTCGCCAACGCATGATGCTATCGAGAATGCACTTAGAGACGGGGGTTTTAATCGGTCAGAGCGCATATATGTTGGACTGAAAAGCACGATTCATGACACGGTTGATAAAAATCAGATAACGATGGAAGAGGCCCTTGAAATCGCCGGAAAATTTGAGACACTGATTAACCCCTACAATGTCCCAGATCAACAGATAATAACATCTTTCTACGCTATCAAGGGCGCGTGGAAAAAGGGTGCTGAGGCTATCAATAAAGCAATCGGTACCGCGGAGCAGAAATGGTTGGAAGCTGACTATCGTGGAGAGATGGAAAGTATAATGGAAGTGAACGGGCACCCCTTAGAATATGGGGGCGACCGAAATTATTTCTCAGAAAATCTTTGGAAGGCTGCAGAGAAAGGCGAAATAGAAAAGGACTGGGCAATCGAACTGTCAGAATCGGTCCAGACCATAATGGGACCGCATGATGTGCCTTATAATATACGCTCTAGAGTGATTTCTGCGATTGTGGAAATGTGGGTACAGAAGAATTCGGTCGAGGACATTTCCGATATGATCACTGGGAGAGTTGAAGAATACAACGCCAGCCTATAAAATTAGTCAAACACAAGATTTGATACGATCAGGCGGGCACTCGTCTGGATTGCCCGCCTGTGTTTAAGTAGTGTAACCAGCGGAGTCTGACTATAAATCGGCTGACGAAGAAGACCTTGCTATACGACGAGCGCGCGATCATAGAGTTGCCAACCGATTAGGGGTGTTGAGTCAGCGGCGAAAGCGCTAGAGGCACGAGGTGTTCAAGTCAAGGTTAGACGAGAAGTATGGGGTACGGTAGCTGACTTCTTCGATCCTGACGGTAATCATTGCTCTTTGAGGGACGAGATGTCGTTTCGTAGCAACTACATTGATTGAAAATATAACATCCCGATAGAGAGCAGCTCCTCCATCAATGCGTTAAACAAACCCCGGCGAGTACCCCACGAATCGCTTTTGCCCAATGACGGGGTACTCCCTCGTCCGGTAAGAGTCACATACCCGTAAGTACCCATATCAACCCCGTTACATCCTCCTGAACGCACGGAGAGCGGCCACTGACTAAGGTACTGGTAGGCGACCCTGTGGAGTACCATCCGCTCTACACATCCTATTCCCTCCTCCACCCGGTTTCAGCAGGGCGTTTTGCTATATGACGTGTGTAGGGAATGCAGTTCCGACCAAAACAATCAGCAATTAGAGGAATAAATGTTTCCGGAGGGCGACAGATCTTGGATAGCTCCTCGTAATGGGGGGGTAAGTTGATGCATTTTCGTGGAGCGCCATCGCCTCCAACGCGATGATCAGCGAGGTGCCTTCGGCACCCTTTAGCCATCGCTGGTTATGTGTTTCAGCACGCAGTCATGACACAACCGCAGGAAGCTCCAAATACTGTTTAACAATATATCGATACGAGCACTGGGAACGGAAGTGAGACAGCGCCAAGGAATCGTGAGGGAGGCTAATTATGAACTCCAACTGGGTAACGACTCGAAGTCCATGTAACTAGATTTTTGTACCACATTGATACATGTTAGTCAATAGTAAATTGACAATAACAATTGTCAATACTTTATGTTCACGATATAATTACCTTGGCGAAATAGTTTTATCGAGACGGCGCAGCTAAAACGGGGTAGTTAGTGGGCTAGGAGGTCGATGAATGACCTCCGGCGATTCTCGTTTAGCTGCGCTTTGTAATTAACTGAAAGGATATACAAGTATGGATTTGAACAAAACTACGGTGTGCAGCGTGGCGTTGCCTTCGGAGGCGGCACGAGAAGCGCGTGTTGTAGCGGCGATGGAAGGAACTAGCCGGAGCGCGCTTATGCGTCAGTTGCTACTCGACTATCTGGAAGGGTATCCCGACCAGGCAACACGGCAAAGAGAACTGAGGGTTGAAAGAGAGACCGAGTATGTAACGGCCTAAATTCTTGAAAACTTATTGTTAAAAGACTCGCCCGCCTGTGATGAGGCGGGCATTTGTAAATGAGTAGAAGCAACTCTAATTGAACTATGTATATATTTTACCATGATGTTACTGTCTGCTCAAATGAGGATTGTGATGTTGAAGATAGTAACGTTAAAGCAAATTTTGAATGGTCTAACTAATTTTGAATGGGCAATCGATGGAATTGAACCAGATCATCCGATCATTGGGATGATCGCTGGCCCGGGAAATGTCGGGAAAAGCTGGCTCGCACTTAGTTTGGCATTGTCAACCGCTTCTGGAAAGAAATGGTTGGGGCGATTCCAGACCAAGAAGAGAAAAGTACTCATTGTGGATCTTGAGCAGCATGAGGTATTGATCAGCGTTCGGACGCAACGCCTCGTGCGGGGGATGGAGTTAGACGATAAAACACCTCTTGATTTTCTTATCGATCCCCACATCAATTTTTTGCCAGCGCCTGTAATTAATCCGCCAACACCTCGCGAATCACTTAGAGAATTGGCGGAACTGGTCGAGTTAGAAGGCTACAACCTCGTAATTATAGATTCTTTAATCAGAGCGCATTCAGCCGACGAGAACTCAAACGATGAGATGCGCAATGTTTTGGAGATGGCGAAGTGGTTTATCCAGGAAACGAATGCAAGTCTGCTCTTTGTACATCATGCGCGCAAGGGTGGAAGTGGTGCAAGTGGAGATAGAGTGCGCGGTGCATCAGTGATTCGAGACGGGTGCGACTGGCTACTGTTCTGTGAGAAGCACAAAGGTGGAGTCAAGGTGGTTCACGACAAAGCGCGCTGGGCACAGGCGGTTGAACCATTTGCAGTTAGCTTCCATGGTGACGACGTCAATGACACATTCAAAGTAGTCTACGCTGGCAAACCTGTTAGTAGTGGTCAGGTGACCGAAAAATGGCTTCTGAGCAAGCTTTTCGACAGCGGAAGGACGTCGAGAAAGAGACTCGTCGCTCTTGCATCCCATGAAGAAATATGTGGCGAACGGCTAGTTGATAAAGCACTTAAGATTGCCCAAGATAAAGAGTTTTTAGGAAAGACTACTATCGAGAGGCAGGCATATTTCGAACTTACTAAGCATGGCGATTTTGAAGTCGGAAAGCAGCGTTTGGGCGAGGAAATCAACGAGCACAGCATAAATGGAGCTTGATTTTTGCACGCTGCAAATGTCGCATAAAGTGAGACAGATATGTGATGGTGGGTGGGGGGCGCTTACGCCCCCTCCACCCATTGCGGTATTGAGGACTATTGTATGTACTTATGTGCAAACAATAGTCGAGGGTGAAGTATCTCTTATTTGGCTCTGGAAACACCAGTTCACAACAGCAATAATTAATACATGAAATGATAAAGAATTAGGTCAAGACTAAATGCTCTCCTCAAAATCTAAAAACTCGGTATTAATTGCTCTAGAGTGGAGAAGTCGCGGCATTAGTTGCATCCCGTGCGAACCGCGAACAAAATTACCCAAGCTAATGCCAATACCTTTCAAATAAGCAAACAGGTGGCACCCGAGGCATACTTGTGAGATATACAAATTCGCAAGATGCCAGGGGGCCACCTGATGGGATACAGATTACGCGAGGTTGACATCGAGAGCAAGTTTTGCCGG
The DNA here is from genome assembly GCA_965248775.1 of Anaerolineales bacterium. Lineage (GTDB taxonomy): Bacteria > Chloroflexota > Anaerolineae > Anaerolineales > JBHHUI01 > JBHHUI01. Next base: position 5,784,430 of record OZ252150.1, read on the forward strand.
GAACTGACATTTAGGAATGAGAATTAAATAACTTGTGCAAATGGGAGAGCGCGGTAATTCCATTGGGGCAAGAAATCATCAAAGATAATGCGCATGTTGTCCCTGAAATCTGTGGCTACTTTACGACCGGTTTCGTAGACCTGGTCAATAACATGGACAAAAGCTTTCAGTCCGGTCTTGGTGCTGGTTTTTTCCATCAGTTCTTTGACGAGTTTGCGGCTGGTGAAGATCACGCCTTGGCAAGCGCGGGTAACATGCGGGAAGAAACGGTGTTCGCTGGGGTTGTATTTCGAGCAATAGGGTGGATAGTGAGCAATGCGAATTTCGACCCCGATTTCATCGGCCAGTGCTTGCAAGTCTTGCTTGAAGATGTAGTAGCGGGAACTGTTACTCCCGCCGCCATCGCAAAGCACGAGAATAGAAGTGGCGTTGGGATAGTGGTAGTGGCCGTATGTGTACCACCAATGGCGAAAGCTATCGCAAGCGAATTCACTGGTATCATGACTGCCGCCGAGTTGGATGTAGCCGACATTGAGACGCAAGTCGTAGAGACTGTGAGGAATGCTGACCCCAGCAGCATAGCTGTTGAAATCATGGTCATAAGTTTGCAGTTCTTCCAGGGTGTACAAATGTCCGTCTCGGTAGAAATTGCCCAGATATTCCTTTTTCTTGCTGTCCATGCTGACAATGGGATTGCCCGCCGCTTCGAATTCGGTCTTGAGCCGCGTGATGTTCTCAAATTGCTCGTTGCGGTTTTCAATCTCGGCCTTCAAACCGAGTTTCTTTTGCGCTTTTCGGCGGCGATAGTTGTGCTTCTGCAGCAACTTGCGCACCACATATTTGCTGACCACGATGTCGTGCTCGGCCCGCAACGCCGCAACAATCTCGCCCGGGGTCAGGTTCGTCCAGCGCACCCTCTCGTCCATCGGGTCACCGGCTGTGTGCTCGCGCAACACTGCCAGGAACTTCTCAGCAAGTTGCGCCCCCCATGTGACGTAGTACGGTTTGCGTCCGCCGCCTGGCTTCCGAATGCGCTGCTCCACTTCGCCCTTGGGCAAGCCACTGACTTCGCGGGCGCCTTTGCTCACCGTGTTGCGACTGCACCCCAACACCCGCGCAATGTAACTCCGTCCGCCGTGTCCAAATCTCAAGGCTTCGAAACCAGCAAAGCGACGCCCATCTTTCTCGTTCAAGCTGTTGTAAAAGCGGCGCATCATTTCTTCATGTTCGGGCGCATAGGGTTTCATCATGGCCTGCTGGCTAGTGTTCTGATGAAGCCAAGAGAATATCACTGCTTGCATCCGTTGTGAACCAACTGCCCAAATTATTTAATTCTCGTTCCATAAGGGAAGAAGACTGCAAACAGATGTAAGCCGATTGCAATCGGGAAGAGAAGCGTGAGCGGCAAATGTAGAAGTCGCCAACCGCCTAATTGCCACTTGATCTTCCTCTGAAGTTTATAGCGTTCAAGGAGCTCCGCGCGTTCCTGACCGAGCTGCACAAGTTCTTCTGCGCGGGCCTGCTCATCTTCGACAAGCTGCGCTATCAGCGCTTCCCACTCAAATTTATTTCCTGCCTGCAAGTCAAGGATTTCAAGGACGCTGTTTTTGAACGCTCGTGATCGGCCAGCGCTTAATGTTTCAAGTTCAAGCTCATTGTCCGCCAGATTTTCTTGTGTGTCAGCCAGACTCAAATTACCAACTAGTTCAGGAACTTTCCGAGCTACGGTTTGGTAACGCCAGCGACCATAGATGCCGCCTAGCACGAGAAATATCAAAACGACAAATGATACGGAACCCCACGACAGTTTGAGATTCCAGCCTGAATGAAAGCCGGCCAAGACCAATGCTGAAATTCCAACGGTCATATGCAACCAGAGCCAATCCTGCATACGACCGGGAACGATGCGCAGCAACTCCTGGAACCAGCGTTTGCGCAGCGGATATGCAATTGCTACAACTGAGGCGACAAGGGCCAGGATGCCCAGCACATAACCCCAAAACGTGTAGCCACGCGCCGGTTGTCCGGATTGTAGATAAAATAGGCTTGCTGTGGCAATGGCCGCCGAAAACACAACGATGGCAGCGATCCAGCGCCAACTGAAGGAACGACTAGGCCAGACGTTTCTCATCTTTCCTCATGCGTTGCATTTCCAAGCCGATGAGGGTTTGTGGGTCGGCAAAGAAGTCTGTTGGGTCTATTCGCAAAGCCGCCCCAACAGGACACGCGCGGACGCACGCGGGGCCGTCTGAATAGCCGGCACACAAATCACATTTAACGGCAACGCGTTGACCGCTATCGGTAATGTCTGCTGGAGTGGGAACCTCCCCACGTTGGAACATTGGGAACAGGCGCACCAGCCAGTTGTCATCCTGAGAGTTCTTTTGGTTTTCGGGGCTTAGATCGGCCATCAGAATGTTGTCGTAAGGACAGCGTTCGGCGCACGCACCACAACCGATGCAATTGTCCGTGATACGAATCTGACCATCCGGCTCGCGTTGAATGCCATTGACGCTGCACATGAGGCAGAGTGGATTCTCACAATGCTGACACGCCGTTGGGAATAATAGATTTCCAAGTGTCATTCCACGACGTTCGAGGCGCGTATGTCCGTGTCGCCGGGCGCAGGCGTCCACACAATTGTTGCAGTCAACGCAGATGCTCGAATTAATGACGAGGATTTCGTGACCCTGGATGATGCCCTGTTCTCCGAGTTTGTCGAGTGCTTGCGTGCCGCCCTCTTCACGGAATTCCCCCTGACTGACTTCTAGGGCAGCCTTGCCGGCTGCTCGCAAAATTTTGTAGTAATCTACGGGCTGCTTGATTCGTAATGTGTCGAACACTTCCGGCGAAAGTTCGACAAGTTCCGTACGCGTTTCTGTTGTGGCGGTATAACTTGAATCAAGATCGAGCAATAAAGAATAGCCACCTATTTCATCACCCCGACGCGAGTACACTAGCACTCGCTCCCGATCTCCAACGGAATGGGTGATGCGCACGAAACCTGCTCGTACATGGTACAAACGCTTAGCCAGCGTACCTTCGCGCAGGATAATCTCACCTGCAGGGGCAACACGAACTTGGGCTGCCTCTACAAGGGCCTCAACGGTCTCTTCAGAAACGTCTTTGAAGAGAACTGTCTCGGCTATGAAGTTCTTGATCGAAATCTGTGTATAGATTTCGGACAGTGCTTGTTGAAATGGGGGTGCCTCGGCCATCAGCCGATAGACTGTATATTTTGGTATTTGTACGACGATTAGATCAGAGATTGCTGATACTGTGGCCGATGCAGGTGCATTGGCAAGGAGTGAGAGTTCGCCTGCGAATGCGCCTGCCTGCAATTTAATGAGTCGCGTGCGTGCCTCGTCGCTTGTACGCAAAGATACTTCAGCTTCTCCGGACAGGATGATAAACAAGAATTCGTTGTATTTGCCCTCTTCAAGCAGATATTCGCCGGGGAGCAGTTGTCGCAAACCCCCCGCTGGAAGTAAACGCCGCAGCGCGTCTATCTCGACGCCGCGCAAAATCGGAATCTCTGTCAGATGTTTGGCAAGAGAATGCACCGTCCAACTTGAGACTACAGAATAGTCCGGGCCGACCTGCATCATCATCGGTTGGTCGGGAAGTTCGCGTTCGACCTTGAGTTTGTTCCACAACACCATATTGGCACGGCTGAGCTGTGCGGGGCATACCGGCACACAAGCTTGGCATTGCGTGCAAGCCAGGACAAACTGCTGGACGTTGGCGGCCTGTATGACGGGTTGGGTCACGGCAAGATTAAGTTCCGCAATCGTGACCTGAGACGATTCGTCTAGTGGACAAGCCTGCATACAATCATGGCATCCAATGCAAGCATCCAACTCCTGCATTACTTGAAGTTCGAGTTGCTGCAGAAAGTCAAGCGTGTCAGTGGTCATCTCGGCAAAGCCGTTGTCACGTCATCGTCTTCATCACCCAAAAGGGCGTCCAGCCCGGTTCTCGCCATAAGTTCAGTTGGGTCTGCTTGTTCAGCTTCAACTGGAAGACCGATCATGTCGTAGCGCAGCACAATATTGCTACTGAGCCGGAAGGTATCGCCGGGTGATAGTAGTTGTGGCTCGGTAATGCGCTCCTCGTCGACAAAGACGCCATTTCTGCTATCTAGTTTCCGGTGCAAAACGCACCACCTAATCAGAAATCGGCAAGGGCGAACTTCTTGCTGGGAGTGAACCTTGACAATTGCATAGTTACGTGGCCTTGGCCGCCAGCTTGGTACCGATGGTATTGAGATTGGCCGCCAGGATGGCCAGCCCGACCCAACGGTGGAAGCCTGCTTCGCCACGATTGCGGCAACGGTCGAGTCGATAGCGGCGTTTCAAGACACTTATCCGACCTTCGACGCCGGCGTGGTAACGCCGGCCACGGCGGAACCAGAGTTGCTTTTCATGGGCCCGACGTTGTTTGGATTTGTGCCCGGGCTTGGGCAAGATGACGCGCGCGACACCTAATGCGCGAGCATAAGCTTCGTTGCCGGGCGAGTAGAGTCCGCGATCGCCGCTGACCTGTTCCGGTGCGCAGCCAAACTGCTGCGTGTGCTGGTCGAGGGCAGGTTGCCACTGATTGACATCGTTCGGATTGCCAGCGAGGACGCGCCAGTTGCTTAGCAAGCCGCCGTCGACTTCATCGAGCCAGACCTTGCGCCCGAACTCGGTGGGCTTGCGGACCTTGTTCCTGCGGATGATGGCGGTATGCGGTTCAAAGAGACTTACGAGCTTCTCACTCGCCGGGACACTCTCGCCGGCGAAGACCCGCCGCTCACATTGACTGATGACCTGCTCGACACGCGGGGTGAAGGTCTCGAGGGTCGCGGTCAAGCGCTGCGCTGCGCGATCTTTCTGTGTCTGCAGCTGCTCCAGAACGATTTTCGCCTGCTGCACACTCTGGCGGGCGACCTGCAGCAGCTTGCGGTACGTGGTCGTCAGCTGCGCTTTAGCTGTCTCGGAGCGCCTGCGGGCCTGATTGGCCACCTGGCGAGCATACTTGCGGGCACTGCGGGAGCGGTTGCGGAACGTCTCTTGCGTCAGTTCGCCCGTCTCAGCGTGCGCCCAAGCACACGCACACCATCAGCCAGCAGGCCGTTGTCAGTGGGGTAGCGGATGTTGGTCTCGACAACCGTTCCATCTGTGCGCAGCTTGCGGCCACGGGTGATCTTTAGCCTGCTGGCCAGCTGCAACACGTGGGCGTTCAGGGAGATAAGTGTTTCAGGTTGGAGCAGGTTCGCCCAGCGCAGGAGCGTCTTCTCGTCCGGCACGCGCTCGAAGTACACGCGGCAGAAGTGGCGCAGTACCAGACTGTCCCTGACATGTTTCTCTGTTTCCGCGTAGCTCCAGCCGTACAAATGCTTTACGACTAACACCCTGAGCACGACTTCCACCGGCGTGGAGTTGCGGCCCGTCTGTAGTGTTTTCGGATAGCGTCGCGCAAAGTCACCGCGCACTCGCTGGTAGAGCTCGTCGTCATCCAGCAATACGTCGATATGCGCCAACACCGGGTCCATCTCACTCGTCAATGCCAGAATGTCCAGGAAGAACTTGTCGATTTCGTGGCGGTCACGTAACATTGCAGCGGCCCTTTCTGTGGAAAATGCGGGTTTGATCATTCGCATCTTCTCACAGGAGGGCCACTTTCGCACCGGAAACTATCTAGGTCAGTCAACAGGCATTTCGTGCCTTTGGGCTCCAACTTACAGTGTTCGCGGGAAACAGCTTGCGTAGCGATAGTGATATCCACCTTTTGGCTGCGTCCTACAACCGCCGGGCCTTTGAGTGCATAACTGATTCCGAGATTTGGCCCACGCGTCACAGAAACCGCTGCCTGCAACACGATTTCTTGTGTGGGCAAATCAACTCCGAGAGTCACCGTGTCTTCGGACATATCATCGTCCGGCCAATGGAAACGAAAAGAGAGATCCGCAAACTCGATCAAGTCTCCGTGACGCAAGCGGTTTGGCAGCGCTACGATGAAACTGTTCACCCGCGTACCTGATAGGCTGCCGAGATCGAGCAGGTAGAGGCCGTCAGGCCGACGCTCCAGTTGGGCATGTCGAAGTGAGACGTGTTTGCTGGGAAGAACAATATCGTTATCGTCGCCACGACCAATGCTGAACCAGGGCGCCTCTCCGATTACAATTTTGTCATCAGGGCCCTCCAGCCAGCCAATTGAAATTTCATCCTGCTCTTTTGGTAAGCTGACAGCGATTGGTGCCGTTATGATTTGAAACAACAAACGTGCGCTGCCAATCTCGATAACATCACCGGCTTGCAGTCTGCGAGGCCAATCTACGCGGTCATTATTAAGGAATGTGCCATTGAGGCTGCTGAGATCACTCAGGAAGTATTCATTTCCCTGGCGTGCAATCTGGGCATGTCGTTTCGACACAGCCGGATCGCTGACCATGATGTCATTGGCCTTTGCACGTCCGATGTTGAGGGCTGACGCGTCGAGAAAAACTTTCGAATCTTCATACATCAGCCAAGCTGTTTGCTTTACATTTGCTTCCGTAGTTGAAGTTTGATCTTCAATTTGAACAATTGGCGCACCGAGCAAATCGCGGATGGAGGGCAAGCCGACATTCGGAGTAATCAGAGCTGAAGTTGTTTCAGGTGCTGTCAGACCACGGCGTGATTTGATCCAGGCAGCCAGATCGAAGTCTGAATCAAAGAGTCGGTCTTTTATTGAGCCAATATATTCGTTGTCGTCAATGAGCGACTTAAGCAAATAACCATCGCTCCTGTCGCCGAGTAAAAGTGCTCCAAGTAGGTGGCCATCGCGGATGGCAGCCTGTTTGTAAACGAACTCGCCTCGCGGCTGATAGATGACTGACTCAAATTCTCCTTCGCGCGGAGCCGGTTGGCCGACCAACCCAAAATCCAGGTCCCAGAGGCGGGTAGCCATATACAGCTCACCGGGCTGATAACGTGCCTGGGCGCGTACCATATTCGCGCCTGCAGTACGACCCTGCAATCTGGCTGGGAGCCAGAGCTGCGTCGGATTTTGTGGTTCATTGGTCTTAGGGTCCGTCACCTGGACAATGTCGCCCGCTGCATAGATGTTGGGTATGTTCGTATGCATGCGTTCATCGACGACAATGCCGCGTCCCAATTCAAGGCCCGATCCTTCTAGGAACTCCACATTCGGGGTCACTCCAATGGCATAACCGACCGCTGATGCTCCGAATGTGCGGCCATCCTTTAAAACGACCTCGCTGACGTGATCTTGATCCCCGCGGATCTCGGCGACTTCGGCATTTGTATGCACCTGCACACCGGCGCTGCGCATCCGGCTGATTATAAGATCAGAAGCGACATTATCAAGGAAAGCTGGCCAGAATCGCTCTCCCCGAATCAGGAACTCGACTTCGATGTCGTTGGCGTGTAGGCCTTGCGCAAGTTCCAATCCGAGAATACCGCCACCGACAACGACCGCACGCCCGCTTTTGAGGGCGTAGTCGAGCACAAGGCGGGTGTCCTGCAGCGTTCGGAAACCCATGACGCCCATCAGATCAACGCCCGGCAACGAGTCGGATGGCATACGTGGGCGCGCACCCGCTGCGATGAGCAGCGCATCGAACTTAAGGCTGCTGCCATCACCAAGTTGAATTTGGCTTGCTTCAGGTTCAACCCTCTTCACACGCGCAGCGCGGCGTTCGAAGTTTTGTTCTGCGAAAACATAGGGAGGAACAGCCCACAGTTCGCGGTCTGTGAGTGCACCGATGAGATGATTTGTTAACGCAGGGCGGTAGTAAAAAGGGTTTGGATCGTCAGAAACAACGACAATATTGGCAGCTGCATCAGCATGCCGGATAGCCTGGGCTCCCGCCATGCCTGCTCCTCCGTCGCCGATGATTACGTAGTGTCTGCCGGTATCAACCAAGGTATGTATTGAATTATCTTTAATCTGAATCTGAGACGATTGTGACTCGGTAATTTTACTTGGGGGGGGACGAAAGGCAAGCTATTTCGGTTTCAATCTCAATCCCCTACAGCAGTCAGCGAAGCGCGCCGGGTCGTTGTAATTGCCCAGCCTGTAAAAGGAGATCTAAGCCGACACGTGCGGAACATTCGTGAAAATTTTACTTCCCGCTTGCCTGCGGCGGCCTTCGCGTCGTAAAACGACACAGTCTGTTATAGGATGCACGATTGGAAAATCGTGATACTCTCTCTTGTCACCGGGAGTGCCTAATTGAGTGGGCATGCAAAGTGCAATAGATGGGCGGGATATTTGGGGAAGCGGCGCTTGTGAAGCTAGCGATGTTTATAGGCGAAGACAAACAACTTGACCCACTCGGGCACAGTGCCGTGCACACTGCATCGGAATACTGGGCGAAGGACAAAAGCGGGTCTTGCAACTAAACGGCACGATGCGCTCATCGCCGCATCCCGGACACACGTAGCGCGCGTAGCCGGATTGGGGGTTGCGGCAGCCGATCATCTTTTGGATGGTTTTGCGGACGTAGGCGCGTTGATCGGCGGGGATATCTTCTTCGTGGGGATCAAGCCAGCGGTGCCAATGGTCGATGAATATTTGCCGGAAGCGGTCACTGCCGTAAGAGGTTTGTGGGTGGAAAAGCATGATCACCGGGGCTCACACCGTCCAGCTACCGGGGCTGGGCAGTCCGGTATCCAGTAATCCAGAGTCACGGTGAGCTGGCGCAACGAAAACCAGCATCGTCGTCGGGGAAGGATGGATCGAGGCTGCTGCGAAGGGCGGCGCGCACGTAGTAGGATGCATCGCACCACGAGCCGCCGCGCACGACCTTGTTGCTCCCGCTTTCCGGCCCGCTCAGATTTGCATCCGGCGTGTTCCCGTAGTAATTCCCGTCGTACCAATCCGCCACCCACTCCCATACATTGCCTGCCATGTCATAGACGCCATACGGACAGGCGCCATCTGGATACGATCCAATAGGTTTGGTGTCATCTTCGTTTTGAGCAAAGTTCAAGAACGACTCGGATGGGCTTTCATTGCCCCAGGGATATGTGCGCCCATCATCCCCGCGCGCCGCTCCCACTCCGCCTCCGTCGGCAAGCGGTCGCCGCGCAAGGTGCAATAAAACTGCGCCCCATACCAGCTCACCACCCCCACAGGGTGGTCGCCATAGCCGCTCTCTGTTTGCCAGCTTCCACCGCTCTCGTGGATGCGCACGGACGATGGTGCGTAAATCTTCATCCCGTGTGCGACTGAATACCCTCTTGCGGCGGTAATGAGCAAACATTCCTTCACGGTCGGCGAAGACGCTCCTTCGTCGGACGGTGGTGCGGAGCATTGGATGGCGGTAAACCAGACGCAGCTTCTTTATGAGTCCAAAACCGGTTGCCGTCCATCGAGGCAGCAGAGTCGGATCAAGAAGAATGAGGCCCCGACTCTGCTCCGGTCGTTCGAGGGCGGACAGAAGCGTGGCTACTGCACCCATTGAATGCCCCATTCCGACGATATTTTGTAGGCCATGAGTTACAAAATAGGAGAACAAATCGCTGACCATCCACGACCAATCAGGTAAGTCGCCTCTGGCAGGTTCCGGCTGCCTGAGCGGGCGCGCATGCATTGCTCTCACGCGGTAGTGTTCGCTCAGTCCGGTGAGCAGCAGCTGATACGCTAGCGGAGGGTAACCGTTCGCATGTGCAAAATGGAAGTGGCGGCCCTCCCCACCGAAGTCGTCGTAAGGAATTAGCATTTGATTCTCAATTGATTGGTCGGGAATTATGACGCGAAATTGTTTTACACTCAAGCCCATTCCGAAGTGCTACGCATGAACCCAATTCGGCCATTATTCCGCGCAGACCACGTAGGCAGTTTGCTGCGCCCGGCAGCACTGCGCCAGGCCCACCGGCAATTTACAAAAGGCGAGATTTCTGCAGATGCATTCCGCATTGTGCAAGATACTGCCATCCGTCACGCAATTAGGCTCCAAGAGGATGCCGGATTGCAATCCGTGACCGACGGCGAGTTCCGGCGCGTGTCCTATTGGGCACATTTCGTTGAAGCGGTGGAAGGGCTTACGATTAAAACGGCCGCGTATCATTTCATGGATGACGCAGGCACGCAACAGGAGTTCCTTGCACCGCATGTGTCGGGTCGCGTTCACCGGCCCCGTAGCATTTGCGGTGCTGAACTCGCGTTCCTGCAATCAAACACCAATGCCACTCCCAAGATCACCCTGCCCTCGCCTCCTACCATGCACTTCTGGCGTGGCCGAGAGGCTATCGACGAGGGAGTCTATGCTGACCGCGATGAGTTCTTCCAGGAGCTGGCGCAGGTCTATCGTGAAGAGATCGCCGATCTGGCCACGCGGGGCGCGCGTTACTTGCAGATCGATGATGTACCCCTGGCAATGCTCTGCGATGCCGGTGTGCGGAGGGCGTTACGCAATGACGGGGATGATCCCGAGACACTCATCGATGCGTACATTGGATTGATCAATGCTGCATTGGAGGATCGCCCAGCCGGGATGAGCATTGCAATGCACATTTGCCGCGGCAATTTCAAAGGGCGTTGGCTTTCGTCGGGCGGATACGACCACATCGCCGCGCGGGCTTTCCGCCAGATAAATGTTGACACATTCTTCCTCGAATACGACACGCCGCGCTCCGGCGACTTTGCACCCTTGCAGTATGTCTCAGAATACAAGTCCGTCGTGCTCGGACTGGTCAGTTCAAAAACGCCCGAACTCGAAGCGCCCAACGATCTTCATCGCAGAATAGAAGCAGCCAGTCAATTTCTGCCGCTGGACAGGTTGGGTATTAGCCCCAATACTTTTCAAATAAGGGCGAGCGCATTGTGAAAAGGCTGTTTCGGTTGCGACCAGTGATAATGCTCAAGGCGTTTCAGCCGGAACTTGGACATTTTTCGTTTGACGACGCGCGGGTTCGAACGGGCACGGCGGGGCGGCAACCGTACGCTTGCGATATCGTTGAGTAACCGCTGATAAAGATGACCGAGTTGGTCGACGGCAGTTTGTTGGAATTCAGCCACAGTATCGCGCACCATTTCGAGGGCGTGCACAAAGCTTAGGCGGTCGGGGTCGATGTCGGCATGTTGGGCGGCGGCATGCATGAGGAAACGGATGACGAAATGAGCCAGCAACAATCCGTAAAGTTCTTGAATGACGCCTACCGGTTTGAGACTGCGCAAGGGCCGCCCAGCTAGACGTTGATGGGTGTCGACTTCATCAATGACGATTTCCCAGCGTTCATGATAAGCGCACGCCAGTTCGAGGGCCGGATAACGCGCCGGGTCGAGCAACGTCGTGACGAGTCGATGGGTTTCGTGAAAGCCGGGCAGGGCTGGGTCAGTGATGGTGTACTCAATGATGCGCACCAACAGGCGCTCCCCATTCCGGCGGCGGCGATAGTCGGAAGGGCGCAAGAAGGCGGTGTAAGAACCATCTGGTAAAGGGCAACGGTCTTGGAGCTTGACGTGGCTGGGCAAACGGCTCAACACGAGCCCGCCACGCTCCCAAACGCCGCGCAACATGTCATAATCATGAAATCCACGGTCCCACATCACCAACATCCCGCGTTCGACCGAGCGCAAGAGGCGGAATCCGCCCACGCGCTCGCTGGTATGGATGGGCCAGAAACCGGCATCCACAATCGCGTGTGTACCACATTCGACCAGGTACACTCCCTGCACCTGCGGAAATGCGCTCGCGCCGCGCTGACTGGCGTGGCGACCAAAGGCAGTCACGTTGGCCGGAGTATCCGGCACGTCTTCAACCGTGCCGTCGATTGCCATCAGACGCAAACCATACAGAAAAGCACCGATGGTTTCCGTCGTGGCCATGGGCTGACAGACGCGACCAAACAGACGCACCAGCGGCCGCGCCCCCAACTGGTAACGCCGGTAACACACGGCGCTGTCTCGCGGCACGCCGTACTCTGGGTCGGGCCAAATGTAGCGCAAGCCCTGCGCCAGTTTACGCAAGACACTTCCCAGTGACGACCGCGTGTAGATGTTCATCATGATCACGACAAATACCGTTAGCACGAGATTCAATTTGCGCTCGCGCTCTGTGCGTAAACCTTCGGCAGCCAGCACGGCTTCGACCTCCGCGCGCGGCACGACCTCGTTCAAGCTGGCGAACGTCAACTCCTGGCTGAACTTGCTCACGCATTCGATTTCACGTAATCTGTATCCCATCAGGTGGCCCCTTGGCATCGTGCGGATTTGGATATCTCGCAAGTATGCCACCGGTGCCACCTGATCGCTTATTTGAAAGGTATTGGTACTAGTTCCAATACCTTTCAAATAAGGGCCAAAGCTTGCCGGAAAGGTTGTCGGGGTTGGGGCCAGTGATAATGCTCCGGCTGTTTCAGGCGGAACTTTGACATCTTGCGTTTGACTACACGCGGGTTTGAACGGGCACGGCGGAGAGGCAGACGAACGTCAGCGATGTCATGCAACAAGCGGTCATAGAGTTGGCCGAGTTGGTCAACGGCCGTCTTTTGAAACTCGGCGAGCGTGTCGCGCACGAGTTCGAGTGCATGCACAAAGCTGAGTTGGTCGGGATCGAGACCGGTGCGTTGGGCAGCCGCATGCATCAGGAAGCGGATGATGAAGTGTGCGATGAGCAGGCCATACAGTTCCTGAATGACCCCGACCGGCTTGAGACTGCGCAGCGGGCGTCCGGCCAGACGTTGATGGGTGTCGACTTCATCGATGACCAATTCGATTTCCCAGCGTTCGTGATAAGCTCGCGCGAGTTCCAGGGCTGGGAAGGCTTCGGGGTTCAGCAAGGTGGTAACCAAGCGGTGCACTTCACCGTAACCGGGGAGTGCCGGGTCACTTATGGTGTATTCGACGATGCGCACCAGGAGGCGCTCGCCCCGCTTGCGGCACTGGTAGTCGGAGGGGGTCAGGTAGGCGGTGTAGGAGCCATCTGGCAATGGACAGCGGTTTTTAGGCTTGACATGGGCTGGAAATCGGCTCAAAATGTGTCCCCCGCGCTCCAAAACCATGCGCAGCATGTCATAATCATGAAACCCACGGTCCCACATCACCAACATGCCCATCTCGACCGAGCGCAACAGGCGAAAACCACCCATGCGCTCGCTGGTGTGGCAAGGCCAGAAGCCCGCATCGACAATCGTATGCGTGCCGCACTCGACCAGATACACCCCTTGCACCTGCGGAAAAGCGCTCTGGCCGCGCGGGCTGTGGTGCCGTCCAAAAGCCGCCGCATTCTCCGGCGTGTCAGCCACATCTTCAACCGTGCCATCGATGGCCATCAGGCGCAATCCAAAGAGGAACGCGCCAGCTGTCTCCGTCGTAGCTATCGGTCGACATACATGCCGAAACAAACGCACGACCGGTCGAGCACCCAGTTGATAGCGCCGATAGGTAATCGCACTGTCTTTCGGTACCGCGTATTCCGGATTGTTCCAGATGTACCGCAACCCCTGGGCGATCTTACGCATTACCCGCCCCAGAGAAGATTGCGTGTAGATGTTCATTGTGATGATTAAAAACACTGTCACGACCAGATTCAATTTGCGCTCGCGTTGCGTTTTCAAGCCTTCTGCCTCCAACGCTGCTTCGACCACATCTGGCGGAATAACCCGGCTCAGGCTTGTAAATGTCAGTTCCCGGCAAAACTTGCTCTCGATGTCAACCTCGCGTAATCTGTATCCCATCAGGTGGCCCCCTGGCATCTTGCGAATTTGTATATCTCACAAGTATGCCTCGGGTGCCACCTGTTTGCTTATTTGAAAGGTATTGGTACTAGTGGGTCACTTGGCATGCTGATTGCCATTGTTGGATCAGCGTTGAGCGGCGGCGGATCGGATGCCGAGTGTACGCGCCGGAACCACCGAGCATGTGCCGCCGCTGCCGACTGCGTTGGCGACGTGCCTTACGTTTGCCGCCCCATTCAAACGGAGTGGGGTTCTGGTTCCAACCCTGCGCGACGCCTTGTAACAAGGCAATGATTTGATCAGGTGTTTGCGGATACTGGCCGGACAGGCCACGCCGAACGAGAATTCGCTGCATCGATTCAGCCATGTTCAACCACGAGCCGCCCAACGGTGTATACAGCGGCATAATGCCGTGTTCGAACAACCACAGAACCATCTCCGGAGTGTAATGGCCTTTGAGGTTATCCCAGATGAGTAGCATGCGCAGAGCTGGAAGTTCTTGCGACAAGGTGATGGGCAACGATAATCCGGCTTGCCAGCTTTCCCATAGCAGGCGATTGGCTTCAACGTCGAGTTGGGGTTTGGCCGGCAATGCCTGCAGGATAGCCAACAGTTCGTCCTTGAGCCATGGATGCAAAATAGCATTGGTAGTACGCGTGACGCCTTTCACGCGCACTTGTCCAGAAGCCGGGTGAAATAGTGTTAGCAATTTTGCCGTTCCGTCGCGGATGTACTCGTGCGGCTGTTTGGCCGGCTGCGCCTCGGGCTGCCAGCTGCCCCCCACATATGGCTTGGTCTGATAAGGTCCGGCTTCATCTTGGGTCCAGACGGCCAGGCCGAGCGTTTCGCCAGTATGGTAGGCGCTTTCGATCAAGTTTTTTTCGCCTCGGTATCTGGGTCGGTCACAATAACAGTGCCGCCCTTTCGCTTGCGTGTTGCTTGGCCGGTTTCGCACCAGCTGCGCGACTGCTGCCAGCTGTAGCCGGCTTCCTGCAACACCGTCCAGATGGTATAGGTGCTCACCTCGGGCAAGCCATCCGGCATCGAGCGCAACCGTTGCTGCAAAGTTTGCAGCGACCACGTCGCCGTCCCGTCTGTCTCCGGAATGGGTGGTCGGCGCACTTCCTGCAGAATGCGCTCGCGCTCTTCTGCCCCGTACGTCACCTGAGGTCCTCCCCCATGCTTTGGCTCGAGGGCCGCCAAGCCTTCCCGGTTGAAACGGCTGACCAACTGCGAGACCGCGTCACCGGACTTCCGACCCGACAAGCGCGCGGCCTCGGTGTAATTGTTCCCATCCGCCACGAACAGAATCTGTCGGGCGCGAACGACATGACTAGCAGGCTCCGTCTGCGAATGGCCAATACGTTCCAGCCATTCCCGCTCTTCCTTCGTCAGTTCACGAAGCGGGTCTTTCTTGCGACGGCTCATTTCATCACCTATGTGATCAAGGATGCAGCCAATTCTAAAGCCCGATTCATTTTATGGCGATGTCCGTGCCAAGTGACCCACTAGTTCTGATCCCAAACCTACTAAAGCGGCATGGCCATCCAGGCTGAAGGCTACATCCCGCACCACTTTTTCAAATCCTTCAAAGCGGCGAATGACCTCCCCGGTCTCGATATTCCACAGCAGCATGGTTCTATCGGCTGAGCCAGAAAGTGCCCTCTGGCCATCCGGGCTGAAGTCGACGCTCCACACGCGACCGGCATGTCCCTGCAGGCGGCGGATCTGTTGGCCGGTCTCGATATCCCACAGAATCAGAGTAGCATCTCGCAGACCGGTAAGTGCGGTCTGGCCGTCCGGGCTGAAGGCCACGCTCTCGACCCCGGCTGGCGCTTCGAAACGCCAGAGAATCTCCTGGGTCGTGATATCCCACAGAACCAAGGAGGTGTCGCTGGGGACCGTGCTGCCTCCCAGATTACTGACACTAGCGAGGGTACCGCCGTAAAGCGCTGTGCGGCCATCCGGGCTGAAAGCGACACTGTGGACAGCCTCGAAATCGCCTGCGAGATGGTTCCGCTCGCGGGCGTACGCGGCCTGGTATAACACACTTTGCACTTCGAGCGGCGGGTCATCGATGCGGTTGGCTTCCACGGCAAGCCCCAGCGCCAGGACCGGAAGGTTATCGGTCAGCGCTAGTTGTGCTGCGGCAGCCAGCGCCAGGCTATGTGCCTCAACAGCACGGCGTTCAGCTACCGCGCTCTGTGACGCAGCAATGCGGCTCTGGTTGAAGGCAAAGAGCGTCAAGATGATGGCGACGATGAAGCCCGCCGCCAGCCCAAGTGTAATTCGCCGCCGCCGCCGTTCTCGCTCCATTCTCCGCCGCTCTCGCAGAGTGACGCTGGCATGGATTAGCCCCTTGTCGGACTGGCTCAGTTCGCTCTCCCGTTCGGCCAGCCAGCCCTGCGCTTCGGCCAGCGGCGCTCCGCGCAACAAGGCGCCCTCGTCTCGCTTGCTGGCCTCCCACTGCCCCAGCGCCGCCCGCAAGCGCTCTTGCCAGCTGCGGAAGGCGCGGTCGGCGCTCATCCACGTTCGTAAGCGCTCCCAACCCCGGATCAGGGCCTCGTGCACCACCTCCACCGTCTCCTGCTCGGACGCGTCGCTACCGGTCACTACCAGCCGCGCGTCGGCCATCCGTTGCACCAACCCCCAATTCTCCTCGCCAAGTTCGGCGCGCGTCGCCAACCGGCGCGTATCCTCCGTGCCCTCGCCCGGCCGCACCATCTGTATAAATACGTGCCGGGCGCGTTCCCGCGCGCCCGGGTCCAGTTGCGCATAGAACTCCTCCGCGTAGCGAGCCAGGCCTCCCTCCACCCGACCTATGGCTTCGTAGGCCGCGTGGTTGAGCTGTCCGTCTGTCTGTCGATCCCACAGAGTCGTCAAGGCGAACTCCAGCAAAGGCAGGTTGCCTGGCGCAGCGCCCAAATCGTCAAGGAAGCGCTCTACTAGCCCGGCTTCGAACGTCACCCCCTGCAGCTGCGCCGGCTTTTCGATGGCCCGCGCCAGTTCCGCGCGCGTCATCGGTCCCAGCATTAGGTAAGCATCCTGCAAGGCATCCGCGAAGGGACGATACGCCAGGGCCGGCCCCAGAAAGTCGGCGCGCAAGGTGAGTACGAACGTGAAGCCCGCTTCAGACTGGGAGCGCACGATGGCGCTGGCCTGCAACAAGCACTCCAGAAAGCGGTTGCGCAACGCCGGCTCGGGACACAGCGTGTAGAGCTCTTCAAACTGGTCACCCACGAGCAGCAGCCGCTCGGCGCCCGAGTGTTTCTGCAGGATGCGCGTGACAACATCCGCGAGCGGCAAGGCCTCGTCCCCCAGGACCTCGGCCAGCTTGCGTGTCTCGAGCAACCGGTCCGTCTCGCTCATCTCGGGCTCGAGCATCGGCACCAGAGCCGCCGCCAGCGCCCGGAAGGGCTCGCTCCCCGGCCGGAACGTTGCGCTCAGCAAGTGCTCCTGCTCGCCGAGCTGTGGCAGCAACCCGGCATGCACCACCGAAGACTTCCCGCTACCTGACGGGCCGATCACCGCGACCATCGCTCGCGCTGCAGCCGCTGCAACCAGCCGCTGCGTGAAGCTCTCCTGACCGAAGAAGAACGGCGCGTCGCTTTCTCGGAACGCGGACAGGCCCAGGTAGGGACAAGCGGGAATGGGCGCTGGCGTTGGGAGCGCGGCCTCGAGCGCTCGTCCGGCTTTGATGGCCTCGTAAAAGGCGTTGGTCTCCTGCGCCGGCTGGATGCCCAATTCTTCCGCAAGCAACCGCAAGCATTCCTGGTACTGGCGCAGGGCTTCGGCTTGCTGCCCGTCCCGCGCGTAGCGTTGCATCAATTGCCGATGGGCGCTTTCGCGCAAGCCATCGATCTCTAGCTGCCGGCGAGCATAGCCTTCCGCGGCCTCGAACGCCCGCCGCTCGAGGGCACGTGCCGTGAGTGTGTCCAGCGCCGCCAGCATCTGGCGCTGGAAGGCGGCGCGGCGCGCGGCCGCCCAGGCCTCAAAGCTAGCGGCATCCGGTAGATAAAAATCGGCCAGAAAATCACCGCGGTACAGAGCGACTGCCTGCGGCCACTGCTCGCGGGACACGTCGAGGAGCCGGCCGAACTCGGCCACGTCCAGTGTGATGGGATAAGCGGGGTTGAGTTGAATGGACTGGCGGTCGCTCAGCAGGAAGGGCACGGGCTCGCCGCCGTCGGCTGCCGGCATTTCCGGCACGCCTTTGCGCAGATGGTAGAGCGTCTGGCGCAGATTGACCTGGGCGGATTTCTGCGGCAGGCCCGGCCAGAGTAACTCCATGAGCGCCTCGCGGCGATGCTGGTTGGCAGCCGAGACGTTTTCGGTGGCGAGGTAGATGAGCAGCGCCTGCACGCGATTGGTGCGGAATTTGTTCAGGGGGCGGTCGCCCACGGCAGCGCCGAAGGGTCCCAGCAAGGAGAGAGATAAACCAGACATTTTAGGGGCCAGAGATTTGATAACGATTTGTTAACGGGAGTCGACGCTCTGTTGATGCAGAAGTCACTCTGTGCTTACGGCTAATTGCAAGACTGAACCCATTGAACCGGAAGCGCCAAGCTCATTAGCAGCAAGGCGCACGAGACCCGCGGAGATGGGAAATGAAGAAGCTACTCCTACTAACCAATGGTGCTAGTTCCAATACCTTTCAAATAAGCAAACAGGTGGCACCCGAGGCATACTTGTGAGATATCAAATTCGCAAGATGCCAGGGGGCCACCTGATGGGATACAGATTACGCGAGGTTGACATCGAGAGCAAGTTTTGCCGGGAACTGACATTTACAAGCCTGAGCCGGGTTATTCCGCCAGATGTGGTCGAAGCAGCGTTGGAGGCAGAAGGCTTGAAAACGCAACGCGAGCGCAAATTGAATCTGGTCGTGACAGTGTTTTTAATCATCACAATGAACATCTACACGCAATCTTCTCTGGGGCGGGTAATGCGTAAGATCGCCCAGGGGTTGCGGTACATCTGGAACAATCCGGAATACGCGGTACCGAAAGACAGTGCGATTACCTATCGGCGCTATCAACTGGGTGCTCGACCGGTCGTGCGTTTGTTTCGGCATGTATGTCGACCGATAGCTACGACGGAGACAGCCGGCGCGTTCCTCTTTGGATTGCGCCTGATGGCCATCGATGGCACGGTTGAAGATGTGGCTGACACGCCGGAGAATGCGGCGGCTTTTGGACGGCACCACAGCCCGCGCGGCCAGAGCGCTTTTCCGCAGGTGCAAGGGGTGTATCTGGTCGAGTGCGGCACGCATACGATTGTCGATGCGGGCTTCTGGCCTTGCCACACCAGCGAGCGCATAGGTGGTTTTCGCCTGTTGCGCTCGGTCGAGATGGGCATGTTGGTGATGTGGGACCGTGGGTTTCATGATTATGACATGCTGCGCATGGTTTTGGAGCGCGGGGGACACATTTTGAGCCGATTTCCAGCCCATGTCAAGCCTAAAAACCGCTGTCCCTTGCCAGATGGCTCCTACACCGCCTACCTGACCCCCTCCGACTACCAGCGCCGCAAGCGGGGCGAGCGCCTCCTGGTGCGCATCGTCGAATACACCATAAGTGACCCGGCACTCCCCGGTTACGGTGAAGTGCACCGCTTGGTTACCACCTTGCTGAACCCCGAAGCCTTCCCAGCCCTGGAACTCGCGCGAGCTTATCACGAACGCTGGGAAATCGAATTGGTCATCGATGAAGTCGACACCCATCAACGTCTGGCCGGACGCCCGCTGCGCAGTCTCAAGCCGGTCGGGGTCATTCAGGAACTGTATGGCCTGCTCATCGCACACTTCATCATCCGCTTCCT
The DNA here is from genome assembly GCA_965248775.1 of Anaerolineales bacterium. Taxonomy (GTDB): domain Bacteria; phylum Chloroflexota; class Anaerolineae; order Anaerolineales; family JBHHUI01; genus JBHHUI01. Next base: position 5,803,920 of record OZ252150.1, read on the forward strand.
GATGCATGCGGCTGCCCAACGCACCGGTCTCGATCCCGACCAACTCAGCTTTGTGCATGCACTCGAACTCGTGCGCGACACGCTCGCCGAGTTTCAAAAGACGGCCGTTGACCAACTCGGCCAACTCTATGACCGCTTGTTGCATGACATCGCTGACGTTCGTCTGCCTCTCCGCCGTGCCCGTTCAAACCCGCGTGTAGTCAAACGCAAGATGTCAAAGTTCCGCCTGAAACAGCCGGAGCATTATCACTGGCCCCAACCCCGACAACCTTTCCGGCAAGCTTTGGCCCTTATTTGAAAGGTATTGGTGCTAGTTCAGAGTGAGAACTGAGCGATTGACATCTTATACGGGTTGGCATATGGATCGGGATCAAGTTGACGGCCAGGTCCAGCAAGATATTGAACATCGCCGCCACATAAGCTAGGCGAGCAGAGATGTATTGTGTCACGCGATGGCGCAAGCGTTTCAAGTCGCACACGATGGTGACCATGGACAACGCCGTCTCGACGTACATACGCTCATTCCAGGTGCCCTTGGGACATAGTTTCATGTTGGCCGGATGGCCGTCTGCAGACCGAAAACCGAAATCAGCGAAGGCAATCGTCTGGTCGACAAAGGCTGCTGCCACGTGATGGAAATGCTTGTCATGCGTGTTGAGCGTGTTCCAGTCCCAGTTGATACCGATGCAGTGTGCACGGCACTGTGCGACGCGGCCATGGTCGTCCAGCAACCAGCACAGCTTCACGCCGACACTCCAGCGCCCTTTGTCGCGGCCTTTCTTGCCGATTTGGTGTTGGCTGCGGCCTTCCCGAATGGGAAAGAGTAGTTCGATCGGGTAGGTGTCAATAACCGTGAACAGACTGGGTTCGGCGAGTAGCAAATCGCACCAGTCCTGATGCGCCTTGAGCAAGCGCTGCAAGCGCGTCCGCTCTGGCAAGCCGGCGAAGAGCGCGTCATAATCACGCTTCCCAGTCTAGTCGACTGGACTAGGCAGCCACCGATAGAATGCCCGAAAATGGCCACCCTTGAGCGCAAACAGGATACCAATGGTGACCAGTTCACTGGGGTACAGTTTGGCCTGTGAATGCTTGATTATCTCCGGCAGGCTGTCATCCACTTCGCAGAAAATCGTTATCACGACCCTGGCGGGCGCGACAAGGGTGATAATATCTTCGGTAGTCATGAGCTCGCTCCCCTATGGTTATTCGTCGATAACCCATAGTCTGAGCGATGCTCATGACTTTTTCAACTAGCACCAATGGTTACTAACAAATGTCACGCTAATGGCTTTGCTCACATTGATAGCATACCTGCCCGACGTTTTCGCGGCAAGTGTGGACACGTCCGTACCCAGCAGCATTCAACCGAATGCCGTATATCCAGACAGCTCTCCGGCACAAGAACTTATGGCGCAAACAGATGCAAACGGCTTCTTGTGTGCAACTCCTGCTCCTGCGATTGTGGAAACATGTCTTGCATTAGAGCACCAAATCCTGGCCTCCGTTGTGCGCCTCGAGGTTCGCTCTCCGGCTGTAGCTTCCGACGGCCGCTGGGCTGGGGGTAAGGGGCACGGAACGATAATGGACGGGCGCTATGTCGTCATTCACAATCACTTCAGTGTTCCGCTTTCATCGCTGAAAAACGCAGAGAACAATGGTGGCACCGCAGTTTCGTTGTTCAAGGCGAATGGCGAGAAGATCTTGCTGGAAGCCCCACCGACGGTTTTCACAGTCGTCGTTGAAGACCCCGGGACATTGGTGCTCGATTTTGGGACGAACGAGGCGGGCCAGGGATTTTTTGAAGCGCTGGGCTTACCTTCCGCCAGATTCAAGACCTGGCAGAACTTCCAATTAGAGCCAGGAGTTGAAGTGGCACAAGTTGATTGGGATGGCACGCAGGCACACGTTGATTGGGTTCAAGTAAGCGATATCCTCGTGGAGGACGGTACCCCAACATTGGAACTAGACAACGCTCTTACCCTCGGTGCCTCTGGCGGTGGTGTATTTTGGCAGGGCTTTCACATTGCCAATAATTGGTCTACGGTGAGCGTGCATAACGAGTCAGGCGCAGTGGTGCGAGAGTATAGTAATGCGGCATTGAACTCACCCCTGGCGATAGCGCCCGTAAAGGCGGCAGTCTCCTGAACACCGGCTGCTGGATCGAGCTCCGGATAAACTTTTTGCCTCTTTATTCGTCCATACGACCCGTGCTTGCGGCATCGCCGATCAGGGACAGTCGAACAGGCAACTCATATCTTACAAACGCTTCTCTGCTTCTGGTCCAATTCTGTGCTGATTCGGAGTCGTAGCCATACCGATCGCATCCATGCTGTCTCCAGAACGTCGCCAATCCAAAATTATCGTCATTCGGTATTTTGGTAGAGAGGCCGCATGATTCAATATTCTTCATGCATCGAAATCTGTGGTCAGGATGGGCGATAAGCACAACATTTGTTCCGCCAAATGGAATATCACGCCTTCGTAACTCTTCGCAAAATTGATCTCGTACGCCTTTTGGTGCTTACACCGAGTTACCAAAGGAGCAGTTTGTTGAAAGGTGGATGTTTGTGCTATTTCGTACTAAATAGGACAGGGGGTTTAGAGACGGTGGTGGGGTAGAAGTCAACATACAAGGCTATGGATAGGCCAGAGTAGCCTGGCCGCCTTGAAGTCAATTTCTGTTTACCATTAGCCCCAATACCTTTCAAATAAGCAAACAGGTGGCACCCGAGGCATACTTGTGAGATATACAAATTCGCAAGATGCCAGGGGGCCACCTGATGGGATACAGATTACGCGAGGTTGACATCGAGAGCAAGTTTTGCCGGGAACTGACATTTACAAGCCTGAGCCGGGTTATTCCGCCAGATGTGGTCGAAGCAGCGTTGGAGGCAGAAGGTTTGAAAACGCAACGCGAGCGCAAATTGAATCTGGTCGTGACAGTGTTTTTAATCATCACAATGAACATCTACACGCAATCTTCTCTGGGGCGGGTAATGCGTAAGATCGCCCAGGGGTTGCGGTACATCTGGAACAATCCGGAATACGCGGTACCGAAAGACAGTGCGATTACCTATCGGCGCTATCAACTGGGTGCTCGACCGGTCGTGCGTTTGTTTCGGCATGTATGTCGACCGATAGCTACGACGGAGACAGCCGGCGCGTTCCTCTTTGGATTGCGCCTGATGGCCATCGATGGCACGGTTGAAGATGTGGCTGACACGCCGGAGAATGCGGCGGCTTTTGGACGGCACCACAGCCCGCGCGGCCAGAGCGCTTTTCCGCAGGTGCAAGGGGTGTATCTGGTCGAGTGCGGCACGCATACGATTGTCGATGCGGGCTTCTGGCCTTGCCACACCAGCGAGCGCATAGGTGGTTTTCGCCTGTTGCGCTCGGTCGAGATGGGCATGTTGGTGATGTGGGACCGTGGGTTTCATGATTATGACATGCTGCGCATGGTTTTGGAGCGCGGGGGACACATTTTGAGCCGATTTCCAGCCCATGTCAAGCCTAAAAACCGCTGTCCATTGCCAGATGGCTCCTACACCGCCTACCTGACCCCCTCCGACTACCAGCGCCGCAAGCGGGGCGAGCGCCTCCTGGTGCGCATCGTCGAATACACCATAAGTGACCCGGCACTCCCCGGTTACGGTGAAGTGCACCGCTTGGTTACCACCTTGCTGAACCCCGAAGCCTTCCCAGCCCTGGAACTCGCGCGAGCTTATCACGAACGCTGGGAAATCGAATTGGTCATCGATGAAGTCGACACCCATCAACGTCTGGCCGGACGCCCGCTGCGCAGTCTCAAGCCGGTCGGGGTCATTCAGGAACTGTATGGCCTGCTCATCGCACACTTCATCATCCGCTTCCTGATGCATGCGGCTGCCCAACGCACCGGTCTCGATCCCGACCAACTCAGCTTTGTGCATGCACTCGAACTCGTGCGCGACACGCTCGCCGAGTTTCAAAAGACGGCCGTTGACCAACTCGGCCAACTCTATGACCGCTTGTTGCATGACATCGCTGACGTTCGTCTGCCTCTCCGCCGTGCCCGTTCAAACCCGCGTGTAGTCAAACGCAAGATGTCAAAGTTTCGCCTGAAACAGCCGGAGCATTATCACTGGCCCCAACCCCGACAACCTTTCCGGCAAGCTTTGGCCCTTATTTGAAAGGTATTGGTATTAGCCCGCAATGCGGATTTGCAAGTACAGTGGGTGGCAATCCGCTCGGCGAGGCCACTGAGCGCGCAAAATTAGGTCTGGTTGTGAAAGTGGCGAACTCTGTATGGGATGATTGAGTTTGCTAGCAGTCATCACCGAAGCGAACAACCCGATCCCGTTGGAGGTCCAGCGTTGTATCGGCGTTGAAATCACCATGATCGAGCCATTCGACGCGCAGTGCATAAGTACCCGGTGGCACGGTGTACGACACCGTACTACGAGAATGTAACGACCGGGGCGGCGCCTGCCCAAACCAAATCGTCCCTTCGAGGCCGCGACACTCTTGGAAGACAATGGTTATCTCAGATGGAGCGAATGAACCCGAGCCCGGGGTATTCGTTTCGGTTGGTGTTGCGGTGGCAGTCTCGGTAGGTGTATTGCTCGGACCGCTAGTATTCGTAATTGTCGGTGTAACCGTTACAGTGGCCGTTGCAGTTGGCTCAGGTGTATCTGAGGCCACAATGACAATCTGTTCTGTTGCGGAGGGCGTAATGGCGGTTGGCTCGGCAACAGCGGCTCCTCCCCCCATGGCTCGGACAACAACAATTATCACAAGGATTAGAAGTAGTACGCTGCCGCCGACTCCAGATATCCAAATCGGAATCTTGCGGCGCGACCCCGCCTCTTCTGCTAGGGCTGCCTCAGAAGCGGAGGCGCTCGGATCTGAGACAGCCTCCTCCATCGACACAGTGCTGCCGCGCATCGGCACGCTCAACTTGGACATCAACTCTGTCGGCAGAGATTTTCCGTCCGCGACAGCGCGCAACGCAATGGCAAATTCGCCCGCTGTTTGGAAACGTACTTCTGGGTCTTTTGCCATTGCCCGAGAAATGACGAACTCGCTATCCGATGGCAAATTGGGATTCCTGTCTAGCAGACGTGGCACCGGATCCGTGAGGTGCTTTATCACTACAGCCATCGGTGTTGTGGCTGTGTAAGGTGCTTGTCCGGTCAACATCTCGAACAGGATCGCTCCGAGCGCATAGATATCGCTCCGCCCGTCAATCTCTCCCTCACCACGTCCCTGTTCAGGGCTCATGTAAGCGGGCGTACCGATGATGCCCGTCCCGGTAAACGTCGCGCTACCGCCCTGCAATTTGACGATGCCGAAATCCGCGAGGTAGGCATCATTACGTTGATCGAAAAGGATGTTGCCCGGTTTAAGATCTCGGTGCACCATCCCTTGCGCATGGGCCTCGTCCAGTGCGGGAGCAACGCGATCAAAAACATCCGCCGCCTCTGCCAGAGTCATGGGCCTGTCTTCGAGGCGATCCTGAAGGGTACCCCCCTGCATCAAGCGCATGACGAGATACATCTCGCCTTCGAACTCCCCAAAATCGTACACAGGTACGATAGCCGGATGATCCAAAGCAGCGATGGTTCTCGCTTCGCGCTCGAACCGCCCCCTGAATGATGGATCGTGTAAGAACATCTGGGGCAGCAGTTTCACTGCGACATCCCGGTCGAAGCTCGGATCATGACCTTTATAAACGACGGCCATACCACCGCGTCCGAGTTCGACTTCGATTGTGTAGCGGCCGATTGTTTCTGGAAGGCTACCTTCGGTCATGTTGAGAACACCGTGTTGAAAGCGTTAGGAGACCGACGCCCGTTGGTCGCATGTCTGCGGCTGGTAAAAATTGACCGTAGATGATTGGAACCGGACATAAATTATACTTTGGGCTTCTTACAAGGCAAGCCGCCATTTTCATTTATGATAAGAATCCCACAATTGGATACCGCATGCCAATTGCTATCCAAATCCACACAAACGAAATACTAATTTCCCTCGATTCGATCCCGCACTACAATGTCGCTTGGAATACATAACATTAATCTGAGGATCAGCCAAAGGGCTAGATTTATTGAAGGAGGACCGCATGGCAGAATTTGAATACAGCGAATTCAGTCATCCGCTGAGTGGGGAACTGCAGAGTTTGAATTCGCAAACTGAAGAAGAAATTTGTAATCGGAGCTGGATGCTGAACGAAGATGAGATTCGCACTGCCATGGCAGCCCAAAAAGCTGCTGACTGGCAGCCTGCGACGGAGAGTAACTTTGTGTCTTGGATGCCGATCTTGTTGGCGTGTTCGTCTAGGTACTCGAATGTAACATACTCGTCCACGATTTCGACAACCAGGAGGAAACCAGCCTCTTGCGTTTACCAAACTTCTTCGCGATTAAACATGATTGCCATTTATCTTTTCGTTTGGTGCAACTATAGCAAGGCTATTCGGGCGGTTTATCTTTGAGTAGCTTTCCGCAAGCAGGCTCTTGATGTCTGACAATGCCTGATACGAATCTACTCCCAAGCTTGAATTGACGCAAAATACCTGAACGTGCTGGGTACCTTAAGCTTTTGCGCCTCCCTCAGAGGACGGAGGTAATGCGGGTGGTTAGAGGAGGGGCTACACCCCATAAGTGGCCTGGGTCAAATCAGGACTCACAAGAGGGGATTTCACGCGATGTCTATACGCTCTTTCCCGAATAACCGATCCTCGATTTTGGGGATTACTAATTCTAGGTGCCGAGGGTTTTGTACGTAATCAAGATTGTCGGTCTCGATAGTGAGTACAGGGCATAAGTCGAATCCGCTCATCCAATCTTCGTAGAGGCGGTTAAGCTGCTGTAAGTATTCAGACGAAATAGAACGCTCATAATCGCGGCCACGTAGAGAAATGCGGTTGATGAGAGTATTGACTTTGGCTCGTAGGTATACGACGAGATTTGGTTGGCGTAACATATGTTTCAAAGTGTCGTAAAGAAGCGAATATGTGCTCCATTCGCGCTGGGTCATGTGACCTTCGACAAATAGGTTTCTCGCAAATATCTCAGCATCTTCGTATACGCTTCGATCCTGAATTACTGAATCCTGAATCTGTAATAGTCGGTGGTGCTCTTGCAATCGCTGAGATAGAAAGAACACTTGCGAGGGGAAGCCCCACCTGCTCATGTCCTTGTAGAAATCCGCAAGAAATGGGTTCTCAGCATGAGGTTCAAATACCGGCTGCCACCCCATCGCGGCGGCAAGGAGTTCGGTGAATGTCGATTTGCCGACACCAATATTGCCTGCGATGACGATAAAGTGTTTTGTCAACAGTCCATATAATCAGCCAGACGACTGTCTGTCTGTACATCTTCCGGACGAGAATTGGCCGAGGATAAGGCTGAACAATAAACCAGTGACGGTTGTGACAGTAGTGACACTAGAATCCTTAACTAGCTATATATACACCAATCTATAGGGAGTTTAATGAATCTAGTGTCACTACTGTCACGCGTCACTCAAGATCGGTGTATCTTGAGCACGAATTGACTCCACAATTTCACCTACATGCTCTCTGAACAGGGGGAACGGTGAATTGCCATATTTCCTGCGCTCGTCGTACAAGTTAGAATACACCGATCTGCCGAGCGATCAAATAGCCAACTACCGCAACTGCGAAAATCTCTAAAACGATGCAACCTCAAGGGTGAGAGGTGCTTGCTGTAGGATGATTGACAGGAAGGTTTTTTCTCCTAGCAGTTTGTCGGAGAGACAAGTACTTTTACAACATGAATAGCCCTACAGGGCAAAATGAGCAGTTGATTGCGACAAAACAAGCGTAAAACAGTGTGCATTTCATGGAGGGCAAACCACCTTCTCTCAGCGAGTAGCAGGCGCGCCAAAGCAGCCCCGGCTAAAGCAAACCCTTTGCTTGGTAGAGGGTGTGCATGCGTTTGAGGTTGAACGCTAGGCAGACCAGACACCATTCCCCGGCTGCTGCCAGCAGGCCGCGCAGAGAAAACTGGCGGAAGCCCAGGACTTCCTTGATGATACCAATGACGGGTTCCACTGTGCATTTGCGTAAACGGTAGCTGGCTTTGCCGATTTCGGTTTGTAGTTTGTAAGCCATCTTGACTTTCGGACTGGCATCTTCCGGTGGCGGAGCAGGCATTTGTTCAAAGAAGGTACGCCAGCTTTTGTGGTGAGGTTCGCGACCGGTAGCAATGTAAGGATCAATGCCAAGCTTCTCAAGTGCTGCGATGTTCGCTTTGCTGAAATATCCATAATCCAAAGCGGCAGCCTTTGGTTTGCCTACTTTTGGAGAGATGGCATCCAGGGTTGGCTCAGCTTCTTTTTTGTCATTCGGATGGTTCGAAAGTGAAGGCGCCACAATCAAGAGGCTCTCCTGCTCCACAGCAACTTGAACGTTGTAATGCTGGTCGAAGCCATTATTGGTGCTGTTTTTCATGATGCGAGAGTCCGGATCAGTGAAGTTGTACTGATCTTTGTCCCGTGGTCCCGGCTGCGGTGGTTTCGGTTTGCGACCTCGGGGTTTATGCCCAGTTTTGCGAGACTTTTCTTCCCGCTCACGCTGTTTGGCTTCGTATTCAGCCCTCTCGGCTGCATATCGTTCCTGCGCACGGGCTTCTAAGACGGCTTTGGCTTCTGCCAGATTTGCCAAACGTTTCTTGCGAATGGCAATTTCGTCTTCAATGACGAGCCCTTCCGGCAACTGGAGATCACCCTGATCAGCTTGCTCACCGAGTTCGAAGAGTTTGTTCACTTCCTGGCGCAGTTGGGTCTCTAGTTTTATCAGACGCTTGTAACTGACCGCTTTGCTCTTGGATGCATCAGCATGCACCTTGCTACCATCCAGACTGATATTACCCAACTTCAGCACCTCAGCAACTTGGGCCAGGAGCAAGATCTGCACAAATAACTCTTGGATCGCAGCCAGAAAGGTTTTGCGAAAGTTGGCAATTGTGTCGTGGTCAGGATGCAGCCCACTGGCAATATAGCGGAATGGGATACTCTCATAGGTGGCTTTCTCAATCTTACGAGAACTGAACACCCCGTTGGCATAACCATAGAAGAGCAATCCCAACAGGATCTCTGGCGCAATAGGTTGACCACCCGTCGGTGCATATTGTGCATAGATCATACCCAAATCCAACTGGGCGATAACATCCACCACAAATCGTGCCAAATGATTGGATGGCAGGGCTTCTTCCAGACTGATTGTCTGTTTGAGCATCACTTCGTAATTGGGTTTCTTGAATTTTCTAGCCATGCCCGTAGATTATCACCGATTTCGCTATCTCAGGTTGCTCTCCGACAAACTGCTAGTCACAGGGAATGTCGTCAGGTGGGCACTCCCAATCGGTAATCTGGATATCCTGCTGGGAATTGTTTTCGAATGTGTTACCCGCCATCTTCAATATACTTTCATCAGGGAAGTCATTTGTGCCAAAGTTCCAGATGTAAATACCAAAATTATTGCCAGTGCTGATATTGTTTTCCAGCACGTAGCCATAAACTTCTTGGTTGTCTTCGTTGCTCACTACAATTCCAGGTCCGAGGTTGTCATGGAACATATTGTTGCGTGCGGTTATATCATGCCCGCCATCAATCCATAGCCCGCCGTCCCACCATTCATCGACGCTTGCATCCAGATCATTGCCCCAAATCTCGTTGCCTTCGACCAATACATCTACACTATCTTCAACAAGAGTACCGCCGATATTGTTGTAAACCTGGTTGTACATCATTTGACAGTGGCTACATCCGTAGAAATTGATGCCCGTCCCCATTATGAAATCCGGGATAATCTGCGGATTGGGGCCATTTTGGTAGACCACATTATTTTCAACCAATACATTGCTTGAACCATCAACCATGATGCCATAGCCCTCAAATTCCCAGTCCACTAGCTGCACAGCAAATCCGTTGTTATGCACGATCAGGTTGCGCATTACAATCTGGTCGCTCAAGTTCACTCCGATTCCAATATCTGTATAGTTGCGGAAAGTAAGATTGTCGAAGGTAATGTTGGTGCAGTACTCGCACCAAATGTCCATTCTAATTTTGCGCTCCCCATCAAGCACTACGTCTCCTTCTCCAATAATGATGATCGGCCCGATAAACTCTTCCAACTCTATCCCTTCGGTATATACCCCTTCCAAAATCAAGACTACATCCCCTGCGCGAGCAGATTCGAGTGCTTTTTTCACACTAGCAAATGCTTGTTCTCGACTGCTACCGCCATTTTCATCACTCCCATCCGGAGAGATATATATTGAGGCTGGCGGATATTCAACATCTTTGGAGTCAGTGAGTAGAGGATTAGAAGGCGGGGTGTTTATAGGTTGTACTACATCGGGTTGTGTAAGGACGGATTCTTCTTGTCCCTGAGTAGGCAATGTATCCTCTCCCAGTTCGTCTACGTCGTCACATGATGCCAAGACTAGTGGTAGACAGAGAATCATGGCAAAGACAACCAATTTATTTTGCATCGAAATGGCTCCTATTGGTTTATTGGTCTCATGAGTTTCGTTTACACTACCAAATGAAATCCCGGATTCTATGCAAATCCAGACCACTGGTTATCTAGCGGAACAAGTGGTTCGGGTTCGCTTCGTGAGGACGGATTTATCGGGCAGCGACCGACTATCGCTTTACATATGTGCTGTCGAGCTTCTCTGCCATAATCTGCGTGCGGATAACTCCCCAGGACTCTCGCCATTTTCACCTCGTGATGGAGAAGGGTGGTATTGCGCGCCGTGAGAGTAGTGTTTGAACATTCACATACACTCGGCAATTTATGAACAATATGATTGATCAGGTAGAATCTGGGCTATGGCCGATGACTGGATCACTACTACTGAAGCTGCTGAACTAACCAGCTATCACCCCGAACACATTAGAAGGCTAATTCGTGACGGAGCAGTTTCCGCACGCAAGTTCGGTACTATTTGGCAAGTAAGCCGTAGATCGTTAGAGATATACGTCAAGAAGGCGAACGAGATTGGAGGCAAGCGCGGGCCAAAACGAGCACAGAGGCCTTGACAGACGTGATATAATTGTTGTAGAGTACAACATTGCGTAGTCAACCAAACGGGTGTACGCAGTACGACCATACCGCGCACACCCTGACCCATCCGCTGAACTAGCAGCGAAAGGCCTGACCGATTATACATTCGGGCATCCTGCTGCGGCGGGGTGTCCTTTTTTTGTTTCTAGGATGAGCGGGGGATAGAAAGGAGTCTAGCAGTTTGTCGGAGAGCAACCTGAGATAGCGAAATCGGTGATAATCTACGGGCATGGCTAGAAAATTCAAGAAACCCAATTACGAAGTGATGCTCAAACAGACAATCAGTCTGGAAGAAGCCCTGCCATCCAATCATTTGGCACGATTTGTGGTGGATGTTATCGCCCAGTTGGATTTGGGTATGATCTATGCACAATATGCACCGACGGGTGGTCAACCTATTGCGCCAGAGATCCTGTTGGGATTGCTCTTCTATGGTTATGCCAACGGGGTGTTCAGTTCTCGTAAGATTGAGAAAGCCACCTATGAGAGTATCCCATTCCGCTATATTGCCAGTGGGCTGCATCCTGACCACGACACAATTGCCAACTTTCGCAAAACCTTTCTGGCTGAGATCCAAGAGTTATTTGTGCAGATCTTGCTCCTGGCCCAAGTTGCTGAGGTGCTGAAGTTGGGTAATATCAGTCTGGATGGTAGCAAGGTGCATGCTGATGCATCCAAGAGCAAAGCGGTCAGTTACAAGCGTCTGATAAAACTAGAGACCCAACTGCGCCAGGAAGTGAACAAACTCTTCGAACTCGGTGAGCAAGCTGATCAGGGTGATCTCCAGTTGCCGGAAGGGCTCGTCATTGAAGACGAAATTGCCATTCGCAAGAAACGTTTGGCAAATCTGGCAGAAGCCAAAGCCGTCTTAGAAGCCCGTGCGCAGGAACGATATGAAGCCGAGAGGGCTGAATACGAAGCCAAACAGCGTGAGCGGGAAGAAAAGTCTCGCAAAACTGGGCATAAACCCCGAGGTCGCAAACCGAAACCACCGCAGCCGGGACCACGGGACAAAGATCAGTACAACTTCACTGATCCGGACTCTCGCATCATGAAAAACAGCACCAATAATGGCTTCGACCAGCATTACAACGTTCAAGTTGCTGTGGAGCAGGAGAGCCTCTTGATTGTGGCGCCTTCACTTTCGAACCATCCGAATGACAAAAAAGAAGCTGAGCCAACCCTGGATGCCATCTCTCCAAAAGTAGGCAAACCAAAGGCTGCCGCTTTGGATTATGGATATTTCAGCAAAGCGAACATCGCAGCACTTGAGAAGCTTGGCATTGATCCTTACATTGCTACCGGTCGCGAACCTCACCACAAAAGCTGGCGTACCTTCTTTGAACAAATGCCTGCTCCGCCACCGGAAGATGCCAGTCCGAAAGTCAAGATGGCTTACAAACTACAAACCGAAATCGGCAAAGCCAGCTACCGTTTACGCAAATGCACAGTGGAACCCGTCATTGGTATCATCAAGGAAGTCCTGGGCTTCCGCCAGTTTTCTCTGCGCGGCCTGCTGGCAGCAGCCGGGGAATGGTGTCTGGTCTGCCTAGCGTTCAACCTCAAACGCATGCACACCCTCTACCAAGCAAAGGGTTTGCTTTAGCCGGGGCTGCTTTGGCGCGCCTGCTACTCGCTGAGAGAAGGTGGTTTGCCCTCCATGAAATGCACACTGTTTTACGCTTGTTTTGTCGCAATCAACTGCTCATTTTGCCCTGTAGGGCTATTCATGTTGTAAAAGTACTTGTCTCTCCGACAAACTGCTAGTATGATCTTTACGAATGAAGCACCAAGTATTGACCTGCGCGTTGCTGAGCGTCTCAGAGATCTACGGCAAGATATGGAGGAAGATGGGCCTATCGCTGATGTAGAAGTCCCTGCTGTGCTTCTACTGGACGATGTATGCAATGCGCTAGAGCTATCTCAGACAGAACGTGTGTGGGTTCTTGGGGATGGGGGTATGGCCTCGTGGAAGGCGTGAAGGATACAGCTATTCAGCCCGTAGGAAACAGAAACGGACGGCCACTACTAGATCAGTTGGCAGCCGTCCGTCAGATAGCGGAGAAGTAATGCTATGAAGCCAGGAGCACTTCGCTAGTCAGTCAGTTCGTGCTCGATATTGAGCCTCTAGACCTCAACGATTTTCGCCTTGAAGGCATTGGTCTTCACCGATGCCATGCCTTTACGCATCGACGAATTTCGGGAATACATTTGACTACGACCGATGACCTGTATATTGGCCGCAAGCAGCACAAAGTATGGCTTGCCGTTTTTTGCTTTGCGAACATCATAGTTGGATTGCTTGCCCGCATTCTTGCGGACTGACACGATGCCGTTCAAAGCCGAACGCCTACTGCTATAGGTCTGGCTCGTGAATACGACGAGATTGTTCGCGGCTTTCAAATTGAAACTGTATTTGCCACTCATTGCAGCCTTGAGTTCAAATTTCCTTGCCATTGTGTCTTCCTATATGGGATTAGATAGTAGGTGGAGGTGGATATATTGGTCTAATGGAGAAGCAATGCCTTCCGCTTGTCTGATTGTATTAGAGATGCTGATTCGGAGCGAATCGCTGAATACCTAGACTTCGTCCAAATGCAGGCTGAGAGATACTGTAAATTAACACTTGGAAAAGGATAGGAGGATGGAAAGATAATGCGCGCATAAATAAAAAATGCCACACTGAATGCGGCATCACGATTATCTACTATTGAAAATGGAGAACCACAGAATGCTACACCTACATCAATACGTCATCTACCCCAGTACACAACAATGTTCGAAATGGCAGGTTGTTGTGCGCCGCGATAGCCATAATCCGACCCCTGCAACCCCATTGCTGTGCGCTACCGGTCTGCGCCACGCCCCGACGTGAGCGAAATTATAGCACTTACTCTTCTTCCGGCGCTGGGCCCACCGGAATGCCGCGATCAACTTTCAGTTTGAAAAGACCGTTGCGTACCTGTTGCAAGCTGCTCACCAATTCGTTTTCAAGTTCCTGCAATGTGTCGATGACATAATCATCTGCGTCGCCCCGGACGAAATCTGCTTCTTCCTTGGCTTTGTCCACAACCTGGTTTGCGCGCTGGCGCGCTTCTTCTGCTACCGGGTCCTGCTCAACCAGCTTATCGCGTTCTTCGCGGGCAAGCTGACGCATGCGGTCTGTTTCTTCATGGGCCTGGGCGAGCAACTTGTCGCGCTCGGCCATGATCTTCTGCGCGCGTTTGACTTCCTCGGGGATAGACACCCGCATCTGATCGATAATGTCGATCAGCCGGTCTTCATCCACAAGAATCTTGTGCATTGGAAGCGGTCTCGATTCGTTGACCAACTCCTCCAGCCGATCTACAAGATGTAGAATATCCATCGCCAACCCCCTCTTACACTTGCACCGAACTAATCACGCAGGCCGTTTGGTCGCACACTGTGGCTGTCGCCAATTGCCGCAAACTTCTCTCGCAGTGCCGTGGCCACATATTCCGGTACCATCGAAGATACGTCGCCCCCGAGAGAAGCGATCTCTCGCACTGTGGTCGCGTTCAGGAAGGTGTGCTTCTCACTCGTGATCAGCGCAACTGTTTCCAAATCGGGCGCGAGCCGGTTGTTCGCCAGTGCGATACGGAACTCGTACTCAAAATCCGAAAAGACGCGTAGCCCTCGTAGAATAAACTGAGCTCCGTTTTCCGCTGCAAAATCTACCGTCAGACGACTGTAGCCCATCACACTGATATGCTCGTGTCCGTGAAAAACCTTTTCAACCAGTGCGAGACGTTCTTCTGGAGAGAAAAGCAGGCTTTTCAGCGGCTTATCATACACCGCGATGATCAACTCATCAAACAACCGCGCGCCCCGCAGGGCAATGTCGATATGGCCTAGATGGATCGGGTCGAACGTGGCTGGGAATATCGCGCGCCTTATCATCGAATTGGGCAACCCTGGTTGCAGCGCATGCTGCCTTCCCTCCGCGTTCGAAAATGAGTCAACTCACATCTCCAGTGCCCGATTGCCAGAACTGACGCAATTGGTGTGCCAACTGAGCATGTTGGGGCTGTTCGAGTTCGGGATCATCCCCCAAAATGGTGTCGGCCTCGCGCCGTGCCAGGTCTATCAGGGGCAGGTCGGTCAGGCGCGCCATGCGCAGTTCCCCGTAACCGGCCTGTCGAGTTCCCAGGAATTCACCCGGCCCTCTCAATTCCAGGTCTTTCTCGGCCAGCACAAAGCCGTCGTTCGTGGCAGCCATCACTTGTAGGCGATCATCCAGTTCATCTTCGCTGGCCAGCTGGCTGCCATTGGGGGGCGCCTCGGTCATAAGCAGGCAATACGATTTATGCTCGCCACGCCCCACGCGGCCGCGGAACTGATGCAGCTGCGCCAGACCGAAGTGGTTCGCCCCCTCAATCAAAATGACAGCAGCGTTGGGGATATCAACACCGACCTCTATCACGGATGTGGATACCAACATATCAAGATCGCCGTTGCGAAACTCTGCCATGACAGCATCTTTTTCGGCGGGCTTCATTTTGCCGTGAAGCAAGCCAAGGCGCAAGTCTGGATAGATTGTCCGAGAGAGACGGGCATGTTCGTCTACCGCCGCTTTGGCCTGCACAGATTCCAATTCTTCCACTAACGGGCAGATAATAAATGCCTGCCTGCCGCGCTCGATGTGCCGTCGTAGGAAGCTGTAGGCACGTTCACGCTCGCGCGGGTAAATTAATCGCGTCTCAATAGGTCGGCGACCGGGCGGCAGCTCGTCGATGATACTCAGGTCGAGGTCGCCGTAAACAGTCAGCGCCAGCGAGCGCGGGATAGGTGTTGCTGTCATCACCAGCAGATGCGGGTTCTGGCCTTTGCCGCGCAGTGCTGCGCGCTGCTCTACGCCGAAACGATGCTGCTCATCCACCACGGCGATGCCCAGGTTGGAGAAGGAGACGTTTTCCTGAATGAGAGCATGCGTTCCGACGAGCACCTTCACAGAGCCATCCTGCAACCCTGCGGCGATAGCCTCGCGTTCTGCTGTGGGTGTGGAACCCTGCAAGAGACGCACACCCGCGCCATCCGCTCCGAGATCGATGCCCGGTAAATCTGTCAGCAATTTCTGCACACTTTGGTAATGCTGTTCGGCCAGGATGCTGGTGGGTGCCATAAATGCCGCCTGCATGCCGTTCTGTATTCCAATCGCCAGCGCCATTGCAGCAATAACCGTTTTGCCGGAGCCAACATCGCCCTGGATCAGGCGGTTCATTGGCACATCTTTGGCCATGTCGGCGCGGACATCAGCGAGCGCCCGCTGTTGTGCACCCGTTAGTTGGAAAGGAAGGGCGCTGGTTGCTTTTTGTATCCAATTGTCAGCGCTAGGTGTGGGGTTTGCGTGCAGCGCCTGCCAATCGGCACGCTGCCGGCGGATGCCAAGCAGGAGCAGGAGCAATTCGTCGAAGGCCAGTCGTCGTTGGGCAGCAGAAAGATCATCTGCAGAATCTGGGAAATGGGCACCTAACACAGCCTCGCGCAAACCCGGCAGTTTATGTTTGCTGCGCGTGCTCTCCGGCAGCGCTTCTTTTAACAGCGGTGCTGCAAAATTAACGGCTTGATACATGATGCGCCGCATTGCTTTGGATGCTAACCCTTTTGTGAGACCATAAATCGGGACCAGACGGGCCGTATGCAGGGCTTCCGTGTCCAGCCATTCCCACTCCGGGCTGGTAAACACGAGCTGCCCGAGATACAGATCCGGGCTGCCGGCGATCTGAAGCTGCCGCCCCGTCTTGAATTGGTCGCGCATCCACGGTTGATTAAACCAGGTGCACTGGATTTCGCCGGTGCCATCCCCGATGATGACTTGCGTAATCTGAGATTGTCCGCCGCGCACGCGCCGGACGTTCACCTCGCGGATCGTGCCCACCACGGTGACTTCTACACCGTATTCCAGACGGTTGATGGACTTGAGTGCGGAGAAATCCACATGCCGGTGTGGGAAGGCTGTCAATGCAGCGCCCAGCGAGCCGATCCCAAGCTTGTCCAAACGCTCCGCTTGTTTGGGTCCAACACCGGAAATAATCGTCATGTGAGACTCAAGCGTCGTTCCTGCCGGGGCAGTGGGGGTAGCTTTCTGCTTTCGTTCCGGTGACCGTGTTTGTTCTGGAACAGATTGGCTCCGAGCAGATGTGGGACTTCGAGACGGGGTGGGCTGAGATTGTTTTACTTTTTGTGTGGACGATTCTTGTCTGACCGCAGGTTTGCGTTGCGGCGATGCAGTTGGAGTAACTGCGCTTGGGGGTGAGACGTCTGCCAACGGCAATCGTTCGGCGAGTTCATGCATGGCTTTTTTGCGCTCTTCGAGTGCCAGCCCTGGATAACGGCGCAGCCATGCCAGTACATCTTCAACCAAGGCCGTATCCAGCTCCGCCTTGCGCGCCTGCGGTTCCCAGAATGGGATCATCTTGTCCAACCCACCGATGATGGCGGCATTGTCGTAGCCGCGTTCGGCTTCAGTGTGTAATATTTTGCGTAGGTTTTCTATGGGTAAAGGCATAAAAATTATTGGGTCTGAGATATTGAGAGTTAGCCACCATCATTTACGGTGATGTTGTCGGTAAATTTCTGTGCCACTAGAGTCACCGAATTATATATTCCGCGCGCGTAATGTCCTCACCATCTCGAAAGCCATCAGCGCCAGCGTATAAAATTGCTGGTACAATGTCGATCTGGTAACCCCGTCGGAGTTCCTTGACAGGGTAACGCACGATCAGTCCATCCAGCAGATCGGAAGTGCTGTCGGTTATCAGGCAGAAGTTTGCCATGTGCGGAGTCTAGAGATCGTCCTCGCTGGCTTTGCTGTCGAAGATGATCACTCCAAGCCCATGTGGCCCAATTTGCGTTGCCAGTACGGGGCTAAAGAGGACGGTGGGGCAGGCAACGTCTGGGAACTCAGTGGATAAACGGTCGAGCAACAGGCGGGATTCAGAGTCGCCATTGGGATGGCTGTGAAGCACAGTGAGACGTTCGAGTTCGGTGAATTCGGTGACAAACTCGATCAGCTTTTCGATACCTTGTGCCCGCGTGCGTACCTTCTCCATCGGGATTATTTCGCCATCTTCCAATGCCAGGATAGGTTTGATCCCGAGCATCTTTCCAAGCGTGGATTGGGCCGGGCCAACCCGACCGGTATGTTCCAGATAGTCGAGCGTTTCGACGTAGAAGACGCCATACATACGCGGGATGAGACCATGCGCGATGCGTGTTAAATCGCTAAGTGGGGCGCCATTCTCGGCAGCAATGGCAAGCTCTTCAACCAGCGTTCCCAGGCCTATAGAGGTGGTGCGCGAGTCCATCACTATACTTTCTATTTTGCCCATCAAATCATCTGCAGCCTTGCGGGCATTCTGGACTGTCTCGGTGAGTTCAGCCGAGCTGTGGATGGAGAGAAGCTGAGTCGAATTCGTCGCAATCTCCTCATAGCCTGCGAAAAATTCTTCGCGGCTGGGAGCACTGACCCTAGGCGGGATTTCGCCGGCCGCTAGGCGGGTGATAAATTGGCGATTGTCGAGGTCCACGTCAGGAAAAGTAGCCTGGCCATCAAACGTGAGCGAGAGCGGGACTACTTTGACGTTGTGCTTGCTGACAAAATCCGGATCCAGGAATTGGGCAGCGCTATCAGTAACAATACGAACGTTGGGCATAGGGTTTAAATACTCAATTTTTATTCGGCTGAAAAAATGTAGTGGTAATGTTTTTGACCGCCGGAGTAAATCTCAACTTCAAGGTTCTCAAATTCTTCAGAGATGGCTGTTGCAGTGGCAGCCGCGTCTTCTTCAAGGATGAAATCGCCAAAGTAAAGCGTGACAAGTTCGAAATCAGCCACTCCCATTGCGTGCAGGATTTTTGAAACACATATTTGAGGTGACTCGCCTGAGAAAACGAGTTCGCCGTTGTGCAAGCCGATAATCTTGCCTTCCTGCACTTCAACTCCGCCCAGGGTTACATTGCGGGTAGCAGTGGTGACTTCGCCGGTCTCGACCTCGGCAATGCGTCTGTGCATGCTTTCGAAGACTGAATCCAAATCGCCGTCAGGGTTAAAGCTGAGCTGTGCGGCAATCCCCTGCGGTACTGTTTGGGTAGGGAGCACACGCACATCTTTGATGGATACATCGGCGGCTTGCTCTGCAGCCAGTTGAATATTCTTGTTGTTCGGCAGGATGATAACTCGCTCGGTTGGGATGTCTTCAAAAGCAGCCAGAATGTCCTGCGTGCTCGGATTCATGGTCTGCCCGCCGGAGACGATTGCCACCCCGGGTCGATGGAAGATGCGATCGAAGCCGGGCGCGGGCGACACTATAACTGACAGGATTTGCCCCGGCTCGATATCCGGCTTAGGAGGACCTGAAACAGCTCCCTGTTGTTCAAGCTGATCGAGCAGGTTTTCCATGTGTACATTGACGACGGTGCCCAGGGTTTCAGCGTATTCAATTGGTTCGTAACGCTTTTCCAAGGGCAAATGGATGTGCATTCGCAAGAGGTCTTTGCCTTCGCCTACCTGGATCGAGGTGCCGATTTTTTCCAACTGGCTATAAAAAGATTGCAGATCGAGCTCGGTATCAGGTCGGAAGTCCACCACAACTTCCCAATCCTGCCCCGGTTCGATCATCTCATCTAGCAACTCCCCAACAGCTTCCAGGTCGAGCGTCACGATCTCGGTTTGCAGGGCGACATCCAAGGGTTCACCACGCAAGAAGCGTAACATGCCATCGAAGATGATTTGTAAACCATAACCACCAGAATCGACAACGCCTGCTTGTTTCAGTACGGGCAGCATTTCCGGAGTGTTCGCAACTGATTCTTCGCATGTGCTGACAACCCCCTCCAGGAATTCAGTCAGGTCTTCCAACTCTGCGAGGTGCCCATTGGCCGCAGCGGCGGCGTCCTTTATGACCGTCAGAATCGTACCTTCGACCGGTTTGACGACCCCCCGATAGGCAGTATGCGTGGATTCTTCCAGGGCTGTGGCGAGTTCCGGCACGCCGAAGGTTTCGCATCCTTCGAGGCTATGAGAGATGCCGCGAAAGATTTGTGAAAGGATGACTCCCGAGTTGCCACGGGCTCCCATGAGCGCGCCGTGGGCTACGTCCTGGGCAACTTTATCCACCCGTGGGGCATTAGTGGCATCGATTTCGTCATAAGCGGATTGCATTGTGAGGAGCATGTTGGTACCCGTGTCGCCATCGGGTACAGGGAAGACATTCAGTGCGTTGACCGCCTGGTGATTCGTGCGCAGCCATTTAAGGCTGGCCTCGGTCAGGCGAATCAGCGTAGCGCCGTCGATGCTAGTGATCGACTCAGGCACAGAGATTACGACTTAAGGGCATCGGTGAATAATTCTTTGAAAGTTGCTGCGAATAAGTTCAAGTTTCAATATGTGTGAATCTGTGCTGTCTGTGTCCAATCAATTAATCTTCGCTGATACGTAAACCCTGAATGTGTACGTTTACTTGCTCCACCGGTACTCCTGCAATGTTTTCTACGTTGTAACGCACTTGATTTGCCACCGTTCGTGAGACCGAAGCGAGATTGGTGCCGTATTCCATGATCACATAGAGGTCGATTGAGACGCTGGCATCGGAATGCGCGTGTACATCGATACCCTTGCGCGGGTCGTGTGTCAGTGCGGTGGCGATCCCGTCCATCACATTTCGTGCGGCCATGCCCACCACTCCATAGGATTGGTTAACCGCCTGACTTGCAATGGTGGCGATCGCATTGGGAGATATTTCAATATTGCCGAGCGAGTTATCTTCTGAGGTCATTTGGCACCTCTGCCGTTGACCATGCTATCTTTCCGTGTTACGATGCCGCCCGCAATTATTAGATCACTCGAGCACGAAAGGCAGGATTGTAATGGCAAAATGTGCTACTTGCGGTAAGTCCACAAAGTTCGGTCAGAACCGCCCGAAATCGATGAAAGCAACCAAGCGTACCTTCAAGCCGAACCTCCAGAAGACTACAGTCTGGGAAAATGGTCGGCCGGTCAAGAAGACTCTGTGCGCCAAGTGCATAAAATCACTGGCAAAGTTGCGCTAAATTACTGCTTCTGGCTGAAGTATACAGGTCGTTGGCTTTTGCCGGCGGCCTTTTCATTTTAATGACCGCGACAATGATACCCGAGCGAATCAGCAGAATCAAGGGTATGCTATAATCCCGCCGCTCGATGCCCCTTTGCCGGCCCTGCCGGCCTAGAAAGGGCCTTGAATGGCCCGTTCAATCATTTCTCTCGACCTCGAGACTACCGGCCTCAACCCCAAAGAGGACTCTATTATCGAGATTGGTGCGGTCAAATTTGAAGGCGACCGCATTGTTGACGAGTTCGACCAACTAATCAACCCTGGGCGGCGCATCCCCGCTTTTATTTCACAACTCACCGGCATCAATAACGCTATGGTCGCGCGCCAACCGGCGCTGCGCGATGTGATCCCGGAGCTCGAAGCCTTTATTGGCTCTGACCCGATCCTCGGTCACAACGTGCGCTTTGACCTGGGCTTCCTGCGCCAGCATAGCAACTTACATCTGAATCACCGGCTCGATACCTATGGCATGGCCGCAGTGATGCTGCCTGCTGCCGCGCGCTACGGATTGGGAGCGCTGGCTGCCGCGCTGGGCGTGCTGTTACCTGCAACGCATCGCGCCCTCGACGACGCCCGGGCAACCCATGCCGTATATCGCAAACTCTACGCGCAGGCACTCGAATTGCCGCTGGACATCCTGGCAGAGATAGTCAGGCTGGGTCAAGACCTGGAATGGTGGGGCGGCGATTGGCCGTTGCAGGAAGCGTTGCGCGAACGTTCGAAAGAAGCTCTCACGAGTCCGCAATATGTATCGCGCAGCGGGTTGGGCGTTCCGCTCTTTTCGGACAAGCAAATTGAATCGCTGCAGCTCTTGCGGAAGGAACCACCAGAACCGCTCGACATCGAGGCACTCACAGCGCTCTTTGAACCGGGCGGGGCGCTCGACCAAAAACTTCCGGCATACGAACACCGCCCTGAGCAGGTACGCATGATGCAGGCAACGGCGCGCTCTCTGTCGGAAGGCCAGCACTTGTTGGTGGAAGCCGGAACCGGTACGGGCAAGAGTCTGGCCTATCTCGCTCCCGCCATCCTTTGGGCCTGGCAGAATGGCCAGCGTGTTGTGATCTCCACCAATACGATCAACCTGCAGGACCAACTTATCGAGAAAGATCTGCCTGCCATGCAGAGGGCGCTCGGCATCGAATTTAAAGCTGCCTTACTGAAAGGTCGATCGAATTACGTCTGTCCGCGTCGACTGGAGAGCCTGCGACGGCACGGCCCCCGCACGGCGGAAGAGATGCGCGTATTGGGGAAATTGCTAGTCTGGTTGCCCGAGTCGGTTGGCGGTGATCGCTCTGAAATTACCCTCACTGGTAACCGCGAACGTGAAGTGTGGGCGCGCCTGTCAGCACAGGATGAAGGTTGCACTGCTGACCGTTGTGTCTCACAGATGGGCGCTATCTGTCCGTTCTATCGCAGCCGGCGCGCGGCGGAAAACGCGCATGTGATTGTTGTGAACCACGCATTATTGCTTGCGGATGTTGCTTCCGAGAGCCGTGTTTTGCCGGAATATCACCATCTGATTGTCGATGAGTCTCATCATCTGGAGGCAGCCACTACGGATGGTCTGAGTTTTATTGCGCGCCAATATGAGTTGGAACGCCGCCTGCGCGACCTCGGCGGCCCGACAGCTGGATTGCTGGGGCAGGTGCTGTCAAATTGTCGGGCAGCCATCCCTCCGCAGAAGTTTGGCCGCATTGAACGCGAAGTCGGCGATGCCTTCAATGCTATCTCCACTGCAATGGTTCACAGTGCGCAATTCTTCGATACCACTCTGGAATTTGTGCACGCCGTCTCGGCGGGCCGCAATAGCGCTTACGCATTGCAATTGCGCCTGAACACCTCCATACGCAGCCGTGCGGAATGGGAAGATGTCGAACTCGGCTGGGGCAATCTGGATCGGACACTCTCGCCCGTTATTGAACACATAGCGCGGGTGGCACGGGGCCTGGGAGAGCTTGAACAGTTCGACATCGAAGACCGTGATGATCTGATACTTTCACTTGGAGCGAACGCCCGCTATCTGGACGAATTTGCAGCGCAGATGAACGCTCTTGTATCCACGCCCTCGGAAGAGCGTATCTACTGGATCGAACTCTCCAGCGATGGCAAGCGACTCTCCTTGCACAGCGCTCCCCTGGCGGTTGGGCCGCTCGTGGAGCAACATATTTGGCACGCCAAAGAAGCGGTCGTGATGACCTCCGCCACCCTCACAACCGGTGGCGAATTCGATTACGTACGCGGGCGCCTCAACGCCGAAATGGCCGCTGAACTTTCGGTGGGCTCGCCTTTTAATTACAAAGCTTCTACTCTGCTTTATGTGCCGACTGATATCCCCGAACCGAGGGATCGCAGTGGTCATCAACGCGCAATTGAAAGCGGCTTGATCGAACTCTGCACTGCGACACGCGGACGCACGCTGGTCTTGTTCACATCGTTCGCGCAGTTACGCCAAACTGCGCAAGCGATTCGCGGCCCATTGGAACGCGCCGGGGTGATTCTCTACGATCAGACCGGCGGCTCCTCTCGCCATCAATTATTGGAAAATTTCAAAGCGAAGGGCAACGCAGTCCTGCTCGGCACGCGCAGCTTTTGGGAGGGTATCGATGTCCCCGGCGATGCTCTTTCTGTCTTGGTGATCGCCAAGCTCCCGTTCGATGTCCCATCCGATCCGATTGTCGCCGCGCGAAGCGATACGTTTGACAACCCCTTTATGCAGTATTCGGTACCGGAAGCAGTTCTGCGATTCCGGCAAGGCTTTGGGCGATTAATCCGAACAGCATCCGATCGCGGTGTTGTTGTTGTGTTTGACTCCCGTGTTACAACAAAGCGTTATGGGGCACTATTCCTCGATTCATTGCCTGACTGTACGCGTAAGTTTGGACCATTAGATATGTTGCCACAGCATGCAGTGGAGTGGTTGGAGCAGGAATAGTTCGCACGTCAAACGGCCATGCAATAGGAGCGATTGAAGTTCCCCGTGTCCTTATATGGCTGCGCTGGCTGACTCCGCCCGTTCTTGCCTTGGCGCTCTACTCGCCGGTGGTTGGGCTCCCTTTCTTCTGGGACTACGTCCCCAATTTCAACTTCATGTCAGGCTGGACGTTGGCCGACATCTGGAGTTCAGCTGCCGGATTTCCTTACTATCGCCCACTCGGTTTTACAGCCTGGCGGCTGTTGAAGCTCTCGTTTGGTGAAACCAATACCGTTGCGCACCATGCCCTGAATTTACTGGCGCTTGTTTCCAACGGTTGGCTGGTCGGTGCAATGGCCATGCGTCTGACCACGGGTCGGGCAAAACCGCTGGATGCTGGCGTCTTTGCTTGGAGTTCCGGGGCCATCCTGACGGCCTTCCCCTTCGCGGCACTGGCTGTGCCCTTGGTGGCCTCTCTATTTCATCTATTTGTGGCATTACTGGCCTTGGCGGCCGGGGTGTCATTCCTCGAATACATACAGCATGGGCGGCGGCGTTGGGCAATCATCGCAATTTCATGCGCGGCACTGGCCCCATTCGTCCACGAGAGCGGCGTGGCTGTCGCAGGCATATTGGCCGTCCTCTGGCTGGTCGCCCCGCTAAATAACGGCACATCTTGGTGGAGCAGTACTCGTCGCCGTGGTGGAGTCGTTGTGGTAGTGGCTCTCGTTTTGAATCTCCTATTTGTGCTCCTCTGGTTGAATATTCCCAAAATGCGAACCGGGGGGAATTTGCCTGGTGGTCTGCAAGCGAACGAGTTATGGCTGAACGCGGGCTTCTTTTTCATTTCGTTAACTTTCCCGTTGCAGCCCTGGGCGCTCAATGCGCAATTGAACTGGGGCTGGGGGGGGGTGCCGTAGCTGCACTTGTTCGGCTCGCCTCACGCCGAATTACGAAATCGGGTGGGTTGTTGGCGGTAGCGGGATTGGCAATCGCAGCGCTCATGGCAGTACCGATCCGGCATATCGTTGCAGAAGTCCAACTGCATCAACGTGCGCTTGCGCCTGTAAAGGGCGTTCGAAACTGCCGTACAGGCGAATCCGACAGATCAGCATCTGATCGTCAATCCAACCACCTGGCTCGCGCGAGTCGAAGTATCCTATCCCATAGTGCACGAAGGTGTGGTGGTCTACCCGGAGTATGGAGTCCTGCGCAGTTGGCCGCCATCCACCTCGGCGCGGAAGTAGACGTGGAAGGTGTAGCCTTTCCGCCGATCTACACCGAACCGCGGGAGCACTATTTTGATGTATGGGGCGCGCTCATGGATTGGGAGTCACTTGCGGCGCACATCCGAGCTGCGGATTACATCTGGTTGGTTACCTATGGCGATGGGCCCCTCAGATTTTTGGGGGTAGGCCAGAAATTGGAGGGGGCCGCCCCAAGTGAAGCTCCGACAGCGACATTTTTCGCCAAGAGAGTATTGCTCGAATCCGCTGCCGTGCGGCTTGCGGGTGCAGCGATTGCACTCACTCTGGATTGGAATGTGCGCGAGCCGACCGGGGAGGAAGTCTTTGCCCATGCCCTCGATTGCAATGGTAACGTACTCGGGCTGGCAGACGGCCCACCGCTTAGGCGCATGTTTCCATTCTGGCTCTGGCAGGCAAACGATCGATTCCGCGACACGCGCTTAATCCCATTGGATGCTTTTTCTAGCGATGGTTGCTATCAGGTTGAAGTCGGTCTTTTTAATCCCGCCGATGGCTCCCGCCCAGAAGCATTCGACGCTGCTGGACAACGCCTTGAAAACGACGCGCTTTATCTAGTAATTTCTTCGCAGGAGAAGTAAGCTGCGCGGTTAATCTCTGAATATCTGAATAAACAAATTGACGAGAGATCGCCCACGCGGTTATAATCACGCCCAATTCCTATTTTGTTTGAGGTCTGAATGATCGATGTAAATGAGTTGCGCAAAGGCGTGACCTTCGAGTTGGAAAACAATCTCTATAAAGTAATCGAATATAAACACCATAAACCCGGACGTGGTAAAGCAACCATCCGTACAAAAGTGCGCAATCTGCGCACCGGAGCGATAACAGAACGGACTTACAACTCCGGCGACCGGGTGCAGGATGTACGGCTGGATACACGCATCGTGCAGTATTTATATAACGATGGCGATGTGTATTACTTCATGGACAAGGAAACCTACGAACAACCCGGCCTGAACGTGGGCGCACTCGAAGATGTTATTCCGTACTTGAAGGAAGGGTTGGATGTCAAACTTGTCGTTTATGAGTCAGAACCGCTGGATATTGAATTACCAACCGCTGTGGACTTGAAAGTTGATGAAGCCGAAATGGCTGTCAAAGGCGATACAGCAACCGGCGCCACGAAGCGGGTGCGCACCGAAACGGGTTTGCATGTCACGGTGCCCTTGTTCGTCAACGAAGGCGATACAATTAGAGTAGATACCCGCTCAGGTGAATATCTGTCTCGCGCCTGAGCTTGGAAGAATTGATAAAGAAGGGTGGCACAGGTAGACATTGGTCTACCTGTTTTGTTGATTGAGTACCATGCAGACTCCTTACGGCGCTGAGTGCCGTTTTTACTACGAAGATTTTAATCGCGGGCGTGATACGCAGGAATGCCGACTGGCAATCCGCTCGGGGACGGAAAAGAACTGGGCGGCAGTAGTGTGTAAGAATTGTCCGGTGCCGGGAATTCAGCGCGCAAATTCTTGCGAACATCTGCTGCTGGAAGGGCGCATTAACAAGGGTTTCCTGGGACTTAACAAGCGCATGGATATATCAACCTGGTGTAGGAAAATGTTATGTGAGGTGCCCGAACCGGAGATTGGTTGCGGACATTGTCATGCAGATAATCCATTGCTGCAGCAGTTGTTTGGTGAAGGGGGCGAAAATCCTTAATGATCCGCACCTTGCTTTTTGATCTCGATGACACACTGCTGGACAATGACACATCGACATTCGTGCCTGCATATCTGCAGGCAATTTCAGGATACGCCGCCGGTGAGAAAAGTGAAAAACGGTTCGCTCGTGAGTTAATGATCGGAACACGAGCGATGGTTCAAAATGTCAATCCGGAACAAACACTACAACGCGCCTTCAGCGAGGCATTCTTTCCGGCCATTGGAGCATCAGAACCTGAACTACGACCTGTAATCGATTCTTTCTATGCAGAAAATTATCCAGCACTGCAATCACTGGTCAATTCGCGCCCGGCGGCACGTATGCTAATGGAGTGGGCAGTTGAAGCGGGTTTTGAGATTGTGATTGCGACAAATCCACTCTTTCCATTGAATGCAATCTCACAACGGTTGCAGTGGGCTGGTGTGGGAATGGACGAATTTCCTTATGCGCTGGTGACATCCATGGAGCGCATGCACTTTTCCAAACCGCACCCGGAATACTTCGCCGAAATTCTTGCCATGCTTGGACGCCGCCCGGAAGAAGCGCTGATGGTGGGAAACAATTGGCGCAGTGACATCGTTGCTGCGAATGACGCCGGTATCGCCACCTATTGGATTGCTTCACCTGCACAAGCGCCGCGCGAGCCTCGCCCGGCAGGCCTCGTCGGGCAGGGAAATTTAATTGATTTTCTCACTTGGGCAAGCACCGATGACTGTCTGCAACGGAGCCTTGCGCCACCTTTTCGCAACGATTGGTATCCGGCACACACGCGGGCGATCCCCGGCGCAGTAGCAGATGTCTTCCACGATCTGCCGGAGTATTTATGGAGTGAAAGACCTGCACCAGATGAGGGGGCGTTAGTGGAAATCGTCTGCCATCTGCGTGATTTTGAATTTGAAGTAAATCAACCGCGTGTAGAGCGAATGCTTTCCGAGACAGAGCCGTTTTTCTCTGCGGTAAGCCCTGATGCCTGGGCTCATGAGCGGATTTATTTGAAAGAAGACGGCCCGAAAGCCCTGAGAGAATTCATAAAGGCTCGCAAGCAGACGAGCGATACTCTCGCTGGACTATCAGCTTCCGATTGGGAGCGACGCGCGCGCCATGCCATCTTCGGCCCGACGCACCTTGCAGAACTTGTCTCGATTTGGCTCGACCATGATCGGGCGCACCTTGCGCAACTGCGTGATACTCGCGTGTTGCTGAACGCCGGACAAATGCGCAGTTCAGCGCAGTTCGACCCTTTATAGTCTACTG
Organism: Anaerolineales bacterium; assembly: GCA_965248775.1. GTDB lineage: Bacteria > Chloroflexota > Anaerolineae > Anaerolineales > JBHHUI01 > JBHHUI01. The sequence continues at coordinate 5,832,207 of OZ252150.1, forward strand.
GTCAGATGGAAGATGTGCTACTTCCGGAGGCCGCAGTGGAACAGAGTTGTTGAGGGGTTTGTCTCTTTACAATTCTTCAGTGGCAACTTGTAGTTCGAACGAGAAGGTGCTGCCAACCCCAACTTCACTTTCTACTTCAATCGTTGAGTCGTGCTTTTCCAGCAATTGCCGAACAATCGCCAGGCCGATTCCTGTGCCGCTGTAACGGCGCGTGGTAGAGCCGTCCGCCTGATAAAAAGATTCGAAGATGTTTTCCAATTGATCCTGGGGAATGCCGATGCCATGATCCTGCACTTCCACACGCACTTTGCCGGTATCCGGATTCATGCGGCCACGTACCGAAATATTTCCGCCCTGCGGACTGAACTTCACAGCATTGTCCAGCAAATGACGCATAATACGCGAGAGGGCCTTCTTGTCTGCTTGCACACGCGGAATGTTCGGCTCGCAGACAATTCCAATATTTGTATTCTTCAGCTCATTGGTGGATTGAAGAACTTCAAGGGCTAATTCCGCCGCATCCTGCACTTGCACTGCATCCAGAAACAAATTCGTCTGGGCAGTGCCGCCAAAATCGACAATATCGTCTATCAATTGTTCGAGCGTGCCGACCGCTTTGTGCGTGGTCGCCAATCCATTTTTTTGCTCCTCGGTGAGCGGACCAAGCGTCTTATCCGCCAACAGAGAGACGTAGCCTTTCACGTGCAGCAGGGGCGTGCGCAATTCGTGGGATACATTGCCAATGAAGTCAGACTTCAGGCGGTCGAGTTCGCGCAGTTCGTCGAGAGCCTTCTCTAGCTGGGCAGTACGCTCCGTGACGCGTGCTTCCAATTCGCGGTTGTAACCTTCCAAGGCATCGTGTAAGGATTTTACCCTCAGTAACGAATTTACCCGAGTTACCAATTCCAAGTTGTTGAACGGTTTTGAGAGAAAGTCGTCCGCACCGACTTCCACACCTTTGATCTTCTCTTCCGAGCCACGCAAGGCGGTGATCATCACCACTGGTAGAAAGAGTGTCTCTGGATTGTCTTTGATGCGGCGACAGACTTCATAGCCATCCACACGCGGCATGAGAATATCAAGAAGCACCAAATCAGGGTGAATTTCTTCGATCTTTTGCAGACCGTCTTCGCCGTCAACGGCACTATAGACTTGGAACCCTTCGAGTTTCAGAAACTGCGTGAAAATATCTCGGTTGGAAGCCTCATCGTCCACAATGAGAATTTTTGTGTCTTCCGGCGAGATGGTTTCTGGTGGATTGACCATGCGTTATTGGATATCGGTGGTAAGTGAATTGCGGTGCTTGTAGCAAGGTATTTTGTGGATTATTTGTAAATCGAGCGAATGATAGCACAGTTCAATTGCATCGCAATTACCTTTACGGTAGCACAACACATATAAAATTCAGGCTAATCAGCCAAAGGAAAACAATCCAGCATGCTATAATTTTGCGCGCGGGGAAGTGTCGGAATTGGCAGACGAGCGTGACTTAGGATCACGTGGGTAATCCCGTGCGGGTTCGAGTCCCGCCTTCCCCATAATGGGTAATGGACCCTTTCGGTTCATTACCCTGCTCATATATAGCTCTAACGCGCGCATGCTATAATCCGCGACCATACAGGAAAAATAATACAATATTCGATTTTTCTTCGATGTGGCTCTTTTTAATTGAGCGAAATCGAAGGAAATTCTTGTATCCTATTTCAAAGAAAGATTGCCATCTCTCTTGAACATTGAAACAAAAGATCTCGAACAACACGAAGTACAACTTACAATTGAAGTCGATCCCGACCGTGTGGATAAAGCCAAGCACGCTGCCGCACGACGTTTGTCTCGGCAGGCAAATATTCCCGGTTTCCGCAAAGGTAAAGCTCCCTATCCGGTCGTTGTGCGCTACCTGGGTGAAGGCGTGCTGATGGAAGAAGTTCTGGAAGACTTGGGCCCCAAGATATACGAAGAAGCAATGGATAGCACTGAGTTGGACGCCGGTGGGCCGGGTGAATTGGTGGATGCAGAGTTTGACCCACTTAAGCTGATCTTCAATGTGCCATTGCAACCAGAAGTTGACCTCGGCAATTATCGTGATGTCCGTAAAGACTTCGAAGAAGTCGAAATTGAGGACGAGGCGGTGAATGAAGCGATGCTTAACCTACGCGAAGGGCACGCGGTCCTGGAACCGGCGGATCGACCGGCCGAGATAGGAGATATAGTTACGCTCGATGTGCGTGGGGACATTGGTGAGGGAGATGACGCCGATGAACTCATGGACGATAAGGACGTTGAAATGAATCTCGGCGACGAACGCGAGTGGCCGATGGCCGGGTTCGACGAACATATCGTCGGTATCGCAGCCGAAGAAGAGCGTACCTTCGACCATGCATTTCCCGAGGATTATTCGAATGCCAGCCTGGCGGGGGAGAACGTCCACTTCACCGTCACGTGTCATGGCATTAAAACAAAAACGCTCCCGGAAGCGGATGACGATTTTGCGTTACTGGTCGGTGGCGATTTTGAGACGATGTTGGATTTGCGCGTTGCGATCCGTGAGATCTTGCAAAGTCAGGCGGAGGCCAGTCGCAATGAGGAATATGCCACTGCAGTGATGGATGCCGTAGTAGAGGGCGCAGCGGTTACATATGCCCCTTCGGTTCTCAATCGCCAGGTTAACGACATGCTCGAAGAACAGAAGAAACGGGCAGAAGGCCGCGGCATGAGTTTCGAAGACTATCTGAAGCTTGAAAATAAAAGCGAGGAAGAATTTCGCGCTGAATTGGAACCCGAGGCTGCAGATCGCCTGAAACGCGGCTTGATACTTGGCAAGGTGATCGAAGTTGAAGAACTCGAAGTCAAAGATGAGGATATCGACGAGCAAATTGATCGAACCGCAGCGGTCTTTGGCGATGCTGCCGACGAAATCCGCAAAGCCCTCGGTGCTGGGTCTGGACGGCATTCCGTCCACATGGACTTGTTGTCGGGCCGAGCAGTGGAATGGTTGGTATCAGTAGCGAAAGGTGAAGAACCAACCCAAACAGCGGAAGATGCCACCGAAAGCGAAGATATGGCAGAAGTCGATGGCTCTGAAGAATCTGAAGAAGAAGGCGTTGAGCCGGATTCGGAAGGAGACCTAGTTGCAATACCTTTCAAATAAGCAAACAGGTGGCACCCGAGGCATACTTGTGAGATATACAAATTCGCAAGATGCCAGGGGGCCACCTGATGGGATACAGATTACGCGAGGTTGACATCGAGAGCAAGTTTTGCCGGGAACTGACATTTACAAGCCTGAGCCGGGTTATTCCGCCAGATGTGGTCGAAGCAGCGTTGGAGGCAGAAGGCTTGAAAACGCAACGCGAGCGCAAATTGAATCTGGTCGTGACAGTGTTTTTAATCATCACAATGAACATCTACACGCAATCTTCTCTGGGGCGGGTAATGCGTAAGATCGCCCAGGGGTTGCGGTACATCTGGAACAATCCGGAATACGCGGTACCGAAAGACAGTGCGATTACCTATCGGCGCTATCAACTGGGTGCTCGACCGGTCGTGCGTTTGTTTCGGCATGTATGTCGACCGATAGCTACGACGGAGACAGCCGGCGCGTTCCTCTTTGGATTGCGCCTGATGGCCATCGATGGCACGGTTGAAGATGTGGCTGACACGCCGGAGAATGCGGCGGCTTTTGGACGGCACCACAGCCCGCGCGGCCAGAGCGTTTTTCCGCAGGTGCAAGGGGTGTATCTGGTCGAGTGCGGCACGCATACGATTGTCGATGCGGGCTTCTGGCCTTGCCACACCAGCGAGCGCATAGGTGGTTTTCGCCTGTTGCGCTCGGTCGAGATGGGCATGTTGGTGATGTGGGACCGTGGGTTTCATGATTATGACATGCTGCGCATGGTTTTGGAGCGCGGGGGACACATTTTGAGCCGATTTCCAGCCCATGTCCCGCTGTCCATTGCCAGATGGCTCCTACACCGCCTACCTGACCCCCTCCGACTACCAGCGCCGCAAGCGGGGCGAGCGCCTCCTGGTGCGCATCGTCGAATACACCATAAGTGACCCGGCACTCCCCGGTTACGGTGAAGTGCACCGCTTGGTTACCACCTTGCTGAACCCCGAAGCCTTCCCAGCCCTGGAACTCGCGCGAGCTTATCACGAACGCTGGGAAATCGAATTGGTCATCGATGAAGTCGACACCCATCAACGTCTGGCCGGACGCCCGCTGCGCAGTCTCAAGCCGGTCGGGGTCATTCAGGAACTGTATGGCCTGCTCATCGCACACTTCATCATCCGCTTCCTGATGCATGCGGCTGCCCAACGCACCGGTCTCGATCCCGACCAACTCAGCTTTGTGCATGCACTCGAACTCGTGCGCGACACGCTCGCCGAGTTTCAAAAGACGGCCGTTGACCAACTCGGCCAACTCTATGACCGCTTGTTGCATGACATCGCTGACGTTCGTCTGCCTCTCCGCCGTGCCCGTTCAAACCCGCGTGTAGTCAAACGCAAGATGTCAAAGTTCCGCCTGAAACAGCCGGAGCATTATCACTGGCCCCAACCCCGACAACCTTTCCGGCAAGCTTTGGCCCTTATTTGAAAGGTATTGGACCTAGTTGGAAAGGAAGCTGACGAAGATGCGGTAGAAATCGATGGCTCCGAAGATTCTGATGACGAAGTCGCTCAGCCAAATTCGGAGGAAGACGTCGTTGAAAAAGCAGTCCAGGAAGATGGGGAGAAGGTTGAAGAAGCGGTAGACTAACTATCGAAAATCTGCAGTTCCGCTCATGTTCGTTCGACGTGGGTGTAGATATGTCTTAGACGAAAGGGTAGTAATTTCATGGACGAGTTGCAAAGTATAGTTCCGATGGTAATTGAAACGACCGGTCGCGGCGAGCGAGCATACGATATTTACTCTTTGCTCTTGCGAAACCGGATTGTATTTCTTGGCTCTGCGATCAACGATCAGGTTGCGAATCTGATTGTCGCACAACTTCTATATCTTGATCAGGAAGACCCGGAGCGCCAGATTAACCTGTATATCAACTCGCCGGGAGGATCTGTCTATGCGGGCATGGCCGTCTATGACACCATGCAACTCGTGCGCGCGCCCATTGCGACATATGCCATTGGCATGACAGCCAGTTTTGGAACAGTACTATTGACTGCTGGAACAGAGGGTAAGCGTTACGCACTTCCCAATTCTACGCTTCATCTTCACCAACCTTTGGGCGGTGCACAGGGTCAGGTTACAGATATTGAAATTCAGGCTAGGGAGTTCCTGCGTTTGCGGAGTCGTCTGAATCAGATCCTCTCCCAACACACAGGGCAACCCCTGGAGGTCATCGAGCGTGATACAGAACGAGATTTCTGGATGAGCGCCGAAGACGCCGTCGAATACGGACTGGTTGACAAATTGCTGGAACCAGCGGGGCAAGCGGAGAAAACGGCCGAATCAAATGGCACGAATGGAAAATAAACGCAAGCGCCGGGTTGAACCACAAATCCGGCGCTGTTCTTTTTGCAACCGGTGGGAGAGTGATGCCAGCCGCGTTGTGAGCGGGCCATACGATATTGCCATTTGCGAAGAGTGTGTGGAATCCTGCCGCGAGATAATTGCAGAAGAACACAATGCTGCTGCACAGGCACTGGAATTCCAAGTAGCCCCACAAGAACTTCTTGCTCCCCAAGTTATTTATCAGCATCTGGATGAATGGGTTGTTGGTCAGGACCCAGCCAAGCGCACGCTATCCGTCGCGGTATACAATCACTACAAACGCATCGCACACCAGAATACCGACGAAGACGTTGAGCTTGATAAAAGCAACATCCTTCTGATCGGGCCAACTGGTTGCGGCAAGACACTGCTGGCCCATACCCTCGCGCGTATCCTTGATGTTCCTTTTTGTATTGCCGATGCTACTTCTCTCACCGAGGCTGGCTATGTTGGCGATGATGTCGAGAGCATCCTGCTGCCCCTGATTCAGGCAGCTGAATATGACGTGAGCCGTGCAGAAAAGGGCATTGTCTATATCGACGAGATTGATAAGACCGCGCGGAAAATGGCGGGGAATCCCTCGATTACGCGCGATGTCTCCGGTGAGGGCGTGCAGCAGGCTTTATTGAAAGTTATTGAAGGAACAGTCGCACATGTGCCTCCCCGTGGTGGACGAGAGCATCCGCAGCAGGAATTTATTCAAATCGATACGCGCAATATTCTGTTTGTATGCGGCGGTACATTCGATGGCCTTCCAGAAATTGTGGCCAGTCGTGTGGGAGCGAAAGGTCGGCTGGGCTTCGTAAGCGCAACCGATGGGGATGCTCTGCCTGCCGAAGCTGAGTTGTTACAACATGTCGCTGCTGAAGATCTGGTGGAATATGGAATGATCCCGGAATTGATGGGACGCCTGCCGGTGATGTCCAGCGTGGACTTGTTAAGCGAGGCAGAACTGCGGGAGATTTTGGTGCGACCTCGCAATGCCATCATTCGTCAGTTCGGGCAGCTCTTCGAGTATGATGATGTCGAGTTGGTATTCACAGACACAGCCCTAGATGCAATCGCACGAGAAGCTCTACAGCGCGAGACTGGGGCACGTGGTTTGCGTTCGATCGTCGAATCAGTTCTGATGGATACAATGTATGAAGTACCATCACGTTCCGATGTTTCGCGTATCATCGTCAACCACGATGTAATCTCGGGCCACGCCCGGCCATTGCTCCTGGATTCCGAAGGTGATGTGGTCGGATGGGGTGAGGCTGGAATCGCAGCAGTGGCCTAACGATAACTTCCTCCAATGATAATGACAGTGAGGGCGACATCTTGTCGCCCTCCTTCCATTAACCTGCTCCTTAGTATTTTCAGCACTTGACCAGTCTCCATCGCTATCGCAATTTCATTATTGACATGGATGGTGTGCTTTGGGAAGGCACAATACCATTGCCCGGGCTGCAGGAGTTCTTTGCGACTCTACGTGCAACAGGCCGGCGATTTGTATTGGCAACAAATAATGCCACACGCTCGCCCGACCAATATGTCAGTCGATTTGTAGAATATGGCATCGAGATTTCTGATAATGAAATTCTCACTTCGGCGGTTGCAACTGCGCATCTCATCGCTCAGGAGAATGTGTCCAATTTGCGTGTCTACCCAATAGGGGAGCACGGATTACTCGCGGCCCTCGCAGCGGAAAACATTGAAGCAGCGGATGAAGACGTCGATGCTGTCGTGGTTGGTTTGGATCGTCAATTAAACTGGGATAAACTTACATTTGCTGCCCTTCATATAAATGCTGGCGCAAGTTTTATTGGTACAAATCCAGATTCGAGTTTTCCATCGGAAAGGGGCGTTGTGCCAGGCAACGGAGCAATCCTGGCTGCTCTTGAAGTCGCCACCGGCGTTACTCCACGCATCATTGGGAAACCTGAACCAGAGCTCTACAACCAAGCATTAGAGATAATGCAGGCCGGAACGGTTGATACACTCGTGATTGGCGACCGTCTGGATACAGACATTGCCGGGGCGGTGCGTGCAGGATTGGACAGCCTGCTCGTGCTGACTGGCATTTCGACTGGCCATATGGTGGAAAGCAGCCCGATCCAGCCAACATATGTTCTCCCCGGACTACCTGAAGTGACTGCAGGCCTCAAGAATTAACTGTTGGTCGTTGAAAACACTTGCAGGTAAACTTGGCTAGTATCTGAGAAATTTCAATGCAGTTGAGAGTGAAGGAATATCTTTTGCTCTTGTTGGCCGAGGCAGCGGCTCAACTCGGCGACTTCGAAGCCGCGGAGCAAGATTGCCGCGAGGCCGAGAGTTCCGCTGTTAACGACAGTACCATGAAGTTAGCAGTCCAGAGCGTCCTGGCAAACATCACCAAAAAATAATTCTTCGACTGCTCAGGGTCGGAGCTTTCTGGAATCACCCATGTCTGAAAATATTTACGAATTCTCGTCTGCAGAACTCCAGCAACGGCTCCTAGAATTGGGAGAACCTACATATCGGGCTCGGCAGATATGGCGGAATCTCTATCAGGATTTGAAAACTTCATTTGATGATATGACCGACCTGCCGCAAACGCTGCGCACGCAACTCGGTCAGGAAATGAATATCGGAAGCCTGCAGTTGATGGCGCAGGCGCGTTCACAGGATGGGGGTACGCATAAACTTCTCCTGGCGCTTTCGGACGATCGTCAGATCGAAACCGTTCTGATGACGTATCGCCAACGTCGTACCGCCTGCATCTCCACACAAGCCGGTTGTGCTATGGGTTGCGTTTTTTGTGCAACCGGGCAGATGGGCTTCGAACGAAACCTGACAACAGGCGAGATCGTCGAACAAGTGTTGTGGTGCGCACGGAATCTTCAGGCATCTGGGGAGCGGCTGACCAATGTCGTAGTAATGGGAATGGGGGAGCCCTTTCATAACTACGATGCCACTTTGGCCGCACTTGATCGCCTGAACGATCCGGTTGGTTTCAATTTTGGTGCCCGTCGTTTTACTATCTCCACGGTAGGACTTATCCCTGCCATTGAACGTTTCTCCTCCGAGCAACGGCAATTCAATCTGGCAGTTTCGTTGCATGCCGCCACAGATGCCTTGCGTGCTGAGCTGCTGCCCCTCAACAAACGCTACCCATTACAGGAACTGATCTCTGCGTGTAAAGAATATGTCAATTCGACCGGACGACGCATCACATTCGAATGGGCCCTTATCCACGATGTAAACGACTCTACGGAACAAGCGCAGGCCCTAACATTTCTACTCAAGGGCATGCGCTGTCATGTGAACGTCATCCCTCTCAATCCAACGAATGATTACGCGGGAGCCGCATCCAGCCGGGAGCGCGCACAGGCCTTCCGGGACATTTTAGAGACTGCTCACATCCCATGTACCATCCGAATTCGGCGTGGCATCGACATAAGTGCAGGCTGCGGTCAATTGCGTGTTCAAGCAGATCAAGCCTCGCTATCCCCCATTTAAGGTTCTTGGCACTTAAAGTGCCAGGCACCTGACTTCAGTTCGATTGACGGTTACATTTTTGACAGTCTATAATCAGACGTAGATTATGTTTGGGAAACTCCGACGCCTGGTTATTTTTCTCGTAATTGCGGATGCTGTTGCAACGCAGATCGCTCTATTTCTGGCGGACCAGGCACGTCTGTATCTGCCGCTCGGGCGAACTCTCGATTCGGTAAATACATTTCTCAACCCCACACTACATCTTCTTGTGGCTGTTGTCTGGGGATCAGTTTTCCTGACCCTCTCTGTGTACGATGTGCGACCAGAACGCTGGCCGGTAGGTAGTGCGCGGACGTTACTAGCTGCAGTGCTGGTTTCGGCGTTTGTTTTCGCGGGAGTCTTATATTTCAGCTTTCGCGATACGCCCCGTTTACTCGTTGGCTATCTGCTTGTTTTCGATCTGGCGTTTTTGGCTGGGCTGAGACTTGTTGCCGGGGCTTATGTTCGGCGGTGGCGGGAGAGCGGCAGCCCGCTCAGTCGCATCATCATTGTGGGGACGGGAGATCCGGCAGTTGCCGTGGGACGTGCGCTCTTACGTAAAGGTGGTGGAGTAGAAGTCGTCGGTTGGGCAGATTCCAACGGTATGGCATCAAATGGTCCCCTGGAATTGCCGATCCTCGGTACACCGGCCGAAGTGCCCGATCTTACTGTGCAATATGGGATCGACGAAGTGCTGCTCGCATTGCCCGGAGAGGCATACCAGCTTGTTGAGGCCCTTGTCTTTGCTCTGGAGGCTTTGCCTGTGCGCGTGCGGTTGTTGCCGGACTTCTTCAAGTTGGTTATGGTCCAATCGAGTGTCGATTCGTTGGATGGCTTGCCACTCATTGGCTTGCGTGAACCTAGCATTGACGGCCCGGCATTACTAATAAAACGACTCTTTGATCTTGGGTTTACTACATTTGTCCTGGTTATACTTTGGCCTTTACTGATCCTGATTGGAGTGGCAATTCGGTTGGACTCATCGGGCAGTGTGTTGTATCGTCAGCGCCGCGTTGGTGAAAATGGACGCTTATTCGAAATGTTTAAATTCAGAACGATGGTTGCCAATGCCGAGAAACAGACACCACCCCAGATTCGATCCGCTGATGGAAAGCTTTTCTATAAATCTGCTGAGGATGAGCGCATCACTCGCGTTGGACGAATTCTACGCCGAACGAGTCTCGATGAAATTCCCCAATTGCTCAATGTTCTCAAAGGTGACATGACTCTGGTGGGTCCGCGACCGGAAATACCGTTCATTGTGGAGCAATACGAGCCCTGGCAGCGTCAGCGTTTGGCCGCACCGCAAGGGATAACTGGTTGGTGGCAGGTGAATGGGCGTAGCGATCTCCCTATGCATCTGAATACACAATACGATCTGTACTACATCCGCAATTACTCACTCTGGCTGGATTTGAAAATTCTCTTCAAAACAATTGGAGTCGTGATCCGTGGACAGGGCGCGTATTGACAGTAATCAGTTGTCGGTATTTAGTAATTTACCAGCCATTGAGCACTGACTACTGATTACTGGCAACTGATCACTGATGAAAATTCTCACCGTAATCGGCACGCGCCCTGAGGTTGTGAAGATGGCGCCAGTAGTTGCTGCCTTAGATGTGCAACCGGGTGTCGAATCGCTCGTTGTTGCCACTGCCCAGCATCGCGAGATGATGGATCAGGTGCTCGAAGTTTTCGACATCGCGCCGGACTTTGACCTGGATGTAATGGAGGCAGACCAGTCTCCGACCGATGTGCTCGCCGAGGTCTTACAGCACCTGCAGCCGGTATTGCAGAAGGTCAAACCCGACTGGCTTCTTGTACAAGGTGATACCACTACTGTGCTGGGGGCCTCCATTGCAGCGGCATACAGTCGAGTTCGGGTCGGGCACGTCGAGGCAGGTCTGCGCACACATGATCGGATGAACCCCTTCCCGGAAGAACTCAATCGTGTTCTAGCCGACCACATCGCCGATTTACACTTTGCCCCCACAGAAACTGCACGCGCTGCCCTGCTTGCAGAGGGAATCGCTTCGGAATCGATCCATGTTACGGGCAACACGGTTGTGGATGCCTTGCAGACAATCATCCAGCGTCTGCCGAACGGACGATTACCTCAAGTACCATCCGAGCGAAAACTCCTTCTGGTTACAGCTCATCGGCGTGAGAACCATGGCAAGCCAATCCGAAATATTCTTGCAGCGTTACGCGAACTTTCCCATCGGGATGACGTATACATAATTTATCCGGTACACCGCAACCCAAACATTGCCAAACCGGCATATGAAATGCTAGGGGCTGAGCCAAATGTAGAGCTGCTTGCACCCGCCGACTATTTGACGTTCGTACACTTGATGGGACGCGCGCATTTGATTCTCACGGATTCGGGTGGAGTACAAGAAGAGGCGCCCGGCCTGGGGGTTCCTGTTCTCGTAATGCGGGAGGTCACCGAGCGCCCGGAAGCAATCGAGGCAGGTACCGCCCAGCTCGTCGGCACAGATCCCCAGGTCATCATCCGGGAGGCAATTAAACTACTTGATGATCCGGATGCACATGCGGCCATGGCCCGCGCAATCAATCCATTCGGCGACGGCCATGCAGCGCAGCGCATCGCAGATATTCTTGTTCACAACAAATGAGCATGCGTAATCTCAATGTTAATAATAATAATGTTAGCGAATGGCAAAAATTCTAATCGTAGCGAATTCGCTCAGTCCAATTGCTCGAGAGCGCGGGAGGGTAGGCCAACAGTTTGGGCACGAGATCAGTTGGTTCTCCTGGCCGAAGGCGAGTCTGCCGGAGGTAAGGTCCTTCGCGGCACCAAAGCTCGGCGGACGTGTCGGGCGCATACTGACATCACCATTTTCTCTGGCAGACGCGATTCGCAAGAGTGAACCTGATCTCATTCATGTGCACTTCGGGTTTCAAGGACTTCGAACATTCATTTTGCGAAGTTTTTATCCGGTAGTCGTGAGTGTTTGGGGCAGGGATGTGCTCCCTGAACAAGGCGGTCTGAACAGTGTCACACGCCCCTTATTAAAACAACTGCTCGATCATGCAAGTTGTATCACGGCAGAGGCTGCACATATTGATTCAGCTTTAGCACAAATTGGTGATTATCAGTCGAAGATAAAGCGTATCACCTGGGGAATCGACCTGGAGCGCTTTCGTCCGGATCTGAATACTGAACAACTCAAGAAGAAGCTTGACATTCCCGCTCAAGCACTTGTCTTCTTCGATCCTAGGCTGGCATCGCCAATGTACAACAAGCACGTAATCCTAGATGCTTTTGCATCCTTTGTTAGTCAGTACGATGGACTCGCTGTGTTGATTGTGGCAGAAATCTTTGCGGATGCGGCTTACGTTCAGGAATTGAGAAGTCAGGCTGTCAAACTGGGTATTGCCGACAAAATACGATATGTCGGCGAAATAGCATTCGCGGATATGCCCAGTTACTACGCGCTCGCAGACGCTACGATCTCTATTCCTATATCCGATGGTCTACCACTGACAATATTCGAATCATTGGCATGTGGCTCGTTCCTCATATTAGGTAATTTGCCACAATATGTTGGATTGATTGAAAAAGCATTGACGGGTAAGTTTGTCGCGCTTGACGACCCACAAGTGTTAGCCGACGCCATGACCTGGGTTGCGAGTCAAGAAGATTTACGGTCACGAGTCGTCGAGAATGGAAAGCGCGTCCTCAGCAAGTTTGCTGACAAGAAAGAACAATCGCGACGCGTGAATGAAATTTATACTGACTTGATAGCTGTTTCCTCTTGATGGATTTATCAGATGTAGAGAGATGTTTAAGCGATGTTCTTATCTCTCCCTCCTCTCCCTGTCTCCTAGTGAACCGTATCGGCCGCAAGATATGAATTCGTCTTCTGCTCTATGGAAGGCCCAGGGCTGAACGCGATGTGTGGAATCACAGGAATCTGGCATACAGATGGTCGTTCAGTCGATCCGCATACTTTGCAGCGGATGACAGATTCATTGCGTCACCGGGGGCCAAATGACGAAGGGTACTTGTTGGTAGACACAGTATCGCGAAAATCGCACCCGGCTGGCGGGCCGGACACGCACCCCGCACTTAATCTGCACACCCTCCATTCGCACCACGGAACTCGCGACCTGGCATTTGGACACCGACGGCTGGCGATCCTCGATCTAAGTGAAAACGGGCATGGTCCTCTATCCTACGCAGAGGGCGATCTGTGGATAACTTATAACGGCGAGGTCTATAACTATTTGGAGTTGCGCGCCGAGCTAGGTGCTTGCGGCCATCGCTTTCGTTCGGGCACGGATACCGAAGTTGTTCTGGCCGCCTATCAAGAGTGGGGCATCCATGCTTTGGAACGATTCAATGGCATGTTTGCATTTGCTATATGGGATGCAAAGCAGCGGCGCCTCTTTTGTGCCCGAGACCGCCTGGGGGTGAAGCCTTTTTACTATCGCTGGGATGGAACGAATTTTGTGTTTGCCTCCGAACCCAAGGCGCTGACTCACTTTGCGCAGGTGTACCCGGATGAGGGTGTTATTTACGATTATCTGGCCTGGGCCGAACTCGATCATTCTGCCGGGACCTTCTTTGCGGAGATTAACAAACTGCTTCCCGGCCACTACATAATTGTAGAGCTTGAGCGGATTTCAGTTCGTCAGTGGTGGTCTCCGAGTGATCAAAAAGAGCGCAACGAGGCTGCTAAAGATGCAGCTTCGACGCTGAGGGAATTACTTGCAGAGTCAGTACGTCTCCGCTTGCGAAGTGATGTTCCCATTGGCAGTTGTTTGAGTGGGGGACTTGATTCTTCTAGCGTGGTTACATTGGTCAATCAGCATCTCCGCGAAGGGACTATTGGCAGCGGCCAGATCGGTGAACAACAGCGGACTTTTACAGCGTATTACTCAGGCGTGTTTGACGAGCGTCCATATGCAGAGAGTATCCACCAAGCCACGGGAGCGGCAGCATTTCAAGTTTCGCCTTCATCCGCTGAGTTTTGGGCTGATCTCGAAGCTGTGGTTCGTTTCCAGGACGAGCCTGTGGCAGGGGCAACTGTGTTTTCACAATGGGCCGTTATGCGCTTGGCCAAACAGAATGGAGTGACCGTCCTGTTGGATGGGCAAGCTGCCGATGAGCTTTTTGCTGGTTATCCGAACTATGCGCCTCTGTACCAAGGTGAATTGTTGCGAACCGGTCGAGGATTGCGGGCACTCACATCGATGCGAGCTTCGTCGAGAATGAGTGATAGTCCGCTGGGCGCAAGCGTCGCCCGGGCGATGTACTATGCCTTTGCTCCGGCCTCCTTGCAAACGAATATGAGGCGAAGGCGCGATAAAGTCGCATTCGACGCCCTTGTTCCCGATTTTGCAGCCCGCAATGATTGGCGAGAATGGCCGGCGCAAGACGGATTACGCTCGCGGAATTTGAATGCGCGTCTACGCGCTGATACCCTTTTTCATTCCTTGCCGAAATTGCTGCGCTATGAGGATCGAAATTCGATGGCACACTCCATCGAAGCGCGAATCCCCTTTACAGACCATCGTCTGGTTGAGTTTGCACTACAGCTTCCAGCGAGCCTGAAAATCAATCAAGGCTGGAGCAAATGGGTTTTGCGAGAGGCAATGGCAGAACTCGTGCCGGATAAAATCCGCTGGCGAAGAGAGAAGGTCGGCTTCCCTGCGCCGGAGGGGGATTGGCTACGATTAGGCCGGGCGAAAATTACCCAGTTATTGCTTGCTCCAGATGCACGGGCGAAACGTTACCTGCGGCGCGAAGGACTGCAAGAACGAGTTGAGAGTGAACTCAACTCCCGGAGCTTGAATCACAGTCACTTGTGGCGCTGGTTAAATCTTGAACTCTGGCTACGAATGCAATGGGGCTAGAGAATGTGCGCTTTGGCCTAGTAGGCTGTGGCCGGGTTGCGCCTCGTCATGTCCAGTCGCTGCAGGAGATTGAGGGGGCGGAATTGGTTGCAGTCACTGATGTTATTCCCGCCCGGGCAGAACGAATCACAACGGATGTCGGATGTACTCTGGAATCAAATTATGCAGGACTGCTCAAGCGCACTGATATCGACATCGTCACAATCTGTACTCCGAGTGGCCTGCATGCCCAGATGGGCATGCAGGCTGCAAAGGCTGGCAAGCATGTCCTCGTTGAGAAACCGATTGCTCTTACACTAGAAGACGCCGATGCATTGATCGAGACTTGTGCCACTGCAGGAGTCGAACTCTCCGTGGTGCTACAAAACCGTTACAACCCACCAATGTTAGACTTGCGCTGTGCTGTAGACGAAGGGCGGCTTGGAAAGTTACGGCTCGGGGCGGCAACAGTGCGTTGGTACCGCCCACAGGAGTATTACGAAGATGGTTGGCACGGAACCTATGCGATGGACGGTGGAGTTCTTCTGAATCAAGCCATCCACCACATTGACGCTTTGCAGTGGTTCTTCGGTGAAGTGGAGTCGGTCTTTGCATACACAGCCACACTTGCTCACCAAATTGAAACAGATGATGTCGGGATCGGAGTGATCCGTTTCAAGAATGGAGCACTCGCGACGATCGAAGGATCGACCATCACATACCCGCAGAATCTAGAAGGCTCATTGACAATTTTTGGGGAGAAAGGTTCTGTGAAAGTCGGAGGTCCGGCACTCAATCGCATCGCCTTTTGGAAAGTTGCCGGCGAGTTGGAGCACGAGCGCGAAATGCTCACCCGTCAAGAAGTTGACCCGCCGACAGTCTATGGATACAGCCATAAACAAGTCATTGCAGAGATGGCTGCTGCCGTCCGTGAAGGCCGTGTGCCAGTGACATCCGGCACAACTGCCCGCACTTCTCTTGCGCTTGTTCTAGCGCTCTATGAATCGGCGCGTTCAGGAACGGCGATTCAACTATAAATATGTTGCCCTCAAGTACATCCATCACAACTCAGATCAGCTTGCCATTGAGTAAAAGCGAGTTCCTTAAGCGCGGAGTCGCGTTGCTACGCGTCGAATGGGCGTTCTTGATTTTATTGGTGTTTGTTGTCGTCACTCGTTTTGGAGGCATCGGCGCACACCTGCCAGATGTTTATAACGAGGACGAAATCCTTTTAATTCGCGGATTTGTCCCTCAAACTGGGGGTTTACAAAGTTGGTTGTCCGACCCTATGCGGATCGATTCTTATCCGCCATTCTCTTCATACCTCACTCGGGGGACTTTAAGTATTTATTATCTTGCCGGCCGTTTTCTCGGGGAGTGGCCGGACGTCGAGACTTTCTACTTCCGATTTCTTGTATCGCCTTCGCCAATTGTCTTAATTGCACGCGGCTTATCCGCAACGACGAGTACAGTGGCTTTGCTGCTTACGTTCTTTTTGGCTCGATCCTGGTATGGAAAAGGCGCGGCATATGTAGCAACGCTACTTGTCGCTCTCAGCCCAACCATGTTGCAGTTCAGCCAACTCGCCAAGCCCGATAGTCTGCTTGTGTTGCAAACGATTGTCCTGATTGCCATTGCAAAGTGGATCGCTAATGGAAAGAGTCCTCGGCTCTATTTGCTGGGTGGTCTTCTGCTCGGATTGGCTGTGACGACCAAATACAATGGAATCGTTGGGGCGGGTGTTTTATGGCTCGGACATATTCTCAGAATTCGGCGTGAAAAAAGATCAATTTGGCACTCGATTTTAGATCGCCGTCTTTTGCTGCTCGGATTCGTGGCGCTAGAAGGATTTGCTCTCGGAGATCCAATTGCATTCGGAAGATTTGTTTTCTTGCTGCGCGATCCTGCTCGGCTCATCGCAGAGCCCGGCCTTGTTTTAGATTCCCTGATCCGTACATTTGACATTACACGCTCCGCTCTGCAGCTAGGATGGTTGGGGTCAGGGGGCGCGCCAACTCCCATTGTCTGGATCGGAGCAGCGCTTGTAGCGGAGTGGGGGCTACCATTTCTCATGCTGGCTATAGGAGGAATGATATATGCCGGCTATCGACACACAACTGCCGATCTACCATTACTCGTTTGGCCTGTCGTGGGGATCTTATGGATCGGGTCAGTCTCACGTATTCCGAATATCCACTACTTGCTACCAATGTTTCTTCCATTGGCGATCCTAGCCACCCGATTTGGACTCGAGATCATTCGGCAGTACCGTTTGCCCAAATGGACAACTGCAGTCGGTGTATTGATACTCTTTTCTATTCCAACGCTGAACTTTGGCCAGAGAATTGTCAACCAACCGCGTGCGGATACACGCCAGCTAGCTCGGGTGTGGATCGAAGAGAATCTTCCCTGGGAGAGCGGGATCGCGTTCAGTTACTATAACTATGCTGATCTGCCGCAGCTCTTCGATGCCCAAACACCTTATCTGGCCGGGACGACAATTCCGCCATCTGTCAGCAAATTGCTAACTGCCTACGCACGCGAGAATCCAAACTACTGGTTGATCGACAGCGCCCTCCCACTCGACGGGCCCCTCTGGCCTTCTGAAGAATTCGAGGAACGTTACGTTGATAACGAGTATGTCCGGCGGTTGCTCTCTGCAGGTATCCCATCCGGGTCACAATTCGCTCAATTCGGGGTGGACTATCTCCTGCTCACAAGCAGTGAATACGGCTCATACTTGCAGCCCAATCCCCATTCAGACGGGAGCCCTTTGTATTACGCGACCGAACTTCGTCAGAAGGTCTATCGGAGTATTCTTGATGGCGAGGATCCTGGTTTGGAATTAATACAGAGCTTCTACCCCGACGAAACCACGAGCGGACCCATACTGCTCATCTATCGCACTAGGGATACAAACTAAGATGATCGCGCCTTCAGCTGTTATTTATGACGGTGTCCGATTGGGGAACGATCCTGATATTGGTGATTTCGTCGTTATTGGGAGCAGTCCGCATAATTGGGCTGGTGGCGAACTGGAAACGAGCATTGGCCCGAATGCGTTGATCCGGTCGCATACGGTGATTTATGCTGGGACAATGATTGGCGCGCGATTACAAACCGGACACGGCGCTCTCATACGAGAGATGAATTCTATAGGAGATGACGTCAGCATTGGTAGTCATTCGGTTGTCGAACATCACGTCAAAATTGCAGATGGTGTCAGAATTCACTCCAATGCGTTTATCCCCGAATATTCCGAGCTTGGAGATGAGTGCTGGATTGGCCCCAATGCTGTGCTCACCAATGCCCGCTATCCACTTTCTCGAACTGTAAAAGATTCCCTACAGGGCCCGAAGATAGGCGTGCGGGCCGTAATCGGCGCGAACGCCACCATATTGCCGGGAGTGATCATTGGTGACGGAGTACTCGTTGGCGCCGGCTCAGTCGTTACCCATGATGTGGGGACTGGATTGGTCGTAGCTGGGAACCCCGCGCGAGTGCTTAGCGAGGTTGCTACGCTGGATGTTTATGACTGAAACCGTTCCCCTCGTAGATCTAAAGGCCCAATACGCGTCAATTCGAGGCGAAATCGATAACGCAATTGCCGCTGTTCTCGAATCGACGCGTTTTATACAGGGGCCAGAGGTTGCTGCGTTCGAGACGGCCTTCGCTGCGTTTTGCGGGACGCAATTTGCTATTGGAACGGCCTCTGGCACGAGCGCATTGCAGCTCGCATTGCAGGCTGCTGGAATCGGATCCGGCGCTGAAGTGGTCACCCCAGTGAATACATTCACCGCGACAGCGGAAGCAATCGTTCATTGTGGTGCCAGGCCGGTATTCGTGGATGTGGAGACGGATACACTACTCATCGATCCGAATTGTGTGCAGGCTGCCGTCACAGATCGCACGCGTGCGATCGTGCCAGTTCATTTGTTCGGGCAAATGGCTCCGATGAAGGCGCTGGCGGATATCGCTCAGGAGCACGAATTAGTTCTGATCCCGGATGCAGCGCAGGCACACGGTGCTGCTCAAAATGGTGCCGGTGTTGGAAGATTTGGCAGGGCAGTTATCTTCAGTTTTTATCCCGGCAAGAATCTGGGCGCTTACGGTGATGCTGGTGCTGTGCTCACGAATGATGAAAAGTTGGCCAAGCGAATTCGGTTATTACGGGATCACGGGCGGCAGAGCAAATATGAGCATGAAATCGTGGGCTATGGTGAACGCCTGGATACTTTGCAAGCGGCAATCCTGCTCGCCAAGCTCCCACATCTTTCTTCCTGGATTGCAGACCGACGGCGAGTAGCTGCCTCATATTTAGAAAATCTCAGCGATCTGCCCTTGCATATTCCGACTACAGCTCTAGGCAATGAGCATGTTTATCATCAATTTGTCGTTCGAACAGTGGATCGCGACGGCCTCAAGTCTCATCTTGTAAGGATGGGAATTCAGACCGGTATCCACTATCCGCTGCCATTGCACTTGCAAACTGCCTATCAGGAACTTGGCTACCAACCGGGGGACTTTCCGCGCGCAGAAGCAGCGGCAGCAGAAATGCTTTCATTGCCAATGTATCCAGAACTAGAGTTTTCGCAGGTTGAGTATATTTGTGGCGCGATTGCAGATTATTTCAACTGATTGAACACATAGATGAAGATTCTTCACGTTGCTGATTCTTATCAGCCTCGACTTGGATATCAAGAAACAGCACTTGCAGAATGCCAGGCAAAGGCCGGACATGAAGTGCATGTTATAACTGGAAATCTTCACGCGGCTGTCATGGGAAAAGTTGGGTACGGCCGCGAAGCTGACATCGGACAATCAAATGTGAATGGTGTTAAATTAAACCGTCTTCCGATCCGCTTTGAATTACCTGGAGAAGGGATTCGAATTTGGTTAAGCGGTCTTGAGACGGCCATCGAGAAAGTCCAGCCTGAGTTCGTACATGTGCACAATCTATCGACGTTTACTGCCTGGCGGACAGCACACTTGCAGACGTCATTGGGATTCAAGCTGGTCTGCGATAGCCATATGGCCTTGTTTAATAGCATGCCAGAAAGGTCGCTCATTATTCGTTCTTTTCGAAGAGTCTATTACAGGTTCTTCGTTTCCTTTTTTCTTCCGAAAATTTTGCAGCGCGCGTGCGCCATCGTTGCAATAGGAGAGCCGGAACGCGACTATCTGGTTTCCCACTTTGGAATCGAGCGCGACAGAATTGCTATCATTCGGTTGGGCGCGGATAGGTCATTATTTCGCCCTGATCCCGAGTTGCGTCAATCGTATCGGAAATCGCTCGGGTTATCCCGCGATGATGTTGTTCTCTTACATGCAGGCTCTATCCGTTCGAGTAAAGGAATTCATGACCTGATCAGTAGTGGGTTGAGACTGGTGGCAGCCAAACTGCCTGTGCGTGTGCTTGTCGTGGGCAGTGGCGATCAAAAATATCTTTCGAAGCTGCGCGCACGAGTGCAAGCAGCCGGGGCGGCCGACCATTTTCTCTGGCGAGATTTTGCGCCACGCTCAGAGCTTGCTGGTTTACTTAATGCCGCTGATGTGGCTGTCTGGCCGGGCGATCAATCCAACACTTTTATTGAAGCCATGGCAGTTGGGCTACCGCTCGTGACGGTGGAGAGTGATTATGCGCGCAATCTCGCGGCTGATGGCGGCAAGTATTTCCAATCTGGCGATGTGCAAGCTTTGACTTCAACTCTCAAAGGTCTCATCGAGGATCGGAATTGCCGCGAGCAGATCGGTTCAGCAGCACTGCAACGAGTGGATAATGAGTTGAATTGGGAGAGTGTGTCAGAGTGCTTTCTGGAATTGTGTGTTTAAATGAAATTTTTATCTGGGCATGGATTGTCGAATGATTTTCCGGGAGAGGAATTTCTCAGTGGGGAGCTCCAGGTCGTGTATAGCGAAGCCCTGCGGGGGAAAATAAACTGGTATTACTCTACGAAGAATCGCGATCAGGTGCGGGCGATCCTGGATCATCTGCTCACAGAATAATAAGTGTCATCTACTCCAACAGTTGATGTGCTCGGCGTGCATGTAAGCGCAATTAATATGCCGCAGGCCTTGCGGACGATTGAGGGCTGGATTCACAATCGACAACAAAATTACATTTGTGTGACCGGTGTTCATGGAGTGATGGAATGCCAGCAAGATGAGAGTTTGCGTAAGATACACAATCGAGCTGGTCTGGTCACTCCTGATGGGATGCCGCTCGTATGGCTTGCCCGGCGAGCCGGATTTCGTCAAGTTGCGCGCGTCTATGGCCCCGACCTCATGTTGGCTTTATGTAGGGAGTCGGTGGAGAGTGGTTATCGGCATTATTTCTACGGTGGCGGGCCGAAAGTTGCTGAGACCTTGCAGGCTCGATTACAAGGTATGTTTTCTGGGTTCAACGTCGTCGGTACTCACACGCCTCCCTATCGTGAACTCCGTGAGTTTGAAGACAACCGGGTTGTCGATTTGATAAATGCCTGTTCGCCGGACGTGGTGTGGATTGGACTCAGTACACCCAAACAGGAACGCTGGATGGCGGCAAATCTCGGCCGCATCAATGCTCCAGTGATGATCGGAGTTGGCGCGGCCTTTGATTTTCACGCCGGCCTCAAAAAACAAGCCCCGCCCTGGATGCAACGGAGTGGGCTGGAATGGCTCTTCCGGTTCGTTTCAGAGCCGCGTCGCCTTGGTCCGCGCTATTTGTCCAATAACCCCAGGTTCATTCTTGCTCTGCTAAAGCAAGAATTTTCTCGTTAGACCAACGCAAACGAAGATAACCGATTCTTACCGTATAATTGGCGGCTGCGCGCTTCTGTGTGTGCAAATTTGAGATAAATAGTCGAGAAAATATGCTTCGAAAATTCTGGGAAAACTGGAAGCGATTTGGTAAGTGGATGGGGGATCAAGTCGCACGGGTCATCCTGACAATTCTTTATTTCACCCTGGTACTGCCATTTGGGCTCGGTCTACGGCTGCTTTCAGACCCTCTTGGCCGAAAGTCAACGCCCGAGTGGACAGAGAAAGAGATGCCAGAAGCGTCTCTAGATCAGGCTGGAAATCTCTTCTGATGAATATTCTGGGGATTTCTTGCTATTACCATGATGCAGCTGCTGCGCTTTTGCAGGACGGAATGCTCGTTGCAGCCGCCGAGGAAGAGCGTTTCAGTCGAAAGAAACACGATCATAGTTTCCCGAGCCTCGCAATCGAATTTTGTCTTGCGCAAGCCGGGATTAATGGTCCTGATATCGACTATGTTGTCTTCTACGAAAAGCCCCTCATCAAATTTGAGCGCATCCTAACGACAACACTTGGGACTTACCCGAAGGGTTGGCGTGTTTTCCGAGAATCCATGATCGCCTGGTTCAACGAGAAATTATGGATCAAGGGTCAACTCATGCAGCATATCGGTGTGCCCACCAATCGTGTTTTATTTGTTGACCACCACATCTCACACGCAGCAAGCTCGTTTTTCTGCTCTCCTCTCGAGGAGGCAGCCATACTGACTGTCGACGGTGTCGGCGAGTGGACCACAGCTTCTCTGGGGCGTGCGCATGCTGACTGGAGTCAGAACGGCAGCAGCACTTCTTCCCTGACCTTGGACCATGAAATGCGTTTTCCGCATTCTATTGGTTTGCTGTATTCCGCATTTACAGCCTTCCTCGGATTTCGAGTCAATAGCGGCGAATACAAAGTGATGGGCATGGCGCCCTATGGGCAGCCCAAGTACATGGATGAAGTCGCCCGGGTTGTGAAGATGGAATCCGATGGTAGTTTTCGTCTGAACATGGACTTCTTTGAGTTCACACACTCGACGGAACAAACGTATAGTCGAAAATTCCTTGATGTGTTCGGCGAAGCACGGGTTCGCGAATCAGAGTTTTTCACTCAGATATCCTATCCAGATCGTGATCATCCCGATTGGGATGATGCGGCGGCAGATAAAAATCAATACTATGCCGATGTCGCTGCGAGTATTCAGTGCACGACGGAAGAAATGATTCTCAAGATGGCGAACGAAGCACATCGGCGTACTGGTTTGAACAAGCTTTGCATGGCTGGCGGAGTGGCTCTCAATAGCGTTGCAAATGGACGAATTCTAAATGAAACCCCGTTTGAAGATGTGTTTATCCAACCTGCCGCTGGAGACTCGGGCGGGGCGCTGGGAGCCGCGCTGTACGCCTATCATGTCCTTCTCGGAAAACCTCGTAAGTTCGTTATGGAAAATGCTTACTGGGGCAAGGAATTCGGAGCGGATGTTGTTGAAGCATTTCTTGTGGAAAACGACATCAAATACGCCCGTCTTGAAGACGACGCCCTGACCGACCGGATTGTGGATACGCTGCAAAAGAAGAAAGTTGTCGGACTATTTCAGGGGCGTTTTGAATGGGGCCCGCGCGCACTTGGAAACCGCAGCATCCTTGCAGATCCACGTGGGGCGGAAATGAAGGAAGTTGTCAACACCAAGATTAAGTTTCGCGAACCATTTCGGCCTTTTGCACCCGTGGTTCTTGAAGACCGCGCTGCGGAAATATTCGAAATGGAAGACCCGGCTCGGCAATATCCGGCTCGTTATATGCTCACAGTACAACGCTTCAAGGATGGGATGGGAGATAAAGTGAGCGCTGTCAACCATATGGGTACCGGGCGACTCCAAACCGTACGGCGGGAATGGAATGCACGCTATTTCGACATTGTGAATAAGTTTGGAGAGGCTACCGGAGTTCCCGTGGTGTTGAATACTTCATTTAATTTGCGCGGTGAGCCAATTGTGACCACGCCGGCAAATGCCTGGTCAACGTTTTCAAATAGTGGCATTGACATGCTTGTAATGGAAAATTTTGTGGTGACAAAGGAGTAAAAATGACAAATTGGTTTCGTAGATTTTTCGCCAATGCAGGTGTTGTCGGTCAGATTTTTGAATATCTCTGGAAAAACAAACTCTGGTGGATGATACCGATGGTAACAGTATTGCTGGTCTTCGGCCTGCTGCTTGTATTCACATCTGCATCTGGACTGGGTCCATTTATCTATACGCTTTTCTGAGGCGTTCGTAGAAATCCAATCAAATTCGTTGCGCCGCTGGCGATACCCCGCGCAGGTGATAATCGTGTCTACAGCGGCGCTTCGCGCGCTATACTCCGCAGTTGGGAAATGTGCTGACGTACAGCCCAGGCCATAATCGGCTTGAGGATAACCATCAGCTCTAATGCTTGGAGACCTCGTGTTGAAAAAATTTACTGCGAAGAAGAATAACCAACGCTACATAGCCTGAGCGATCCTGGGGACCAATTCAACTTGGATGATGGAACGGTTCGAGCGGTGAACTCTTGTAACAACTGCGGCTCTAAAATATATAATCTGAAATACCGAGCGACGAAGGCCGCGTCTGGTGAAGTGTCTTCAAATCATGTCTTCCGCTGCACGTCGATTGATTACAGCGATCACGGGAATATTCTCCAATGTGCAGATTGTGGCCTAGTTTTTATGGATCGAGGCTGGGTAGATGAGCAACTGCTCAAGCGCTATCAGGGAGTGGAGGATCCCACTTATCTACAGGAGCGGGCAGGGCGCTATCTCACATTCAATAAGCATATCCGGCGAATGCAGCGCATTACAGGCGAACCGAATGGTCGGCATTTACTGGATGTAGGTGCCTACGTGGGGGTCTTTGTCGATGTTGCGCAGAAGGCGGGCTGGCAGGTAGAAGGCATCGAGCCCTCGCGCTGGGCGGTTGAAGTTGCACAAAGAGATAGATTACCAGTGCGAGAAGGCACTCTTTCCTCCGTCGATTGTTCCGAGGGTTCGTATGACGTGATTACCCTTTGGGATGTAGTTGAGCATTTCGAAGATCCGACTACGGAGTTTGAAAGGGCATTCGATTTACTTCGCCGTGGTGGATTTGTTGTCTTGCATACAATTGATGTCAGCAGCCCTACGGCGCGTTTGATGGGGGCGCGATGGCCATTCCTAATGGAAATGCACCTGGTGTATTTTTCGCGCCAAACATTGCGCGCAATGTTGGAGAAGATCGGATTTGAAATACACAGCGTGCACACAGCCGGACGCTATCTAAGCTTGAGCTATTTAGCTGGACGTGTCGGAGCTGCGTTCGGATCGCGAATTGGGCGGATCATGAAGAGTATCGTACGCAGACTACGGCTAGAATCGCGTGCGGTTCCAGTGAACACTTTTGATCTTTTTACGATGTACGCACGCAAACCCGCTTAATAATTCCCGTACTCAGTCCGCCGAACGCTCAAAGACCAGCATTCCTTCGCTACCGTAAATCTCAGTAGGTAGCTCCTCAATGAGTGTGTACTGTTTTATAAAACGCTCATCCTGGAGAACGGTGCGACGACCATACACCTCCAGCATGATCAAATAATCCGGCTGTAAGTCCGCAATCAGATCGGCAGAAATCGCATAATTTGTGACCACTTGCTCTGCGGGGAGTGGATAATATGCGACGGCCTGAGTCGAGATCAACCCCAGTGTATCCAGGACATTCGCGCCAGAAAAATATCCAACCGCGCCGATGTCACCGGCAGCCACCACACTATCGGCTGGCAATGATTCTGTTAGATTAGAAGTCACACGCGTATAAAGAAGTTCCAATTCGTGCCACGCCATTTCCGGTGCTGGTCGCGTGGGTCCGTGATCCGGTTTTAATTCCCAGGCACTGACGAACGAAAGCGTAAAGAAGACCAGGGGGATTATCGCGACCACTCGGTGAGTAAAAATCGGGCGAATATAGGCGCTTAGAAGAGTGCTTAGGTCTGAACCGATTTGGTCAATAGCTGTCAGGATAGTAACAAAGTAGATCGGAAGCGGCGGGGCGAGATACCACCGAAAAATGAGTGGATTTGCAATTGAGAAAGCTGCGAAATAAAGCAAAGGGAATACGCAAATTGCCAGAGCGCGTGAATTCCGGCGCGCGATACGAATTGATCCAATGAGGTGGAGGGAGAGATAGAGAAGCAGCCCGGGTAACGGCCAAAAGTATCCGATCCCGTTTGGTAGCTGTTCAAATATGCGGTGTTCCAAAAAGGGCGTGCTGTAGTGCTGCCACAAGCGCACGACTGCCTGGGTGTGAGGGAGTATATAAGCGACGGATTTTGCGGACACCGAGTTTGTCAAAGGTGATCCAAAGTATGCTGTTGCGAACAATATCCAGACCGCCAAAGGGAGTACAGCTGCCAGTAGCGGCTGCCAAAGCGTATGGATGCGCCGCTCCTTAAAATGTCGGATCAGTACGTCTATCGCCAGGGGCAGAACAAAGAGCAAGGCATCTGGTCGCGTAAGAATGGAGAGGGCAGCAAGAAATGCACTCCAGCTCAAATAGCCCCAGAGATTCGTAGCCATCGTCGCCAACATCAGTACTATAAAGAGGGATGTTTCCATGCCGCCAATTGCGAATGTGACACTCATCGGTGCTAACGCCCACAGCAAAGCGGATGCCCAACCTAACCAGCGCCGATGTGTGAGCCGGATCGTCAGGAGGCCAAGAACAATACACCCAACGCCATCTGTCAGCGCATTCAAGGTGATGGAGATGATCGGGAAATCTCGTGTGCCAAATAGCCCGGCCAGTCCCGCCAAGACGAGAGTGTAAATAGGCGTGGTTGTGCCGAGAACACGCTCACCTACGTTATAGACAAATCCGTGACCGGAGAGAATATTCTGGGCATAGCGGTAGGTGATGTAAGCATCGTCGATAATGCGCTCGCCCGGTAGCAAACGCAATGCAAAGGCCAGCAATCCAAACGCGAGAAGAGGGAAGGCATTCCGCAGAACTCCCAGACGGGCTGTTTTAGTCATTTGGAGTAGATCGCTGCTCCCGAACACGCGCGATAATTTGAACGAGCGCGAATGCAACCCAAAGTGAGAGTAGCGGCGCAAGAGGCAGATAGTAGCGTTGCCAAGCGATCGGGATCAAGATGAGCAGCCCAAGAACGGTGCTCGCCGTCCAGAGCCATAACATTTTCATTCTTGCGCTCTGCGGCGAGTGGTGGATTACGGCCATAAGCATGCCCGCAAAGGCGAGTACCAGAAAGAGGCTTCCAAGAACCGGGGAAGCAAAGATTGGGTGCCAGAAGCGGCCAAGATATGCGGCTTCTTGTAATGCGGTCTGCTCGGCATAATTTGGGACGTCCCAGAAAGCCAAAGGCGCAAACATCGATTGATAAGGAAGCGCTGCAACACGCAGGAATATACTCTCCGGTACCAGCCCCGGTGTGGCAATGCGAAGTTGCGTGGTTTGTTCTGACGCCAACGTATTACGCGCCCGGACCATCTCCTGTGCAGCGGCGACCGGTTGTCGCCAGAGCGCGGGATTGAATATGAACATTGCCAGTCCGAATCCACCTGTCAGAAGAACCAGTGGACGTACATAAGCGCCGACCGAACGCTTTGCATTTTCCGCTGGCCGAGCAAGCGCAGCAAAAAGGGCGACAGTCAGCAAGATCAATCCGGTGGCCTTCGCGCTCGCGGCTAGCCCGACGGTAATCCCGAGTAGGAAGAGCTTCGACCGGAAACGCAGTGCGACAAGGAATGCAAGCAGAATGAAGAAGAGGAGTGGTCCTTCGGACATTGCGCGCCGATTGTGCAACAAGACGAAACTGTTCGCCGCGTACAATATGGCCGCGATCGCTCCAAAGGGAGCGCCGCCGATGTGCCGACCAATGAGAAATACAATGACTGGTGTAAAGACGGCTAGCAGCGTTGCGGGCAGCCTGGCAATGCGTAACAACTCCGGTGCAGGTAGTGCTCCGGCGCGGACATTGCCTTCCCAATCAAGCGCCCAGTCCCAATCGACGGGGAGAGCTGCGCTGCCATTGCCGAACGCCCAGCGGGAGAAGCCGATCGCATAGCGCGTGAAGGGGGCGTCGAGGAGCCGATACCGGACTCGTGCGGACGCCTCTGAATACGGCTCACCGCCCCACACAACTCCCTGGATGTCGCCCCGGATAAAAAGTGTGTCGAAGTCTTGACTCAGGAAAAGGGAAGTGCTTTCATCCGGGTGAAAGGGAACATTGGCAACGGTCGCCAGCAGAGTGGTCGCGTACACTATCCACCCGAGAATTAAGAGCAGGATGTAACGACGATTGGGCTTGAAGCGTTGGGAAAACACAAATCGATTATGACAGTGCGTGAAACACCGGTCAACCAGACTTCGGTCATTGGCGCTCGTAACCTCCGCACGCGCAGCGCGGTGGTCCTGGCCGCAAGTTGCTTGCTCGCGCTCGCACTGAAAGGCGCGCTCATACTCGGCGATGCAATCCCTTTCAATGCAGACGAAGCAGTTGTTGGACTGATGGCGAGACACATCTTGGCAGGCCAACGCCCGATTTTTTCTACGGGCAGGCCTATTTAGGGAGCCTTGATGCCTGGCTTAGCTCCAATACCTTTCAAATAAGGGCCAAAGCTTGCCGGAAAGGTTGTCGGGGTTGGGGCCAGTGATAATGCTCCGGCTGTTTCAGGCGGAACTTTGACATCTTGCGTTTGACTACACGCGGGTTTGAACGGGCACGGCGGAGAGGCAGACGAACGTCAGCGATGTCATGCAACAAGCGGTCATAGAGTTGGCCGAGTTGGTCAACGGCCGTCTTTTGAAACTCGGCGAGCGTGTCGCGCACGAGTTCGAGTGCATGCACAAAGCTGAGTTGGTCGGGATCGAGACCGGTGCGTTGGGCAGCCGCATGCATCAGGAAGCGGATGATGAAGTGTGCGATGAGCAGGCCATACAGTTCCTGAATGACCCCGACCGGCTTGAGACTGCGCAGCGGGCGTCCGGCCAGACGTTGATGGGTGTCGACTTCATCGATGACCAATTCGATTTCCCAGCGTTCGTGATAAGCTCGCGCGAGTTCCAGGGCTGGGAAGGCTTCGGGGTTCAGCAAGGTGGTAACCAAGCGGTGCACTTCACCGTAACCGGGGAGTGCCGGGTCACTTATGGTGTATTCGACGATGCGCACCAGGAGGCGCTCGCCCCGCTTGCGGCGCTGGTAGTCGGAGGGGGTCAGGTAGGCGGTGTAGGAGCCATCTGGCAATGGACAGCGGTTTTTAGGCTTGACATGGGCTGGAAATCGGCTCAAAATGTGTCCCCCGCGCTCCAAAACCATGCGCAGCATGTCATAATCATGAAACCCACGGTCCCACATCACCAACATGCCCATCTCGACCGAGCGCAACAGGCGAAAACCACCTATGCGCTCGCTGGTGTGGCAAGGCCAGAAGCCCGCATCGACAATCGTATGCGTGCCGCACTCGACCAGATACACCCCTTGCACCTGCGGAAAAGCGCTCTGGCCGCGCGGGCTGTGGTGCCGTCCAAAAGCCGCCGCATTCTCCGGCGTGTCAGCCACATCTTCAACCGTGCCATCGATGGCCATCAGGCGCAATCCAAAGAGGAACGCGCCGGCTGTCTCCGTCGTAGCTATCGGTCGACATACATGCCGAAACAAACGCACGACCGGTCGAGCACCCAGTTGATAGCGCCGATAGGTAATCGCACTGTCTTTCGGTACCGCGTATTCCGGATTGTTCCAGATGTACCGCAACCCCTGGGCGATCTTACGCATTACCCGCCCCAGAGAAGATTGCGTGTAGATGTTCATTGTGATGATTAAAAACACTGTCACGACCAGATTCAATTTGCGCTCGCGTTGCGTTTTCAAGCCTTCTGCCTCCAACGCTGCTTCGACCACATCTGGCGGAATAACCCGGCTCAGGCTTGTAAATGTCAGTTCCCGGCAAAACTTGCTCTCGATGTCAACCTCGCGTAATCTGTATCCCATCAGGTGGCCCCCTGGCATCTTGCGAATTTGTATATCTCACAAGTATGCCTCGGGTGCCACCTGTTTGCTTATTTGAAAGGTATTGGGCTTAGCTCTGCTGTTTTGACTGTGGTGGGGCAGAATGTACTCGCGATTCGTCTCGTGCAGTCATTTCTCTATACTGGAACCGTCGCTACGACTTACTTCTTGGGAAGAAGGATATTTAATACCCGTTGGATCAGCACCGTCGCCACTTTGCTATTGGCAATTCCACCGATTCTCGTCACGGTATACACGACTGCAAGTTTGGGTGGCTATGGAGAAGTGCTTTTCTTCGGAAATTTGCTTCTAATAATAACACTGCGCATAGGCAGAAGCCCACAAAATCCCTCAACTTTTCGCCTGTGGTCAATATTCGGGTTTGTTGCTGGGCTTGGCTTTTGGGGATTCGGACTGCTCGTAGTGTATATTGCTCCATGCATTTTATGGCTTCTCTGGAAAGGGATCAAAGTCAGTGAAAGCTCGTTTAGCAAAGTTTCTCAATGGGGTATTTTCGTGGTTAGCTTTTTACTGGGAAGCTCACCGTGGTGGCTGGCACTGTTGAGAGAAAGCACAGCAACGATTAATGAACTGGCTGGCATTCATATCGCCAGTGCCCAATCTGGGATTGGGATTCGACTGATCGACTTATTCATTTTTTATCCTGCTGCTCTGATCGGACTCCGGCCGCCCTGGGATGTTCGCCTGCTGGCGCTTCCTCTTGCGCCGCTAGCTTTGGGCGTTTTCTTTGCCACTCTTGGCTTCCTGGTCGTGCGATTGCGAGCCAAAGAGGCCAATCAAGTCCGGGCCGGGCGGTTGCTCTTACTCGGCGTCAGCACCACAACGCTGGCTGGACTACTCGCGACTCCATTCGGGGCAGACCCGTCCGGGCGCTATATTCTCCCATTGGCCGTGCCTTTAGCGCTTTTTACTGCGGAGTTGCTCCACCGCATTCGTACTGAGCGACCACGATTTGCCCTCGGAATATTGAGCGGGTTGCTTGCTTTTAACCTCTGGGGGACACTCCAGACCGCGACTACCAACCCGCCAGGCATAACGACTCAATTCGATGCGATTGCTCAGATAGATAAAACATATGATGAAGAGTTGATCGAATTTCTACTTCGTGAAGGGGAAATGCACGGTTACGCAAATTACTGGATCACTTTCCCACTTGCGTTTTTGTCTGACGAAGAACTGATTTACGCTGCCCAGCTTCCCTACCATGCTGATTTCAGGTATACACCACGCGATGATCGCTATTCTCCCTATACAGAAGCTGTCTCGAGCGCGGACAAGGTCGCTTACATTACATCAAATCATCCTGAGCTCGATGCGCATATCCGTGTTGATATGACCCGCCTGCAAATTGGTTTCGAGGAAAAACAGATCGGCGACTATCATATTTTTTATGCTCTCTCCCGGCCCGTGCGGCCGCATGAACTGGGTCTCGGGACAGTTCCTACTTAATGTTGGCCACTCGCCGGCTGGCTACTGCAATATTATTTCTGGGGCTATGTGCGATGGCGGTTCGTGTTTCTATGGGTGCTGACACCTGGTGGCATCTGCGCGCGGGTCAATGGATGGTTGCAAACGGTGCCCTACTTAGCGTTGACGTATTCTCCTATCCGCTCGGGGGTACACAGTGGATTAACCATTCCTGGTTGAGCCAGATTCCTCTTTTCCTGGCGTGGGATACATTGGGCTATGCAGGTCTAAATTTGGTGGTTGCATTGGTCGTGGTGGTAACGTTCGTGATGGTCTACCGAACTTGTCCCGGTGGCTCTTACTTGCGGGCATTCGTGGTGTTATTGGCAGCGGCGACATCTAGCGTTTATTGGTCGGCGCGTCCGCAGCTGACCTCGTTGTTATTGGCGGCGACCTTTTCATTTGTGCTTTATCAATTCCGGCGCGCAGATAAAAATCACCTTTGGTTGCTGCCGCTGCTCATGCTTCTCTGGGTCAACCTGCACGGTGGTTTTGCTATTGGCTTCATCCTGCTACTCACTACGTTGCTCGGGGAGGCCTTAAAGTTTGGCACTGCCCTTGTAATGCCTGCTCCAACACCAGCTACGGATAATGAATCAATATCTTTCCGTACTGATCGCTGGCTGCTCACAATGGGGCGTTCCCTTCGAATTCCGGAGTATGCTCACAAAGAATGGCGGAGGAGCGCGTGGCTCTTAGGCATCGGTCTAGCCTGTGCCTTGCTGGTCCCTCTCAATCCATATGGCCCGCGCATGCTGCTCTACCCATTTGAAACGGTTTCAATCGGTGTTCTACAGGACTTTATTCAGGAATGGCAATCGCCGAATTTCCATATTGCCTCCAATCAGCTCTTCCTGGTGATGGTATTTTCAACCCTTGCTGCAGTGGGCTTTTCGCGTCGACGACTCGATGTGACAAACTTTCTCGTCTTCAGCGTTTTTGCGTACCTTGGTTTTCTGGCCGGTCGAAATATCGCGATTTTCGCTGTCGTGGCAGCACCTGTGCTTGCTACACATTTGGAAGATCTTGCTGATCGTCTGCAAAATAGTTTTCCCGTCCTGCGCATCGAATCGGCAGCGCCGACCCGTCTGCAAGCCCGTCTAAATTGGGTGCTGCTCTTACTTGTCGTCTTTGCGGTCGGTGTGAAAATAATTTCCCCGCTTACGAATGCAACCAATGAAGCCGTTGTGGCGGACTTTCAACCGGTGGAGGCTGTAGCGCATCTGCGAGAGACTTCACCAACCGGAAATTTGTTCAACTCCTACAATTGGGGGGGCTATCTAATTTGGTCTCTCTATCCGGACATGCCTGTATTTATAGATGGGCGGACTGACCTTTATGCGGATGAGTTTCTGCGCGCCTATCTCGACGCTGCTTTCGCGCGTCCCGGCTGGCAGGCCACCCTCGAGCAATACGAGATTGACATTGTCCTAATCGAAACAGGCTCAAACCTTGCCGGTGTTCTATCTGTTGAACCAGGCTGGCGAGTGGACTACAGCGATGAGATCGCGACAATTCTCGTGAGGGTTGCAGCATAACTCCCCCGCTTTCTCTGCAAACGTCGAGTTGGCGTTACCTCACCTTAGAGGCGATGCTGCTGTTTCTCTGGGCGTATGTTGTCTTGGTTGCAGGGTCTGTCACCGGGCTTGTGAATTTCCGGCTGAAGATCGTCTCCACCGGACTGGCTGCTCTCCTCATTGGCGGCTGGCTTGTATTGCGAGGGCTGCGTCGCCAGCGAGTCCAACTCGCGAATATCGAGTTTGGTGTCGCTGTTTTCCTTGGGGTGCAATTATTGGCCGCAGTATTCTCAGAAGATCCTCGCCGGAGTTTTGAAGTTGTCTCTCAATATATTGTCTACGTTCTTCTTTTCTATACGATTCTCGATTGGGTTCGGGCTGGCTTACCACCCGAATTAATTGAGAAGACGTTGCTGATTGTCGGGGGCATCGCGGTTGGGTTTTCGCTGCTGGACCTGGGGCGCATCTTCCTTCAATGGCAAGACTTGTCGGCTGGATTGGAGTTTGCCTCTCCATTCCAACACCGGCTCTTCTCCGTATTCGGCGAAGCTAATTTATTAGCCGCTTTTGTCAATCTAATAGCACCATTGGCCACTGCACGTCTGCTTGTCAGCAAGCAGCGACTACCCCAAATATTTCTCGCAGTGCTGCTACTCGCTGCGCTTCCGGTGGCAGTATTCGCTTCCTCAAGGGGCGGTTTGCTTGGTTCCCTGGCAGCTATAACAGTCTTCGTCGGATTATGGGTGACGGTTGTGTCCTCCAAAGCGCGAGCACGGACACAATGGCTGTTTGCTGCGGCGCGCAAATCTCCATATATCACCGCAGTTTTTGCTGGTTTGGTACTTCTCATTCTCACCAATGTGGCTGTATCTGCGTTCCGGTTTGAAGGAAATGCGACGCATTCCCGTCTGTTAGATGCCCGCCGTGGATTTTGGACACCCGCATGGATCGGCATCCAGGCAGCGCCTTTGTTGGGCAGTGGCCCCGGTTTATACCCGGCGCTATATATGCGTTACCAATCGATGCCGCCAGTGCGACCTTATCTGCACGCACATAGCCTGCCGGTAAATGTGACCGCGGAATCCGGTTTTCTGGGCGGGGCAGCGCTATTGTTTTTGGCGTCTTCGATTGGGGTGGCCGTTTGGAAGGCGCTGCCTGCTGCCAAGAACGAACGCGCACGATATGCCGGGATCTGTGCTGCTCTGGCAGGATTGGCTGCGCATTTACTTTTCGATGATAACACCCGCTTTTTAGCAACGGCAATCACCGCAATTGTGTTGCTTGCGATAGTGCTAGGACGCGCCGATGCTGCCAAGACTCGCCGAGCCCTCCATCCAGTTTGGTTGGGCGTGCTTGGTATTCCCGTGTTGGGTTATTCGGTTGTCTCCCTGGGTGCGCAGTCATTCCACGAGCGCGGGATTGACGCAGCGATTGAAGGTGACTGGAAGCAAGCGAGTGAATTCTTCGATCAGGCCAAAGAGATTGACGCGGTACTGGCTGTGTACTGGTTGCACAGTGGCTATGCGTATGGAATGCAGGCAACGGAGGGTGATGATCTCGCACTTCGAGCGGCTATCTCGAATTATGAACAGGGTATCGCGCTCGAACCAGAGTACGCCCCCAACTACGCCAATCTGGGCGGTCTATATCGGGCCGCAGATAACGCGGATGCGGCACGAAGTGCATTCGAGGCCGGTCAGGAGCGAGCCGCTCGAGCGGCTATCTACCCCCTCAATGCCGGGGCCGTTGCCGAGTGGAATGGTGATCTGGTAGCGGCCAAGGAGAACTTCGCCATTGGATTACAGCGTGAACCCCAACTGCATAGTTCGATATTTTGGACGGTCTCTGACTTTCGTGCCGAAGTGATCGAGAGTTATAAGGCTGATCTGCCCGAACCCGAATTGCTCGATCAGGCGCGGCAGGCGATTGACACTGGAGAACTTGCTTTGGCAGATGATTTGCTGGTGGACCTATGGCAGGGCAACTCTTCCAATCCAAAGCTTTATACCGCGCTCGGACTGCTTGCGCGAGCACAGGGCGATGATGATGCCGCCAGAGACTACTTCCAATCTTCACTCTGGGTACAGTCTCAGTTCAACGCGCTAAAACTCGAAACAATCCTCGAGCTCGCTGCCCTCGTATTGGATGAGGGCGATACCGAGGCAGCCCTGGCGCAGTACAGCTATGCGATTAACCTGGTGACGAAATACACCATATACGGCTGGGGAACGTACGGTTGGACGCCGTACGAATGGTTCGTTTTTGGTCGGCGCGGATTGCCGGTTGATGTGTTGCCTTTCGTCGAGCGCACCGAAATGACAGTGCAGTTTGCACAGCGCTTAGAAGAAGTTGCATCTCAGCTTGACGCAGCGGGATTTCCTGAAGCGCGTCAAGCCCTCGAGCAGCCCATCTTCCGTCCTGTGGAACGAACAAGAAAGTGAACTAATGGAGATTCTTTCTGTTGGCGAATAGAATCTCCCAGCGCGCAAGCCTGTTTCTGATGGCTGCGCTCGTATTCATATTCCTCACAATGACAGTGGTGACTCGCAACGCATACACTCTGGAGAATCCAGGCGCGAACGACATGCTGCCGCGCTGGATTGCTACGCGAGCTTGGCTCTTCGAGGGTCTCTCGCCGTACGCACCAGAGATCGAAGAGCGTGGGCAGGAATTGATCTATGGACGCCCAGCTACCAATTTAGGAGAAGACTTGGCTAGGTATCTGTATTTGCCTTATGCTATGTTTTTCTTCGTTGGGATCGCGCCGCTTTCATACGATTGGGCACAGGCCGCCTGGATGACGGTTCTCGAACTGAGTCTAATTTCCCTAGCTATCATTTCGTTCCGGATCCACAAGTGGCGCGTAAGACCCTGGTTGCTTGCCTCTCTCCTCCTATGGGTGATTATTGCTTATCCAAGTGCGCGATCTATCCTGCTTGGGCAATTGAGCATTGTGATGATCTTGCTTGTTACGCTGGCGTGGTGGGCGATCAAAGAGAGGCGCGATGATCTAGCCGGTGTAGCTTTGGTGCTCGCAACTGCGAAGCCAACCATTGCTATTCTGATTGGGCCGGCGATCTTCATTTGGGCGCTGCAACAGCGGCGTTGGCGATTGATTATTGCTATGTCCGCGAGCTTGGTAGGCCTGATCATATTTTCTTTCGTAGTCGCACCCGACTGGGTGGAAGCGGTTCTCGCGCAAGCAGCAGACTACACAGCTTATACCGAGATTGGCTCGGTGGTGAATATCGTAATCTATGCAATTTCCCCCAATGCGAGTGGGACGGTTGAAATTGGTGTTTCTGGTCTGCTCTTGCTCTGGGTAATCTGGAGTTGGTGGGACGCCCGCGATGGTTCCGTGGTCGCCCTGGATTATGCGATGGCAGTCACCATTGTGGTGACGTTGCTTGTTTCCCCGCGAACTGGGACCACAAGCCAGCCGTTGCTCTATCCGGTTCTCTTCATGTTGTTTGCAGCACTTGATCAAAACCGAATCCGCTTCGGGCAAATTTACATTGTGTTTGTGCTGGTCGTACTCTTCGTTGGCTTGTGGATCTTGTTCCGGAATACTATCGAGGGACGTCTCGAACAGCCACCCGTATTTCTACCGTTACCTATCGGGATCGCGGGCGCATTGATACTCTCGCGGATATCGAAACGAAACACACCAACCTCGTGAGAACACGCGCGACTATTTTTGGCCTGCTCCTGCTTGCATTCGCCTTACGCACAACTGCGTTGCAGAGTCGCCCGCTCTGGTACGACGAGGCATTCTCCTTGCTGCTCTCGCAGAGCGGATGGCAGGGCATCATCAGCGGATCAATCGGCTCCGGCGCTGCGGCCGCAGAACCGCATCCACTCCTCTATCCACTCGCGCTCTCGGGCTGGATGGACTTGCTCGGTCCTACGTTATTCTCTGCGCGTTTATTTTCCGCCTTCGCCGGATTCCTGAGCGTGGCGATTGCAGGTCGTTTGGCACACGATTTATTCGGAAGGGGGCAGGCTGTATTCGTAACCATCCTACTCCTTACGTTCTCCCCTTTTCAAATTCATTATTCACAGGAAATACGCTTGTATGCATTGTCCGCGATGTGGCTGCTCGCTGCCACCTGGACGTATCTGCGTGCGTTGCGTGCGGATACTTGGCATTGGTGGGTTGCCTTTGCATTGTTGGCAGCGTTGGCGCAGTACACTCATGTACTGGCGAGTCTGCTCCTAATCCCTCTGGCGCTGACGCCGTTAATTCTGCGCCGCTGGCGCGAGGTGCGCAACACCCTACTAGCGGGGTTTGCTGCTTTGGTTTTATATAGCCCCTGGCTTGTTGTTTTCCCGCGACAGGTTGCCAAGCTCGACAAGGGCTTTTGGATTTTAGTGCCGGGTCCAGCAGAGTTGGTGCGCACGCTGCTCGCAATTAATTTCAATCTGCCATTGCCAGGTGGCTTTGCGGGCTTAGGAGCTGGTCTCTTTGTGGTAGTGCTCGTTGTCGTTTTTACCATTCGGACAGTAATTGTTGGGCTGAGGGACACGGCAAAGGATGCGCAGGGCGTGCTGTGGCTTGTTTATTTAAGCGCCGCAAGTCTCGGACTGATGTATGTAATCTCTCAATATTTCCCGATTTATGTTGAACGAGCAATTCTTGCGAGTGGTGCACTTTACATGATTGCACTCGCCTGGAGTTTTTCAAAAATGCCACGTACAACTGCGCTGCTAGTGGGACCCCTATTTGGTGTTGTAACCTTGGCCGGGATCTGGACACATTTCACCTATACCGGTTTTCCATATGCACCCTACGCGCAGCTCGCGAATCGTCTCGCGGAAGAAGTGGAAACTGATAGTGTGATCGTCCACAGCAACAAATTAACTTATCTACCAGCGATTGCGTATGATCGCCAACTCAGGCAGCAATTTGTGGCTGATTTGCCAGACTCGGGCAATGATGTTTTTGCACTATCTTCTCAAGAAGCCTTGGGACTATTCGCGATGCGTGATCTCGTTACAGCCGTTGGCGCTGCGCCGCGCGTCTGGTTTGTCATCTTCGACCAGGCCATCGAAGAATATCGTGCCGTCGGCGAAACCACCCACCCACACCTGGCCTGGCTTGAAGAGCATTTCACTCTTGACAGTGTGCGCCACTTCGACGACCTATTGTTGTACGAGTTCGTATTACCGTGATCCACACCATCGGTTGTTCATTGTTCATTTCTTCACTGCCGTGATCCCCACCCGCCGCGATGCTTTGTTTCTTTTCGCGCTCGCCCTGGCGGTAAATAGTGCAGTAGCGCTATTCATCCGCACGCCCGGCTACATGGATGCAGCCTACTACTTCGCCGGTGGTATGCGACTTGTGCGCGGATTTGGGTTGAGCGAGCCCTACCTATGGAATTATCTGTCTGGGATTGACAGACTGCCCGTGCCGGGCTCACTGTATTGGCCCCCGCTGACATCGTTTCTGGCCGCCGGTGGCATGGCTTTGTTAGGAAAATCTTTTCGGGCTGCGCAAATGCCGTTTGTTTTGCTTGCTTCGTTCTTGCCATTCTTGAGCTACCAAATTAGTCGTCGGCTAGGAAGTGATCGGAACGCGAGCTTCATCGCGGGACTGTTGACGGTTTTCAGCGGCTTTTATCTCGTCGCTTGGTCAACGACGGAATCCTTTGTGATTTTTGCCGCGGTTGGGGTGCTGGCCTTTTTGTCATTTTCACGTGGGCTTGAAAACGAAACAATCCGCTGGTTCTTCCTGGCTGGATTGTTTGCGGGTGCAGCCCATCTCACACGCGCCGATGGTGTGTTGCTATTGCTCGTGATGTTCATTGGGGTCTTCTCTCAACGCAAATCAAATACTTCATTGCGGGCTGGCGCACTCATAGCAGGTTATCTGCTCGTGATGAGTCCCTGGATTCTTCGGAACATGGCGGTGTTTGGCTCCCCACTTGCTCCGGGCGGAGTCCGCACACTCTGGCTGCGGGATTACAACGACCTGTTTTTATACCCAGCAACGGATATTACTTTGGAGCGCTATCTCGCCCAAGGCTGGGGTGAAATTTTAAGCGGCAAACTCTGGGCGTTCGGCCAAAACTTGCAAACTCTTTTCTTCGTACAAGGAATGATCTTTCTCGCTCCGTTTTCCTTGATTGGTTACTGGCAATTACGCCGTCGAATCCTGGTGCTATCTGTGTTAATTTATGCTGTTCTGCTATTCATAGTGATGACATTCGTGTTCACCTTCCCCGGCACGCGAGGTGGTTTATTCCATTCCGGCGCAGTCCTCTTGCCCTTCTTCATTGCAACCGGAGTGCGCGGACTGGATCGCGTTGTGGAATCGGCCGCGGCGCGGCGCTCGAGCTGGCAATTTGAGCAAGCCCAAAAGGTTTTTCGGGCTGGTGCAGTCGGCCTGGCAGTGCTTCTATCCGCTCTGATATTTAATATGCGTTTACTGAACGGAGGCTGGTCTTTTTACGATGATTTATTCTTGGAGATTGGAGAACAGCTTCCACCAGACTCAGTGATTGCGAGTATTAATCGAATAATCCGCCGGGACTGTACGCGGCAGCCGGCCTTGCAGGAGTCTTCATTCCCTCCGGCGATGAAAACATGTTGCGAGCCGTCGTGAAACAATTTGACGTTAACTATGTCCTGCTGGACAAGAACCATGTGCCTGCGCTCGCACCCTTGTATGCAGGTGAAGTTGATCCGGAGTTCCTATGCATGCCAGAGGAAGCGGCTCCCGGTATGTTGCTCTTCAAAGTCGCGCCGTGTGACTAATATTTGACGACTTCAATATTCGGAAAACGAATTCCCAGGCCGGGCCTGTGGATCGTTGTGCTGGCTGTGGCCTCGGTTGCAAGTTATTTGTTCTTCGTAGCAGGCTCTGTCGGACAGGGCTATCCGCTCGACGATGCCTGGATTCATCAGACTTACGCTCGTAATCTAGCCGAGCTGGGGGAGTGGTCGTTCGTGCCGGGGCAAGCGTCGGCTGGCTCGACTTCGCCGTTGTGGACGATTCTGCTTGCAATCGGCTACGCGCTTGGAGTACAGCCCGCATTCTGGACGGGCCTGCTCGGGGCCGGAGCGCACGCACTTACTTCCTGGTTGTCCTATCGACTAGTTAGTAGACTATGGCCTGAGAAAAACTTGCTCGCACTGAGTGCTGGGATCGTGGTTGCGCTGGAATGGCATCTGTTGTGGGCGGCGGCTTCCGGGATGGAGACGCTGCTCTTCATTGCGCTCGTTCTCGCCACTTTCACGGCAACTCATCCACAACAAAATCCCATTTGGAGCGGACTGTTCGCCGGCCTGGCGCTCTGGACTCGGCCAGATGGTCTGACGTTGCTTCCATTTCTGGTTCTGACTCTCTGGCTCATTGACGGTGAGATTGGAATACGTTTCAGGCGTATCACCTTAGCATTATTGGGTTTCCTGTTCCTGGCGTTGCCCTATCTCGCATTTAACGTGCAATTGAGTGGTTCGATTTGGCCGAATACACTCATGGCCAAGCAAACAGAATACGCAATTCTCCAGACAGCGCCTCTGGCAGAACGGCTTGTGAACTTAACACTACCTCCGCTTACGGGTGCATTGATGCTGATCGCGCCTGGAGCGATTCTGCTTGGCAAACGGGCAGCTTTCAAAAACCTTATCCCGATGCTCTGGGCCGCGGTTTTTATCGGAGTTTATGCATTGCGACTTCCGGCTGTATATCAATATGGTCGCTATGTCATGCCGACGATTCCCATCCTCGTGATCTTCGGCTTGGCGGGTGTCGGCAGGCACCTACAATTGCAGGGTGAAATGCTGCCCCGCGTAGTCAGTCGAACCTGGCTATTGTCGACAGCGTTTATCCTCGCAGGATTCTGGGTTATCGGCGCACGACGCTTCAGAGCTGATGTACAGATCATCAATTCTGAGATGGTTGCGACTGCGCACTGGATTGCCAGAAATACTCCCGCAGATGCAACCATCGCGGCGCATGACATCGGAGCCTTAGGGTATTACGGCGAGCGCGAGATTCTCGATCTGGCCGGATTGATCTCTCCGCAGGTCATCCCGTTCATTCGGAACGAGACCCGGCTGGCGGCTTTTCTCCAAGCTGAAGATGCCGCCTATCTAATGACCTTCCCCGGCTGGTACCCGCAGATCGTCAACAGTGGAGAGTGGAAAATTGCATTCACAACCAATGCTCCCTTTGCACCCATTGAAGGTGCCGAAAACATGGCAGTCTATACTTTAACACCCCCGAAATAAACCGGAAATCCCGGACATCACTGATAAAAGGCATAACGTGGGTTCATGTTGGCCCCGAGAGAATCTGTTCATGGATGCCATAGATTAGTGTCCGCTAAATCTGCACGAGTGTACACTCGGGGCATTGAGTTTAAGTAAATCAACTCGACATTAGGCATTTTTATTCAAACTTTTCGCTCCGAAGATGCACTAGACGTGTCCAGCCCGGCACCTATCTTGCTCTACAATACATAAGTTTGCTGGAAGTATTCTGGCTATGCTATACTCGATTTGCATGGATGTGGATCACCTCTGACATGCTTGGAGCAGTTAATGGATAACTCGATCAAGGTAATTATTGTTGATGATCATCCGCTTTTTCGGCAAGGATTGAAGGATTTGCTCGATTCTGAAACCGATATCCAAATCATTGATGAAATCGAAAATGGAGAAGTCGCCCTCGAACGCATCAAGGAGTTGCAACCAGATGTTGTACTATTGGATGTGAATTTGCCCGGTATGAACGGCATGCAGGTGTGCCGCCAGGCAAAGGCAAGTCGCGAAAAAGCGGGCTTTGTTATGCTCACAGCTTATGATGATTCTGAGCAAATCCTGCACGCGTTTCGGGCCGGCGCCTCCGCCTACTGCCCAAAAGATGTAAAGCCCGAAAAACTAACTGAGATCGTGCGGCATGTATCAAAGGGTCATTTTGTTGTCGATGGCCAGCTTTTCGATAATGAAGGCATTCAGCGCTGGTTGCATGCACGTGTGGAACAGGTTGATCGACCCTATATCGAAGACGCTCAGGAATTGTTCTCGCCGCTCTCCCCACGTGAGATGGAAATCCTGCGATATGTAACGCGCGGCATGAGTAATAAGGAAATTGCGCTGGGCCTGGGCATCAGCCACCAGACTGTAAAAAAATCATATGACTGCAATCCTGCACAAATTGGAAGTGGAAGATCGCACACAAGCTGCGGTCTACGCTTTGCGGCATGGTTGGGTACGTTTGCAGGAGACCAAGCGGTAAGGGGCACGAATGGCAAGCGAAGGATCACTCGTACTCAAAGACCTCGTTGCACAATCCCGTGACGAATTAGAGCGTACAAAGCGCGAGTTGCAAGAAATCGCACTCATGGTTGACCAGAGTCGTGGCGAGGTAAATAAGCTCGCCAGCCGCAATGCAACCATCAGCAACCATATGAAGCAAATCGATGAACAATTTGAGTCGGTGCCGCGCTCCGATATTAAAGCTACTTTTTCTTTCACTACCGGACACTTTATCCGTGATTGATTAGCGGTTGCCTCTCGGCTACACTCTCCGTTCTACCACAGAACAAGGGGAGTATCGCCATGAGTGACAACCGCCGTACATATCGTGCCATAAAGAGCGCCTTGCGGCAACTGTACCCAGGAGAACCGCAGGGCAACTTGGCTCGCCATTTGGATACGCTCGCTGCCATGGTCAGCGGAATTGTCCGCAGCCAGAGTAGCCAGCTACTGGCGATCGCCAGGAAAGTGCCAGACGGCAACAAACCCGAGAGCCGGGTCAAACGGTACGCCCGCTGGGTCAAGAATGAGCATATTAATAACGAAGTCTTCTTTCTACCCTTCGCTGAACCCTTATTGCAGGGTCTGGCGCAGGACCGCCCGCTCGTGTTGGCAATGGACGGCAGCGAAGTGGGCCGCGGTTGCCTGACCCTGATGGTGAGCGTCATCTACAAGCAACGTGCTTTGCCGGTGGCGTGGGTCACCGTCAAAGGGAGCAAGGGACATTTTTCAGAAGCGACACACGTGCAGTTGTTGACAGAAGTACACGCTTTGGTGCCCCCTGCAAGCGATGTCGTCTTCCTGGGGGATGGTGAATTCGATGGCACGAACCTCCAGGCGGCTCTGAATGACTACGAATGGGCCTACGTCTGTCGCACGGCCAAGCATGTCCAGCTATGTGAAGGGGGCGACTGGTTCGCCTTCGCCGACCTGGATGTGCCCCGTGGTGCATACCGCGGCGTGCCGGATGTCGCCTTCACCCAGCAGGAATATGGGCCCGTCCTTGCCATCGCG
Source organism: Anaerolineales bacterium (assembly GCA_965248775.1). Taxonomy (GTDB): domain Bacteria; phylum Chloroflexota; class Anaerolineae; order Anaerolineales; family JBHHUI01; genus JBHHUI01. The sequence continues at coordinate 5,875,169 of OZ252150.1, forward strand.
TGGTGGCAGCGCGACTGCAAAGAGCCCCTCTATCTGGTCACCAACCTGGAGCTGGTTGCCGAAGCCTGTTCCTGGTATAACAAACGCTTTCGTATTGAAACTTTCTTCTCCGACCAGAAAAGCCGGGGCTTCAATTTGCATAAAAGCCATATCGCCGACCCGGCCCGGCTGGCCCGGTTGATGATCGCAGCTTGCCTTGCTTACATCTGGATCATCTACTTGGGCGTCATCGCCAAACGAGATAATTGGGTGCAAGTCATTCACCGCACCGACCGCTGTGATCTGAGCCTATTTCAACTCGGCTTGCGCCTGCTGGAACAGTTCCTAAATGAGCATCTGCCCATCCCGGTCGCCTTTGACATGCCCCGCGCAGAAAGTGTCCGGTAGTGAACTTTTTCTGCCTCCCAGGACGCACAGCAACGTCTATTCACTATGCGTGGCCAGTTGGAAAAATTGCAAAGTGACCAGACCAGCCTGGAACGCTATGCGCAACATTTACAAGACACGCTCGAGGCGCTGGGAGGCATCAGTTCTGGAGATATACAGGATGGCATGCCGAGTGTGGGGAACGGCAACGCATCAAACGAATCGATGCAGCAGACTGTCATCCGCGTGATTGATGCTCAGGAAGCCGAACGGAGTCGACTATCAAAGTCGATGCACGATGGTCCGGCGCAAAGCCTGACCAATTTTATTCTGCAAGCGGAGATTGTGCAGCGTCTTTTTGATACAGATCCAGATCGGGCCCGCGCGGAATTAACGGAGCTGAAAACGGCTGCCGCTAAGACTTTTCAGCGCGTGAGGGATTTCATCTCCGAACTGCGGCCAATGATGTTGGATGACCTGGGGCTGATCCCCACCATTCGGCGGTATGTAAACGGATTCGAAGAAAAAAGTGGCATTCAGTCTACGCTCAATCTTACCGGCGAAGAACGTCGCATGGAGAATTACATCGAGGTGGTCGCCTTTCGCAGTTTGCAGGAATTGCTGGCGAATGCGCGTAAGCATGCACAGCCTACTCAAATCCGGGTGACCGTAGACCTGGAAAACGAATTGTGTCGCGTTATTGTTCAGGACAACGGTCTGGGCTTCGATGCTGCCGGCGCCCTGGAAAAAGATACAAAAACTATCGGTTTGCCATCCTTGAAAGAGCGAATTGAATTGCTGGGGGGGCTTTCCTGATAGAAAGTTCCAGCGGACAGGGCACAACTGTGACAATGGAAATTCCATTGGCACAGGTTTAGAGGAAACTTGGAGTTGGCATATTCTTTGCACCCATACGCTGACAGAAATTAATTATGCATTTATTGACAGTAATGAGTCCTATTGTTATATTCTGAAAAAAATTGATATACTTTTTAAGCCGCCGCAGTATTTTGGCGAGATTTAGGAGAGGAGGTGATACAGATATGCTTAATCTTCCGCGCGAGAAGGGGCAGGGTTTGGTGGAATACGCCCTGATCCTTGTTTTGGTAGCCGTTGTCGTTATTGTTATTTTGGCCCTACTTGGCCCGGCGATCGGCAATGTATTCTCGAATATCGTCTCCAATATATAATATTTTTATAAGGTGACGTTGTTCCGGATACGATATCGGAGCACGGTTCTAGACCCTGAAAGATATGAAGAGCCTCGTTACCGAACGAGGCTCTTTGTCTTATTGAATTGAACCGAAAATAGCGCCAAGTTTTCAGGCGGATTCTGGATGGAGGTTATGTAATGTTATGAATTACACGACTGAAAGAGGACAGGGCCTGGTTGAATACGGTATGGTTATCGTAATGGTCGCAATCCTTGTTATTGTTGTCTTGGCTCTGATTGGACCAGAAGTTGGGAACTGGTTCTCGAACGTTGTCACCAATCTCTAATTTATTTTCATGAGGGGAAGCTGCTCCAGTTTCGCTCTAGGAGCACTACTCCAGCCCCTGATTGTGATTAAAAGCCCCGATTCCTGAACTGCACCCTGTAAACAAGACACAAAAAGAAAGACCCCCACTGCGGTCATCCAGTCAGACACCTGATTTGATATGGTGTCTGTTTGGTTTTTAGTTGTATGCGTTCATAATTGTAGAACTCGATATATTGGTCAATCAATTCATGCGCCCGCTCAAAGCTTGGCACGCGGATATGGCGGAGCGCTTCCGCTTTCAAATGACCAAAGAAGTTCTCCATGGGCGCATTATCCCAACAATTGCCACGCCGAGACATGGAAGGGGTGATGTGATACGCCCGGGTAAGGGCAGCATACTGCTTGGAAGTGTATTGATATCCCCCCAGTCTAGTACATTCGCCCAGTCACCGCGTACTGCCGCAACGCGGCGAGTGTCACGACCCAGTGCGTTCGTACAGTCACGTGCAGACTGCATCGTGATGACTGGGTGAATGTACTGGGTCACGAAGTGGAGTGCGCACTTCACTCTGTGACGTGCAGACTGCATCGTGATCGACTGGACTAGGTGGTCACTGTGCAGGAGCAGTCCCGCAGTGACCTTTTCTTTACGTCTGGCCTGCTTGAGGGTATCGATGACTAAGCGCACAGAATTGCCCAGTCCCGCACAGTGCCGTGCACACTGCATCGGTATCGGTACTGGACGGGGTGTCTTCCCAGACGATGTGCAACGATGAAACCGTCGAACAGGTCCTTGATGGTGGCCAGATACGCCCAGCCTTGTTGGGTAGCGATGTAGGTGACACCTGTACTGCGTACGGCGCAAGTGTATCAGTAACCCATTTCTGATTGGGTTGGTTTGCTGCGAAATCTCGGGCCACACAGTGAAGCCCAGTACCGAACGCCCAGTCACGAATGAACTGGGTCGTGAAACTGGGTCGGTATGCGCACTGCACTTTGAGAGATTGGCATAGCGCTGGTGAAAATCTAAGCGGGCCCTTTGCTTATAGGGGTGGCGTTGCCTGGCAATGGAGCGGATATTGAGCTTGTTCATCAGCCGTAAAACCGCTTTGTGGTTGATGACCAGCCCTTTGTGTTGTCGCAACCACAAAGCAACCCTGCGATAGCCATAGGTTCTGTGCGATTTTTCCCAGGCTTGCTGCACCGCTTGCAGCCGCGCGCTATCTTTGTCCGGCTGCTGGCTGCGCTTGAGCCAGGCGTAATAGGCAGCTCGCGAAACTGCGAAGAAAGTACACATTGCCTTCACAGTGTATCTTCTTTTGTACTGGTAGATGACCCGCTATTGCGCCGTGCGAGCTCGTCCGTGCGCAATTCGGTATGGAATATTTTTAGGAGCACATTTTCCATGCGCAACCGTTCCAGCTCCTCCTGCGGACTTTCCGCCGGCCGACGAGGAGGCCGACCCTTCGGTTTGGCAAAGGCTGCCCCTCCCTTGCGGCGATATTGGCGCACCCAGACCTTCACACCCAGTCATCACGATGCAGTCTGCACGTCATGACCCAGTACATTCATGACTGGGTGACTGTACGAATGAACTGGGTCGTGAAGATCTCGGCGGGGCAGCCCGAGTGCTTCAACTACCTCTGCGCGGGTCAGGCCTTCTTCCAGAAACATGCGTACCGCTTCCAGCTTGGTCGCTTTCGGGTAGTTTTTCATCCCCTTTTTCCCAGACATAAAAAGCACCTCCTGCTTTTATCTTCTCACAGGGGGTGCTTTTATTTTGTGTCAACTTCTTGGGGGTCAGTTCATCCGACGGGGCTTTTGCGTTAAATTGAACAGTTTTTAGCTGTCCTTAAGTGACTCGCGTACCCTGAATGGTAACCATCCCCTAAAATAATACCAGACACAAGTGGAATTTTCTGGCAAAATTCAATCAGGAGATTTCGATGAAAAAATCAAGGTTCACTGAAACGCAGATTATCAAAATCCTAAAAGAAGCACAAGCAGGTGTGGCAGTTGAAGAACTAAGTCGCCAGCACGGCTTCAGTAAAAGCACCTTCTACAAATGGAAAGCAAAATACAGTGGCATGGATGCAACTGCCCTCAAACGGCTCAAGGAACTGGAAGCCGAAAACCAACAACTGAAAGAAATGTATGCCGACATCAGCCTAGAGCACAAGGTGCTCAAGGACATTGTTGAAAAAAAGTTGTCACGGTAGCGGAGCGGCGGAAACTGGCTAAGTATGCGATCAGCCAACACCAAGTGAGCGAACGGCAAGCCTGCGCCTTGTTGAGCATCAGCCGCTCAGTATATCGGTACCAGGCTAAAATGGCTGATGATACCGAACTCCGAGAAGCACTCTTTACTTTAGCGGCTCGGAAACGCCGCTGGGGTGTCAAAAAGATGATTGACTACTTCAAAAACCAGGGCTATGCCTGGAACCATAAGCGCATCCGGCGTGTTTATCGGGAGTTGGGGCTCAATTTACGGGTCAAGCCCAAGAAAAGGCTACCCAGCCGAGACCCGCAACCCCTAGAAGCGCCAACCAAAGCCAATGTTTCCTGGTCATTGGTATTACCCCGATTCAGTGGACAGTTGGTTAAGCCACTAAAGGTAATTGTTCATAGGCATGTGGGCTCATGTAATCCAGGGCCGAATGCATCCGTTGCCGATTGTAAAACACTTCGACATAGTCAAAGACGCTGGTGCGAGCAGCGGCCCGGCTGGCGTACAGTTGCTGGTATACACACTCGGATTTCAGGCTGGCAAAGAAGCTCTCCATGGGGGCGTTATCGTAGCAGTTTCCCCTTCGGCTCATACTGGGCGTGATGTCATGAAGCTTGCGCAGCGCCTGATACTCAGCGCTGGCGTACTGACTCCCCCGGTCAGAATGATGGATGAGACCTGGCGGCGGTTTTCGCGAACGCAGAGCCATCTCCAAAGCATCCAAAGTCAGTTGGCGGCGCAAGCGTTTGCCGAGTGCCCAGCCGACGATCCGTCGCGAGTACAGGTCGAGGACTGCTGCGAGATAGAGCCAACCTTCACTGGTTGCAATGTAAGTGATGTCGGCCAGCCACACTTCGTTAGGCGCAGTGGCCGTGAAGTCCTGAACGAGCAAATTCGGCGCTACGGGCAGGCTGTGCTTCGACTGGGTTGTCACCTTGTAGCTCCGTTTGCGTCGGGCTTGCAGGCCATGCAGGCGCAACAGACGGGCCACCCGGTTGTGGCCGCAGCGGATGCCGCGGTCCTGTAGTTCGCGGTGAATGCGCGGACAGCCATAGACGCCGCGATGCTGCTCAAAGATCGCTCTGATCTCGCGTCCCAACGCCTGGCTGGCTTGCTCGCGCGGGCTGACCGGCCGCTTGCGCCAGGCGTAGTAGCCGCTACGTGTGACTTGCAGTACCCGACACATCAGACTGATGCTGTACTCGCCTTTGTGTTCGTCAATGAAGCGAAATCTCACTTCTGCTCGCGCGCAAACACCGCCATGGCTTTTTTTAGGATGTCCCGTTCCTGGCGCACCACGTGCAATTCGCGCTTCAACTCGGCCAGCTCGCGGTCGCGCTCCTTCGGCTTTCCCTTTCCGGGAAATGCCTGCGCTCCATCAGCCGCGTATTCAGCCCGCCAGCGATTCAGACTGCTACTACTTACTCCCAAATCCAAAGCAAGCTGCTCAACCGCTGTGTCGCTAGCATACGATAACCGAACGGCTTCGACCTTGAATTCGCGCGTGTATGTCTTCCTGTATGTACTCATTTGGGTCCTCCCTGATCTGTGAATCTATCTTATCTCGTTGTCCACTAAACCAGGGTAATGCCATTTACAGAATGAATGTAGAAAGGGCCGTCGTGAATAATCCTGATGTGGAGAACTAGCCTGTGGTAGTCGATGATATCAATAAGATGGCATTGATTGCGTCACCAAAAGGAAACATATTCTCTAACAGCCTTTCAAACATCTGAGCAAATCCTGGATTGTAGATAGCATAAACCGAAGGCGTTTAAATAAAAAAGCCTCACCGTGTTCGCGATGAGCCTTTTTTGATTCTGTCTCCGTTTACTTAGTGAGTATCAACACATTAGTGATGGTCAGTTGATATGCGCCGCCATTTTTTTACAGCGAAGTAGACCTTGCCGTCCGGGCCGACGACCACACCGGAACACACATCTCCACCGCCTCCGCCCGTGAATGTGGGACCAAAGCCATCGCTTGATGCATAAGTATCTGTGACCTAACGGTCGAGGTCCTTGCCGGTCTCAGTGGAAAGCGCCCAGACTGCGCCGCCAGATCCGCCTGTCGAAGTCTGATTGGTTCCGACGAGCACAATTCCGTTAATTACTGCGGGTGCCGATTTCACACCACCGGGCATCAGACGTGCGCCCCAGCAGTGAATGACATTTGTTCCAGTAATATCGTATGCACCTGAATTACAGTCTTCTGTATTCAAACCGGTCGTTGTGTTCAACTCGAACTGAAGATTGGCTTCATCCGGGTCGCTACCGTCGCTATCAATATCATCCCAGATAGTATCGCCGGTGATGGCCGAGATGGCGTACATACCGCCTTTCTCATTTCCACCAAAGATAATATCGCAAAACAGGGCCGGATCAGAGCGATGGCTTCTTGCCCCAGTGTAGGCTCGCCCGAGTTCAAGAGCGGATGGAGCGGGCACGCCATCGGGTGAAGCCCCAGTAGACCAGGTGTGGTCGCTCAGTGCTTAGCCAGTGACAGCATGAAAGACATACATATACCCATCGACCGTTGCTGCATACACTCGCCAGGCGTCGGGTGTGCTGTCGAAATCGGTGTCCATGATGCCCACCACGGCCGAATTGCGGTCACTCGAGCCGACGCAGACGACCCGAAGTGCTGCACCCTCGAACGTCCTGCCCTCCCAGCGCTTGGAACCGTCATTGGAATTGATGGCGTACATAAACGGACCCTCACCAGTTGCTCTAGCACCATTATTCAAATCTTCTTTTTCATGGGAAATCACAAACCCTGTATCACCCAAGGATGGGACGTTGGTGACGTTCGCTGTGCCGTAAATGGCTGCCTGGCCCCAGTTTTCTTCAACGTTATCATCTGCATAGGTGCCCAGTCCGCCATTCTGGCCGTTTATGACGATGTGTGAGGCCCAATCATTCAGGTCGCTCATGTGGGCCGGCAGATCGCCGGTGGTGTAATCACTCGGGAAGGGTGTTGAGCGCCAGACGATTGTTCCATTGGTGACATTGATTTTGTAGACATTGCCGCGCGATGTCGCCTGATAGATATACCCTTGCATTTCATTTGAACTTTTGAAATAGGTTGGCGAAGACCGCTACGCTCCGTCATCGTTGCGCTCGTCGTTGAAGTTTGCCGTTTCCTATATGACACCGCCGTCAAGCACGTCCAGCGCATATACCTTGCTATCGTGAGACGTGACAAACACGATGGGAAGTTGGTTATTAATCGAGTCGAGCGCGGTTTTCTCTGTCCCGGAATAGTCGGCCGGATCCAGCACCATCAGAGAAGAGCGAACATCGGCAATCTTGTCGAGCGGTTGGAAACAGAGCAGTCCACCAATATCGGTACCGGAGACTGTGGAATGAGTGTTCCCATCCAGGGAGCGCAGCGTGTTTGCGTAGGTATTGCCGAGGGCGTCGTTGTACCCGCCGTCCGTCCCGTAGAGTGTTTGCGTGGTTCCGTCTACCGTCTCCCAGGCATACACACCAGATTCGTCGTCCACACTGCTTTTATCAGTGTCGTTGGAACCAACATAGTCCACCGCATGTCCATTATGAATGTTGGACCGCGTTGCGATGGTCGGCGTTGAACGGTGTGATTCATCATCCCAGACGTTCCAGCGGTAGCCCCAGGTGTACTTTACTTCTTCAAGCCCGGGGTCCAGGCCGCTGCATGTTTGTTGACCGGTGCGACCCGACCCGCCACGGAACATCGACCAACTCTGGTCGGCTGCCCAGGCTGTGGTGAAGGCCGGCACATTCACGGAAGAAATTCCAACCAAGTTGAGGAAGCTTAATCCGACTGGACGTTCGATCTTTACCGTCATCGTGACGTTGGTGTACTGTATGATAGCGAAGGTAATCGTGATTGTGTGTTCGGCTGAGGTGACGTTGGCTAATGCCAGATATTGAGTGGCCTTGTTGGTCGCATCGGTTGTGTTCGACAATTCGATTCCACCGGCCAGTGCTCCTCCATCGGCTCATCTGGCGAGGTCCGTTCGGTTCAAGAACACAATCACGACGTCGGTGGCCAGTCCGGCGGCAGCACCCATAGCAATGCTTGCCAGAGCCAGAATTATAACCATCTGACCACGTTCGCGTTGGGATGTGTGTTTTGCTGTCAGCTTTGAATGCACGAGGCTCCCCGTCTGCTCTCCAGAGGCAATCCAGGTTGCAATCCGAGAACGGATAAAATTTCTAAGATTATTTCGTTGTCTATACATCGCCTATTGACCTATAACTCGAAAAATAGAATACGAATACATGGGAATATTCGCGTCCCAGACAAAAAGTGGATAACTGTAATAAAACTCTATGATGATGGCTTCATCATTGCCGTCGGTCTGGTTGCCCTGGCTGTAGCGTGAATTAAACTCAAGGGAGTCGAAGGCACTGCCCTGGTTGCCGATAGAGATACTACAGCTGGCAGTGTTATAACAAGAACAACGTTGTGTAGGAAGTTACAGAGGGGAAGGTGGCTGTGGTTGTTTTTACGGCGGTTACGATGATGGATGTGTTGGCGGACAGGTTGAACGGCACGGCGGCTGCTTCGACTCTATCCGCAGTGCTCTGGGCACTCGTTGCTTCCAGCCCGCTGCTCGACATGTCGAAGGTGCGCATGCCAAGACGGCCGCCCTCACGCGCAGATAGGTATTAATCACAACGGCTGCCTGGAAAAGACCAACGATAAAGGCGATCAGGGCTGTGATAAAGTGTGCAGTTTCGACCATACTCTGACCGCATTGGCGGCGACCGAAGCTTGGCGTTTTCGATGGAAACACATGCTCATGTTCAACCCTCGCTACATGCTCTAGATTGAATGCCCTGATATACAGCCGTTATCAAAAGTTACATTGATTGAATAATTGGTTTGTGCAGGCTCGTTCTGAAAGCGGAAGGCTATCAATTTGGTTTCTCCACTCTCCAGTTGGCGCGCAACTTCACTCCTGGACCAATTGCCAGTAATTTCGGTTGGGGCTGTCAGGTCGCCGGTATTCCAGAGCAAACTGCCACCAAATGAGACATCGTTCAATCTAACGTTGTCCGTATCCCAATCGATTGAGATCGCAATAATTGTGACGACATTATCGCCGTTGTTTGTGAGCTCATAGCTGGCAATCAGATCGTCGAAGAAGAGACTGCTGCTGGTTGTGATATTGCAATTTGGTGTTGCTGTGATCTTCGGTGTCTCAGATGGCAGGGGCGCGAATGTGGCTGTGGCATTTGGATCAAATGTAGCAGTTGGAACCTGAGTCCAAAGAGCGATTGTTTCAGAGGGGATCGGGGTGCTCGACGGTTCGGGCGTATCCGCGGGGGTAAAGGTCAGAGTCGGCGCGAATGTGGGCGTCTTGGTGAACTCCGGTGGGAACGTGAAACCTGCTTCGGGTGAGGTCGCCGCTGCCACGGCCTCTGCTTGGGACGCAGCGCTGGCTTCAGCAGACATGGCAGTTGGTACTGCAGCAGGCGCGGCGGGATTTGCACTCAGGAGCTGCTCAAGATCAAACGTCCCATCCGGCGAGGTCGTGATGACGTAGTAAAACAACCCCCCTGCCGCAATGACAGCGCAGAATAAAGTCAACCCCAGAATGATGAGCGTCGTATTGGCGTTATTTTTGCGTTCCTTTTGGGCACGCGCCGGGCGCTTTTGGGTTCTGCGACGAGACTGGAGGGGAGGGAGATTTTGCATGGTTGGTAAGTTCGGGTGTCGAGAATGGACGCGCGCAGGTCCGCGGGAAAGTTATTCGCTTTTTTTCACGGATAAGAGACTATACAACCAGTATCAAAAGTTATCGTGAACAGTATGGGATTCTCTTCATCATCATCGCTGAACTCATACTTAATCTCTTTCGTAGTGCTGGCATAGAGAATCCGCGAGGCTGCTTCCCAATCGCTGTTGTTGGTGGTGGAACAACAACTGATGTCCGTCCCATCCCAGATATTGTTGTTTTCGAATTTGATCTTCTTCAGTTTGTTGTAATTCCTGTCCCAGATCAACGAGATGCCGATGATTGTAAGGTCCTTAGTACCGCTGTTGTTGGTCAGGTTGTGTCTGACATGCTTATCCCCTCCACTAAAGGTAGGAGCCGCACCTGTGACATCGCACGATGAACCAGTTGCCGTGGCAGTTTGTGTCGGGCCGCTTGTATTTGTGGCTGTCGCTGTTGCGGTATGAGGTGCCGTTGCAGTTTCGGAGGGCGTGCTGGTTGGCGTAGCTGTGCCGGATCCATCGCTGACGGAGCACACGCTGCCCAGGCTTGGGTTGAAGGTCTGCACACCGCTCGCGCCGCTCAATTCGAAGTCGAATTTCAACTCGATGTCGTCAATTTCTGCTACAGCGTTCATCGTTACATCGTCAATATCGAGGGTTGTGCCGGAATTCTGGCGGCCGGAGGGTCCGCTGCCTGCGGAGCCGTCGTGCTTCCACTCCTACAGCTTCACTTCTTCGATCTGAGCACCGCCCACATACCAGGTCGCTACTACGCTCAATTTCGTCACGCTTGAGATGTCGTTGGTGATAACTTTGAATTGTATTTTCTTGTCGCCGCCTGCGACACCAATTTCAGGCACGCTGTTCATTGTGATCAGACAAGCGGCCCGGGCGTATTTGTCGGCTTGGGCGTGAGTGTCGTTGTCGGCGTCAACGTTGCAATACTATAGCTTACCGAACACTGTCTGCCCCCACTCGTATTATACGTCATCGTCACGCCTGCACCTGTCATGTCGGAATCGAATTTCAATTCGATATCATCGATAACATTTCCAGCATTGATAGTCTTATCGTCAATGTCAAGCGTCGTGCTTGAATTCTGACGACCCGAGGGACTCCCAGTCGAGCTATCATGTTTCCAGACCTTTTCTGGAATTTTTACTTATTCGATCTGAGCCCCGCCAATATCCCAGGTTACTACCACAGTCGTGATGGTTACATTAATCGTGTCGTTATTGATAATTTTAAATTTGATCGTCTTATCGCCTGCACCAACACAGATCTCTGGCGTATTATTCAATGCGATCAGGCAAGCACCGCCGGGTGTGAAGGTTTGAGTCGGTGAGGGTGATGGTGTGGCGGTGGCAGCTGGCGACCAACAACTCAAAGCCGATGAAGCGACAAACTGTATCAACCATTGGTGCTAGTTGAAAAAGTCATGAGCATCGCTCAAACTATGGGTTGCGACAAAACAACCATAGGGGAGCGAGCTCATGACCACCGAAGATATTATCATAACGATCTTTTGCGATGTGGATGATCATCTGCCGGAGATAACCAAGCATTCACAAGCCAAACTGTACCCCAGTGAACTGGTAACCATCGGCATTTTGTTTGCGCTCAAGGGCGGATACTTTCGTGCATTCTATCGCTGGCTGCCTAGTCCAGTCGACTAGACTGGGAAACGTGATTATGACGCGCTCTTCGCCGGCTTGCCAGAGCGGACGCGTTTGCTGCGCTTGCTCAAAGTGCATCAAAATTGGTGTGACCTACTATTGGCTGAGCCCAGTTTGTTCACCGTGATTGATACTTATCCGATCGAACTACTCTTTCCCATTCGGGAAGGCCGCAGCCAACGCCAAATCGGCAAGAAAGGCCGCGACAAAGGGTGCTGGAGCATCGGCGTCAAGCTGTGCTGGTTGCTCGATGACCATGGTCGCGTCGTTAACTGGGACTGGAACACACTCAACACACATGACCAGCACTTCCATCATGTGGCAGAAGCCTTTGTTGATCAGACAATCGCCTTTGCCGATTATGGTTTTCGGTCTGCAGCCGGCCATCCGGCCAACATGAAACTGTGTCGCAAGGGCACCTGGAATGAACGCATGTATGTCGAGACAGCGCTGTCCATGGTCACCATCGTGTGCGACTTGAAACGCCTGCGCCATCGCGTGACTGAATACATTACCGCCCGTCTGGGTTATGTGGCTGCAATGTTCAACGTATTGCTTGCCCTGACACGTCGCCTTGACCCTGACCCAGAAGCCGACCCTTATAAGATGTCAATCGCTCAGTTCTCACTCTGAACTAGCACCAATGGTTATCAGCAATTACGGTTGGCTGTCCCCGGAACCGGATATATTTGTGAAATCTGCCCAGGGACTTGCACTTGTGCTTGGTACCCAAGGCTGCGTATCGATGACCTGGAACGTGACTATCCCTTTGGTAGCTCCCTGTATTGGCTACTAGTGGGTTGACATTTATGCTGATGTCGCTATCGTATAACATCGCTTGATAGGTATTGCCTACCATCGCTTGCACATCGCTAGAGGTATACAGTACAACGCCTGGTATCGAGTTCAAATCGGCCTGATTGACGCTCCCGTCATAAAATTCCTGCATCGTAAACTTTGGGAAAGTTGTTGGCAGGAAGAAAATCCCTGCATCGACTACGCTTCCAGCGGGGATAAAGACCTGTTCACCGATCCCCGAAGAATTGTTGCGCAGAAAAGTTTGCTGAGCTATCGCAGCAATATCGTCGTTGACGCCCTCTGCTTCGGTCCAACCATGCGCGATGGAGAAAGCATCGATGGTATTGGTGCCATTATCGATGGCGTCAGTATCCAGTAAGACGCACGACTCGCTCAAGCTGATCGCGGTAGCCGTTGGCGTGTCCGCTGGTGGGGGGCTAGTGGGGGATGGTACTGTGGTTGCCGTGGCGCTCGGTGTCTAGGTCGTCTCCAATACCGGAGCACCTTGTCGATGTGTTCGTTGAACATTGTCACGCGTCCTTGTACCGGTAAGATTGAGGGCAGCAACGTCACACGCCCACCCGGCGTGACTAGACTTAGTGGTAGCAGGGGTTCAAAGTTGTATGTGACCTAGACAGTGATCTCAGCAAAATAATTGCCACCATTTGTGGGCGACAATTCAAAATCGAGATAGTTCGGAGTGTTGCTATCGGGTTGGGGGGAGGGTGTGTCAACGCTCTCGAATATCCTAAGCCCGGCTGTCGCCCCCCTAGCCTAATCCACGATAGACTGCGGTCTGTCGCCGATAATGCCTGTGATACTCTGCCCAGTAACGCCGTAACGTGCGCCTTCGCGAGCAGCGTGTTGTACTGTGAGATAGGCCTGCATATAGCGGCCAAGTTCGACAATCCCGTAAATAACCAACAGGACGATCGGCGCCATAAGGGCGAAATCAACCATGGTCTGACCACGGCTTTTTCTCCTGTTTCTATCCCGAGTTTTAAGTTTGCTATTCATGTGTTAGCCCAAAGTAGTAATGTCCCCTTTTGCGGTCACGCTCTACGGCACGACCGGGGAGAGGGCAGAAGATGGACAAACTACTAACGATGAGCAAGAAAGAACTCACGCGACTGGAAGTCATGCAAAGGCTCGCAGAGAAACGCCTGAAACAACGTGAGGCGGCAGAGCAACTGGGGGTCAGCGTGCGCCACTTGAAGCGGCTCTTACGCACCTACCGACAGGCCGGAGCAGCCGGACTGGTCTCAAAGCGTCGCGGGCGGACGAGTAACAACCATCTGGGTGTCAAAGTTCGCAAGCAGGCGGTGCAGTTCATCCGCAAGCGTTACGCCGATTTCGGGCCGACGCTTGCCCACGAGAAACTGACGGAAATACATGGTCTGCAATTATCGGTCGAGAGCGTGCGCCAACTGATGGTTGCTGCTGAACTCTGGAAACCACGCCGCGCTAAACGTGCGCGTGTGCACCAGATGCGTACTCGCCGTGCCTGTTTCGGCGAATTAGTCCAAATTGATGGCTCACCCTTTGACTGGTTCGAAGGCCGCGCCCCGGCTTGCTCGCTACTGGTCTTCATCGATGATGCTACTGGGCGCTTGCTTGAACTGTACTTCACGCCCCAGGAGAGCTTCTTTAGCTACTGCGCCGCCCTGCGCCGCTATTTCGCCCGGCACAGCAAGCCGTTGGCGTTCTATAGCGATAAGCATGGCATCTTTCACGTCAACGCGAAAAACGCCGTCTCCGGCACCGGACTGACCCAGTTTGGCCGCGCGTTGCAGGAGTTGGACATCCAGAGCATCTGTGCCAACACCCCGCAGGCCAAGGGGCGTGTTGAGCGCGCCAATCAGACCCTGCAGGACCGCCTGGTCAAAGAAATGCGCCTGCAAAGCGTCTCCGGCCTTGAAGCCGGCAACGCCTTCACCCCCCAGTTCATGGACGATTTCAACCAGCGCTTCGCCGTCGTCCCCGCTGACCCGCGCGACGCCCATCGCCCACTGCTGCCCACCGACGTTCTGGATCGTATCTTCACCCGCCAGGATACGCGCACACTCTCCAAGAACCTCACCCTACAGTACAACAAGGTCGTCTACCAGATCCAGACTGCGCGTCCCGGTTATGCCCTGCGCAACGCCCGCGTCACTGTTTATGAGCAAGCCGACGGCGAGATCGCCATCCGCTACACCGTCCCGCCGACGGCGCGGGCAAAGGCCGGCTACTGGAGCATACAGTTTTCAACCGGCAACAGCGCCAGGCCGAGGTCGCTTCCAGCAAGTCGCTCGATCGGAAGCTCCGCAAACCTACACGCCCGGCTGCCGATCATCCCTGGCGCACTTATGGCCAGCGCCTGAACGGCGAGCCGGTGGCACCGAATGCCCAACGAAGTTAGCCCAAATAAGGGGCTATGGAAAAGTGGGCAAGCACACCCACCTTGCCCACTTTTCCACAGCCCTACGACGATGATGGTTCATCTCTCCTCCCCAAAAGGGGACATCTCTACTTTGGAGAAAAGGGGACATTTCTACTTTGGCTTGACAAAGTTTGCTATTCATGACTCCCTGAAAAAAGGCTGATTCCCACTACAACGTGGAGTGACGCACCCCATCCTGACTGGTTCTAGACGGAGTATGTCACTCTGCGAAGATGTGAAGAACACAAGGATATAAAAGATGACATTCAAGAATTTATTTTGGGAGCCGAATTCTTAGCGGCTGCTTGTTTTCTTCGGGTCCTTCGTGCATATGCAGAGTGACGCCCATTGCCGAATGCACTGTGTCGGTATGAGTACTCCAGTTTGTGGTTGTTTTTTGGGTAGAATCATGACTTACTTCCCCTGAAAAAAACCAGTTTTTCGGCGAAAGTTTAGGACGTGGAAATGAACTTTAACAAAGGCCGCATTTTTTTGAGCATGCCCATCCCCCAGACTTCCGGCTCCGATATCCGCACAGTCCAGTGCATTCTGGATAGGTAGGGACTACTCTGGGCCGCCAAGGCAACATGCAGTCCGGGATTCGAACCCTATACTTCCGACAGCCAGCCCTGCGGATGGCGAGGTCAGAAACGGTTCTTTGCGATGATGAGCTTGCTACTTGTTGCGCATGATTTCAATAAACACTGCATTAAAACTGAATAAAGGGTCGATAAAAACCAGCTCATATATCAGATCCCAAAGGTTCCGAACCCTTCGGGCTCTGTTACGTCGACCGCGTACCTAAGTTAGCGACTATCGGGAAAATGGGCGCCGGCCTCACATATCGCAACGTTCACACAATTGCAGTAGCTCGTCCGCATTCGGCTTTCGTGGCCTATAAATAAGCAAAGTCAGTAGGCAGTGCGCCAGGAGCGCGCGAAGCGATATGTATCTGAAAAATACCAGAATGGAAAGGCGACAATCGCTCCAAGATAGTGACCGCCGCCGACAAGCAGCATGACAAGAAACAAGTCCAGCCCCAATTCACCACGGAGCCCTCGGTTAAAAATGCCGAGGAAGAGCACCGACAAACCGCCCGCAGCGATTTGAAACAGACCCAGTCGAAGCAGTTGTTGTCGTGAAATAGAATATGATTTAATGTCAAACAATCCGATCGGTTTCGATTCAGGCAGTAGAATAACATAAGACTCATTGAAACTTATTGAGCAAGATAAACTGAAAAAGGCAAGAATCTCCTTGTCTTATTAACCAAAGGTGATAGTTGCAGATATAGGGGAAGAGTGCCCTGACTATATAAACGTAGATTCAATAACCAAGTGCAACTTTGAAGGTCGAAAAGAGAGGCGAGCTGCAGTAGGATGAGCGCCTACCGACGACCAAGTCAAAGCAGCACTCATGAGCACCTACAAGCAACTCACCCTGGAGCAAAGATACCAGAGTTACGCTTTGAAGAAAGCTGGACATGTACAGACGGATATCGCGGACTTTGTAAGGGTTCACAAGTCAACAATTAGCCGTGAGTTGCGGCGCAATTGGGGCCAGCGCGGATACCGGCCAAAGCAAGCGCATCATTTCGCGCTGGCGCGTCGGAAGCAAGCACGCCCGCGTATTCAGCCGCGGACGTGGCGGCTGGTTGCGGAGAAACTGCAGGCCGACCGGAGCCCGGAGCAGATTTCCGGTTGGTTGTGTCGAAACGGGCACGAGCTGATTAGCCACCCAGATACCGTGTTGAAAGTCAAGGGGCGACGTGTGCTGCGGGTACCCAGTCATCACAGCGTGGAGTGCGCACGCCACTCTGCGATACCGTCTACACGTCATGACCCAGTGCATTCATGACTGGGTGACGGTGTGAATGCACTGGGTCACCAAGTCGTGCCGACTCGGCTCGGCGAAGTGGAGTGCGCACCACGTCCAGTCTGTCCGCACAGTCCAGTAAAGGGACTGCACTGGGTGACTGGGTACTGACCCAGTTCGTTTCACCACGTCCAGCCGCCGTGGCTGGGCGATGCAGTCCGCACGTGACTGTGCAGCACTGGGCTTCGCGCTGTGACGAATACCGACCCAGTTCGTTCGGTACTGGGTTCACTGGGTCGTGATGAGTGGATTTACCAGTATGTCCTGGCTGACAAACGCGCCGGTGGCGATTTGCATACGCATTTACGCTGTCAGAAGAAGCGGCGCAAACGCTACGGGAGCTACCCAGTCGAGCCTACAGGGATTGGCGACCGGCGAGGGAAACTCCCTAATCGCATCAGCATCGATGAACGACCGGAAATCGTAGCCCAGCGAGAACGGCTCGGCGATTGGGAAGTGGACACTATCCTCGGGAAGGGCAGACGCCAAGCCATTGTCACTCTCACCGAGCGCAAATCGCGTTTGGCGTTGCTGCGCAAGGTCGAACGGCGCTCTGCCGATCAGGTCGCATAGGCCATTCTCAAGTTGTTCAATCCCTTCGCTGAGCACGCGCACACGCTGACTGCCAACAATGGCAAAGAGTTCGCGCAGCACGAAACGGTCGCCGCCGTGCTCAACCTGGACTTCTACTTCGCGCATCCGTATGCTGCCTGGGAGCGGGGCTCGAACGAGAATATGAACGGCCTCGTCCGCCAATACTTGCCCAAACAATCAGACTTCACGACCATCTCAGATTCAGACCTAGATACCATCATGCACAAAGTCAATCAGCGACCTCGAAAATGCCTTGATTTCCTTTCACCTTTGCAAGTATTCTTTCAGCAAACTGTTGCACTTACCACTTAAATCCAAGAATTAATATGTCAATGTGTTTCTACAGGAACGGCACCGTGCTCGAGCACAGTTCGCCGCGTTGTGTGTTGTTCGAGCAAACGGCGGATAAAACCCGCCGGATCACAGCGTGGAGTGCGTACGCTACTCTGCGATGCAAACGGTAACTTTGTTGGCGCAGCACTTCCGCCTGCGCCAGCCGCTTGCGATGCTGCTGATACGTTTCCAACGGCACATGGCGCAGCTGCTCCCGCAGCTCTGCTTCATTTTCAGCGGCAAAGAGCACCTGGTACTGTCCGAAGTCGCGTAAGGGCCGCGTTGATTTACGTCCGCCGATGCGGTGTTGGTGACAACGCAACTTTCCAAACATGTGCTCCAGTTCCAAGTTATCTGCGGGCAGTCCCAGGATGTCATAACAGTGCAGCAAGTGCATCCCCCAACTCTTCCACAAGCGCTGCCAAGTATTGAAGAGCGCCCGCCTATAGTGCAGGCGAGCGCTCTTCTTTCGGATTTACTCTCACCAGTGGGGCGAGCATGCTAGAAATTTTAACGAATCTCTTCAGTGGGCAACGTGGTTGGCGTTGACGTTAAAGTGGCTGTCGGTATGAGACTTCTTATACCATTGTGGTTTTAGCCAGGGCTAAGACTTTCATTCCATGAAAGTCCTCGGATGTCTCATGATCTAATGCCAATTCATTCGATCAGTACTCGCGCTATATTGCGACCTGATGGGACGTATGCTACGATTTGCCCGCGCATGTCTATTGAAGCATGCGGATGGCCTACCCAGAACTGGCTGAGAGTAAACAGGTGGGGCGGCCAGTTTGGGCTTTGTATAAAAAAAATGAAAGAACAGATGCCTTACTCGAGTGCAACGTCGCTGCCCCACCACAGCCGTGGCCAGGCTCTCGTCGAGTTTATGATCGTGCTTCCGGTACTACTTCTGGTTACCCTAGTACTACAGTTGTAGATAAATGAGTGATGCACCACGACGTTTGTAATGATAGAACCTGGCGACGGCCTGATGATGGCGACGCCAATGCGACCAGGCGAGGATCTCCTGAGCGGTCTGCTGCACGCGCAACACTAGACGCCAGAGCAATCGCCGGATTTCGGCCACACTCAACCGCACGAGAGGCCGCGGCGGTGCTTGAACGCCGCAAGACTGTTGCGCGTCGCTGACAACAACGCCCCCTTTTTCAGCGCTTCGTGGCTTGGCGTGGTCGTTCGTATCGCGGCCAGATAAGCATGCGCCCACATCGCCAGAGTGGTATGGCGATACCAACCGGTCCAACTGCGCACTTCATATTGATCCAATCCGACTTCACCCTTGGCAGCCTCGAAGGTCACTTCAATCGCCCAACGGCTGCCGGCCACGCGCACCATGTCTTCCAGCGTGGTTTCCTGTGGCGCGAAGACCACGAAGGCTGTCAGTTCATGCAGGTCTTCGATTTTGCGCCGTATCAGCAGCCAGCGCCCCCAGCTCGCTTGCATGGGTGGGTTGAGCGGCAGCAGATGCCAGTCGTATCCGCGTGGACCTTTGGCCCCAGCGCCGGCGCTCAGTCGTATCCAATCTTCGGCAGGCAAGGTGGCCAGCACTTGCTTGACGCGGTGCTGTTTGAAACCAATCCAGACGTACTCCTTGCCCGAAACGGCCAGCGCGTAGGCCCGTTCTCGCTCTTCCAGCCACAGACGCAGGCGGCGGTCGTCGCCATAGACAGAGTCGCCCGTCACCCACGCCGCCGGCAGGCCGGTGTCCAGCGCCCGCGCCAGCATCTGCCGCGCCAGCGCTGGTTTGGTCGCAAACGCGCGGTCCGCGGGGATACCGACACTCGCACAGCGCACCGGGTCGTTGGTCCACTCCTTGGGCAAGTAAAGTTCGCGGTCAATCAAGGTGTGCCCCGCGCCACCCGCATACGCCAGGAAGACCCCGACCTGAGAGTTCTCGACGCGCCCGGCAGTGCCGCTGTACTGCCGGGCGACACCTGCGGAGTGACGACCCTTCTTGACGAACCCCGTTTCGTCGACGATCAGGACCGCTGTGGCATCGCTCAGATAATCGCGCACATATTGTTGCAGGTCATCGCGCACCTGGTCGGCGTCCCACAGCGCCCGCCCGAGCAGATGTTGCAGGCCGTAGGGCGTCGGCTGTCCGAGCGCCTCCGCCAGCTGCCAGCTGTGCTTGCGCTCTGCATTGCTCAGCAACCCGCGCAAATAGCCCAGCGCTTGCTCCCGCGCTTCCGCCCGGGCGAACCGCGCGCCAATGCGTTGTGCGACTTCCAGCAGTGCATCGGCCCAGCCCTGCACGACGGCCAGATCGGTTATGCCATTATCAACACGTCCGTTTGTCATTGGTATCTTCGCCCCCTTGTCGGAGCCAAACGATACCACATTTATCTACAACTGTAGTACTAGGCATCATGGAGTTCGGGCGCGTTTTCGTCATTTACAGCGGTATCACCAATGCCAGTCGCGAGGCTGCCCGTCAGGGCATCGGTGCGGGCGCTAACGCTGGCGGCACCGCGCATTACCTCGATTGCTCTGCCATTCGGGATGCGGCTAAGCGGGTTGCCGTTCTGTCCGGTATCTCGGACTCAGATATCACAATTCAGTACGATCGCGACAACGGTGTTGGTGGTATGAGTGTATTTGCCACCTGTGGTGATGTTGGGCTTGACGATGGCGACATACAGCAGGGCGACCGCATCGTCGTTACCGTGGCCACCACGATCAATCCTATTGTGCCATTGGTTCCGCTCCCACCGCTGCCGCTCACATCCGTGACCGCGCGCTCGATCCTCAAGGACATCAGCCTATCCACGAGCACGCCATTGTCGGCTACTGCTACCAGTACGCCCACGAATACCGCGACGGCGACATCAACCGCTACCGCTACGCCAACAAGCCCTACGACCGGCACTGCAACGAGCACGGCTACTCCGACAAATACCCCGACTCCAACGGCAACAGCAGTCTGCAAGATTACGATCGACGACTTCGACTACGACAACAACGACAAGGTGATCGATGTGAATGTGACGAACAACGTTGGCAGCACCATCCAGTTGACGGAATTGATCATTACGTGGTCGGCCAGCCCGAACGGCGACTTGAAAGAGATTATTTTCGACAGCCAGCAGATTTACAACACACAAGATTCGCCTACAAGTCTAAACGTGCCATCCGATAACGGTTGGAAGAGCGGCGCCTCGGCATTCCGTTTTATTAACAACGGCCAGATAAAAGAACTCGAGATTAAATTCGAATTCGGGGCCGACAACAACGGTTACAATCTCGACCTCACGTTCAGCAACGGCTGCACGGTCTCCTTCTCGAACTGACGATGAAGCGTTTCCTCCAATCTGTCGGCAGCGAAGAACACGGCCAGAGCTTGGTCGAGATGGCACTCTTCATGGTCATCTTCGCGATTCTCTTGGCGGGTGTACTCGATCTCGGCCGGTTTTTCTTTACCTTCCTCTCCCTGCAGGATGCGGCCGGCGAAGGGGCAACATATGGCGCCATACACCCGGACTGGATTACGAGTTCCGATAACGGCGACCCGAACAATATAACGTATCGGTTGAAAAACGAGAGTCCATCCGGGCTGATCGATTGGACCAATGTCACCGTGACGGTAACGACCAGCCCGGATTCGAACCCGGGTAGTACCATAACTGTGTCAGCCGCGTACAACTACATGTTGCTCACACCGTACATGGGTACCATCGTCGGCAGCCAGACGCTGCCCGTCTCGGCCGATGTGGCTGCGGTCATCATCACGAAATGAGTCGGTAAAGGCTAATGGTGAATTATGCCTAATTTAGGACGACGAATCCGAAATTCCCGGCAAGCGCCGCGCCTGCACAGCCCGTACGAACGTGGACAAGCGATCGTTCTATTGGTATTCGCCATGATCGTATTGATGGGCTTTCTCGGTCTTTCCATTGATGGCGGCCGCGTTTTCACCTTACAGCGGGATGCACAAAATGTCGCCGACGTTTCTGCCTTGGCCGGCACGCGCGCCAAATGCTTGGGTCAGGCGTACGCGGCTGCGGCCCTTAGCATAGCTGCCGCAAACGGCTACGATAACAATGGTACGACGAACACCGTCACAGTCAACGTCCCGCCGACAGCCGGTACCTATGTCGGCAATTCCAACTATGTCGAAGTTTTCATTGTGGCAGAAATCGATCCAGGATTTATACAACTGCTATTCAGCGGACCGCTTGAGGTCACCGTCCGGGCCGAGGGCCACTGCACGCATGGCCTACACGCGCAGGTGACGGAAACGATGTTCGCGCTAGGTCCGTGCCCCGACATCAAGGCCATTGATGTCAGCGGTAGCGACGAAGAGATTATCGGGGGCATTTATTCCAACGATGACCTGTATGTCTCGGGCGCCAATAACGATTTCCATGGCTCAGTTACGACCGTGGAAGGCACAATTACAACTGGCGCCGGAAACCAGTACGACTCAGGTACGTCCACAGGATCGTCCAAGCCGAATCCACTAGCGAGTCTGACCACCGCCGACTACGGGCCGGGCGGCTCGCGCGTCTCGGGCCTGACGGTGTACGACGTGTCGAGCGGCGGAACGCTAGATCTGGGGCGGCTCACTTCATTAGGCCTCTACAACGCCGCTACAGGGCTGCTGGATACCGGTGTATATTATGCCGGCAACCAAAAGATCGAGCTAAGCGACAGCAATATGCACGGTAACGTGACGCTCGTCTCGGAAGATCACATCATATCGTCCGGCTCGAATGTGCAGCTGGAGCCCTACGTGGACGGCATGATTATGTTCTCCAACAAGCAGCCGGGCCTACCCTGCAAAGATTGGGTGATCAACCTTGGCGGCAGTGGCACAGCCCCGCCCACGATACCGCATCCGTCGCTCAACCCAATTACGGACACAGACAATTTCTTCTACGGGTTAATATACGCGCCGCGCGGGCTAGTGCAGACCAGCGGCTCCAAAACCACCATCAGGGGGGCAATTATCGGGCAGGGTATTAAGTTGAACGGGACAGACGAATTGATTATTTTTGATGACCAGTTCTTCCCGCTAGATCCGAGCATCGAACTATCGAATTGATCAGCCGTCGCTGGCGCTCCGCCTAATCGGTGCGGGTTCATCACAACGTCGAGTGCGCACCACGTCCAGTCTGTCCGCCCCGGCCCAGTACATCCGGGACTGGGTGACTGGGTACCGACCTAGTTCGTTTCACGATGCAGTCCGCACGTGACTGTGCAGTACTGGGCGTCACTCTGCGATGTTGTCGCAGAGCGATGCAGTGTGCACAAAGTGGAGTACGCACTTTACTCTGCGCCACTGTGCGCGACAAGCGCCTAGGTGCAACAAGGCCGCGGCCAGCGCGGCTTGTTGCACCCGACACACTTGTCACGATGCACGCGCCAGTGTGCTACGCGAAACTCGCTTCGCTCGTTTTGAGGGTGAACCCGCACCGATCCGCGGCTTACTGCCGTATGCGTCTGCACTACCGAGCCCCACTCTGCATTCGTGCGGGGTTTTTCATTTGCGTACACTGCGCGCTGCATTGCGATCAATTAAAAATGTATTTGGGACCATCAATTCGCTCAACTGGCTCAACAATTGGGGGAAACGATTTGAAAGATTCTTTGGCTTGATATTTTAACCAGCGACTGGCTTTTATCTTCAATTCACTTTCACAGGTGGCTAAATCGCGTTTTCAGCTTGCTGTACCCTATCTTGTTCCCTTCTCCTCAATCGCGGACTTTTTTTAGGATAGCCACTCATTGAAATACCACTTCATCACCAATAGCCGGTTCACAATGACAAAAAAGGATAGGCAACAAATGGTGCACCCTGTCACAATAAATATATCCGACGAGCAGCGCTCCGAGTTTAGGGCATCGGAGCTAATATTGAATTTCCTTCGCCATGCTGGAACAAATACGACATACAATTGACGTGTTCACAGTACCGGGGAACTAGCCCGAGGCCGGTGGAGCTCGATTGTGCATTTCTTATATCCGCAGTAAGATTGCCGTGTAATTCCACATAATACCAGTAGGAGATAATCATGCGACGTGGTCGTTTGTTCATTCTCATAGGATTGTTATTGATCGTTGGTGTAGGCGCAGTTTTTGTGCTAACGACACTTACCGGTGACGATCCAGAAGCAACAACCGCGGAAGAACAAGCCGCCGGGGAGGCAACTCAGGCACCTGCGGTGTCAATGGGAGAGTTAGTCTTGGCCGTTCAAGATATGTCGCGCGGCAGTGAAGTTGTTGCAGAGGCGATTGCGGTTGCGCCCTGGCCACTTGATCAACTGCCTCCCTCTGCTATTTTCAATCCCGAGGACGCAGTGGGTTTACTCGTTCGACGTGATATAAAGCGCGGTGAGCCGATACTCGAATCGATGCTTGTCGAGAATGCCCTCGAGGTCGCCGAAGCTGGCTCGGATTGGGCGCTATTTATTCCAGAGGGAAGAGTGGCAATCTCACTTCCCGCTCCTCGACTGAGCGGATACTATGGCTCTAATCTCTTGCGCGATGGAGATCACGTCAACATATTGGTTTCGTTCCTGATGGTCGATCTGGATGAAGATTTCCAGACGATTCTTCCGAATATCACAGTCCCGGTCGCCTTGACCGATCTATCAGGCGCTGCACTGGGCACTGGTGGCGAAGAAGGTGGGGGGGGGCGAAAGTGCGGGTGCAGCAGGGCAACCATTTGGAAGTTTCGTACCCATCCCGGGTGGCCCCAGCGGTTTATTCCCGGCATATATCGTTCCGAGTGAAGATGGCCAGCGTCCTCGGCTCGTGACACAGCAAATCATCCAGGATGCAATCGTTCTTGGTGTGGGGG
Organism: Anaerolineales bacterium; assembly: GCA_965248775.1. Lineage (GTDB taxonomy): Bacteria > Chloroflexota > Anaerolineae > Anaerolineales > JBHHUI01 > JBHHUI01. The sequence goes on from OZ252150.1 coordinate 5,899,467, forward strand.
CATTTATAGGTGAAGATGAGGAGGCTGTTGCTACCGAGCCGACGCCAGTACCGGATCCAGACGTGCCTCCGACGGCAACGCCTGAAGGCGGGCCACCACCACCGACACCAATTCCACCTCCTGAGACTGTTACTCTGATTATTTCTCCACAAGATTCGGCTGCTCTGACATATTTCATGCATAGTCCGGTGAAATTTACGTTCGCACTCCGATCTGCAAGCGATAAAACTCTTGAGGATACGACCGCCGTCACCCTTGAATATATTCTCGAACAATTCCGCATTGAGCTTCCGACCGTGCTCCCATATGGACTGGAGCCGGCCATACAGCGGGTAGATGTTCCAGCGCTCAATAATGCACCTCTCCCTGAATTTGTTATACTTCCTCCGGCTGACTCAGAATATCTGTGCATTGGCGTAAATTGCCCGTAGCTGTTTTGAGTTGAATGCTCAAACCTTTGCAAACTTGAGTACATAATTATTCGTGGACGAAACTTCTAAAACCAAAGTCCTTATCGTAGACGACATACCGGATACCCGCAGCAATATTCGCAAGCTGCTGCAGTTCGAGGCGGATCTCGAAGTCGTCGGTGATGCCGCTACCGGCAAGGAAGCCATCACACAGGCCAAGAAGCTCAGGCCGCATGTCATTGTGATGGATATCAACATGCCGGATATGGACGGGATCACCGCTACCGAGCAGATCATGAAAACTGTGCCGACTGCGCAGGTAATCATGTTGTCGGTACAGAATGATCCCGACTATATGCGCCGGGCGATGATGGTCGGCGCGCGCGATTTTCTCGCCAAACCACCCACCGGCGATGAACTTATCGCCACCATTCGGCGTGTGTCGGAGATGAGCCACGCTCGTGAGATCGCATATGGCACGGGACTGTTGGATGGCACAGCGAGAGGTGCAATTGGCGGTCGGGTTGGACGCTGGTAGCACGTCCTCTAATCGTGTTCATGTGCACCATCGTTGCATGAGGCGCAAAGTCTCCCTGGAAGGCGGCCCGCGGCGCTTGGGCGGCGTCCAGCACGGGGGCGGCACTTTGAAATGCAATAGTTCAGCAATGCTCCAACAGTGGTCGGTCACACTGGCTGCGAGAGCCGGTGTACGTTGCACCCAACGATATCCGTGCGAGCCGACCGAGAGCCGCAACCGCAAGCTCTTATGATAGTCACAGAAATTGTAGAAACAGCCGACGACAAACATGCCCGCGGCGAGGGTCTCGGCTTGTTGCGCCAGATGGCGAGTGCGGCGCGCGAGGCAGCTCAACCGTTGGCGGAACGTGGCGTTCAGCCGCTCGATATAGGCAGTGTTGATCATGCCGCGGCCCTGGGTGGCATCGATGAGTTGTGTAATCATCTCACGTGCACCTTGCACGATGCGGCGGTCGATAGTCAACTTGCCAGCCGCACGTTGTTTGACAACTTGTACAATGGCGATGTCAGGCCAGGACAGCAGCTGAGGTCGGCCGTGTGGACCGCGGCGTGGCAAGGGGGACCGGAAGGCTTTTCGAAACGCGTCCACCGCCAGCAGGAGCGGTCGCGCGAGAGCAACCGCACGGATTTGCTCGGCCAGCGTGCGAATGAGCTCTTTGTCACGTTTGGCACTGATGACGCCACCCAGCCACAGCCTCGTAGGGACCATCATGGCCATGGCCATCCAGAGCGTGCCGCGTTGCGTCTTGACTTTGATCTCATCCGCTTGTACTTGTTGCAAGTCCAACTGACTTTTCCCGACCACATGCGCATGGATGGCATGGCACCGTTCTCCCGCACGACGCCACCATCTCTGCACTGTACGCTCGTGCAATCCGAAAGCCGCCACGATCGCCTGGCGCGGGCAACCATCACGACCCTGTCGGGCGCGACAAGGGTAGGCCAGCAAGGTGATTACCAACATCACGATCTTAGGGTCAGTGCGCAAGCGATAGAAAAGCGTGCCTTTGGTCGCCGCGAAGGTCGTGTCGCACACCTCGCACTGGTAGCGTTTTTCCTGCTGACTATGGACGCTGATATTCCCTTCGCCAGTTTGACCTCTTGCCGCACAATCGATATTCGGGCAGAATGCTTCCGCCGGGTTCATTGGCCCCCTCCTGCATTGCATAAACCACAATTACAGGAGTTTGCTAGTGAACCCGCTTTTGTTCAAGCGCTAGCGCTCAATACCAGCGATCACGGTTAGAGGATGTCCTACCTGGACGCATAATCGCTGTTTATAGCCCCAAAGGTGGGGCTGGCTGCACGACCATATCAACAAATATTGCTGTCACCTTACAAACAAATGAAACCTCGGTCGCTCTTGTGGATGCAGATTTGCAGTTTGGCGACGTCGGTGTCTTTTTGAATATTCGGGGCCAAAACAGCCTTGTAGATCTAGCAGAGGCGCACAGAGAGATCGATCCTGACCTCGTCAACACAGTATTATCGGATCATTCAACTGGAAAAAAGATCTTGCTCGCTCCGTTCAGCCCCGACGCGGCGGAGGTCGTCAGCGGCGAGGCTGTCCGGGCAGTCCTCGACCATCTCCGAACCCGATTTGACTATGTAATCGTTGATACGGCTTCGATCCTAAATGATGTTGTCCTCTCTGTTTTCGATGCAGCGGACATCATACTGTTGGTAGCGATGCCAGATATTCCATCGGTCAAGGATGCAAGACTTTTCTTCGATATTGCAGAAGCCCTCGATTATCCGCCCGAAAATACGTTCCTAGTGCTCAATAGGGTAGACAAGAAGGTGGGTATTCCCGCCGACGATATCGAAGAATCAATCAAGCATTCCATTCAGGCTCAAATACCGGATGAGCCTCGCATGATCCTGCACTCGATCAATCAGGGGACGCCGATCGTTCTTTACAATAAACCCACTCCGCCCGGGCGTGCACTCCAGCAGATCGCTCGTCAGCTCGTTGCAGTATTTGAAGAGGCTGAATCTGAACAGGCAGCATAATCCGGCTCCCTTTAGCTATTCTCGTCCGCTTAATGTAAGATTAGTAGAAACCAGCCACAGGTAAGTGCCATGTCCCTCTTGAGGCGAATAGAACAAGGTCAATCCGAGAGGCAACCAGATGCCGATGGTGGTGCCGACAGTTCGAAGCTCTCCGAGCTTCGCATGCGTCGGACAGCGCCTCCGAGCGGTTCGTCCTCCTCCCGCGATGGCTATATCGATCTGAAGGCGCGCGTCCAGAACAAGCTGCTCCAGGAGCTTGATCCTTCCCTCGATGTCTCGCGCACCGCAGAGGTGCGTCACACAATCGAAGAGTTATTTGAATCGATTTTGGCGGAAGAAGGCATCGTGCTGGCGCGCTCCGAACGGAGTCGCCTCTTCGACCAAATCGTTGCCGAAATTCTCGGGTTAGGACCGCTCGAACCGTTACTGGCTGATGATGCCGTAACGGAAATTATGGTCAATGGCGGCAAGAACATCTTTATCGAGCGAAAGGGGCGCCTGGATCGGGTTCCGGTTAATTTCGAGAACGATGAGCATCTCATGCGTATCATCGACCGTATTGTCGCGCCCCTTGGTCGCCGCATCGACGAGTCCAGCCCATATGTGGATGCCCGTTTGCAGGATGGTTCGCGCGTAAATGCTGTTATTCCACCGATTTCGCTCGTGGGTCCCGTACTAACCATCCGCAAATTTTCCAAATCGCCGATCACAGTGGACATGCTCGTCAAGTTTGGTACGCTGACAGCCGAGTCCGTGGAGTTCCTCAAGGCGCTCGTAACATCGCGTGCGAATATCGTCATTTCCGGCGGTACCGGTTCCGGCAAGACCACCTTGCTCAACGCCCTATCGAGCTTTATACCTGGAGACGACCGCATCCTCACTATTGAGAACGCCGCTGAACTTCAATTGCAACAAGAACACGTAGTCACACTCGAGTCCCGCCCCGCCAATATCGAGGGTAAAGGTGAAGTTACAATTCAGGACCTGGTTGTTAACTCTCTGCGTATGCGACCCGATCGCATTGTGGTCGGTGAGATTCGTGATGAAGCCGCGCTGGACATGCTCCAGGCGATGAACACGGGCCATGACGGTTCGATGACCACCGCGCATTCAAACGGACCGCGTGATACCCTGGCTCGTATGGAAACAATGACTCTTATGGCAGGCATGGATTTGCCCATCCGCGCGATTCGCGAGCAGATCGCCTCTGCAGTTAATTTCATTGTCCATCAGGAACGAATGCGAGATGGTACGCGCAAGGTTGTAAATATCTCCGAAATTCAGGGTATGGAAGGCGATGTCATTACCATGATGGATATTTTTGTCTTTGAGCAGACCGGCACGGAGGATGGGCGGGTGATCGGTCGCTTGCGTCCGACAGGCTTGCGCCCGAAATTCATGTCCGAGATTGAATCTTATGGAATCAACCTTCCGGCATCCATATTTGGTATTGGCGGACGAGGGAGGTTCTAACACTTGGAGATGATTTTGGAGATTGAAGTATGACGCCAATCTTAATCATTGGTGGTATTCTTGCGGCAAGCATCTTAATCTTCGGAGTAATAACAACTCTCCGTCCGCAGCCCTCCGTCGTCCAGGAACGCTTGGGCCGCTATGCCGATATTGGCGCACAAGGTGACGCCGAGCAAGTCGCAGCGCCGCCAAAAGAACGCGGTAGTCCCCTTGGCGAGCGATTAAACGAAGCGATCCAACGTTTCGACTTTTCAAAACGCATCCAGCGTGATCTCGCTCGTGCCGATCTGAAGTTAAATGCAGGCGAATACATTTCACTGATTGCCATTGCCTGCGTCGGTGCAGCCACGATTGCAGTCGGAATTACAGTCATTCCCGATTGTTTGAGCAGCGATATCGGATTTGTCAACTGCCTGTTCACACGTAGCAATACTGATTCGACAATAATGGGTATTGTTGGTGCGGGTGTCGGCCTTTTTGCGCCGCGCTTCTACCTTCGATTTCTGCAAAAACGACGGCTTAAGAACTTCAACAATCAATTGGGTGATTCGCTCATGCTGATGGTGAACGGTTTGCGTTCTGGCTACAGCGTCTTGCAGGCAATGGAAGCCATTGCCCGCGAACTACCCGATCCGATTGCAGTTGAGTTTCGTCGGGTGGTGCAGGAAATTCAACTCGGCTTGCCAATGGAAGTCGCCCTTGAACATTTACTGGAGCGCATGAACAGTGACGATCTTGATCTTGTTATCACTGCAATCAACATCCAACGTGAGGTGGGCGGTAATCTGGCGGAAATCCTCGATGTGATTTCACATACCATCCGCGAGCGTGTGCGCATCAAGGGTGAGATCGCTACGCTTACAGCCCAAGGCCGGGCAACAGGTTACGCGATTACTGCCTTGCCACTTGGCTTGGGCTTGCTCCTTTTCGTTGTCAACCGTCCGTACATTGGGCAGTTATTTATTCCGGAAAGCCAGCCATGCGGCTGGGGTATGGTGATTCTCGGGTTTGTTATGATCGCCATTGGCGGCGTCATCATCGGCAAGATCGTGGAAATTGAAGTCTAGACAGGAGTAGCGCAATGTCAGGCATATTACTTATCTCACTGGTTGTAATCCTGTTTCTTGCTATTCTTCTCGTCGTTGTCGGTTTTCGCTCTCCGGCAGCCGCGGACCCATTAAAATCGCGCTTAGCAGATTTTGCCGCCCGGGATACGCCCGTCACCCTACAGGAGATTGAACTTTCCCAGCCTTTTAGTGAGCGTGTGCTGTTGCCTTTGGTTCGCCGCATGGGGCAACTCTCATCGCGCTTCACGCCGCAAGCCACGCTCGAAGATGCGCAACGCAAGCTTGATCTGGCTGGAAATCCGGGCAATCTCGGCGCGACAGAATTTGTCGCGCTACGCATTGGACTGGCAGTCGGCTTAGGCGTGTTGATGTTGTTTGTTTTCACAGTTGGGGCTGAACCAGGTTTGTGGACGCGCAATCTCATGCTGACAATTGTTTCTGTCGCATTCGGCTACTTTCTGCCGCCATTGTTTTTACAGAGTCGCATCCGCCGGCGCCAGAATGATATCCTAAAAGCGCTACCGGATGCGATGGATTTGCTCACAATTTGTGTGGAAGCGGGTCTCGGCTTTGATGCCGCCATGGCGAAAGTGGCCGAAAAATGGGATAACGAATTGTCGCTGGCATTCACCCGTGTAATTCAAGAAGTTCGTCTGGGAAAAGTGCGTCGCGAGGCGTTACGAGATATGTCCGATCGCATAGAGGTCGGGGATGTCACGAGTTTCGTTGCCGCGGTTATTCAGGCTGAGCAATTGGGTGTAAGTATGTCCAAGATTCTGCGCATTCAGTCCGATCAGATGCGTATTCGGCGTCGGCAGCGCGCGGAAGAGACGGCTCACAAGGCGCCGATCAAGATGCTATTCCCGATGGCGCTCTTTATCTTCCCAACGATTTACATCATACTATTGGGGCCAGCCGCATTGTTGCTGATGAATTCCGTCGCCGGCGGTATTCTGTTCTAACCCTCGCGAGAGAGACATAGCGGACAATAACCTCATGGGGCTCGTGGCACAGCGCCGCCTCGTTGCCCGGTTTCCGAACGTTGCCAGCCGGGTATTCTGGTCGGCATTCGATTTCGTGCTGCCTCCCAATTGTGTGAGTTGCCGCACGACGGGCGACGTCTTTTGCGGTGATTGCAGATCAAGTGCCAAAATAATCCAACCTCCCATTTGTGCCCAATGCGGCTTTCCAACCCGAGCTGCTTGTCCGGCTTGCCGTGACAAAGGCGTTGAAGGACTGCAAGCCCTCCGGGCTGCTACCCTCTATACCGGAACAATTCGGAAGGCAATCCACAGTCTTAAATATCGTCGCAATCGCGCCCTCATTAATAAATTAGGGGAAATAATGGCTGCTACCTGGCCGCAAGAATTTCCTGCTGTCGCGATCCCGGTTCCGGTGCCGCTCGCACCAAAGCGTGCCCGCATGCGTGGCTTCAACCAGGCTGAGGTACTCGCCCGTTATGTGGGCCGGGAAGTTGGCCTTCTTGTTCGGTCGCGGGCGCTACGGCGCATTCGGGAGACACCACCCCAGGTGGGGATGAGCGCAGTTGAACGCCAGCAGAATATGAAAGAGGCATTCCGGGCCAGACCCCGCGCCATCAAAGGCAGGCCGGTAATTTTGATTGACGACGTTTCGACGACAGGTTCTACTCCCACGGCCTGTGCTGAAACATTACGTAAATCCGGTGCTCCCGCAGTCTGGGGTATGACTCTGGCCCGCGCCGGTGCACACATTCACGATGCTTAATAACTGGAGACGCTGATGACAATCGATGTGGTTATCAATGCAAGAAATATGCACGTTTCAGAAAGGTTACAGGATTACGCCGAAAAGAAGATTGGAAAACTTGACCATTACTTACCGGAGCTAACCCAAGCTGAACTCGATCTCAATGTACAGGAAAACGCGCGCAGTGTCGAGGATCGGCAGGTTGCTCAGCTAACCTTGCGCACGCGGGGGAGTATTCTGCGGGCTGAAGAACATTCTGGAGATATGTTTGCCTCGGTCGATAAAGTTTTAGAAAAAATCGGTCGGCAGATCGAACGGTATAAAGGCAAGCGCAAGAAGATCCTTTGGCGTGCCGGGCCGGGTGAAGAGCGAATGGCTGATGTGCTCCAGGATAATGAATTTGAAGATGATGAGTTCGAAAGCGAAGACCTCCAGTCAATTGTGCGGCACAAGCAGTTTGAAATGACTCCAATGAGTCCGGAGGAAGCCATTGAGCAGATGCAATTGCTAGGACACAACAACTTCTTCGTTTTTTACAACGCGGATACTGAGGCGATTAGTGTGCTTTATCGCCGCAAAGATGGGAATTACGGTCTGATTGATCCGGAAATCGGATAAGCTTTTCGCCTGCTCTTTGCCTTAAAACACCCTTCTGATATCCGTAGTCTCAAGATGAATGCAGTTACTGCGATCATCATGCTTGGACCGGGTGGCTCGTCAGAAGCGGAAGAATTAGTCCATGGCGCGCAACGCCTTGCGACACAGCGTCTGATCAATTCTTTGTCAATATTGCCAAATGTTGACAGGGTGATAATTGCAGCCCCGCAGGAAGAAATCAACTCCCTCGCCGTCGAAGGATCCCCTCGACTGATTTTCGACCCTGACAGTTCTGTGAGCAAGTTCCATTTCGGGAGGCGGCTTGTAGGAATTGTTATGAAATTTGGTTTGGAGCGCATTCTTTACTTTGGAGGGGCCAGTGCTCCGCTGCTGCCAGATTCCGAACTCGAAAGCATTGCGGGTGACATTGCGGTCGTGGACGCGCGACACGCAATTACAAACAATCTGTTTTCTACGGATTGGATCGCACTCACATCTGCAACTGTGCTTTCTCAACACGCGGATCGCTTACCCCGCGATAACATGCTGGGATGGGTGCTGCAGGAGGAGGCTGACTTTTCAGTGCAAACGCTTGCCTCTAGAGCAGCAACACGCCTAGATATTGATACCCCGAGCGATCTTCTCGCCCTGCGGTGGCACCCGGCTACAGATACTCTTTTACAAGAGTATCTTGCGAAAAACATCCCGACCACCGCAATGGAAGCGTGGTTAGCAACCGGTCAGGCGCTCTCCACACCGGCCTCACAAATTATATTGATTGGTCGGGTTGCTTCTGGGGTCTGGCAATATGTTGACCAGAATACGCGCTGCTGGATTCGCGTGTTTTCCGAAGAACGCGGTATGTCCTCTAGCGGTCGGAAAGAAGCCGGTACGGTTCGCTCGCTCATCGCAGACTACATTGATAGAAGCGGGGTGGAAAACTTCTTCCAATCTTTGGCCGAGTTTGTGGATGCCATGTTGATTGATACGCGCGTTTACCTCGCACATCATCAAATCTGGCCCAGCGCTGCAGATCGCTTCGCTGCAGATTTGGGATTGGTCGACCAGATTCAAGATGAGCGCCTCAAACATCTCACAAAAGCTATTCAGGATTGTGGCATGCCCGTGGTCATGGGTGGGCATGGCGTCGTATCGGGCGGTTTATATGCTCTGATCGAGACAATTAAGGCTGGTGCATTGCCATGATCAATATTCTTGTTGTTTGTACTGCGAATATCTGTCGCTCGCCGATGGGAGCGTCGTTGATGCGGGGGGAAATTGAGCGGCGCGATTTGTCGGATGCCTGGCATGTGCAATCAGCGGGGACTTGGGCAAGCTACGGCTTTCCTGCTTCTGAATTTTCGATACTTGAGATGTCCGAGCGTGGATTTGAGATTGCCGACCATCGTTCCCAACCGATAACAGCCGAACTGTTACGCAATGCGGACCTCGTACTTGTTATGGCCCGCAACCACCGTGATGCGATTAGCGCTGAATTCCCAATGCAGGCGGAGAAGGTCTATTTGTTCAGCGAACTCGGTGGTTCTGATTACGACATTGTCGATCCGATCGGTCAACCCCGAACGGAATATGCCGCGTGCGCACGCGAATTAGAAACGTTGGTGAACCGGGGATTCGATTGGTTCGTTGAGTTGGCCACCGGGTCGGCAGCCAGATGATGGGGCTCGAACGAAGTGGGTAAAGCTACCAGCCTTTGAGATACGTCAGCCACTCTCCGTTTTCATCCAGATAGCGACCATATAGATAGACCGCTGTGGCTCGGGGCTTTGCAGGCTTTTTGAGCAGCTGCATGCGCGCTTCGCGCACCGTTTTGCCGCCTTTGCGTCGATTACAAGCCGGGCAGGCGGCCACAACGTTTTCCCAGATGTGTTTGCCACCTCGGTGTCTCGGCATGACGTGGTCAATGGTCAGGTGCGCCAGACGTTTGCCGCAATACTGACATTTGTTGCTGTCACGGCGAAATATCTCGCGCTTATTCAGTTTCACCTGTGGACGTGGGCGCTTGACCATGTGATCGAGCCGAATAATTGAGGGGCAGGCGTAGCTGGTACTTGGCGTGCGAATTTCCCCGCGCCCATCCGCAATCATCTCAGCTCGCCCGGAAATAATCAGACCGAGCGCGCGTCGTAAATTGCAGACATTGAGCGGTTCGAAATTGGCGTTCAACACCAATACCGGAAAGCTTAAGTTCATGCCCATATTACCAAGGCGATTCTAGCATTGAAGATTCTGGGCGGCAACATACTACTCACGCGCGCGATGCATTCAGGTGCCCGGCAGGTTTCTCTTGGATCATTGTCCTCGAGACATCCTTCAAGGGCCAGGCAACTCCTCCATACTCCGTAGGCGGCGAATTTCTCGATAGAGCACGATCTGGAAATAGCCCATCAGGGCGCTCAGGCGCAGGCCATGGAAGCCTTCACGCCAACCCCCGAGTTGGACATAGCGCCAGAAAAACTGCCGGATTGGCTGCAGAACAAAGTTCTCCGGACGTGGTTGCAGCCCCTCCTTATATAGGATACCGGCATCAAATTTCGTGTAACGGTATTGCTTCTCGATGAACTCAGCGATGGTGGTGTAGTTGATATGGATGAGAGGATTGGCGAGTTGTGCTTCCTCCCCTTGCACCTGTACCAATTCATGTACGTGGCGGCTGGGATCGTAATGAGCGCCCATTCGCTTTAGTAAACGGAGTTGATAGTCCGGGAACCAGCCCGCACCCAGCGTCAGACGGCCAAAGATGTAGTTGTGGCGTGGTACCCACCAACCCGCGCTAGCTCCGTTATCGATAACATACCGGATTTCCCCGACAAGTTCGGGTGTGGCACGCTCGTCCGCATCGATGAAAAAGACCCATTCGCTATCGACCGCTGCGAGCGCGGCATTGCGTTGGACAGCGTAGTTGTCGAATTTGTGCTGTATGACCCGCGCTCCAAATCGTTCCGCGATTTTGCATGTCTTGTCAGTGCTGAATGAGTCGAATACGACAAGTTCGTCTACCCAGTTGAGCGAGGTGAGGCAGTCGGGGAGATGTTCTTCTTCGTTAAGAGTGAGAACGATAGCGGTGATCACGGGTGGCATTAATACTACCCGAGCTCGCTGCTAATTTCGAGCCGCATATCTCCATGGGGTGTGGTGGCGCGCTCATCGGAACGGCTGTCCTCGCGGTAATGGCAACCCCGACTTTGTGTATTGCGCCGGGCCGCCCGCGCAACGAGCAGCGCCGCCTGTACACTGTTGCGCAACCCGATCAGGCCGTCATCGACGCGGGTCTTGCGGTAAAAGTCTTCGATCTCATTCCACAGATGTCGTAACTCACGTATGGCTCGGCTGAGTAAATACTCGCTGCGCACGAGTCCGGCATAATGCCACATGAGATTACGAATGGTACGCATATCTGCCTGTACGAGTGCCGGGTCGGCGTCGTACTGTAAGCCGGAATCATCCCAGGCCGGGACGTCGTTTTCGTTGAGAGGACCGCTTGCTTTCTGCGCTGCGATGTTTTCTGCCGCGCGGGCACCCCAGACGAGGCCTTCCAGAAGTGAAGTACTTGCCAGCCGGTTGGCCCCGTGGACGCCTGTGCAGCTTACCTCCCCAATGGCGTGTAAATTCGGGAGCGATGTCCGGCCCCACAGGTCGGCGAGGACACCTCCACAAATATAATGCGCCGCCGGAACCACCGGAATTGGGCGCGCGGTGATGTCAATATCCAGTTCCAGACAGCGCGCGTAAATTTGTGGAAAACGCTGCTTGATTCCTTCAGCATTCATTTGAGAGGCAATGTCGAGCAAGACATATGGGTAGTCGTTCGCGAGCATTTCCCAGTAGATCGCTCGCGCCACCACGTCGCGCGGAGCGAGGTCGCGCCATTCGGGGGCATATCTTTCCATGAACGGCTGCCCGTCCGGCGTCAGCAGCACGCCCCCTTCACCGCGTACAGCCTCGCTAATGAGAAATTTGGTCGTACCCGGCATGTGCAAGGTTGTGGGGTGGAATTGCACATATTCTGCATTTGCAATGCGAGCACCAGCACGGTAGGCCATCGCCAATCCGTCACCCCGTGCGCCGTGTGGATTACTTGTGTTCTGGTAGATTTGCCCGAGGCCGCCGGTTGCCAGGATCGTTTGGCTGGCCAGTAACGGCTCTACTTTTCGGGTCGTGTGATCAAATATGTAGGCACCGAAACATTCCGGCGGGGCGTATATCGCGTGCGGATTGCGCGCGTGGTGCGGGTACGTAAGCAAGTCCACGGCGGTGCGCTGGGTGAGAACTTCGATATTAGGCTGGGCGGCCACTTGATGAAGTAGCGCCACCATAATGGCGTGCCCGGTGGCGTCGCCAACATGCAGGATGCGACGCCGAGAATGGGCTGCTTCTAACGCGTAAAGTAATTCGGAGGCTGCATCCTGATCGAATTGTAAGCCTGCCTCGTCGATGACAAGCTCGCGTAACAGCCTTGGACCCACCTCGGCGAGCAAACTGACCGCCGCAGGATAGGACAAGCCTGCGCCTGCGCGCAGAATATCCTCCGTGAGCAATGCAGCCGAGTCGTCTGTACCCCTGCTGACGATGCCGCCCTGCGCAAAACTGGAGTTGGATTCACCTGGCGAGTCGGCGCGCGTGATGACCGTGATCTGCCGTTCGCGATCTGCTGCCAGACGCAAGGCAGCGGTTGCTCCGGCATTGCCGGAGCCGATGATCAGGACATCTGTTTGCATGGCTGCGGATTATACGTGATGTCAGAGTGCGAGGAACTGCGAAGTCTAGCCGATTGCGATCATGCGCTCCACAGACTTGGCGGCGCGTATACGAATGTCTTCTGGTATGTCAATGACGTACTGCGTCTTTTGGAGTGCTGTCAATGTATCTTCGAGGGTAATCTGATTCATATGCGGGCAGCGCACGCTGCACAAACGTAACATGTCCTTCTCCGGATTAGCGGCTGCCACGTTATCCCCCATGGCACATTCAGTCAGCATAAGGTAGTGGGGCGCTTCGGTTTCTTCCACGAAACGAATCATAGCCGATGTGCTGCCCGAGAAATCTGAAGCGGCAACGACTTCGGGACTGCACTCGGGGTGGGAGAGGATCACTGTCTCAGGAAACTGGGCTCTCACGTCCGTGATGTCTTGCACGGTGAATTTATCGTGCACCTCACAACGCCCATGCCAACCAATGAACTGGTAATCCAGATCGGCATTGCCGTTGACCGGTTCGTCCAGGGTCGGGAAGATAATGTGTTTGCCGGTCTCCTGCGCCACGTTGCGGGCGAGGTATTCATCCGGCAGGAAGATGACAGTATCCGTCCCGAGTGATTCAACGACCGCAGCCGCATTGCTGGAAGTGCAGCAGATGTCCGTTTCAGCCTTTACATCTGCATAGGTGTTCACATATGTGACAACCGGCACGCCCGGATAGCGCGCTTTGAGCTGGCGGACATCTGCTGCGGTAATGCTGGCCGCCAGCGAGCAACCGGCCTTTGCAGCCGGCAGCAAGACTGTCTTCGCCGGGTTGAGAATTTTGGCAGTCTCGGCCATGAATTGAACGCCACAAAATACAATGATGTCTTTGTCAGTCTCGGCGGCCACCCGGCTGAGGTAAAGTGAATCGCCCGTGTAGTCGGGGATGGATTGGAACAAAGCCGGTTCCATGTAGTTATGGCCGAGAATCAAAGCGTTGCGTTCTTTTTTGAGTTGATTGATTTCGTGGGCAATCTCAGCTTTGTAGTGTAATTCTACGTCGGGGACGACATTGCTGAGGGCAGCTTTCATTTCTTCGTAGGTTGTTTCTACAGACATCCTGGTACCTCATTTACAAACCGCTGCAAGATATTGTATTTATGACACTAATTATACGTTCATTCGCATGCTAATGTCAAGCACGCGCGCCGAGTGCGTGAGTGCGCCTACAGAGATGTAGTCCACACCGGTATTGGCCACAGAACGGACTCGCTCGAGAGTCATATTTCCGGAGGCTTCCAGCGGGATACGACCAGCCGTAATTTGGACAGCCTGCCTGGTAGTGTCTAGATCCATGTTATCGAGCATGATCCGGTTGACGGGAAGTGCAAGGGCGAGTTCGAGTTCTGCGAAGTCTTTAACTTCAACTTCAATTGGCAAGGAGTCTCCATATCGCATCCGAACGCGCTCCACAGCCTCTTTCAGGCCGCCGGCGCCGTCGATGTGGTTATCTTTCACGAGTGCCATGTCGAACAGACCCATGCGGTGGTTTTCGCCGCCGCCCATACGCACGGCATATTTATCCAGCATGCGGAAACCGGGCGCGGTTTTGCGAGTGTCAAGAATCTTTGTTGCCGTTCCTGCCAGGGCATCGACGAATCGGCGTGTGAGGGTCGCAATCCCCGAGAGCCGACCGAGAAAGTTTATCGCTGTTCGTTCTGCAACCAGCATTTCGCGCCCCGGGCCAGTAACATTTGCGAGAAGTTGTCCGTCGATAACACGCGATCCGTCTGGAGTACTGTCTGCAAATTCTGCCTCGGGTGACACCATTGCAAAAACAGCCCGGGCAATGGGCAACCCAGCTACCACGCCAGGTTCCTTGGCAAATATGCGCGCGTGTAATGGCTGATTTTTAGGGAGCGTGGCTGCGCTGGTTACATCCGCATGTGTGAAATCGTCTCCGAGTGCGGAGAAATCAACCTCGGAGGAAAGGTCTTCCGCAAGAGCCAACTCGATAAGTCTGAGAACGGATTCGTGCTGCAGGTCGACCGGGAGATTTAGAAGTAGTGTTTCTTTGTTAGAAGACAAGTACGAAGATGACGTTTTGATGCTAGCAGGGTGGTTCGTATCTTCGGAAGGTTTTCATCACCGTGCCATGTTTGGTGGTTATCCCGGAACGCTCAGTGACTCCAAACAAGCTATTGCTTCCGAATAAATATGGTCGTTGAGATGATAACGACTCAAAACATCCAATGTTAGATATTTTGCTCCAACAACCAAACGAATACACTCCGGTGCGCCGCATAAACAAACAAAAGGATTCAGCATGTCCCATTCTGTAGATGGGTAAAAGAATGCAAGTTCGTCGTCTGCTTGAATTTCTCCCGCGGCATAGCAGGCCAGCCGTTTTACATCCACGATGACATTAGGCCGACAGCTATGGTTTATAAAAACTAGTTTGTCTAAATCTTCGATGTGTGCATCTCGACCGATTTGAATGGTGAGACGTGTGGGAGTGGACAGAATCTTATAATCTGAAAATTGCCAGATAAGATCGCCTTTGGCGAATGAACTAAGCGAAACAAGCTTTGCACCGTATGGACTGTCTTGATTTAGGATCTCTAACATGTTATTTAAGCAGCAAATGTTATATACGTGAGTAAATTATAAATCACGATTGATTAATAAGACAGTTGCTTTATGCGGGCTGGAGTGAGGTAATCTGGCTTTATCTTGTGTTATACGAAGCGTTTGCGAATTTCAGAGCTAATAAAGTCCAGCGCTGCCACTGTAATCGTAATCATCCAGACGGCAAGGCCTGCCGACTCGTATTGGAACTGCCTGATCCATTGAATTAGTATAAAGCCGATACCACCACCACCGACCAAGCCGATAATTGTTGAAAGGCGTACGTTGATGTCCCAACGATAAATGGTGAAGGAAATGAATGGCGGCAGCACCTGCGGCACAACAGCATACATGATGATCTGTAATCGGGTTGCACCGGTGGCCTGAAGAGCTTCGATGGGTCCGGAGTCGATGCTTTCGACAGCTTCTGAATATAGCTTGCCCAAGGCAGCAATTGTATGCAGAGTGAGTGCGATTGTTCCAGCAAATGTCCCCGGACCGATCCAGATGATCCCGACCAGCGCCCAGATCAATGGTTCAATCGAGCGGACGATATTCATCAAAGTCCGCATGATTCCATATACGATGCTGCCAATGGCAACATGGCCTAGGGCACTCAATCGCAGTGCGTAGGAAGCAGCGATCACGCCGATCAGAACGGCTCCCAAAAGCGCATAGCGCTGCTCGCCAAGGGCTGCGGCTTCTGCTCCAATGGGGATTGCGACGACTCCCCGGCTGAAGCCGATGCCCAGAGGGTATCCGATTCCAGCGCCGAGCAGCCCCAGACCTACTCCGACGATTGCGCGGCTCACTGCGGCAGGGGCACGTTCCGAAAGAAGACCGAACGCAAACGATCCGAGTCGCCAGCTGGCCGCTCCCAATCCGAGGATGAGTAAAATCAGTACAGCCGCCGTTTGGAGGGGCGCTTCTTCCAACCCACCGGCATCCGCCGCATAACGCGTCGCCCCAAGTGTGGCCAGATAAACGGCTGGAACGATCATAACCAATCCGCCAACGAGACTACCTAACGAAGTAACGATGGGCGCCATCAAATTGCGGGCTGCTAAAAAGCTCAAGGGGACAGCAAGGATAATGCCGAAAAACGTTGCCATAAGCCCGATCATGATCGTTTCAAGCATGCCCTCGAGTGCCAGATCCATCTCACGGCTCAAACGACCGGTGAATACTTCACCACTTTCAAGTCGTACTCTGAGCGTGTGGATTTGATCCCCCACGGCTGTTGAAGGGATGACGACCTCAGGAATATAAAGGGTCGTTTCGAATCCCCCGCTACCATCCGTTTGGATACGCGTCTCACCTACACCCCTTGGCCGGAAGGGATTCCCGATAGGGTTTTGCCACAAAATTTCGACCTCGGACGCAGGGTCGAAGCCTCCCCCGACAATCGTCAACTCCGTTCCGAATGTCAGATTGCCGGTGGCGAGGTCGCGGCTGCTCAGGTCGCCACATGTGGGCGTGACGATAATGTAAGCCTCGCCAGGGACAGGATCGTTAACGGGCGGTCCCTCCGCACGGGGCGGGCACGGCGCCTGGACTTTGGCCTCCGTATCCACCGAAATGACCTCGAACTCAAAGGCCGCGCGCCACGGCCAAAGGATGCGGCGTAAAATGATCCGCGTATCCTGATACTCGCTGACTGCCTTGGGGAGGTCAATATCGGTTATGTTCCAACCGAGAATGAAAATCACGATGCAGCTGAGTAGGATGCCCTGCCCAAAAGATGGAATTTTCTGCTGACCCCCAATGCGGGCGGCATCGGCCACTTGCCAAAGCCAGATTGCCGAGAGGCCAGCCGCGGCCAGTACAGCCGTCAGCTCAAAGATGTCACTGCGTTCCAGCAAAGTGCCGGCGACTCCGAGCATCGAATCTGCAGCCCAGAAAACGGCAATAACATAGGCTAGACCAAACAAGCCACGAATAATGGGTTGTGCGATTGGATCGCGGATGGCAAAGCGCAGCACCAAATAGCGAATTGCAATTAAGAAAACGAGCAACGCTGCGGTCTGCCCCAACAGCGGAACGAACAGACGCATGCTCAAATTTATATCCGGGAAGCGTGCCCTCTGAGCGATCGTCCAGATACTGATAAATATCAATACCGCAAGAGTGAGGAAAATCGAAATCCCGCGTGACCACTGGCGCGCAACCAATTGCCCCAAACCCGGAACTACAAGTGAAAGCAACCCGTGCAGGAAGGAGTGTTTCTCCTGCTCTTCTACTTGCAAATCGGATTGTGTCGTTTGATTTTGAATGCTCAAATAGAATTCCCCTCTACCTTATAGAGGGTTAGAGGGTTAGCCGCCGAGACGCTCGGCTTCTTCGCCGTATATTTCGCGGAAACGTTCGTCGCTTATCTGCCGGATCGACTCGGCATCGCCGTGGAATACAAGTCGGCCTTCACGTAGTCCGATCACCTTTGTTGCGTAACGCTGAACCAGATCGAGAAAATGCAGGCTGCAAAGGACGGTGATTCCTTCCTGCTGGTTCAACTGCTCTAGATAGCCCATAATCGAATGTGCCAGCACCGGGTCCAGACTGGCCACTGGTTCATCCGCAAGGATCATCTTAGGATCCTGCATCAATGCGCGGGCGATGCCAACTCGCTGCTGCTGTCCCCCACTGAGCGTGTCGGCACGATTGTTAGCTTTGTCTGGAATGTCGAGGCGATTAAGCGCTTCCATCGCCTTCTCCTTATCCGCCCGCCGGAAACGATTGAGCAAGCTCCAGAATGGTGGAGTGTACCCGAGCCGACCCGATAGAACATTCGTCAGCACCGATGAGCGCCTCACTAAATTAAAATGTTGAAAGACTATGCCAATTTCTCGGCGAATAAGGCGCATTTCGCCCTGATCCGCCGATGTGATGTCACGGCCATTCCAGACGATGCGCCCTTCGGTAGGATCGATCAGGCGGTTGATGCAGCGCAGGAGAGTGGATTTCCCTGAACCGCTCAGACCGATGACGACCATGAACTCGCCGTCTTCGACCGTAAAACTGACATCCCGGAGGGCAACGGTGCCATCTGCGTATATTTTTGTGAGGTTCTCGATCTGAAGCATTTACGACTCGGCAGTTGAAACTAATGGATTATGGTTGGTAATGTGAATCTCGTGACTGAATGAGTAGGATAGGAATTCCGATTTAGAAGCTCATTTGAGCTCGTCAAATTGGTGGATTAAAACTATAGCAGCGAAAGAGGTTGGAGATGTTACGTTTGCACCGTCGCGAAAGTATTGATTGCTAGCTTTGAGCTTGAGGCCGTCATTATAGCAGTGCAAGCACGAATCAAAAAAGGGAGGGTACTAGCCCCTCCCTTTTCTCATCGCTTTACATTTTGGAATCTAAGTCAACATTTTGTGTCCGCATTCTAGCAGTTTGTCGGAGAGCAACCTGAGATAGCGAAATCGGTGATAATCTACGGGCATGGCTAGAAAATTCAAGAAACCCAATTACGAAGTGATGCTCAAACAGACAATCAGTCTGGAAGAAGCCCTGCCATCCAATCATTTGGCACGATTTGTGGTGGATGTTATCGCCCAGTTGGATTTCACTACCGGACACTTTATCCGTGATTGATTAGCGGTTGCCTCTCGGCTACACTCTCCGTTCTACCACAGAACAAGGGGAGTATCGCCATGAGTGACAACCGCCGTACATATCGTGCCATAAAGAGCGCCTTGCGGCAACTGTACCCAGGAGAACCGCAGGGCAACTTGGCTCGCCATTTGGATACGCTCGCTGCCATGGTCAGCGGAATTGTCCGCAGCCAGAGTAGCCAGCTACCGGCGATCGCCAGGAAAGTGCCAGACGGCAACAAACCCGAGAGCCGGGTCAAACGGTACGCCCGCTGGGTCAAGAATGAGCATATTAATAACGAAGTCTTCTTTCTACCCTTCGCTGAACCCTTATTGCAGGGTCTGGCGCAGGACCGCCCGCTCGTGTTGGCAATGGACGGCAGCGAAGTGGGCCGCGGTTGCCTGACCCTGATGGTGAGCGTCATCTACAAGCAACGTGCTTTGCCGGTGGCGTGGGTCACCGTCAAAGGGAGCAAGGGACATTTTTCAGAAGCGACACACGTGCAGTTGTTGACAGAAGTACACGCTTTGGTGCCCCCTGCAAGCGATGTCGTCTTCCTGGGGGATGGTGAATTCGATGGCACGAACCTCCAGGCGGCTCTGAATGACTACGAATGGGCCTACGTCTGTCGCACGGCCAAGCATGTCCAGCTATGTGAAGGGGGCGACTGGTTCGCCTTCGCCGACCTGGATGTGCCCCGTGGTGCATACCGCGGCGTGCCGGATGTCGCCTTCACCCAGCAGGAATATGGGCCCGTCCTTGCCATCGCGTGGTGGCAGCGCGACTGCAAAGAGCCCCTCTAGCTGGTCACCAACCTGGAGCTGGTTGCCGAAGCCTGTTCCTGGTATAACAAACGCTTTCGTATTGAAACTTTCTTCTCCGACCAGAAAAGCCGGGGCTTCAATTTGCATAAAAGCCATATCGCCGACCCGGCCCGGCTGGCCCGGTTGATGATCGCAGCTTGCCTTGCTTACATCTGGATCATCTACTTGGGCGTCATCGCCAAACGAGATAATTGGGTGCAAGTCATTCACCGCACCGACCGCTGTGATCTGAGCCTATTTCAACTCGGCTTGCGCCTGCTGGAACAGTTCCTAAATGAGCATCTGCCCATCCCGGTCGCCTTTGACATGCCCCGCGCAGAAAGTGTCCGGTAGTGAAAGTTGGATTTGGGTATGATCTATGCACAATATGCACCGACGGGTGGTCAACCTATTGCGCCAGAGATCCTGTTGGGATTGCTCTTCTATGGTTATGCCAACGGGGTGTTCAGTTCTCGTAAGATTGAGAAAGCCACCTATGAGAGTATCCCATTCCGCTATATTGCCAGTGGGCTGCATCCTGACCACGACACAATTGCCAACTTTCGCAAAACCTTTCTGGCTGCGATCCAAGAGTTATTTGTGCAGATCTTGCTCCTGGCCCAAGTTGCTGAGGTGCTGAAGTTGGGTAATATCAGTCTGGATGGTAGCAAGGTGCATGCTGATGCATCCAAGAGCAAAGCGGTCAGTTACAAGCGTCTGATAAAACTAGAGACCCAACTGCGCCAGGAAGTGAACAAACTCTTCGAACTCGGTGAGCAAGCTGATCAGGGTGATCTCCAGTTGCCGGAAGGGCTCGTCATTGAAGACGAAATTGCCATTCGCAAGAAACGTTTGGCAAATCTGGCAGAAGCCAAAGCCGTCTTAGAAGCCCGTGCGCAGGAACGATATGCAGCCGAGAGGGCTGAATACGAAGCCAAACAGCGTGAGCGGGAAGAAAAGTCTCGCAAAACTGGGCATAAACCCCGAGGTCGCAAACCGAAACCACCGCAGCCGGGACCACGGGACAAAGATCAGTACAACTTCACTGATCCGGACTCTCGCATCATGAAAAACAGCACCAATAATGGCTTCGACCAGCATTACAACGTTCAAGTTGCTGTGGAGCAGGAGAGCCTCTTGATTGTGGCGCCTTCACTTTCGAACCATCCGAATGACAAAAAAGAAGCTGAGCCAACCCTGGATGCCATCTCTCCAAAAGTAGGCAAACCAAAGGCTGCCGCTTTGGATTATGGATATTTCAGCAAAGCGAACATCGCAGCACTTGAGAAGCTTGGCATTGATCCTTACATTGCTACCGGTCGCGAACCTCACCACAAAAGCTGGCGTACCTTCTTTGAACAAATGCCTGCTCCGCCACCGGAAGATGCCAGTCCGAAAGTCAAGATGGCTTACAAACTACAAACCGAAATCGGCAAAGCCAGCTACCGTTTACGCAAATGCACAGTGGAACCCGTCATTGGTATCATCAAGGAAGTCCTGGGCTTCCGCCAGTTTTCTCTGCGCGGCCTGCTGGCAGCAGCCGGGGAATGGTGTCTGGTCTGCCTAGCGTTCAACCTCAAACGCATGCACACCCTCTACCAAGCAAAGGGTGTGCTTTAGCCGGGGCTGCTTTGGCGCGCCTGCTACTCGCTGAGAGAAGGTGGTTTGCCCTCCATGAAATGCACACTGTTTTACGCTTGTTTTGTCGCAATCAACTGCTCATTTTGCCCTGTAGGGCTATTCATGTTGTAAAAGTACTTGTCTCTCCGACAAACTGCTAGGGAGTTTTACACCCAAAATGAGACTAAAGCTGAATAGATTCGCTAGCTGCGCAAATCGATATATTTCGTTACAGGTCCTATTTAGCTTGCCAGATCCTCGATGTCAACACCGGCCGCTTCCAGCTGCTGGCGGAAACCATCGTAGAACGAGTCTTCGACTATTTCCATACCGGACCACGAGTACACCGAGTTGAGTGTCTCCAGGCCTTCCTCAGTCGAAGCCAAGTCCAACAATATACCGATCAAGGCATCGCGGACTTCCTGCGATACACCCGGTTCGAAGCTGATGTTGTCATTCGGGATTGGTGCCGATTCGGCGATGACGACGACCACATCCATCACATCGGCGAACTCTTCCTCGACATTGCCACGTGCATCTACGAACGTGGACCCCGCATCGATGATCTCGGCCAAGTCGGCTTCGGGATCAATGCCCTCCGCCTGCATGGCGATGCTGGGGATGACCCAGCCAGATGTCGATGTCGGGTCCGGGCGGCAGAAAGTCTTGCCAGCCAGGTCGGCGACGGACTCGATGCCGCTGCCGGCCTGTGTGATGATCTGTCCGCTGTAGAAGGTGCTGCCAAAGCGCACTGACGTAACGCCAACCTCGGCGCAGTCACGCGCGTTTGCGAGCAAGTAGTTGAAGGTGTTCAGCGCGCCCATGTGCGCTTCTCCGCTGCACATGGCTTCGACAGCGCCGGTGTAGTCGGTGGTAACGATCGAGTTAACAATCAACCCGGCCTGTTCCTCAAATGCGGCCGCGATCAGTTCCGCGCCCGCGAGCGTTCCTTCGGCGTCTTGCGAAGGCACCAGCACCCAGATAAGCGGGTTGCCGGACTTACCCAGACCATAAGCGCCATCGCCAATGTTGTCGTAGCTGATGCCGGTATCATCGAATGCCGGACCGAACCATTTGAGATTGATATCGGACAGGGTGCCGTCCTGCTTCATCTGCGCGATGACGAGGTTGAACGGCTCGACAAGGTCGCTGCCCTTCGGGAAGATGAAGCCGAGTGCATCGCTTGATAGCGACCCCCCGATCATTTTTAACTGGTCTGCGTTCGCGCCCATGTAACCCTGGCCGGCGGTATCGTCAAGGATAGTGCCATCTGTATCGCCCGAGAGGACAGCCGCTATCGTCAGACCAAAATCGTCCATCGTGATGATGCGGTCATCGCCGACGAGTGTCTCTGCGACCGCGTAGTTAGTCGTGCCGACCTGTTGGGATAGAATGGCATCTCCGTCCGCGGCGAACGCATCCGGGCCATCGAAGCGGTCGTCGTCGAGACGCACAAGCAGCCGCTGTTCGGTGGAAACGTAACTGTCTGAGAAGTCCACGATTTGGGCGCGCTCTTCTGTGATGGTAATGCCGTTGGTGGACAGGTCGAATTGACCTTCGCCGACAGCGGCGATCGTCGTATCCCAGCCGAATTCTTTCCAATCAGTGACGCAGTTCAGGCGAGAACAGGCCTCCGCGAAGAAGTCGTAGTCCCAACCCTCTGCCTCGCCGGTTTCGAGATTGATATAGGCGAAAGGTATGTAGGCATTATCGTTCGCGATTGAAATCTCACGCCCGGCGAGGTCCGGTAGGGTGATTTCTTCGACCTCTGGTTCAGGTTCAGGTTCTTCTGCCGGTTCCTCGGCGGCAGGTGCCTCCGTGGGGGCCGGTGCAGGCGGCGCCTCGGTTGCTGGCGTGCCACAAGCGGCCAACACGAGTGCACCGATAAATAGTATTCCAAGTATGGGGTATAACTTACGCATGGTATTTGGTCTCCTCCTAAGCTCGACTTTGTACGTTTCAAGTAGCGTAACAAGCCATATTTAGCAGAGAATCGAGCAATGCGCGCGGGACTTTTACGATATCGGGCTGTGACGGCGACATGGAAAAACCACTTGCCATCAGCCAGAGTTCACGCCGCACAGTTGCGATTGCATCAGAGAATGTTGGCAAAGGTTTGGCATACCAGGCAGCCGTTCGCACAGGGATTGGGTCATGCACATGCAACTTGTGAGCCGCCAGCGTGATCCAGGAAAACAGTCCTAGCAGCACCGGCGTGACGCGCGCGATGGCGGCATCGGACCACTGGCGCTGTGTCTCAACTCCGAGGTGGGCGCGCACTTCTTCGAACGTGACTTCCAGCTGCCCGCGTTGTACGAACCAGGTGATGACCTGTACCGGGTCAGCCCAGCGGTCCGTGCACAGCAAAGCTTGCGGCTTGAATTTGTCCTCCGGGTCGCGGATGAGAACCCAGCGCAGCGGCACAGTGGGCATCCCGCCGTGATACCAGACCGCCGTGCCGGCGGTGATTTCTACCGTGCGTTGTTTGTTGCTGTACCAGGCGACCGTGGTCTTCGTCCAAGCCGTTTCCGGGTCGTTCAGCCGGGCTTGCAATGTGGGTAAGCGGGCCCCCTTCCAGTGACCCAGGCCCCACTGGACTGGGTGCGCCGTGGCCGGCCGAGCTGTTCGGGCTTGCGCGGCGGTGCCGGTTGATACAGGGCTGCGTCCAGACGCAGACGTGTGACGACCGCCACCGGCTCGGAGAGCGACTGACAGGCATGCAGGAATTCCAGCGCGGCGTAGCTATTGTCGGCCACAAGCACCAACTTTCGGCTGGGCAACCAGCGGCGCAGCTGGAAGACCATTTGGCGCGCCCAGTCGAGTACCGTTTTATGAGCGCGCGCTTTGTCCGCATAATATCGCTGAGAAGGCGCCAACAGTGTAAACACTGGCAGCGCCCACACGCGTATCGCCCATGGAATGTGTACAAGCCACATCAGGCTGATCCAGCGCAAGCCGCTGGCCTTCACGAAGTGACCCCCGCTCGAACGCACGGCGTCGCGATAGATGCCGCGCGCCTTGATACGACGACCCCAGCGACGTTCGATAGTTTCATCGATTCCAAACACCAAAGTCTCGTCACCGTAATCAAAGTGCTGCAAAAGCAACGCAAGCAACAATTGGCTCAACTTACGTGCCGACCAGGTCGCGCGATTGAGCACGTGGTGAAACTTCGCAAAATTACCGGCACTGCTCAGCCCCACACTTGCCGGGTACGGCAGTACTCGGTTACGCGCAGCGCAGCCGTCACCGTCCGCAAGTGCGGCGTCAGGATCGAACCGACCAGAAGCACCAGAGCTTTCCACCAAGTGCGCTTTTCGAACACTGTCGCGAAGGGCTTAAGCAAGTCTATAATGTCCGTGGGCAAGGTGAGCATTTTCCGACCTTTCTTGATCCAAAGGTCAGCTTACCTTGCCTTTCTATTTATGAGAAATCAGTCCCCAAATGTACAAAGTCGAGCTAAGAAGATAGTAAATGGTGTTCTTACAAAATAAGTCTTGGTTTTTCAATATTTCCTGATAGGCAGCCTCCTTTCCATAGCAGGCCCTACACTTTGGTCTTCAGACGTCGCTCCATCCCCTTGACGCCCATCGCCAGAAGGAGGGTCATGCTCAAGTAAATAAAAGCAAGCGTATTATACGTCGGTACGAATTTAAATGATGCAGCTGCATATTTTCTGGAGAGGTGTGTCACCTCGTCCACACCCAGCACTCCGACAAGTGAGGATTCCTTCAGCATTGCGATGAAGTCATTGCCGAGTGGCGGCAACACCGTGCGGATGGCTTGCGGCAGAATGATAAATCGCAAGGATTGCAACCGCGATAACCCCAGAGATTCACCTGCCTCTAATTGGCCTTTTTCAATGGACTGGATTCCCGCTCTAAATATTTCGGAAGAAAACGCGCCATAACTGATGGCGAGGGCGACTATTCCGCGCGCCTCGAAACTAATATCGCGGATGGTAATCTCCATAAGGAAGTTCGCCTCCGCCAAGATGCCGGCTTCGGCCAGGCGCGCCCCTAACAGATTTGCGCCGCCTATTACAGCCGGGACAATCACGAATGCGGTGTAGAAAAGCTGCACAATAATGGGGACGCCACGCGCAATTTGAACATACAAAGTCGCAATATTACGAACGATGACGCCGCGTGAGAGTTGCCCAAGCGCTGTAAGAAATCCCAGAGTGATTGCGAACGCATATGCCGTCACCGTTATTCTCAATGTCAGGACCACCCCCGCGCTCAGATGTTGAAAGACTTCTCGATATGTGAGACTCGTGCTGAAGTTGTAAATCAGGATGACACCCGCAAGCAAAATAACTAATCCCCACCAGGGAAAATCTGCCAACCGGTCAGTTAGCTTTGCTTGTGGAGATTGAGGGGGGGCTTCGACTGCGACGGAGGGTGTCGCCATATTTAGAACCGGTCTCTAATTTGGTGATTTAGAACCCCGCGATCATACTGCTTTCTCTGAACACCTGCAAGGATTCAACTGTTGATATTCAGTGAGTTGAAAGCAGATCCCTGCGTCTGGAAGTTATCCTTCATCAGTAAACTCCACGGTGTCTAGTAATTCCACGAGTCGATGATAGTGCTCAGGCGTAACATCCGCAATGCTCTCCCAGCCATAAAAATCTGGATTGCAAAGGCTCAGAACGCATACATCGCTCTCTCCAAATGCTAGAAGTGCAGCCGACAATTCGTCGAGTCTTCTAAGCTCGAAACCAGCGGAGGCAGCGATTGTCATATTGGGTATCGCTGAGCCAATTGCCAGAATGCGAGTGGCCTTAAAAAGGTCCGGGTAGTCAGTGAGTAACTGAATACGCGAGTCGCGGATCGTGAAGAAGCCCGCTGTCACAGAGCCATCCGACTGTACTTCAATGGCCGTCATGTCGAAGGGTTCAGGTTCGTCTCCGGGTTTCCAGTTCGGCTGCATATTGGGGGGAATGAAAGGAATAGCCGCGACATCTACTTCTCCGTTGTAAAGCGCCAGGAGAGCCGCCCCGGCAGACCCCGAGTCTACGATGGCAGCTGGGGCACTGTTTGCCAGTTTTAATTCAGCCAATGGGATCAGGAACTTATCAACTGAATCCGTTGCTGCTACTGCGAGGCGCACGCCATCCAGATCGGCGAGTGCTTGCGCTTCGGAGGGGCGTGCCACCATGAATGCGGTCGCACTCCATGCTCGCCCGTCCATAATCGCTGTGCCAACAGCCTGCGCCGCACACTGCTCTTGGCCGATGATGTACGTGGTCGCCGGCAAAAAAGCGATTGTTACCTGCCCAGCATTACACAGCGCTTCCAAAGCTTCCTCCAGTCCGATGGGCGCAGCGATGCGATATTCGAAATCAGTTTGTGCGGCGAGCGATTCCGCGAGAAATGTGGCTCTCTCTTTGAAGGCAGTCGAGTCTGCCAGCGCTGTGAAGACCAGCTGCACAACAAGATCGGGAGATGGCAACAGAGTCGGGCTGGGGGGCAGCTCTGTCGCTGACACCGGGGTTGCTGGTATTAAGGTTGCCGAATCAGTTGGAATGAGTGATGTTGCGAGCAGTGTTGCCGAGGCGGGAGAAGTTGGCGTGAATATTTCAGAGGTGGCTGTTTCAGGTGTTTCTACGGTCGTTGGGCCGCACGCGTTTACAAACACAGCGAAACCCAACACAAGTTTCTTCATTGCACCAAACGCGGGTGCTGACTTCACGGTGTAACAATTGTAATGAAGTGCGGATCGACGCGGTTGTTGACGTTTGAAACCTCCACGTCTTCGTGGATGAGGCCTGCCCAGAAGTAAAGCGGGTTTCGCGCCGGTTCCTCGGTGATGGTGATCCCACCCTGGATGGTCGCCCGCTGGCCGGGCATCAGATAGTAATGTTCCCCGATTTTGGTGAGTTCTGAGGCAGTCCCGAGGGACCAGCGCCATGGATAGTCGCGGATGCAGACATCGCAATCGATGCCGACGCGCCATGCACCGGACTCATCGAACCAGCCGTGTGTGTTGGCATTCTCGTCCTGCAAGTAAATAAAGTCCGGTTCTGGGCCGGTGGTTCGGATTGGGGCCGCTCCATAATTTTCCACGGTCAGCGTAAAGGAGAGCGTATCGCCCAGCACCACCGTTGTGTCTTCAAATTCGACAGTGGCGTTCACAATGTCTGCACGGGGTACGCCGCCAAACTCGATATCAAGAGTGCCCTCGGCGCGCACCTTCTGCCCCAGTAAATCTTCGGCGAGAGCGACAACTACATACTCACCATCAGGGGGTGGGCTGGCACCCAGGTCAACGCCGCCTTCGTATTCAAAAGTGTGCAGGCCAAGTTCGCCGGGCAGGATTGTTCCGGCTTGCTCGGCGATGGGGCGCTGCGTGCCGGTATCGTCGATCAGGCTCACCATGACGTTCGCTTGCTTTGTAAGGTACATGTTGATCCAGGTGCGATCCGAAATGCCGTCCCGGTTGGGAGTGAACAAATCGGGCGAGATGCTGAAGCCGCGCAAATCCGGCAGCGTTGTGTCAGCCTCCTGGATCGTCAGTGTACCCGAGAGCGTAGCCTCTTCCTCCGCATTATCGGCAGCAATCACCCAGGTGTAGTCTCCGTTCGGTAAAACGCGCGCAAGAATTTCTCCTCCCACCTCTTCATCCGGTATTTCGAAACCCTCAACAATCCCGGAGAAGAGCAACTCATATTCGCCGGAAGCCCGGGGTCGGTCGGTCCGGAAATTAAAGCGACGCTCATCCGAGTCGATGAAATATATTGACACACTTGCCGGGCGGGCGAGTTCATATTGAATGGTAGTAATGTCAGCCACGCCGTCAGCATTGGGCGAAATTGCAGCGACCCCGAATGAGGCAGCACGTAACAGTGGCCCGGCCGGGCGTAGGATGAACCAGGCGGTTGCAGCAAACAGCGCAAAGACGGTGAGTGCTGCAGGAATTGTGAGCCGGGGGGTAATACGCATCGCGGCGAGTCTACCAAACGGGGGAGGGCGCGTCAATTAACCCGCAATTGGCCAACTTTGACGCCGTCCGCACCATCGAGTAACGGGAGTCGATCCCCGCTTGCCGGGTCGTAGAGCCCAACGCGAATGGTGTACTCACCCGCCGCCGTGTCAACGGGTAGAACGAGAGCATGGATGTCTTTCAATGGGGATTGACCTGCCCAATCGGGGAAGGGCAGGAGGCCATTCTGGGGTGCGCTGTCTTGACCCGTTACCCAACTTCCATGGCTCGCCAATATGTGCACATACACAGTAAACGGCGTCTCAAGTGGTGGGCGATTTAACCATGCCAGCGGAATAGAAATGGCCTCACCCGGATTTGCACTGGTAGTTGCTGTGCAGAATTGTAGTTCCCAGCCCATCACAAACTCGGCCATTTGAGGCACGCATGCCTCATCATCCGCCTGGATAAATAGAGAAACGTGTGCGTTACCAAACCACTGCGCATAGGCAAGTCCAGTGCGCTGTGCCAACCAGCGCCCGGCTGCGTTACGTTCGTCCAGTGTGTCCACCTGATAATCGAATAACCAAATGCGTTGATAACGAGCTAATAATTTATCTAACTGCGGCGCGAGATTTTCAGGCGTGAAATAGCCGAGCGTGTACGCTGGCTCGACAACTGGCGGCAGATAGGCGTGCAAATAACCCGGAATCCAGCCAAAGACATAAATGGCGCCATCTCCCGGCTGCATCAGCGGACTCACTGCCGCAGCGACCGGGCGCCAATCTTCTGCCGGATCGCCGGGGGCAGCATAATGCGCGCCCAGGCTCGATATAAATGCAAGACTCAGAATTAGAACACTTCCCCACGGGAATCGCAGCTCGTTGATGCCCACTGCAGCAAGCACGAGCAACAACGGAACGGTGTAAAGCAAAAAGCGCGGGAAGAAAAACTCATGGTAGCTATTCAACGCCAGGCCAAAGATCAATGGCCCGAGGATCAGACTTGCCATGACAGTGCCTTGCACCCGCGCCCGGTAGGTTCCGTATCCGGCCGCAAAAGCCAGCAACAATGCCAGCGTCAACCCCAGCCCGCTATCGCCGCGCGGACCGAGTGCAAATTCCACGAGATGCCTCTGAATGAATTCGAGTGGTCCGTTCAGACCGATAAACTCACCTGTCTCACCTCGTACCGCCGCGGCTGTCTGTGCGTAAGTTGAGAATACAAAGGGAAGCAGCAGAGCAGCGACAATGGCTTGTGTTGCCAGGAGGCCGAAGCGAAACTTGCGATTTCGTCTTTCTATCCAGAATGACCAGCCATTGATGAGAAGCAACACGAATGCAAAGATGTAGTGTGAGCCAAGCGCCAGCAGCAGGCACATGCCCCAGAGAATCCACAGCCACATTTTTGTGCGACTATCATTACGGTTGAGCAGACGTTGCCAGACAAGAACCGCAAGCGTCCCGGCTGTAGCGACTAAGCTGTACCCTTTGGCTTCTTGTGCAAAATAGATGAGCATGGGCGATCCAACTGCCAGCGCCGCTGCAATAAATCCAACACGATACGGGTTTACCCCACCCCAACTCCTCCCCGCAGGCGGAGAGGGGCGTTCCTGGCCTTCTGTATATGTTCCCCCTCCCCGATTCGGGGAGGGGGCTGGGGGGAGGGGTGAATTCCTGACAACTCGTTCGTACACTCTCATTCGCGTTAAATCCACAGCCAGCCGGTACGTGACCGCAACGAGAACGACTCCCGCGAAAACTGAAAGCAGGCGTGTCGCCCAGGCACTACTGCCTACAGACGCAGTCCAAAGACCGAGCAGCATACGATAGACCGGTGGATTTGTATCGGCGAGGAGAACAGCAAAACGCGCCTGCTCGAAATAGCTTAGGCGTGAGAAGAAAAGGCTTAAGCCCTCGTCCCACCACAAGGCACGGTAATCAAGCTGGTAAAGCCTTAAAATTAAGCCAACAAGCAGCAATATGCCTGTGACTAGGTATTGTCGTAACGACACCTTGCGATTGTTACTGAAGACCTCGGAGTGCCCCAATCTGGAAAGACTTTTTGACAACATCTGTGTTCTTACAGCGATTCTAACATTGGGCTTAACACTTTCTGACCGGTTATAATGCCGCCCCAATGAACTACCACGAAGCGTTGGATTACCTCAGCGCACACACAAATTACGAGGCGAAACCGGCGGATATTTATTCGCCCGAACGGTTCGATGTAAACCGTTCGGGAAGACTGCTTGCAGCCGTCGGCAATCCGCAACATCATTATCCTAGCGTGCACATCGCCGGTTCGAAAGGTAAAGGTTCGGTTGCGGCAATGACGGAAGCGATATTGCGAGCCGCCGGTTATCGCACAGCGCTCTATACGTCACCGCATCTGGCAGATTTTCGTGAAAGGCTCCAGATCGATCGAGTTTGGATCACGCCGGAAGATTTTGCAGAAGAGATGACAGATCTGCAACCCCACGTCGATCAGATACCTGAAATTACTTTTTTCGAAATTGCCACCTGCCTAGCCTTTGAATGGTTCTCGCGCCAGAAGGTCGATGTCGCAATTCTCGAAGTCGGATTGGGAGGTCGATTGGACCCCACGAATGCCGTCCTGCCTAGAGTGTGTGGCATTACTGCGATCAGTCTGGAGCATACCGCCCTTCTTGGGGATACAGTTGAAGCGATAGCAGCGGAAAAGGGGGGTATCATCAAGACAGGTATCCCTGCGATTTCCTCTCATCAGACTGCAAGTGTCTTGGAAATCTTTAAGGAGATTGCGAGAGAACGCAACGCGGCACTCTCACTAGTGGGCCGCGATTGGTTTTATGAGCGCTGCTCCTTTTCAATTACAAACCAATCATTCCGGTGCTGGTCTGAGCTTAATTCTGATAATAAGCAAGAGTTTGATCTCCCATTACACGGCCTGCACCAGGTTGAGAATGGCACACTGGCAGTAGCATTGGTTTCCGAATTGCAGGTGCAGGGCTGGAAAATCAGCCCAGAACACATTGCGAGCGGGCTCCGTACTGTGCAATGGGCAGCGCGCGTCGAGATTATCCCAGGCCGACCGACTACGATCATTGATGCAGCCCACAATGCCGATTCGGCAGCTCGCCTTGTCGAAACGATTCAGGAGCTATTTCCGGGACAGCTTCCTATCCTTGTATTCGGGGCAATGGTAGATAAAGACAGCGCTGGCATGCTGGCGGAGTTGCTTCCAATCACGAGTCATGCGATCATAACAAGCGTAGATCATCCGCGTTCAGCAGCGCCCGAGGATCTGGTATCAATCGCGGAGCGATTTCCTGTGCGCATATCCAAAGTGCTGGATGTCTCCCATGCCATCACAAATGCCCTTGTACTCGCAGATGATGACGGGATTATTTTGATAACCGGAAGCGTGTACCTGGCCGGAGTAGCGCGAACAGTCCTTGCAGAAGAAATTACATCCGAAGACGGAGTGCGTCAGTACGAATGAATCCATATTCTCCATTCTCTCGATCTCTGATAACTAGCTTTCCCGAAGCGCTCGGTCGCCATGCCGAAGACCTGCACGAGATCCGTGAAGCCGAACCGGATGAAGATGGTCTCATCGAATGTCCGCTGATTCCGTTGCGCGACATGGTGATGTTTCCACATATGCTCACCCCGTTGCTCGTGGGACGTGAACAATCGTTAGCAGCGGTCGGTGCTGCGAGTCGCAACAAAGAAACTGCAATTGCGGTAGCGCAAATCGATCCCTCTGAAAACGAGCCGCATGAAGAGGGTCTATATCGTATCGGAAGTGAGGTTGCTGTCGGACGGGCACTGCGCTTGCCGGATGGATCAATGTCCGTTTTGGTACAGGGCCGCCGGCGCGTTGAGATCGTGGAGTATATTCGGGCCGAACCTTATTTCCGCGTCAAAGCACGCCCGATCTTTGTGTCGGATGAAGTAGACCCCGAATCGGAAGCACTGATGCGCGCAGTGCTCGCGCTCTTTGAGAAATGCGTAGAATTGAATCGGAGCTTGCCGGAAGAAGCCTATGTCTATGCAATGAATGTAGACTCGCCCGGTTGGCTCGCAGATCTGGTGGCCTCGACCCTCATGATCGACCTCGAAGACCGGCAGAATGTCATGGAGACATTCGAGCCGATTGCACGCTTGCAGCAGGTGAGCACGCTCCTAGGAAGCGAACTGAACGTACTCGAATTGGAAGATCACATCCACATGCAAGTTCAGGAGAAGGTCGACCGAACCCAGCGCGAGTTCTATCTGCGCGAGCAGATGAAAGCCATTCAGACAGAACTCGGGGAGGGCGATGTCTGGGTTCAAGAGTTGGGCGAGCTGCGCGAAAAGATTACTGCTGCCGCAATGCCCGAAGAGGTCCACAAGCGTTCATTTAAAGAAGTCGATCGCCTGCAACAAATGCCGCCGCTGGCGCCGGAATCGGGCGTCATTCGGACTTACCTGGAATGGCTGATCGATGTGCCATGGTGGGAAAAAACCGAAGATAACCTCGATATCGCCCATGCGCAGGAAATCCTGGGCATGCACCACCTTGGCCTCCCCAAGGCCAAGGACCGCATCCTGGAATTTATGGCTGTTCGTTCGCTGGCTGGAGATCAGGGAAATGTGCGGCAACCGATCCTATGTTTTGTTGGGCCACCGGGAACTGGTAAAACCTCGCTCGGGCGCTCGATTGCAGAAGCACTCGGACGCAAGTTCGTGCGCGTCTCACTGGGGGGCATTCGCGACGAAGCCGAGATTCGGGGGCATCGCCGCACCTACATAGGTGCCCTTCCGGGCAGGATCCTCCAGACCATGCGGCGGGCAGGCACGGTCAATCCACTCTTCATGCTTGATGAGATTGACAAACTCGGGCAGGACTTCCGCGGCGACCCATCCAGTGCCCTTCTCGAGGTGCTCGATCCAGAACAGAATCACGCATTCTCAGATCACTATCTCGAAGTGCCCTACGATCTCTCCCGGGTCATGTTCATCACCACTGCAAACTATCTTGGACCACTGCCGCCTGCACTCGAGGACCGGCTCGAAATCATTGAATTTGGTGGTTACGTTGACGAAGAGAAGTTGGCGATCGCCAAAAAATTCCTGATCCCCCGCCAGATTGAGCTAAATGGTCTGATGGGAAAACAACTGCAATTTACTAACAACGCGCTGCAGACCATGATACGGGAATACACGTATGAGGCCGGCGTCCGAAATCTCGAACGGGAAATTGCCAATGTATGCCGCAAGGTGGCGCGGCGTTATGCCGAAGGCAAGTCTGCTCCTAAGCGGATTACCGACAGTCAATTGGTGAAATACATAGGCCCGCCGCATTATGCGGAAATGGACGCTGAGCGGGAGGACGAAGTTGGGGTTGCTACAGGGCTGGCATGGACAGCCGATGGAGGCGACCTCACACTGATTGAAGTTAGCCTGATGGAAGGCAAGGGTGGTTTACAGATCACCGGACAAATTGGCAATGTCATGCAGGAGTCCGTGCATGCCGCCATGTCCTACATGCGCCGCAGATCAGTACAGCTAGGAATTGATCAGAAATTATTCGACAAGTCAGATATCCATCTGCACGTGCCCGAAGGCGCAATTCCGAAAGATGGTCCTTCGGCCGGTATCACTATTGCGACTGCGTTAATCTCGGCCTTCACCGGGCGAAAGGTGCGCTGCGATGTTTGCATGACCGGCGAGATCACGCTGCGTGGCAATGTGCTCCCCGTCGGTGGCCTGAAGGCCAAGGTGCTCACCGCCCGCAGGCGTGGATTGAAAACTGTGATTCTGCCGGCCAAGAATGAAAAGGATATGGTGGACATCCCGGCCCATGCTCAGAAAGACCTGCAACTCGTTTTTGTGAAACAGATGGACGAAGTGATTAAAGTCGCGCTACGCTCGGCCCCGCGAAAGAAGGTTGCTGCGAAGAAAACCAAAAAGAAGGCGGCCTCCAAAAAGAAGGCCGTAGCGAAGAAAGAAGCCGTGAAGCGCAAGATTGCACGCAAGAAATCAACCTGAGCCAAACTCGTACACAAAGAAAAGTGGTTCGCCGTTGGCGCCCTGAAACTCAATCAATTCACCATTTGGAGCGATTTGTAATACATGCCCCAATTCGTCGGCACGTTCCGGTAGGAAGATAAAACTCGTCGGTCCGCGCAGCTCCCAATCTGGAGCTGCCGAGACCAGATCGAACACTTCAATCCCTTTGACCTGTGGCGCCAAAAACGGGATCGTGGCATGGCTATAAAACCCCATTCGCGGCGGTCCGAAAAAATATACCTCATGTCCCTCTTCAAACCCAGATAAATATTCCCCAGCCCGGGTTGCAACCTCGGTATTGTTGTCACCAAAGCGTCTGCTCGGAGCGTATTCATCGAAATAGAAACGCAAGTCGCCTACAATCGCAGCTACTAGCAATGCTGCAACCAACACTCTGATTAACCATTTTCTGTTGGGCCATAAGTTCGGCAGGCCCTTCAACAAATATGCAAGCGGTAGTACCACAACAATCGCGACGACTGGAGCGACGTACACATAGCGTTGTGCAGCGGGCGTGGGCAGAGCCAACCCAATAACACCAATTGAACTTAATAACCAGAGCGACAGCCAGGTGTATTCAAGCCTCCTCGCCCTAGCCAACATCAAGACGACCCCAAGAATGAAAAGCACGGCGGGCAGAGTGAGCAACATCGGATTGTCTGGGTTGTACCAGGTCAGAATGTTGATTTCTGTATATCCCAGCGCAGCTTTCGTAAATTGGCTCGCCAAAATCTGCCAAATCGGCTGGCCGAGTAATTCAGCTTCATTGGGGAGCCAGTCCCCAAGAATCGTAAATCTTCCAAATGGCGCAAAGTATTCACCAGGATGCTCAATGAAAAAAGCAGCAAGCGGGATCAGTGTGACAATTGCTGCCATCAACATCAAGATGAGGGCTGGCAAATGCCTCTGGACGCTCTGGCGCTCTTTGACGTATGCGACAAACAACCAGAGTGGCAGTAATATTGCCAGCACACGACTACTAGCATAGAAGTATTGGGATATCCCGAGCAGGATGCCCGCGATTGCGAAATCCACTTTCCGTTCACTCTGCCAGGCTCGTAAAACTGTGGCGGCAATTAGCGTCATAAATAATGCGTCCCACACATTGCTGATCGCCAAGCGGCTAAAGTGGATATGGTAGTGGAACCCAATGAGGTATGCAGTTGCCAAAATTGCCACCGCGCGGCTGAAGGCATGGCGTGCGTACCAATAGGTCGCAATTACAGTGAGGGCACCACCCACAGCTGAGGAGAGCCGCAGTGCGAATATGGTGTTCCCCAGTGGTGCAATTGCTAGAGCCGGGATCGCAAAGTACAAACGTGGATAAGAAAATCGGTCGGTGGCAAAAATATTGTTCGCGACCCCATTCAGGATATCCAACGAACCCAGCCCAAATGCCCCCTCGTCGCCGCCTACAAGCCACGGGATCTTGTCCAGATAAATGACACGTAACGCGAGTGCAATGACACCGAAGGAGACTACAATAATAATCTCCCAGCGCGGCCACATCCGTACTTGGAATGAGTAATCTGCTCCTCTCGAAGCAGCAATAACAAGTACGATAGCAAAAACCCATGCTCCCACGCCGATCCAGGGATCACGCATCAAGGACTTATCGCCAGCAGCGAGGAAGGCTCCAAAACTAAATAGTGGGGCGGCAATAAGTAGCACAACTTGCATGGCTGAGATGGAAAGCCATCTGGCAGGGGGATCCAAGATTCGTCTGATCCATTCAGTGCGTTGGCCGCTTAAGCCCAGACTCGCCAGTGCAAAGAATATCAATCCAAAACCTTTGAAAATCCACGTAAGCCAACGTTGTGCTTCTGGAACAATGTTTGCAAGGTTCTGTCCGAGAAGTAACAAAGAGCCGCTGCCGAGCAATAGAACAGTAAAAGTTCTCCGGAGTTCGGGGGATAAGGTCGTTGCAGATCCGGAATCTCGGGAAGAATTGGAGTTTGGGTTGTTCATGGTAGTTGCTTCAGTGGTGTTCTTAGTTCACATGACAAAATCAATTAAAGCAATATACGTCAATAATTGCCTTTACAACAAATGCGTATTTTGTTTATTAATATGTTGATAGGAGATGAAGAGCGGATGATTTCTGCTCTAGGTAACTTCAGGATTTGCAATAGATGACACCGACGTCGGAGCTTTCGCTAATTCGTCCAACGTCTCTATAAGCATCTCCTTCCAAATATCATCATTGTTCGAGCGGGGCAGCCATACCTTGCCTTTGCTAATACGAGCAGCCTGGGGTATGTAGGCGACGAGCCTTCTGCGGGCATTATCACTTTCCCAGGCGCGATTACGTAATGTAATCCGTCCGCTTTCGTAGCTCACGCTTTCAATATGCGCCCGATGGGCACGTAATTTAACACGCATTTGATAGAGAAGATTAGCAACGGCCAAGGGCAGCGGACCAAAGCGATCCCCAAGCTCAGCGCCTAAATCGTCAATTGCCGCATCGTTTTCGATCTCCGCGAGCCGTCGATATAACCGCACCCGCAGGCCCTGATCGTTGACATACTCGCTCGGAATGGTTGCCTGCAAAGGAAGATCAACCGACACGAGTGCAAGGTCTCCAAGATGGTCCGGTGAAGATGAAGTGCCATCGCACGATTTTAGATTTTGTACTGCCTGCCGTAGTAGCCGGGTGTAAAGATGAAATCCCACTGCTGAGATATGCCCATGTTGGCGCATGCCAACAATGTCGCCGGCGCCGCGCAATTCCAGGTCTCGCATTGCAATCCCATAACCCGCCCCCAGTTCGGTCTGCTCAGCAATCGTTTCGAGGCGCTGCCGTGCTTCTTCAGTCATGCGACGCAAGCGGCCCTTGCTCTCGTACAAGAAATAAGCATAGGCGCGGTTTGCGCCTCGACCGACGCGCCCGCGCAATTGGTACAACTGTGCTAAACCAAAAAGATCTGCCTTATCGACAATGAGGGTATTCGCATTTGGAATATCGAGCCCGCTCTCTATGATGGAGGTACAAAGCAGAACATCAATTTCGCCCTGTGTGAAGTCCTGCATCACCGCCGCGAGTTGTTTCTCGGGCATCTGACCATGCGCGATGCCCAGCCGCGCTTCCGGCACGAGAGTCTCCAACTTCTTGCGCGCACCCATAATGGTCTGGACACGGTTATGGACAAAGAATGTTTGCCCGCCACGATCAATCTCGCGTAGGACGGCTTGACGCACCAGGCGCTTGTCCGTTGGTCCGACACGCGTGACGACAGGCAAGCGTTCGTCGGGAGCAGTATTGATAGTGCTGATATCGCGCACGCCGGTCAGACTCATATACAGCGTTCGCGGAATGGGGGTCGCTGTCAACGTTAAGATATCGACAGCAGTACGTAATTGCTTCAGGCGTTCTTTGTGCGTGACGCCAAAACGCTGTTCCTCGTCGATGATGACCATCCCGAGGTCTTTGAATACTACATCATTTTGGACAAGTCGGTGCGTACCGATGACAATATCGACTTGGCCCGCGGCGAGATCGGCAAGCACTTGCTGCTGCTGGGCGCGGGTGCGAAAGCGTGAGAGCATATCCACTCGTACCGGAAAGGCCGCCAGGCGTGCCGCGAACGTCTCGAAATGTTGCTGTGCAAGCACAGTCGTCGGGACAAGTACCGCAACTTGTTTGCCATCCATCACGGCCTTGAATGCAGCGCGTAGCGCGACTTCCGTTTTGCCGTAGCCAACATCCCCACAGATGAGTCGATCCATCGGACGCGAATTTTCCATGTCGGCTTTCACTTCCGCCAACGCGCGTATCTGGTCCTCTGTCTCTGCATATGGGAATGCTGCTTCAAGTTCGCGCTGCCATGGACCATCCGTTGAGAAAGCATGTCCAAGCGTTGTCGAACGGCGCGCGTACAAGTTCAATAATTCGCGGGCAACTTCAGCGACTGCCTCGCGCGTGCGCTCGCGCACACGAGTCCAATCTACTGTCCCCAGTCGAGATAAAGTCGGCCTAGAAGCGTCCGATCCCACATAGCGCGTGAGCCGATCGGCCTGGGTGATCGGAACGTAGAGATTGTCGCTGCCGGCATACTCAACATGCAAGTATTCGCGCTGCGTTTTATCAATGGTACGTTGCACTAGCTTGCGAAAACGGCCAATGCCATGTTCGACATGCACAACCAGTTCGTCGGGTTGAAACTCTGTATACGTATCTTCCGGGGATGCAGCCGTCGCGCGGCGGGCCGTTCGGCGGCGCGGTTCGGGTCGGCTCCAGCCAAACAGCTCACCGTCTGTAAGCAGGTGCAGTCGCGAATTGTTTTCCTGGGTGAGTGTCCAGCCCGAAGAAAGTGCGCCCTGGACGAAGATAAGGCCTCCCGGTTCGGGCGGTATTTCTAATTCCTCTACCGGTTCAAGGTAGCTATCGTATTCGCCCCAGAGTTCGGCCAAGCGCGCAGCCTGGCGGGTGACGACAACCGTGGTCTGTTCGCTGGTGCGCAGTTCCAGAAAATATTCGAGGATCTGTTTGAGCTCGCCGCCCCAACGGCGTTCAGGCGAAAACGAATCTCCCAGCGCGACGAACTGGCCTTCAATAAGATCACTACTACCCAAAAGATGGATCATTCGAGCACTCGAAAGTTGATCTTGCACGTCCGACCAGGACACGTTCGGGGACGGTGCATCGGCATCAAGCGTGCCCGCCGCTGTTAGCTCGGCGCGAATCTCCAACGATTGCGATTCGATTTCTTCCACGTTGTCTGCGAAAGCCTGCCAGTCCTCTGCGAGTACGACCGCGTTCTGGGGAAGGTAGTCTAGCAAAGTTGCGGCTTCGGTGTACATCCAGGGCAAATAATATTCGAGCGCCTCAAAAGCATTGCCCGCAGCAAGAGCTTCAATGTCTGCAGCGCTCTCGGTATCCGTGCTCAAAGCCTTGTTCTGAAATGTCTGCGCAATCGCGCGACCACGGCCTGGCAAGGCCTCACGCGCTGGACCAATCGTGAGAGCTGAAATTCCGTCTCCCGACAGTTGCGAGGCCGGGTCGAAGCGGCGCAGGCTTTCGATTTCGTCGCCGAACAATTCGATGCGTGCTGGATAGGCATCAGTGGGGGGCCAGATATCGACAATGCCGCCCCGGCGACTGAACTGCCCGGATTCCGTAACGACTGTAAATCCTTCATAGCCTGAAGCTTGCCAGGTCGTGAGGATGGATTGTAGGCTCACCGAATCGCCCACGCGCAAGGTCTGCATATGTGCCCGATAAACATCCGGCGGAATGGTTCGCGAGAGAAGTCCGCGGGCCGTCGCGACAACGATTGGAGGTGCGATGTCTGTCACAGACATTTCTCCATTCAGCACGTTGAGTTCTGCACGACGGGTTGCCTGCAGATATGCAGCCAGTGTCGTAAAGCGTTGCTGGCGAGTACGCGGCCCCCATTCCGCGCGTTCGTAAAAGAGTGGGTTCGGTTCCGTAAAGTGGATCACATTCAGGTCGGGTGTCCAGGACAGCAGCTCGTCCACCAGTGAAAGGGCGTTGTCATTGCGAGCGACCAGAATCAGGATCGGGCGGGCGAGGTCAGTAGCCAGTCCAGCAGCGACAGGCGGGCGGGCCGACCTTGGCAATTCCAAGAGAAGAGGGAAGGAATCGGCAGCAGCGGCCTCCAATACCTTTTGGTATGTGAGTTGGCTGCGAAGAACTGTCAGGAGACCGTTAAGATTCAATGGGAGGGGACAATCTCAAAGTATGCCGTTGAACTTATTCATGGCTGCATCGATGCCAGCCCGAACAAACTCTTCGACTGCGTCCGCCGCGCGTGGCAAGACAAAATCCATCACTTCCTGCTGCTCCTTCGAAAATGGCCGCAGTACATAGTTGGCGGCCGCCTTCTTTCCGGGAGGTCGATCCACGCCAATCCGCAGGCGCGGGAACTCCTGTGTTCCCAGCCTATGGATCACCGATTTTGCACCGTTCTGGCCCGCTGATCCGCCGTCGGGTCGAATCCGTAATGTTCCAATCGGAAGATCAATGTCATCGAATACAAGCAGGAATCGTTCGTCGGGAATCTGATAGAAGTTCAATAGCTGACCGACGGAATTTCCGCTCAAGTTCATATATGTTTTAGGCTTGGCGAGTAAGACTTGCTGTTCTCCAAGTCGGAGATCAACGACAAGGGCTTGTGCCTGCTGCCGCGAGAATAGCAATTCATGGCGGCGCGCGAGTTCGTCCAGGACCATATAGCCCACATTGTGTCTGTGTAGTCGATATTCTCTTCCCGGATTGCCGAGTCCGGCGACAAGATGGCGATAGGCCAAGTAGTTCTCCAAAACGCCCCGAAGGGCTCGTCGCATGACCAGCCCTTCCGATGGCAAAATATTTAGTTGGGGGCTATTTTATCACTAGCGTGCGAGTTCCTGAGATTATGGGCGGCGCAAATCACTTATTACTCGAGTGTTGTGATTTGAGTGAAAAGGCTCAAGCAGCCAAAGAGTAAGCCTGCTTGGCGAATAAGTACGAGAAGACTTGTTGCTCGTCAGTACCGTCAGACAGAGAGCCGTGAGCCTGCAAGATCAATGCTTCGATTAGCTGCTGGCTTTGTTGGCGAATAACCTGCCCGATGGATTGGATGGGCGCGCAGACCTTGTCACGACGCGATGTGGGCAAACAGTGCAGGTGCAGGAACGAATAGGCCACGAAGACCAGTGACCAGTGCTTATGAATGGCGGCGGCCGAGCGCATGCGATATTCGTGGAGCCCCAGGTTCTGTTTGGCGTCTTGATAAAAGGTCTCAATCGGCCAACGGAGCAGATAGGTTGCGATGATCTTCTTGGCATCCCAACTGAGATGGCTGCTGACCAGCACGGCATAGGTGCCGGTTAAATCAGGCTTGGCAAAGCTGATGACCAGCCGTACCTTCCCCAAAGTCGGGATGCGTACATTCTTGCTGAAGCAGTAGTAGGTCT
The DNA here is from genome assembly GCA_965248775.1 of Anaerolineales bacterium. Lineage (GTDB taxonomy): Bacteria > Chloroflexota > Anaerolineae > Anaerolineales > JBHHUI01 > JBHHUI01. Next base: position 5,940,523 of record OZ252150.1, read on the forward strand.
GCACGCCCACTTGCATCGGTTTGAAAGCGGAAGGTGGGATAAGCGGCACTAGGTCCTGCACCTTGATGTGCGGACCATCAAAGCGCATGCGTTCGCCGGAAGCATCCTGGAGCACAAAGCTGTTGGTGATAAGGTTGCGGTTGTTTTTCAGCAGGCTGATCCAGTGCTTGCCATGCGCACTGAGAACTTCGAGCAATTCGGGTGCCAGGTACCAGGCGTCGAACAGCACCGTTTCAAAGGGCAAATCGTGCGCCAGCGCCGCCTTGACCAGTTCAGCCGCCAGCGAAATCTTGGTCTGAAAAGATTCGTCCAGAGCCCGGAACTCTGGGTCGGCCAGCAAGGTGGGTGCGACTTGACGTTTGAAGCGATTACGCTCCTTCTTGGTTTTCGGGATCGTAGCGTCGGGCAACAGTTTCTTGACGAACGCTTCCCAGTCGGTGACTTCTTCGTAGCGCCGGTACAGTCGCCAGTCGGCCGGAAAGCGAACCGCGCCGCTGATGTAGTGGCCGGTGACCAGATTGTGCGCTAGCGGATACATGTGGTTGCCGTGGTTGTAATGTTGGTCAATGTATTCGAACAGACTGCCGACGTGCTCGCACAAAGTATCATCGATGGCCAGCATCGATTTGCGGGCGCCCTGGCGCTGACGCTTGGTTTGCTGGAATAAGTATGCAATGCGTTCCTGGTTCAGTTCCGCGGCATCCCAGTTCGCTTCCGACAAGAAGCGCGACAGGTTGGTCTTGTCAGCGCTATCCAACAGGCAGCGCGTCATGTTCGCCATCGACTTGTTCTTCAACACAAGCAGTCCGGTTAGATAATTCTCGAAATGCCGGAACTGACAGCGGTTTTCAAACACCCCGCGAAAGCTGGCGCTGTGCTCTGATACGATGGGAGCCGGTTTTACGATGGGAAGTTGCATCTGCCGAATATGCCCTAAGATCACTCAAATCACAACACTCGAGTTATTATTCGGCGGAGCCAGCGCCGGATGCGAGGCCGCAGCACGGCTCGAATACGCGTATAGACCCATAAGAGGAAGAAAAGGACAAAGGTGACTCCGGCCCCGCGACAAAAGGCTGATCCATAGGAACCAATTGAAAGCGCTTCGTTCTCAGCTGCCTGCTGTGAGGTGGACTCTGTTGGTACAAGCGACGCTTCAGTTTGTTCGGCCGCCAGAGTCACCGCAGCAGGTACTGTCGCCGTCGGCGGCAGTACAACCGGAGAAGTTAAGGACGGCTGCGGTGTATTTGTGGCCGGAGCAGGCGTGGGGGAGGGTGTGGCGGTGGAGTTTTGCACTACGACACCCCGAATGATTACTTCGATGGGGGCGGGCGTATCAAGTGTAAACACCTGTAGACGCAGCATGTAAATTCCATCCCCGATGATGGCAGTGTTCCACTCGACGAGAGCAGCACTCGTAACAGCTCCGGTTCCCGGTTGCCCAATGGGAAACCAGGTATCCGTTGGATTGGGATCGAAGCCAAAGCTGACTTCGTAGCGTTGAAGCTCTCCCGGAGCGGCAGTTCCGACAATGGTTGCGCTGCCGGTCAATACCTCACCCGAGTTGGGGAATGAGATCTCTACAGGCTCTGTTTGTGCCCTTGCGAGAGGAACATCCTGAACAGCCAGAATGGTTGCTAAGATTGCCAGAACGCGAATTAGACGACTACGAAATCGCATAGCGTGGCAGTATACCGCAAGCTGAGTTGTTTCTATTTCCGCGCGCTTGGGTAGTTATTCTATGGGAGGGGTGACGAGGAAGGTGTTTCCATATTCCCAGATGTGTAGCTCAAAAAGGTAGTGGTTACATGTTGACTGATGAGTCTGGAAAAAGTAAGTTGTTGGCCTGCCAAACAGAGGAGCGCCAAAATGATCCAGAGTGTCATCACGCATGAGTGTTCAAAGTGCAGGAGCCTCAACATTGTCAAGAATGGTACAGACTATAAAGGCGGTCAGAAGTTTCATTGTCTCGATTGCGCCGCTTATGGAATGTTGGAACCGCAAAGCCGTTCTTATCCTGAGTTCATCAGAGAATTTGTCCTACGCACCTATCGAGAGCGAGCCAGTATGCGCGGCATTGAGCGCATCTTTGGCATCGCGCGGCAGACATTAGCACGCTGGATTCTGGAGAAGGCCGGCGCTATGCCGAACCTGGCTGACACTTTAGAAACCGTAAAAACGGATGATGTGCTGGAATTGGATGAATTATGGTCATTTGTACGCACAAAAAACGATAAACGTTGGATATGGGTCGCGCTGTGTCGGCGCACGCGCCAAGTGGTGGCCTATTTTATTGGCGACCGCAGTGAAAAAAGTTGTCGCGCGTTATGGAAATCCATCCCAGCATCCTACAAAGCGTGTTGCTCCTTCAGCGACTTCTGGCACGCTTACCAGAAGGTTTTACCAAACGACACTCACCAAAGTGTCGGCAAAGAAAGCGGCCAGACATCTCACGTGGAACGCTGGAACAACACCTTGCGCCAGAGACTGGCTCGCTTCGTGCGCAAAACTCTTTCTTTCTCCAAGTCCGACGTTTACCATGAAGCTGTACTCAAGTTGTATCTCCATTACTACAATACAGCGTGGTCCCCATCAGTTACCATGTAACCACTACCCTCAAAAATACCACCGGGCGTACGGTAGTCCGCCGTGTGAAAGCCAATTCCAAGGCCGATGCCTCCACACCGATATGCAAGAATTTGTTTACCATTGCGATCAGAGTACGCAGTTTGCGACTTAGAAGCGCAACAATAGTCGCCTTGAGGTTATCCAACCACACGTTGTATTGTTGGTATTAGTTCAGTCGCGAACATGGCTTTAGAAACAAATGCATCGGCCCCCGCAGCAATGGAGGCCTTGCGATACTCCAGCGTATCGAGCAGAGTCACAATGATAATGGCTGCGTCCGGCACACCATCTTTAAGGATTGGAATCATGTCGATACCACTCATGCCCGGCATACTCAGATCAAGCAGAACAACATCCGGGTGCTGCTCCTGGACTAATTTCAATGCATCCTCTCCCGCTGTAATACTACCCAGAACCGATATTTCGTTTTTATCTTGTCGATCCAGAAATTGGGTTGCAGCGTTGAGAAAAGTTTGGTTGTCGTCTATAAGAATGACAGATGTTGGCTTCATACCTCTATCCTTTTTCACAACTTCTCGTGAGCAAGGCCAATCGGGCCTTGCTCACGTACCAAGTTTCGAGCAATTGATAGTTTAGAATATCTTCAAAGTGCGACTGCGGCAATGGGAGAATCCCCTACTATTGCGGATAGAACTCGTCTTCTAGTTCTCGGTAACATTTAAATTTGAGTGAGGCGTTGCCCCCGAGAATATTTTAAGGGTGGATACGCGTGTTGAAGGTCGTAATTACGAAAAACTTATACTTATCACCTTGACTCTGTTCTCGATTTCGTTACACTTGCGCATGTAATTAAGAAATCTTATAATGGCCGCCGCCCGCCGGGGGGGCTATGTGTACACGTGCCTGCACGGCGGCTTGCTAGCAAGTGAGGAGGGAATGTTGCACTTCGGAAAACGACTCAGAATTCGTTCCCTGATTGCTGCGCTGCTATTGGCATCGCTTGGGTTAATTTTGGCGGTTGGCATTGTCTTTGCACAGGATGGGGGACCGACCGAATACCGCGAATTCCCGGTCATTGGTAGTCGGGTCGCAATTTGGCTGACGGCACAAGTGCATTTGATGTTCGCGGCCTTCATGCTGGGTGTGCCCATGTTTGCGGTGGTAGTCGAGTACGTTGGCATGCGCACGGGCGACAAACGTTACGACGACTTGTCGCGTGAATTCACCAAACTCATATTAGTAGCTTCCTCTACAACGGCCGTTTTTGGGGCCGTTTTTACATTTCTGCTCTTTACCCTTTATCCCAACTACATGGGCAGGCTGACCGACGTCTTCCTGCCTACAATGATCATTTATCCACTGTTATTTTTCGGAGAAATTTTCTCTCTATACTTATATTGGTACTCATGGGATCGCTTGAACACTGAGAAGGGCAAGCGTTGGCATTTGCTGTTGGGCGTGATGCTGAACTTTTTCGGAACAGTGCTGATGTTTGTCGCCAACGCCTGGCTTACTTTTGCCATCAGCCCCGAAAATGGTGGCGAGTCCCTCTATGATTCGGCCGGTAATTTCACCGGCACTATCTGGCAGGCCGTAAATAACGCTACATGGTGGCCGATCAACATTCACCGAGTGATCGCGAATGTGGCGTTTGGCGGAGCAGTGGTCGGGATGTACGCTGCCATGCGTTTCTTGAATGCACGCAATGATAAGGAGCGCGCCCATTACGACTGGATGGGTTACGTTGGTAGTTTCATCGCCATCATCGGTTTGATTCCACTCCCTTTCGCGGGCTACTATCTAGGCAGAGAAGTCTACGCCTTCAGCCAACAGATGGGTGTCACGATGATGGGTGGCTTCCTGTCGTGGCTGTGGATATTGCAGGCCATGCTGATCGCAATCATTTTCCTGTCGGCTAATTATTACCTTTGGATAGGCATGGGGCGCATTCAAGGCGGCGAACGCTATTCCGGTGCTATTAAATGGTTGCTCGCTGTGCTAACACTTGGTGTGCTCGTCTGGGCAACTCCGCATAATCCTGTAGTTACGCCGGCAGAACAGGCGCTCATCGGTGGAGGTTTCCATCCTCTGCTCGGGGTCCTTGGAGTCATGTCGGCGAAGAACACCGCCGTCAACTTGATGATATTGACCACGTTTCTCAGCTTCATCATTTATCGGCGCGCGGGTAAGGGCGATCCGCTCCCATTCAGTGAACACGGCGCCGGAGCACGTGTCGCCATCGGCGTCGTCGTGCTTATATGTCTGGCGCTCGTCCTCACGCCGGCAGCCTATGTGTTGCTCGACGGAGTGAGTGAACCATCGCAAATCGTTCGCATCGGCCTGTCTGCATTGCACGGGCTGGTGATCGTTGCCGGCGCGGCATTGGCATTTGCCAACCGCGCTAAACTGGGTCAATGGCTCATATTAGGATCTGCTGCCTTTGTAGTCGTATTCTTTGGGGTGTATGGCTATGCCGTTGAAGCTGTCATTCGCATTGGCTTCTCCATCTATCAGGTATTGGCCGTACTGGCGGCGCTAATCTCGGTCACCGCAATCGACGTTTATCTGTTTCGGGATGCGCCGGATTTCGGCACTATCGAATGGGGCAAAATGCCGGCCCGGTCGCAGTACGTCCTGATCCTGCTTGCCGTCACATTTACCTGGCTCATGGGTCTGATGGGATATGCCCGCAACGCGATCCGGCAGCACTGGCACATATATCAAATAGTACAGGACACATCTATTGACTCTTTCTCGCCGACGCTGGGCTTTGCTGCGCGGGTGATATCTGTCTGTGTGCTGCTGTTTCTCGGGTTGATGGCCTTCATCTTTTGGCTGGGCAACCTGGGCGAGAAAAAACAGATTGTAGAATCGCAACCCATCGGGGCCGCTTCCTTAAACCCAGAACCCCTGCCGTCTGCTGATTGAATGAACAATTCCCTGAAAGTCACAGCATTCATCGTGCTCGTTGTCGTTTCCATTGCGGGATTTGCGTCGTTGATCCCGCAGCTCGAATCGCCGGCGCCTGAAGTAATCGAAATCTCGGGCGACTTGTCGGGGCTCGAACTGGCCGCCATCGGTGAGGGTGTGATCCTAAGCGCCGATGCGGGCTGTCTGGCCTGCCACGGTCTCGGAAGCGAGGGATTGCGTGCACCAGACTTGGCTGGCATAGGTGCCGTCGCCGGCGAGCGGGTTGCCGGTCTATCCGCAGCGGAATATCTCCGTGAGTCATTGGTAGACCCATGTGCATTTGTGGTGTCTGGATATGACTGCATAATGCCTCAGACCTTATTACAGACTCTAGGCGAAACCAAGATAACGTCTCTGACTGCGTTCTTAGAGAGCCAGGGTGGAGAAGTAACCGTCAGTCTTTCAGCGGACGTGGCTGAGAGTGCCGAAGCGGAGGCGCCTTCCGATGGCGGCGGTCTGGGTGTTGCAGGGAGTACAGGCGATGAGATCATGGCCTCGCTGGCATGTGGCGCTTGTCACACGTTGGATGCACTCGGGCTGGCTGGTGCGGTCGGGCCGGATCTATCTGTCCTCGGCGCAAGACTCACCCCTAGCCAAATCCGCGAGTCCATACTCACCCCGGATACAGTCATTGCGGAGGATTGCCCACCAGGTGCCTGTGCACCTGGTGTTATGCCAAAGACTTTTGGGGATCAGTTGAGTGCAGCTCAACTTGAAAGCCTCGTTACGTTTCTGAGTGAGCAAGGTGGCCCGCTTGAAGAAGGCAGCGCTGCGATCGGAGCAGAAGCGTCTGTGGCCGAAGCGTCGGATGAGCCAGCTGAAGTAGTCGAGCCTGAAAGCGAGGCCTCGGAGCCAGAACCTGCGGCGGAAGAAGCTGTCGCAGAAGTGGTTGAAGCGCCAGATGAGCCAGAAGAAGAAGCCGGGGCTGTAAGCGAAGCCTCGGAGCCAGAACCACCGGCGGAAGAAGCTGAAGCCGATTCGGAGCCGGCTGCCTCTCCTGCGGCAGCTGCGCCTCTTTTCCCGGTTGATCCAAATCTATTACTCTTCGCGAGCATTGTTGCAACAATTGTCCTAACTGTAGGTGGTGGCGTCGCCATGGCGCTGTTCTTCGTTCGGGGGCACGCGGCTATGGCAGAGATAGAAGCTGCGCAGCCGCCGAAGAAGAAAGCCAGGCGGACAGCACCGAAGAAACCGGCAAACAAAGCCCAACCGGGTGGGGAAGCCGGCGAATGATTTCACTTCTCAAGCACAAACTGACCCAGTTCGTTCTGGTACTGGTGCTTGCATTTCTAATATTTCAGTTTGCTGTTCCACAAATTTCGCTGCTGCTAACCGGAATCGCGGCCCCGGTTCCCGCTCATTTGGTGTGGACGATTTATATGCCGGCCGTAACGCTTGTCATGATTTTATTCGTCTCTTCAAGCGAGATGGCATGGGCTGAATTTCAAGCGCCGTTGCGTACATTGATCGTGGAGCGAGAACGGCGCAGCGTTATCGGGTTACGCACAGCGTTCCTTATTGTATTGCCGCTACTGGCTGGTCTTGCCGCATTCTTTCAGATTCAACCGAGCGTGTCCCCACCGGCCGAGCTGCGCTCGGTTCACCCGGCGCCGCCTTCTTCAATAACACTTGAGGGCGAGAGTATTGAATTACAGACCGCTCATAATCCATTTCGCAATGAGAGCGGCGCTCCAGCTCCTGCAGCGTTGGCCGAGGGAGAAGCCATTTATGGGCAACGCTGTGTGTACTGTCATGGCGACGCACTCAACAGTGATGGGATTTTTGCTGATGCACTCCGCCCGCGCCCGGCAAACTTTACCGACCCCGGCACGATTGCTCAACTGACGGAAACTTACGTCTTTTGGCGCATTGCCAAAGGAGCACCCGGCCTGCCGCCTGAAGGCAAAGGCTGGAATTCAGCTATGCCAGCCTGGGAAAGTACCCTGAGCGAAGCGGACATCTGGAAGGTAATTTTGTATCTCTACGACGCAACCAATCAGCTCCCGCGTGTTGCGGGTGAATAAGCCCGTGAAAGCTTTTCGTGAGCCGTAAACAGCAGTCGACTTCATTTTCGAACCGGATGTTCATTGTGCTCTTCGCTGCAGCACTTATTTTCGGACTCGCATTGACCCTCGCACCTGCATCGCAAACGCGCGCTGCCGCTCCGCTGCCCCAGGCTGATGGGGGTCAGACGATTTACGAAACGCGCTGTGCTGTCTGCCATGGCATTGAGGGCGATGGGATCGGCCCGGGCGCTGAATTCCTCGATCCGCGGCCGCGCGATTTCCGTCGGGGCTGGTACAAAATCCGTACAACCACCTCCGGCCAATTGGCGACCGACGCGGATCTATTCAAAGTAATCGCAAACGGCATGCCAGGCACGACGATGCCGGCTTGGGGTGACGTGCTCTCTGAGGATGAGATTCGTGCAGTCGCCTCCTATATAAAGACCTTCTCCCGGCGCTATGAACGCGAAGAACCAATAGCGGCTCCGCTGGGTGCGTCTGTCGAATCCAGTGCGGAGAGTATCGCACGAGGCAAGGAGCTCTTCGACGGTGCGGAGGCGGAATGCGCCAAGTGCCACGGCTCGGCGGGACGTGGCGATGGCCCGAGCGCGAATGATCTAACTGAAGACGCCTTTGGAGACGTAATTGTACCGGCCGACCTGACAATGCCTTGGTTGTTCCGCGGCGGTGGAACGGTTGATGATATTTTTCTGCGCCTTAACACAGGTCTTACGGGCAGCCCTATGCCTTCGTACGCTGAGGTACTTACTTCTGACGACCTCTGGCACCTTTCAAATTACATAGACTCGCTCGCCACGGAAGCCTCGCCTGAGTTACAGGTAGCTATAACGGCCGCACAAAATCTGGGGCCAATTCCAGATGATCCCGAAGCACCCGAGTGGCAGACCGCAACTGAGTTTTACTTTCCCCTTCTCGGCCAGATCATTCGCGAGCCGCGCAACTATACACCCTCGATTAAAGGGGTTTGGGTGCGCGCGCTTTACAATGATAGTGAACTCGCGCTTCTCATAAAGTGGCATGACCGGTTTGAGGATGCCGGCGGCGCTGAGGGAGCGGGTGGCATTGAAGGGACGTCCGATGGATTTGCAGTGCAATTTCCAGCAGAGTTGCCGGATGGAGACAAGCGACCTTACTTTGTCTTTGGTGACTCATCAAATGCAGTTAATCTATGGTACTGGAGCGCAGCCGAGGACGGCGTGGAAGAGCGCACAGGTAGGGGTGCGGACGCCATCGCAGCGCAGTCAACACAGAACGTGCAGGGCGCAGCCTCGTTTGCAGCCGGCGAATACACACTTGTCGTACGGCGGGCGCTAAACACAAACGACGCTGAAGACATTCAATTTGAGGCTGGAAAGTTCATTCCCCTTAGCTTCATTGCCTGGGACGGCTGGCGCGGTGAACAGGACACTTCGGGAGCGATCTCGAGTTGGTATATGGTCTACCTCGAGGAACCAGTAGCGGTAATAAACTATGTCTGGATACCGGTAGTAGTTCTCATTGTGGTCTTACTCGAGGGATTGATCGTTTGGCAGGTCAGACGCTCAAATCGTGACGAATAATCACTTATATAAAATAAATACGTTCAATAAAGCTGTGAAATTTCTGAGGAGAAATTGAAGATGAAGCGAATTACAACTTTGCTCGTACTTTTTGCGATATTTGGTCTGTTTCTTGCTGCCTGTGGTGGCGGCGAGCCGGCTGCGCCGGCAGCTCCCGCTGTTGAGGAAGCGGCAGAAGAACCCGCCGAAGAGGAGGCTCCTGCTGCCGAAGGCTATCAAGGTGGAGCGGTTTCGGATGGCGGCACAATTTCTGGAACGGTTTCGTATTCTGGCGCCCCGGTAGAGGCCGAAACAGTGGAAGTGGACAAGGACCCAGAAGTTTGTGGTGAGTCAATCGAAATTTCCCCTGTCCAAGTCGACGGCTCAGGTGGTTTGGCAAACGTCGCCGTGCGCATCACCGATATCAGTTCAGGCAAGCCTTTGGACATATTGGGTAGTGATTTTGTAATGGATCAGTCTGGTTGTGAATATTCACCAGGAGTTGTCGTCGTGCCTGTTGGCGCTTCACTCACGGTTCTCAACAGCGATGGTATCTTGCACAATATTCATACGACGCCATTCGATAATGCCCCGCTCAATGTGGCCCAACCTGCCGCGCAAACCGAGCTCGATAGCGACCCCTTTACATTCCCGGAAGTCATCCCAGTGGGGTGTGATGTACACAGTTGGATGAATGCCTCGATTGTTGTAGTCGACAATCCGTATGCAGTTGTCACCGGCACAGGTGGCTCGTTCGAGCTGACCGATGTGCCATCCGGCACCTACGAACTCGAGTTCTGGCATGCGGAGCTTGGTAAGCAGACCATGACTGTAACGGTAGACGCCGGTGGCACTGCCTCGGCGGATATGGACTTTGGTTAGATATTGTCTATTGGGTAATCGTGTTAGATGACCTGTTGCATTAACCCAGTAATTAATCCCGGAGAACGAGCATGAAGATGATGCGAAATTGGCGCCACTATCTTGCATTTGCCCTGGCGATTGTCGCTCTATTGGCTATGGTTGGGCCGGTTGCTGCTCAGGATGGTGGTCCGCCGGATTACCGCGACTACTTCGGAATTGACTCAAGGCTGGTAATCTGGGTGGTAGCGCAGTTGCATCTGCTATTTGCCGCGTTTGTGTTGGGCGTGCCGATCTTTGCACTGTTGACCGAGTACATTGGTCACCGTTCGGGCGTCAAACGTTATGACAAGCTTGCACACGACTTTACCAAGTTACTGGCGGCTTCATTCTCAACGACTGCGGCCTTTGGTGGGGTGCTTACCTTCAGCCTCTTCGCATTGTATCCGACCTTTATGTCCCATCTGTCGGATATCTTCACACCGACCTATGCCTGGTACGGAATAATGTTTTTTGCCGAGGCATTCACGATGTACTTTTACCTGTACTCGTGGGATCGGCTGTCGGGCGATAAGAAAAAGTGGCATTTGTGGACGGGTGTTTTGCTGAACGTCTTTGGTGTGATCATCATGCTCATCGGCAATTCCTGGGTGACATATATGATGAGTCCTCCACTCGCCGAGGTGAGTGCTGAGACCGGTGAAGTTGTGCGGCAAGGACTTAACGTTTTGACATTGGAATGGACCGGAACGTTGTGGCAGGCGATCAACAACCCGCTGTGGAACCCACTTAATATTCATCGTTTCATCGGCAACATTGCCTTTGGGGGATTCATTGTCGGCGCCTATGCTGCTGTACGCTTCCTAAGCTCCAAAAGTCAGGAGGCGCGTGCCTATTACGACTGGATGGGTTATATAGGCAGTTTCATCGGTGTAGCGGCGCTCATTCCGATGCCTTTCGCGGGCTACTACATGGGCCGCGAAGTCTACTCTTACAGTGCTGTCATGGGGAATAATATGATGGGTGGCACGTTCTCGTGGACATTCATCATTCAAGCCATCCTGATTGGCGCGCTGTTCATTGGCGCGAACTTCTACTTGTGGAGTGGGCTGAAGCGCATTCCCGGTTCGGAACGCTATACCAAATACATCAAATGGCTCGACGTCGTTTTGGTACTTTGCTTCGCGATTTGGTTAACACCGCACAACTTGCCATTATCGCCCAGTGAGCAGGCCAGCATCGGCGGGCAGTTCCATCCAACTCTGAAATTTCTGGGTTTGATGGCGGCTAAGAATGCGGTTATTAACTTCATCATCATCGCCACCTTCTTGAGCTTCTTAATCTATCGGCGTGGCAACCGGGGGGAGCGCGTTCCTGTCAGCCAGCAAGGTGCCGGTTCCAAAGTCATTGTGTTGGTCGGTTTTGGGATCGTCGTGCTGATGCTTGGCTGGTACGCACTGAATTTGTTCACCATCGACCCCAGTGAGCTCGATCTGGACCCATCCAAAGGCGTCTTTTTTATCACACCAGCTGTCCTACTCGTAATACAGATTGTGGTCGGGGCGATAGCCGTAGGATTGACCTTCAGCAATCGGGGCGTGCTTGGTCAGATGCTATTTCTCGGGGTGGCGGTTATTAATTCGGTTCTGATCTTGGGCCCCTATGGGTTTGTAGTTATGACACAGGCGAATCCAATCCTGCGAAATGTTGCCGTGGCTCAATGGCTCATCACAATGTCGAGCCTGGTATTTGTGACGGCTATCGACATCGTGCTGCTCCGCGACGCCGAGGAAATCGGCTCCATCAAATGGGGTCAGATGACCGATCGCAGCCAGTACGCGCTCATCTTGCTCGTCGTGGGCTCGGTGATGCTCATGAGCCTGATGGGCTACATCCGCTCCGGTCTGCGCGAGGACTGGCACGTGTTCGGCGTCATACGCGACACGTCGGTAGCGGCGTTTACGCCCAGCATGGCCTACATGGCGCGCGTGATCGCCGGCATTGTGACCGCCTTCATCGCATTGGTGTCCTTCGTATTCTGGCTCGCGGGGCTGGGCGATACGGGTGAAGTAGATAAAGACACGATGGACCTAGCAGCTCCGGCTGGCGCGCCGGAGGCAGTGGCAAGCGGCGCCGGCGGTGGAACAGACTGATGGCACAGTGGTACGCGCAGTTGACCTTCCATGGCGACCTCCTGCTCGGCGATAGCGTGGCCGATTTCGGTGAGGTGGAGGATGTGGCACCGACAGGATCGAGCGGCCAGAGCAAGAACGGTGACGTTGACCGCTATACGACAGTACTCGTTTCTGGATATGCACTTTATGGCAAGATTCGCGGATTCTACGCGCTTGGCGTCGCTCACGTCGAAGTAGACCAAGTCAGCGGTAAATCGTACTTCAGCTCGGAAGAGAGTCGCAATCATTTGGAAACTATCGAGTCGTTATCCACAGTGCAACGCAGCGCCATCCGAACTTGGCTAATGGAACTTGACCAGTCGGCGTGGGCGAACTCAACCGAACCCTTTCGGAGAAGCCTGAAGTTATGAAAAAGACGATCCGAATACTGGTATCGCTTGCATGTTTGGGCACATTCATCGCGCTCGTGGCGGACTGGCCTGAGTTTCTGCTGCCCTGGATTGTCTGGTTCCTGGCGGCGGCAGGTTTCACGGCCTACCTGTGGGCCGGAGGCCGTACGCTGGTATTTGTCCTAGTAATTCAGGCGCTCTTTGTGTTTATCGGCGCTGCTGTGACGTCTATATCCGGGGGCGAGAGCGTAGCCGTAGCTGCGGAAGGGATTAACCCCGAAGCGGGTGAAGCTCTTTACTGGGGAAAAGGCAAGTGCTCGACCTGCCATAGCCTCGGCGACCGCGGGTCGGCCGTGCGTGGCCCGAACCATCTTAACGTGTGCGGAGTTGCCCGCGATCAGCGCGTGTCTGAACGGCAGGAAGCCGGCGCAAGCAGTATCCAGACAGCAACCGACTATTTGGTTGAGTCCATCGCCGATCCGCAGGGTTATATTGTTGAAGGCTTTTCCGGAGCAATGCCGAAGGCATTTCTGCCGCCGATTAGCTTGGCAGCAGATGAAATCACAGCCATCATCCTATATTTGCAAAATCAAGGATGTGAAGCAGATGCTGGCGCGATCAACCTGCCTGCCGAAATTCTGAACGCTGCCACATCGGAAGTCGCGGCCGGGGGAGAGTTCTCGCTCATGTTAGTTGGCGATCCGGTTGCCGGCCGCGAGTTGTTCTTCGACGAGGCTGGTGTAGCGGCCTGCGTCAAGTGCCATTTGGTTGCGGGTGAGGGAGCCGCCGTCGGGCCAGAGCTGACAGATGTGGCGGGTACACAAACCCTAGTGTATGTTTTCGAATCCGTCATGGACCCGAGCGCACAGATCGCTCCCGGTGGGTACGAGCCCATCCAGGTTCAATTGAATGACGAGACTCTAATTGCGGGCGTGCTCACGGCAGAAGATGACTCCTCCGTGTCGATCACCGATAAAGAAGGTACTGTATTCGAAATCGACAAGGCGGACATCGGGCGCGAACGGCGCTACCCGGACCTACCCAGCATCATGCCGAGTAATTTTGGCGAGCTGCTCACAGTGCAACAGGTTGCCAATCTTGTTGCCTTTTTACAGGAGTCTGCCGGCGTGCTTCCGGCGGAGGAATGAGCACAAAGCTGCATGTGTAACTTCGTTACTTCACACAATTCGGGCGGCGTGCCCCAGACGCTGGAGGTATAAGTGCTGAACCGATTATCCCTCTTCTGGGCAGTAATAATTACGGTCGCTGCCGTCTATGTATTTCTCCTATTCGGCGTGCCCTATATTTCGATGTTCATTGTCGGCGCCAGCAATCCGCTGCCGATTCCGAGCGCGCTGATGGGCATCTACCTCATGTTGATCTTGACCGGCGTGTTGGTCTATCTGGCAGCGGACGATGAACGACTGAACGAGTTTTTTGAGCCCGTGCAGACGCTGCTGCGTGGACGCGATACTGTCACAAGTCGCGGAGATCGCGCCTTCGGGATTGCGCGCTGGGCTGTGCTTGGGGTGGTCCCGCTCCTTTTGGGCTTTGTGATGTATCGGCAGACCGCGCCGTCTTCGTCGCCCCCGACCGCGCTGCGCATTCAACATCCCACAATTCCATTTGAGTACGAGCAATTGACGAATCCATTCCGAAACGCCGATGGTACCGTCGCGGCGGACGTCATCGACGAGGGTCGCGAGCTATTCCAAAAGAATTGCCGCCCGTGTCATGGCACACCAGCGAACGGCGCCGGCCCCATGGCTTATGGCTTCCGGTTACGTCCTGCGGACTTCGGCTCGGAAGACACCATCGCAACCATCATCGAAGCCTACGCATTCTGGCGCATTAAGGAAGGTGGAATCGCGCTACCCACTACAGGCAGTCCCTGGGATTCTGCCATGCCGGCCTGGAAGGACGAGCTGACCGACGACCAGATATGGAAGATCATCGCCGCCGAGTATCAGATTGCCGGCGTTGAGCCGCGCCGTCCGGAGGCGCACGCCGAATGAAAACCAACGAAACCTTCGTCTTGAAGAAACGCGTGCCCCCAAATCGATTCATCGTCCTGACGCTTCTTGCCCTCGTCGCCCTCGTCGTCTTGCTGGCTGTGATGTTCATGATCGTGCCCGCTTCCACACCTGTCGCAGCGCAGAGTGCCGCCGTCGGCGAGACCGTCTACACTGAGCGTTGTGCATTCTGTCATGGCGTAGAGGGCGACGGAAACGGCCCGGTGGCACAGTATCTCAACCCGCGCCCGCGCGACTTCACATCTGGCCAGTTCAAATTCCGCACGACGGCTTCGGGTGAAATTCCTTTGCGATCAGATGTGATCGATATAGTTCGCGCAGGTGTAATCGGAACCGCCATGCCGCGTTGGGAAGGCACTCTTAGCGACGCAGAAATCGAGGCCGTTGTTGATTACGTGACGGAATCGTTTGTACCCTTTTGGGGCACCTACGATCCGCCGGTGATCGATATCCCGAATGCGCCCCGCGTGAATGACACAATGATCACCCAGGGCGCGGAGCTCTACCAGACTTTGCAATGCTGGAAATGCCACGGGGATGGTGGGCGCGCAGACGGTCCGTCTGCGCCCACATTAACAGATGAACTAGACTTCGCCATCCGGCCGGCGGACCTTACAAAGGCTTGGCGCTACAAAGGCGGGCATGAGCTGGAAGATATTTACACGCGCTTCTCGACAGGCATGAATGGATCGCCCATGCCTTCGTTCTTTGAAGTCATCGAAGACGACGAGCGCTGGGCACTGGCGGCCTATGTGCAGTCCCTGCAGAATAACGAGCCTACCGAGAGGGCCGTGGTAACGGCGCGGCTCATTGACGGCGCACTACCGGCAACGGCGGACGATGCGGCCTGGGAGCAGGCCCGCCCGACGGCTTTCTTCCTGACTGGTCAGGTGATCGCCGGGCCGCGCTGGCAGACCCCGGGCGTCGACGCCGTTACGGTGCGCGCGTTGCACAACAACCAGAGTGTGGTGCTGCTTGTCGAGTGGGATGATCCATTTAACGACACCGGCGTGGGCGCATCAGAATCGGACACCGGCGCGGACACGTTTGTTAATCTTGAACAGTTTCTCGGTTCTGCCGGACCGTTCCCCGATGCTATGGCGATACAGTTTCCGGTATCCATTGCGGAAGGTCCGCAAAAGCCATACTTTTTCTGGGGCCAGAGTGGAAAGCCTGTAAACCTCTGGCATTGGCAAGCTGATGTCGGTACGACCGAGTACAACGCCGCAGGCTTCCAGTCCGGACTGCAACCACAGGCAGGAGCGGATATCACCGCCGAAGTTACCTGGGCGAACGGACAGTACCGCGCCGTATTCACACGCGCGCTCGCAACCGGAGATCCGGATGATGTTCAATTGGTGCCAGGCGATTTCGTGCCGATCGCATTTCAGGCCTGGGAAGGCTCCAACGGCGAAGCAGAAATACGCATGTCGCTGTCTTCCTGGTACAGCCTGGTGCTCGAAAAACCAGTGCCGGTCTCTGTGTATATCTATACTGTGCTGACGGTCGTTTTGGTTGCGGCAGGAGAGTGGTTCTTAGTAAAAAGGGCCCGGAAAGATAACTAGAGAGACAAAAAGATATAGGGATAGGGAACATCCTTTGCAATTGATTTGTTTACCTGTCTCATTCTGCACCTGATACCAATTTTTATTCACACTTATCTATAAATATAACAACTGGAGAAAACTATGAAATTGCACCGACTATTTGGATTAACTTTAATCGCGCTTCTGATTCTGTCCGCATGTGGGGGCGGGGGTGGCGAGGCTGCCTCGAGTGGCAGCGACGGTGGTGGCGGAGATGCCGCCGTCGAATCTCCGGTGGATGCTGCGACCGCCGGCACTATAAATGGCAAGATAACCTTCACAGGGACCGCGCCGGAACCGCAGGCGATATTAATGGATGCCGAACCTGATTGCGATGCGCAGTACGCGGATGGTGCGTTCACAGAAGAAGTTGTGGTGAACTCCAATGGTACGCTTATGAATGTTTTCGTACACGTGACCGACGGTCTCGGCGATCTGGTATTTCCAGTGTCAAGCGAGCCAGTACTCTTAGATCAGAAGGGCTGCCGCTACGAGCCGCATGTCTTAGGCGTGCAGGCCGGCCAGGACATCACCATCCGCAACAGTGATGGCATCCTGCACAACATCCACCCAATGCCGGAGAACAACCGTCCCTTCAATCTCGGTCAGCCGATCGAGATGGACTCAACTAAGAGTTTCCCAAGCTCAGAAGTGATGATACCGGTCGAGTGTGATGTGCACGACTGGATGCTAGGATACATCGGTGTAAAAGATCACCCATACTTTGACGTGACCGGGGCTGACGGCGCATTCAGTCTACCGAATTTGCCACCTGGAACGTACACCGTGGAGGCATGGCACGAGGTATACGGTGCGCAAACTATGAGTGTTACTGTCGGCGAAAGCGAAACGGTCGACATCGAGTTAACGTTTGCAGGTTGATGACCTGCACACAAGTCGATACGCATAACCAAAGTCTTTAGACAAACAGTATAAAATGACCAAAGAGGGTGTGCGCTGGGGCGTGAATCCGCAAACACCCTTTTCGGATGTTCTTTTTAAGATTCAAGTCTAATTAGGAGAGAAGCATGGGCGGATTAGTCGAACAAGCCTCAACGTACGCCGCAGCAGTTGATACGATGTTCATGACGGTTCTGATCTTGACCGGTATTGCCTTCGTAGTGGTGGAGTCTATATTGCTTTACTTTCTGATTCGCTACCGTCACCGCGAGGGCCGCAAGGCGAAGTACATCCATGGCAACCAGCGGGTTGAATTTGCCTGGACACTGGTGCCGGGGCTAATGCTCTTCGGTCTGGCCGTGTACCAATATAATGCCTGGATTGATATCAAGATCGATTTGCCGAGTGAGTCCGAGTCGTTGACGATTAGTCTCTCTTCCAATCAATTCGAGTGGGAAGCGATATACCCTGGCGAAGACGGCCTGCTGGATACGGCCGATGATATCAAGGCTCCGATCAATGTGCTCCATTTTCCGGTAAATCAACCCGTAATCGTGCAGCTTGAATCTGTAGACGTATTGCACAGTTTCTTTATCCCAGAGTTACGCATCAAGCAGGATGCTGTGCCGGGGATGACGATCCCCGTATGGTTCGAGGCCACTAAGACAGGTGATTTCGAAATCGCTTGCGCGGAACTCTGTGGTCTGGGGCACTATCGTATGCGTGGGCGGGTTACCGTCGAGTCGGAGTCTGACTTCAATACCTGGCTGGCGGACGTTCAAGAGAGACAATCGTAATAGGACAATTCACAATCCAGCATTGTTTAGTACGCAATTATTAATGAGGTGAACATGTCTGAGGAACACGAAAAAAGTTTTATTAGCAAATATGTTTTCTCGATTGATCACAAGGTAATCGGGAGGCAATTTTTCTTCACAGCGCTTGGTTTCTTCATCTTTGGGGGAACGCTCGCGCTGCTGATGCGCACGCAACTGGCCTGGCCCTGGCAGGAAATTCCGATTCTTGGCTCGCTGATCTATGGCGAAGATTCTGGGAGCATACTTTCACCTGAGGGCTATCCGGGTTTGGTAACGATGCATGGCACGATCATGATCTTCTTCTTTATCATTCCCATCCTGTCGGGCGCTTTTGGAAACTTCCTGATACCGCTCATGATCGGCGCGCGTGATATGGCTTTTCCACGCCTGAATATGTATTCGTACTGGGTCATGGTGCCGGCTTTTCTGGTGATGCTGTCGAGTTTCTTCGTGCCAGATGGAACCGCGGCGGCCGGCTGGACTTCGTACATGCCGCTAAGCGGCAGCGCGGAGTGGATACCAGGATCTGGCTTGGGGCAGACGCTGTGGCTAATCAGCATCTTTCTCGTTGGAACTTCTTCGCTCATGGGCGCAATCAATTACATCACGACGGTCGTGATGATGCGCGCTCCTGGGATGCACATGTTCCGTCTGCCGATGACGATCTGGGCGCTCTTCGTCACCGCCGTGCTTGTGCTATTTGCTACACCCGTTCTCACAGCTGCTTTGATATTGGCCGTTCTTGACAAGCTGATTGGAACTCACTTCTTCGACATCTCAGCCGGCAGCAGCCCGCTTCTCTGGCAGCACATGTTCTGGTATTACTCTCACCCCGCTGTATATATTATGATCCTGCCCGCCATGGGTATGGCCTCCGACATCATCGCGTGCTTTGCACGCAAGCCGATTTTTGGCTACAAACCGATGGTTTATTCCATTATGGCTATCGGGGGGCTGGGCTTCATCGTCTACGGTCATCACATGTTTGTGAGTGGCATGAATCCGGCGCTGGGGCTGACCTTCATGACTTCGACGATGTTTATTGCGTTGCCCTCAGCCATCAAGACGTTTAACTGGCTGGGGACACTTTGGGGTGGTAATTTGCGCTTGACGGCCCCAATGTTGAATGGGCTGGCATTCGTATCGACTTTCGTCATCGGCGGATTGAGCGGCATCTATTCTGCGGCTACCCCCGTAGACATCTTTATCCATGACACTTATTGGATCGTCGGCCACATCCACTATGTGCTATTTGGCGGTAGCGTTTTTGGCGTCTTCGCAGCGGTTCAGTACTGGTTCCCGAAGATGTTTGGCCGCCTTATGAGCGAGTTTTGGGGCAAGGTGCACTTTGGCATAACCTTTGTCTCCTTTAATCTTGTGTTCTTCCCCATGTTCATTCTCGGCGCTTACGGAATGCCGCGCCGTATTGCTGATCCATACAATTATCAGCTCTTTGCACCCTTGCAGGGATTAAACCAGTTCATGACGATCAGCGCTTATGTACTCGCCACTGCGCAAATAATCCTGCTTGCGAACGTACTCATCAGCGTCTTCCGTGGGAAGAAAGCGACCGACAATCCTTGGGAGGCGACGACCCTTGAATGGGCGACTAGCTCGCCGCCGCCAGAGGAAAACTTCGATGTTATCCCGACGGTATATCGTGGTGCCTTCGAGTACAGCGCACCAGAAGTTTCGGAGGACTGGCTCCCACAAAACCGTAATATAAACGGCGCTGCGCCGCCAACGAAGCCAGCAGGACTAGAACCGGCCGTCAGCCCGGCTGCCGGCGATTGATGTACCTATTGGAGATCAAAAATATATGAGTCAAACAGCGGATCATCCCACAAGTCCGTTCCCCGGCGTCGATATCGGAAAATTCGCCACTTGGCTGTTCCTAGCCTCGGAGATCATGTTCTTTTCCGGCCTGATTGCTGCTTACATTGTCCTACGCAATGCAGCCGGCTCGTGGCCGGTGGTCTCTCATGAATTAAACGTTCCTCTTGTGGCGGCGAATACATTCATCTTGCTTGTCAGCAGTTTGACGATGGTGCGCGCCTATGCGGCCATTCAAGAGGGCGACCAGCAGGGCTTGCGCCGCTTTCTCGTTGCCACAATCGTACTTGGCGTAATTTTCCTGAGTGTTCAAGCATACGAGTGGGTCGCGCTCATCAATGAGGGCACGACTGCCAGTTCCAGCCTGTTTGGCTCTGTCTTCTTCACGCTGACGGGCTTTCACGGGTTGCACGTTCTAGGCGGCGTCATCTGGAACGTGTACGTCACAATTCGAGCCTTCCAGGGTGCTCACACCCAGGAAGACTACGGGGGTGTGGAAATTGCTGGACTGTATTGGCACTTTGTGGACGTGGTATGGATCTTCCTGTTCACGATTGTTTATCTCATCTAAAGGCATTCACATCATGTCAACTCAAACAGGCCACAAACGCACGCCCTACATGCGCATCTTTGCGGTTCTCGCCGTTCTCACGGTCATCGAAGTCGCCATCACCTTCACGCCGATTTCGAAGTCGGCCCAGGTGTTGCTGCTGATCGCTCTGGCGATCGCCAAGGCGACACTGGTGGCGATGTATTACATGCATCTGCGCTTTGAAGGTCCGCTGATTCGCATCATCGCGACAGTGCCGCTCTTATTGGCCATCATCCTGACACTGCTGCCGCTCTTTGATCTGGTCCTGCTGCCTTAGCCAGAGGGCAGGGTTCTCTGTAGCGGGTTGTGAGCGTGTGGCTAAGAGCTCATGCGTTAAGTCTTACTGCAGCCTCCTGATGCCGGGATTGAAAATCGTTGATGATTTCCGCTAGAGTCAGCAAGCGTATCCTCAGAGCAAATATAAACTGGATAATAGCCAGCATATCGTTGGTTGTTCTGCTACTTGTAGCCGTCCTGCTTTTGGCGCCGCGCGAGGCTCAGGCAACCGCAGGAGCGGCGGATGTTTCGAGATTGCCGGCACTTAACGCCAGCCTGAATGGAGTAAACGTAATCCTGCTCTCAGTCGCCTATTTGTTCATCCGGCGGGGTGAGGTACAGCGCCATCGCGCACTGATGCTAAGCGCGTTCGGCGTTTCGGTCTTATTCCTAGTATCTTATGTCACGTATCACGCCTTTTCCGGGTCAACACGTTTTGCCGGACCAGATTGGGTGCGACCGTTTTATTTTTCCATCCTAATATCTCACATTGTGCTTGCTGCTGGAATCGTGCCCCTCGCGCTCATCACGTTGTATCGCGGATTGAGTAAAGTATTTGTGAAACACAAACAGATCGCGCGTTGGACGCTGCCCATTTGGTTATATGTATCGGTGAGTGGGGTATTGGTATATTTGATGTTATATCATTTCCCATAATTTTAATACAAACAGAGATAGAATACGTACTGCGAAATACGAATGAGGAGAATTTAATGCCTGAAGCCGTTATAGCTGAAGAATCTACCGAAGCAGCCCCCGCTCGCGAATGGGAATCGGGTCCGCTTTATAAGAAAGCCGTCATCCCGACGGATAACTCTGAACTGTGCCATGCTGGTATCGACTGGGGCGTGGTATTCGCACGTCAATGGGGAACGCTTTTAGTCGGAAGCCACGTCTATGCTGCACGTCTGCATGATGACCGTTTTCGGCAGCTGGAGGTAGGTCTGCCGGCGCGCTTTCAGACTGATCGTGAAGTCGCAAGACAGCGCAACATCCACGACAAGCTAATTGAAACCGGCTTAATATTGATATCCGACTCTTTTCTGGATGTGATCGATAAGCGCGGTGAAGACAACAACATCGAGATCGAGCGAAAACTGCTCGAGGGCATTCACTTCGAGCAGCTCGCCAAAGACATAAATTCACATGACTACGACCTCGTGATCATGGGCGGGCATGGCATTGGGCAGGTTGAGCGCAGTCTGCTGGGGCAGGTGACGGCTCGGGTATCGCGCCTGATTACAACCGACATGCTTGTAATGAAGCAGCAGGAGCGAAGTTTGCAAGGCGGGAAGATATTGGTTTGCGTCGACAGCTCTGCCTATTGTTACCAGGCTTTGCGAAAGGCGTTGCGCATGGCAAAGGACTTTGACGCCACTGTCCATTGCGTGTCGGCCTTCGATCCCTTTTATCATTACGCTGCCTTCGATAACATTCGATACGTTCTCTCTCATCAAGCCGGTAAGGTGTTCAAGTTTGAAGAGCAAGAAGAGCTGCACAACAACATCATCGATCGGGGTCTGAAGAAAGTTTGCGAAGCGAACTTAATGCGCGCAGAAAAAGTGGCAGCCGAAATGGGTGTTCCGATCACGACAGAAGTACTGGTTGGAAAGCCATTTACAAAGATCGTTGATGTCTGTGAACGTGACGACTACGATCTCACAGTCATGGCCCGCTGGGGAGCCCATCATGTCGAGGGCGCAGATTTAGGCTCGAACACCGACAACTTGATGCGTCTGATTCCATCGAACCTGTTGATTGTCGGCGCGGCGGATGCCAAGGCTTATGACATTCCGACCTTGGAGGAATTTGAAGAGGAGCCGCTTGATTGGGATGAGGACGCTCTAAAGTTGATTTTGCGGGCGCCACCCTTTGCCCAAGGAATGGCGAAGGTATCTGTTGAAGAATACGCCCGCAAAGAAGGGCATGAGCGTATCACCCTCGATTTGCTCTACGGCGCGTTGAGCGGCATTCTGCCACCCTCGGCCAAACATCTCATGGGGATTGAAACCGAAGACCGTAAGCTCGCGGAGGCGCGCGCCCGGGCGCGCTCGCCCATTGAAGAATATGTGCCACATGAGCGTGTATTCAAATGGACCGACGAAGCAATAGACCGTGTCAACAGTCGTGTGCCACCATTCGTACGCCCAATGGCAATGCTGGCCATGGAAAGGTATGCGCGCGAGAACCAGCTCGAAGCAGTTACGCTCGAAGTCACGATTGAAGTGGCGAAGCGGCTCGGGTATGCCGGCGACGATGGTGCGAGCGATGAAATGCCCTGGACAGACGAAGCAATTGAACGCCTTGCGCGCGTGCCCAAGTTCGAGCGCGACATGGTGCGCGAAATGGTCGAATCGCTGGCACGCGACGGCGGACATTCTGCCATCAATTACGATGTGGCCGACGAAATGCTGATCAAAGTGCGCGAAATGTGGGAAGCGCAAAGTGAAGGTGGTTTCGGATATTTCAAGGGCATGAGTGGTGATGGCAATAATGGAGCGCCCAAGAATTAACGGCTGAGATGCTATCCTGCAATTAAGCCAAACTGTTTCTTTATGACCCATTGTCCACCCGGCTCTAGAGTCTGCGCTCTTTCTGCCAAGTAAGTAAACTGAGATACGAACCTTTCCTGCGTCCTTGGGTGCTCGCGAATCAACTTCAATTACGCGCTTACCATCTTGACCGGCGCCCGATCGCTTTCGTTCCGTTCTCGGCGGGACAGCCGCTCGGATTGATCGTTTTCATCCTCGGCATGCAGCTGCTGCTATCACACGACATCTACCGTATTCTGTTTGCCCGATAACTTCCCACGGATAAGTTTTTCGATCCGCTAAAGTACTGATGACCGAAGATAAAGCATCTGCTCCTCCAAATGTGCTCGAACAAGTGCTCGCACAACGCGAAAGCGTTGTGACACGGCTGGCTCAGATTGGTCATGTGGTTGCCGTAATGAGCGGGAAAGGTGGGGTTGGAAAGAGCGCCCTCACTGCAAATTTCGCCGCAGCACTCGGGATGCAAGGCTTGGCGGTCGGCGTAATGGACGCCGATATTCACGGCGCTTCGGCAACAACAATGTTGGGCGCACACGGTCAGAAGGTGGCTTATGGACCAGCGGGCGCGCGCCCTGCGATTGGAGTGGCGAACATACGTGTCATGTCGATGGACTTATTTCTCCCGGAAGACGAGCCAGTGCATTGGCAGAATCCCGGTGGACTGGCGGCGGACGCGCACGTATGGCGTGGCTCCATGGAAGCGAATGCCTTGCTCGAAATGCTTGCAGACACTGATTGGGGGCGGCTCGATTGGCTGCTGATCGATATGCCTCCCGGAACGGATCGTTACGAAACACTGTTGGAGCTCACGCCTGATCTATACGGAACGATTGTCGTGACCATTCCTTCTCAGGTTGCCCATCGCGTTGTGCGGCGTTCAATCACTGCGGCGCAGACGGCTGGCGCGAGCTTGCTCGGACTGGTGGAGAATATGGCCGGTTATATCGGCGAGAACGGCCGGGAGGTCGGTGAGTTGTTTCCCGAAGGAGGCGGCCAGGAATTTGCCGCTTTGATGGATATCCCTTACCTCGGACGCGTACCGTTCGATTCGCGGCTGGCGCGCGAGACGGATGGCGGACGCCCGTTTGTGCTCGAACACGCAGAGAGTATCGCCGGACAGGCAATATTAGCCATCGTCGAGGAATTGGCAACAGAGGTGTCTGCATGAAATTTGTCTGCAACGAGTGTGGGGAAGTGATGGCGTTTGAGGACAATACACCGTCGGAAGATGGCTCTTCCATGAATATTCTCTATCGCTGCCCGAACTGCGAGCGTAGCATCTCCATGGTTACAAATGCCGGCGAAACCCAGATGGTGCGCAGTCTGGATGTCAATATCGGACACGAGTCGTTGGAAACGCGCGCGCCCCAGCCGATGTCCTTGATCCGTGATGCGCTCGCGGGTGCGGAACCCGCACAGACACCCGCAGGGCCGGAACCTGTCTGGACAGAAGCTGCCCTAAAGCGCCTGTCAGCAGCGCCATCATTTGTACAGGGCATGGTTCACCGTATATATTCGGACTTCGCCCGCCAGAAAGGGTATGCCGAGATCACGCCCGCCATCATGAGCGAAGCTCGCGATGAACTCGGCATGATGGGTATGTGAGCGATGCTGGCGCGCGTAAAGTCTGATCCGCATAAGACTGCAGCAGTCACATACGGAGGCCTGGGTGTGCTCGTCATCCTGATCACCTTCTTGGCTGACCTCGTCCCGCAAAGTCAGGAGGATGCGCTTGTGGGTCTCTTTATCGGCGCGATCTTCATTGTCCTCTTTGCAGCTTTGTTGTTCTGGCGGGGTTGGTGGCTCCTCTCAGCCGTGCTTATGTTCTCCAATTCCTGGCGCGCGCTGACGTATTTCAACGATGGGCGCGGGGTACATTTGGAGTTGTTGCCCTTGAGCGTGACGTCGATAGACCCTAGCCCGGTTGCATTCGTGAATGCCCTGCTGATGATCATTATTGTCATCATGCTGGCGCGCTCCACTTGGTTCGGATTAAAAGGCTGGCGGACTATAACAAGAAACTAGAGTTTGGAGCTTCGGGCACCTGAGTAAAGCAATCTCCACTCACAAATCTCAAATTACAATTCATAACAACATGCCCTCTGTCGATACTTTCAACCCCTCTCTCATTTCTTGGAACCTCACAAAGCTCTGCAATTTGCGCTGTCCGCACTGCTATATGTCAGCCGGGGCGAGCGCCGATAACGAGTTGACGACGGAAGAGTGTTTCGGGCTAATCGACGAAATGAAAGTGCTCGGCACCGAGATGCTGATCTTGACAGGTGGCGAACCGCTGCTTCGCAAAGACATTTTCGATATCGCGACCTATGCTTCGCAGCGCGGCATCTGGGTAGTGATGGGCAGCAATGGTGTGCTGATCACAGATAAGGTGGCGCGCAAAATGGTGGCGTGCGGGGTCAAAGGGGTGGCGGTTAGTATCGACTCTATCGATCCGGAGAAACATAACAGCTTTCGCGGCGGCCCGAACTCGTGGGAATATTCGGTGCGTGCCATTGATGTCTGTAAAGCCAATGGCCTCGAGGTGCTGGTGCAGACGACTGTCATGGACATGAATTACGACGAGATTCCCGAGTTGATCGTGTTTGCCCGCGAGAAAGGTGCGTGGTCGTTCAACTTGTATTTTCTGGTTCAGACCGGTCGGGGCCAGCTCATGAATGATCTCGACGCATTGCGGACGGAGGGAATGCTCTCTCAACTTGTGGATGTGCAGGACGATTATCGTCCAATGCTCGTGCGCTCCAAGTGTGCGCCGCACTTCAAACGCATCTCCTACGAGCGCGGTCTAGGCGGCTTGGAGAGCGGTGGGTGCATGGCCGGTACACACTATTGCCGTATCACCCCCGAGGGCGACGTGACGCCCTGTCCGTACATGACCGTTTCGGCGGGGAACGTGCGTATACAAAGCTTTACCGATATCTGGCAGGGTTCGCAGGTGTTGCGCGACCTGCGTGATCCAACGCGTCTGAAAGGACGCTGCGGGGCCTGCGAATTTAATGAGTTGTGCGGCGGTTGCCGTTGCCGGGCCTTCGCTGGCTTTGGCGATTATTTACAGGAAGACCCGGCTTGCAGTTACCAGCCGACTGGCCAGACGCTGGTTTTGCCCGAGCTTGAATGGACGGCGGCTGCCAGTGCCCGCTTGGAGCGTATCCCGCTTGAATTTATTCGCAACAAAGTGCGTCAGGGGTTGGAGGCGTATGCGCAGCGCCATGCCATCCATGTTATCGACGATGAGACGATGACCGCTGCGCTCGCTGGTATGGACCGCCCCACAGCTTTCCAGAGCCTGCCCTCGTTTGCAGAGACGGATTACAAATCCGCTCCCAGTCCGGAGCGATTACTGTAGTTCTACCTGAGTCAGGACTTACCCAATTGGTTAACCCAAATACCGACTCCTTCAATTTGAAATGTCGGAATATTCGAAGTGGGAGCTTTGTCTTCAGATCGCCAAGTGCATTCGCTCCGATCAATGGACCAGCAGAAAAGGTTCTGAGGTACAGTTACCTTGCCTTACAAGATTATTGATACGTGTACGGCCTGCGGTCTTTGCGTGCCAGAATGCCCGATCGATTCAATTGCAGCAGGCGATCCGATTTATTTGATCGACGATACGTGCTGCGATTTCGAAGACTGCCTCGCCGTTTGCCCGGAAGCTGCCATCATTTTTGTTGAAGAAGATTGAACGCGTTCTAATACCCGCCGGAAGGTTTCGCATGGGCCTCGACCTCGCCGAAGTCCATCTGGAGACGTACGCGCTGGCGCGGTTTCCGGTGACAAATTTGCAATACACCCAATTCGTAAGAGAAACCGACCATCGTGATCCGAAATGGCCCCCGAACGGATTGCCGCCAGAACTCGCCAACCATCCGGTAACGAATGTTAGTTGGGAGGACGCTACGGCCTTTACCGCTTGGGCCGGCGCGCGCATGCCTACAGAAGCCGAATGGGAGAAAGCTGCGCGGGGTACTGATGGGCGTATCTATCCGTGGGGGGATGAATTCGTCGCAGAAAACTGTAATACAAGTGAATCTAAAACCGAAGGCACTCGCGTCGTGGACGCCCATCCGGGCGGTGCTTCTCCATTTGGCGTGATGGATATGGCAGGCAACGTGTGGGAATGGACGGACACTCTCTACGAAGAAGGAGAAGTCTGGAGAGTGCTTAAAGGCGGGGCGTGGGATTTCAAAGGGATAAAAGACACGCGTTCTGCGTACCGTGTCTACTTTGTCCCAGATTTTCGGAACAATGCAGTCGGCTTCCGATGTTGCTGGGATGTAGACTGAGCGGCCAAACGACGGGCGCAATCACCAGGCACACGCCGACCTGAATCCGTACTACTCGTTGACGTGGATCATCTTTGTACGGTCGATCCACCAACCTAACACCAAACCGTAAGCAATATTCGCAATCGTAAATGAGACGAGTTCGACATTCGCAACCATCACCGGATTGATGATGGGGAGCGCGGCTACCGAGGCACCAACCCACAATAGCGGTCCGATCACAGGACCCCAAAACAATGGACGCCCAGGTAGGGCAGGCAGGATGAAAGTGAACATCAATCCAAGCCCGACCGATGTTCCCAGGTGGATGCCTAGTCCGATAAACAGTGCTCGGATGTCGAATGCAGCCAATTGCTCTCCGGACATTGGCTGCATGTCACGCAACAGCGCTGCCGCAACCACATTAATGGGCAGCCATAGTCCAGTGCGGCTGACGAGACCATAGGCGCCCCCTACAATCGCAACTGCGATCCCTCCGAGTAGTCCACCGATAATCCCGGCTGGGTAGGGGTAAACCCACTCGGGCCAGATTAACTCATCGTGTTCGTTCGGCTGCCTGTCAGTTGATTCAACGTTGGTCGACATGATTTACACTCCTAATTGTTTCCCCAATATACCAACATTTTCAGAAATTTGGGAAATCGGAAACTTGCAGTATGCACTTCTTCCCCATTGAATACGAAACAACAAGTCGAAGGTATGTCCAAGATGAGTGGGTAATCGCGTCTTGCCAACATCAGTAAACTCGTTAAATCCGTCTTCAGCTTGACTCTGTGAACGAACACAGTAAAATACAGCGGGATTTGTACCTGCGTTCACAATGCGTGCGTACAGGATTGACCTATCTCCTCCAATGCAAGAGCTGCTCACATCCATACTGAATAACCCTGGACTGGTCTTTCTTATACTGACCGGACTGACCATACTTCTAACGGCTGGTCTTGGAGGTGTGGTTGCATTTGGCGCTTATCTTCTCAACCGCGAGAATGAACGCTCTGCGCTGCCGCTGGTCGCACCCGACGAAGAAGTGGAAACCCTCACCGATCGCCAGGAACGGCGCGCCATCATGCCGCACCGTTCGGCCGGGCCGGGTGCAGCCATCTTTACTCTTATCGTAATCCTTGGTGGCCTTCTGGCTGGGCTATTGGTACGTCTGATGCCGCCCGGCGCCTCCGTTGAAGCAGGGCCGATCGACCTTCTTTTTAATCAGATGCTCGGGATTTCGACGGCGATCTTCGTGCTGGTCGAATCTATTTTAATCTATGCCGCCATTAGGTTCCGACGAAAGAAGAACGACCCCCGTGATGGCCTTCCCATCCAAGGAAGCAACCGTCTGGAAATTGCATGGACGGTGATCCCTACGCTGATCGTATTATGGCTTGGGACTGTCAGCTTCCAATTACTCCAGGACCTCCGTTCGCCTGCTCCGGATGCAATGGTAATCGATGTCATCTCACGGCAATTTCAATTTGAGTTCTACTATCCGGACCTTGATCGGACGACACTTGATTTGATCGTGCCTGTCGATCAGCCAATCCGATTGAAGATTACATCAAACGACATATTGCACTCGTTTTGGGTGCCCGCCTTCCGCATCAAACAAGATGCCATCCCAAGGGTGGAGACCGAACTCTTTTTCACCGCCAATAAAGTGGGCACATATCCAATTCGGTGCGCCGAGCTCTGTGGCGCTGGGCATGCCCAGATGGGATTTGTCAACAACGTCGTTGTGCAGCAGGCCTCGGAGTTTACAGCTTGGGCTACCGGCGAGCGGGCAGCTGTCCTGGACCCGGTTGAACTATTCGCACTCTACGGTTGTGTCGCCTGCCACGAGCTGGCCTCGGCAAATGCGACCGGGCAGGTGGGTCCCTCTCTCAATGGGATCGGTGGGCGAGCGGCGAACCAGCAGCCTGGCGTGTCGGCAGAGGACTACATCCGCCAATCGATCCTGATGCCAAATGCTTATATTGTTGGCGGCTTTGCAGAAAACATCATGCCTAAGGACTTCGGCCAACGAATGGACCCTCCTGAATTAGACGCGCTCGTTTCCTACTTGCTGAAAGAGAATTGATGGAGCAGACATGACAGACGACTCCATTGCTGCAGCACATTCATCACAAGGCTTGATTCGCCACGGTGCACATTCGCTGGGCGATTACTTCATATTCAACACCGATCACAAAGTAATCGGGATTCAATACCTGGTCACAACGTTTATCTTCTTCCTGGGCGGGGGTCTTTTGGCGTTGATCATGCGGTTCGAGCTTCTCACTCCGGCAGCCGATTTAAACCCATCGACTTATAATTCGCTCTTCACTATTCATGGCTCGATCATGATCTTCCTGTGGGTGATCCCAGCGCTGGCCGGATTCGGTAATTATTTAATTCCGCTCATGGTGGGCGCCGACGACATGGCATTCCCGCGCCTGAACGCTGTCAGCTTCTGGCTACTTGTGCTGGGCGGTCTCACCGTGCTCGCGGGCTACATCTTCGGGCAGGCCGATTCGGGCTGGACGGCTTACCCGCCTTTGAGTTTACGCGCCCCCGACGGACAAACCACATGGATCATCGGTGTGATCATCCTGGGGTTCTCCTCCATGTTTGGCGCGATCAATTTCATGGTAACGATGGCTTTCATGCGTGCGCCGGGTCTCACGCCGGGCCGCCTGCCACTCTTCTGTTGGTCCATCATTGCGACTTCTTTTCTGCAATTGATCGCAACACCCGTACTGACGGCAGCCCTACTCGCTTTGTTACTGGAGCGTACACTTGGAATGCAGTTTTTTGCGGCGGGAGTCGGCGATCCGATCCTCTGGCAACATCTCTTCTGGTTCTATTCTCACCCGGCCGTTTACATCATGGTTTTACCGGCAATGGGCTTGATCTCCGAAGTTTTGCCGGTGATGAGTCGCAAACCAATTTTTGGATACAAGGCTATTGCGGGTTCTTCGATGGCGATTGCGTTCTTCGGCTTTTTGGTCTGGGGTCATCACATGTTTACCACTGGAATGAATCCGTGGTTGCAGGTTTCATTTATGGTGTCTTCAATGATCATCGGGGTGCCGACGGGGATCAAGATATTCAACTGGGTGGCTACTTTATGGGGTGGGAATATCGATCTGCGCACACCCATGCTATTCGCAATTGGTTTCGTGGCAATGTTCCTCATTGGCGGCCTGAGCGGAGTCACGCTGGCGGCCGTCCCGTTCGACTTCCATGTGCATGATTCATACTACGTCGTGGCGCATCTGCACTACGTCTTGTTTGGGGGGAGTGTATTTGCGCTATTCTCCGCTCTCTATTTCTGGTTCCCAAAAATTACCGGCCGCATGTACCACGAAGGACTGGGCAAGATACACTTCTGGATGCACCTGATTGGATTCAACCTGACCTTCCTGCCGCAGCACTGGCTGGGTATGCAGGGTATGCCGCGCCGTGTGGCTGAATACGCGGTCGAATTTCAGGGCGTTAATGTCGTCTCGAGTATCGGTGCGTTCCTGCTCGGCGCTTCTGTGTTGCCGTTCCTGATCAATGTGCTCAATAGCTGGCCTTGGGGATTGAAAGCCGGCCCCAACCCATGGCGGGCACTGACATTGGAATGGCAGACCAGTTCGCCGCCGCCGATCCACAACTTCGAATCTCCGCCGGTGGTCGATCACGGTCCCTACGATTTTGGGCGTGGCATTATCCCATATGGGGATGAGCCAGCGCAGCCGTCCGTCGTCGCAGTTCCGGTGGCGGCTGGAGACTGAGACCGTACGAAGATGAGTTGTCGTCCAAAGGAGGAGGAGACGCGTCACATGGCTTCCGACCCCAAACTACGCGCGGTAAATCGCGCATGAATGCGTACGTGCGCAGCGGCGCAACATTTATCGGGCTCACGATCCTCACCATCGTCGAGTTCATTATCGCGCAGAATACTGGCGGATCAGCCGTGTTTCTGTTTATCATCGCGCTGATTAAAGCTGCGCTGATCTTCGAATTCTTTATGCATATTTCCAATCTCTGGGGCGGAGATTCTCACGCATGAGCGCACTCGAAACATCGCAGAGTCGCCTCAAGTTCAACCGGCTCGGTCTCTGGCTTTTCTTCGTCACTGAGGTGGCCATGTTTGGCGGATTCCTCGTGTTGCGCTTCCGGCTTTGGGGGAACACGCGCCCGGATTTCGATCAGAATCTTGGACTTATTGTCACGTCTGTCTTATTGGTCAGCAGCTTTTTTATGAATCAGGCTGAGGTGGCCATCTCGAAGGGAAATCGTAGCTGGTTCATGGCCGGTCTGGCAATCACAGGGGTTCTTGGCCTTGTGTTCCTGGCGGGCGTCGTACTGCTTGAGTGGGGACTCGTGCGGGTTGATTTCCCTTGGCACCACGATGCGGTCCCGTTGCGTCCGACCGACGGTGTTTTCGGTGCGGTATTCTTTCTCATGACTGGTATGCACGCGCTGCACGTCCTGAGCGGCGTAGCCTTTATTGCTATTATCTGGTTCAAAGGCCGTCGCTGCGAGTTCGCGCCCGATTCGTATTGGGGTGTGGAGGCATGTGCGGTGTACTGGCACTTTGTCGACGTGGTATGGGTTTTCTTCTATCCCGCGCTTTATCTGATTGGAACGGTGGCTACGTAGCGAAGTGGAGGAGGCGCTTTCGACAAGCTGGAACCTACGCCCTGTGATATTGATCAGCCTGGCATTGCCGGGTCTTCTTTTTTTGAGGGGCTGGCTGCGCCTGCGCCGGAAAGGACGCCGCAAATTTGCGAATGGCTGGCGTTTGGCGGCTTATATTGTTGGGCTCGCAGTACTTGCTGTGGCATTGCTCTCGCCAATTGATGCTCTTGGCGACTTTTTATTTTTTATGCACATGATCGAGCACTTGCTTCTGATCATGTGGGCTGCCCCGTTGCTTGTGCTGACGAATCCGCTGCCCTTCCTTCTCTGGGGACTGCCGGGTGGGCGCAGAGTGGGGACAGCTTTATTTTCTCGCCGCAGTTTCATCCGAAAAGCGCTGCAGGCCGTCACACCTCGTGGCGTTGTACTGTTGTTGTTCGTTGGGGTGCTCTGGGGCTGGCACGATCCCATCGCGTACAACGGAGCCTTGCGCATAGGCTGGCTGCACGACCTCGAACATTTCTCGTTCTTCACGGCCGGACTCCTCTTCTGGTGGATCGTGGTCGGAGCAGCGCCGCGACTGCATCGCCCGGCTGCACCTCTCTTCCGGGTCGCTTATGTGATGGCTGCTGCGGCAGGCAATATGATCCCCGGCGTCGTCATCTCCCTTGCCAGCGCGCCGTTATACTCACATTATTTGAATATGCCTAGGGTGGCGGGGATTTCCGCAATGCAGGATCAGATCATCGGCGGTATGTTGATGTGGGTACCCGGGACGATGATCTTTTTGATCACCGCCGTATTGCTTGTGCTTCGCAACCTTGAGCACCTCGACGCCCGTCCGGAAGGGCTGCGCCACCCCATTCAGGCACAGAACGGCACAATTGGGTAGTCTGACCTCCCTTGGGTCCTGGCCTCGGAACGCTCTTCGAAGGATGGTCGGTCAATGTGCCCGTTCTCATCGCCATCGGAAGCGTAGCGATCGGATATGCCTATGCTTTCTGGCACTTCCGCGTACAAGGTTGGACGGCGCGCTTCGCGGAGCGGGGGCTCATTTCCCGACGGCATCCCTGGCTATTTGGTGCAGGCCTTGTCGTCGTCGGGTTAGCACTCACATCGCCGCTCGATCCACTCGCCGATTTTCTGTTCTCGGCGCATATGGTGCAGCACCTGCTACTGATCATGCTTGCTCCGCCGCTGCTCCTGTTTGGCCTGCCTTCCCCTGTTGCGCGCTGGTTTATCCCAGAGTTTCGCATCCGCGGGGTATTAAGCCTGCTCTCGGATCCGCTCGTCGCTTTTGCTTTGTACAACGTAAACTTCTATGTATGGCACGTTCCGGTAATTTATGAAGCTGCATTGCATAACGAGTTGGTCCACGATCTGGAGCATGCTCTATTCTTCTATACCGCAATCCTTTTTTGGTGGCGCGTCATCGACCCGACGCACGGATGGTTTCCGCTTTGGCGTTGGAGTCCAGCAAAATGGATTTACTTGCTGGTGGCGGCGCCCCCGGCGTACGTGCTTGGCTCTATTTTTTGGACGAACGGTAGTGTCATCTACTCGTTCTACGAAGCAGCGCCGCGCTTATGGGGACTGGACGCATTGGCCGATCAGCGCAACGGCGGGCTTCTTATGTGGCTGCAGGGATGGATGTTTCTAATGGCGAGTATGCTCGTTTTTTACGTTCGGTACGATCCAGAAGAGGAACAGGTTTGATGCGAAAAAATTTGCTTCTTGGCAGCGTTGCCCTCGTTTCGATTGCGATCGGAATGTTTAGCGTATTTGCCTATCGTCGTTGGTCGCAAGTCAATCGATCTCCATTGGCCGTATCGCAAGCTTACACGCGAGCTGTGTATGCCCGCGATTATGCAACGGCGTGGGAATTGATCTCGACTGGCGATCGTGAGCAGAAGGGTAGAGAAGCCTATCTCTCTGAAAACATATCGTATTCCGGATTACAGCAAGAGTTAGCGTATATGCTTGCCGATTGGATCGAGTTCGACGATGTAGAGACCGTAATCGAGGGCGATAACGCAACAGTTTCAGTTTATGTCCGTGTGCCGAACGGTAACCAGCCCGACGCGTATGCGCTGTTGAACGACGCAGAAGAAGTTCCCGATGGGGAGGCAGCCCCTCGCCAAGCGCTAAGAGAAGGCCTCGAGAGGATGCATTCCGACGGGACTCTTGAGTACGTTGAAGGTGTCTATTCATTCGAACTCGTGCGGGATTCCGACGGGTGGGGCATCTCGCTCGGATGGTCACATGCGATACGCGTTACTCTGACGGCAGAAGTAAGCGACGGTCTACCTTGGGACTTCGTCGCTTTGCAAACGGAGGTATTGGCGCTGCCCGGCGAGACTCTTACTGTGAGGTACCGTGCTGAAAACCTTTCGAGTGAAACCGTAACCGCCAAAGCAAAACACATCGTAAGTCCGGACGCACTTTCGGAAAACTTCATTACCATCCAGTGCTTCTGCTTTATTCAACAGACACTCGCGCCCGGCGAAGTTGTTGAAATGCCGCTGGTGTTCCGAATCAATCCCTCCGTACCGGACAATGTGACAGCATTCCAAAATCACTATGTGTTCTATCCGATCGATAAGTTTCCAGAAAGTTAGGAGCAGGAACTGCCTGATTGGGAAAAAGCCTACGATGGTACAATCTCGCCTAATCATACTAATCTTGGACAAATTCAACTCGTGACGACAAATTCAACCGAAGCAGACCTATCGACGGGCATTACCTCTAAAGCCGTATCTACCTCCTGGCTGAAAAATCTCGCGGTCTTGTTTAAATTTAGGATCGTGCTCTTATTGCTGTTCGCGGCCATAGGCGGCTTGTTTCTCTCTGCTGGGCGCTGGCCCGGGATTAGCACGCTGCTCTTACTCCTGCTCACCGGGGGGCTGGCTGCCTCCGGTTCGGGGGCGTTGAACCAGTACATCGAAAAAGATATCGACATCCGCATGAGACGTACGAGTGGGCGTCCGCTCGTGAGCGGCAGCATGACTCGCACAGCCTGGGTGCCGATCGTCGCCACGTTGATGATCCTCCTACCCGTACTGGCGGTCGTGACTTTCAACGCACCTCTAGCCTTCTTTCTGCTCCTAGGCGCGCTGATCTATGTGGGGATATACACCCTCTGGCTTAAGCCGCGCACGCTCCTCAATATCGTGATCGGCGGGGCGGCGGGCAGCGCCGCGGTGCTGAGTGGAAGTGCAGCTGCCGGGAACTGGGGCGATCCCGGTGCGGTCGTGCTCGCATTGCTCCTGTTTTTATGGACGCCGACGCATTTCTGGGCGCTGGCAATTGTGTACAAGGAGGACTACGCGCGCGGGGGCGTGCCGATGTTGCCGGTAAAGGTCAGCGAGCGCCAATCGGCAGCTTGGATGATGCTTCACACCGCGGGGGTGGTTTTTGCGGCCCTCATTCTCGTGACCCTTCCCTCTTTGGGCTGGCTTTATCTGCTGCCGGTTCTTTGGGCGTCCGCTGTGCTTGTGTCTCGGAATGTCCGGCTAATCATAAAACCAGATCGTGCGCTCGCACGGAGCTACTTTCTCTTTTCGAATCATTATCTCGCGATCCTTCTTATTATGATCGTAGTAGATACCCTAGTTACGCCACTCCGCCTTTAAATTAAGTCCCACTCAAAATGTCAGCCGAGAACCAGGGCGTGTCAATCTCGCTGAAACGCGAGCGCTACACGCTCATTCCTCGCACCCTCTGTTTCGTCTTTGATGGCGATGACGTGCTCCTATTAAAAGGTGCGCCGAACAAGGGAATCTGGGCTGACAAATACAATGGAGTGGGTGGACACGTCGAGCGCGACGAAGATTTGTATAACGCAGCGCTGCGAGAGATAGAAGAAGAGACCGGCCTGAAAGTTTCAAACCTGCAATTAGCTGGGATCGTGAATATTAATGCCGGGCGGACTGCCGGCATTGGGATGTTCGTCTTCCGGACGGGTACGACAACACGCTTAGTGCAACCCTCCGCCGAAGGTGAACTCGAATGGATACCAGTTTCGGATTTTGCTGGTCTTGAACTGGTCGAAGACTTGCCGGTTATCCTCCCACGTGTCTTCAAAATGAAGACGGGTGATCCTCCGTTTTTTGCGCGTTATCACTACGATGAAGAAGGTCAACTTGTGATCACATTCCATGATGGGTGAGGACTCACCATTTGCTGCAGCACAACCGAGCGCGCTGTTGCGCAAGATTTGGTCCGACTCTAATTGTGTTCTGCTGAACTTCGTCGGCTCAAGCGCGGAATTTGCTATAAATCCGGCAGCCGAGTGGCTCTTCTTTACAGGTCGGCTGCCAGCAGATCCAATCGGGCGTTTCGCGGGTACGCTGCGTTATGTGCAGAAATTGATGTTCGCGCCAACAGCGACGGCCTACGCACAGACTGCAAGAGAAATTCGTAAAATCCATACTGAACTCGAGAAGAAGCGAGGTGAGACCATCCCCGACATCTCGTATCGGGATGTGTTATTTATGAATCTTGAGTATTCATTGCGTGCATATCCTTTTGTGTTTGGCCGAGAACTGTTGCACTCCGAAAAAAATCTCATCGTGCAGGATTTCCAGGGAATCGGATCGCTGATGTCCGTTCCCCAAATGCCAGCCACATTTGATGAGTATCAAGCAATCCGTGCAGATCGGTATCGTGCATTTAGCTATTCAGAATGGACGGAGCGCTTGCTAGATTCTTACAAACAAACTATCGGCGCTTTTCGATTCCATTTCTTCCTTCTGCCGATCTATCGCGGACTGGTCGCGCCGGAAATTGCTGCAACTTTGCGATTGCAGCCACACCCAAGCACATGGCTCGTCCAGAAACTCTCCTACCCGGCCTGTCGCACCGGCTTAGGTGCTGTCCTGAGGGCATTGATACTGCCCATTCGCGCACGGACTGCACTGCTCGAATGGGGAGGTAGGCAGCCCGCACTACTTTCGAATTGAACAAGCATTCCAGTTCAGAGGTGGAAACGCAAGCCTTGGAGTACTTCACAACGAGCGTTCCAGGGGACGATCATCTTTGGACATCCGCATTTCTGAATGAGCGATTCACAAAACCGCTCTCTACCCTCGGCTGGACCCTGATTGCCCCGCACTTCGAACGCATCGCACTGCAACGACCGCTTATGCTGCTAGGCGCAGAACTCCAGGCCGGTCCATATGTGAAACTATGGCGCGGTTTTGCATACACCCGCGTTGAAATCTGGCAACGCATTTATAAACTTTTCCCCGAATGGTTATTGCCTGAGGATGCCAGGCGTTTCTTCCCGGACGGCGACACAAGCCTGCGAAAAGATGCACGTCGGCCTGTTTTCGGTTTTCATCTGATCAGAAATGGATTTCTGGTGCTTTGGCGTGATCGAGCCGCCGCCTCCCCCATTCACAATCCTCGCGCCTGGGCGCGCTTCGAAAACGAATTGGCAGCTGAGATTCAAAACTGGCAGCGCCGCCTAGACTCGTCGAACACAGCGGCTGAATTAATACAGCTGCTGCTGATCGCCTTCGCCTGGACGGAGAGACTTCTGAGCCTGCATAGCTGGAGCCTGTTTTATGCGGATGTGTTCTATAGTCTGCTGCGCCGAGTTATTTCCAACCAGCTCGGTCAGGAACAGGGCTTGCGCATATTGGCCTCTCTCTCCGTCAATGTTGACACAATCACGAAGCAAGTAAATAGGCAGATCGCGGCTCTGGGCGCACAAGTGGCCGCCGATCCGGAATTGGAAACTGCTCTCAGGAATGCAAATTCTATCGACGATCTATCGGCGGGCGAGTTTCGTGAACAGGTGCAGGAATTTTTATCGCACCACGGCCATCGCTCTTTTTCGTTGGATATTTTTGATCCGCCTTGGGCTGCTGATTTCACTGGCTTTGCGTATCTTTTGCTCTTAACCCGGAAGGGCAGGCAGAGTGCGGTTTTCCAACACGAATCTTCAACAGAGCATCTTCCGTTTGTAGTTCACATCTTATGGCGCTTAACGAAGCCCTATTTGCGATTACGCGAATCACAACGCTATCGGTGGCAAGAGATACTATCAATCCAACGCCAGGCTATCCTTAAGTTCGGCAATATACTTGTAGCTGCCGGTCGGCTGCGCAAGCGAACTGATCTCTTTGGTCTTAGCTGGGATGAAATTGTCGCTGCGCAGATTGATCAGGAAGCGGCAACGGCGCGGATGGAACAGCTCGCAAAGTTGCGGGCAGCATCTTCTACGCGCTATCCTGCTTTCTTGCGAGGCAATGCTCCCTTGGGTGGGGAATCATTTCGATTGCACGAGAAGACTCGCCTGACCGGGCAAGGGGTAAGTACCGGTCGTGTACGCGGTCCGGCCAGACTTATGGCCTCACCGGCCGATCTGGCGAAACTTCGCAAAGGGGATATTCTTGTAACGAGCAGCCCTGATCCGGCCTGGACAGCGGTTTACGAGTCCATTGTGGGATTGGTTTCGGAGCGGGGTGGGCAACTCTCGCATGGCGCGGTCGTTGCGCGCGAGTATGGCTTACCGGCGGTGTTTGGCCTGACAGGTGCAATGGATGTGCTCCGGGACGGAGAGTTGATTATCGTTGATGGTGTACACGGTGTTGTTGAATGCCTGCTGTCAACACAGGCAAACACTGAACCGGCCTGATCTCATATCGGTAGTATTGATGAATGCAGCCGATGTTCCACGTCAATACAAAAAGAGTGATCGTAACAAGTTATCCGGATAACCAATAATGCGAGCTGATATACGCCATCGAATCATTGCACTTGCGCTGTTCAGCGTTGCTGCCGTCCTTGTCATGATTCTGAGCTCCAGTGTGAAGCAGCTAGAACTTTCGGATGGGCTCCCGCTCGGCCAACTGTTTGATGAGATTCTCAAAAGTCCTATTGATGTCTCGAATGGTCGCATAAGTCAATTCATTTTGGGCTGGTTTCAAAATATTGTTGGAATGCTTTTTCTCATTTTGTTGCCGATCTCGATTATCTCTGTGATTCTGAATCCGAAATCCTTACGTCGGATACTGCGGCAGCTGCTCTGGATAATTGTAGTACTCATGCTTGTATTCGCGTACAGCAACTCCGAGATCTCTTTTGGTGGAGTAGCAGATGACGACTTACAGTTTCAGGCGGGCCAACCAACCATAGGGGAAGCTCCTTCTTTCGGAGAACCCAATCAACCCCCGGTCTGGCTGGAATTTACTGCCAGCCTGGCACTCGCCGCAGTCCTCCTTGCATTGGGCTTATTTCTTTGGCGGCGTTGGCGGTCTCCTCAAAATCTACTTAAAGGTGTCGTACAGGAAGCACGTATTGCCCTGGGTGATCTGCGCACTGGGGCCGATGTTCGCGATGTCGTATTGCGTTGCTATTTTCAGATGGGGCAGCTCTTTCAGCAGCGCTATGGACTGGAGCGAGGGCAGGCGATGACAGCGCGAGAGTTTGAAGAATACCTCGTAGCTGCCAGTATCATGGATGAACATGTGAGGCGCCTCACGCGGTTGTTCGAATCTGTACGTTATAGCCCACGCGCAGCCGATGCGAATTCGCGACGAGAAGCGCAGGAATGTCTTGAAGCAATCGCCCAAACGTATCGTAGCGTTTCATGATGCGACGCTGGTTAATCATCGGCGCGGAACTGTTCGGGTTGCTAGGACTCACTTGGCTGCTGCGCGCACCTGTCAGTTCGTTCTTGCTTGGCCCGGCGCTCTATCTTTGGTGGTTGGCAGGCGTAATCTATAGTGGTTTGCCACAAGGTTTGCTGTGGCTATTATTTATGTTTATCGCGAGCCGGTTCGCATTACAGACTCTATTACGCTCACAAAATAAATCTGAAAAACTACCAGATGAAAGAACTTCTTCGCGAGGTTCGGTAGAGACCTGGGCGCGCGCGTTTCATTCCGCTGCCGATGGAAAGTATTCCCGTTGGCGGCTGGCGCGACTTTTGGCGGATCAGGCTATCGCATTGATCGCATTCTCTGGGGAGGACGAGCCGCTAAACATCCGCTCCCGTCTTGCCAGCCAAGAGGTCGAAATGCCACCGGATATTAGTGCATATTTTGCGGCGGGGCTAAGCGGGGTGCCAGTAGCGTCTCGAAAGCGGAAATTTCTGATCGGTTCGCGAGAGAGTTACACAACGCCACTCGATCTCGAGCCGGAAATTGTTATCAATTACCTCGAATCAATTATGGAGGATTATGGAAGTCCCTGACATCGCTGCCGTGGCTGCAAAGGCGAATGAAGTGATCACCGAGGTGGAGCGCGCCATCATTGGGAAGAACGAATTACTGCGTCAGGTGATGAGTGCCGTGCTTGCCAGCGGACATATCCTCATGGAGGATTTTCCTGGTCTTGCTAAGACTCTCATCGCCAAGAGTTTCGCCTGTGCGCTTGGTCTGGGATTTAAACGGATTCAATTCACTCCGGATATGCTCCCGGGCGATATTACGGGTAGCTATGTCTTCAACCGTACGAGCGGTGAATTTGAACTACGCACTGGCCCCTTGTTTGCAAATATCATTCTGGCGGATGAGATTAACCGTGCATCGCCCAAAACTCAATCTGCGTTGTTAGAAGCGATGCAAGAAAGGCAGGTCACGCTGGAGGGTGAAACCATGTCCTTGCCTTCGCCTTTCATCGTTATCGCAACGCAAAACCCAATCGAGTACGAAGGAACATTCCCATTACCAGAAGCACAGCTCGATCGGTTCATGTTGAAGCTATCCGTTGGATACCCTACACTTGAAGAGGAGCAACGGATTCTCCAAGGTCGGCAGGAACGGCGCTCGGATGAATTTGAAATAGCGCCAATCACAACAATACAGGAAGTGCAGGCCATGCAGGCGTCTGGAGAGAGTGTTCATGTTCATGCGGACATCGAACGCTATATCGTAGAGCTCGTTGCTCAAACGCGACAGGACCGTTCTGTAGCGGTGGGTGCCAGTCCGCGCGGTTCCCTGGCACTGCTCAAAGCTGCCCGAGCGCTGGCCCTCCTCGACGGACGCGATTATGTTCTCCCCGACGACGTAAAAAACCTTGCGGTCCCGACACTGGTTCATCGCCTGATCCTCGAGCCGGACATGTGGATGAAGCGCGGGGCCGCCGAGCAGGTGGTTGCAGCTGCTGTTCGTGCTGTAGCCGTCCCGGTTATCAACGGAGCCTGAGACATGCGCCGGCTGGTCTACCTTAGCCTGCTGCTTTATATTCCACTGCTTGTTGGACTGGGGGCGCTCAACGAAGTTGTTCTCGCTCTTCTGATTCCCCTGGTATTTTTCATTGGCGCAGGACTGCTCTATGCGCCTCCCAACCCGCAGCTGGAAATCCGACGTTCTCTCAGTACGGAGCGGGCAGTCACTGGCGAGATCGTCGGGGTAGAGTTGGAAATTGTCAACACTGGCGCGACCCTTGAAGAAGCACTCATTCAGGATATTCTTCCCGATGGTGTGCAGGTCACCGAGGGGACTGC
Organism: Anaerolineales bacterium; assembly: GCA_965248775.1. Classification (GTDB taxonomy): domain Bacteria; phylum Chloroflexota; class Anaerolineae; order Anaerolineales; family JBHHUI01; genus JBHHUI01. The sequence continues at coordinate 5,981,982 of OZ252150.1, forward strand.
ACTAATACTGACCAGTTTGGCCGCAGATGAATCCACAACGCTGACCTATCAGATCAAAACCGAGCGGGGATACTACCGCTTTCAACACGTGCGTGTGCGCGTGCGGGATAGCCTTGGCCTGTACGAGCGCAGCGTTGAGGTGAGCGCGCCTCGGCAATTACTCGTTCTTCCGGCGCTGCAACGTTTACGGCGCTTTGATATTCGTCCACGAAAGACGCGTGTCTATTCCGGGCAAATCCCGTCACGGCGTGGCGGTCCCGGTGTGGAATTCTTCGGCGTGCGTGAATATCAACCGGGCGATCCGTTGCGTTGGCTGAACGCCCGTGCGACGGCGCGTCATTCGCGCACCCTTTATATAAATGTTTTTGAACAAGACAACACAGCCGACGTGCAGATAGTTTTAGATGCGCGTCGCCGCAGTGACGTGCACTGGGAAGGCGGCTCGCTTTTCGATCACTCCGTGTCTGCGGCCGCGACGCTCACGGATATCATGATCCAGCAAGGCAACCGCGTTGGGATGCTGGTTTATGGGGGCAATTTCTTGAAGTGGACGGTTCCAGGCTATGGAAAGGTGCAACGAGAACGCATTTTGCGGACACTGGCGGATGCCGAACAAGGTCGCCATCTAGTCTTTGAGGACCTCGAGTATCTTCCAACGGATTATTTTCCTCCCGGCTCGCAGCTGATCCTGATCAGTCCACTATTGTCGCGCGACTTGCGCATGCTGGTCGCGTTACAACGCTCAGGATTTCCGCTGCTGATCATCTCGCCGAATCCAAATTCGGTTGAACAAGCACTTCTCGGCAGCCACCCATCCGTACAGCTCGCGGCACGCGTAGCCAATTTAGAACGCCAGTTGCTCCTCAGGAATCTACGGCGCGCAGCCGTCCAAGTATTGGATTGGGATATAGAGACTCCATTTCATCACGCGGCGGGGACGGCGCGTTCCCGGAGCTTGCCGGTAGCCTATCACCGATGAAGGCGAACTTGAAACCATTCGCCGCTGTCGCCATCATCCTGTTTGGCGGTGTGCTCGCAGTGGGCTTTGCCAGGGCAGGTGCCGGGCTGGTGAATATATTTACAGTCTTGCTGGTGCTTAGCTGGATGACGGCCTTAATCCGAAACTGGGGCGGGGCAGATAATACGGCCCTCGTCTTCGCATTGCTCGCCATCAGTGCTGGAGCTTTGCTGGATGTTGAGGATGGTTGGCTTTCTGCTGCCCTCGCTTTTGCACTCGTTGGCTGGGACCTGCAGCGCTACGCAACCTGGTTAGAAAGAGCAGACAAGATCATCGCCGAAGATGCGTTAATCCAACAACATCTGCTGCGCCTGGGTCTTGTGCTTGGGAGCGGGCTGCTCGTGGGGAGCATCGCCATGAATGTGAGCTTCGATCTCTCCTTTGGTTGGGTGCTGGTGTTGGCATTTATTACCCTTGTCCTGCTCGGTTGGGCGGTTGCCCTTCTGCACCGCCAATTCTCTTCAAGCCCAAAATAGTCCATTCCTTCAGGGCGGACGCCGGAATTATTTTATGTCTGCACCCGCTGGCGTGATTACGTAAACGAGTCTAGAATTAGGCACGCCGGTCCAGTCAACCGCGAACGCGAATGTTGACCTGTTGGGCGGCGGGCTGATTAGTTGGCTGCGCACGCGCAGAGGGGGGCAATCTAGACCTGCCAAAGCCCGGCATCCAAATGCATGGGAGTGCAGCTATGTTGGATTACCTCAATCGATTCCTGATAAATCTGGAGGCAGACCCCCAGTACTCAAAAAATACCACTGCCGCCTATAAGAACGACCTTAATCAATTTTCAAAATACCTAAAACAGCGGGAAGAGGGGATGCTTTCCCATCCCTCCGAAATAACCTCTGAAATCCTGCAGGGTTTTGTTGTGCATTTGCAGGAGCGCGGCTACGCCTCTTCGACTGTGGCTCGCAAACTCGCAGCAGTGAAATCTTTATTTCATTATCTGGCTAAGTCAGGTGAGATTACAAGTGCGCCCACGGCAAACTTAACAACCCCGCGTTTCAAGAAGCAGCCGCCCAAAGTATTGAGTCACGAGCAAATAGAGCGCTTGCTCATCGCACCCGGCAGCAGAAACACCCCCAAGTCCTCGCGCGACCGGGCACTGCTAGAATTGCTCTATGCCACTGGTATGCGCGTGACTGAGGTTGTCTCGTTACAAGTTAGCGATGTGGACCTCGAAGCTGGGCGCGTGAGTTGTCATTCAGAAAGTAAACGGGATCGTGTCATGCCTGTCAACAGTGAGCGAGCACTGCGAATAATTCGCGATTATGTTTCTCGGGTTCGGCCTGCCTTGGTGAAGCAACCCGGACAAGAGGCCTTGTTTCTTAATCATCGCGGGCAGCCGCTCACGCGTCAAGGCCTCTGGTTGATCATAAAATCATATGCGGATCAGGCTGGCGTCGTGGGGGAGGTAACACCGCATACACTCAGACACTCGTTTGCATATCATGCTCTAAGTCAGGGTGAAGATATTCGGCGGTTACAGCAACTCCTTGGGCATGCAAATTTATCGACAACGCAGATTTACAGCCAACTCAACGATGCCAATCCGGACCCTGGTCAGCTGCCGGAAGGATAATATTGGCGTTCCCTTCGCCAGCCACAACGGGCCAAGCCTCATCGCCTGCCCGCGAAATGAGACAACATGACAGAATACTTCACACTCGAGCAACTTGAGGAAGTTGCGGCTGCAGCGCGTGCGCGCACCCAATATAAGCCTGTCATCGGCATGATCCTCGGCTCGGGTTTGGGCGCGCTGGCCGACAACATTGAAAACCCCGACTACATTCCATATCCCGATCTACCCAGCTGGCCGATCTCGACAGTGATCGGTCATTCGGGCCGTCTCGTCATCGGCACACTCGAAGGGAAAACGGTCTGCGTGATGCAGGGCCGCTCGCACTTTTATGAAGGCTATACAATGGCTCAGATCGGTTTACCGGTTCGTGTGATGCATCTGCTCGGTTGTGAGACTGTATTCATCACAAATGCTGCCGGGGGCGTCAACCCGCAGTTCTCTCCCGGCGACCTGATGTTAATTACAGACCATATTAATATGATCGGCATGGCGGGCCAGAGTCCGTTGCGGGGTCCCAACCTGGAGACAGTCGGGCCGCGCTTTGTCGATATGATGAACGCCTACGATCCGGCCTTGCGTGCGCTGGCGTTGCGAGTGGGCGCCGACGAAGGCATCGCTCTGCAGCAAGGAGTGTATGTTTCGCTTGCCGGACCCAATTTCGAAACCCCCGCCGATTTGAGATTCCTGCAGCGCATTGGGGCAGATGCAGTGGGTATGTCCACTGTGCCTGAAGTGATTGTGGCGCGCCATAGCGGGATGTCTGTGCTCGGGTTCTCCGGTATCAGTAACAAAGCCAACCTGGACGGGAACACTCCCACAACCCACGCAGAAGTTCTTGAAGCCGGAGAGACGATTGCCCCCAAGCTTATCAGCGTCGTTAGGGGTGTCGTTCGCAATTTATGAAACTGCTCAAGATGGATGAGTGACGCAGTTGCTCTGATTCAGCGATACCAGAATTTCATTTACATAGTTCTGGTTATTGGTGCGGTATGGTATCTCCGTGCTTTTCTTGGATTCCATCGCAAGTTGCGCTTCAGCGTTTTTGGACTGGAACGCGAGACCTATAGCTTGGCGCGGGCGCGGTCACTAACGTTGCTCATCGTTATCATCGCGTTCGGTGGGCTGGTATTTCTCACCGGTGTGGTAGATCCCGAGGACCTGGAATTGATCATCGGCGCCGAGCCAACGCAGGCATCTTTGCTCATCACGGCGGAATCCACGGCAACGGTGGATCAGCAGATTCTTCTTCCAGGGCAGCCTAGCCCAACTCCGGCCGGCACACCTACACCAGTAGCAGAAAATACGCCCATCCCGGCAGGGAGTGTTGGTTGTGAGAATCAACAGGCCCGCATCAGCAGCCCGCTGCCAGGAGCGGTCCTTGCGGGTCCGGTAGAGGTTCTCGGCACTGCAAATATTGTCAACTTTGCATTTTATGTGTTGGAAATCTCAACCCTGGGTGACAATTGGCTGACGGTCTTCACCGGCAATGTACCTGTGATTGAGGGTCCGCTCGGAACTTGGGATGCAAGTTTGCAGTCTCCCGACAATTATGGGTTCCGTTTGATTGTTTACGATGGCTCAGGCGCCTTTCCCGAGCCATGTGTGATCCCTATCACCATTGGCGGTGCGCCCTGATTGCAAGTGTCGACTGGATTTGAACGTTGCTCCGCATGGTAGAATTCCGCTATGTCCATGTCGAGGAATCCCATCCTCGTTCGTCTGGCGCTTGCGGGCGACCTGGACGCAGTCGCCGCAATCGATCCCAGCTTTAGTACGGATTATGTGTGGCAAATGGAGCTGCTCGAGGATGACCGGCTCACACAGGCCTCGTTTCGCGAAGTGCGCTTACCACGAACCATGCGTGTCGCTCCTTCCCGCAGCCTCGAACAGCTTGCTGCGCGGTGGTCTGCGCTGCCGCTCTTCATCGTTGCCGAATCAGAACGGCATGTGCGTGGGGTCCTGGCTGTCTCTGATGGGACGCTTCCCAAGACTGCGATTGTCACGGACTGTGTTGTGGATCAACGATTCCGCCGTCGGGGCATCGGGACTGCGCTGCTCTCATCAGCCATCGATTGGGCGGCCAAGGGCGGAATGCATCAAGTGACAGTAGAAACCCAGTCGAAGAATTTCCCTGCAATCGCATTCTGCCGCAAGCGTGGTTTGGTATTCTGCGGATATAACGAATGCTACTATCCTAATCAGGATATCGCCTTGTTTTTTGGATTGACGATTAAATAGAAATTTTCGTTGGTGTAGTTGTACATGTTGGCTTGGATTTGGAACGCGTTGCTGCAATTGGCCGGCATTCTTGCCGGTATCAATGAACTACTCGTTGTTGCGGTCGTTATCACCGCATCGTCGCTACTGCTTTACACTCTCACCTTCAATTTACGAAACCGGGTCGCACGCTCATTTATGGCCTTGCTGGCTTGCGTTGTATTTGTCTATCTGGGCGATGCGGCTGCAGGCGTGACTGCTTCGCCGGAGGGCGCCGAGCTTTGGCTGCGCTTTCAGTGGATCGGGATTGCACTTACCCCAGCCACCTATTTACATTTCTCCGATGCGCTGCTGGCGACTACTGGCCGCCCGTCACGCGGCCGCCGTCGTTTGGGTGTACGCCTGGCGTACATTTTTGGATTGTCATTCGTCGCCCTCGCAACCCTCACGGATTTAATCGTACATGGGGTCACGGTCGATCAACAAATCGCCGGGATGCTCCCCGGGCCGTTGTTTGCTCCTTTTGGGCTTGCCTTTGGGCTGGCGACGATCATTGCTGCGGGGAACATCTACCGCGCTTATCTGCGCTGCCTGACGGCAACGACTCGTCGCCGGATGGTATACCTATTGTTTTCGTCGCTAGCGCCGCCTTTGAGTGTCTTCCCGTACCTGCTCTTTTCCGGCAGTGCAATTGCTTCTATCCTACCGTTGGTTTTCTGGATGACAGCGGTCGTCGGGAACTCACTGGTCGGATTGATGCTTGTCGTCATGGCCTATAGCGTCTCCTTCTTCGGGAGTCCCCAGCCGGATCGGGTTATCAAAGCGCGGTTGTTTCAATGGATTCTGCGCGGCCCACTTGTTGCGCTTTCGGTGCTGGCCGCGTATGTATTCGTGCGCTGGCTGGCACGTGTCACGCCATTGGATACGACTCTACTTGTGCCCGTCGCCATCGTGGCTGCGCTTTTAGCACCCCAGTTTGCAATCACACTCCTCCGCGTGCCGCTTGAGCGCTTACTCTTTTATGGCAGCCGCGACCGCGAGGATGTGCAGCGCATTCAAACGCTAAGCGAACGTCTACTCACTGCCGGAGATGTCCGCCAATTTCTGGAAACTGTCCTGGCGTCGTCGTGTGACGCGTTGCATGTTTCATCCGGTTTTGTTGCGGTGGTCTCTCCAGCCGGAATTCGGATCGAGGTGCGTATCGGTCGGGCAATCCCGGCTACGGATGATTTAACAGATGTGGTTGCAGAGGAATCGGTGGAAGCTGTGCGCCCGGTGGGAGAGCCCAGCGCCCCCGGAAGATTCGCCTGGAACGGCTATTGGATCCTGCCATTGCGGGCGCAATCTGAAGCCGAAGGACTATCTCATAAGGGAGAGCTTTTGGGATTGCTTGGGCTTGCCGAGCCGAAGGGTGTACCCCCCTTGGAAGAAGACCTGCGTATGGTGGAATTGTTGGCGCAGCGCGCAGCGGCAGCTTTGGAAGACCGGCGCTTGCAACGACAGGTTTTCCTTGCATTGGACAATCTGCTCGTCCAAGTGGACGAGCTCCAGCGTATGCGCGCAGCTGCCAGTTACAGCGGCGCCTCCGCATTGGCGGCCGGTGACCTTTCCGGCGATGCAAATGCGGTGGAGTGGGTGCGGGATGCTCTCAATCACTATTGGGGCGGCCCTAAACTGACAGAAAGCCCCTTACTCGGCCTGAACGTCGTCCGGCGCGCCCTCGAAACGCATGATGGAAATGCTGTCAACGCGCTGCGTGCCGTTTTGCGTGATGCAATCGATCGCGTGCGCCCGGATGGAAAGCGGAAGTTCACAGCCGAATGGATCTTGTTCAACATTCTGGAGATGAAATTTCTACAAGGCCGGAAGGTACGGCAAGTCGCCCTGCGATTGGCTGTATCGGAGGCTGATCTCTATCGGAAACAAAAGGTCGCATTGGAGGAGGTTGTCCGCGCGATCGTGCAGATGGAGTACGAGTCCGCTGAAGAGTTTGTCGTGTTGGACCCGGCAGCAGCGCAGAAAATGCCTTAAAAATCATTTTGACGATTCCACAATTGTGTGTATTCTATACAGTTGAAGTGTTCGAGGGGGGTGCTGTTCCAATTGTCGGTTGGCAGCTTGGTATGTAGGGATTATCGGAGGGGTATTGGCGCATGAATGAGGTACGGAATTATGGACAGGAGAGTCCGCCCGCAATGGATAACGGCTGGTGGCAAGCCGTTCTTGGGCAGGGCGAGCACCCGCCGGGCGCAGACCCACAATCTCAGAGCCAGAAATTTGGAGCTCAAGAAGGTTACAGCGCTTCGGCCTCGAGTGAAACGAATGGCAGCGCGGACGATGCCTGGGGTGAAGCACAACGAGTCTATGATGATGACGAGACTGTTGAACTTCTCGTCATCGGCTACAACCGGGGTGGATTGATTGTTCGCTGGGGCGCTCTACGGGGGTTTGTCCCAGCCTCCCATTTAGAGCATTTCCCTGCGGATGTCTCCGAGCTCGAGCGTAAAGGCCAATTGGCCGGATACGTAGGCCGTACACTCCACCTCAAAGTAATCGAATATGATCCCGACCGGGGTCGCGTTGTACTTTCCGAACGAGCGGCACTGAGCGGACCAGGATCACGCCATGCGTTACTCTCGCGGCTCTGCTCTGGCGATGTCGTTGAAGGTACTGTCACGAATGTGACCGATTTTGGAGCGTTTGTTGATCTGGGCGGTGTCGAGGGGCTCCTGCACGTCTCTGAGTTGTCCTGGGGACGAGTAGATCATCCGCGACAAGTCCTGGAACCCGGCAGGGATATGGACGTATACGTGATCAGTGTCGAGCCTGAGAAGTGCCGTATCGCGCTCAGCCTGAAGCGCCTGCAGCCAGATCCGTGGGCAACGGTAGCAGACCGCTATGAGATCGGCCAGATTATTGAGGGCACGATCACAGATGTTGTTCCCTTCGGGGCGTTCACCTGTGTGGAAGACGGACTAGAAGGCTTGATCCATGTTTCCGAGTTGGCAGAGGGAAATTTCATGCATCCGAAAAATGTGGTGCAGGAGGGACAGACAGTGCAGGCGCGTATTGTTAGCATTGATGGCCCGGGCCGCCGATTGGGTCTAAGCTTGCGTCAACCTAATGATGAAGAGTGGAATTCTAACGGACAGACGATGTAAAATATACCTGTCGCAGGATTTGGTGATGATGGCCGATGCAAGGCTCAGGCGGTGAATTGCCGTCCGCTTCATCGGCCATTTTGTATTAATTTGTATGACGAAAAAAAACACCAACTCAAGTCGTAAGTCGCGCGTCCCAGCACGCCGCCACGCTGCAGAAAACACTTTCAATGTGGGTATGTTTTTGCGGCAAATACTTGCGATCCTTATTGAGACCGGCAAAGGTCTTTTCAGCCGTCTGGACGACATTGCTGGTGTTTTGCTGGCAGCATTCACCATCGTCGTCTTGCTTGCGCTGTTGGACATTTCTGTTGGCAATTGGACCGCAGTCATGGCAGACACCTTTACCCGTTGGCTCGGCTGGGGTGCATGGATTGTCCCGCTGACATCCGGTGGTCTGGCTGCGGTGCTGCTCAGCCAGGCCCTCGGCCGCCCATTCGAGGTGGATTGGTGGCGGGTGCTAGGGGGTGAGGTTGCTGGCGTTTGTGCACTCGGAATCGGGCATCTGCTTGTGGTCTCGGAGATTGCCCGCGAACTGGGTATTTCTACGATTGCAGCACTTTCGGAAAACGCTGTTCTCATCCGCGCGACCGAAGGTGCGGGTGGAGGCCTCGTTGGTTGGGCAGTGGCCTCCTTTGCGAATCAGACCTTGCAGGGTCTGGCAAGTAGTGCCCTCTTTGTGATTTTCGGCGTGGCATTCATTTATGCGAGTGGCCTCCGTGCGACGCATGTGCTTGACGCTTTCATTGCTTTGCAACGCTGGCTCGCGCAGCACATGCAACCCGGGGCTGTTGTAGAAACAGAACGGGCCGCCTCGGTTGCAAAATCTCTGATTGCAGGGGCACAACGCCCCGTCACGCCGCGGGCGAAGCCCAAACGGATCCGGTACGAAAAACGTTTTACGGTTTCACCACCGCAGGACGACCGGGCCGCCCGCCCGCGCAAACGTCCACCGTTATTGCCAGATCTCGCGCTGCTAGGGAAGGGTGAGGCGATCATGCCCTCCGAGAGAGATATTAATCGCAACGCAGCGATCATCGAAAGCACTTTGGGAGATTTCGGCATTCCCGCCAATGTCCTAGATTTCAAGACCGGCCCTTCAGTGACGCAGTTCGCAGTTGAGCCCGGCTATGTAGAGAAGTCGGATGCAAGCGGCGAAGTGCGGCGTCATAAAGTTCGCGTTTCTCAAATTTCAAATCTCGCGAAGGATTTAGCATTGGCACTTTCCGCCAGCCCGATTCGGATCGAGGCACCTGTTCCAGGAAAGTCGTACGTAGGTATTGAAATTCCCAACCGCAAGAAATTCCTTGTCGGCCTGCGGGGAGTTATCGAATCGCAGGCGTTCCAAAAGCTCAATGCGCCGCTCTCTATTGCCCTCGGGCGGAACGTCGCTGGTGCACCCGTTGCGGCGAATTTGGGTGCGATGCCGCATCTCTTAATTGCTGGGACAACCGGTTCCGGTAAGAGTGTCTGTATCTCCGCGGTCATCACATGCCTGGTTGTGAATAATACGCCGGAAGAGTTGCGCCTGGTGATGATCGATCCTAAGAAGGTTGAGTTGTTGCGATTCAATGGCTTGCCGCATCTCTATGGCCGTGTGGAAGTTGAGCTAGACCGCATTATCGGTACATTGCGCTGGGTAATGCGAGAAATGGATCGCCGCTATCGTTTGTTCGAGGAACTGCAGGCGCGTGATCTTGATACCTACAACCGCAAGATTGGGCGGCGCAAAACGGTCGAGCGTTTGCCACGCATTGTCGTCCTGATTGACGAACTCGCCGACCTGATGTTTATGGCGCAAGATGAGACTGAAAAGATGCTGGCGCGCCTTGCGCAGATGGCGCGCGCCACTGGGATTCACCTCGTCGTCGCAACCCAACGCCCGAGCACGGACGTGGTGACCGGCTTGATCAAAGCTAATTTCCCGGCGCGGATTTCTTTCGCTGTTGCCTCCAGCATTGATTCACGTGTCATTATCGATACGACGGGTGCAGATACTCTGCTTGGGCAGGGTGACATGCTTTTTATGGCACCGGACGCCGCCGGCCCGACGCGCTTGCAAGGCGTATTCGTCGGGGACTCTGAGATTGATAGCATTGTTGAATACTGGCGTGAACAGTGGGCCGAATATCAGAGTGAAGAGGATGAAGAGACTGAAGAAGAGGTTGCTGCTCAACCGCAGGCGCCTTGGGACAATATGCTGGCTCGCCAAGCGGTTGTCGGTGATAAAGACAGCGAGATCGTCCAGGCCATCGACATTGTCAAGAAGCACGGCCAGGCCTCAGCCAGCCTGCTGCAACGCAAGATGCGCATCGGCTATCCACGGGCAGCACGTCTGATGGACGAATTGCAGGAAATGGGCATTATTGGCCGTGCGCGACAGGGTGGTAAAACGCGCGAGGTGCTGATCGAAGAGAACGATGACCCGATTGGTCAAGCCGCCCGGATCATTGGTGGCGAAGAGTAACGGGGCACTCTGCGCAAGCCTGGATTATGGCTTGCGTTTTTTGTTTAAGCGTTCGCATTCAGATGCCGACCCTCCCCCGCACACTTCAGACCATCCAATGGTTACTCCTTACTTCTTGGGGCTTGTTATTGATCGTTGCCTTCTGGCATGGAAAGCTGAACGCAGAACGAACTCGACGATCTAATCTTTGGTTGCAACGCAGCAGCGCGTTGCTCCTGGTGGTCATGGCGATCATCTTTTGGATAGGTGGCCGGAATACCTTCCTGGCCGGCTTTGTTGGCTTTATCGCCCTCGGGATGAGTATTTCCTTGATTGCAGATCTGATCATGGCCGAGATCATCCGTGTTCCCAATCGTGTCCTGGGTGGCATCCTGGTGTTTGGTAGCGCGCATCTGATCTATCTGGCAGGCATCGTCTCGGCTGGTCGTGCCTTCGGACACAATACAGACGTGCTGTTGGGCCCAACTGCGCTCGGTTTTACCGTATTTGGCATTGTGATCTGGCTGCTCTTCGTTCGCGCACCGCAGGAGTCGACGCTGCTCAATTACGGTGCTTTGGGCTACGCAATCCTGATCTGCGTGCTGGCTGGAACTGCACTGACATTGGCAAGGTTGGAAGACCAGTTTTGGATGCTCGCTGCGGGTGTGCTGCTCTTTGTCCTCTCAGATATAATTCTAGGTAACCAGATTTTCCGGAGGAACAATTGGTATCTCGTACGTGAGGTGGTCTGGTTTACCTACATTTCAGGCCAGGCGCTAATTGTGTGGACCTCGGCGACCGTACTTTGAGACTCCACGCGCGTTGGCAGAGCCATGGCCGATGTCGAGGAGCTGGACTTGAATTCCACGGATGAAGTAAAAAACGATCTCGCTGCACAAGAATATATTGCGTCCGACTCCATCGCTACGGTGTTGTTCCTGGCGCAGAAACTCGGCAAGCCGGTGTTGGCGGAGGGGCCCGCAGGAGTCGGAAAAACCGAGCTTGGCAAGGCCTGGGCTGCAGCCACCGGGCGCTGTCTGATCCGTCTACAGTGTTACGAAGGACTGGATGAGACCAAGGCGCTCTACGAATGGGAATACGCCAAGCAGATGCTGTACACCCAGCTCCTGCGTGATAAGCTGAATGATTTGTTGGATGACGCCCAATCCCTCACTGAGGCCGCCGACAGGCTGGCATCAGAAGAAGACGTTTTTTTCTCAATGCGCTTCCTGCTGCAGCGCCCTTTGTTGCAGGCCATCCTCTCGCCTGAACCGGCATTACTGCTTGTCGATGAGATCGACCGCGCCGATAGTGAATTCGAAGCCTTTCTCCTGGAGGTCTTAAGCGATTTCCAGGTGAGCGTCCCAGAATTGGGCACGCTGAAAGCCACCCAGCAACCCCTTGTCGTGCTCACCAGCAACAACACGCGCGAACTCTCTGAGGCGCTAAAGAGGCGCTGCATCTATCTTTACATCGACTACCCGACGGCGGATACAGAGTTGAGCATAGTTCGCATGAAAGTACCCGACCTTAGCGAGAAAATGGCGCGGCAAGCGGTTGAACTCGTGCAACGCCTGCGCCAAATTGATCTTAAAAAAGACCCCAGTGTAAGCGAAACTCTGGATTGGGCGCGGGCACTACTCGCGCTCAATGCAGCGCGGATTGAAGCTGAAGTTCTCGATCGGACATTGAGCGTCCTTTTGAAGCATGAGTCGGATTTGCAGAAGGCGCGACTCGCGCTGCGGCGGGAACAGCGCGAAATCAAGAGTTCGCCGCCCAAGCCGCGATCAGCGGCCTCTGGGAGTCCTTCGCTACCGAGCAATTAATTTCCATGGATGATCGCATTGTTCAGTTCATCTCAGGGTTACGCGCGGCGGGCGTGCGTGTTTCCCTAGCGGAGAGTCAGGATGCAGCTTTTGCAACCGGTCATATCGGTATCACCGACCGTGCTCCATTTCAGGTTGCACTGCGCGCAACGCTCATCAAAGAGCATTCGGACGAAGCAATATTTGACGCGCTTTTCCCGCTCTATTTTGGGCATGGCGCACCGCCAATGTTACCGGCTACAGAGACACTCTCTGAGGAACAACAGGCGCTGCTTCGCGAAGCTTTGCGTGCACTGGCAGGGGAGTTAAGCGAACTGCTACGTGGGATGCTTGAAGGCGAAGGCCCTTCTGAAGAACAGGTGGAAGCGGCTGCCCAGAAGGCGCGCGCCAACCGCAGCACCAACCCGACTCACCAACCGTACCTGACTCGCCAGATGCTGCGTAAACTTGGGCTGGAAGAACTGCTCAAAGAAATTGAGCAATTGCTCCAAAAATTGTCGGAGTTGGGCATGAACGAGGAAGGCCTCGAGCAGTTGCGGGAACTCCTCGAGGCGAATATCGATTCGCTCTCTGAGCAGGTGATGCAGCAGGTGGGGCAATCGATTGCCGAACGGCTTGCCGATGCTACGCAACGTCCACCGGAACGTGCACGGCTCTCCGAACGACCTTTTCAGGCATTGAGTGCAGCCGATGCACACTTGCTTCGCCATGAGGTTGCCCGCTTGGCGGTGCGACTGCGCACGCGCGCTGCATTACGCCAGAAACGGGGCAAAGGTTCCGCATTAGACGTGAAGGCCACAATTCGTGCGAATATCAGAAATGGGGGCGTACCTTTCGACTTATGTCGAAAGCGTCGGCGGCGTAAACCCAAACTCGTCCTAATCTGTGATGTATCAACATCAATGCGCCCCGTAGTGGAGTATTTATTGGGCCTACTCTATGAGGTGCAGGATCAAGTGGGACGCACGCGCTCATTTGCGTTTATCGATCACATGGAAGAAGTCAGCGCCGCGTTTGAACACTATCAGGCGGAAGTTGCCGTTCCAATGGTGTTGCGGCAACTCGCTCCAGGGTATTACAGTACTGATCTTGGCACAAGCTTGAAGCAATTTTTTAATAAGTTCCTTGATTCCGTCGATGGTCGCACTACAATAGTCATCTGCGGAGATGGCCGGAACAATTACAATAATCCGCGTTTTGAGCTGGTGGAATCTTTACAACGACGCTCACGCAGGGTACTCTGGTTCAATCCAGAACCTCCCCGCCAATGGGGGACAGGCGATAGCGATATGAACGCTTATGCGCCGCTCGTCGACAGCGTGCACCAGGTGAACAATCTAAGACAATTAGCGGAGGCGGTAGACCGCATCTTCGTTATATGACTCGCAGGGTAGAAAATGTCTGAATATGATTATGACTTGATTGTCGTTGGAACCGGGCCTGCCGGTCAGAAGGCTGCCGTCCAAGGCTCCAAGGTTGGCAAACGTGTTGCGATTGTGGAACGGCGACAGACCGTTGGTGGAGTCTGTATCAACACCGGTACGATTCCTAGTAAAACCATGCGTGAGGCCGTGCTGTATTTATCGGGTTATCGCGAGCGCAATATCTATGGCGCCTCCTACCGGGTCAAAGAACGTATCACGATGACGGATCTCAACTTCCGTTGCAACCATGTCATCCGCCATGAGATCGATGTGATTCGCCATCAGATGATGCGGAACCAAATCGATCTGCTCGAGGGCACCGCTTCGTTTGAAGATCCGCATACGATTAAGATCTCGCATCTATCAGGTGATCGCAACGCGACCGCAGGAGTGGTGGTGATTGCCGTTGGCACGAAACCAACAAAAGGTGCGAACATCCCATTTTCAACGGACCGTATCTTCACCAGCGATGGCGTCCTCGATATGAAAGAGGTGCCGAAGACGCTGGTAGTTGTTGGCGCTGGTGTGATCGGCCTCGAATATGCCAGTATATTTGCAGCTCTCGGTGTGCGCGTTACCGTTATCGATATGCGCCCTCGGTCGCTTGATTTTGTGGATGACGAAATCATAGACGCACTCACCTATCATCTGCGCAGCCAGCGCGTCACCATCCGCCTGGGCGAGGCGGTCGATGAGATGGAGTTTGATGAAAAGGAAGATAAAGTAGTCACGCATCTGAAAAGCGGCAAACGCATTGTTACCCAAAAGGCACTCTATTCTATCGGGCGCACCGGTGCGACAGCCGAGCTGAATCTAGAGGTCGCTGATCTCAAGGCAGATTCTCGCGGGCGACTCCCGGTAGATGAAAACTATCGGACGGACGTAAAACATATTTATGCTGTCGGTGATGTGATCGGATTTCCAAGCCTGGCGTCCACTTCCATGGATCAAGGGCGCCTGGCTTCGGCGCATGCATTCTCAGTCGAAACCGATTCGATCCCGGATCTGTTCCCGTTCGGGATATATACCATCCCGGAAATCTCCATGGTCGGCAAGCACGAAGAAGAACTGACAGATGCAGGCATCCCCTATGAAGTCGGTAAGGCTCACTTTAAAGAGATTTCACGCGGTCAGATTATTGGGGACGAGCTCGGCATGCTGAAATTGATCTTTGGTCTGGAAGATCACAAGTTGTTGGGAGTACATATTATCGGTGAAGGGGCCACCGAGTTGATTCACATCGGCCAGGCGGTGCTAGCATTTGGCGGCAAAATTGATTACTTTGTTAACACCGTGTTCAACTATCCAACCTTGGCTGGAGCCTATAAAGTTGCCGCACTCGATGGTATCAACCGCCTCAGTATGTAGATAAGGCAATGCTATACTTGAGCCCCTCTTATTAAATCAAATGGAGGTTTTCGGAGAGATTTATGTCTGGCCATAGCAAGTGGAGTACGATCAAGCGAAAAAAGGCCGCGACGGATGCAAAGCGCGGTAAATTATTTACCCGGCATGCCAAAGATATTGCCCTGGCTGCACGCGAAGGTGGCGGCGATCCGACATCTAACTTTAAATTACGGCTGGCCGTGGATAGAGCGAGGGCAGCCAATCTCCCCAAAGAAAATATCGAGCGATCCATTCGGCGTGGTACCGGCGAAGAAAAAGGTGCGGCGGCGTTCGAACAGGTCACATATGAAGGCTACGCCAATCACGGCGTTGCATTAATGATCGAGGTTGTCACTGACAACCGCAATCGCTCTGTCTCAGAGATTCGGCATCAGCTCTCGCGCTACGCTGGGAGCCTCGGCGAGGGGGGTTCAGTTGCCTGGCAATTCGAACGCAAAGCCTATTTCGCCTTTCCACCGAAAAGTCATTCTGAAGAAGAGTTATTCGATATCGCTGTGGAGGCGGGTGCTGAAGACGTGATCTATTCTCCGGAATTGGTGGAGATCTTCGCGCCGGTGGAGTCTTTCAAAGATGTCAGCGATGCATTGAATGCAGCTGCCATCAGTCCGGAAGAGGCTGAACTGCGCATGGAGCCCACCAATCTGATGGAACTGGAGCCGGATGAAACCGTCCAGGTAATGCGTGTCATTGAAGCACTGGAAGAATTGGACGACGTGCAAAACATTTATTCCAACCTGAACGTGACCGAAGATGCTATTGCTGTTCTCGAAGCTGCCTGACCGGCCTGAATGACAATCACTGTCATTGGCATTGATCCTGGTACCGCCATCACCGGCTATGGGATTGTGCGCGAGACAGATGATGCCCTGGAGTGTCTGACGTTTGGTGTTGTTACAACACCAGCCGGAGAGCCTTTGCCCAACCGCTTGCAGACCATCCATCGCGGTTTACGTAAAATCATTAGTGAATATAACCTGACCTCGGGTGCGGTTGAAAAGCTATTCTTCCAAAAAAATGTACGTACGGCGATGATGGTTGGGCAGGGGCGCGGCGTGGCCATGCTTGCTTTAGCGGATTGCGGTCTCGCCGTGGGTGAGTACACGCCACTGGAAATTAAGCAGGCCGTCGCCGGTTATGGGGGTGCTCCAAAGCGACAGGTGCAGATGATGGTGCAGACACTGCTTGATCTGAGCGAAATGCCACGCCCGGATGACGCGGCTGATGCCCTGGCGGTTGCAATTTGCCATTTGCATTCCTCAAAAATGAAGCAGCTCATCGAGGGGGCGTGACCTCCGTAGGTGTCACACCGCCTTCGGGTTGAAAACTAAAAGAAGGTATGAAAATTCATCTGGAAATTGAAACAAGATGATCTCTACGCTTGCCGGGGTTGTTCGTTCCTATTCTGAGAACGCCCTCATTGTTGAAATCGGAGGCATGGGCTTGGAGGTGCTTGTCCCCAGCACGGTGTTTGATGGTTCTGTGGGTGTCGGGCAGCTCATCAGTCTACATACACACCTGGCTGTGCGCGAAGATTCTCTGACACTCTATGGTTTTTCTTCGGAAGAGGAGCGCTTCGTGTTTGAAGCGCTGCTCGGCGTTTCCGGCATCGGGCCGCGTCTTGCGCTGAGCGTGTTGTCAACTTTTTCGCCTGAAATTTTACGAAACGCAATTGCCGGCGAACAACCGGAAATGATTAGCCGCGTACCCGGCGTGGGCAAGAAAACGGCTGAAAAAATTGTATTCCATCTCAAAGATAAACTTGGCGATACATTGCCGACACTGCTGGATGCGGACTTCACCGATTCAGACACGGAAGTGCTGGCTGCTCTGACAGCATTGGGGTACAGTGTTGTCGAAGGGCAGGCGGCATTACAATCGATTCCCTCCGATGCACCGGATAATGTTGAAGAGCGCATCCGCAGCGCACTCCAGTATTTCTCTTAAGCCCGTAAAGGTTATTTGATCCTATGCTTCAAGATACGCGTGTTGCGTTCATTGGTTCGGGCGCAATGGCCGGTGCGATGATAGCCGGACTGCTGGTGCAGAAACTGACTTCACCGGAAAATATTATTGCTGCAGGACCACGCTCCGAAAGAGCAAAAGAGCTAAATGCCAAATACAATATCCGTTCGACTACGGACAATTGCAAGGCCATCGAAGGCGCAAGCCTCGTCGTTCTCTCAACAAAGCCGCAGGTGTTGCCGGAAATTCTCTCGGAATTGGCAGGCAAAATCCAACCTGACGCCTTGGTGCTCTCTATACTGGCAGGTGTAAAAATTGAGACAGTTTCAGCGGGCCTACGCCATTCTGGGATTGTGAGAGCAATGCCCAACACGCCGGCGCGGATTGGAGAGGGCATCACTGTCTGGACAGACTCAGACTCGGTGACCGACTTGCAGCGAAAACAGGCAGAGATGATCCTAAGTGCGCTGGGGGAACAGGTATTTGTTGATAACGAAAATTATCTGGATATGGCGACGGCTCTTTCAGGAACTGGCCCTGCCTATGTTTTCCTCTTCATGGAGGCGCTAGTCGATGCCGGAGTCCATATGGGTTTTTCGCGGCATGTTGCAGAGAAACTGGTCTTGCAGACCGTCAAAGGTTCCGTAGACTATGTACTCCACTCTCCTAATCACCTCGCCCGCCTGCGCAATCTGGTGACCTCACCCGGGGGGACCTCTGCTGAAGCGATCTATTTCTTGGAGAAGGCTGGATTCCGTACTGCCCTCTCACGGGCAGTTTGGGCCGCTTATCAGCGCTCGGTTCAATTGGGAGGCGGTCAATCTGCAGTAAGTCCACCTGATAACAGCAACCAGTAATTCTCCTCAGCCGGTCTTAATCGACTGGACTATTCTCGTCTCAGGGAAGCGAGATCACACCGCTTCTGTTTTCTTAAGCCTACAGTTAGCATAAATAGCGGCACTCGCCGGTATTCCATGACGCGCATAGTAGGGCATTAAGTCATAAAACATTTGCAAATTCAGGCTCAATAAAAGCATGGTTTGCATCGTCTTAGCGTTCCGTTAATATCGTCGTTATTATGTCAAATTCTTATTGACCCTGAATTGTAAATCATGATAGGGTGATGAATGAATTGATGTATGTCGATGTGTTGGTATGGAAGAGTATGAGATGGACGTCGAGTTAGTTTTAGGAGAGGTAGCTTATGGTAGCACGACGTACAGAAAAATTTAAACCCCTCCCGGTGCGTCCTGCTGAAGCGCCCGATGATTTACTCACCCATGATGAAGAAATCAAGCTTGCGAAAATACTCGCAGCCGGTCGCCGGGCAGAAAAGAAACTCACGCGCCGTCGAGCAACCAAGAAAGAACAGGCCAAATGGGGGTCGGTTGCGGCCCGGGCAGAGGCTGCCCGGGATGAACTTGTCCTTCGTAACCAAGGCCTGGTAGGCAAGGTTGCCCGCCGATATTTCGATACGGGCCTGACTTTTGAAGACCTGATGCAAGAGGGGCAGGTCGGCCTGATCAAGGCAGCGAACCGCTACGATCCGGCGCGTGGGACACGTTTTTCCACCTATGCCGTTTGGTGGATCAGGCAAGCCATTGGCCGTGCAGTGGCAAACACCGGGCGCATGATCCGATTGCCTGTCAACCTGGGTCAACGTCTGATGCAGGTACGCCGTACTGAACTCGAGTTGGCGCAAGCGCTGGGCCGCGATGCTACGAGCGAAGAAGTCGCCGAAAAATTGGAATGGACGCTAGAGCAGGTCCAAACTGTTACCACTTCCGTGATCCCGGTCACGCGTCTTGAGCAACTTATCGGTCCGAAAGACTCAGCCGATACGGAATTGCAGGAACTCCTCCCGGATGAGCACGTTCTCCGCCCTGAGGAAGAGGCTGATGTCAATTTGCTTGCGGGTGAGGTGTCTCGGGTGTTCGAAAGCCTTAGCCCCTCGGAGGCCAATATCCTGCGGCTCCGCTATGGTTTTGTAGATGGTGAGGCTCATCCGCTCAGCGACCTGGCTCGGAAGTATGGACTCTCACGTGAGGGGATGCGCCAGGCGGCTAACCGTGCGCTCGACAAGATTCGCCGGTCTGAAAAAGCGGATAATTTGAAAGAATACCTATAATTGCTGTAGAGTAAGTCCTCGCAAACACAAATATTAACCGGTGTACGCAAGTGCACCGGTTTGTGTTTAAGCCTTCTCAGACGATAATCTACACGATGAAGAATATTAACAGTGATGAAAACAGTCGTTCTATTTGTGAATAACTGGACAATTCAACTTTCCTCGGGTATTATTCGTCAAGAATTTCCATAGCTTCAACCCAATCTTTTTCCACGGTGAGTCAATGACAGAACAGCTGCTTGTCCCCGAAATTGCTGCCGAAATACAAAAACAAATCGACTCCTTCGCACCCGAATTGCGACCACAGGACATCGGAACGGTGATTGAATCCGGTGATGGGATTGCACGTGTCTCCGGGCTTTCGGATGTTCGTAACGCTGAGCTGGTTCAGTTCTCAAATGCATCGCTCGGTGTCGTTTTTAATCTCGAATACGACAATGTTGGCGTTATTGTGTTGGGCGAATACGCTTCCATTGAAGAAGGATCGACCGTGCGCAGCACCGGACGCATCGCCTCCGTTCCGGTGGGAGATGCTCTCGTAGGTAGGGTAGTGAATGCCCTAGGTCAGCCTGTCGATGGAAAAGGCCCAATCTCCGCAGCAAATTATCGTCCGATAGAGATTATTGCGCCGGGTGTGGTGCGCCGTAAGGATGTCGGCCGACCGCTCCAGACCGGTGTGAAGTCCATCGATTCGATGACACCCATCGGTCGAGGGCAACGCGAGTTGATCATCGGCGACCGTCAGACCGGCAAGTCTGCGGTTGCCATCGACACCATCATTAACCAAAAAGGTCAGGATTGCATTTGTATCTATGTTGCCATCGGACAGAAAAAGTCAGCCGTCGCTCGGGATGTTGCCACGCTGGAAAAGTATGGTGCAATGGATCACACCATTGTTGTGCTTGCTTCTGCGGAAGAATCTGCAGCCATGCAATACATCGCCCCTTACGCCGGTTGCGCCATGGGCGAAGAGTTCATGGAGAACGGCGGCGACGCGCTGGTTGTCTACGACGATCTGTCCAAGCATGCCTGGGCCTATCGCCAAGTTTCGTTGCTATTGCGGCGACCGCCTGGACGAGAGGCCTATCCGGGTGATGTGTTCTATCTGCACTCGCGGCTCCTGGAACGTGCGGCGCAGATGGCCGATGAGAACATTATTGTTCCGAAGGATGCCGGCGACGATGTAACAGAAGGTGTGGATGGCAAGGTCTATGGGGGCCCATTGAGTCAGCATGATGCTGAGGAGGCACTGGCAGCGATGGACAATGCGAGTGCCCACAAGCTGTACAAGATACCCACCTCAGGGGGCTCACTCACTTCGTTGCCGATTATCGAAACATTGCTGGGCGACGTTTCGGCCTACATTCCAACGAACGTTATTTCGATCACGGATGGACAGATTTATCTGGAAAGTGACTTATTCTACGCGGGCATTCGTCCTGCGGTAAATGTCGGTATTTCCGTATCGCGCGTTGGTGGTGACGCACAGACCAAGGCGATGAAATCAGTTGCCGGTCGTTTGCGGCTAGACATGGCAGCGTTCCGTGAACTGGCCGCGTTTGCCCAGTTCGGTTCCGATTTAGACAAGGCGACCCAGTTGCAGCTTGATCGCGGCTATCGGCTGCAGGAAATTCTCAAGCAACAGCAGTACGTGCCGATGCCAATTGAGAATCAGGTTATGGTTATCTTCGCCTGCACATCAGGTTATAGCGACGATGTGCAGGTCGAGCGAATGCAGGAGTGGGAAGACGGCTTCCTGCGCTACATGGCAAATTCCCAACCTCAAGTGGGAAAATCAATTGTTGAAGATGGGGTGATATCGGAGGATACCGATAAAGGACTTCGCACCGCGCTAGAAACGTTCAATTCCACCTGGACTTAATCCATGGCAAATGCCCGCGAAATGCGGCTCCGGATTCGGAGAGTCAAAAACATTGCTCAGGTGACACGCGCCTTGGAAGCGGTGAGTGCCTCGCGGGTACGTCGCGCGCAGGAAGCGGTGACTGCCTCACGGGCCTATGCAGGCAAGGCATTCGAAGTGCTGCAGCACCTGGCTTTGCAGCCCTCCCAACTCTTGCACCCGTTGTTAGAAGAGCGAGCGGAAGTCAAAGCAATTGACTTTCTGATGATTTCAAGCGACCGAGGTTTGGCGGGCGCTTACAATATCAATGTCACCCGCCAAGCACTGGATTTTACGAATTCCAAGACTGTGCCTATTCGCTGGGTGACGGTGGGTCGCAAAGGGCGCGACCTAGTCTATCGACGTGGAGCGAACATCGCCGCAGACTTTGAGAACTTCCGTGACTTGCCGTCTTTTTTGGATACCAGCCCGATTGGGCAAGTGTTGTTGGAAGATTATATGAACGGTACGGTAGATGAAGTCTACCTCGCCTATACCGATTACATTAACACGGTACGCCAGATACCGCGCGTGCGCCGACTTCTTCCGTTGAGCGCGGTGGATGTCGAAGAGCAAGTCATGGCCGAGCATCTCGGCAGTGCCGAGCGCACAGTAGAAGCGCCCTATATTTACGAGCCGGCCCCAGAGGATTTGCTGGATGTAATCTTGCCCCGCTTTACACAGGTGCAGGTCTATCAAGCATTGCTCGAGTCACTGGCCAGCGAGCACAGTGCACGCATGGTGGCCATGCGTAATGCAACCGATAATGCAAATGAGCTAGTGGGTAGTTTGCAACTTGCGTATAACAAAGCGCGGCAACTTTCAGTTACCAGTGAACTACTTGATATTGTTGGTGGTGTGGAAGCACAGTCCGAGGCATTGGCCGATGCGTAAAAATTTCAGCTACATTCCTAGTAACTACGAGGAGTGAGTGGAGGATTCATGGCAGAAGTAAACGGGAAAATAGTACAGATCCAGGGCGCAGTCATCGATTGCGAGTTTCCGCCGAATCAATTGCCGGAAATCTACGAGGCTATTGAAATTCCGCGTGAGGGTCAGGACTCTCTCGTACTCGAAGTAGAGAAACATCTCGGCAACAACCGTGTTCGCTGTGTTGCCATGGATGCCACCGAAGGTTTGCAGCGCGGTCTGACCGCAAACGCGGTCGGTGCACCGATTACTGTTCCAGTGGGGGAGGTTGCACTGGGGCGCATCTTCAACGTGCTTGGCCGCCCTGTGGACGGTCTTGAGCCGGTTGATGCTGATGTCCAATATCCAATTCACCGTCCAGCGCCGACGTTCGATGAGCAAGCTACCTCAACAGAAGTGTTTGAGACCGGCATCAAAGTCATCGACCTGATTGCACCATTTACGAAGGGCGGCAAGACGGGCATCTTTGGTGGTGCCGGCGTGGGCAAGACGGTCATCATCATGGAACTGATTCAGTCCATTGCCACAGTGCATCAGGGCAAATCGGTTTTTGCTGGTGTTGGCGAGCGCACACGCGAAGGTACCCAGCTTTACCGCGAGATGATCGAATCAGGTGTGATGAAAGATACGGTGATGGTGTTCGGCCAGATGAACGAGCCTCCCGGCGTGCGCCTGCGTGTCGCATTGACTGGTCTCACCATGGCCGAGTATTTCCGTGATCAGGGTCTCGACGTTCTGCTCTTCATTGACAACATTTTCCGTTTCGTAATGAGTGGTTCGGAAGTTTCCGCATTGCTCGGACGGATGCCCTCCGCGGTTGGTTATCAGCCGACGCTTGGCACAGAGATGGGTGAATTGCAGGAACGCATTACATCGACTCACCGCGGTTCGATAACTTCGTTGCAGGCCGTTTACGTGCCGGCGGACGACTATTCGGACCCGGCGCCAGTGGCGACCTTTGCCCACCTGGACGCGACAATTGCGCTAGAGCGCCCAATTGCGGAAAAGGGAATTTACCCTGCCGTTGACCCGTTGGCTTCGACCAGTCGAATTCTCGACCCGCAAGTGGTCGGGGAAGAGCATTACGCTGTTGCCCGCGAAGTACAACGCGTTCTCCAACGTTATAAGGATTTGCAAGATATTATCGCCATTCTCGGCGTCGATGAGCTATCGGAAGACGACAAGTTACTCGTGTCACGAGCGCGGAAAATCGAGCGATTCTTCTCACAACCCTTCAAAGTGGCCGAACAGTTTACAGGCACACCGGGTGTTTATGTGCCGTTGGCGGACAGTGTGCGTTCCTTCCGAGAGATATTGGACGGAAAGCACGATGACGTACCGGAGCAGGCTTTCATGTTCAAAGGCACAATCGAAGAGGTTAGGACGGCTGCAGATAAGATGGCCGCGGTCTAGCCTTCACAAAATGCCTATATTGTGTGAGATCGTTACTCAGGAACGCCTAGTCTACTCTGATGAGGTGGACATGGTTGTATTAAATGGCGCAGAGGGCCAGATGGGGATTCTCCCAAACCACGCCCCTCTCCTGACAACCCTCCAAATTGGAGAGTTACGCATCAAGAAAGGGAGCGACGAAGAACTTTTTGTGGTGGGTGGCGGTGTCCTCGAAGTTCGGCCGGATAAGATCACAGTCCTTGCAGATGCAGCTGAAGGTGCCGAGGAAATCGATCTGGCACGGGCAGAGGCTGCGCGTACACGAGCCGAAGAATATCTGGCGGAAGGTCCGAAGGAGACCATTCCTCCCGATGTCTACCACGAAATCACTCTCGCATTGCAACGTGCGAATGTTCGCTTACGTATTGGTCGCAAGCGGCGTGGGAGCCCGAGTCCGATGGAGTTTGGGGGCAGCGAGAATTGACTCGCTGAACGCCAGTATTGGCACTAGGCAAAGAAATAGGGATAGACCTCGGCACAATTAATGTGTTGATCTACCATGGAGGCGATATCGTCTTGCACGAGCCCTCCATCGTCGCGCTCCGGGTCGATGAGCAAAAGATTGTCGCCATCGGTCTAGAAGCCCGCGAAATGTTTGGCCGCACCCCAGAGTCGATTGAAGTCATGCGGCCAATACGCGACGGAGTCATCGCGGACTACCAGGTAACGGAGCGCATGCTCCATTACTTTTTGTCCAAAGTTAGCGGCCCACTTAGATTGTTTCGCCCCAACGTAATGGTGAGTGTGCCATATGGCGCAACCAGCGTCGAAAGCCGGGCTGTACAGGAAGCAACATTACAGGCTGGCGCGCGCCATGCCTATCTGATCCAGGAGCCGCTCGCCGCGGCAATTGGAGCCGGACTGCCCATCGGTACCCCCTCAGGAAATATGATCATCGATCTCGGCGGAGGCGCTACAGAAGCGGCCATTGTTGCGATGAACGGCATTGTTTCTGCAGAGGCCGCGCGTGTGGGTGGTATGCACCTCGATCAGGCTATCATGACTTACATCCGCAGAAAATATGGACTTGTGATTGGCGAAATTACTGCAGAAGATATCAAGATCCGCATCGGGGCCGCTTTACCGCAGGATGAAGAATTGACGGTCGAGATCCAGGGACAAGATCAGGTTACTGGCCTACCACGCTCGGCAACAATCGGGACTGCTGAAGTGATCGAGGCTATGGAAGAGCCGCTGGACGCGATTGTGGGAGTAGCCCGCAAAGTACTCGAAAAAACGCCTCCTGAACTTGCTTCTGATGCAATTGATCGGGGCATGGTGCTTTGCGGGGGCGGGGCGTTGATGCGAAGTATTGATAAGCTCCTCACACGCGAGACAGGAGTGCCGGCCTATGTCGCCGATAATCCCCTTGGTGCCGTTGCAATTGGCGCCGGACGGGCACTCGAGATGTACGACGTATTAAAGCCAATGCTTCCTAAAGTCGCCTGACAATCTCTTGGATTCACTGGAATCTAAAAACACCGGCAATTTGCCGGTGTTTTTTTGTCAATATGTTCTAAAAATGCTAGTCAGCTTTTGGCAGGTAGTACGTCATTCGTTGCAGATGTGTCACCGGGTCAATGTATTGAACCCGGATACCTTCGGGGACAGTGATATTTACAGGTGCATAGTTCAGAATAGCTTGAATACCAGCATCCACGAGATTGTCCGTGACAGTCTGTGCATGGGATGCTGGAACAGCGAGCATTGCCATAAGTATATTGAGCTTTTTGATGACTGTATGTAATTGATCCATCCCTAGAATCTCCAGGGAATTAATCTTTTCACCAATCTTAGAAGATTCATTGTCAAAGGCAGCTATGATTCGATAACCCCTGTCCTGGAATCCAGCATAACCGGCCAATGCGCGACCAAGATCGCCGACACCAATAAGGGCGATTGACCATTCTTTGTTGACGTTAAGGATGATCTGCAACTGTTCGCTGAGAAAGCTGATCTGATATCCGGTTCCTTGTTTGCCGAACTCGCCGAAGTGGGATAGGTCCTTTCGAATTTGGGCCGAACTAATTCCAAGACGTTCGCCTAACTCGTGGGAGGAAGTGATATCGAGCCCTTCTTGCATCATTCGATTCAATGCCCGCAAATAGAGCGGTAGGCGACCGATAACGATATCAGGTATTTCGGGGTTGATCATGAAATTTACACCAGGGAAACTATCTCACCCGTACTTACTTGTGAATTAGAGCGCGAACTAATGTAGCATATTTCACAAATAAGAACAAGATGTGGGCCTTCGCCGTCGCGACCAGAGGAAGACAATGCCTTGCGCCGCGAGCAATGCGAGCGGCACAGTCACAGACGTGCGCATGCGGGTGTCCATCCCCGTGGTTTGGGAGGCAAGCGTCGCGAGGGTGATATAGATAATTAGCGTCAGGGTTATGCCAACGACATCCCACTTTTGCGTGCGGATGTTTTGTATTAAACCCACAGCCGCTAGCAAGTAGAAAACAAGATTAAACAGCAATTCCGGCATAAATGGTGTGCCAAAGTTGCTGGTGTACGCATACATGCGAAACAGCCCGGAGGGGATGAGCGCAATGTACCAGAATGGATATTCACGAAAAACATCCAACGCCATAGCTCGCATAATGCCTATCCGACGGCCATCCTGCGGGGCGAAATTGCGCCAGAAGAAACCAGAATCGATTTCGGATTCATCAATACTATTCCCAAGACGCTGTTCTATCTCCAGTGCATATTGCCGCCGAATCGTGTCGTCCGATGTGCGCATCGCTCGGCGCTCAACACTGACAGCACGATAAAAAAGCATGTTGAAATCGCTCACAGTTGTGTATGTAAATGCGTTGATGTAAGTAAAATTGCGCGCACTCCACCCGAGCAACACGATTATTGGCACCAGGACAAAGACGGCGAAACGCCAAAGCCACATTCGTACGAGCCACAAGAAGAGTGGCAGTGCAAATAAAAAAAGAAGGAGGGTGGTAGGCCGTACCAGGGTTGCAAGACCAACCCAGAAACCGGCCATTATGGCAGCGCGCATGTGCTGACCGCGAATGAGTCTAGCGAGGGCCAGGAGCGCCAACCCCAGGAACAGATTCGCAGGTGTCTCCGCTTGTAAGTTGATGTTGTTCGCGATAGAAGCGGGGTCAATCGCCACCAGTACGCTGGTGATGATGTGTACAAGCCTCACACTTGAAAGCTGTGCGGCCACTGCAAAGGCGACAACCGCAGTCGATGCTCCTAGCACGGTACTGAAGATTGCGATTGCGTACTGGCTGTTTCCAAAGACCCGGTAAATACCGGCGATCAGGAGTGGCCAGAGCGGTGGGCGGGCGGCAAAATATCCACTCGACCAGTCCCACCCGTCGAGCAGTGCTCGTGCCAGGATGTCATATTCGATGGCATCCGAAGAAAGGGCGAGCGGTTGGATTCCGCGTACCCAAGAGAAATAGGCCAGCATCCCCAGGCGCAGTACAAGGGCGAGCAATCCGATTCCAGCGGCAGTCTTGAAATCGAATCGTGCTGGGGCGTCCTTAATCGAATTTGTCATTGATCTAGTTTTATTTGCAAATGTCGAGAGCTTGGGCTGAAGAGAAGAAGCTGTGGAGATTGAACGATAGAATTGGCGTGGTCCCTCCTCAAGGTTTCGTTAAACGCGGGGCGAATGCACCGGGTGCCCTGAAGACGAAGCAATCACTACACACTCATTATCGTTCTCTTCGAGTTGAACAGGTCGGCATGTGTTTTACCAACTGTTTTAAGCCTGAAGGTATCGATTGGGCGAATGCTATAATCCCGCCGTTATGAGCAAAGTGGATACGCGCTTCTTTGATAGCGCCCGAATCAGCCTGCGGGGCGGGGTTGGCGGCAACGGCATTATACATTTTCGGCGTGAAAAATATGTCCCCCTCGGCGGACCGGATGGGGGTGATGGCGGCAATGGCGGCTCGATTGTTCTCGTTGTCGACCCAACTCTCAATACCCTTTTCAAGTTTCAACGGCAAAGGCACTTCCATGCGGAAGAAGGGAAGTCTGGGGGAACGAGCAATAAGACCGGCAGATCCGCACCTGATCTTGAAATTGCAGTCCCACCCGGGACTATCGTGCGAGATGCCGAGTCGGATGAAATCCTTTTCGATTTGGTAGAAGCTGGCCAATCTCTGATCGCTGCGCGTGGTGGAAAAGGGGGACGAGGCAATCCACGCTTCACGAATTCACGCAATCAGGCGCCACGTGTCGCAGAGAAGGGAGAACCGGGCGAAGAGCGAAGTATTGAGTTGGAACTGAAGCTTATTGCAGATGTTGGCATCGTTGGCGTGCCAAACGCTGGTAAATCAACACTGCTCGCAGCGGTAAGTGCAGCCCGACCGAAAATCGCGGCCTATCCATTTACGACCCTCGTTCCCAATCTTGGTGTTGTCGACTTGGGTAAATATCGAACGCTCATTATGGCCGATATACCCGGTTTGATCGAAGGCGCTCACAGCGGGGCCGGCCTGGGTGCGGAATTCCTGCGCCATGTACAACGAACGCGCGTTTTGATCCATATGGTTGATGGACTGGCTGTCGATCCCATCGCCGATTTCAGCCAGATTTCTTCGGAGATGGCGCTATTTGATCCCGATCTGGGGGAGAAGCCGTTACTTGTGGTGGTCAATAAGACAGAGTTGCCTGAGGTTGAAGAACGTCTAACTGAAATTCGGGCCTCCTTCACGGAGCGTGGGATCGATATATTGCCCATCTCCGCAGTAACCCGCGCCGGAACCCGTGATCTCATTTATCGGGCGGATGCTCTGTTGAAGACTGCTCCACAACGGCCTGCTTTTGAAGAAATTGCGATCTATCGCCCCGAAGTCGATCCGAATGCATTCGAGGTTTCTCGCGAGGCGGAGGGCGCTTTCCGCCTCCGTGGTCAAAAAATTGAACGCGCAGCACAGATGACATACTGGGAGTATGATGACGCGGTGCGAAGGTTTCAAAAGATTCTGGAGGCCCTAGGTGTCCACAAGGCATTAGCGCAGGCTGGTGTCCAAGATGGAGACACCATTCACATAGGGGAGTACGAATTAACATGGGAAGAGTGATCTTTCCATTGGTTGCTTTATGTATCCAGCTTGCTAAGCGCAGCTAATCAAATATTTCTCAATGAGAATCGGAGTCTTCGGCGGTTCGTTTGATCCTCCGCATCTTGGGCACCTCATCCTGGCCTCAGAAGCCCAATCGCAACTCGACCTCGACCGGGTACTTTGGGTCATTACCGGGCAATCCCCATTCAAAATCGATCAACAAGTCACAGACAGCGAAGTTCGAGTGAGTCTTGTTGCGGCGGCGATAGCGGGGAATGAATCTTTTAAGATTTCTCGAGTTGACCTGGACCGGCCGGCACCGCATTTCACTTTTGAGACGATTAAAATTTTGAGAACACAACATCCAGGGGCACAACTCCATTTTTTAATGGGTGCGGATTCGCTGCACGATTTCCCCGACTGGCGTGAACCAAGTGTAATTTTGGATCACTGCCGGCTCGCGGTGTTGCGGCGTCCGGGTGTACAGGTAAATATGACAACTTTGGAAGAAATATTTCCCGGCATTTCTGCAAAAGTAGATTGGGTGATCACTCCGCAATTGGAGATTTCGTCGCGTGATTTGCGCCGTCGGCTCCAGGCGGGAAATGGAATCCGATATTTTGTGTCTGAATCCGTGCAAGCATTGATAGAGAGAAATGCACTGTATCGGCCCCAGGCGGTTGATTAATATGCGCCTTTTACGCGACCCATTATTTCTGTCTGTCTCACTCAATCATCTACTGATCGATATCCTCAACGGTCAGCTCGCAATTGTATTAGTGTTCTTGAGTCCGCTCCTTGGGCTGAGCAACACAGACATCGGGTTGATGATAACAATTTACATCACAACTTCTTCCCTGCTGCAACCGGTTTTCGGATGGTTGTCCGATCGGCTCTCTATCCACTGGTTCGGTGGTTTTGGATTGCTCTGGATGGCTGCTTGGTTTGCGGGCGCCATCCTGGTCGCGGGACGAGTCTCACTGGTATTACTTGTCATTGGCGGCTTTGGCTCGGGAATGTTTCACCCCACAGGTACAGAACGGGCTGCTACCCGAGGGCGGGTACTCATGGCCGGTCGGGCTGCAACCGCGGCTTCAATTTTCTTTTTGTTTGGGCAGAGCGGATTGGCAGCAGGACCAGCCATCGGGGGTCTACTATTAGAAGGGTTTGGATTGGTTGGCCTGCTTTTGATTTGTGGTGCTGCTGTACCCATCGCTGTTAATTCTCTATGGCGTGTGAGAGGTGAAAAGAAAAACGCATCTCTAGCAGCTGAAACAGCTACAGCTGAATCTACTGAGACGAGGCCAAACCGCTGGCTGCTTCTGGCATTTGTGCTGCTTGTAATCATGCGTAGCATTCCGCAGCAAATTGGAATTACGTTCATCCCGAAAATGTTGCAGGATCAGGGCTTCTCAGTGGCTGCTTACGGCGCAATTGCATCTCTCTTCATGACCGGGGCCGCACTTGGAGGGGTGTTTGGTGGGGTTGCCGCCGACCGTTTTGGACGGCGGCGGACAGTATTCTGGACGCTGGCCCTCAGTATCGCGCCATTTTATTTCCTGCCCGTTACGAGTGGCCCCCTCCAATATCTATTTATTTTCCTGGCAGGGGGGCTGAGTGGCGCCTCCCATAGCATTATTGTTGTGCTGGCCCAGTCTTTCATGCCGCGCCGAATGGCTCTGGCCTCAGGATTGACGTTAGGATTTATGTTCACAAGCGGTTCCATCGGAGCATATTTTGCCGGCGTGGCTGCCGATGCGATGCCGTTGACCTCGGTCTTGCAGTTCAATGCCGTACTTGTGGTGATAGGGGCTCTGTTGAGCCTGAGTTTGGGACAAAAGCGTCCAACGCCCATCTCGGTCTCGGTGAGTGGTTGAGTCAATTAAGTCAGCGCTTGCATCCATTCTCAATTTCGGTATAATCTCCCCTGTTCCCGAACTTGGGCTAATCGTGGGGGAATAGAAGGCGGAACGTGAACGTTTGTTTCCGTCACCTCTGGAGGAGGTGCAACACTCAAGACGTTTTCAACATTAATTTAAAAATTGTGACAGCTTTTTATTGATTTCCTATTGGAGGAGAATCCATGTCCCGAAGAACAGTAACAAGTATTTCTTTTATGATGCTATTTGGCATGCTGCTCGCAGCTTGTGGCGGCGGTGCTGCGCCGGCGGCTGATACATCCGCTCTTGATGCTCAGATTGCCGATCTGCAGTCGCAATTGGAAGAGGCCAAGGCGATGACCGCCGATGCTGAGGCAGCAGCTGCAGCAGCTGCTGCTGGTGGCGAGACAACGACCGAAACTGTGACCGAAACCGTCGAGGTAGCCGTAACGTTTGCAGGCGGTGGCGACACACTGGCGGCCGTGCAAGATCGCGGCATCCTCAATTGTGGTGTCAGCGGTACCCTACTTGCCTTCGCCTTCGTCGAAGCAGATGGTTCCGTCGTCGGCTTCGACGTTGACTACTGCCGCGCCGTTGCAGCCGCAACGCTTGGTGATTCCGAGGCGCTCGAGATACGCACCTCCAACGCGAGTGAGCGTTTCCCCATCCTGCAGAGTGGCGAGATTGATGTCCTCATCCGTAACACAACTTGGACCTTCAGCCGCGACACCTCTCTTGGCTTCAACTTCGTACCGGTCACCTTCTATGATGGCCAGGGTATGATTGTCCGCCGCGACTCCGGCATCGATACGTTGGAAGGCCTTGACGGTGGTACTGTCTGCGTGAATGCGGGCACAACCACTGAGAAGAACCTCGCCGACATATTCCGCAGCCGCGGTATCGACTACGAACCTGTAGTCTTTGCCGAGACCCCCGACGTTCTCAATGCGTATGACGAAGGTCGCTGCGATGGTTGGACGACGGATAAGTCCGGTCTGATCGCAAACAGCCAACTCCTGTCTGTTCCTGCGGACCACATAATCCTCTCAGAGACGATGTCCAAGGAACCGCTGGGACCGTTGGTGCGCCATGGCGACGATAACTGGTTTGATATCGTCAAATGGACGGTGAACTGTACGATCCAGGCCGAGGATCTGGGTGTCGACTCGTCCAATGTCGACGACATGCTGGGCGTTGACGATCCCAGGATCCTGAACATGCTGGGTGTGGAAGGCGACTTGGGCCAAGCCATAGGTCTGAACAACGACTGGTGCTACCAGGTCATCAGCCAGGTTGGCAATTACGAGGAGATTTACAACACTCACCTCGGACCTGACACGGTTTACAACGTGCCGCGTGGTAATAACTCGTTGTGGACCGAAGGTGGCCTGCTGTACTCGCCTCCGTTCCGCTAAACCTTTCGAACCAAGAAAACAAAGTGACTGTTGCAGTTGAGTACGCTCGTTTGGAGTGACAGTCACTTTTATATATAATACGAACGGCCCGGCAATTTGCCGGGCCGTTCAGGATATGTTAGTGTTGATCCAGCCGAAAACACCTTTGATCCTAAAGCGTGCGTTGGTTTCTGGCTAGCCATTAGGAAGGGGAGAGAATATGGCACAACTAACCGCCCCCGGAGAGATAAAGGGAGTCCCTGCTTGGCGGGCGATCCTGAACTATCTGTTCGATGTCCGCGTCTTGGGCGTGATGGGGCAGATAGGATTCATCTTTGTCGTCGTTCTTGGCGTACGAGCCATTGGAAGTAATTTCGGTGATAATGTCGGCAGGCTTGGCCGGTCACAATTCATTTGCCGCGATGGGGAGTTTGACTATCGGTGTGCCTATGATTTCTTTGACAGCGAGGCCGGTTTTGATA
This sequence comes from Anaerolineales bacterium, assembly GCA_965248775.1. Taxonomy (GTDB): domain Bacteria; phylum Chloroflexota; class Anaerolineae; order Anaerolineales; family JBHHUI01; genus JBHHUI01. The sequence continues at coordinate 6,014,242 of OZ252150.1, forward strand.
TTTCGGACACCGTTTTAGATTATACGAACACTGATCCTTATTCCTACGCCTTTTATCTAGGCATCCTCAACACCCTCAAAGTAGCTGTTCTGGGTGTTATTTTTACCACCATCCTTGGGGTTGTCGTCGGGATTGCCCGCTTATCCGAAAATTGGTTAATCAGTAAAATAGCTCTTTGGTATGTGGAATTATTGCGCAATACCCCTCTTCTGATCCAGCTCTTCTTTATCTATTTTGGTGTTATCCTGGCATTCCCCGCACTGCAAGAAGCGATCCGACCACTCGGATTACCGATTTTCATATCTCAACGTGGTTTGAACTTTCCATCTCCACAATTTACCTCCTCTGCGGCGATCTGGTTGGCCTTCCTGGTGCTGGGAGTTATCCAATTTCAAGTGCTCTGGACTTCCCTCGGCCGCCGGGAAGAGCGGACCGGCCAGGCGAGCAATCGGGTGCAACTCGGTCTCATTTCGTTCCTCCTCATCGCCGGCATTGGTTGGTGGGTAGCCGGTGCTGTTTCCGATACGCAAGGATTAATGGTCACAAAAGGCAGCCGCATTCGCCAGGTAGATGACCTGGAAAAGTTCATGTTGCAACGTACCGGGTTAAACCATTTGGACGATCTGGACACGTTATCGGAAGAAGAGATCGCGGCAGTTGCGTTGCAGGTTTGCGTTCTTGATGATTCGCCCTCTGAAACCAATCTGACAGCCCAATTGCGAAGTATGGGGATTCCCTACAAGATCCATCGCTCGGACCGCGCCGATCAGGCCACAGAGGATTATGCGGATGGAACCTGTGAGGCCTTCGCGGCCTCGAATTCGGTTCTCGCGGCTGAACGTTCGACGCTCGAAAACATCAACAATCAACTGATCGTGCCGGTTCGCGAACGTCCGATCGTATGGAGCGTTCCCGCCCTCGAAGGGTTGAACCTGCGAGGCGGAACGCGCATGCCGCCGGAATTTACTGCTCTCCTGTTGACGCTGGTGCTCTTCTATGGCAGTAACCTCGCCGAAATTGTTCGCGCCGGTATCCTTTCCGTTTCCAGAGGGCAGAATGAAGCAGCACGCGCTCTGGGCCTTACTGAATCACAGCGCCTGCAAATGATTGTGTTACCACAGGCGCTGCGAGTGATTATCCCGCCGGGTATCGGGGTTGCTCTGAGCCTTGCGAAGGACACCAGTCTTGGGATTGCAATCGGGTTCCCGGATATGTATGCAGTTTCCTTTACCACGATGAATCAATCGGGGCGGGTGTTGCAACTGTTTGTGCTCATGATGCTGGTGTACATGTTGATCAGTCTTGCTTTTTCCGTAGCGTTGAACTGGTATAACGAGCGCATTAAATTGGTGGAGAGATAACCATGACAACAGTCGCCGAATCTATCACGGATCAACGCGCCTCCACTTTCAGAAGAGTGAACTGGCAGGTCTTCCTTCAAGACAACATCACCGGTTCCTGGTTTCAAACTGTTTGGGTGTTCTTGTTGACGCTCGTTACAGTTAATTATGTCTCAAACAAATTTAGCGAGTTGCCGACATTAACGTTTGTCGTCTTCGCTATCTGGGTGCTCGCTGTTTTGTCAGTCATCGTGGGCGAGCTTTTAGGCCGCCATTCTGGCATTAGTCGCTGGTTAAAGAATAATTTGCTCAGTTCGGTCTCAAATATTGTTCTCACGTTATTCCTTTCGCTCTTGCTTGTATCTGCCGTGAACGGGTTCTGGCAGTGGGGTATCGTCGAGGCCACTTTTAATGCAGCGGAAACCACTACAGAATTCCGTACGGAGGGCGCGACCTGGGGCGTGATCATAGGGGCGCGCAAATTGCTGCTGACCGGCTTGTTGCCCCCGGAACATAATTCGCGCGTATGGCTATCGCTCGGATTTATCCTCGCGATGTGGCTGTCTACTTATGTCAGTAGCCGCCCGGTATTGAAAGAACGCTTGCGCTACGTACGCAGCGTTACGAATGTGCTCTGGTTCTTCTCACCGGTCATTCTATATATATTCCTGGCTGGGATCGAAGCAGGACCGTATAACCTAAATACAGCAGTCGGCGGAGCAGCGCTCATCCTTGCTATCTATGCACTGTTCTGGTGGCAAAAGGTAATAAACTTTAGTTGGATCAGTCTGGTCGTGACAGCATCGGTTTGGCCACTGCTCTACTCGATCTGGTGGGGGATTGGCCAGAGTATGGTCTTTGAACCTATCAACGTGGACCATTGGGGAGGGTTCTTATTAACCATAATCATCGCCAGTTCGGTGATATTGTTATCACTGCCACTGGGTATGTTTCTGGCCCTCGCGCGGCAGAGCGAGGTTTTCGGCATCCCGAACTGGATGATCTGGCCAGTCGCAATTGCAGCGACAATCTGGGGACTAACAACCACCCCCGAATTGCTGGCGACTTCCCGTAATACCCTTGAACAGATCATTGCCTTCTGGCCACTGCTCCTCCTCGTAGCAGCGTATTTGCTCCAACGACTGTTCCAGGGCAATGTGGTTGCGGGAGCGAGCACTGCTTTCATCGAGTTGATCCGCAGTGTACCTCTGATCACTTTGCTCTTTATGGGAATTATCATGGCTCCCTTCTTTTTCCAAGAGGGGACGAGTATTGCCAAGCCCTGGCCTGTGATTGTGGGCTATACTATGTTTTCCGCCGCCTATATGGCAGAGACTATTCGGGGTGGCTTGCAGGCCATTCCCGTCGGGCAATACGAGGCCACTGACGCATTAGGTTTCAACACCTTGCAAAAGATGCGCTTCATCATCCTGCCGCAGGCTCTGCGCATTGTCATCCCGGCCATCGTCACGCAGTTCATCGGTGCATACAAGTCATCTTCGCTGGTGTCGATTGTCGGCCTGTTCGATTTCCTTGGTATTAATCGCTCAATCCTTTCCAACGAGCTCTGGATTGGATTGCGTGTAGAACTTTACGTGTTCATGGCGGTAGTTTACTTCTTAGGCAGCTTCATAATGTCGTCTTACAGTCGTAGCCTTGAGGCGCGGTTGGGTGTGGGTGAGCGTTAGTCCTTCGGCTAAGAGCCTCTAGAGACTCGTGGTAGCATACTAGCGAGGAGAATTAAATTATGGAAATGGAAGGTCCGGCACAAAGTTTCGTTGACGAGATCATCATCTGTGAGAACGTCCATAAATGGTTTGCAGAGTTCGAAGCTTTGCGCGGCATGGATTTGCGCGTAAAGACCGGCGAGGTGATCGTTATCATTGGTCCATCCGGATCAGGCAAGTCAACCTTCATTCGCTGTTTAAATCGTTTGGAGGAACACCAAGAAGGCCGTATCATCGTGGACGGCATCGAGCTTTCACACGATATTCGCAACATTCAGGAAATTCGGCGCGAAGTCGGAATGGTCTTCCAATCATTCAATTTGTTCCCACATTTAACGGTGTTGGACAATATCACCCTGGCCCCGATCAATGTGCGCAAGTGGTCACGTGACAAGGCCGAAGATGTAGCCACGACATGGCTCACGCGTGTAGGCATTCCGGAACAGGCTGGAAAATATCCGGGACAGCTTTCGGGCGGGCAGCAACAACGTGTTGCAATTGCTCGCGCCTTGGCCATGCAGCCCAAAGTCATGCTTTTCGACGAGCCGACTTCCGCACTCGATCCGGAAATGATTAAGGAAGTGTTGGATGTGATGCGTGATCTGGCCAAGGCTGGGTTCACAATTCTTGCGGTGACGCATGAGATGGGTTTCGCCCGCGAGGTGGCCAATCGCGTCATTTTCATGGATGCTGGCCAAATCGTTGAAGAGGCGCATCCCTCAGATTTCTTTTCCAACCCGAAAGAAGATCGAACCAAGCTATTCCTGTCACAAATATTGCATCACTAACTGTTCTCGACTCCCGTTATTGGACGAAAATGGCGGCCGCAAAGGCCGCCATTTTTATTTCTCGATAGTCGCTCATGGAACGTCTTAGCGATTGGCTGGCCCTGTACTGGTTTGTTCTGCTGCCAGTGGCTTTTGCCGCTGGCGGTGTGGTGCTGCTCCGCAGGTATCGCCTCGCCCGGCAGCGCGGCTTACTCAGTCCATTCGGCTTTATTTGGCACAGTACAGCGCTTGCTGGGAGCCAAATCTTTCTCTGGAGCGCACTGGCGGCAGCCTTCTTTTCTACCGCTCTCTGGCCGGCAATCGGGGCCGGCGTTGGGATTACTTTCCTTTGCGCGGGCACTTTCTTTGCAGCAGGGACAACACATCCTGCACTGCGCAGATTCTTGAGACCACTCCCTCGAGACGGAATCGAGTTTTTGCAATGGGGTTCTCCGCGGGGTCTGCGTAGACGTAGGTTCGTCTGGGTGTTACGAACCTTTACTCCGCTTGCCCCCGCAGTTATCGTCTGTGTCTTTGTGCTCCTCTATGCAGACAACCGCTCGGTAGGCAATTGGTCTGCCCTCGCCGCGGTCCTGAGTCCACTACTCGTCATTCCCCATCGACGACTGATCCTTCCGTTACTTCTGCTGCCAATTGCATTCCTGCTTGGGCAGGGTGCTGTGGTCCTCCGCGATGCGCTGCCCGCAGGACGTTGGACGACAACAATGACTGCCGCGAATTGCAGCAGCCATGTGCGTTTCACTCTTGAACGGTCGCAAGCTTGGTGCGTAAGCTCTAACCAGAAAACGGTATATCGATTTTCACCGACAAGCGGTTTCGTCAGCATCGCGATCCAGGCAGACGAAGCTGTGGATGTTATTGGAGTTGGGGAAGATATCGCGTGGGTTGTCCAATATCCACTCCAAAACCTGCTTAGAATTCAGGATAATAAAGTCGAACGGGATCGTTTTTTATTCCCAGGTAGAGGGAGTGTTGATGCGAGTGATCGCTTATGGGTTATAGGCGCAAGCCAGTCTCTGGGTATAGTTGATCCCGGGCAGCCTATCCAGTGGCTCAATTCTCAAGACGGATTGCTCGGGAATACGGCCAACGTTGTACGCCCTTCACCGGAGGGTGGTATCTGGGTTGGCTCGATTGGTGGGCTTAGTTTTCGAGAGAACGATAGCAGCCCCTGGCAACTTCTTTCGCGTCGTGATGGTGTGCCGGGTTCTGTGCATGATATCGCTCTTGGACAAGATGGCGCTCTCTGGATTCTCTGGAAAGACTTCGGTACTTCCCGCGGACAGGAGTGGGGTGTGAGTTCTTTTCAGGACGAAGCTTGGGAACATTTCTTGCTCGGAGACACCACCGGTCTTGATCCTCCGATTACATCAGATTCGCTTGCCATTGATGAACACGGACGTATATGGTTTACAGCCGTCTCTTATGCGTCCCGCAGCATTTATCTGGGTGTTTTCTCACTCGATCAACAGAAGCCGGAGATACACCGTCTGGGCCCATTGGATAATATTCAGGCGATGCCCCCCAGTTGGCATGGTGTGGTGGACGATGGAGCGGGGGGGATTTACCTCTACAACCCGAGTCGCGCTCCGTTGCGACACTGGCGACCGTAACATTCGTTAGGAGTGACAAGAACTCGATTTTGCTGAAGTTGGAGGTGAGTGGCAAGGGAGTGGATTTGGTCCATTGTTTGATTGCCAGTCAACTCAACCATATTGCTCATCCTGTGTAACACTTGCCCCAGCTTCCCCTGCTCCACGCATTCGCGAGAGTTCAGTTGACTTAACCATCACCTTTTTTGACATTGCGACCAGTTGAGTCCACACATCCTCTTCTACGTCGATACCAGACTCAATGTGATGTCGATATTGATCGGCAAAATCCTTGGGCAGCATCTTAAAGATGGGTGCTTTCATGGATAATGAAGCTGCAACCTCTTACGTTAGGGGAAAATTAGTCGTACACAAAATGGATATTGTCTGAGAGTGTAGCTGATTGTCAGAGAATAGGGCTGGTTGATAAACGCAATAACAGGGATACTTCTGTTGTGCTTGAATTGTCGCCACATGGTCTCCGTGGTTATCTCGCCAGATAGCCGCAACATTCATCCCGCGCCGGCTACAACTCACTATAGTGGGAATGATCAACCGACGATGGTGCGCTCGTTGTAACTTGACCATCGCAAATCCAGACCGTAACGCTTTTAGATAGGCTAAATCCACTCCCAGACTGCCATAAACCAAGCCGCCATTCTCATGGGCGTCAATGACGGCTAAGGTGTTGTCCTCAAAAATAATCGTTGTTGCCTGACTTTTGGGCAATGTCCAATTTGAGGATTGTTGGTGCATCTTGCTTAAGACTGGCAGTCCATGCATCTCCAGCCAGGTAATCACCTGGGCACAATCCTCATAATCACCTAGAGGGAACCCCATCCCCTCGAAGACTTTTTTGCACAAATCTGTCAATTCTGTACTTGGGACATTCATAACATAAACGTATCATTCATTAATTTAGGTATTTATAGCGGTGTCGTTTGCTAATTTGAGAGATGGTTTACAAGGAAAGCACCAATCATCGGCAAAGGGTCGGCCAATCTCGGATACAAGTGGGGCACCCTGAAAGAGTGTGATGCGCACCCAGCGATCAGATTTTGGATCGAATTTACTGGCACCAAAACACGATAACTTACAGCGCAGGAGATGAATAGGCAAACATGATTTATCAATTAAATTGCTCCGGATTTCGGCATAATTATCATGTTGCAAGGATTGAATACGTCGCACAATCCCCTTATAGACTGGATACCTTAGCAAGAAATGCACAACGGATTGCGCCATTTCATCAGTCGGTAAAGATTGGAAAAGTTTATAAAGTTGCTTTACGCTACGGCTAATCGCAATCTCCATTTCCTTCTCTGGCCCCGGTTCGTTCTCTCGCTCTCCCAGGCGGGGCTCTTCCTTTTCCAATGACCGATCCCAAAAATAGTGCTGTGCCCCTGGCGCGTCAAAATCAATCTGCAAAGCCCACTGGTATTGGCGTTCAATGATCTGCCTTAGCTCGCCCAGCGACATCTCCGCTTGTAAATCATAGGTGTCATCAGCCCCTGTATGATTTTCTAACTCATTCACCAACTCAGGATATAGCTCCAGCAGCAGACTATTGATTAACTCTTGCGTTTCCAGCGACGTGTTATGAAAGGCCCATGCTACCAAATCCTGCCACATATTGGCTGGTAAATTTCCTTCTTCAGTCCTTACCGCTTGGCTGCTCACCCATTCTTTGACCGCGAGCAGCTCCTCACGAATAAGCTCATTGTTCCGCTTTTGGCGTATATCGTCGGTATAGATTTGGTGAAAATGCGTTACGGCCTTATCTGTTAAGGCTAACAGCTTTGCCACCTGCAGGCTTGAAATTGCCTGGACCTGCACCACTCTGGCAATAGCAATCTCACGAGTTAGCAGCCAGGCCTGGATAATCTTGGGATGCTTGATCAAGAACGGGGCCATGCCCAGGCCGGTAGCATTCCCGATGCCCAAAAACCTCTTGATGTCAGCATTCAGCGGTGTTGCTATGGCCGGTGCTCTGTGGCGTGCAATATGCTCTATTTGCTCGAGGCTGAAATGTCGGAGCATATACACAGTGAACAATTGGGCGCTGAAGGTTGTAGCAAAAGCAGAACGAAGCCGGACTTTATCGTAATCGGCAACCCCAAAATTGCCGTTGCCATATACGGCAGTGGTTCTGTGTATGTACCCAACTCTGGCAATCACCTCGGGGTCGGGTTGCTCTCCTCGAGCCAGACAATCAATTAAATACTCAAAGTTCCGCATGCTTTTATTGGCCCGGGTTAGGACCAGGACATCTGTCTGATTACGACCGGCTTCTTGTTTGGGTGCGTTAACCCGTAAAGTCTCTAAGCGGGCAGCGCTAACTGAACCCTCGCACAATACACAGGCAATATCCCACTTTTCTGCAATGACGCGATCGGTGCGCTCACTTTCATCCAAAGGTTGAGAGAAGACAACCAAGGTGTATAGCTCGCTGGGGGGCTCGATTCTATATACACAAGTGCCGTACCCTTGAGCATCTAAATCAAAAATTATTTGCTCAATTTGCCAGTTTTCACGCATCATTTTGCGCATGAGTGAGCGCACAAAGCTTAGGCGCGTCTGGTGAAATGCCCCCAACCGTTCCAGATTCATGACAATGTCGGGCGAGCGTAACGGCAGAGAATTTAGATTGTCAATTGAGGTTTCAGGCAGATTTTCTATTTTCATCTCTTCCAATAGGGTACTTGGAATCAACTCGGTAGTGCAACAGGTTACTGGAAGAATACTTGGAATCGCGAATGGAAATCAAGGCACTTCCTTGGACGCTAATTCAGCACTTCGCTAGACTGAATTGGGTGTAGACCGGACGGGGTGCAGAGAAGAGGGGGCAATTGAGAGTATGCTTCGAACACTCGGTTTTGGTCACCTACAAAAATAAAACGGGGCAAAACAGCACTTGCCATTTTGCCCCGCCTCTTGCAGATTACGTGAGGGTTAGCTGACGACGACTATCCAGCCGCTGCGATTGCATCCGCAAGCCATCCATCAACCGCAGAGCGATTAGCCTCAATCCAATCGGCAGCGTGACGCGCGATATCATCTACGCTATCTTCGCCGTTAAACATCAGCCCGTTCTGCGTGGATATATCCGCCAATTCAAATTTAACCGACTCAAACAGGGAATTCGCAGCTGGATTTGCATCCAAGAATTCCTGATTGGCGACAATTTGAATGTTGTTGGCGGCGATGCCAAGGTTACATGGATCGTTTCCGCTAGCACAGCCCACAACACCTGCTATCGAGCCGTTATCCTCATCACCTTCACTTCGCTGATCATCGGGGACAGAGTAGTAAGGTGTTTCAAGCCAAACTACGTCTTCACCCGGAACCATCAAACCAACTGTCCAGTTGGGGGTCCAGGTGAGAAACAAAACTGGTTCTTCCCGTTGTATGCGGGCATAGGTATCGGCCAGCAAAGCAGAGTATGAACCCTGCTCGTGTGTCACCGTATCTTCCAATCCAAAATCTTCCAGATGATAGTTGATGACCAACTCACAACCCCAACCGGGGTCGCAGCCCATCAAGTCAGCTTTGCCATCCCCGTCGTTGTCAAAGAGAGCGGCAATCTCAGGATCGGCCAGGTCTGTAAGGTCGGTGACGCCATTTTCATCGGCTGTCTTCTTATCGATCAGATAACCCATCAGACCGCCGTTAGGAGCCTGCATTCCAACTCTTACAGCTTTCCCGGTCACTTTCTCATCATCTATAAAGGTATTGTGCAGCGGGAACCAGCCACTGGCCCAAAAATCCATATCGCCATTCGCAGCAGACAAGAAGAAGGTTGCGTTATCCAGAGAGACCGGCTCTTCCACGGTATAGCCCAAATCTTCCAACAGAGCCTTGTAGACCTGAGCTTGGAACCATTCTGTATCCCATGTCGGCTGTCCCTGGCGGACAGTGATGCCCTCACCAGGTAAGGCCATCTCTTCTTCCATGGCTTCTTCAGCTTCGACTTCAACTTCGACTTCAACTTCGACTTCGCGCGTCACCTCAACTTCGATCTCGACGGGCTCGGCTGGCTCTTGGGTTGAAGTACATCCCACCAAAAACAGAGCCACTACTACTAATGTAGTTAGATAGACATTCCTCTTCATTTTGTGTCCTCCTCGGACTATATGTATGTTTTGCTCAATCGGCGAAATAGACTATATAATTAGCTTAGGCACGCAAATCGGGCTGCCTTCGGGTCTCTATATGCTCTAGATGCTGTGCCTGCCCTTGGAGATACCACGTTCCGCCAAGTTCGCTGGTATCTCCTTTTTAAACCTGCTTAGATTTATTTTGTTCGCGAGCAACCTCCTTTCAAATGAGCCATTGGCGTGAATTGCCGGACGGCTTTCGAGTAAATGAGTAAAGGATCGATATTAGACAACTTCTTCAACTTGGTTGCGACCACGTCCTTGTGTGACACGATCCAGGACTACCGCCAATACGAGGACAGCCAAACCTGAAGATACAGCGCGACCGACATCCAAACGCCCAACGGCCCGCAATATATCCATCCCTATACCACCCCCCGCAATCAGGGAAATGATGACCACCATGGACAGGGCCAACATGACTGTTTGGTTTAACCCGGCCATGATCGTGCGCATGGCCAAGGGGATTTGTATCTCAAACAGGAGTTGCATATCGCTGGAGCCAAAGGCGCGACTCGCTTCAACAACCTCCTTTGGCACCTGACGAATACCAAGAGTGGTCAAACGAACCATGGGTGGTATGGCAAAGATAATGGTGGCAATGGTTCCGGGAACGCTGCCAATCCCCAGTAGCATCACAATGGGAACCAGATAAACAAACGGATGAACGGTTTGCATGCCATCCATCACAATACGGCTAAAACCCTCAACCCGATCATTTCGTGCCGACCATATCCCTAACGGAACGCCGATAAGAATACAAATAGACAAAGCCGTTAGGATAATGGCAACTGTTTCCATGATCAGTTCCCAATAACCTAAAAACCCTTCCAAAGTCATACCCATGGCTCCAAGTAACCCGATTCTCCAGCCAGCGTTTCGCCAGCCGAGATAGAAGGTTATCAAGATAACTATTGGCCAAGGGATCCAAAATAAAACTATTTTGAGATTGGATAGGATAACGTCAATGGGGGCAAGAAACACCGCGTCAAATCAGGAGGATGCATTTATCACAAGCCAATCAACAACAACATCTGCGATATCTTGAAGCCGTTCACCCAAAGGAAATTGGTCGAATATATTCAGGCTCCATTCCCTGAAGCTATCAATCCAATCAAGAATTCGATCCATTATTTGGCCTCCTTTGAATTTGTAGGCCTTTCACCAGAAGCAAGAGTGGTCAATATATCCCGCGGAGCTATTGCGCCCATAAGAAGACCATTGTCATCTATAACCGCAATCGGGATACCGTTGGAACTTAAATCGTAAAGTTGCGGTAATGGTACAAACCTGGCCGTCCTTGGGTATTCCATTTTGATAGCCTTAGACATGTCAGCCACCCCATCTTTGGCCAAAAGACTGAGGTCATAGCGCTGCACAACACCATCTACCCGTCCTTCTTTATCAACAATGTAAAGGGCACGTTGGCCCACCTGCTCCATCTGCTCAAGCGCTACTTGGACCGTATCTGTGGGACTTAGAGCATGAGCCGGCTTCATAACGAACTCAGCACTTAACACGCGACTTGTATCTACATCCTGAGTAAACTCCGCCACATAATTATCGGCAGGGTTCATAACAATCTCAGTTGGGGTTCCTGTCTGGATAATGGCCCCATCTCGCATCATAGCGATACGATTGCCAACTCGTAATGCCTCGTTGAGATCGTGGGTAATAAATAAAATAGTTTTGTGCAAGCTATCCTGCAACTCCAGTAATTCATCTTGCATCTGGCGACGGATCAATGGGTCTAGGGCGCTAAAAGCTTCGTCCATTAGTAGAATATCGGTGTCAGTGGCCAGGGCACGGGCCAAACCGACGCGTTGTTGCATCCCACCGCTTAAGTTATGCGGGTAGTAGTCGGCCCACTCTTTGAGGCTAACCAAATCGAGGGCTTCAATGGCTTTGGCCCGTCGTTCTGCCCCATTTACACCGCGCACACGGAGGCCATAGCTAACATTATCTACCACTGTTTTATGGGGAAAGAGGCCAAAGTGCTGAAAGACCATCGACATTTTTTGTCAGGCGTAAGTCTTGTAAGCGTTGCTTGCTGGCCATCAGCACATCTTCATCGTCTAAATAAATATGTCCCCTTGTCGGCTCAATCAGGCGATTTACCGTGCGGATCAAGGTTGATTTGCCCGATCCAGACAGGCCCATCACTACAAAAATCTCCCCCTCATTTATGGAGATGGAGACATCCGCCAAACCCACGACATGCCCTGTTCGTTCTAAAATTTCATCTTTGGATACCCCTGACTGCAGCAAAGAAAGCGGTTTTTGGTTGGGGGCATGTCCAAATATTTTGGTGACATGTTCAATCCGTATATTTTTCATTTCCACCGTCACTACCGCAGGGTTTCACTCCTTCGCTGCATACTGCTTTATCCTGCGCCGTAAGCGAGCAGCCGTTCGTACAAAACCTTCCGGATGGTGACACCTTCTTCAACAATGCGCTCACGGTTCGCTAGCCGACTGCTCCCAGGCAAGCGTGCACCCTCCTGTTCCGCAATGGACGTAAACAACGATTCGATTTTTTCGTAAAAATCTGGACCTGCCAGGCCTGTTGGCTGCATGCCAATAAAAAATTGACCCGTACGAGGCGAGCCGCCTTCATTCGTGGCAAATGATGAGGCGTGAATGCCCAGCGTCGCTCCCGTCATACCAACTGCCATGAGTTCAACCAGTAAGGCTAGGTTTGCACCTTTATATTTGCCGATCGGGGCCATGGTCCCGCCGTCCAGGGCTGCTTCCGCATCTGTGGTGGGCTGGCCATGCTTGTCAAAAGCCCATCCTAAGGGAATTGGCTGACCATTTTGTTTGTGAACGACCACTTCACTTTTGGCCACTACGCTGGATGACTGATCGATCACCAAAGGCGGAGCATCCTGACGCGGGATGCCACACGCAATCGGATTTGTGCCCACAACAGCGCGCTTACCACCGTACGGTGCAATAGAAGCCGGCGCATTTACAAAGCCCAGCGCCACCAGGCCGGCCTCAGCAATTCGTTTCATGTGATAACCCACAACACCACAAATGTAAGAATTGGTTACAGCCATTGCCGCGATGCCCATCTTTTTGGTTAATGAAAGAAAATGGGTAAGCCCTAAATCAATGGCCGGATGCGCAAAGCCGCCAACTGCATCCACGCGAATGGCGGCGGGGCTTGTCTGCTGCCACGTAGGCATCGCATTGCCGTTAATTTTCCCGATTTTGGCATGCTCGCAATAGGTGGGCAGACGAGCCCATCCGTGACTATGGATGCCTTCCGCTTCAGAGTCCACCACAGACAATGCGACGGCTCGGGTATTGCTTTCATTGGTATTGCAAGCCATAAGGGCTCGCATTGTCAGTTCTTCAACTTGGGTTAGATTTAGATTGATCGTCACGTATGTAGCATCGCTTTTAAAAAACTCGATAAACGTTACAGTTGGATAACTATGACATCTGCCTTGTGAAGTCAAGTAGAGAATCCAATTTCGGCATACAGGCAGCACGTGGGACTACTGTCTCTGTATCCCACCCATCAAATGTTGTATCGGCCCTTCGCGAAATCAAAGTCCGCTTGTGTGAATTCCTCATTCTTAGTCGGACTGGCATTACCCTGGTTTAGTGGACAACGAGATAAGATAGATTCACAGATCAGGGAGGACCCAAATGAGTACATACAGGAAGACATACACGCGCGAATTCAAGGTCGAAGCCGTTCGGTTATCGTATGATAGCGACACAGCGGTTGAGCAGCTTGCTTTGGATTTGGGAGTAAGTAGTAGCAGTCTGAATCGCTGGCGGGCTGAATACGCGGCTGATGGAGCGCAGGCATTTCCCGGAAAGAGAAAGCCGAAGGAGCGCGACCGCGAGCTGGCGGAGTTGAAGCGCGAATTGCACGTGGTGCGCCAGGAACGGGACATCCTAAAAAAAGCCATGGCGGTGTTTGCGCGCGAGCAGAAGTGAGATTTCGCTTCATTGACGAACACAAAGGCGAGTACAGCATCAGTCTGATGTGTCGGGTACTGCAAGTCACACGTAGCGGCTACTACGCCTGGCGCAAGCGGCCGGTCAGCCCGCGCGAGCAAGCCAGCCAGGCGTTGGGACGCGAGATCAGAGCGATCTTTGAGCAGCATCGCGGCGTCTATGGCTGTCCGCGCATTCACCGCGAACTACAGGACCGCGGCATCCGCTGCGGCCACAACCGGGTGGCCCGTCTGTTGCGCCTGCATGGCCTGCAAGCCCGACGCAAACGGAGCTACAAGGTGACAACCCAGTCGAAGCACAGCCTGCCCGTAGCGCCGAATTTGCTCGTTCAGGACTTCACGGCCACTGCGCCTAACGAAGTGTGGCTGGCCGACATCACTTACATTGCAACCAGTGAAGGGTGGCTCTATCTCGCAGCAGTCCTCGACCTGTACTCGCGACGGATCGTCGGCTGGGCACTCGGCAAACGCTTGGGCCGCCAACTGACTTTGGATGCTTTGGAGATGGCTCTGCGTTCGCGAAAACCGCCGCCAGGTCTCATCCATCATTCTGACCGGGGGAGTCAGTACGCCAGCGCTGAGTATCAGGCGCTGCGCAAGCTTCATGACATCACGCCCAGTATGAGCCGAAGGGGAAACTGCTACGATAACGCCCCCATGGAGAGCTTCTTTGCCAGCCTGAAATCCGAGTGTGTATACCAGCAACTGTACGCCAGCCGGGCCGCTGCTCGCACCAGCGTCTTTGACTATGTCGAAGTGTTTTACAATCGGCAACGGATGCATTCGGCCCTGGATTACATGAGCCCACATGCCTATGAACAATTACCTTTAGTGGCTTAACCAACTGTCCACTGAATCGGGGTAATACCAAACCCACCGTTCACCGTATGCGGGATTGATAACCGTTGCGTCATAGAATTCACCCGATGGTACATGATAAATTCTTTCGCTTGTGGTGAAGGATATATTGCCTTTGATGAAGCATGGCATTACAAACGAGTCATCAGCACAGTAGTCCGTTCCGTAGGCTCTGAAGCAAGCATAGAGCGGTATTTCCCAGCCACCCGAAAATGGGTTCGGGTACACCAAATCATCGCACGCTGCATAGCCATTATTATCAGTGACGAACTGCGCTACATTAAATCCAAGACACCGACCCCAAAATGGTAGTTGGTTTGAGTACCATAAGAAATTCACGGGAATACCTGGTCGTGGCAATCCATCAATGAATATCTGTATGTGAGTGGTAACGGATTCATATATCCAGGGGTGAGTATTGGATACCCATATCCGGGCGGTCACCCGTGGCTCTTCAGTCGAATCAGATGGCGCTGATGCGTCACTCGCCACATGATTGTTGCCAGTTCCGGAAAAACATAGACGCTGACCAATACGGATAATATTGCTCGCAAGCCCATTGGCCTGCTTGATTGCGTCGATTGTCGTATTGTAGGTGCGGGCTATTTTGTACAGACTGTCACCGTAGACGACGGTGTGACAGGACTGGTCACTCTGCGGATGATTTGCCGCTATCATCACAAATGCAGCACCGACTAAGAAAGATGCCCAAAGTCTATTCATGGCTCCAGTCTTCTGCTGGCCGTGGAAGGTCTTAGACTCTAGCATCTTTCGTGCAATGCGTAAATTATGTGGAACGTTAATCTTTTGTGGGCTTGCGTGGCCGACCTTTAGGGTAGCCGGTCTTGCGCTCACGGACTACTTCCAAGTCACTCTCACGTATTAGCCAGTCACGGCCAATCTTCTGTGCCGGGAGTCGGCCTGATGTTATTAGAGCTTGGACACGTCGTTGAGATATTCCGAGTTTTTCTGCTGCTTGTGAAGTAGTTATGAATTCCATAATATCTAACCAAAACCCCTTGACTATAATATACGGTATAGTGTATACTATAGTCAAGCAAACAAGATGCGCCCTGCCGGTGCTAGGAACACCAACAAGGCGCTGACCCATCCGCTGGTATTAGCAGCGAAAGGGCTGACCGATTATACATTCGGGCATCCTGCTGCGGCGGGGTGTCCGTTTTTTGTTTCTAAGGTGAGCGGGGATTGAAAGGAGTCTAGTATGATGTTTACGAATGAAGCACCAAGTATTGATGTGAGCGTTGCTGAGCGACTCGCAGCGCTACGTATTGGGGGAGATAGCCTATTTGTGAAATAGAAGTCCCAGCAGCGCTTCTGTTGGACGACGTATGCACCGCGTTGGAACTGCCTCACCATGAACGCCTATGGGTGCTTGGCGACGGTGGAATGGCTTTTGTGGAAATTGTGAAAGGTATACCTATTCAACCCGTAGGAAACAGAAACGGACGGCCACTTAGTCAGAGGCAGCCGTCCGTCCGATAGCAGAGAATCAATGTCCTCCGCTCACCCTATATTAATTTCAATGCGATACGCTACAAGCGCCGAATTTAAGAACAGCGGATTCGCCCAAAACGCACTACACTTCTACTTACAAAACCGCTATATGCAGGCCAAACCTAAACGTGCCAAACCTATATGGGGCAGGTGGGACTCGAACCCACACATCCGAAGACAGCGGATTTTAAGTCCGCGGCGTCTGCCAATTCCGCCACTGCCCCGCTGAATTACATGCAAATGCAATTGTAACGACTTGACCAAGGTATCGTCAAGGCGTTTCCTTAGAAATTTCCTCTATCGCCTCGTCTACGGACAGAAGCGGAGTCTTCAATAGCATTCGGGCGCGCGATGTGTCGAGTGTTAGGTTCGCCGGTCGAACGAGGCCGCTTTGAGCGATTGTTGAAGGCTGAATATTTTCGCTCGGCTTGAGGTTCAGTGCAGTGAGCAACTTCAGGCCAAACTCCCAGCGGTTAAGACATTGCGGGCCGGTCAGATTAAGTGGTCCAGTATATTCAATGCTTGCCAATTCCAGCAATGCCAGTGCGAGATTGTCCACCCAGATCGGGCAACGTCGTTCATCAGTGAATAAGCGGATCGGCTCTGCCGTACGTAGCCCTGCCAGAAGCCAATTTGTTTGATAGTCGGGTGGCTGCAGGCTGAAGATCAAAGATGGACGCGCGAACACGGCAGATGGATAGTTCTCCCGCATAATGGTCTCTGCCTGCGCCTTGATTTCTCCATAGCGATGAACTGGCGCGGGTGGGTCTTCATCTCCGTAAGGCGCCTGATCACCCCCGAAAACCATATCAGTTGAGACATGCACCAGACGAATATTTCGCCGTTCGCATTTTGTGGCGAGTATATGTGTCATCGGCTCGATGGCCGCCATTTCTTTTTCGGACTGATTTGAACCGGCCGTGTGAATAACAGCCTCTGGGCGCAATCGATCCAATGCATCTTCGACTTGCTCTGGGGCGGTCAAGTCAACTTGCAAGAATTGTGCATTTGGGGCGTGTGGTGGCGGGGTCTGATTGTAGGTTCCGATGACTGACCAGGCGTTGGTCGGTCGTGGAAGTAGTTGTGTGCCCGCCCACTGTCCTGCTGCAATGTGAACGAGCCGCCGGCCAAGATAGCCGGCAGCACCAGTGATGAGGAGCCGAGTCAATTTACATCGGTGCGTTCGAGGGCGCTGTGAGCGGCGGCCTGTGCTGCCGCTTGTTTGCTCTTGCCGCGTCCTTCAGCGTACGGCTTATCGTTGATGCGAACTTCGATGGTAAATTCTTTATCGTGGTCTGGTCCAGATTCTGCAATTGTCACATACTGTGGAGTCTGTCCCAATGTGGCTTGCGCCCACTCCTGCAGCAGGCTTTTTTTGTCGACATGCGCTTGCTGGTCGAGCGTAGTCTCAGCAATGGGCTCGAGCAAAGGCATCAGGAAGCTGTTTACGGCTTCTACGCCGCTATCGATGAGAATAGCTCCAATAATCGCTTCAAATGCATCACAAAGGAGTGAGAGCCGTTCTCGGCCACCGCTTTCCGCTGCACCGCGGCCCAGTCGCAAATGAGAGCCGAGATCAAAACCACGGGCAAATGCCGCAAGTTGTTCCGTGCGTACCAAGGCTGCCCGCAGCCGAGTTAGCTCGCCCTCCGGCAATTCCGGATAGCGATGGTAGAGCATTTCCGCTGTGATGAAGTCCAGTACTGCGTCCCCCAAAAATTCCAAGCGCTCATTATCTTCCTGGAAGCCGGGATTTTCATTTCTATAAGAGCGATGCGTCAGCGCCCGGAGGAGCAGGGCAGGATTCCGGAATTGAACCCCAAGTGTTGATTGGAGTTCGTCCAGAGAGTTCATTCGAATTTTTTGAAGGCCAGGACGGTGTTGTGCCCCCCGAATCCAAAGGCGTTGCTGATGGCGACTTCAATCGGAATTTCACGCGCTTCGTTAGGAATATAGTCCAGATCGCAATCCGGATCTGGCGTCTCGTAATTGATGGTTGGTGGAACAATCCCGGTGCGGATGGCCTCCACGCAGAACACGGCCTCAAGGGCACCGGTCGCACCCATCATGTGACCGGTCATCGATTTGGTTGATGAGATGGGAATATCGTACGCACGTTCACTGAAGGTTGTTTTTATGGCCTTTGTTTCCGACGCATCATTAAGCATCGTTGCGGTGCCGTGGGCGTTAATATAGTCCACATCTTCAATGTTTAATCCAGCGACATCGAGAGCCTGGCGCATAGCGGCTGTGCCGCCGACCCCTTGCTTGTGGGGTGCAGTGATGTGATACGCGTCGGCTGTGGCGGCATAGCCCACCATTTCTCCGAGAATATCTGCACCCCGGGCCTGCGCATGTTCCATGTCTTCCAGCATGAGGACAGCCGCCCCTTCGCCCATCACAAGGCCATCTCGGTTTTTATCGAAGGGTTGCGGCGTAGTCGAGTAATCGTCATTGCGGCGGCTCATCGCGCTCAACCGGTCAAACGCAGCGACCCCCAAGCCGCAAATGGTTGCATCGCTACCACCGGCGAACGCTGCATCAATATCACCACCGCGAATGAGACGCCACGCTAACCCGAGCCCGTCTGCGCCCGAAGCGCAGGCAGAGGCCACGGAGAGCGCGGGACCTTTTGCCCCGGTATCAATGCCGATCAGCCCGCTTGCTCCATTTGGCATGATCATAGGGAGTACGAATGGGCTGACCCGCCGGGGGCCTGAGCTATTCATTGTAGTGACTGCGTTTTCAATCGAACCGAGGCCGCCGATAGCAGAGCTAACAATCACGCCCACCCGCGACGCGTTTTCTTCAGTGATCTCCAATTCAGATTGCGCCAGCGCTTCCTGGGCAGCAGCCGTTGCCATATGCTCAAAACGATCCCTGCGCCGGACTTCAGCGGGACGCATATATTTGCTCGGATCAAATTCTTTTAGCTCACAGGCGATGTGCACCAGCCAGTCACTCGAGTCGAACAATGTGATCGGTCCGACTCCGCTGACACCATTGACGCAGTTTTCCCACGAATCCTTCGTATTGTGTCCCAGCGGATTGACCGTTCCCAGTCCCGTGACGACGACACGTCTCATTCAAATTCTCCTATAACGATTCAAATTGGTTACTTCTAGGAATACAACACCGAATCAGGCAACATGATGCGGCTGCTGGAAGACAATGATTACTTTCTAAGGAGGCTATGTTATCAAGTCGCGGGGAATTGTCAATTGGGGCTGTTGGAACTCTCCGGAAGGGATTGCCCATCGACACCTACCGCGCGTTTTTCGACGCGTCGCATTTGCCACAGAATGAACCGAACACGCAAAGCCATGGTCGTTGCGATATTCCAGAGAAGGTGTGACCCCAATTCCGTGTCCGCCTCGGTGAGAGCTAGAAGCCGGTCGCGTGAGAGGGAGAGAACCGTTGCTCCCTCCGGGCCGGCGCGAAGATCGGCAGAGCGGATGCCTCCGTCGAGCATCGCCAATTCGCCCGTGAGCTGGCCGGGGTGGTAGGTTGCAACGCGCCGTAAATTCGTGGCTTCTTCTACCGGCTTTTCCGGTTCCGACCAAACTTCGATCGTCCCGGACTGCACGATGAACAACTCATTGCCGCTTTCGCGAATGTTGACAAGATACTCACCGGTTTTGAGCACTCGATGGCCGAATTGCGCTGCCAGGCGAGAACGCTCTGGTTCGTTCAGATTGTTGCCAACATCGGAATGCGCCAGGAAGCGAGCAGCTTCGTCAATTCGCCCTAGGTCATCGTCCCTCGATTCCAATAGACTCGCACCAACAATCGGCAGTCCGAGGAAGGAAGAGATCTGTCGCCAGGTGGTCTCCGGCGTTTCGAAGTGTGGCCAATGACCCGCCTTCGGGATGATGCGCAGATCTGCGCTCGGCCACTCGTCGGCCACAACGCTGGCATCGCGCAATGGCACGGTGTTATCTTCCGCCCCCCATATAACCAAACCAGGGGTCTCTATCCCTTCCAGCCGGCCACGGAGATCGTGTTCACGCATAGCCAGGAAGCACTCCGCTCGTGTGCGCCCCTGCCCGGGACGGCGGGCATCTGCCAGCAGGCGCTTGTAGTCTTGCTCGGTTATGTCCGTGCGTTCGGCAAATGATGCCGGGCGCATCAACCTGTCGGTGACTCCGACGAAGATACTCTCGACCACAGAAACAATCAGACTACCAAGGCCAAAGCGTTCGAGGATTGTGATAGGCGAGATGAAAGCATTGATGAAGCCAGAGAGTCGTCCGCTGATCGTCGGGCAAATGAGCACAAGACGTTCCACCAATACCGGATAGCGGAGTGCGAGTGCAATGCCGATCATGCCACCCATGGAATGGCCGATCAAAACCACAGGTCCTTCAGTGACCTGGTCAATCAGTTCCGCCAGCAAATCCGCATAGGCCGTAATCGTAGCGCGTTCTTTGAGGGGCGGAGATTGCCCATAACCGGGCAGGTCTATGGCGATTGCGTGGAAACGTTGGCTGATGATCGGCATCAACGGTGACATCGCATACCAGGAACTCGACCAGCCGTGCAGCAAAATCGCCACCTGCCGGTTTGGTGGGCCGTCTTCCACGGTGTGGAGCGTTTGTCCATTGACTGAATATACGGGCATGATGAGTGTATTCTATGCGCCTCTCAGTTATCGGGCAAGACTCCCGAAGGCGTGGGGCGTGCGCCAATCGCTTGGAGGTTTGGTCGACGGGCATTCGTGTCGATGCGCTGTGAGATGATATGATTCACATTCTCACTTCGCGGCATATCATATTACTCCAGGTCATTCATAAATGTTGAAAAGATGGTTTTTGGGTTTACTCTTGTTCGCTGTTGCCTGCAATGGTGCGACACTGGAACCGGCTACCAATGAGCCACCGGCGGCCACGTCCACCTTGCCTGCACCCGCAATTGAAATTACGGAAATGCCGAGTCCGCGCGAGGTAGCCAGCGCATATTTGGACGCGTGGGTCCGCGATGACTACGAAGCCATGTATAACTTACTTGCGCAGCCGAGCCAGTCAATCATCGGTGTCGAAGAGTTCACAGCGCGCTACTTAGACGCGCTGTCTGCGGCGGCTGTCGGGGCGGGTGACATTGAATACGAAATCCTCTCCGACGCGGAGACAGAAAGCGCTGGTACAGTTGCGTTCAACATGGTCTGGCATAGCGTGCTGGTTGGCGACATTGAGCGGGATATGACGATGAGTTTCCTGCAAGAAGCGGGACGCTGGAGTGTAACCTGGGATGATGCGCTTGTGCTCCCCGAGCTTGCCGGGGGTAATGTCCTTCGCATTCAAACGTTCGTTCCCAATCGGGGTCAGATTTTCGACCGTAATGGGAATAACCTCGTCCAATTTGCAGATGCCTATGCATTAGGAATTGTACCTGCCCGCATCAATCCTGCCTCTGAGAACATCATGCTCCGGAATCTGGAAACGCTCACCGGACGTTCATTTGAATACATCCGGAATCTCTATCGAAACTATGGGTTGGAAGAAGACTTGTATGTTCCATTTACAGATTTACCAGCTGCCATACTCGATCCGGTGCTGGGTTCGGTTTCATACGAAGCGATATTTATCCAATCCTTCAGCGGGCGCTATTATCGAGATGCGGGCACAGCGTCACAAACCATTGGTTTTGTCAGTGCCATCCAGCCACAGGAAGTCGCTGCTTATCAACGCCAGGGTTATTTTTGGACAGAGCGTGTACCCCGTGATGGCATAGAGTTAAAGTTCGAAAATTATCTAAGCGGGAAGCGGGGTGGTGCTCTATATGTGGATATGCCGGATGGCACGGAAGTAAAGTTGTTGACCGAGGCCGAGTCAGGGCCGGCCTCCGATGTGTACACCACGCTCGACATAGAGACACAGCGCGCTGCGCAGGATGCTATCTTTGGCTTCAAGGGCGCGGTGGTTGTTTTGGAGCGCGATTCCGGCCGTATCCTCGCAATTGCCTCGGCTCCAAATTTCAACCCGAATCTGTTTGAACCCACCAATCCAAATGCGGCCTGGATATCTCCTTTGTCAGAGCCGTTACTCCCATTGCTGAATCGTGCCACGCAGGGCCAGTATCCACTTGGCTCGGTCTTCAAGCTCATCACAGTCGCCGCTGCGCTTGAAAGCGGTCTGTACACACCTGAGTCGACTTACAATTGTCAACACACCTTCACCGAGCTAGTGGTTCCAATTTTATACGATTGGACATACGCGGATGAACTACCCCCAAGTGGATGGCTTACGCTTCCGGAAGGGGTGATGCGATCCTGTAATCCGTGGTTCTATCACATCGGATTGGACCTGTTCAACCAGGGTTTGACAACAGCAATCCATGATATGGCGGTCAGTTATGGTCTCGGGCAGCCGACGAATCCCGATCAACTGTACGAGCAAGATGGAGTTGTTCCTGAACCAGGCAGCCCGCTCGATGCAACAAACCTTGCCATTGGGCAGGGAAATCTGCTCGTATCCCCGTTGCAAGTGGCGACATTTGTGGCGGCGATTGGAAACGGCGGCACACTCTATCAGCCGCAGATCATCGAGCAGATTGTGAATGCGGACGGCGAGGTTTTGGAAGCGTTCGCGCCGGTGGCGACCGGCACACTTCCCGTCAGCCCCGAGAACCTCGATGTAATCCGGAAAGCAATGGTGGAGGTTATCCGTAATGAGCGTGGCACAGCCTATCTTGTTCTTGGTGCCTATCCAGTCAACATCGCCGGTAAAACTGGAACAGCGGAAACCGGCCAGATTAATCCGCACTCCTGGTTTGTTGCGTATAGTGATGCGGGACGGACGGATAAGCCGGATATTGCAATTGTTGCGATTGCCGAGAATGTCGGCGAAGGCGCAGATTTTGCTGCACCCATCGTGCGGCGAGTATTGGACATGTATTTCCTCGGTGAGCCGCGCAATCTAAACAAATGGGAAATTCGCTACGGCGTGCCACGTTCGCTCATCGAAACCGCAGAAACGCTCGCGGCAACAGCCACCGCCGAGTTTGAGGCAACCCAATCTGCATTGGCAACGGAGAATTCCCCAGAGGAGGCGGAAGATGGGGGCTGAGATTTAAGTCAAGAATATGTTTCTTAACTTCACTTCAATCCATTCTCATAACCCAGCCACTGTTCAACCTTGCCCTTGCCAGCCGCTGCCTGAATAGCTGCACAGGCACGTTCGAATTCATAGGCGGTGTGCTTGCGGGCTGCAACTAGTGAATACGGGAAGAAGGGACCGCGTCCGGGATGATCCAGATGCATGGCCTCATGTGAGCCATTGGGAATCCACAGCCGGCGCATAAGTCCGCGGGTGCTTTTGAAATGAAATGGCAGATCCCTCCAGAGCTCGAAATATCCACTCCTTAATTGCGAGTGCCCCAAAATATCCGCTTCCTTGGAGACAATATCTTCTGTGCTATTCTTCGCCCGGCCGCCATTCTTCTCCAGCCAGAGTTCCACATAGTTAGAATGCGAATAGAAGTCCTGGACGGCGTGACAAAGCTGTCCGAAAGCGACGCGCATTTCGAGCGTCTCTCTTCCAGCGCGAGCGAGCATTCGTAGCCGTTTCTGTTCTGATTCGATGAAGGCCCAACCCTGTGTGAAAAGGTCGTTGTCGAAATGTCTCGCAAATCGCAATTGATTGAGACCTTCGTCAGTAGCGAGATTGGCCCGAATAATGTCTTCAAGCGCAGCGGATGTAAAGTATGCGCCTACTGATTCTGTTGTCACCTGAATGTGGAGCTCGGCGTTCATTGTTTGTCTGTCTCTGAGTGACCGGTATAATTTCGGCTATGGCTACAGAACTTATCACCTGTGCCTGGTGTGGCACACGGTATCACGAATTCCAGCCAAACTGTAAGAACTGTGGCGCGCCATTGCCAATGCCACCAGGCTCAGATGCATGCCCAGCGCCACCACCTGCTCCGCGCAAGGTGCCGCGCGGGTTTCTGCGGCGGAAATTGTTCTCAGCAAATCCGTTGGGGATCGTTGGATTCGTTTTCACACTCGTTGGACTTCCGTTTGTCATTGTGTTTCCGATCATTGGGATTGTCGAGCGGGAATGGCTCTTTTTGATTATCGGCGGCTCTTTGGGCTTGGTGTTCTCAGGTTTGGGGATCATCTTTGTGATCGTAGCTTTCCGCAACGGGCAACGAAAGATACAAGCTTATCGGTTGGGTGATGCGACTACCGGTGTTCTGGTAGATGTATATCGAGATCAAAGCGTGACGGTGAATGGCCGCAATCCCTGGACTTTGGAGTATGAATTTAATGTAGTCGGGGCAGTGTATTCTGGCAAGGCCACTTCGTGGTCACGAGCCGCACGCGAACGAGAGCCAGGCCAGCCGCTACACGTACTGTATCTGCGCGATAACCCCGACGATAATACGTTATATCCTGCCGTTCAGTGATGCAAAAGTGGGGAGTATGGCATTGTCTCGGTTCGTTTCATATTGGCCCCACTGATTGATAGGGAGTGTTATATCCGCTCGGGACAATCCCATCAGATTATCCGATTCACTAGCAGTTTGTCGGAGAGACAAGTACTTTTACAACATGAATAGCCCTACAGGGCAAAATGAGCAGTTGATTGCGACAAAACAAGCGTAAAACAGTGTGCATTTCATGGAGGGCAAACCACCTTCTCTCAGCGAGTAGTAGGCGCGCCAAAGCAGCCCCGGCTAAAGCACACCCTTTGCTTGGTAGAGGGTGTGCATGCGTTTGAGGTTGAACGCTAGGCAGACCAGACACCATTCCCCGGCTGCTGCCAGCAGGCCGCGCAGAGAAAACTGGCGGAAGCCCAGGACTTCCTTGATGATACCAATGACGGGTTCCACTGTGCATTTGCGTAAACGGTAGCTGGCTTTGCCGATTTCGGTTTGTAGTTTGTAAGCCATCTTGACTTTCGGACTGGCATCTTCCGGTGGCGGAGCAGGCATTTGTTCAAAGAAGGTACGCCAGCTTTTGTGGTGAGGTTCGCGACCGGTAGCAATGTAAGGATCAATGCCAAGCTTCTCAAGTGCTGCGATGTTCGCTTTGCTGAAATATCCATAATCCAAAGCGGCAGCCTTTGGTTTGCCTACTTTTGGAGAGATGGCATCCAGGGTTGGCTCAGCTTCTTTTTTGTCATTCGGATGGTTCGAAAGTGAAGGCGCCACAATCAAGAGGCTCTCCTGCTCCACAGCAACTTGAACGTTGTAATGCTGGTCGAAGCCATTATTGGTGCTGTTTTTCATGATGCGAGAGTCCGGATCAGTGAAGTTGTACTGATCTTTGTCCCGTGGTCCCGGCTGCGGTGGTTTCGGTTTGCGACCTCGGGGTTTATGCCCAGTTTTGCGAGACTTTTCTTCCCGCTCACGCTGTTTGGCTTCGTATTCAGCCCTCTCGGCTGCATATCGTTCCTGCGCACGGGCTTCTAAGACGGCTTTGGCTTCTGCCAGATTTGCCAAACGTTTCTTGCGAATGGCAATTTCGTCTTCAATGACGAGCCCTTCCGGCAACTGGAGATCACCCTGATCAGCTTGCTCACCGAGTTCGAAGAGTTTGTTCACTTCCTGGCGCAGTTGGGTCTCTAGTTTTATCAGACGCTTGTAACTGACCGCTTTGCTCTTGGATGCATCAGCATGCACCTTGCTACCATCCAGACTGATATTACCCAACTTCAGCACCTCAGCAACT
Organism: Anaerolineales bacterium; assembly: GCA_965248775.1. Lineage (GTDB taxonomy): Bacteria > Chloroflexota > Anaerolineae > Anaerolineales > JBHHUI01 > JBHHUI01. Next base: position 6,039,869 of record OZ252150.1, read on the forward strand.
TGGGCCAGGAGCAAGATCTGCACAAATAACTCTTGGATCTCAGCCAGAAAGGTTTTGCGAAAGTTGGCAATTGTGTCGTGGTCAGGATGCAGCCCACTGGCAATATAGCGGAATGGGATACTCTCATAGGTGGCTTTCTCAATCTTACGAGAACTGAACACCCCGTTGGCATAACCATAGAAGAGCAATCCCAACAGGATCTCTGGCGCAATAGGTTGACCACCCGTCGGTGCATATTGTGCATAGATCATACCCAAATCCAACTGGGCGATAACATCCACCACAAATCGTGCCAAATGATTGGATGGCAGGGCTTCTTCCAGACTGATTGTCTGTTTGAGCATCACTTCGTAATTGGGTTTCTTGAATTTTCTAGCCATGCCCGTAGATTATCACCGATTTCGCTATCTCAGGTTGCTCTCCGACAAACTGCTAGGGTTCGATGTTCGAGAATTTGCTGAAACCTTGCGAGGCTGTATTCGGTTTTTTCAATAACAAGTACTCAAGTTATACTCTCGCAACCAGTGCTCGCATAAAACAGGCTATCAATGACTGCAGACACGCGCAGCATCCAGGAGCCGATTGAATACCTGATACTGTCGGTATGAAGTGACATGCAGTCTCTCTGGTTTAAATCATTCTTAACAGGATCGGACTTAGGCGGTTGGCATGACGGGCTGTGAACTCCCCGGTCCTTCGTACAATTTTTATACATCAATTGCACTGGAATGCCGCATTCAAATTATATAAATAGGAATTACGAGGCTCACCCAGTCCCCCTGGTCACGAAGTCTTGCCGACTTGGCTCGGCGTCATCTGCGCAATTACTAAGGATATTCGCTGATCCCGACGTAAGAAAATGCCAATGAGAGATACTATTCATTTTTTGTTTCAAGGCGAGACTGTGGAGCTTCGCAACCCGCAGCCCACCAAGACTCTGCTCAACTGGCTCCGCAGGGATATGGGGCTAATAGGGACGAAGGAGGGCTGTTCCGAAGGTGGTTGCGGCGCCTGCACCGTCGTGGTGGGAGAACTGAGCGGCGACACCATCCGCTACGGAGCTATTAACGCTTGCATGATTTTTTTGCCAACGCTGAACGGCAAGCAGCTCATTAGTGTGGAGGACTTGAAGGATGACCAGGGGGAACTGCATCCGGTTCAGCAATCAATGGTTGACTGTCATGGGTCTCAGTGTGGCTTTTGCACGCCTGGTTTCGTGATGGCTTTATTTGCGATGTACCATTCTCAGGACAGTTTCGATTTGTCGGGCATCAATGATGCGTTTGCGGGAAATCTGTGCCGTTGTACCGGTTATGGACCCATTATTGCGGCTGCAAAATCAGTCCTTAAAGACAAACAGCCAGACCAATTTGACCGTCGGAAAGAGGAAACCTTGGCTGCCCTGCGATCTATCAGACCGTTGAAATCGGTGAAGATTGAGCATGATGATTCCCGCTATTTTGCACCCGTTTCGCCCGATGAACTGACCGGTCTGTTAGAGCAGCATCCGGACGCAGTACTGTTTAGCGGTGCCACAGACGTCGGCCTATGGGTGACCAAGCAGCATCGAATAATGAGCACTTTGATCTACCTCGGACATGTTCGTGGCCTTGATGAAATACGAGTCGACTCCACCGGCATTGAAATCGGCGCCACAGTCAACTACAGCAATGCCTTCGAAAACCTTGTAACCCACTTCCCAACGCTGGATGAAGTTTTACGGCGTTTTGGTTCCGTCCAAGTTCGAAATGTAGGCACGATCGGGGGGAATATCGGTAACGGTTCGCCCATCGGTGATACCTTGCCAGTCCTCATTTCTTTGGGGGCGGGACTGCGTCTGCGCAGTGCGCGTGGCGTGCGGAAAATACCGATTGAAGACTATTTCATCGACTACGGGAAGCAGGATCTTCGAGCCGGAGAATTTATCGAATCGATCCGCGTGCCCCTATTAAAGAAAGACGCACTATTCAGTGTCTATAAGGTGTCTAAACGATTCGACGAGGACATATCGGCAGTAGTGGGCTCTTTTATGATTACTCGGGAAAACGGATTGGTGCAGACGGCCAACATCGCCTTTGGCGGCATGGCTGCCACACCCAAACGAGCAGCAGCATGTGAACAAGTGTTAAATGGTGCGAGCTGGAATGAAGAGACTGTAAATCAGGCCGCTGCTGCGCTGACAAAGGATTTTTCTCCCATCAGCGATGTACGGGCCAGTGCAGGATACCGTTCCAGTCTGGCGTCTCGCCACAAGCGTTCTACCGGCAACTCCTCCATCAATCCCATACCGCCGAAGATCTGTACTGTGTGATCAGCGGCGCGTCCGAGTGTCTCTGATGCAAAGAGCTTTGCCATGGCAGCGTCTTCCGGGGTCATCGTACCCTGATCGGCTTTTTGGCAGGCGTGCATAACCAACAGATCGGATGCATGCAGCTCAGTAGCCATGTCTGCCAGCTTGAATGATGTACCTTGGAATCGTCCGATGGGCTTGCCGAACTGCTTGCGTGTTGCTGCCCAGTTTGTTGCCAAATCCAAGAGTCGTTCTGTTTTTCCACAGCACTCGGCACCAACATAAACACGCCCCATTTTGAGCCACTTGTCCGCAAGCTCTAACCCCATGCCTACCTCACCCAGAATCTGGTTTCGATTGACACGACAGTTATCGAAAGTAAGCTCATACGTAGGATAAGCACGCTGACTCACACTCCGCGGGCCTAAACGCATCTCAAATCCTTTTTCATCTCGATCAACAAGAAAGGCCGTAACTCGATTGCGCGGGCCTTTCGGAGTTTCATCAACACTGGTAACGGCGAAAAGGATCGCAAAGTCGGGTAGCCCCGCGCTGCTTATGAAATGTTTGGTTCCATTGATAATGTAATCGTCATCATCAGGCACTGCCCTCGTCGCCATCGACATGATGTCAGATCCGGCATTGGGCTCGGTGAGAGCAAAACATTCCTTCTTCTCGCCGCTGATACAAGGCTTCAGATAAAGTTCAATTTGATCTGCTTCACAAGCAAGCAACAGTTCTGTAGGTCGTCCAATGTATGCGTGCAAACCATAGCTGTCTTTACCCAATTCGCGTTCGAAAAGCCCTATAGTTGTATAGTCTAATCCAGCCCCACCTACCGATTCCGGCAGATTGAAAGCATAAAATCCTACCTCGAGAGCTTTTGCAGCGATCTGCTTACCAAGCTCTTCGGGGACTTCGCCGGCGATGTCTACTTCGGCTTCATAAGGGTAGATTTCCTTCTCTAGAAACGCCCGCAGAGATATTAAAATCATGCTTTGTTCTTCTGTTAAGGGGTAATTCATTAGATACCTTCGACTCTCCAGAATTTGTTAGCAGTGCTGGTATTTTGTATTTTTTTTCTTTGTGGGAGACCAAATAGTATCAGGTAGATTATAAATGATTGGCTAACATTTATAGGGCCGATTGTTCTAGCCTCAGCATCCGGTTGCTTCGAAAGTGATAGGCTCCGCGCTCATCCCGCAGAAATCCCCCCATCGAGTGTGAGGGTGTGGCCGGTCATAAAACCCGCTTCATCCGAGCAAAGGTACATCACAGCGGCGGCAATTTCTTCTACTGTGCCTAGCCTCCGCGCAGGAATCCATTTTTCAAGTTGCGCAGCAAATCTCGGATCGGCATCGCGCCCGCGTTGCACCATCGGCGTCTCCGTATAAGCCGGGCACACCGCATTGATCCGAATCCCTTTACGGATGTATTCAAGCGCAGCGGTCTTGGTCAACCCAACCACCGCGTGTTTGCTGGCAGCATAAGCTGAGAGCCGGGGCGAACCGAGTAGTCCGGCAACCGATGCCAGATTCACAATCACGCCATGACCTTGCGCAAGCATGACCACTATTTCTGCCTTCATACAATGCCAGACCCCGGCAACGTTAATTTCCATCACGCGTACGTAATCGTCGTCGGGGTATTCATGCAATGGTGCTCGGATGCCCTCTACCCCGGCATTGTTGAGAGCGAAATCGAGCTGCCCAAACGCCTCTACAGTCGTCTCTACCATATGGTCGACAGCTGCTTTGTCGGTCATGTCGGCGTGTGTATATGCTGCAGTTCCGCCAGCAGCGCGAATTAACTCGGCTGATTCCTCTCCGCCCTCATCGTTCAAATCTGCAATCAACACGCGCGCACCCTTGCTTGCGAAGGCGAGCGCTGCCGCCCGGCCAATGCCGGAAGCGCCGCCGGTAACGAGCGCAACTCGATCTTGGAAGTCTAAGCTCATAGAAAAATAGAGTCCCTACTCAACATTGACGGGATGGGGATGCACCATATTGAACATATAGCCGCGCTCATTGATTGGATGACTGGCCGGTTGCGTATTGCCGGCTTCATCGGTGGCGCGAGTCTGCAAGGAGTGTTCGCCTGGTTGTGCCTCCCAGGTGAGTTCGAAGCGTACCCACGAGTACTTCAGAATTGGCGGGATCAATGTGGCAGTTTTCCACTTACGTTCATTATCGCTGCGCCATTCAACCTTGGCGATCTTGGCATGGGGCGAACGAGCAAAGCCACGCACGACTTGTAAGCCGGATTCGAGGTGCGCCGGCCAGGGCAGGGCGAGCGAACTCTTAATATTCAAAGTTGAAATGGGTGCCCCTTCCGCCAGGCTATCTTCGTCCGGCGGCCATTCGGGACCGATGAGTACATATTGTTTCGTATTGCGGGACACCCAAATTTTTTCGGACGATACTTCGATTGTTCCAAGCCACTTCACACTGTTCGTTCCTACCCAGCCGGGCACTATCGCGCGTAGCGGGAAGCCATGGTCGTAAGGCAATAGTTCGCCATTCATCGAGTAGGCCAGGATCGTATCGAGATCCAATGCTTTATTGATGGGAATAGGTCGTTGCACGCCGCCTTCAGTGGCATCTTCATCCAACCCGATCAGGTTAACGTCCAGTGCATTCGGTCGCAGTCCGGCCATTTCGAGAACATAGCGCAACGGTACGCCTGTCCACTCAGCCATGCCAACCCCACCCAGCGTCCATTGCACTTCGCCGACTTCGCGGCCCAGTACTTTCTGATACAAACTGCGCTGGCTGCCCGCACATTCCAGGTAGGCGAGGACTGTACGGCTGGGGAGGCTTAACAGATCTGCGTATGTGAGTCTGAGTGGTTGCGAGATAGCATCGCCGACGATGCGGAGTTGATAGGTGGCTTCATCAATAATTGGCGTCCCAGCATCATTGCAAACGAAGAAGCGCTCATTCGGAGTGAGAAATCCATATTGTTGGGCAAGTTCGGGTTCGAGAGAGAACTCGAGGATGGTGAATCCCGTCGGGTCTTTCACCCAGATGTTGTCAGGCTTCATCCGGTGAAAAGCACTTTCCCCTTACGGCCAGGTTGCTCTGCGTATTGGACGGCCGCCTGGAAATCTGCGAGGTCAAATTCGCGGTCGACTGGCGGGACAAGATCGCCTTTTGCAAAAAGCTCCATGAGTTCATTGAGAACCGGAGCCAAATCCTCAGGGGGTGTTGTGCGGAACCATTGCACCAACCAAAACCCGCGCACTGTTGTGCCCCGGAATAATATCTCTCCGTTACTGACCGGGGTGGGTTGATTGCTCAGCATTCCATAGGCGAGCATCGTTCCGCCGGGCCTTATACAGCGCAAGGCCAGCGCACCCGTCTCGCCGCCGACTGCGTCCAGGGCGCCACTAGCGCCAGCTCCGCCGGTCTTCGCACGCACGCGTTCTACAAGGTCTGATTCGTCCGTGCAATATGCGGCATCCGCCCCCAATTCCAGCAATTCGTCCACCTGTTCCGGACGGCGCACAAAGTTAATCGTGTTATATCCTTTCAATATCGCGATCTGGATCACGAGTCGCCCAAGCGTGGATCCGGCCCCCGTTTGCAAAACCCAATCATCGGGCTGTAAATTTAAGTCTTGGGTCAGCATGACCCAGGCCGAAATTGGGTTGCCAACAAACTGAGCGGCGCTTTGATCACTTATACTTTCTGGGGCCGGGATTAGAAATTCCGGACGCACATTAGCATACTCTTGCCAGGAGCCTGCGATTGAGAGCGGAATCATGCGGGTGCCCAATGTGATGCCTTTTACACCAGTGCCCACTGCGTCCACGATTCCCATTCCTTCCATCCCCGGTGTGCCGGGTAATTTCGGCAATCTTCCGTACATGCCACGGAGTGTAGCCAGGTCGGATGGATTGAGGCTGCGATGCGTAAGACGCAGACGTACTTCATCTGGGCCGGGAACAGGCATTGGGACATCATCTAATTTCAAGACTGTAGCGGGTTCGCCAAAGTTGTCGAAGCGGATGGCTCTCATTAGGTCTCCGGTCGAAAGATCATGCAGGTTGTGCTGCCGTGGGCGTACGGCTTTCCGCTGCTGTCCAGCAAGCGACCCTCGGCGGTTGCGGTGCGCCGCCCCAAATGGAGCACGCTGCCTTCACAACGCATGCGGCCTGTCTCGATTGTGATGGGTCGCACCATGTTCACTTTTATTTCGAGTGTAGTGAAGTATGCGCCTTTGGGCAGCATGGATTGAACTGAACAGGCCAATGCGGAATCGAGCAGTGTGCAAGGGATGCCGCCGTGCACAGTACCGACTGGGTTGTAATGGAATTCTGCTGGTGTGAATTCGAAGACGATGCGACCTTCTTCGACCTCGGTCATCGCCATATCTATTAAATAACCGATGGGAGGTTGTGGGAGTTCACCTGACACCATCTTATGGAATAACTCCAAGCCGCTTAATTCTCCGGCAGCCGCTATCAACTCATGCGGGTCATCCCAGGACACAATTCGACTGCGTTCGGTCATTTTTGTTTGATCCCGATTAAAAGTTCTCCTGGACTTCGGCAAGGGCGTGCTCAATTTTTTCCAGCGCCTCGTCAACATGCTCTTCCGTTGCTGTGAGCGGCGGAGATATACGCAACACATTGCCGTACATTCCGCCTTTGCCAATCAGCAGTCCCCGTTGGCGTGTCGCTTCGAAGAGTTGATTGACTGCCTCCGTTGCCGGTTCCTTTGATTTACGGTCGGTTACCAGTTCGACTCCCTGCATCAGTCCCCGTCCACGCACATCGCCTATGAGCGGATACTTCTCGGCCATCGCATCCAAGCCCGAGCGAAGCCGAGAACCGACGGTCTGACTATGCTGGGGGTCTGCCTCTGTCTCCATGACATCGATTGTGGCGCGCGAGGCTGCACATACGACTGGGTTGCCACCGAACGTGCTGATGGTGAGTCCCTGGCCACTTGTAGATTCGGCGATCTCCGCTGTTGTGATCGTATTCCCCATCGGGAAGCCGTTCGCGACGCCCTTCGCCATTGTCATCACATCCGGCACAACGTCCGAATGCTCGATCGCCCACCAGTGTTCGCCGGTGCGCCCAAAGCCAGTCTGAACTTCGTCGATGATCAACAGACCCTCGTAGCGATGCACGATCTCTTCGGCAATCTGGAAATACTCTGCTGGAGGGGTGACAAAGCCGCCTACACCTTGGATGGGTTCTGCGATGAATGCAGCAATACGGCCGGGTGTGGTGGTTTTAATAACGTCCTCAATATCTTCTGCACAGGCGACACCGCAGTCAGGGTAAGTCAGTTGCAGGGGGCAGCGATAGCAATACGGAGCCAACGCATGTTTGATACCGCTCGTCTGGACGGTGGGGTTGCGCCAGCCCGAAATACCGGTCAGGCTACTCGCTATAGCAGAACGTCCATGGTAGCCATTGCGTAAAGCGATCACCTCATGTGCGCCTGTGTACCCGCGTGCAAGTTGGATCGCAGTTTCGTTGGCCTCTGTGCCCGAATTTGTGAAATAGGATTGTTGCAAGTCTCCGGGCGTTATCTCGGCAATTTTCTCGGCTAGCAGAACATGTTGCTCGTTCGGATAGAGCGTGGAGCTATGAACCAATTTGCCGAGTTGTTCGCGCACGGCATTGATAACCTTCTCGTTGTTATGCCCAACGCTTGTTGTCAGAATGCCGGCGAAGAAATCAAGGTATTGATTTCCGTCTACATCCCAGACATAGACCCCGTCGCCGTGATCTAGAGGCATGGGCTCACTGTAATAAAGTAGATGATTCGGCCAAAGATATTGTTTCTGTTTCTCGAGTATCGATTGTGAATCTGTCATGATGTCCTTCCTAATCCTAAGAGGTGCAATCCTGTCAGAGTGGGGAGAATTGTAATGCCATCAGTTGGGTTGTCAACACCTTCCGATACATCTCCAACACTTGCTTCGTATCTTCGGGTTGGAAAAGGTGTTTTATATTTTGATCCGGTTTGACTCGTTCACAAGATGAGTATAGATTCGGGACCAGTGGTGTCCAATTTGCGGCGCCATCGCCTCGTTCGCCAATTTGAAGTCAAAAAGAAGAGGAGTGCCCACCGGCTGATTAATTCTCAACGTCTCTTTCAACAAGCCAGAATATCCCGAACGCTTTAATTTTTCGGGGAAAAGGCTATTTCATCACGTAGATTCAACAACCAAGTGCAACTTTGAAGGTCGAAAAGAGAGGCGAGCTGCAGTAGGATGAGCGCTTCTCGACGACCAAGTCAAAGGAGCACTCGTGAAACTCTACAAGCAGCTCACCCAAGAGCAACGATACCAGATATACGCCTTGAAGAAAGCCGGACATGAGCAAACAGAAATCGCGCAGGTGGTGGGTGTCCATAAGTCAACCATCAGTCGAGAGTTGCGGCGCAATCGGGGCCTGCGTGGTTACCGCCCCAAGCAAGCGCAACGATTGGCGTCGGAGCGCTGGCAACGGCGACACGTACGCATCCGGCCGCAGACCTGGCAACTGATAGCGGAGAAGTTGCGGACGGATTGGAGCCCGGAACAGATTTCGGGCTGGATGAGGTGCAACGGGCATGAGCAAGTCAGTCACCCAGTCACCCAGTCACGAATGAACTGGTGGCATTACCCTGGTTTAGTGGACAACGAGATAAGATAGATTCACAGATCAGGGAGGACCCAAATGAGTACATACAGGAAGACATACACGCGCGAATTCAAGGTCGAAGCCGTTCGGTTATCGTATGATAGCGACACATCGGTTGAGCAGCTTGCTTTGGATTTGGGAGTAAGTAGTAGCAGTCTGAATCGCTGGCGGGCTGAATACGCGGCTGGTGGAGCGCAGGCATTTCCCGGAAAGGGAAAGCCGAAGGAGCGCGACCGCGAGCTGGCGGAGTTGAAGCGCGAATTGCACGTGGTGCGCCAGGAACGGGACATCCTAAAAAAAGCCATGGCGGTGTTTGCGCGCGAGCAGAAGTGAGATTTCGCTTCATTGACGAACACAAAGGCGAGTACAGCATCAGTCTGATGTGTCGGGTACTGCAAGTCACACGTAGCGGCTACTACGCCTGGCGCAAGCGGCCGGTCAGCCCGCGCGAGCAAGCCAGCCAGGCGTTGGGACGCGAGATCAGAGCGATCTTTGAGCAGCATCGCGGCGTCTATGGCTGTCCGCGCATTCACCGCGAACTACAGGACCGCGGCATCCGCTGCGGCCACAACCGGGTGGCCCGTCTGTTGCGCCTGCATGGCCTGCAAGCCCGACGCAAACGGAGCTACAAGGTGACAACCCAGTCGAAGCACAGCCTGCCCGTAGCGCCGAATTTGCTCGTTCAGGACTTCACGGCCACTGCGCCTAACGAAGTGTGGCTGGCCGACATCACTTACATTGCAACCAGTGAAGGTTGGCTCTATCTCGCAGCAGTCCTCGACCTGTACTCGCGACGGATCGTCGGCTGGGCACTCGGCAAACGCTTGGGCCGCCAACTGACTTTGGATGCTTTGGAGATGGCTCTGCGTTCGCGAAAACCGCCGCCAGGTCTCATCCATCATTCTGACCGGGGGAGTCAGTACGCCAGCGCTGAGTATCAGGCGCTGCGCAAGCTTCATGACATCACGCCCAGTATGAGCCGAAGGGGAAACTGCTACGATAACGCCCCCATGGAGAGCTTCTTTGCCAGCCTGAAATCCGAGTGTGTATACCAGCAACTGTACGCCAGCCGGGCCGCTGCTCGCACCAGCGTCTTTGACTATGTCGAAGTGTTTTACAATCGGCAACGGATGCATTCGGCCCTGGATTACATGAGCCCACATGCCTATGAACAATTACCTTTAGTGGCTTAACCAACTGTCCACTGAATCGGGGTAATACCACTGTCACGAAGTGGAGTGCGCACTTCACTCTGTGACGAATGCACTGGGTCGTGATAGCGGCGTGCGGCTCTCGGAATTGCTAGACCTGCGCCTGGGGGACCTGAATCTAGCGGCTAGCAATGCGACGGTGCGAGGAGGTAAGCCAGGCCGCGACCGCGTGGTCTACCTGAACCCGCAACTCATGAGTGCCCTTGGGCGTTATCTGAACAAGCGCCCAAACTTGCCTGACGACGACCATGTCTTCTTATTACGGGGGCGCTCGCCAACGCCACGTACTATCCAGCGGCGGCTGGCCAGTTATGGCCAGCAATGTGGTGTGCAGGTCTCCCCACATCGTCTCAGACACACGTTAGCAACGAGGTTGGTCAATCAGGGTATGCCTATTCTCTCGCTCAGAAAGCTTCTAGGCCACCAACACCTAAACACCACACAGATCTATGCTCGGATTTATGATAAAACACTCTATAAGCAGTTCAAGGAGGCGATGTCTCGACTGGAGGCCATTGAGGTTGACACCTGGCCCAGCTTCAAGGCGATAGAGTTGGGGCTAGTTGAACTTGACGAGATGCTGCAAAACGCCAAAAGAATGGCGGAGGCAGAGCAACACTAATTACCGGCTCATTGGCTTGGACATCGCTTGCACTTGACGCCAATTTCTCTTACGGTCCTTCTTCGGCGAATATTTATTGGTAACTCAGTGTAAGCACCAATCAGCGACGTGAGCGACTAGAGCACTTTTGCCATTGTGGGTGTCCGGTATTATCGTGTAGAAATGTACGCTAAGGATCGTGGATTAAACAGTTAGCGAGAAGTAGCAAAGAAGAGCAACCCTGCCACAGGAGTGGCTGACTATAATACGCCGATGCCAATACAACCATATCCTCCTAAAGTTGAAGCGCAGATGAGACGGTTCTATGAAACGCTGTCGGAGAAAGACCGGCGGCGCTATGCGGGCGTAGAAGCAGCCAAGCTGGGGCGCGGTGGCGCCGAGTACTGCCGGCCCCGGCAAGTGTGCGCTACATTTGTCAGGCGCTGGGATGTAGTTATCGCACCGTGGCACGGGGTCGGGCCGAGCTTGGCGACCCGGCAACTCTTGCGCAGCCGGGTATCCGCCGCAGAGGCGGACGCAAGTCGGCGTTTGAAACCATTGCCGGGCTGGACGAAGCGTTTCTGCGAGTGCTCGAGAAGCATACGGCAGGCTTGCCAACAGATAGCGACGTCAAATGGACGAACTTGAAGCGCGGGCAGATCGTTGACCGATTGGCGGAAGACGAAGACATCCATGTGAGTGTGACGGTAGTTGACCAATTGCTTGTGAAGCATAACTTTCGTAAGCGTCAGGCTTTCAAAGCCACCGCTGGCGGTCAGTCTGTGCAGCGCGATGAACAGTTCCTGAATATCGCACGTTTGCGGGAAGAGTACGCCGCGCGCGGCAACCCGATCCTGAGCAGGGACACGAAAAAAAAGAGCTGATTGGAAACCTTTTTCGCGCCGGGACGCTCTATACGCAAGAAACTATACATGTGTACGACCATGACTTTCCCTCGCTCGCCACGGGGCTTGCTATTCCACACGGCCTATTCGACGTGCTGCGCAACATCGGGTACGTGACGTTGGGCACCAGTCACGACACAAGCGAGTTCGCAATGGATAGTCTGCGGCATTGGTGGAACACGCATGGGCGCTTTGATTATCCGGCGGCAACTTCGATCCTGCTCCTATGTGATTGCCCAGTCCCGGCGACTGGACGGGGTGGCGGGAGCAACAGCGCCCGTTACTATATCTTCAAGCAAGACCTGCAACAGCTGGCAGATGAAATTGATGTCGAAATCCGGGTTGCGCATTATCCGCCTTACACTTCGAAATACAACCCCATTGACCATCGCTTGTTTCCGCATCTGACGCGCGCGTGCGCAGGAGTCATTTTGCACAGCATCGAACTCTTGAAGGAACTCATTGCCGCTACAACTACGACAACCGGATTGCGTGTCTTTGTGTCGATCCTCGATCGAGCTTACGAGACGGGTCGCCAGATCGCTGCTGATTTCAAAGCAACAATGACCATTCGCTTTGATGATTACTTGCCGCAATGGAACTACACCGCGGTGCCGACCCACCCGTGATTCACTGCATATTGTTTAATCCGTGGTCCTAAGGTTATGTGAAGGTCATTGCTGCATCAATGCATCTTGACGCTGGCCTTGCCAGGCGACGAAGAGTTCCTCGTCATGATGGACGAAATATCTGTAGGTGTTATACGTCAGCGGCGTTTCAAGCCGATTGAAAATAAGCTTACGAACTACAGCCTAATCACGCCCCAATCACAAATAGTCGCGGATTTCTTCCTGTCTTTATCACGTCTAAGAGACTATACTTTTGGGGCGCTTTTCTCTCCTTTCGATCACATTATTTCTAACTTCCTTGAGAAATTTCGAGTACTCTTCATTTCTCTGCGGGAGGCGATATCGGAGCTCCAGAACTCCACGGTGCACGCGTTTTCGGTCTTCGCACTGGTGGAGTGTTCCTCTGGCTATCGCCTCTATTGGGGCATCTATGTTCGACCGGTGGGCCACGTCACCTTGTGGTACATGCGACTCATTGATCCCTTCCGCCGTCTCATCATCTATCCCGCTGTACTGCGTTACATCCGCGCGGCCTACCCGAGGCCACTAGGCACCTTCACAAAACACAACGCACATGACTGCGCTCCCTTACCGGCTCGCCCGCCGGCTGCCGTTTTTCTACGGCTGGGCGATGCTCCCAATCGCCATGCTGGCCTTTGCGCTCACATTGCCCGGACAGACGGTGGGCGTCTCGGTATTCAACACCTCGTTTCGGGAGACACTCGACCTGAGCCACACGCAACTTTCCGGCGCCTACGCGCTTGGCACGTTGCTGGCGTCCCTGCCCCAGGCCTGGATTGGCAGCTTGATGGATCGCTTTGGCATTCGGCGAGTCATGCTCGTCATCGTCGTATGCTTTGGTCTGGCCTGTATTTTTATCTCGCAGGCGCATAATCTGGCGTGGTTGTTTCTGGGGTTCTTCGGGCTCCGTCTCTTTGGACAGGGGGCGCTGACCATGAGTGCGAGCAACAGTCTCGGCATGTGGTTCCGGGCGCGGCTAGGAATCATGCAAGGGGTTTTCGGTCTTGCGATGGCTGCGACTGTCTCAGTGGCGCCGGCGCTTATCCTGCACCAGATCAACCGCTATGGCTGGCGCATTGTCTATGCGTCGCTCGGCGTCGGAGTCTGGGCGATCCTGCTGCCGATCATTGGAGTAGCCTATATCAACCGCCCGGAGGAAATCGGACAGATACCGGATGGTTCCGCGTCAGATACGGCCGCGCCATCTCGGTTTGGTGAGAATAGCTTCACGTTAGCGGAGGCCATGCGCACGCGCGCCTACTGGATTCTCCTGGGCATGATGGTCATCGTCGGTATGATTGCAACGGCAATCACATTCAACACCATGCCGATCTATATTTCGCACGGCCTGACCGAGGCGGAAGCCGTGGCCACATTTGCGCCATTGGCGATTAGTTCGGCGATCACACAGGTGGTCGGCGGCTTCCTGGCCGATCGACTACCGTTATCGTGGCTAGCATCCGCCTGCATGACCTTGCAAACCGCCGCCATCGGCGTATTGATGCTAGCCGACACGGTCTTTCTTGCGTCGTTTGCAAGTATCTTGTTCGGCGCAGGGTTTGCGCTGTTGATCGTCAGTACGGGAACTGCGTGGCCGCGCTATTTCGGACGTGCCAACCTCGGCAAAATCACGGGCAGCGTTCGGATTGCAGCCGTCGCCGGCACCAGTCTTGGACCGCTTATCATGGGCGCGCTCTATGATCAACTGGGAGACTACGACGCGTCGTTGTGGCTGTTCTTAGCCATGTACGCGCCGCTGATCGTGCTGGCGCTATTTGCAACGCCGCCCCAGAAGACGGCGCTTGCTGACTAGTTCTAGATTCGGCGAAGAGACCAACGCTAACCAATCTGGGGTAAATATCGGGGGTCCATCTTCATGCAACCGGCGTTCGGATCTCAGGTAACATTTCGTTGATCCCGATTATCAACATCTCGACGTTTCGAAATTAATCCTGGCAAAGCGGCAGAGGACGGTCGCAGATATCGGGCGCGCCAAGGAGGAAGATTGACCCATCCTGTGAACCCGAACTTGACCGCAGCCGGATCTTTACCGGCACAGCTGCCTTACTTCAAGCGAGTCGGGCAGTCCTTTAGCATACCGACCTACCGTTCGCTGTGGTTCAAATGCCAATTTTTGACCCCCAAAAACTCACCGTATCCCCTGTCTTATTTAGTACTTTACACTGAGTCGGTGGCTCTTCGGCTACACTTGGCGAAAGAAAGTGAAGGAGAGCTGCCACCCAGTCACGAATGCACTGGGTCGTGATGCAGAATGCTATCGCAAGATTCACTCATTACCTCGAACGCCGCTTCCCCGAGCGGTCAACGTCCAAACATTACAGTAGCGATCTAAAGATCTTCGCACGCTTTGTTGGGGACAAGCAGTTGCGTGAAATCAAGGTCAAGACCACCCAGTCCCAAAAGTACTGGGTTGGGATCAATGCCTTTGTCGAAGACCAAAGCCGGCAGCAACTGAAACCGAACACGATCAATAGGCGCCTAGCATCGCTCTCCAGCTTCTTCCAATTTCTCATTCTGGAAGAAGATGATGACAACTGGCAAAACCCTGTCCGTTGGAAGCGACACCATATTCAGCGCGGGCGACACCTGCCGCGTGACGTGCGGGATGATGCTGTGATTGCGTTCTTTTCAGTCATTAGCGACCCACGTGACCTGGCGATCTTTATGCTTATGGTCCAGGCTGGTCTGCGCGTGGGGGAGGTGGTCGCGCTCGATCTGAATTCAGTCGAATGTGCGCAGCCGCCAGACCTAAATCGCCTGCGGGTACGTGGAAAAGGCGATAAGGAACGCATCGCCTGGCTGACTGAGCAGACTTGGATACAGTTGGATGCCTGGGTACAAGCGCGGCCTGAAGGTAAAGTCTCGGCTTTGTTTCTCAATCAACATACCGACCCAGTTCGCTCGGTACTGGGTGGCCGCCGGTTAAGTGCGGCCGGTGTGCAGTATCGCTTGAAACAATACTGTCTGCAGGCGGGGGTTAGCCTGAGTTGCAGAGTGACGTGCGCACTCCACGTTGTCATCAACTCCGGCACACCTTCGCCCGGCGGCTGACCGAACAGGCTATGCCTATCGACAGCCTGGCGAAGCTACTCGGCCACAGCGATTTGCATACGACCCAGTTCTACATCGACGGCGCCAATCCAGCCGTGCGGGAAGATTTCCTGCAGGCTATGCAGAGCCTGGACTTGCTTTTTCAGACGGATGTCTGCTCGCCGGGCGACCTGCTCCAAGCGCCTTTCCCACCGGCTACCCGGGATGATCATCCCAAACCTGAAATGGTCATTGCCAAGCTCCAGCATCATCACAGCGTGGAGTGCGCACGCCACTCTGCGATGCAGTCCGCACGTGACTGTGTGGCGCGGACCTACCTGCATGGCTCTGGAAAGAAATCTCTCAGCATGTCCTGCGCCACATTTCGGGTTGGACCGCGCATCAAGTCACAGTGCGTGCTCTCTACCAGATTAGCTTTCTATGCCGCATCGGGCGTTGGCTGGTCCCGGCGGGACCGGGAAATCGCGGCTGGGCGCAACTGGATCAACTCCAACGCGCGGATTTGTTGGCCTATATGCACCAGCGCCAAGCGGATGGTCTCAAGCCGAGCAGCATTGGCACTGAGTTGAGCTTGTTTCGGGCTTTCTGGCGCGACCTCTTGGAACAAGAGTTGGTCACCAATGGCGCCGTCTTGTTGGTGAAAGCGCCAACGCAACCAAAGCACCTGCCACGCTACTTACCGGTCGAACAATTCCAGTGGTATTACCCCGATTCAGTGGACAGTTGGTTAAGCCACTAAAGGTAATTGTTCATAGGCATGTGGGCTCATGTAATCCAGGGCCGAATGCATCCGTTGCCGATTGTAAAACACTTCGACATAGTCAAAGACGCTGGTGCGAGCAGCGGCCCGGCTGGCGTACAGTTGCTGGTATACACACTCGGATTTCAGGCTGGCAAAGAAGCTCTCCATGGGGGCGTTATCGTAGCAGTTTCCCCTTCGGCTCATACTGGGCGTGATGTCATGAAGCTTGCGCAGCGCCTGATACTCAGCGCTGGCGTACTGACTCCCCCGGTCAGAATGATGGATGAGACCTGGCGGCGGTTTTCGCGAACGCAGAGCCATCTCCAAAGCATCCAAAGTCAGTTGGCGGCCCAAGCGTTTGCCGAGTGCCCAGCCGACGATCCGTCGCGAGTACAGGTCGAGGACTGCTGCGAGATAGAGCCAACCTTCACTGGTTGCAATGTAAGTGATGTCGGCCAGCCACACTTCGTTAGGCGCAGTGGCCGTGAAGTCCTGAACGAGCAAATTCGGCGCTACGGGCAGGCTGTGCTTCGACTGGGTTGTCACCTTGTAGCTCCGTTTGCGTCGGGCTTGCAGGCCATGCAGGCGCAACAGACGGGCCACCCGGTTGTGGCCGCAGCGGATGCCGCGGTCCTGTAGTTCGCGGTGAATGCGCGGACAGCCATAGACGCCGCGATGCTGCTCAAAGATCGCTCTGATCTCGCGTCCCAACGCCTGGCTGGCTTGCTCGCGCGGGCTGACCGGCCGCTTGCGCCAGGCGTAGTAGCCGCTACGTGTGACTTGCAGTACCCGACACATCAGACTGATGCTGTACTCGCCTTTGTGTTCGTCAATGAAGCGAAATCTCACTTCTGCTCGCGCGCAAACACCGCCATGGCTTTTTTTAGGATGTCCCGTTCCTGGCGCACCACGTGCAATTCGCGCTTCAACTCGGCCAGCTCGCGGTCGCGCTCCTTCGGCTTTCCCTTTCCGGGAAATGCCTGCGCTCCATCAGCCGCGTATTCAGCCCGCCAGCGATTCAGACTGCTACTACTTACTCCCAAATCCAAAGCAAGCTGCTCAACCGCTGTGTCGCTATCATACGATAACCGAACGGCTTCGACCTTGAATTCGCGCGTGTATGTCTTCCGGTATGTACTCATTTGGGTCCTCCCTGATCTGTGAATCTATCTTATCTCGTTGTCCACTAAACCAGGGTAATGCCACAGGCCTAGAGCAAGTGCTGCTGGATACCACCCATCACGACCGCTTCAATCGTCACGACCCAGTTCATTCGTACAGTCACGTGCAGACTGCATCGTGATGACTGGGCGCTTGGTTCTATCTGCTGGCCCACCCAGTACCGAACGAACTGGGTCGGTATGGTGGTTTGCGTGTCAGTGAAGCAATCAATCTGCGTCTGGGCGATTGCGACCTCACTTCCCAGTCACGGACAGACTGGACGTGGTGCAACGCTTGCGCATAACTTCTGGAAAGGGCGACCGCGACCGCGTCATCCCCATGTCCCCAAAACTGGTCCAGGCCATTCAAGTCTATCTGGCCGAACGCGAGACTGGCGTCACCCAGTCATCACGACCCAGTTCATTCGTGACTGGGTGAATGCACTGGGTCATGACGGACCACCTCTTGCTCCACTCGGGCAAACCGTCCAACGCCATACTCCTCCGCAGACGGCTCCGCCGCTTCGGCGAATTGGCCGGCGTTGCCGACGTCACGCCTCATCGCTTGCGTCACACCATTGCGACGTTACTCGTCAACCAGGGCATGCCCATTCTATCTTTGCAGAAATTCCTCGGGCATCAGCATATCAACCAAACCCTCCTGTACGCCCGCGTCTATGATGAGACGGTCTATGCCCAGTTCACTGCAGCCATGCACGAGGTTGAAGCCATCCGGGTGGCTGACTGGCCCCAAGCTCACGCAGAAATCGAACAACCGGCCACTACCCCAAAAGACTGACAGGAACCACCAACAGAACAGGGTCGCCTATTCTCCCTCTGCCCGCCCGCACTCCGCAGTCTGCCGCTCCGGCTGTGCGCTGGCAAGGGACGCTGCGCTCTTCGCTCCGCTGCGCCCTTGCTAGTGCTCGCCTGCGCGGCGCTTGCTGCGTGGCGGGCGGGCTCCGGCAGAACAAGCTTTAGCCGCACATTGGTGCAGTAATGGGAGACACGCTTCGACAATCTCTACGAAAATCCGACTCAGTGTAACCTACTAAATAGGACAAAAACAGCCCTTTTTGCTCGCCTGCTTCCTTTGAAAAAGTGATATATTTGCCCCAATGTCCTATTAGCGGATAAAATAAGACACGACCAAAAGGGGCTTATGAAGCAGTTGGCTAAACCAAAAACAAAAGCACTAGCGATAAAAAAACGCAAGCGGCATCCAATCGGGCACTATCTGAAGCCCAGATTAGATTACTGTTTTCAGAGATAGAAAACATCCGAGACGATGCACTTATACGGCTGGGGCTTTCAATTGGCCTGAGAGTTTCTGAGGTAGTTGGGATCCGGACCAGCGAAATAGATTTTGAGCGGGGGATGATCAATATTTGAGATGAGAAGAAGGACAAATGGCGTTTGGTTACCACGTCCAGTCTGTCCGTCCTGACCCAGTACATTCAGGACTGGGTGACTGGGTGCCCACCATAGAAACAATGGGCACAATCAATAGGTATCTCAACTCCCAAACAAAAAAACCCAAGCTCCTGTTTCCCATCTCAAAAATGACAGTGGAGCGAGTTGTCCAAAAGTATTCCCGTCTGGCCTTAGGCTTTGTCATCAGCTGGCACTCACTCAGAACCACCTATGTGTCGCGGAGTGTCGAACTAGAGCAAAGCCCGGCGCTGGTGATGATAAACACCGGCAATAGCCCGGCGACCATTTTAAAATACTATACAAAACTTCCTGAAGTGGTGAGGTGGCGGTTTGTAGAGAGTAAACCGGTTATCCCACAAGAGAAAATATAAGGCGATAATCAGGTCGGAGTTGGAAGAAGCCTAGAAGCCAGTCTACGGGAGGGGCGCTTGCTGGATTGGCCTTGAGAATCAAGTCAAAGTCCGACATCGTTGGCCATGAGGCGGCCTGACAACTGGGTGAACCAGACGCTGCTATCGCGTCGGCGCAGTCGGCAGCCTCGACTCGCGACCGCTCTGGTAGTTTGAACGTTCTTGGCTCGCTCGCGGCGCTGGTTACGCCTGGCGTTAGCCGGTTCCCAGTACGAGTAGAACCTTGCCAAAGAAAGGACTGTAACCGTGTCTGAAAAAATACATGTGGGCATCATCAGTACAAGTTGGTGGGCAGATGAAATGTATCTGCCCAGTCTCAAGAGCCATCCATTGGCGGAGGTTGCGGCCATTTGTGGCCGAAACCGTGACCGGGCCGAAGAAATGGCCAGGAAATATGACATCTCCCGCGTGTTCACGGACTACCACGACATGATTGAAAATGGCAACTTGCAGGCTGTAGTTGTCGCCACACCTCCTGATTTGCATTACCCCATGACCATGGACGCCCTGGATGCTGGTCTGCATGTATTGTGCGAGAAGCCGATGGCGTTCAACGCCGAGCAAGCCAGAAAGATGTATGAAAAAGCACAGGCGACAGACGTCGTCCACATGATACTCTTCACGTGGCGATGGATGCCCGAGTATCGTTATCTAAAAGAATTGATTGATGAGGGCTATCTCGGACGCAGCTACCAGTGCTACATGAACTTTCTGACTGATGGCGGGCGAGATCGTGAGAAGTACAGTTGGCTTTCCGACCGGCGCCGTTCAAGTGGGGTGTTAGGTGGTTCCGGATCTCATTTGATCGACTTAGCGCGATGGTATCTTGGTGACATCACCAAGGTTTGTGCACACTTGACTACTTTCGGTAATTCTCCAGGTTTTAACGATCAGCCTCTTGACCCGGCCAATGACTCAGCTATCATAGCCGTTCAGTTCGAGAGTGGAGTGCAAGGGCTTATCCAACTCAGTAACATGGCCCATGTTGGTGATCGCCTTTTTGAACAACGTATTACTTTGCATGGCAAACTGGGCACTCTTGAAGCTGATTTTGAGTTTGCCGGGGCCAAAGGAGGGATAGAATTGCGTGGTGCCCGGCACGATCAGGAACATATCCAGCCATTGCAAGTACCTGAACGCATTCTGGGGAAAGTGGATGAAACCAACCGACTGGATCCATTTGTCAAACAATCGGTGGGGCCACGTCTGTTCATTGATGCGATCTTGGAAGATCGTCAAGTAGTGCCTAATTTCTACGAGGGCCTTAAGGTTCAAGAAGTGATCGATGCGGTCATTGAATCTGACCAGCAAGGGTGTTGGGTCTCTTTATAATGAGTTGTGATTAGATTACGGTTCTTTCGATATTTTTGAAACCAAGCAAGGCAAGGATTTCTTAGCGGCGGTTCGGAAGTATGGTTAGCGTGCGTTGGCAGTTATTATCCATGCAGCTTTGCTAGTGTGCGAGCGAAGGTTCAGAATCCATTGTGATTTTCTGGACACCCGCTCGTCCCTGCGGAACACCCGAAGGGGTACAGGGGCGAACGGGAATCCATCCGCATGTCTCAACGGACACAACTGACAACATTTACTCACACACCTTTGCGAGCGCCGAGAAGGGACGATGGGCGAGCTCGAGCCATACTTGCTCGTAATCCGTTGCAGCAAAAGAAGCCATTGCACCCATCTTGATCAGACGCAGTGCAAGAGCTTTTACTTTTGTCAGCCGTCCCGGACGTACCGCGCGCAGCCGACCGACTCACGCGAGCTTGCTATTTGGACTTAGAGGTATCCGTGGTCACCGAGCGTCTTTTCGATAAGCCTTTTATGCTCTGGGGTCACGGCATCTATGTACAAAGGGCTTCTTGGCGGACCGAGGCCACGACCCCAGTGAGGATCGTCTGTCCGGAGGGCTCAAACTCGCGGGCCAGTTCGGCAGGGCTGCGGCCGACGTGTCCCATTTGGATAATCTCCTTCACGCGTCATGATTAAGCACGAAATATGCGGAAGAGCCCCTTACCGGGTCAACTCCATTGCCACACCTGCACTGTGTGCGGCTCAAGTGTCAATGCTCGCACCTACCAATTCGGCCTCGCTACTCAACGTGGCCATGACTTGCCCGCACCAGAGGCGTAGTCCCTGCTCCACCGCTGCGCAGTCCACCTGGCCCAACACGCGGTAACAACTGGACTGCGCCGGATATCCATGTTCTTCTTTGAACCCCAGGCGTAGGACGTATTGCTCTCCGTAATTCGTCCCCCATTCGGCTATGGCTTTGACCGTTTGGTAGCCGCTCAACAACGCCAGGCAGACCACGTTCGGCATCGCTCTCAGCGGATAGCGTTTGCCGCGCGCTTGACGTGGGTCTGGAATATCTGCCAAAATAGTCGCCAGTAGCGGCACTTGTGTCGTCATCGGTAATCTCGCCCCTTTGGATTTGGCCGTTCATTTGGGTGAGATTACCTTTTTATCTGTTCTTTGGAAAACGAGAACTCCCTGCCTTCACATAAGCCGTAAGTTCTAAATTAAATATATGATATACTATTTATCGATTGGTCCATCTTTGACTCTGGGTTTGGCATTGTTTCCAGACTCGATAGCCACGCTAGATCATGTACAGAGAGGACTTGATTGTCGAGTCCTCGATTTCCATATAACCACAAATTTTCCAGGCAATCTCCGGCCCGAAGAACATTTGCGAAACTACCGGTAAAGGAAAGGCGTGCTGATCGACACACGAGACTTGGACAATCGAAGGAACTCCCCGCATTGGCCGGAATCTGCGACTGCATTACCCTCCGACTCCCGAGTAGGATGGATAGCGCGATGAATTTCATTAGAGGCACCTTGGCCAATGAATCTTTCGACAGTGAATTCCTAACGCCAGAGTATTTCAACGATCCCTATCCGTTCTACCATCGGCTGCGCGTAGAGGCGCCGGCATACTGGAGCGACAAGCTAAATGGCTGGCTTCTGACTCGTTTTGGCGACGTCAAGCGTGGCCTGAGCGACCCGCGCTTGAACAATGGCGGTCGCATTCCCGCCCTCATGGCCCAGCTGCCAGCAGGCGCACACGAGCGGTATCGTCCGTTGGCAACGCGCATGGGTAATAACATGGCTTTCACCGACCCGCCCGATCACACGCGGATCCGCAAGCTGGTCGGCGGCGCATTTACACCCCGCAAGGTGAACAACCTGAAGCCAAGGATTCAGGAGACAGTCAACGAACTTTTGGATGCGGTGCAGAGCAGGCAACATTTCGACCTGGTGGGCGAGTTTGCCTTTCAGCTGCCCGCCATCGTGATCTGTGAGTTGGTTGGGATTCCGCGCACCGATCGCAACAAATTCAAACGCTGGTCAGATGACATCGTTGGCTTCCTCTCTATTGGAGCTGTGACCCCAGAAAAGACCGCGCGTGCCCAAGAGAGCGTATTAGAAGCCACCGAGTATATTGCACGTCTCGTGGATGATCGACGGTATGACCCGCGAGACGACATGCTGACAGCTTTGGTCTCGTCGCAGGACGAGAGCGATGTTCTCACGGAGGACGAACTTTTCTCGTCTATCGTACATCTCTTCAACGCCGGCTTTGAGACTACCGAGGGTTTGATAGGGAATGGAATGCTGGCATTGTTCCGCAATCCAGATCAGATGGAACTGCTCCGAGAGAATGCCAACTTGATTGAGTCAGCGGTGGAAGAATTCCTCCGCTATGACAACTCAGTGCAGCGTCAGATGCGCGTTGCCAGCGAAGATATCGAACTTCACGGCGATATCATTCGAAGGGGTCAACATATCGCACTGTTCGTCGGAGCAGCCGGCCGCGATCCATACCATTTTCCTGATCCGGACCGCCTGGACATCACACGTACGCCAAATAAACACATCGGTTTCGGATACGGCATTCATTTCTGCATCGGCGGGGCGCTCGCGCGCATCGAAACGCAAGTCGCCCTGAAATCACTCCTACAGCGCTACCCGAACATGCGCCTGCCGGACCAGACTTTGGAGTACGCGAAGCTGGTGGGATTGCGCAAGTTGAAATCGTTGACGGTGGAGGTCTAGAGGCAATACCTTTCAAATAAGCAAACAGGTGGCACCCGAGGCATACTTGTGAGATATACAAATTCGCAAGATGCCAGGGGGCCACCTGATGGGATACAGATTACGCGAGGTTGACATTGAGAGCAAGTTTTGCCGGGAACTGACATTTACAAGCCTGAGCCGGGTTATTCCGCCAGATGTGGTCGAAGCAGCGTTGGAGGCAGAAGGCTTGAAAACGCAACGCGAGCGCAAATTGAATCTGGTCGTGACAGTGTTTTTAATCATCACAATGAACATCTACACGCAATCTTCTCTGGGGCGGGTAATGCGTAAGATCGCCCAGGGGTTGCGGTACATCTGGAACAATCCGGAATACGCGGTACCGAAAGACAGTGCGATTACCTATCGGCGCTATCAACTGGGTGCTCGACCGGTCGTGCGTTTGTTTCGGCATGTATGTCGACCGATAGCTACGACGGAGACAGCCGGCGCGTTCCTCTTTGGATTGCGCCTGATGGCCATCGATGGCACGGTTGAAGATGTGGCTGACACGCCGGAGAATGCGGCGGCTTTTGGACGGCACCACAGCCCGCGCGGCCAGAGCGCTTTTCCGCAGGTGCAAGGGGTGTATCTGGTCGAGTGCGGCACGCATACGATTGTCGATGCGGGCTTCTGGCCTTGCCACACCAGCGAGCGCATAGGTGGTTTTCGCCTGTTGCGCTCGGTCGAGATGGGCATGTTGGTGATGTGGGACCGTGGGTTTCATGATTATGACATGCTGCGCATGGTTTTGGAGCGCGGGGGACACATTTTGAGCCGATTTCCAGCCCATGTCAAGCCTAAAAACCGCTGTCCATTGCCAGATGGCTCCTACACCGCCTACCTGACCCCCTCCGACTACCAGCGCCGCAAGCGGGGCGAGCGCCTCCTGGTGCGCATCGTCGAATACACCATAAGTGACCCGGCACTCCCCGGTTACGGTGAAGTGCACCGCTTGGTTACCACCTTGCTGAACCCCGAAGCCTTCCCAGCCCTGGAACTCGCGCGAGCTTATCACGAACGCTGGGAAATCGAATTGGTCATCGATGAAGTCGACACCCATCAACGTCTGGCCGGACGCCCGCTGCGCAGTCTCAAGCCGGTCGGGGTCATTCAGGAACTGTATGGCCTGCTCATCGCACACTTCATCATCCGCTTCCTGATGCATGCGGCTGCCCAACGCACCGGTCTCGATCCCGACCAACTCAGCTTTGTGCATGCACTCGAACTCGTGCGCGACACGCTCGCCGAGTTTCAAAAGACGGCCGTTGACCAACTCGGCCAACTCTATGACCGCTTGTTGCATGACATCGCTGACGTTCGTCTGCCTCTCCGCCGTGCCCGTTCAAACCCGCGTGTAGTCAAACGCAAGATGTCAAAGTTCCGCCTGAAACAGCCGGAGCATTATCACTGGCCCCAACCCCGACAACCTTTCCGGCAAGCTTTGGCCCTTATTTGAAAGGTATTGGGTCTAGAGGCGCTTTGATGAAGGTTGCCATTCACTGGTCGCCACCGAATTTAGCCTGGCTTGAGCAATTGTGCCCTGCAAAAGAATCACTTTCGCGATAAACTGGGATCGGAAAGCGGTCAGTCGAAAGCACTGCTTTCAGCGAAATCCATACGAAAGAGTGAGACAAACTTAATGCCTGGCTTGATGTTTGACCGCACCTTCTTACCGGAAGCATCTTTCGAATTTGTGGTCTTCAGTGACACACATTATCTTCGAAATCCTGAGGTGACCACTTCTGATGCAGACGATCTTCGCTGCACTCGTCATTGGTCCAAACGTGCTGCACAGGCGTTAAAATTGGCGGCCGCCCTTAATCCTGATTTCGTCATTCACCTTGGCGATCTAACACAGGCCTATCCTGGACAAAGAGACTTTGTCCAGTCGCGAGCAGAAGCCCGGGCGCAATTTGATCAGCATGGACTCAGGCCGTATCACGTCGCAGGAAATATGGATATCGGCGACAAGCCCAATCACACTGTTCCAGCCGCGTGGGTTCAAGCTGAGGGCATTGCCGAATGGCACGCCCAGTTTGGTCCTTCCTGGTATAGCTTTGACGGACAAGATGTGCACTTTGTCATCCTGAATACTCAAATAATTGGCTCACAACTTCCAGAGGCCGAATTGCAGCGGCAATGGTTGGAAACCGATCTAGCTCAAAACCGTAGCAGCCGCATATTCGTCTTTATGCATATGCCCTTATTTATTGTGGACAGGGATGAGCCGGGGTTTGGGTCGTATAACTGCCTGGACGAGCCGGCACGCGAATGGCTGCTGGGTTTATTCTGCGAACACGAGGTAGAGTTGATTTGTACGGGTCACACTCATTTCTCCGCCTTCAACACTGTGGGCTCCACGCGTCTTTTTGGCGTCCCCTCTACAAGCTTCTCTCGCCCGGGATTTAATGAAGTGTTCCCTGTACTCCCCGACCACCGCGGAAAAAATGATGTGGAGAAACTGGGATTCTATCTTGCTCGGGTACATGCCGATGGCGTCCGCATGCACCTCGTCCGTACGAATGGTGAGACGACGACGAGCGAGCATTCTAAAAAGCGACTCATAACGCGCACCTCGCGCGACTTGCCAGACTCACCGTTGGGTGTATATCTGCGTCACCCGCTGGCGTCAATCACCGGCGGGGTACATGCCTGGCCGGACGCCGTCCGACAACGTGTGCGCGACGACTACCCTTTGTTGGCATGTATGGAACTCGGCGTGCGGCACCTGCGAATACCTGCCGCAGACTTGCAAGATGACGTTCAGATGAAACGTCTAAAAGTGGCACGCGATGAGGGCATGCAACTGACCGCAGTATGGCTCTGGTCGGGGTGGCTCAATCTTGTCGATGAGGTAAAGAGCTATCGAGACCAACTCGACACGGTCGAGTTGCAGGTTCCGGGCGCGCTGCTACCAGAGCCAGCCTGTCTCAAGATGCTGGCTCAAATTCGCACAATCGGAATCCCGATTTCAATTGCTCCTCTGTTGGCACAGGAACCCGAATCAGGAGTGCATCACCCACGAACACGAATCGGTTACCGCGCAGACGAGCTGGCCGTGCTTGACCGGCACCTGAGCAAGCTGGACATGCTCTTAGATAAAGCGGTCTGTCTGATCGTGGTGGCGGAGCATCCATGGGATCAGATGGAAACGTTTACGCAGGTAATGCCATTGAGCCAGATAAGCAATCTCGACTTTGTCGTACAATTTCCTGGCGCGGACGAGAATGCCAATGCCGAACGCGCAGCGGAAGCGCTGTTCGCGGCCGAGATGCTTGCGGGATGTCGTATATTTTTCGATCCGCTTGTAGATGTGGATCGCAGTAGTGACATCAATCACGGCCTTTTAGATCGCTTGTCTAACCCAAGATCGTCATTCCACGCGTTACGTTGCCTGAATACCATCTTGTCTGCATCGGGTGAAAGATATCACCCCGAAGGAAGGGACGATCGCGATAAAGCCGGACGGGTGCTCGGACTTGCCAGCGAGACCAGTAGGTTGCGCTTGCATCTGCCGGACGCCGTCCTTTCGATCAGTCCGGTTGTATCAGATAATTTTGGTACTGGCCGAATTGAAAACCTTTCTGTGGATTTGAAAGCTGGAACAAGCCAGTTAAATCCGCAGGCCAGCAGCGAAATTGACGGACGAGTACAGATAAAATCGATCTAACGTCGTCTTCGTAGCTCTAGTAGAGGAGTTAAGCATGCCAGCCTTAAATCAAGCAAATGTCAAACAGTTTCAGGAAGAAGGCTTTCTCGTCGTGGAGGACGTACTCGACGTCGAGCGCGACATTCAACCGTTGGTCGACGAATATACTGAGCGGCTTGACGAGTTGGCGACACAGTGGCATTCTGAGGGGCTATTATCGTCCGATTATCGCGACCTGCCTTTCGATCAACGAATAACGCAAGTGCTGAATGAGATGGGAGAGCTCTACATCCACTACTTCGAAATCACTCTACCGTTTGCCAGGATCGAAGCAGATTCCCCGTTCCATCTTGGCCCTGCGGTCTTCAATCTCTTGCGCAGTCCACGGATACTCGATACCGTGGAATCGTTACTTGGCCCCGAAATATTCTGCACGCCGGCCCACCACGTGCGCCTCAAAATACCCGTTGACAGGCTCACCGACGAGATCACTGATCTGGTCGGCACAGCAGCTTTTCATCAGGACCAATCCGGCACGCTACCGGAGGCAGACGATTCGGATGTGATCACCTCATGGTTTGCGATTTCTGATGCGACAGAAGAGAATGGCTGTCTTCAGGTGTGGCCGCGCAGCCACGAGTACGGGCTAATGGAACACGTCCGTGTTATTAAGAACGGCAAACATTACGGCACCATCATTCCGGACGAGCTCATCCCGACGAACGATTTGATCTCATTGCCGGTCAAGGCTGGAAGCGCAATATTTCTAACTTCGCGAACAGCGCACGGATCGTTGGCAAATAGGAGTACTGGAATTCGTTGGAGCATGGACTTCCGCTACCATCCCGTCGGTCGACCAACGATCCGGCCCATGTTCCCCGGCTTCGTCGCCCGGAGCAGGCAAGCTCCGGAGACGGAACTGCGCGATTACGAGACCTGGTTAAGTTCATGGCTCCGCACAAAACAGGAGCTAATCGGTCGGGAGATGCCGGTTTTCCATCGCTGGACGGGTGAGGCGGTAAAGGATATAACGTAGCCCAACGGATCGCTACTCCAGCAGAGTAAATCATGAAGAATGTGCTAGCAGTTTGTCGGAGAGCAACCTGAGATAGCGAAATCGGTGATAATCTACGGGCATGGCTAGAAAATTCAAGAAACCCAATTACGAAGTGATGCTCAAACAGACAATCAGTCTGGAAGAAGCCCTGCCATCCAATCATTTGGCACGATTTGTGGTGGATGTTATCGCCCAGTTGGATTTGGGTATGATCTATGCACAATATGCACCGACGGGTGGTCAACCTATTGCGCCAGAGATCCTGTTGGGATTGCTCTTCTATGGTTATGCCAACGGGGTGTTCAGTTCTCGTAAGATTGAGAAAGCCACCTATGAGAGTATCCCATTCCGCTATATTGCCAGTGGGCTGCATCCTGACCACGACACAATTGCCAACTTTCGCAAAACCTTTCTGGCTGAGATCCAAGAGTTATTTGTGCAGATCTTGCTCCTGGCCCAAGTTGCTGAGGTGCTGAAGTTGGGTAATATCAGTCTGGATGGTAGCAAGGTGCATGCTGATGCATCCAAGAGCAAAGCGGTCAGTTACAAGCGTCTGATAAAACTAGAGACCCAACTGCGCCAGGAAGTGAACAAACTCTTCGAACTCGGTGAGCAAGCTGATCAGGGTGATCTCCAGTTGCCGGAAGGGCTCGTCATTGAAGACGAAATTGCCATTCGCAAGAAACGTTTGGCAAATCTGGCAGAAGCCAAAGCCGTCTTAGAAGCCCGTGCGCAGGAACGATATGAAGCCGAGAGGGCTGAATACGAAGCCAAACAGCGTGAGCGGGAAGAAAAGTCTCGCAAAACTGGGCATAAACCCCGAGGTCGCAAACCGAAACCACCGCAGCCGGGACCACGGGACAAAGATCAGTACAACTTCACTGATCCGGACTCTCGCATCATGAAAAACAGCACCAATAATGGCTTCGACCAGCATTACAACGTTCAAGTTGCTGTGGAGCAGGAGAGCCTCTTGATTGTGGCGCCTTCACTTTCGAACCATCCGAATGACAAAAAAGAAGCTGAGCCAACCCTGGATGCCATCTCTCCAAAAGTAGGCAAACCAAAGGCTGCCGCTTTGGATTATGGATATTTCAGCAAAGCGAACATCGCAGCACTTGAGAAGCTTGGCATTGATCCTTACATTGCTACCGGTCGCGAACCTCACCACAAAAGCTGGCGTACCTTCTTTGAACAAATGCCTGCTCCGCCACCGGAAGATGCCAGTCCGAAAGTCAAGATGGCTTACAAACTACAAACCGAAATCGGCAAAGCCAGCTACCGTTTACGCAAATGCACAGTGGAACCCGTCATTGGTATCATCAAGGAAGTCCTGGGCTTCCGCCAGTTTTCTCTGCGCGGCCTGCTGGCAGCAGCCGGGGAATGGTGTCTGGTCTGCCTAGCGTTCAACCTCAAACGCATGCACACCCTCTACCAAGCAAAGGGTTTGCTTTAGCCGGGGCTGCTTTGGCGCGCCTGCTATTCGCTGAGAGAAGGTGGTTTGCCCTCCATGAAATGCACACTGTTTTACGCTTGTTTTGTCGCAATCAACTGCTCATTTTGCCCTGTAGGGCTATTCATGTTGTAAAAGTACTTGTCTCTCCGACAAACTGCTAGGATGAGAGAACTGAACACACACCCCTGTAATTACCAGTCCAGGATCAGCGCTGAGATGTCCAATTTGGGCTTACGGCGTGACCATTTGTCTTACTGTCTTTTGTTGTCTGGAAGTTAAATATTGTATATAATATTATTGATATCGGTCGAGTACCCTACGGGGTTGGATATTGCCCGATGGGATCGGTCCCACCGAGCCTGGAATGCGCCTTTCGACGGTGCAAAAGCGGTCCCAAGCACAGATGGAGCCTAGCGATCCGTTTTTTTTGTGATTTCGTTAATCTGAAGTACTTCTCGCGCCGTTATGCTGCACGCATGTGCAATCCCTCGTGGAATCTTGTTCGACTGCGAGCCGATGGCCGCAGCCGCGTAAAACGCGAATTCATCGCGTGTAAGGCGGCACGTTTCGCAATTCGCACTACGCAAATTCTTAAAAACCTAATCGGCATTGGGGGTCTTGAAAAAGAGGTGCATTGGATCCCCCAATTGGCCTCCCGCGAAGATAAAAGCCCTTCCTCTCATTCCAGGGCTATCAAACTGCCTAAAGATTACAAAACGACCGATTGGAAATGCTGGGCAAAACACCCGCTAAACCGCGGGAATGTACAGCACATTTTCGCAAGCTTGACCGCAAAGCCCGAATACGCAATCGACATGCCGACTGCGAAATAGTTTGGACCGCTGTCCAATGGTAGATTCAGAAAAAGAAAACCGAGTAGGAATAGGGGGAAAAAACTCGAGTCTCTTTCAATGGGCTTTTTCGCCGGCAGCGCGGAAAGGCCGGCCCGACACTGCGCCCAAGAAGTTTTCCTGGTTTGAAAAGCACACTTACCACATGCTACTGGCGCCGACTCTATTGTTGTTGCTCGTTATTTTTGTTTTTCCGGTCCTTTATACCGTGTGGATGGGTTTCCATGACATTCGAATCGAAACCATGAAAGCCCCCCCGTTTGTCGGCCTCGATAATTACAACGTCGCGTTCCAGGCCGGCCGATTACTCAACGCCGTTCGGGTAACTTTCTACAATCTTTTTCTCGTAGTCGGTGGCGCGGTGGTGCTGGGATTCATTACCGCGCTTCTTTATCATGAAAAGTTTCCCGGGCGCTCCGTGACCCGAACGTTCGCCATCATTCCGATGATGCTTACGCCGGCCGCATTGGCCTTGATCATGAAGCAGATGTATCACCCGACGGTGGGCGTGTTCAACTACTTCCTGTCGCAGCTCGGTCTCGAACCTTATCTCTGGACCTATTCCTCCGAGACCGTCATTCCCTCAGTTGCCATCATACAGATTTTTCAATACACACCCCTGGTGATGCTGTTCATCTTGGGTGGACTGGCCTCACTTCCCACCGAACCATATGAAGCTGCAATTGTGGACGGCGCGACATATCTGCAGCGCCTTTGGTACCTGTCCTTGCCCTTGTTGCGCCCGCACATATTCGTGGCCGTGATGTTATTGACGATCGACATCATGAAAGCATTCGACATCATCTTTATCATGACCAATGGAGGCCCGGGCATCTCGTCGGAAACCTTGAATATGCTTCTGTATGCAAAGGCATTCGTCTACTTCCGCTGGGGAGAGGCGTCGGCTTTTGGCGAAATGTTCCTGCTGCTCATGGTGGTGGTTACATATTTCTTCCTGAGATATCGTCGCAAGCAGGGATTTTAATCCCGGGTGATCTGGATCAAAGTAGCGAGGAGGTAGCCTATAAGTTTATTCACTACATATTTTGCAACACCAAACGGGCCGTTTAAATGGAATCTGGAATAAGGAGGAGATATTGGATTACCCATCGCTGAAAACACACAAAAAATTCAAAATTAGGAGGATAATTATGAAACATTTGAGAATGACAATTTCGCTTTTGGTGCTGCTCAGCCTGTCGCTTGCAGCCTGTCAGCCGCAGACCGTTGAAGTGGAAGTAACGCGTGAGGTCGAGGTCGAAGTACCGGGCGATACCATAGTTGAAGAAGTTGAAGTGCCGGTCGAGGTCGAGGTCCAGGTCGAGACGATCGTCGAAGTCCCCGCAGAGTTCGATTGGCGGCAATTCGAAGGTTCGACCGTGAATTTCCTTTATGCTGAGACGCCTGGAATGGGTGTTTCAGTGGACGTAATCGACGAGTTCGAAGAATTGACGGGAATCACGGTCGAGGTCGATCCGTTGCCATGGCCGGAGGCGCTTACCAAGCGGGTGCTGGAGCTGTCCAGCGAATCATCCACGTATGACGTAATGGTCGTGTGGATCTTCCAGGAAAAGACACAGTACCTTGCAAATGATTGGTACACACCGCTAAATCAGTTCATCCACAATCCATCTCTGACGAATCCCGATTACGATTGGGACGACTTCGGGACAATGGGTAAAGCCTGGGCGGACAACGGCGAAGGCGATATCTACGCTATACCCACGAAGTTCGACCTGTGGGGCATGTTCGCACGTACGAGTGCGCTCGAGAAAGCGGGTCGAGATTTCCCGCTGACGATCGATGAGCTATTCGAAACCATCGAGGCGGTACACGATCCAGATAACGGGTTCTACGGAATATCTGCCCGTGGTATCCAGGGTCAAAATGCTTTGTATCACTCCTGGCTGCATCATGGCTACGGAGGATCATGGTTTGACTCAGCCGGCTTGCTAAACACGAAGGGCGAGCCCAGCATCGATGCAGTCGCGTCCTATGCGCGGTTGTTGTCATACGGTCCACCAGGAGTCGAAGGCTTCGCGTGGAACGATGGACGCCAGGCATTTACCCAGGGTCAGGCTGCGTTTTACTTTACGGGCTATGGTGGGTCCTGGGCCTATATGCAAGACCCGGAGGTAGTGGTTGAAGGAATGTCAGGTGATGTATCGTATGGGTTCCTGCCCAGCACGGACCCGAACAAGCCGGTACTCATCTCCTCCCAACTAGGAGCGATGATAAACCCCTTCGCTGAGAACAAAGAGGCGGGCTGGTTGTTACTTCAGTGGTTGACCGACAAGGATGCTCATCTGCGGGCGCTGCTCGAGGTTGGCGATACTTGGACGCGCGATTCCACGTACAATGAACAGGCTTTCCTCGACTCTAAGGTGTACATCAAGGAGTGGGCTGATGGAGTGCAAGCCGCTCTATCCATTCCGGCGACGAACATCCTGCCCCCGATCTCAAACGCACAGGAGTGGCGTGATGAGTACGGGCTGATCATGAACCAGGCGGTTCAAGATTATCCGAACCTTGATCGGGCCGCGATCGGAGCACAACTCGAAGCGACAAACCAACGCTTTGTAGACGTCCAAACGGGAGGCTAATCTGAATGGGCCTGACGTTAAAAGTACCGGCTGAAGATCTGCCGAATGGGTGCTACATCAGCAACTTCAAGGAGGTGCGCCCGTTTCTCGCCGACGACCTGGTGGACCATCTCGGGCCGCCGGTGGGAAAGGGCATCATCAAGATCCTGCTGCCGCAAGAAGCAGTTGGATCGCCCAACTTTGACGTGGACTGGGTACGCATCCCTCGCGGTGGAGGCGTGGTAGATCATCACCATCGTGCCGATGGCCGCCGCGAGTTGTACATCATTCTGAAGGGGAGCTTGCGGATGACCATCGACGGGACCGATCATATGCTTGGTGAAGGTGATCTGGCGTATTTCGGCCCCGAGGTCATGCACGGCTTCGTGTGCGAGTCTCCCGAAGCGGAATACCTTTCGATGGGCGTTCCGGCACGGGATGTGGCGCGTACAGATGATGTGATAGAAATGCTGGCAGGAGCCGGCATAGAAATCCACGAAGACGGCACGCAGATTTATTCAGAACCAGTCGTTCCGGAGGGTCATGCGGATCGCAGGTAACGCACGGGTTTATCTCAAACGTAACTTGCGAAGAAAGATCACAACGTGTCCCCGCGCATGCGCGGGGACACGTTGCTTCGGTGCTGAACTAATGCACTCAGAACCCAACTGCCCCAACCCGTACCAATTCAGGTAATCACACACTAGGCTACATCATGGAAAATGGCAGGGAGCTTAAAGAGAAGTTAAGGGCCGGAAAGGTAAGCATTGGCGCCTGGGGTACGTCCCACGACTCCAGCATGGCAGTCAAGCTATGCCGGGTTGGATTTGACTGGGTCATCATCGACCAGGAACATTCGCCATTCAACATCGAGAGTCTCAAGCACGTACTGTGGATGTACCGCGACTCAGGCACCTTGCCGTTCGTGCGCGTGCAGGACAACCGGCCGGACCTGATGAAAGTAACCCTCGATCTGGGTGCGCACGGCATCATGGTTCCGTATGTCGGGTCAGCCGCCGAGGCGCGGCGGGCGGTCGCCAGTTGTAAGTACCCGCCGCAGGGTATCCGCGGATGGGGGCCGACGGTCGTTACCAATTACTATGAAGACGCCGACGAATACTACGAGACCGCAAACGAAGATGTTTTCGTGATCGTCCAGGTTGAAGTCGCGAACGTTCTTGACGAGCTAGACGAGCTGGCACAGATAGAAGGGCTTGACGCCTTGTTCATCGGGCCGTCTGATCTGTCACTCAGCCTGGGCTGCTTTAAGGAATGGGACAATCCGAAGTTTCGATCAGCGGTTACCAGAATCCTGAATACGGCGCAAGCGAACGGCAAAGCGGTGGCAATTGCGGTGGACGCCTTTGGCCCGCTTGATCAGGCCGCGGAGTGGATTTTCAATCACGCCAAAGGCATTCAGATGTTGGCCACGGCCGAGGACGGCGACTTGATCGAAATTGGCGGTAAACAGGTGCTGGCAGACCATTTGCGTGTGTTCGGCGCCTGAACGAATATAGGAGGCAATGATGTTGAGACAAGATACACAGGCGCGATTTGGATGGGTGCTATCGAGCGAGCCAAGACGACAACTTAAAGGCATTCTTCTCTTATCAGTTGCAATCATCTTATCAATACCAACTCTTTTTTATCTTTATTGGCTCGTAAGCAATGCTCTCAAGCCAACGCCACAAATCAATACTTACCCGCCTGTCCTCATTCCGCGGTCTCTCACTCTTGAACATCTGGTCGATTTCTGGAAGCAGGGCAATATTTTGCGGCTCACCGCAAACAGCTTGTTTATTTCCACCTCCACGACGTTAATCGGACTCTTTTTCAGCCTTACTGGAGCTTATGCACTTGTCCGGCTCAACCGCCAAACAAGCTTGGGGATGTTGATTTTGGCAACCCGTATGTTGCCGGGGCTTCTGGCGCTGATCGGATGGTACAGGCTGTTTATTATTATAGGCTTGCTGGATACCTACACGGCGATTATTCTGACCCACTTGATCTACGCCGTGCCGCTCATGACCTGGATTTTGATTGGATATTTTGAAGACCTTAATCCGGAGATAGGAGACGCAGCCCTTATCGACGGCTGTAGCCGTCTCCAAGTTTTTCTCAGGATCCAGGTTCCCCTGGTTACCCCAGGAATAACCGTTGCGTCGATACTCGTATTTGTCGTCGCGTGGAACGATTTCATTCGCGGACTTATTTTTGCGGGCCCGGACAAGCGCCCCCTCGTCATGGCAGTCTTGAAGACAATCCAGTTGAACCAAATCAGTTGGGGCGAGATGATGGCCTCAGCGTTCTTTGTGCTCGTTCCGATTATCGTCGTTACCATCGTTCTCCAGAAACACATCGTTACTGGCCTAACTGCGGGGGCAGTCAAATCTTGATTCCTATGCCAGCCTGTTCGTCTCGCCGGAGATGCGCCAGTTGGTGGAGAAAGTCTATAGACAGCCAGTCTTCATCTCGCCGAGCGTCAACATCCGCTAGGCAGTTCTCAAGAAGACGCGTGTGTAACGCCCGCTCATCAGGACCATGACACCGTTCGGCAAACGACTAATTTTCGTAGGCTGTGGGTACCGCTGGTGGATATCGACGAGTCCATGGGCCCCTTAATTTTGGCTGCCGAGTCGCACAAACATGGCATTCTTGAACATTTGGAGCAGGAGGACGCCTTCTCGTATATCTTTAAGGGTCGAAAATTCCTGAGTGTCCCGTTGCAGCACGTCTCCGGAAATTGGTCGACCATCGACTACCACGCCGGGGATTTACTGACTTTTCACAGTCTGGCAGTCCACCAAGCAGTTCCGAATCGGTCGGATAATATCCGATTCTCGGCAGACACACGCTGCCAGCCGGCAAAAGCGCCGCGCATGTGGCAGTTGGAGAAAACGATCCTTGAGCTGAGGCAGTATAGAAGCGACGTGAGGCGCATGGCCATAGAGGAGGGCGCGAGCGAGGAATTGTCTGAAGCTGTCCTGATCCAGATACACAGCCGTGGGTTCCCGGCAGAGCAGGAACACGTTGTGGAATTGATAGCAGAGTTAAGCTGCACTGCGGTGCAGAGTCTCACGTAATTCACAATTTCATAGTCCACTTCGCAAGAGAGATAACGACCATGCCAGATCATCCGTCCGCGGCTTACAACATCCCGTTGGTCAATATTACACAGGAGATGGCGCGTCAAGTCACAATTGACCGGGAGCCGGGGCAAGACCTAGGCCATCCGAATATGCTGCTGCTCGAAGACCAGCGGGCGATAATCTGTGTCCATCCGAAAGGGCACGGGCAGGGCGGGATCGTGATGAAGAGAAACCCCGACGGTGGCAAGATCTGGTCAGAGCGCCTGCCGACACTCGCGAGCTGGGCTACGTCCACAGAAATCCCCGCAATCTATCGCACCGTAGATGTAGAAGGGACAAGACGATTGGCCTTGTTCTCAGGACTGTACTCCATTCGAATGTCGGTTTCCTAAGACGATGGCGTGACCTGGCGCGAGTTTGCGCCGATCGGGGATTTTGGAGGGTTTGCCGCCATGAGTTCCCTCGTGCCGTTGCCGGCTCCCGGGCACTACCTCGCGACATTTCAGGACGATGGCCGTTTTCGTTTCGGCGGCGTCGAGGCGTCAGGAGTGCGGACGTTATACAAAACCTTTTCTGCGGATGGCGGCCTGACCTGGTCTTAGCCAGAAGAGGTCTTTCGTGACGAAAGAATTCATTAATGCGAGGCTGGCATCCTCTCTTCGTCCGAGGGGAGTCAGTTCTGTTCCCTGCAACAAGGCAGTAGAGATCGTCCGACCTCACGCGTTATCTTTTCCAATGATGAGGGTAAGACTTGGACGCAGCCGCGCTTACTTCCCAAGAAGCTCACAGGCGATCGGCACGTCGGCGTATATGCTTCGGACGGACGGCTGTTTGTTTGCTTTCGTGATTCCGGGCGCCCTAGCCCGACCTGGGGAGACTGGCTCAGATGGGTTGGCACCGACGATGACGTCGTCGCCGGACGCGATGGAGCATACCGCGTCCGTTTGATGCAAAATCATAAAGCGATGGCTTGCGGATACTCCGGCTTACATATCCTACCGGACGGCGGGATCGTGGCAATCTCGTATGGTCATTGGATTGATGGTGAAGAAGCATTCGTGGTCAGCCTGCGGTTCACGTTGGACAAGCTGGACGCAAAGGCCGTGGCAGCTTGGTGAAGGTGCCCGAACAATTGAAACAATAACTTAGCGTACAGGTTCGGCGATGGATCTACTCCAAACTTCAATCAATCTGATTAGAATCGACGATAGCGTCGACTTCTACACGAACCTGTTAGGATTTACGTTCTTGTGTCGCAGGGAGAGACCTGAGAGTAATTCCGAAATTGCATTCCTGGAATTCGAACCGGGAAAGCACCAACTGCAGCTCATGTATTGGCGCGAGAAGGAAGCATATATCGGCGGAGACCGGTTCGACCATCTCGCGATTCGCGGGCCGGACCTAGACGCAATATTTTAGCAGCTGCTGGACGCCGGTGTAGAAATCGTAAAAGAGCCATACCAGCCCGCCGACACTATGGATCGATTCGCCTTCGTTAATGATCCGAACGGCATCACGCTAGAGCTTGTCGAGCGGCCGTAGGGATCGCCGGGGTATGGAGTTTCAAGGCAAAGTAGCTGTCGTCACCGGTGCGGCAATGGGCATCGGCGAGGCAACCGCTAAGATCTTCGCGCGCGAAGGCGCCTCCATTGTCATTGTCGACCTAAATGAAGAGGAAGGCCGCCAAACTGCCGAAGCAATCGTGGCACAGGGCGGCAAAGCCTTCTTTGTAAAGGCAGACGTGGCCGAGGCGCAAGCCGTTCAAAATATGGTTGGGGAAGTAATGTCGAAGCTTGGCCGGATCGATGCACTTGCGAATGTAGCCGGAATTCGCGGACGTCTGGAAGACATCGTCGAAATGTCTGAGGAAGAGTGGCACCATGTGGTCGATGTAAACTTGACGGGCGTCTATCTTTGTTCTAAGTATTGCATTCCGGTCATGTTGGAGCAGGGCGGCGGGGCGATCGTGAACGTCGCGTCGACGGCAAGTTTTCTCAACGTCCCGAAGTCCACGGCCTACGCTGCGGCCAAAGGTGGTGTTGTTTCGTTGACGCGGAGCATGAACCTTGATTTTGCGCGCGAGAATATCCGCATCAACGCCGTCGCGCCTGGCGATGTAGATACACGCATGACAAGGTGGTTCATGTCCCAACATGGAGACGTGGACGAACTGATCAAGCGGCGGGGAAAACGCATCCCACTTGGGAGGATGCAGCGACCGGAAGAAATCGCGGAAGTCATCGTCTTCCTTGCCAGTTCGAAAGCTTCGGCGGTAACTGGCGTGACAGTTCCGGTGGATGGAGGTATTTCGTCCACTTCGCCGCTGTGGATGACCACGGCTGATGCTGACTAGATCATTGCGACCAAGTTCATATTTTGTTGCCGGTGCCGAGTCAAGATTGCCGAGCTAGAAGCCCGGCGTGAGCGGATGCGGGCCTGGATTGCATTGCCTTGGTGGCAGCGGTTGCGGACACCGCCGGAGTAGAAATATGGACAAACACGAATTCCGAGGTCGCTCGTGTCAATGCAGCGCTTACACTTTGAGACTGACTCGTGAGTGACTCCTCGTGCAGCTATCCAAAATCAATGATTGTGACGCGCCTGCCACGCTGGCTGCGCCCCGACCATCCGCTGGTGCAGCCAGCCATCGCCCTTGGATCTCGTCACCACCAGCTGCTACAAATTGTGTTGCTGGTGGGGCTGGCGGGTCTTGGCCTCTGGACTGCGCGGGCCGGGCCGCATATACCCAGAATAGTGACATTCCTCATTCCGCTTGCGGCGTTGAGCCTCGTGCTGCGCATTGCGATCACGGCGGCAGTGGGCTATACCATCGATCGCGCGCTTGCGTACGGCACCTGGGACCAAGTGCGCGTGACCACCATGGGCACCGACGAAGCGCTGCTCGCCATATGCGCGGCGGGCATCTACCGGATGCGGAACTTGCTCGCAGTGAGCGTGCTCGCGCGTCTTGCACTGGTCGCGGTCTTCGTCGCCGAATTGCGGCGCTGGCCACAGGATGCGCTCAGATTTGTATTTCTTGAGGCTGAACCGCAGCTGCCCTGGTCGGTCGTGGCCGTGCTGCTTGGACTCGGCGCGCTAGCGGCGCTGTTGCATCCGCTGGGCGATGCAGCGCTGAGCGCCGCGGTCGGCACGCTCTCGGCCCGCGCGAACGAACGGCACATCCGCTTGACAATTACGAGCGGTGCAGTCCTGCTGCGGCTTGCCCCGTGGGCACTGGTCACCGGCCTCGCAATTGCCGTAGCGAGGGTTGCGCCAGACTACGCCGCTTACGGGCCGACGGACTTTGCGCGGTTTCTACTCGCACTAGCGGTCGCGACGGAGGGCATGTTCGGACTGGCCCCGGCGACCGTTGCGGGCGCGGGTTATGCCATCGCGCGTCTGGATTGGGGGGTCCTCATTGGTCCGGCGGCGCTGACCGTCGTGCTCGGCCTGTTCGTACTGGCGCGCGCCCTCGTCCGATTTGCCGCCGCAGGGTTCGGGGCGGTTCCAGAAGTGCGTATTCGCTGGCGGACTGCCTCGGTGGTCGCCGTAGGAGCGGCATTGGCTCCGGTCGTCGCCGGTCTGTGGATTGTGCGTCCAATGTCGTCGCTGGCGCTGTGCGCCCAACCGTTGACGAAGGCGATAGGGCGCGACTTGCCGCCTACAACTCTGCCGGTGATAACGCCGGTATGGTCACCGGACGGGAAGCAAATGGTGTACCGGGCTAATGTGGACGGCAACAACGATATCTTTGCAGTGGATGCCGACGGCCGCAACGAGCGCAATCTCACAGCACACCCGGCCTCCGAACGCTTACCGGTCTGGTCACCGGACGGAGGGTCGGTAGTCTTTCAGCGCCAAGGTGGGAACAGCTGGGAGGCCGTGCACCTTGTTTTGAACAGCGGGCAAGAAACGTCCCTCGCCAACGGCCTCGGCCATAGCTGGAATCCGGCCTGGTCACCGGATGGGAACTGGATTGCCTTTCTGCGCAAAGACGATCTCAATTTAGGAATTGGGGAAGAATTGCTCGCCTATTTACGCACCGACAATACCAATCAGGAAATATACGTTGCCCGCATAGACGGCAGCGAACTCTACAATATTTCCAACCGGCCGGAACCTGATTGGTCGCCGGTGTGGTCGCCAGATAGCGAGAATTTGGCATATGAAACAACCCAAGGTAATCGACGCGTTATTCAGGTTGTAAGCGTGCACAGCTGGAGCCAGTCGAAGGCCGTGACCATAGATCATCTGGTGACAGTCTGGCATCCGGTCTGGGCGCCCGACAGCCACCGACTAGCCTTCCAGAGCTCTGACAATGTCGGTGGGTCTGCAGTCAGTGGACGCCTCGACATCGACATATTCGTGCTGGACTCCGGTACCGGCGAGATGCGCAGTCTGACATTTCATCCTGACATGGATACGAATCCGCAATGGTCGAAGACCGGTGGGCTGATCAGTTTCGATCGGTTCAATCGGCAATCGGGCGGCTCGCAGATGGTCGTGGATGCGTTCGGAATTGCCCCGCCGCGTCCGCTGCCTGATTGCGACCAGATCAGCGCAAGCTGATTTGTGCGGAGCTACGCCGTGTGCCTCAACACGTTTTCCATCGTCGCCTGCGACCTGGACGAGCAGGCCTGGGGCATCGCCGTCGCGAGCAAGTTCCTCGCCGCTGGTGATATCGTACCCTGGGTGCGGGCGAGCGTCGGCGCAATCGCCACACACGCCCATGCAAAAGTTGGATACGAACCAGACGGATTGGCAAACATGCAAGCGGGCAAGGAATCCAAGACAGGATGTTACCGAGAGGATAGAAAAAACATCCCCAAAAGTATAATTTCCTATACATCGAGTCGACATGTAAAGAATTATTCAATTCGGGCATCCTTGACTTTGCTACATCTCGTTTAGCAGGACGCAAAGA
Source organism: Anaerolineales bacterium (assembly GCA_965248775.1). Lineage (GTDB taxonomy): Bacteria > Chloroflexota > Anaerolineae > Anaerolineales > JBHHUI01 > JBHHUI01. Next base: position 6,080,681 of record OZ252150.1, read on the forward strand.
GGTCAGTAAACTATGGAATTTAAAGGCAAGGTGGCAATCGTCACCGGGGGAGCGATGGGGATGGGCGAGGCAACCTGCCGCGTCTTCGCGCGGGAAGGCGCTGCGGTTGTCGTCGTGGACATTAACGAGGAAGAGGGCGTCAAAACGGCTGCAGAGATCAACGCCGGGGGTGGTAGGGCCATCTTTGTAAAAACCGACGTTTCGAACTCCGACGACGTCAGGGCCATGGTGGAGCAAGTCGCCGGAATTAATTCCGAGAGAACGGGCGCGGGTTTTGGGCAAATCGACGTTCTCGTGAATGTCGTCGGCATTCGCGGGCCGCTGGAAAACGTTGTGGAGATGGAAGAGGCGGAGTGGGACCGCGTCGTCGACGTGAACCTGAAAAGCGTTTTCCTATGCTCGAAGTACGTCATCCCCGCCATGCTGCGACAGGGCGGCGGCTCGATCGTCAATGTGGCCTCGATATCTGGATTCGTGAACAATCCGAAGTCCACGGCCTATGCGGCTGCCAAGGGAGGCGTGGTCTCACTTACGCGAAGCATGAGCCTTGATTTTGCCCGGCGGAACATACGCATCAACGCCGTCGCTCCTGGAGACACAGATACGCAGATGCAGAGATTCTTCATCACCGAGTTAGGGCTTGGTGACCCAGACGAGGTGATCCGGCAACGAGGCCGGCGCATCCCCCGTGGCCGAATGCTGCAACCGGAAGAGATCGCCGAGGTGATCGTCTTTCTGGCCGGCCCAAGGGCCTCTGGAATCTATGGGACGATCTGTCCTGTGGACGCGGGAATCATGGCAGCGTCTACGACGGTTGATCCGAATACCTATATTCAAGGCAACGACAATGGCTGAGCGGCTTCGATGGGGAATCTTGTCTACGGCGGCTATCAATAAGGCGCTGATCGGACGATCCGGCTAGCGGCGCGCAGTGAACTGGTCGCCATTGCCAGTCGCAATGCGAAGCGAGCCCAGGCCTATGCCAAAGCAAATGATATTCCCAGGGCATACGCTCGCTATGAAGACCTGCTGGCCGACCCCGAGGTGGATATAATCTATAACCCGCGTCCCAATGCGCTCCATTGCGAATGGACGGTAAAGGCCGCTCAGGCCGGCAAGCACGTGCTGTGCGAGAAGCCGCTTGTAATCGACCTGGCCGAGATGGATGAACTAGAGGCGGCCGCAGCCGCTAACAAAGTGACCATCTTCGAAGCGTTTGCCAGCCTGCATCATCCGCAGACGCGAAAAATCATTGAGCTGGTCGCTGCCGGTGAGCTTGGCGACCTGCAAATGATTATCGCGTGGTTCACTACCGGACACTTTCTGCGCGGGGCATGTCAAGGGCGACCGGGATGGGCAGATGCTCATTTAGGAACTGTTCCAGCAGGCGCAAGCCGAGTTGAAATAGGCTCAGATCACAGCGGTCGGTGCGGTGAATGACTTGCACCCAATTATCTCGTTTGGCGATGACGCCCAAGTAGATGATCCAGATGTAGGCAAGGCAAGCTGCGATCATCAACCGGGCCAGGTCGGCGATATGGCTTTTATGCAAATTGAAGCCCCGGCTTTTCTGGTCGGAGAAGAAAGTTTCAATACGAAAGCGTTTGTTATACCAGGAACAGGCTTCGGCAACCAGCTCCAGGTTGGTGACCAGATAGAGGGGCTCTTTGCAGTCGCGCTGCCACCACGCGATGGCAAGGACGGGCCCATATTCCTGCTGGGTGAAGGCGACATCCGGCACGCCGCGGTATGCACCACGGGGCACATCCAGGTCGGCGAAGGCGAACCAGTCGCCCCCTTCACATAGCTGGACATGCTTGGCCGTGCGACAGACGTAGGCCCATTCGTAGTCATTCAGAGCCGCCTGGAGGTTCGTGCCATCGAATTCACCATCCCCCAGGAAGACGACATCGCTTGCAGGGGGCACCAAAGCGTGTACTTCTGTCAACAACTGCACGTGTGTCGCTTCTGAAAAATGTCCCTTGCTCCCTTTGACGGTGACCCACGCCACCGGCAAAGCACGTTGCTTGTAGATGACGCTCACCATCAGGGTCAGGCAACCGCGGCCCACTTCGCTGCCGTCCATTGCCAACACGAGCGTGCGGTCCTGCGCCAGACCCTGCAATAAGGGTTCAGCGAAGGGTAGAAAGAAGACTTCGTTATTAATATGCTCATTCTTGACCCAGCGGGCGTACCGTTTGACCCGGCTCTCGGGTTTGTTGCCGTCTGGCACTTTCCTGGCGATCGCCGGTAGCTGGCTACTCTGGCTGCGGACAATTCCGCTGACCATGGCAGCGAGCGTATCCAAATGGCGAGCCAAGTTGCCCTGCGGTTCTCCTGGGTACAGTTGCCGCAAGGCGCTCTTTATGGCACGATATGTACGGCGGTTGTCACTCATGGCGATACTCCCCTTGTTCTGTGGTAGAACGGAGAGTGTAGCCGAGAGGCAACCGCTAATCAATCACGGATAAAGTGTCCGGTAGTGAATCGCGTGGCAGGCTTTCTACCTGCCGCCGGAAAAACGAGACAATATCCGCCTAAGTCCGGAACTGGGCGGCGGCAGTCTGCGGGACGTGGGAGTTTATCCGGTTAGCTTTTCGATTGCAGTCAATCAGGCCGGGCCGCCCGTGGAAGTGTGGGCGACGCAGATGCTCGGGGAAACCGGCCTCGATGCTTCCATGATGGCCCAAATGCATTTTGCGAATGGTCTGGTCGCTCAAATTTCCGGCGGCCACCGCAGACCGAGGCACAGGGGCGCGCATGTCGTAGGCGACCGGCTCATGCTCGAGATCAGTGAGCCCTCTATGCCGTTGGGCACTGAAGACAAAAAACCTTCAAATCCTTGCATTCAGCCGCGAAGGGACGTACGAAACAATAGTCACGCCAGCCACGGACGCATACCTGTGCGAGGTTCGGGCCATGGAGGCATGCGTACTTGATAATGCGCCGCCCGTGGTTCCATTGAGCCTCAGTCGGGACATTCTGAGGACCGCGCTGGCTCTATATCAGTCGGCCGAAATTGGAAACCTGGTCACTCTCTGAAGCAGAGGCTGTGGACGACTTGCCAGGCCACGGCTTCCGCTTTTGTGGGTAAGCGCCACGCTTTTAATTCACCTCGACCACCATTTCAACTTCAACCGCAAAGTTTTCCGGGATTGTCATACCCACCGCGCTGCGCGCGTGATAGCCGGCCGGTCCGAAAACATCACGCAGGAAATCGCTGCATTCATGGATAACGCTGGGCGTGTCGTTGAAACCGGGCGCGACGTTGACCATTCCAAGTACCTTGACAATGCGAACTATGTCGTCCAGTGACCCGATGCGCGATTTGATCGCCCGCAGGCAACGCAGTGTGCACAATTTTGCGGCGTAGTAACCTTGTTCGATAGTAAGGTCAGCGCCCACCTTGCCCGTTATGATTTCGTCCTCCCAAATGGGGACTTGCCCTGACGTAAATACGAGATTACCGGTTCGGACCGCTTGAATCAATTTTCCGGAGTCAAGTTCGATCGGTTCGATCGTATAGCCTGATTCGCTGAGTTTCGCTTCGTATGACATCGTCATGCTCCCTGGATAGTAGCTTTCGGCGTCGAGCAACCAGCTTGTCTGGCTATGGCGATATGTTCGAAGCGAGTCGATTGGTAGCGATGAATAATATATCAACTTCCAGCCTCTGCCAAAACATAGGAATATCACACTCCGGACGTTGAGAAAGCCTTCCCGAGGGGATATCTTATTGACCAGACTTCGAAATATTGGTAAAATCGTATCGAGAAGATACTATATACGATATATTTAATCAAGGAGAATAAAAATGGTCGACGTCATGACAGAACCTGCCACTCAAGAAGGAATCACGGAGAGCGGAACAAAGGGTAACAAATTTCGGGGAATTATGACAGTCCCTTACACCGCGTTTCATGAAGGTACAGAAGAGATAAACGAGGGACGAATTCGAGAACATATCCACTTTCTAGCAGACAAGGGTATACATAATATCCTGCTTTTGGGAAGCTCCGGTTCTTATGCATACATGTCTTTTGAGGAACGGAAGCGGATCATCGATATCGTTATGGATGAAACGCCTAGTCATATGCCGGTAGTTATCGGATCCACGGCCACCAGAGCGAGAGACACCGTGATGATGATGCAGTATGCCAAAAACGCCGGCGCCGCCGGCGTGATGGTATCCGCCACCTACTACCTCATCACCGAGGAGCCAGAACTCTATCACTATTGGGCCGAAGTCAACTCGGTCGGCATACCAGTCGTCATCTACAATATCCCGATGGCCACCGGCCATGATATGAGTGCATCGTTTCTGGTGAAGCTGGCCCGAGATTTTGAATACATCCAATATGTAAAAGAATCCGCTGCGGACTGGCGCCGGTACCAACAAATGATCACGTTGCAACGCGAGGATGAGGAGCCGGCGCTCACGCCAATCTGTGGATGGGAAGAATACGCCTTCGAGGTCTTCGCGATGGGGTGGGAGGCGTGGATCTGTGGGTGCTCCAACATCATGCCTGATGAATGCGTAAGATTGTATGAGCTCATGATTCTGGAGAAAGACTTCGAGGCCGGCAGGGAACTGTGGCTCAGCAGAATTCTTCCGATCACGCAGATGCTCTCTGGCTGGGTGGATGGCGAAAGACTGCCATACCAATACCATACGATCGCTGAAACGGCACTGAGAGCTCTGGGTCGTGGCCTCGGCCCGCCAAGAAGCCCCTTGTACATGGCTGCCGTGACCCCAGATCATAAAAAGCTGATTGAAAAGACGCTCGGTGACTACGGATACTTATAAGGCCAAATAGTAAGCTTGCGTGAGTCGGTCGGCTGCGCCCTGTACATTCGGGACGGCTGACAAAAGTAAAAGCCCCTGCACCGCGCCAACTGCAGCGGCTTTTATATGAACGTGCCGCCAAAAAAAATAATATCAAAGCCGCTGCATTCTTGCGCAATTTAATACCCGGCGCATCGGACCCACACGATGAGAATCAGCGATACCATGGCTGAACTGCAGCGAGGCGTCGAGGCCAGGCACGCTTGCCTTGTTGAGGTCTAGGAATTTATACATTTTTTCAGGTTATATTTGGCCTCAAGCGCAATAGTACCCCCCTAATTGCGCGGGCGTAAAATACTCTCCCGTAGCGGTTCCAACTCAAGAGGCCTCCTAATCCAATTCATCACATCCTTGTTTTCGGCTGCTGATTCCGCTGCCAAACAACCGGTTTTCCCCCACGCCCAACCTGTTACCCAACACCGCTGGCTCGGCTGGCTGCTGGCGTTGCTCATGTTGCTCGCCGGCAGCTTCTTGCCACCCCTCATCCGTGCGGCCATTGATTGGGGGTTAAACCCCACCACGCTGACAATGGCGCGTTACTTACTCAGTGTCATGCTGCTGGGCACTGCGTTGGGGGTCGCCGCACCGGCCCATTTCCGCATCGACCGGCACGGGTTGCTCGTCGCCGGCCTGGCCGGGCTGTTGGACGGCATCTCCGTGCTGGCGTTCCACTGGGCGCTTACGCGGGTCAGCGCTTCCATCACATCAATGCTAATTTCGATCAATCCGCTCTTCGTGCTGCTATTACTGACGCTGCGCGGCGAAAAGTTCACCTATCGCAATACGGTTCGCATGGCGCTCGGCATTGGCGGCATTTACCTGCTCATCGGGCCGGGCGGTCAGGTGGACGGCTGGGGCGTGTTGTTGGTTTTGTTCGCCGTGTTCGTCTACGCTTGTCAATTTGTCATGATCCAATGGTTTCTACGGGACTACGACACTTGGCAGGTGACTGTATATCACTTCATAGGAGCGACGTTGGCCGTTAGCGCCCTCTGGCTTCTGCAAGGCGTCGAGTGGCACGTTCCGGGGCATGTCAGCTGGTTGTTCATCGGCGCGCTGGCGTTGGGGCTCTTGCCACTCGCACGGCAGCCATCGGCGCGGTCCGCTATATCGGCAGCGGCCAGGTAGCGCTGCTCTCGCCGTTGAGCGGCTTATTGGCCGTCGTCTGGTCGATATTGTTTTTGTCTGAGCAATTTTCATTGGTTCAATGGCTCGGTGGGTTACTGATTATCACCAGAGCCTTGCTAGCCATACGTCGTATACACAGCGGGCGCAGATTCCGCAGGGGATGGCGCAGTTGGTTGCGGTTATGAGGTTCACTTTATCGTGCTCTTCAAGCACCTCGACGTGCTCCAGGAGCCAGGCGATCAGCAGCTCCACGCGCGCAGGGTTCGGATCTCGCGCGGTGTCGTTCTGACTTGCACAGACTAATTCCACCACGCCCGGTTTCGCCTCCAGAGTTATCTCGAGCGACCGCGCACATACCGTACACATCCAGACGTCTTGGCGGCCGACTGGCCAGAAGTGGAAGCCATGCTGGAGATATAGACGTTAAGATTTGCTTTTGAATCCTACTGCGCCGATTGTGGCTGCAGGCCGACTTCGGCATAGTAGAGTCCAAACAGGTCGAGCACGTCCTGGCAACGATCAGCGAAGAAAGCCAACACCTTGTCGACCGAACTCACCAGGTACTCAAACTTCGCGAAGTACGTGTCATGCGTAGTGCGCGCCTTGATCTTCTTCCACAGATATTCGATCGGATTGTAATCCGGCGAATACGATGGTAGTTGCCAGACCTTCAAGCGTCGGCGGTGTGTTGCAAAGAACTGACGCGTACAGTCACGCCCAGTACACCTCGTCCGGTCGACCCAGTATACCGATGCAGTGTGCATACCGACCCAGTTCGCTCGGTACTGGGCGGCACTGTGCCGAACGAACTGGGTCGGTATCACGATGCATTCTGCACGACACAGAGTGAAGTGCGCACTCTACTTCGTGACCCAGTGCACCGCGTCCAGTCGACGCGACTGGGTTCGTCACAGCGAGGAGTGAGCACGCCACTCCGCGACCCAGTGGTCCTTAGAGCATCAAATGCTTGACAGTGAGCATACATCTCGTTAATATATTTTTGGGTTTACTAATCACACAAATCAGTAGATTCCGCTCTCAGGATGACAATGCAAGACCTGAACTGACGATAACCCCAATCGGAAAACGACCTGTTAGCGCAAGTCGCAATGCCTGCGACCATTTTGCAAAGCGCTGGAAAGAACGAATAAAGTAATGAAAGCAGCGATACTACACGACGTGAAAGACATCAGGCTGGAAGAGCTGCCCGACCCAAGTCCCGCGGATGACGAGGTCGTCATTAAGGTGAAGGCCTGTGGTGTGTGCGCCACCGACGTGAAAATGTGGAGCGGAATGAGCGAAGAAGGTACTTTTCCATTTGTCCCTGGCCATGAATGGTCGGGCGAAATCATCGAAGTCGGCCGCGCGGTGCACTCATTTTCCGTGGGCGATCGGGTAGTTGGCGAAATCTGTATTCCGTGTGGCGTATGCGTCAATTGCAAAGACGGATTGGCTCCGGAAGCATGTCTGAACAATGAACTTTATGGCTTCCGAACACAGACCCCCGGAGCGATGTCCGAATATCATCTGGCACGGGAGCATCGCCTGCACCGGATCCCGGAGAACTTGAGCTACGAGGAGGCTGCCCTCGTGGAGCCGACGTGGGTTGCGTACAACAGCATTTGGGAGGCCGGTGGCGGTGTCGGACCACACGACCGGGTGGTGATATTCGGCTGTGGGCCGATCGGCTTGTTGGCGCTGTTGACTTGTGTTGCAGCGGGCGCGCGGGTCATCGCGGTAGAGCCGCACCCGTATCGACGCAAGATGGCACTGGACCTTGGCGCTCAGTTTGCGTTCGATCCGACGGAAGGCGCTCTAGAAGATCAGGTAATAGCGCACACCGAAGGGCGCGGCGCCACGCTGGTCGTGGAATGCTCTGGCAACATGGCTGCCCGGGCAGCCACTCTGGATGTGATCGCGAACCGGGGTCGGATCGTGTTGATCGGTTTAACCGGCAGCAGAGCGGTTCCGATCAACCTGGATAAATCGGTCTTCAAAGGCGCGACCATTGTCGGCGGGGACGGAACATCCTTCTTTCTCTCCAAGACCCTGACCTTTCTTTCGCGCCAGTTGGTGGACGTTGGAAGGGTCATTACTCACCGGTTCCCACTTGACCAGGTCATCGCAGCTTTAGAGCTTGGCGCTAGTCAGGGCGAATCAAGCAAGATCATGCTCTTGCCGTAGCCGCGACGCCTGATATGGGAATAGTATGAACGTACACATTGGCGTCGCAGCCGATTCCTGGGGGATCTGGTTCCCGAGCGATCCGAAACAAGTACCCTGGCAGCGGTTCCTTGACGAGGTCGCCGAGGCCGGCTACGAATGGCTCGAGCCCGGCCCATACGGCTATCTCCCAACGGATTTGGCGCAACTGCGTTCTGAGCTAGACCACCGTGGTTTGAAAGTGTCTGCGGGCTGGGCCATGGCACACCTGGAGGACACGGAGGCCTGGCCCGAACTGGAACGGCAGGTGCTCGAAGCGGGCGAGTTGATGGCAGCTTTGGATGCAGAATTCCTAGTGCTGATTGACGCGACATACACCGATGAGCACACCGGCGAGCTACTTGTACCACCTACAATTGACGACGACGCCTGGAAACGATTAATTGAGACGACGCAGACTGTCGCAGACATCGCCCGCGATCGTTTCGGTCTCAAACTCGTATTCCACCCACACGCCGATACACATGTTCAATATGAAGACGAGATCGAGGCCCTGCTCGAGCAAACGGACCCCGACCGGGTGGGACTTTGTCTGGATACTGGCCACCATGCATATGTCGGTGGTGACCCTGTCAGCTTCATGCAGCGCCACCATGCGCGGATTCCCTACCTGCATCTCAAGAATATCGATGCGGATATTCATGAGAGAGTGCGGGCCAAGAACATTCCATTCGCGACGGCGGTCGGGATGGGCATGTTCTGCGAACCGTCGCAGGGCGCGGTAGATTTCTTGGCTTTCCGGGATGTGTTGCGGGAGGCCGATTACAATGGCCACGCAACCGTCGAGCAGGATATGTATCCGGTTGAGTTCGACGTACCCTTGCCGATCGCCAGTCGGACGCGTGAATATCTTCGCGAGGTCGGCTTCGGATAATTTATACTGTTGATGTAACGCTGTACTTGCACCCCTCGATACGCGCGGCTGGCGAGGGCGAAGAAATGGAAGACTTCTTCCGCTTTACTTGTGATGTTGGCCTATCCTTCGACACGACCAGGGGTCGCAAGCTGCGGCTCAAGATAGTAGCTGAATAGATACCTTCTGATCACTAAGGAGCAAATCACATGAAGATTGCATTAGACCCTCTCATCCACGCAGACGTCCCATTGCATAAACTCCCGCACAAGGCCGCTGAGATGGGCTTTGAGTACCTCGACCTGTGCTCGCGTGATGAATTTTTTCCGGAATATTATCCGCCCCGCGCGAATGCCGAGCGCGTGCGAACGTTGAAGCAGGGCTTGCGCGAGAGCGGCGTAAAGCTAAGTTCGATGCTGATTACGTATCGTTGGGCCAGCCCGCTCGAAGATGAGCGCGAAGCGGCTATTCGGTACTGGAGACGGGCGATTGAAATTGCAGTCGAGCTAGAGTGCGAGACGATCAACTCGATCTTCGACCGCGGCCCTTCGCCGGAACGTTCTAACTATCGTGTGGGGCCCGAGATGGCCGAAGAATGTGAGACTGCTTTTTGGAAGTCCATGGACGAGCTGGTGCCCATCTTTGAGCGCGAGAATCTTCCTTTGTACATTGAAGCGCACCCCGATGATTTTGTGGAAGACAACAACCTTGCAGTGGACATAGTGAAGGCCATCGGCTCGTCACACGTCAAGTATCTATTCTGTGCCCCTCACACGTTTCATCTGGGGGATGATATGGCAGCCATGATCCGATACGCCGCGCCGATACTGGCACAGGTACACGTGGCCGATACCTTCAACCACAAAGCCGGCTGGCGCTACATCGTCAACCCGCCCGGTTCCACGGCACGTGTCCATCAACACCTCAACATCGGAGAGGGCGAGATCGACTGGGACGTCTTTTTCAAGACACTCGCCGAGATCGGATTTGACGGCCTGATGACGAGCCAGGTGTTCGCCTACCTGCCTGAGGTAGCGGATGAGTGCTCACGCTTCATGCACGAACGCATCCATTACTACGTGGACAAATATTGGAATAACAGCCAGTAATCAAACCTTCTCCGGCAGACCCTTCCTGGCAGACCGATAAATCGCCAGGATGGTGCGCAGGATTTGTCGACTCAGGCTTAGCGGCACTGGCGGTTCTGCGCCGTCTAATACGCAAGCTTCCATAGCCTCGACTTCCGTTTGATACGCGTCGACGGCCGGTACCACGATGGTCTCCACAGAACCATCCTGCGCTGTTAGGGTGAGCAGACCCTCCTCGGCCGACTCTCCGGGCCATTCCTGACCCGTCAGGTGGTCGGCAATCTCGAGCACACCGTGGCTACCGGTAAGGCGCGCGCCGCGTTGCTCGGGCGCGCGAAAGCTGGACGAAATATGCGCAATCATGCCATCCGCGAAGCGCAGCTGTGCGGCCATAGATAGATCGATCCCAGTTTCACCCACAACTTGATCCGCCCATACTTCCACTGCTTGTCCCGTTCGGTTCAGTGCAACAGCTAGGCTGACCGGATAGATGCCGACGTCCCACAGGCTGCCACCGCCCATCGCCGGATCGTATCGATAATTTATCCCATCATCTGGCGCCTGGGTGAATGTATCCCAACACGTCAGCAGTTGCAATTCGCCCAGCTTACCCTCAGCGACAAGCTCCAGGATCATTTGCAACTGCGGGTGATATAAGTAGGCAAGGCCTTCGATAACAGTTACACCGTTTGCCCAGGCGGCGGATTCGACCTCATCCAATTCATCAAAGCTGAGTACGAGCGGTTTTTCACACAGGACGTGCTTCCCGGCGGAAACTGCTTTGACAGTCCACTCGTGATGTAGCGAGTTGGGCAGCGAGTTGTAAATGACGTCTACTCGTGGATCGGCAAGCAGCTCCTCATAAGAACCGTAAGCGACAGGAATGCCATTGTCATCAGCGTAATGTTGCGCCTTTTCCAGGCTTCGGCTTGCAATTGCGACCGTAGTACTGCGTCTGGCCCTCCGTAATGCCGGGACCAGAGCGACAGTGATCCAGGAGGTGGACAGCAAGCCCCACCGGAGTCCGTCGGCCATTTAAATTTCTCCAATTCTGGCTAAAACAAAACCTGTCATTTCGACCGGCGGTGGAAGATTTTGTATCTCGGTTCTACAAATTTAAGGCCGCCGCGAAGCAATTTCGTGCGCCCTGGGCATGTTGTTGAATCCGTTAGCTCCAAACCTCTGGTGAGCGCTGCCGAATGCGGCGTGAGGGTCACCTTGTGACCGGCGATTGCGAGCAGAGGGTTGTCTACCTGCAGCGGCTCGTCCTCAAACACGTCTAATCCCGCACCCGCTAATTGATCTTTTGATAAGGCAATTGCGAGTGCTGATTGGTCGATTAAAGCTCCGCGTGTCGCGTTGATAAGAATGTTATCTGGTTTCATTTGTGCCAAACGTTCGCCGTCGATCAGATGCTGTGTTTCGGCAGTCAGGGGTGTGTGAAGCGTAACAAAATCGGCTTGACTCAAAAGGTCCTCCAGATGCTCGACCCGATCGACGTCCGAAGGGAAATCCTCAGCGGATACAAACGGATCATACCCGATAACGTTCATCCCGAAACCGGCACTGTAAAGGTAGGCGACCCGCCGACCGATGTTACCCATTCCGACGACGGCTACGGTTTTCACTCGCAATTCGCACCCGTCGGGGAAAGGCACCTAGCGCCAGTTGCCTGCGCGAAGGGTCTGATCAACTTCGATCAGGCACTGAGAAGCGGTGGCGAACCCCGTCAAGTACCGACAACGTGAAGTGCGCATCACGACCCAGTTCGTTCGGCACAGTGCCGCCCAGTACCGAGCGAACTGGGTCGGTATGCACACTGCATCGGTATACTGGGCCTCACTTTGCGGGACTGGGAAGTGAATGCGCCGCATCTGGTCGCGCTCGTACGCACCGGTGTCGAATTCAGGGATGGCGACAGGTGCTGAATTATTACCAGTTCGACCCGTCAGTTCTCGAACAAGTACCCGTAGAAGCCGCCGCCTGCTGCTCGTAGATCCACAACATTTGACAGTATCTCATGATTGGTACGGAAGTCGGTGTCGTACAGTTTGGCTTCGTGGCCACCTTGCTCTCTATCTTACGACCGCAACCAGCTGCGCCAACTCCGGTGAAATCCGCGCACGCGGCGAATACGACGTGACGCAAGCATGGCGCTTGTGACAATCATCAATCCGCCGAACCATTGAATCGCTGATAATTGCTCCGATAAAAATAACATCGACCAGAATATGGTCAATAAGAGACTTAGCGGCCAGAGTAGCGCTAACTGACCACTACCTAAATATTGGATCGCCCTGATAGCTGCTATGCGGGTGGTGAGAGCGATTAGCGCTATCGCGCCGATGAATATCCAGCCAACTGGCTCCGGTACGTCCCACTCGATGCCCTGTAGGAGTCCAAAGGCGCCAATAGCCAGCACTGCTCCTGCGAATTGATAAAAAGTTACCTGCCAGGGGTCGTAGTCGCGTAAAAACCATTGTGTCACAACGAGGTGACCGGCATAAATCAACGCGGCGAACAGAACCAAGAAGACGCCCCATCCGTCAACATGACCACCCGGCCCGACAAGGAGATAAATGCCGACGATGCTAAGCGCCAGGCGAACGACATTGCGAAAGGTGAATTTTTCGCCACGTAGCGCCAGGAAGAATAGCACAAATAGCGGATTTATCGATATCAAGATCTGTGAGACGGATGCGCTTACCCGCAGAAGCCCCCAGAAATATGCTAATACGGCGAAGCCATCCAATAACCCTGCCAGGACGCTAAAGTATAATCCATGCCGGTCGATTCGGAATTGACGCGGTGCGGTGATCGCCAATACCATAGCCAACAGTGCGAAGCTAAATATGGTGCGTCCTGTCGTAAAGGCGGAGGGGTGTACGCCAATATTAAATGCCGCGCGACCAACCGTCGGGCCAATACTGCCGACAAACAACATCAGGAATGCCAGCAGCCAGCCGAGCTGGCTGCGTTGGGCGGCCGACTGTACAGAGGCTTTTCCGGGTGGGTCAGTAGCGAGATCAGCTACCGAAGCAGACTTTGATACTTTTTTCATTTGAATTCTACGTTCAGCACGTTTCTGGCTCAAGTACCACAATGACAATCAAGCTTGAGACGACCAGGCTCATTGTAGTGGGCAGAAATCCATCAACAAAGCGCCTCGATAAAAGACCCCACAAGGAATGGAGGAAATGCCCACTAAAACCATTAGATACTATTTGTCACACGCCAATACATCGTTTCCAAATTAACAAGTAAACCGCCAATAGATAGTTTCGCACGATAGCAACCAAACCGTACTGGAAATGCATTCGTTTCCGAAGAAATCCCGTATATATCGGGGCTGATGATGTGAATGCCCTATCTAGGCTGCTTTGGCATCAATTCAGAACGTTGCCGAAACGATGTATTGGCGTACGATAACTATTCTCGGTAGTGGTTACATGTTGACTGATGAGTCTGGAAAAAGTAAGTTGTTGGCCTGCCAAACAGAGGAGCGCCAAAATGATCCAGAGTGTCATCACGCATGAGTGTTCAAAGTGCAGGAGCCTCAACATTGTCAAGAATGGTACAGACTATAAAGGCGGTCAGAAGTTTCATTGTCTCGATTGCGCCGCTTATGGAATGTTGGAACCGCAAAGCCGTTCTTATCCTGAGTTCATCAGAGAATTTGTCCTACGCACCTATCGAGAGCGAGCCAGTATGCGCGGCATTGAGCGCATCTTTGGCATCGCGCGGCAGACATTAGCACGCTGGATTCTGGAGAAGGCCGGCGCTATGCCGAACCTGGCTGACACTTTAGAAACCGTAAAAACGGATGATGTGCTGGAATTGGATGAATTATGGTCATTTGTACGCACAAAAAACGATAAACGTTGGATATGGGTCGCGCTGTGTCGGCGCACGCGCCAAGTGGTGGCCTATTTTATTGGCGACCGCAGTGAAAAAAGTTGTCGCGCGTTATGGAAATCCATCCCAGCATCCTACAAAGCGTGTTGCTCCTTCAGCGACTTCTGGCACGCTTACCAGAAGGTTTTACCAAACGACACTCACCAAAGTGTCGGCAAAGAAAGCGGCCAGACATCTCACGTGGAACGCTGGAACAACACCTTGCGCCAGAGACTGGCTCGCTTCGTGCGCAAAACTCTTTCTTTCTCCAAGTCCGACGTTTACCATGAAGCTGTACTCAAGTTGTATCTCCATTACTACAATACAGCGTGGTCCCCATCAGTTACCATGTAACCACTACCCTATTCTCTACCATGAGCTGTCCAAGGCTGACGCGAAAAACATTATTGAAATCGCATCGCCGCATTTACAAGAATTAGTCAACTATGCAACAAATGCACTCGTAAGATGCGAAACATCGGCTTCCGACAACGAGTTCGAGAATTTCGCCATAGCCAGGCAAGTGGTTGCTCGCCGCCCAAAGCTACTATCCAGGGAGTATCACGATGTCATACGAAGCGAAACTCAGCGAATTGGGCTTTACGATCGAACTTGATTCCGGAAAACTGATTCAAGCAGTCCGAACCGGTAATCTCGTATTTACGTCAGATCAAGTCCCCATTTGGGAGGACGAAATCATAACGGGCAAGGTGGGCGCTGACCTCACTGTCGAACAAGCAGGTGCATCTTGGCCGCTGTGCACGTATGCTCCCAAGAAGCGTTTGGTCAATTGGCCTCTAGCGGCTCCAGGACTTCCTTCGCTGCTGTACGTTTAGCCGGATCGGAGCTGGAGTACGCAATGTTCAGTAGAGCAGCTTTTGCTATCTTGTTACCCTTACGATCCTCTGCTAGCGCCTCTGCGTCGCGCTTGTCGTTGTAGCTAGTATAAAAGGGAACGACTTCTAAGTCGTACCTCTCCCAGTAATATTTCAAGTCGGTTGATTTCCAGCCAGCATCAACTTCTTCCCAACTGAGCATACCGTGCGGTTGCAGAGGAACGGGCGACACTGGCTGGCTGACCCCGGAGTAGCGCATGTCAGATGACAGGCGAATCTTGTCCGTCAAGTTGAGCTGCGCCATGTGCATGTTCAGACTATGAAAAATCAGGATATCGCCGATCCGGAAATGAGTCGTGACCCACTCGCTCTTGAGTGTATTAATGTCGATTCCCCAACCGCGAGCCCGTTGGCGAGTTTGAGTTCAAGCAGGCCGTTATTATGCGAGCCGGTCGAAAACAGCAGCCCGCCCATCTCAGGCGGACAATCCCCAATAGGAATCCAGCAGGCATATGTGTCAAATGAGCCCTGAATCGGAGACCAATCCTGATGTGCCAACGAACTGGCATACCCTTGGTTCGTCGCTTTGGGAAACATGATGCGGCCGATTTTAATGGGATACACCAGCACTTCTTCGCCAATCAGCCTTTCCATTATTTGGACGATCGTCGGTGAATCGGCAGCCTATGGAACACTTCAAGCCACTGAACGTTGTTGTAGACCTTCATAAAGTCGGACTCAGGATGAGCACATGCCCGGGACGTATCGGCCACGCCTTCCTCCAGATCGGAATCGGCATGTAGCCAACCGCCGTCGTGGAGGACTTACAATATCTGTACACGCAGGCCCCAAACACTTTTTAGATCCAATAAGCCCCTGAAGAAAAGATAACCATCCGCATCTATGCAAAGGCGAAGCGCAACGGTATCTTCTACAATCTCATTCGACACCTGAAATTCTGGGGCTTTTGGGATCAGGACACGTCTCCTGAATTTTCGTTTTCATACTGCAACACCTTCGCCAATTAGGGCGAAGATGTTGATTATATATCATATATTCTCCCGAGTAAAACAAGAGAAACACAAAACACAAGTTGATTGGAGCTGAAAGCTGACGACTGGAAATGCGCATCGTCTGGAGCATATCTTGCACATGAATCGCCGGTCCCCGACTGCCCAGACCCAGCGGCTGGATACCGACCCAGGACCTGCGGTACTGGGCTGGACTGTGCGGGACTGGGTCGCTCAGGAACTCTGTAAAACTTTCTCGATGACCGTCGCTGGCTCGATCACTTGCTCGGTGGCCGGAAATATGCGGACAAGGATCGCGTCGGCGCGCGCCAGTACCTGCTGCAGGTTCGCTCGATCGGGCGCAACGGTGAGGATGTTTATCCGACCTTGCAGCTGGGCCGAAATATACCGCTTGGCGGGTTCCGTTAGAACGATACTCTTCAAACCGTCCTCGGTCTCAGCGAGTAACGCGGACCACGAAGCCATTGCTGCTAAACGTCTTGCCTAAGTCGGCGTATAGCCGGACGGCTCGGGTACAATGATAGTCGGGTAGCCTGGCTTGATAGCAGGCGGCGGCAACGTAATCGTGTGATGCCGGGGAAAAATTACCGGGTCTCCCGGCCGACTGTCGAGAAATTCATCGACCGTACTGAATCCAAAATTCAAGGGCGGCAAATAGTAGTGCATGGGCACGATCCACTTGGGATGCAAAAAATCGATCATTGCGTTCAACTTAGCGTGGGAGGGCGTGTTCTTCGCGCCAGCGATGACGAGGAATATGTCACAGTGGTCCACGAAGGGTGCCAGCTGCTCGGGAGTCAATTCATAACCGAGATCACCCATGTGCAAGATCCAAATGTCGTCCGCGTTGAGCGTATACAATGCGTTATCGTGCTCCCGCGAGCCACATCGAGTGCGTTGATCACGCGCGGATTACCCGCAGCAAGCTTGACGTTGTCATGCGACGCGTCGGTGAGCGAGCTAACAATCACCGTGTCGGCTTGCAACCGCGTGCCATCGTCGTCGAGATTCACAGCTGTAGGCGTGTACGGGTCCATAAGTATGGTCGCCCGCCCGTCTTGCCAGAGGCGAAAGCATGCATGTCCCACGAATTCGAGTTGTACAAACATCGTTTGTTGTCCGCTTGAAAGTGCCGCTGCTCAAACTCGAATCGCATGAAGAAATCGGTGTTGACACTGAGCTACATATAGGCTGCCTTTCGGTGTCCGCCGATGACTCAAGCTAATTCATTGACCTCAAGCAGGATCGCGCTGTGCCTCCCACCAGACCTCGAAATCGCTGTTTCGCCATCCGCGTGGAGAGTAGCCCAATACACGCTTGGCGCGTTCAATCGAGACGAGGGATACATTGCTGGGCAACGGCGCGCGCAGCGGGACGTCAGGATAATATTGCGACACGAGTTCAGCAGTCTTAACGGATGTGCAGGTTTCATCACCGATGATGTAGAACACATCGTGCACAATCTGGTCGTTTTCTAAGGCAAGGCGGCACGCTTGCGCCGTGTCTCGTGCGTCCAGCAAGTCCCATAGGACCAGTTTGCCTGGAGGCGATCCTGCCTTGGGGTCGTCTCTCCGCAACTTGTATGAATTCCACAAATCTTCGACGGAACCGAACACCATCGGCCCGCTCTTTGAGCGCACGACCGTTTCCGCACCCTCACGATCGACATACCAGTTACTACCGATCCGCAGGCAAATGGTTTGGATTCCGCGGGCGGCGGAGTACTTCTTGCAGATGGACTCGCCCAACAATTTGCTCAAGCCGTATCCATCTTGCGGCTCACATGGATGTTCCTCGTCAATGGGGAAATACTGCAGCGCGATCTTTGTTTTGGCAAAAGCTGTTCCCAACGTTGCGATTGAAGAAGCAAACACTATTTTACCCATGTCTGCTGCAACGGCCGCTTCGAGAACATGAACAGTGCCCATTAGATTGATTTCCATCAGGCGCTCAGGCGTTGCCAATCCGGGCGCAAGAATGGCCACCAAGTGCAGAACTGCGTCATGCCCTACACAGGCCTTCTTGAGTTGCTCCAGATCTGTAATATCTCCCTTTATATGTCGAACACCTTCATCCAATGGTGCTCTACGACTATAGCTCGACACGCTGTGTCCAGCGCGCATGAGTTCCCGGAGCGCGTAGCCCCCGATCCTGCCACTGCCTCCCGTTACAAGTATGTTCATCCCGTCTCCTTTCATGCCAATTGTATGTGGAGCTGCAAAGCTATTTTAAACCAAACCAAGCACGAGCAATATTCGCGAAGCGTGTCAGCCAGAAAACTTCGTTTTATCGTGATATCCACTCCAACGAATAATATTCGGACTCTCAGTTTGATGAGTGACTGGCCTGTTTCGGGTTTCAGAGCGGTATTGCCGTCGCCATGCCGGCGTTAGACGCCGCCGATAGAACACGCTCGATTTTCGGGGCCAACTGGTTCTCCCGCAAATTCCGTGAAAAGATCATGGAGCATCCCATGATTCGCGGCAATTCGTCTGAATTTGAAGCATTGAACGTCTAGAATGAAGCGATTTGCGTCAGTTTTCGGCGTTGGTTTACCACTCTCCGATCGTAATCACGCAAAGTGCGGGAGAACCGGCCAACTGCACCTGTGCCTCCACGCCATAGATCCGCAGACTAACAGATCAGTCCAGCGGACCTATCGTCGTCGTGTCGATACCTTCGACAGCGATGATCGCATCAAGCACTGCACATCCAGCATCGCTCTCGAACAAAACTATCAAGTGCGTCGCATCGTTGGCACTGCGCAGCCTCTGCTGCGGATCAGCGCCGAGACTAAATCCTGTACTGACGCTGGTGGTTGAGACGCCGCACTGGCCAAGCGGCGGGAAGTTCCCTTATTGGACGAATTGGGCAGTCTGGGCTGCGTCCCGTACTGGAGGCAGCGAAATGATCTGTGCACCTCCGTCCAACAGGCGTTGCACATGGGTATGAGACAATTCAAGGACCCGCGCAGGCGGCACTATGCCAAGATGAGTAATGATCATGCAAAGCCGTAATACTTCCGCTGTGGACTGCGGACTATGCTCCAGATCAAGCAAAATGCACTCATTGCAATAATGTGGGAGCGCATGGTAAGGTTATGCATCATAACGCATGTTCGTGCGCTGTGCAGAATCTAAAAAATCGACCCCGCGAGTGCAATTTTTATCCTGTCTGGAAAGCACATCAAATTTTCTATTCAACTAACGATTTGGGAGAGTCTGTCTCATGAAAATTGGACTGTTCACCGATAGCCTGCATGACCTTTCGTTCACCAATGCGCTCGACTGGTGCGTCTCCAACGGGATTGAGACGGTCGAGATCGGTACCGGCAATTTCTCGCCTGCGCCGCACTGCGACTTGGTGGCGCTACTCAACGACGAAAATGCGCGCGCAGAGTTCAAAGCAGCCATCGAGAGTCGCGGACTGACGTTGAGTGCGATCAACTGTAACGGAAACCAGCTAGACCCTCATCCCGAGCGTCGAAAAACCCATGAGGATACTTTTTTCAAAACTATCGAGGCGGCCAGCAATCTTGGGTTAGACACCGTCGTAGCAATGAGCGGTTGTCCCGGCGACCGGGACGGCGGCACTACGCCGAACTGGGTAATACATCCGAGCAGCCGGCCTTTGCCGATCTCCTGGCATGGCAATGGGACGAAGTCGTCACGCCCTTCTGGCAGCGGGCTGGCAAGTTTGCTGCCGACCACGGCGTCCGGGTCGCAATTGAAATGCACCCTGGGACGGTCGTTTACAACACGCCGACACTCCTGCGGCTGCGGGAGATTGGCGGGCCAAATATTGGCGCTAACCTGGACCCGAGCCACTTGTTCTATCAGGGCATGGATCCACTTATCGTCATCCGAACACTCGGCGAAGGATTCGTATTCCACGTCCACGCCAAGGATGCTCTTCTTGATCCGCAAGAGATGGCGCTCGCAGGGGGCCTGGATCCACGACCGATGATCGGGAATCCCGGTGTGCGTTCCTGGGATTACCGCACGCTCGGCTTTGGGCACGGTGAATTTTGGTGGCGCAATTTTCTCAGTGTCCTGCGCTTGGTAGGCTACGACGGAACATTAAGTATTGAACACGAAGACGAGTTAATGGGTGCCCGCGAGGGGATTATCAAGAGCATAGAGTTTCTGCGACCGATTATCTTGCGGACCACATAAGAAGCGTGATTTTGCCGGCTGTGCCCAGCGCTCGCCCGATTAAGTGAACTAAAGTTCCTGTTCAGCCTTTCACCCGCAGCCCTCGATATGCGTGGTTTGCAGATCCGAAAAGGTGGTAATACTCTTCCGCGCGACTCGGGTTTCTATCTGAACAGATACAAACTGGATTCCCGTGGTTGGCATGTCAAGCACGTGCATCTTGGCCGCTGCGCACGCATGCTCTCAAGAAGCCTACGGTCAATTGGCTTCCAACTGCTGCAGGACTTCCTTCGCTGCGCTGCGCTTGGCCGGATCGGAGCTGGAGTAGGCGATGTTTAATAGAGCGGCTTTTGCTATCTTGTTGCCCTTGCGACCCTCCGCCAGCGCCTCTGCATCGCGCTTTTCGTTGAAGCTGGTGTCAAAGGGAACGATGTCCAGATCGTGTTTCTCCCAGTGAAATTGCAAGTCGGTTGATTCCCAGCCCGCGTAAATCTCCTCCCAACTGAGCGTGCCGTGCGGTTGCATCGAAACGGACGACACCTGCTGGCTGACCCCGCAATAGCGCACGTCGGATGACAGGCGAATCTTATCCGTCAAGTTGGGCTGCGCCATGTGCACGTTCAGGCTATGGAAGATCAAGATATCGCCGGTGTGGAAATGGGTTGTGACCCACTCGCCTTCAAGTTCAGCAATGTCAGCACCCCGGCCGCCGGGGCCATTGGCGAGTTTGTGTTCGAGCAGCCCGTTTTTGTTCGAGCCGGTCAGTAGCAGCAGACCGCCCATCTCAGGTGGACAATCCCCAATGGGAGTCCAGCATGCATAGGTGTCGAATGCGCCTTGTATCGGTGACCAATCCTGATGGGCTAATGAGCTGGCATACTCCAGATTCGCTGCAGTGGGAAACATGATGCGGCCGATTTTAAAGGGATGCACCAGCACTTCTTCGTCAATCAGCTTTCCCATTATCTGGACGATGGTCTGCGAATGCGGCATCCGGTGGAACGCTTCCAACCCGTACACTTTATTATAGACCTGCATATAATCTGGCTCGGGGTGGGCACAGGCGTGGGCGACATCAGCCACAGCATCTTCCAATTTCGAACCGGCCTTTAGCCAGCCTGCGGCGCGCAGGACGTTCAATATCTGCAGACGCAAGTCCCGGACACTGTCCGGGTCCAGCAAACCTCGAAAGAAAAGATAGCTGTCCGCATCCATGCGACTGCGCAGCGCAGCGGCATTATTTACAATCTCATTCGACACTTTTAGCTCAGAGGCTTTGGGGATCATGGCATTACTCCTGAATTTTCTTTTTGATGCGAGAGATGATATATTTTATATGATATTATTAATCGCAGTCAAGCCTTTCGCACGACATCAGGCACATCTGGGGTCGTCTTCGGGCCAACGACTTAGAACGACATCCTGGTTTTGCGCCAGACGGGCGCGCGTTTCAAGCCACAGCAGGTCCCATTCCGTCGCATCCCGTAGCTCGCTTTCGGGATGGGCGCGGCTTTGGGCGACAAAGCCCGGAAACTCGGTACGTCCCGTAGGCTGACCGATAGGCTGGTAGCGCAGATCGAAGCTCCAACGGATATCGTCACTCACATTGGGAAGCGAGGCGTGCATCATCCTTTTGTGCATGAACAACACGTCTCCCGGCTGCATGGGAAGCGCAACTTGATCCGGGCTGCGCATGTGCGCCGGGATCGCTAGGCCGCCTTTTTCGTCCTGGGTATGGCAGTGCAACGCCAATTCACCATGACTAACGGGTATCACTTGCATGCAACCGTTCTCTAGCGTAGCCGCGGTCATGGCAATCCAAACCGTAAGCATGTCCGTATTGTCCGCGTCCTCTGCAACCACGCCCTGGTCCTGGTGCCAGGGCGTACTAATCACCAGACTGTTGCGGAGCGTCTCAGGCACCAGGCGCTCGGGCGGCTTGATGCGCACATGTTGCACTGGATTGGAGTATATTTCAGGCCCGATGAGACATTCGATTGCAGCCAACAAGCGTGGGCTGCGTATTAGGTTGAAGATAGCCGGCCCATGATGCATCGGCGTGTTCGGCGCGATGCCGTTCATTGGTAAAGCGATATCGATATGCTGGTAGTATTCGTGGACAGACGTGGCAATGATTTTCGTTAAGCGCTGGCCGAATGGCAGATTGGAGTAGGTAGAAGATAATATGCCTTCTGCGTGCCAGCGTGCTGCAAGCGAGTCGAGCAGTGCCGCATATTCCTCCTCCACCGGTCGGATGTCGTGTTGCAGATCGAGGAGTTCACGGGCTACTAAAAAGCCATATTCCGCAAACTGTGTTAAGTCCGCTTGAGTCAAAGTAGCCATAAGTCGCCTTGCCGTTCTGTTTGACGCCTCTTATTTATCACATATGCGCTGATTGATTGTACTTGGTTAAAGTGAGTTGTAAATATGGGTTTCTTTGCAGGTCGATAGTAGCACGAAGAGGAGATTAATTTGTCGAACCCGAACATCGATCACCAAACGCTAATCGAGCAGGATCGCGCGCTGCTGCACTCACATCATTTTCCTGCAAACCATCGGGACCCACTGATCGTCGAGCGCGCCGAGAGGGTCTGGCTGCACACAACAGATGGGCGGAAAATCCTGGACGCCATGGCTGCATCGTTAAGCGTGAATATTGGCTATGGAAATCAGGAATTGCCCGAGGCCGCGTACGAGCAGATGAAACGTATGGCCTACACGACGAACTTCGTCGGTACGGCAAATGTACCTGCCATCACTTTGGCGAATAAGCTCTCGGGATATGCTTATCCAAATCTAAGCACGACTTTCTTTACGTCCGGCGGATCAGAGGCGAATGACACTGCGTTCAAGACCGGCCGTTATTACTGGAAGCGGAAGGGCCAACCGGACAAGTGGAAAATTATCGCCCGCTGGGGCGGCTACCATGGCTGTACTATGGCGGCCACGAGCGCTACGGGAATGGAAAAAGCCTGGCGCATGTTCGGGCCACCAGTGCCCGGCTTCCTTCACGTTCCTGCGCCCAACACCTATCGTTACGAGGGCGATGTTAATAAAGGCGAAAGCATTGGGCAAGCTGCCGCGCGTGCTCTGAAGGAGGCGATCGTGCGCGAAGGCCCAGAAACCGTGGCCGCCTTCATCGCCGAGCCGGTTCAAGGCGCAGGTGGCCTCGTCGTGCCGCCCGACGACTATTTTCCAGCAGTACGTGATATTTGCAACAAGTATGACGTGCTATTTATCGCGGATGAGGCCGTTACCGGTTTCGGCCGGACGGGAGAGATGTTTGCCCTCAATCGTTGGGGCGTAGCTCCGGATATCCTCACATTCGCCAAGGGCGTGACCAGCGGTTACTTTCCCCTGGCGGGCATCCAAATATCTGATGAGATTCACGACGTTATCTTAAGCGCGTCCGAAGACGAGTACTGGGCGCATGGCTTCACGTATTCCGGCCACGCGACCGCCTGCGCCGTCGCCCTGAAGAACATCGAAATTATCGAGCGCGACAAATTGCCGGAAAATGCACAACGAATGGGCGAGCGTCTGCGCAAAGGTCTGGAATCGCTGTTGGAGTTTTCCAATTTGGACAACGTCCGCGGCCTGGGCTTGCTCTGTGGCGTCGAGTTCGTCAAAGATCGAGAGACACGCGAACCCGATCCGGAATTGGCGATGAAAGTGTATCGCGGATGTTTGGAAAGAGGCATGCGGTCACGCCCGCTAGGCAACACGATGGCGTTTTCACCTCCGCTTATCATTAATGAAGAGGAAGTCGATCGGATCATCGAAATTCTCGGCGCCGTGTTGGATACGATTTAGGATTAAGTGTAAGGAGCACAGTTATGAAAATCGTTGGATATAGTGATCGCTTGAGCGTAGCGGTGGATGAAAACATCCGCTTCATGGTCAGCTGCGCGCTGCCCGAATACCGGGCAGACATCGTGCGCTTGATCCACGGCGATCCGAATCCGGACGGCCCCGGCTTCAAAGAAGAGCTAATCGATACATCGGTAAATACCCAATATCCCGGCCGCCCACAAGGATTCCGCTCAGGCTCCTACATCGGCGTGCCCGACTCGCCTGCGCTGCGCGACCTCGAAAGTTTTACGCTCGCAGCATGGATTTACCCGACGACGCCTCACAAAGGCGTTCAAGGCATACTGACGAAGTGGTCTGCCGCAGGCGGCCAGGGTTACGGCCTGTATTTGGAAGAAGACGGTAGCCTGGCCCTGTGGTTAGGGGCCGCCGAAGAAAGCGTCGAACGCATACGAACTGAAAGCCCGCTCCATGGCGGCGTGTGGTATTTTGTCGCCGGTGCATTCGACGCGGGCAAGCAGAATGCACTGTTATGCCAGCTGCCACTTGCCGAGTGGCCCGTCGACGAATCGCGCGTCGTGCAGGAGCGGGAAACACAAACCGGGACTGTCGGCCGCAGCGACGCACCTTTTTTGATGGCGGGATTCTGGGAACATGAGAGTCCTGACGAGGCCATCGTAAGCGGTCATTTCAACGGCAAAATAGACAGCCCCAGATTGTTTGGCCGCGCACTGAATTACAAGGAAATCGAATCGCTTCGACATGACACAGTAATCGCCACCGAGGCATCGCTGATCGCCGCATGGGATTTCGCCCACGATTTTTCGTCGGCGAAAGTAACGGACGTTTCTGCGAACGGTTTGCACGGCGAAGCAGTTAATCTGCCAGGCCGGGCTGTAACAGGGCACAACTGGAACAAGTCAGAAATAGATTTCAAACGTGCGCCGGCTGAATATGGCGCCATTTATTTCCACGACGATGACCTGGAGGACGCAGGCTGGGGAGTCGATTTCGAGCTAACTGTTCCCGCGTCCATGAAGAGCGGGGTATACGCCGCCCGCTTGCGCGCGGGCGAGCATGAAGATTACATCCCTTTCTTCGTACGTCCCAAACGTGGAACCCATTCGGCCAAGATCGCCGTCCTCTTGCCCACTGCCACCTACATCGCCTATGCCAATATCCACAGCATGGTGAACCCTACTCAGCCGTCTCGTCTGCGACATATGCAGCTAATAAAGCAACCGCTGCAGCCGCAAGATAAATACAGTGTCAAACACAAGCTATTGAGTCTTTACGACCGCCACACTGACAACAGTGGAGTCTTTTACTCATCGCGCTTGCGCCCCAACGTGATCTTGCGGCCGAAGTACCGCAAGCAGCACCTGGATATGGGGAACGGCGGGCCGCACTTGCTCGACGCCGACCTGCACCTGCTGGATTGGATGGAGGTCAAGGGCCATGAATACGATCTCATTACCGACGAAGACCTGCACCATGAGGGTTCAGAACTGCTGGAGTCTTATAGCGTCGTGGTCACCGGCTCGCATCCCGAGTACTGGTCGACGCCGATGTTGGACGGGTTGGAATCCTACCTGGCCGATGGCGGTCGGCTCATGTATCTCGGCGGCAATGGGTTCTATTGGATCATCTCCTTCGATTCCGAGCGCCCGCACTACATCGAGGTTAGACGCTGGCACGGCACGGAAGCCTGGGAGGCCAGCCCCGGCGAGTACTATCACGGCACCACGGGCGAGCTCGGCGGGCTTTGGCGGCACCGGGGTCGCGCACCGCAGCAAATGCTCGGCGTCGGCACCGCATCCGAGGGGGCCGACGCCAGTCAGCCGTACCGGCGAACGCCGGATAGCTTAGACGAACGGGCGGCCTTTATTTTTGAAGGGATCGGCGCCAACGAGTTGATTGGCGACTTTGGACTCGTAATGCGTGGCGCCGGTGGTTTTGAGATCGACCGGGCCGACGCCGTCCTGGGAACACCTCCGCACGCGCTCGTGTTGGCAACTGCCAAGGGATTTTCAGATGAGTATCAGCACGTGGTAGAGGAAGTCCTAAATAGCAACACCTGGGAAGGTGGGACAAAGAGCCCCAATGTCAGGGCAGACATGGTCTACTTCGAGGGACCCAATGACGGCGCGGTCTTTTCGGTCGGCTCAATTGCCTGGTGCGGTAGTCTCTCACACAATAACTATGACAATAATGTCTCACGTATAACAGATAACGTCTTGAAGAGATTCGCCTCGCAGGAGCCGCAATCAAGTGCTGACTAAGGAATGAGAATTAAATAACTTGTGCAAATGGGAGAGCGCGGTAATTCCATTGGGGCAAGAAATCATCAAAGATAATGCGCATGTTGTCCCTGAAATCTGTGGCTACTTTACGACCGGTTTCGTAGACCTGGTCAATAACATGGACAAAAGCTTTCAGTCCGGTCTTGGTGCTGGTTTTTTCCATCAGTTCTTTTACGAGTTTGCGGCTGGTGAAGATCACGCCTTGGCAAGCGCGGGTAACATGCGGGAAGAAACGGTGTTCGCTGGGGTTGTATTTCGAGCAATAGGGTGGATAGTGAGCAATGCGAATTTCGACCCCGATTTCATCGGCCAGTGCTTGCAAGTCTTGCTTGAAGATGTAGTAGCGGGAACTGTTACTCCCGCCGCCATCGCAAAGCACGAGAATAGAAGTGGCGTTGGGATAGTGGTAGTGGCCGTATGTGTACCACCAATGGCGAAAGCTATCGCAAGCGAATTCACTGGTATCATGACTGCCGCCGAGTTGGATGTAGCCGACATTGAGACGCAAGTCGTAGAGACTGTGAGGAATGCTGACCCCAGCAGCATAGCTGTTGAAATCATGGTCATAAGTTTGCAGTTCTTCCAGGGTGTACAAATGTCCGTCTCGGTAGAAATTGCCCAGATATTCCTTTTTCTTGCTGTCCATGCTGACAATGGGATTGCCCGCCGCTTCGAATTCGGTCTTGAGCCGCGTGATGTTCTCAAATTGCTCGTTGCGGTTTTCAATCTCGGCCTTCAAACCGAGTTTCTTTTGCGCTTTTCGGCGGCGATAGTTGTGCTTCTGCAGCAACTTGCGCACCACATATTTGCTGACCACGATGTCGTGCTCGGCCCGCAACGCCGCAACAATCTCGCCCGGGGTCAGGTTCGTCCAGCGCACCCTCTCGTCCATCGGGTCACCGGCTGTGTGCTCGCGCAACACGGCCAGGAACTTCTCAGCAAGTTGCGCCCCCCATGTGACGTAGTACGGTTTGCGTCCGCCGCCTGGCTTCCGAATGCGCTGCTCCACTTCGCCCTTGGGCAAGCCACTGACTTCGCGGGCGCCTTTGCTCACCGTGTTGCGACTGCACCCCAACACCCGCGCAATGTAACTCCGTCCGCCGTGTCCAAATCTCAAGGCTTCGAAACCAGCAAAGCGACGCCCATCTTTCTCGTTCAAGCTGTTGTAAAAGCGGCGCATCATTTCTTCATGTTCGGGCGCATAGGGTTTCATCATGGCCTGCTGGCTAGTGTTCTGATGAAGCCAAGAGAATATCACTGCTTGCATCCGTTGTGAACCAACTGCCCAAATTATTTAATTCTCGTTCCTAAACAACGGCAGCAAAGCAACAAATCCAGGCTGGCTTCGTAAAGGCATTCGATCATGATTGGACTAGCCGATGACAAAACAAAGTGTTAACAAATGGACTGCCATCGCGATTGCCGTGATTGTAGTTGGGGTGATTGTGCTCATAGCCCGCGGCGGGCCTGACGAGGATATGGTCGTGGTCCCCGCTGGACAGTTCGAGATGGGCAGCAATGTTGATATCGCGCTGGAAGAGTGCAGAGAGACTTCAATCATTGCGGCCAATGCGGCTCAATTTCAATCTTCAGGAGATCCAACAGCTGAAGTGGGCGATTGCCGGCGAAGTTTGTTTGCTGACGAGGAGCCGGTGCACAGCGTGACGCTTGATGCTTTCTATATTGATCGGTTTGAAGTGACGAATTTGAGTTACGCTGAATGCGTCGCGGCAGTTGCGTGTGATCCACCTATCCAGAATACCTCCTTCGACGGCGCGAACTATTTTGGGAATGAGCAATACGACGAATACCCAGTGATATGGGTGAGCTGGCGGAGGGCACTTGACTACTGTCAATGGCGTGGCGCCCGCTTGCCGACCGAGGCTGAGTGGGAAAAAGCCGCGCGAGGTGAAGATGGTCGCAAGTATCCATGGGGAGATGGAGAGGTAGCCGGGCACTTACTTAACTATGCAGACCAGAACTCCGGAGTAGAGTGGGCAGATACCACCCAAGATGATGGTTATTGGCTAACTGCTCCAGTAGGTAGTTTTCCAGAGGGGGCAAGTCCCTACGGAGCACTAGACATGGCAGGGAATGTGTGGGAGTGGGTGGCGGATTGGCACGACGAAAGCTATTACGCAAACTCGCCCTCGGAGAACCCGCCTGGTCCATCGACGGGGGAGCTGCGCGTGGCACGCGGTGGCTCGTGGATTGACAATGACCGCCTCCTCCGTGCCGCTGGACGCTTCCGGGGAAATCCCACTGGAGGCGGCTTCAATATCGGGTTTCGCTGCGCCCGCTCGAGATAAGAGTGTTCGGCCACACAGCAGAGTAAGAATCTTTTATGGAGGAATCGCATGCGAACGGTTGGCGACGGAAAATTTGAATATCGAGAAGATTCGCTGTGGGGACGATTTCCAGAAGATTGGAATTACGAGGAGGTCACTGCTGTAGACGTAGATTCAAAAGACCGGGTATATGTGTTCACTCGCAATCGGAACGGTGTGGTTGTCTTCGACCGCGAGGGCCAGCATTTGGACACGTGGGGGGAGAACCTGTTTACGAATCCGCATGGCCTATACATAAATTCTGACGACGCCGTCTACTGTATCGATGTCCAAGGCAATGCAGTGCACAAATTCACGACCGACGGTCAGTTGCTGATGACGATCGCAAACGACGACAGTCGAGCCGCGTCCGCTCCGTCGGACGTGTGGCGCACAAGCCCGCCCTTCAATTTACCCACATGGTTGGCTGTCTCGCCGGAGGGCGATCTGTATGTCACAGATGGTTACGGCAACTCACAGATCCACAAGTTCACCACGGATGGCCAGCTTATGTTTTCGTGGGGCGAACCCGGCGACGGGCCCGGCCAGTTTCAGGCCCCACACAGTGTATGTCTCGATAGCGAGGGCAACGTTTACGTAGCAGATCGCCAGAATTGCCGCATCCAAATCTTCAGCCCGCACGGAGAATATATTGACGAATGGCGCGATCTAAGCTGGCCCTGCGATATGTGCTTTGATGCTGAGGAGAATATGTACGTAGCCGAATTAGGGGGCGTCTACATGGGCGTGCGAAAGCCTGACGAGACGATGCCGCCGGCCCGCATCACTGTTCGTAATCGGATCGGGCAAATACTTGCCGAGTGGACGGAGGTAGATCGGTTAGGAGCTGGCAGATCCTTCGCCCCGCACGGAATCGCCATGGACTCGCACGGCGATCTCTACGTGGGTCAGGTCTCGAAATCGTATACCGAAGGTATAGCGCCGGCGAATTGGAGTACGTTGCGCAAATATGTTCGAGTACACGGCTAACCGCTGGATAGTACGAGTTCCGAAATACGACAGTGCGGATCGGATGTTCTCCGATCCGCACTGTCGTTTATGAGCGTGTAGTTATGGAAACAGTCAGACTGCAAGAATATGACGTAGTCGTCATGAAAGACGTAATGGTCCCCATGCGGGACGGGGTAAGGCTGGCGACTGATATCTATCGACCGCACAGACACAAATCTCGACGCACTGACATTCTCGAGCCGGAACGCTTTCCCGCTCTACTCGAACGGACGCCATATGACAAAAGCGATCCCGAACGGGCCCGGATGAATGGCGAATATTATGCTGGCCGAGGTTATGTGGTGGTCATTCAGGATGTGCGCGGACGATATCAGTCTGAAGGGACATTCTATTTTCTCAAGGACGAAGGTCCCGATGGATACGATACCGTCGAGTGGATTGCGCAACAGCCCTGGAGCAATGGAGTCGTTGGGACTCTCGGGACATCGTACATGGCCTGGACGCAGAGTTCTCTCGCGGCCCTACATCCACCGCATCTGAAAGCCATGTTCGTCAATCAGGGCGGATCGAATGCCCACACCAGTTCCGTCCGGCATATGGGAGCCTTCGAAATGCGATTCCTCTGTTGGGCCCTGGGTATGGAGGGCGCAAAAAGCAAGGAAGCACGCGACGATCCTGTGGTCGGAAAAGCCCTTGAGCAGGTCAATATGCGGGATTGGCTGAAGCGAACGCCTTTAAAAAGGAATCATTCGCCCCTGCGGTTAATTCCTGTGTATGAGAAATGGGCTTTCGACATTGCTACCCACGGGGAATATGACGAGTATTGGAAAGCAGCTGGCTTTAGCATCGAAGCGCACTACGAACAGCACGCCGATGTTCCCACCTATTACTCTGGAGCATGGTATGACTCATACACACGTTCGACACTGGATAATTTCACTGCGCTATCGAACATGAAGGAGCAGCCTAGCAAGCTGATAATGGGACCCTGGACCCATGGGTGGAAGACGCTTGCGCTGAGCTTCGCGGGAGACGTCGATTTTGGACCTGAGGCGCCCATCGATTATCACGTGTTGCGTCTCAAGTTTTTCGATCACTGGCTGCAAGATCGGTCCACGGGAATCACGGGCGAACCGCCGGTGAAGATATTTGTGATGGGCGGCGGCGGCGGAAGAAAGAACGCCGAGGGCCGCCTGAATCACGGCGGTCGCTGGCGCTTCGAGCACGAGTGGCCGCTGGCTGGCACCGAATATCGCCTGTATTACCTGCACAGCGCTGGCGTTTTGAGCACTCGAGTCCCCGGCGACGATGATCCGCCCGATAGTTATTTGTATGACCCGCAAAATCCCGTTCCGACCATCGGCGGCAACATGTCCTCCCTAGTCGGGCTGCTACCGCGGCCGGAAGGGACGGCGGAGATCCCGGTCAAAGAGCGGGAATTGGATACGATCGGAATTCCGGGTGCATTCCACCAGAAGGAACACCCCCAGTTCTTCGGCTGTAAACCTCCCTATCTACCGCTTGCTTCGCGCCACGATATCTTGGTTTATATGACCGCGCCATTGGCCGACGATCTGGAGGTCACCGGACCGATCACGATGGAGCTTTGGGCCTCCTCGTCAGCACGAGATACAGACTTTACCGCAAAGCTCATTGACGTATACCCTCCAAACGAAGATTACCCCGAGGGATACGACATGAACTTGACCGATTCGATAATCCGGGCGCGTTTTCGGAATTCGAGGGAGAAGGCGGAGTTGATGAAGGCAGGGGAGGTCTATCTTTTCCAACTAGTGTTGTACCCGACCAGCAACCTCTTTAAGGCAGGACATCGAATTCGGTTGGACATCTCCAGCAGCAACTATCCGCGCTTCGACATTAATCCAAACACTGGGGATCCTTTGTGGTCAAACGGTAATACCGTGATCGCAGAGAATTCAATTTTTCACGATGCGGCGCACCTCTCTCATATTGTGTTGCCGCTTATTCCGACATAAATGGGATTAAGCAGATGGACGACAACTTGTCGGTAAGCTCCGTACAGCGAAGGCAGTCGGGCACGATGGCGCGCCGCTCTACAGTGTACGCGCCGAACGGGGTTGTGGCGGCCAGCCAGCCACTGGCGGCGACGGCCGGGCTCGGCATTTTGCAGCGCGGTGGCAATGCGTTCGACGCGGCGGTCACAACGGCGGCCGTGCTTAACGTCGTCGAGCCGATGATGACCGGCATTGGCGGCGACATGTTCGCAATTTTCTGGCATGCGGGCGAAGAGCGTCTCGTCGGGCTAAACGCAAGTGGGCGCGCCGGCATCTTATCCACCCGAGAGCTGCTGGTCCAACGCGGCTATCGAAAAATGCCTGAATCCGGTGCTGAAACGGTGACAGTACCGGGCGCGCTGCGCGGGTGGACGACGTTGCTTGAGCATTACGGCACGATCTCGCTTGCCGAAGCGCTCCAACCAGCGATCGAGCTTGCCGAGGGTGGCTTTCCAGTCTCCCCGGTGTTGGCGGAATTCTGGTGGCAAAAGCTAGAGACATTGCTTGCGTGCGATGAAGGAGCGCGTGCGACGTTTTTGATCGACGGCACGCGTGCGCCGCAAGCCGGGGAGTGGTTTGCGAATCCTGACTTCGCACGTACTCTTCGCCTGATCGCCGAAGGCGGGCCGGATGAGTTCTATCGCGGCCAGCTCGCCGAGCGCATGGTTAAACAGTTGGAAGAGTTGGGTGGGTTCCTCACACTGGACGATCTAAAGGCGCATACTGTGGATTGGGTGGAGCCTATCTCCGTGCCGTATCAAAACTACCGGGTTTGGGAACTTCCCCCAAACGGACAGGGGATCGCCTCCCTGGAAATGCTGCGCATTCTGGAGGCGTACGATCTGCCGGCCCTGGGACACAACTCGGCCAATTACCTGCATCATCTGATAGAAGCCAAGAAACTGGCCTTCGCCGACCTTGAGAAATTCGTCAGCGATCCGCAACATATGCGCGTGGCTACCGATGACCTTTTGAGCGACACGTTTATCGAAGGACGGCGGGAACTTCTCAATCCGAACCGTGCTGCCACCAACCCGCCACCGGGCAACGTGGTTTCGGAGAGCGACACCACCTATTTCACAACAGCCGATGCGCAGGGAAACATGGTTTCCTTCATTAATAGTCTGGCCGCCGCTTTTGGATCGGGGGTGGTTGTGCCCGGAACCGGCTTTGCGCTCCAAAGTCGTGGCGCCGGATTTACTTTGGAAGAAGACCACCCAAACTCGGTTGCCCCCGGAAAGCGACCGTTTCATACTATCATCCCTGCATTCGTTACCCGGACGGATAAACGGGGCTGGCAGCAGCCGTGGCTAAGTATGGGCGTGATGGGCGGGACGATGCAGCCTCAAGGGCACGTCCAGGTGCTGATCAATCTGGTCGATTTTGGCATGGACCCGCAGCAAGCCCTGGACGCCGCACGGTTCCGCCACATGACAGACGCGCAAGTGGCCGTCGAATCGGCAGTCCCACAGGCGCAGCGCGAGCAGCTCCTTTCCATGGGTCACGAACTCGTGGATCCGAACCCTGTCTTCTTTGGTGGCGGTCAGTTGATCATGCGCATGGAGCGCGGATGGGCCGCCGCATCAGAACCGCGCATGGATGGCCTGGCGGCGGGACAGTAGCCTGAGACTAGGTCTCCCCGTCGTCCAGGCTCCACTCCCACCGGATTGTTTTGTCAGAGGGCCGAATCCTGTACCTCTTCCCGGCGGTGATGGGTACGACGCGGGTTAGGTCGCCGACGGTATCGATGATATGGTTCACATACGCCGCCGGATCGTCCAACTCCGGTACCCAGCCGTTCCTGACTCTTTCTTCAAGCTTGGCCTCAAACGTGTAATTGCGAGGAATCGGGTAGTCCTGCATGTCCATGGGCCGGTAATGGATTGGGACGAGGTATTTCGGTCGCACATACTCGACCAGTTCTCTAAGCGGCTCCGGATCCCACCCATAGACTCCGGCGCGCTCCGTCCTGGACCAAGTGCCCCAGCCGGTCTTCATGTGGAACAGGTAGTCCACCTTGCCCCGAAGTCGCTCCATTTCGGGATAGGGCGCCCAGATGTCTGCCGTGTGATAAAAACTCAGTCCGCTGACCGTATCCTTGATGAAATAGCCGATTGAGGGGACATCCGGGCTTGGGGTTTCGCCGGCCTCAACGCCTTCGACCTTGAGACGCTCCAAGCTTAGCTCAACTGGATCGGGAAACGATCTCTCCGGGTCGTTTCGATACTTGGGATAAAGAATCTCGAGATCGCCCTCCTGAACAAATGAAAGTGGATCCACCCAGTTCCAGACGGCGAGGCGATACATCTTCTCTACCGGCTGCGCCGGAGTTTCGCATCCCACGTTGACGATTAGCTTCTTGAACCGATCGCCGACGCAAAGCTTTTTCAGCGTTTCGGGATGGTAATGGTCGAAGTGTTCCTGGGTACAGAAGACGTAGTCGAATTTGGGTACTTCCGGCTCGAAGTAGGGGTCAATGACTAATCTGGTATCGCCAACTGATAACTCAACGGTCGCACAGCCGTACCATAGGAACGAGTGTTCTTCCGATTTTTCGTTGTCACTCACAGTGCCCTCCTAGTTTTCCGCGCCCGATACAGGCTTTTCCAGCCGCGTCTGAATCTCGAAAATAGATTCCGACCGGTCAAGCCCGGGCAATGGGATGCGAACCGGAACTGCCTCCAATCGGGGCTCAAGCGTTGGCTCGCCGCGCACTATAGTTGAAGTGAAGGTATCCCAATCGCCAATCCCCGCCAGCGGCCACGTGTCATTCGCGCAATATTCGTAAAACAGCAAACGACGGTCGCCGCCGGATGTGTTTGGTGACGAGGCGTGCAGCACCCGTGTATGGTGGACGGACACTCCACCAGCTTTCAGCTCGATCGGAACCACATCGTCCAGAGAAAAAGCAGCATCGGTCACAGCAGCAACGAACACACCGTTCTGATGGTGACTGTGGATCGAGCCTTTGTGTGAACCGGGAATCATCAATAGTGGGCCGTTTTCCATCGTTATATCGTCGACGGCGATGCCAAGGGTCAAAATGCTGTCATTCGTATGGGGAATGAATGCCCAATCTTGGTGCCATTCCACGGCGCTGCCGCCCCCGGACGATTTCATATTCAGCTTGTTACTGTTGATGCGAATGCTGGAGCCGAGCAACTGCTCAACGATATCGAGAATACGTTTGTCGCGTAGAAAACGCGCGTAAAATGGGTGATGACTTGCCGGGTTTTTGATGCGGCGCAGGCGGGGGGTTTCTGCGGTGTGGCTCGGTTCAAGGTCAAAAACATCATCGTTTTCCGTGAGCAGCCGCGATTTCTCGACAAATTCGTCGGTAACCCGTCGCAGTTCGGCCACCTCTTCGGCTGTGAGAACCCCTTCGACTGCCAGATAGCCATTGGTGTGGTAAGAGTCAGCTTGCTGTTGGGTGAGCATTGTCTCCATCTCCCTTACACGAATATAAGAATCTGCGAACGAATTGGGTGCGACCCGGTGGGTACTCAGACCTGAATAGATAATGAGAACGTTATCGCCAAAGGCTCTCTTTGACATACATGATACAATGCATATTATATATTTGATCTGCTTTGCGTGCATTGAGATCAAGAGACTCGGGGCTCAGCCAGATTGTACAACCTACAGGGAGCGCTACATGAATTCGCAGGCGCTTTCGTGACCTGCAAATGCTGCATACGGGGCCAGAACCCAGGAGGCCAAAAAAAATGACTAACAAAACCATTAAACTACCGTGGGGCTCGTGGTATATGGATACGGAGCTAGACCTGGAGGTTCCTCAAAACTGGGACATCCACTCGACGGCGATGGCAGGCCCTTTCGATTTCTCGGATGATGATATTGAAACGGCCTTCCAGAATCCAATTGGTACCGAGCGCATCGCAAAACTAGCAGAGGGCAAGAAGACTGTGGTTATCGCAACGGATGATCACACGCGTCCCACGCCAACCGGCAAGCTGATACGGTACATAACTAAAGAATTATATGAGGCAGGCATCAAACAAGAAGATATAACCATAATCATGTCCTTCGGCGCCCACCGGGCGTTGTCCCGCATCGAATTAAAAATGAAGCTGGGCGAGGACATTGTCGACAACTTCAAAGTCTACAATCATAATTGTTACGAAAATCTAATCGATTTGGGAACAACTTCCCATGGCGCGCCCATTCATATAAACCGGATGTTTTACGAGGCCGACCTGAAAATTGGAGTCGGCTTGATCGTGCAGCATCCGATTGCCGGCTTTGGCGCGGGCGGAAAAATCGTGCAGCCTGGCGTCAGCGGAATCGACACCCTCGACAAGACACACACGCCGGCGGCGGATGGAGTTACCGGCGCAATCCTGAATATGAAAAATAAATTCCGTGACGAGATCGAAGAGATCGCCAAGATTGCCGGCCTAGATGTGATCGTAAATGTCCTGGCCCGTTCTCACACAGAGCTGGCGGGCCTGGTCGTCGGAGACTTCATTGAGGCCCATCGAGTGGGTGTGGACCTGGCCCGGGAGGTCTACGCAACGCAACTGGATTTCGAAGGCGAAGTAGACCTGGCAATCTGTAACAACTACCCGTTTGATCTGGATGTGATACAGATCATCCGGGCGCTCAATCCTTTTGCGATGGGCGATGCAAATCTCGTACGCGAAGGTGGAACGATCGTGATGTGCGCGGCGGCTCCCGAAGGCGGCGGGTTCCACTTCATGAGCAGTAAGGGTGGCCGATTGTTCCGGACCTTGGACGATTTTTCAAAGACCGGGCGCATATTAGCTAATCGAAAAGTGTACGTCTTCTCGCCCAACTTATCCCCTACGGATGTACGGGACTATGTGCCCCATGCAACGCTATTCAAGAGATGGGAAGATGTTGTTGCTCAAATTCAGAGCGACAGCGGCCAGCAGCCACTCAAAACCGTTGTCTTCCCCTACGGGCCGATGCAGATCATCCACAGGATAGGCGAGGGAGCAGCCCAGCCAGTAGAAGGCGCCGTTCCCGTGCATGCCTAGCCCACGTTTGAGTCCGACCAGGAACCAAGCCCAAACGATTAACCAGCTGCTAAACATCACTCAAGAATAACGCAGTTGATGGACGGCAAATAAGAAATTGAGTGTGTGGGACATGCACCGCACGCTCAATTTCGGCATTCTGATAACCGAGCAACGTAAGTCCCACGCCTCACGGAAAGGTCTCGAATATGCTCCCGCACGAAAAGCTCGCTAAACTGCTTCCAGCCGCAAAACCGGTCTCAAGGCTGCTGGTGGGAAGTAATGGGCACGCGCCCCCGGACACGCTCTCGGTTGAGGAGAAAATTCTCACGACATGCACAATCGACTGTGGGGGGCGCTGCCCGCTCGATGTCGAAGTAAAAGATGGCGTGATCCAAAAGATCAAAGCGCACATCGATGGAGAAATACCGCCGCTGCATGGCTGCGTGCGCGGCTACAGTCACCATCACAAAGCCTACGCTCCGGACCGGCTTAAGTACCCATTGAAGAGAGTAGGGGAAAGAGGTCGCGGTAGATATCGGCGCATCTCGTGGGACGAAGCGTTAGATGAAGTTGCTGCGGAGATGCTCAGGGTCAAGGAGCAGTATGGCCCAAATTCGATATTTGAGGCTGCCTACAACGGAGGCAATGGCTGCGTGGCGCACCTGACGGACTGGGGCGGCGCGCTCTATCGGCTACTTAATCACTTTGGCGGTTGCACACGCTTTGGAACTTATACGTCGCAAGAAGGCGCCCGCTGGGCGTCGAGCTTTATGTATGGAATCACCGATGGCAACGACAGTAACAGCGCTGCCGATCTGATTAATTCAAATCTGATCATACTTTGGGGGCATAATCCGTCCGAGACTCGCTTCGGTTCCGGCACCATGTACCACTTCCAGGAGGCCAAGAAGAAGGGCGTACGGATTGTGGTCATTGATCCCTGTAAGACCATGACCATCAGCGCATTGAAGGCCGAATGGATTCCCATTAGACCGAGTACCGATACTGCCATGCTAGTGGCTATGGCGTACGTATTGATCAGCGAGGACTTGTACGACAAAGACTTTGTGGATCGACTGGTCTTTGGATTCGATAAGTACCGACGGTACGTCTTGGGAGAACAGGATGGCGTACCCAAGACTCCCGAATGGGCTGCTGCAATAACGGGTGTGCCGGCGGGAACTATTACTCAATTGGCGCGAGACTACGTCGGCTTGAAGCCGGCGGCGTTGATACAAGGATGGGCACCGGGCCGCACGACAAACGGATCGCAATATCACCGCGCTGCGATTGCCCTGCAAGCGATCTCCGGAAACATCGGGCTGAAGGGCGGAGGCGGTTCGTGTGAGGGCCTCGAATTGATCGGTATGAAACATCCTGTTGTGGCAGCGGCGCAAAAAGGCAGCAAGCTGCGGCAGGGCGGCCCCGGCGTCGAGATCACTAACGGAACCTGGGCGCAGGCGGTTCTGCGTGGCAAAGCAGGCGGGTATCCCAGCGACATAAAAATGATTTATGTCATGGGTCACAATATCCTCGTCCAGCGTCAGAATACGATCAGGGGCGTCAAGGCGTTCAAAAAGGTCCAGTTTGTCGTGTGTCACGAACATTTCCTTACGCCGACGGCGAGATACTCCGATATCCTGCTGCCGGCAACTACCAACCTGGAGCGCAACGACGTCGCATTTCCCTGGGGCAAAGGGAGCTATGCGATTTATGCCAATAAGATCATCGACCCACTTTGGGATACGAAGAGTGATCTGGATATCATTAATATGCTGGCCAAGAAGCTCGGCGTGACCGAATATAAGCAACAGACAGAGGAGGAGCTTTTGATAGAGTTCTTCGAAGGCTCTGTGCTCAACGAGTTTACTACCTACGAGGAACTCAAGGAACAAGGTTTGGTCCGCTGGGACCCTGAGGAACCCAAAATTGCTTTCGAAGAAGAAGTCGAAGACTCCGAGAACCATCCCTTCCCCACGCCTTCGGGCAAAATCGAGATCTTCTCCCAGAAACTGGAGAACTTTGACTTCGATACTGCCGACCATTCCGGTGTGACGCCGAAATACAAACACCTGCCAATGATTCCGACATATATGGAAAATGAGGATCTGCCGACGAGTCCACGAGCGAAAAAATATCCGCTGCAGTTGATCACGCCGCATTCAAGATATCGGGTTCACTCGCAGTTTGTAAATATCCCTCGGGTCGCCAAGTCCGACAATCAGGGGATTTGGATGAGCCCGGCTGAAGCGGAGCGTCGCAACATAAAGAACGGCGACCTAATTAAAATCTTCAACGATCGCGGTGCGATTCTTGGTAACGCCAATGTAACGAATGGGATCATGGACGGTGTTATACGCGCTTATAACGGGGGGTGGTACGACCCTGATGAGGATGGCGTCGATCGCGGTGGCTGCGTCAATGTGCTGATCAACGACGAGCTCACCGCAAATGACGGGGTACCCAACTTTAATACCTGCCTTGTCGAAGTCGTGAAAGAGGAAAAGGCACGAGATGTCATCACATATCGATGAGCTAAAATGGGCCAACAAGCAGCGAGCCCAAATGTACACCTTTTTCTCCAGAATTTATTTCGAGGAGGTAAATAAAGAGTCATTAGGCCAACTTCAACAAGGGACCTCGCAGATTTACTTTGAAGATTCTGAGCTTGCTAACGGCTATGAGAAGCTCAAAGCGAGTGTCGAACAGGTTGCAAGCGACGAAGATAATCTTGATGAGTTGGCGGCCGATTATGCGTCCCTATTTCTTGGAATTGGCAGGCGTCCGGCCCATCCCTATGAATCCGTATACTTGAGTAATGACAAGATAGCTATGCGCGAGCCGT
Source organism: Anaerolineales bacterium (assembly GCA_965248775.1). Classification (GTDB taxonomy): domain Bacteria; phylum Chloroflexota; class Anaerolineae; order Anaerolineales; family JBHHUI01; genus JBHHUI01. Next base: position 6,120,030 of record OZ252150.1, read on the forward strand.
ACCAAGCGGTGTCGAAGATATATCAGGAGGAGGGACTGTCAGTTTCGGACGAAGTGAAAGAGCCCGAAGATCATGTGGCTCTTGAATTTGAATTCATGGCTTATATGTGTCAGAGAATGGATGCTGCCCTCGCGAAGAATGATACCGTCGAGGCAGCAAGGATTCTCGAGGTTCAGCGGAATTTTTCTCGGGAGCATCTTGCATCCTGGATTCCGGCGTTCTGCAACGACATTGCTAATGGATCCGCCAAGTTCGACTTCTACGCGGCTATCGCGACGCTCACCGAACGCTTGGTCACGCTCGACGGGGAATACTTGGCTACGGCAGAAATATAGCCTCGGCTCTTCCCAAACATCCTCACAAGGATAGCCCTAGGACCATGCCCGACGGAACTGTTCATTTTCGCTACGACGTCTACGATGGCGCGTGGCGTCAGATTGACGCCGAAGTGATCGAAGAAGGTTTCGTGACGATGTTCGTCAACGGTCAAGAGTTGGCGACTCTCATGTGTTCCCCGCATGATCCGGCGCAGCTTGCGATCGGGTTCCTTGCGAACGAAGAGTTTATTTCCGGGATTGACGAAATCGAAGACGCGCACGTGTGCCAAGCCGGTGACTGTGTGGATATCTGGCTATCGCATTCAGTATGGGGCCAGCCCCGGCGAAAGATTATCACCTCTGGCTGCGGCGGCGGGCTCACATTCTCCGATCTGGCTGCGCACCGGGAGCCCCTTCGCAATGACTGCACGGTCGATCCGCTCTTGATCGGCGATTGGATGAGCCAACTGCAAACGCACGACAGTCTTTATGCACGGGCGCGAGGCGTACATACCTCTGCACTCAGCGATGGGGAACGACTCGTCGTTATCGCCGAAGATATAGGCCGGCACAACACGATTGACAGATTGCACGGCGAATGCCTGCGCCGGGGCATCGATCCGCACGGGATGATATTGCTCGCGACCGGTCGAGTCTCTTCTGAAATGATCAACAAGGCAGTTAAAATGGGCTGTCCGATTGTGGCCTCCCGCACCTCCCCCACAAGCATCTCGGTCGGCCTGGCGCGTGAATGGAATATCACGCTGTGTGGTTATGTGCGCCGTCGCCGAATGAATGTGTACGCGCATCCTGAACGCTTGCTGCCCGCCGAAACCGCCACAGTTCGCGCCGAGTACGATGCCGTGGACATAAAGGTGGATGTCCTGGATTGATAACGTTAGTAGAGAGAGGATTCCCAAAAAATTGGGTGTCCGTAAAAGGAACTTCGAATGAGCCAAGATAAGCAAGACAGCTTACGCCGAATTGTGCGTGAAATGGAGAGCGCGGTCGTCGCATATTCGGGCGGGGTTGACAGCACCCTGCTCGCGCACATCACAACGGCAGAACTCGGGCCGCGAGCTGTTGTTGTCACTGCGGTCTCGCCAAGCCTGGCCGGTGCCGAGCTGTCGTCGGCAAAGTCCATTGCCAGCCAACTCGGCTTTGACCACGTTCTGGTCGAGAGCGACGAGGTCCAGGACCCGCGCTATCAGGAGAACTCGCCGCTCCGTTGCTACTGGTGCAAGCACGAGGTCTACGGCGTGCTCGTCGACTACGCTCGCGAACACAATTTTGCATACGTAGTCGATGGAACCAACCTCGACGATACCCGCGACCCCCGGCCCGGGCGCAAAGCCGCCAAGGAGCACGGCGTCCGCTCGCCATTGCTCGACGTGAGGATGACCAAAGCGGAGGTGCGAGAGTTGGCGAAGCGACTTGGCCTGCCCAACTGGAACAAGCCGGCGATGGCATGCCTGTCATCGCGCATACCTTATGGCACGCCCGTGACGCTACATTTGCTTACGCAAGTTGAGCAGGCCGAACAGGCGCTGGCGCGCTTGGGAATACAGCAGGCGCGTGTGCGGCATCATGGTGAAATTGCGCGCGTAGAAGTTGCGACCGACGACTTCGAGGTCGTGCTGGGCCAGCGCGAGGAGGTGGTGAAAGCCTTGCGAGCGCTCGGTTATACGTTCGTCGCACTAGACCTGAACGGCTATCATTCCGGCAGCCTGAATCAAATTATGAAATCCGCCAATGAGCCTCGCGCGCTTGCGTTCCATCCTGACTGACGTTGCGGAGAATTCCAAGCCGGTCGAGGCGGCGTTGGCAGAACTGCGCGACTTGCCGTACGAAGACCTCGGTTTCGCACGCCTCGACCATCATCGCGAGCTGCGCACGAGGGTGCCCGAGGTCGTCTTCGGCCAGGGAAAGACGCCGGCGCAGACGGTAGCGATTGTGGAGCGGATGGTCGCGCGCGAAGGCCGCGCGATAGTGACTCGCACGACACCGCAGATAGACGCGGCAGTGCGCGCCGTCTTTCCAGCCGCGCGGAGCTTCGATGTAGCGCGCATGTTGGCCGTGGGCGAATTCTCGCCCGCTCCGAGCAATGGTCACTTTGTGGCAATTGTATCCGGCGGCACCTCCGACATGCCGGTGGCCGAAGAAGCCGCAGTCACGACCGAATTGCTGGGTACACGCGTGGAGCGTGTATATGATGTGGGGGTCGCCGGCCTCCACCGACTGTTGGACCAGCGCGAGTTGCTCTGGGAATCGGCCGCTGTGATCGCGGTGGCCGGCATGGAAGGTGCGCTGGCTACCGTCGTCGGCGGACTGGTCGCTTGTCCGGTGGTGGCCTTGCCGACAAGCGTCGGGTACGGCTCCAGCTTCGAAGGTCTGGCCGCACTGCTGGCGATGCTAAACTCTTGCGCGCCCGGCGTGGCGGTGGTGAACATCGACAACGGCTTTGGGGCGGGCGTGTTCGCCCACCAGATCGTCCGGGTTATCATCTGAGAGTCGCCTACTTTGATTGTGTAGGGGGAGCGAGCGGCGACATGTTGCTCGGCGCGCTCGCCGACACGGCCGCCTCTGAGGCGGCCGTCCGTGGCGCACTGGATGCGCTGCACTTGCCGGAATGCGAGGTGCGCTTCGAGCGAGTGACCCGGGCGGGCTTGTCCGCGGTGCAAGCGACCGTCCACACAATACGGCGAAGCACCCCTCGTCACCTGCACGACCTGCTGGCGCTGCTGCACGCAGCCGAGCTTCCGGAACCACTCAAGGCCAAAGCCGAAAACACACTACGCCGCCTAGTAGAGGTCGAGGCGGCGATACACAATGTCGCCGTCGAGAAGGTACATTTGCACGAACTCGGCGGCGATGACACGCTGGTCGATATTGTGGGTGTCCTAGTCGGACTGGATGCCCTGGCCGTAGAGTCCGTGTTCGTCTCGCCGCTGCCGCTCGCGCGCGGGTGGACGAACTCCGACCACGGGCCGCTGCCGTTGCCAGCGCCAGCTACGCTCGCGCTCCTTACGAACGTGCCTGTGCGTTACGTGGATATCGAGGCCGAACTCGTCACCCCTACTGGCGCCGCTGTGTTGACGGAGATTGCGGATGGCTTCGTTGGGTTCCCGGCGATGACTCTTGGGCGTGTAGGGAGCGGCGCCGGCAGCCACGAGTTCCCGTTTCCGAATGTGGTGCGGTTGTGGATTGGGGAGACTCGCACCGCTGCGGCGGGCCTGCTTGTCGAAAATCTTACCGTTATCGAATCCAACATTGATGATATGAACCCTCAGGTATATGACTACGTCATGGGAAGGCTGTTCGCGGCTGGCGCGTTGGACGTGACGTTGACGCCGCTCCAAATGAAGAAGAACCGCCCCGGGGTGTTGCTGACCGCCCTGTGCGAACCGGAGCAGGTCGAACGTATGCTAGAAGTGTTGTTCAAGGAAACGACCACACTCGGGGTACGGCGGCGTGATGTAGAGCGTCTCAGTTTGCCAAGAACTATCGAGGCGGTAGAGACCCCCTTCGGCAGCATAAGTGTGAAGGTAGCGCGGTGGGATGACTACACGCGCGTTACTCCAGAGTACGACGACTGCCGCCGCGCAGCCGAGGACTGCGGTGTGCCGTTGAGCGCGGTGATGGCCGCAGCGCGCGCTGCGGCCGAGCGTTCGGAGAGTTAACTTCCGATTCTGGAAATGCGCAGTTCGCCGGTCGAGCGGTTCCCTGCGACCGAGCCCCGTCTCGTAACGAAACCCAGTACCGCGTATTCGGTACGACTATAGGGCTTTTGTACCCAAGACCGTTTCTTCCAGCATGGTCTGCACTTCGTAGATTGAGCCGCTTCGTTCTCCCTTGGGGAATGGGACGCGCGCAGGAACCGGCGCCAGGCGCGGCTCGACCGTGGGTTCGCCGCGCATAATATTTGCGTTCCACGTGTCCCAATTGGGAATACCCATCAGCGGCCAGTTATCGAGCGCACAATACTCGACGATCAACAGACGGCGCGAGCGGTCGGAGACATTCCGGGCGGAGGCGTGGAGCACGCGGGTGTGGTGAATCGAGATACCGCCGGCTTTCACTTCAATCGGAACCGCATCATCAAGTCTTAAGTCAGCCTCGCTCACTGCGCCAACAAAGGTACCATTCTGATGATGGCTGTAGATCGGGCCTTTATGAGAACCTGGGATGACCATCAACGCACCGTTCTCCATCGTCATGTCGTCGATGGCAATGCCGACATCTAGGAGATCATCGTTCGAGAAGGGCCCGAAGGCCCAATCCTGGTGCCATTGCACAGCGCTGCCAACCCCAGCCAATTTCATGTTAAGCACGTCGCTATCCGGGAATAATCGTACCCCGGGGCCGAGCAGTTGTTCGACGATATCGAGGATACGTTCGTGGTGTAGGATTTGAGCATAAGTGGGATGGAGGCGTGCGGGGTTTTTGAGACGGCGTAACCGAGGGGTTTCCGCGCTATGACCCGGCTCGAGGTCAAATACTTCGGTGTGTTCAACGACTTCACGCGATTTCTCGACAAATTCATCGGTGACTCTCTGAAGCTCGGCCACCTCTGCGGCGGAGAGCACGTTGTCAACGCCGAGATAGCCATAGGTATGATAAAACTTAATTTGTTGTTCTGAGAGCATGGATCGTGTATCTCCTTTAGAACGGTGAGCAATTATCTGGCGAGGGACTGAGGAATGGCCCGTCTCGGTAGGCTTTGAGTGTAGACTGCAACCCGCCAGTTGTTACGTTAAGGTCGGCGCTTCGAATCGTTCGGCCAGAAACTTCATGAGCGCTTCTGCGCCGCATTCGACGTGATCGGCCACACGTTCGCCCGCCAGATTAGTATCACCAGCCGCGATGGCCTCGATGATGTCGTCGTGCTCCCGCGCGGCTTTAATCACCCGGCCAGGTTGCACATATATGGTGACCCACGGGATTTTTGTCCACAGAATTCGGATGCTTCGAAATAGTTCGGGCATTTGGGCCGCTTGATAAATATACATGTGCAGGCTGTAATCTTGTTTTTGCACCGCAAGCAGATTGTCTTCTCCAATCAGCGATTTAAACTCGGCTTGAAGCGCTCGCAATTGCCCGATGTTGGAACGCTTGAAGTTTGCCACGGCTTCGACCGTCGCCAGCGTTTCGAGCGCGCCGCGCATCAAATAAATTTCACGCACCTCATCGTGATTGACGTGCGCCACTCGCACGCCGCGGTGTGGATTGTGTACGACGACACCTTCGGCCTCTAGCTGCCGCAACGCTTCGCGTACCGGAGTGACGCTCACGTTCAGCCGCCTGGCAATTTCTTCTTGTAGCAAGGGGTCACCAGACTTGAATTCGCCTGCCAGAATGGATTCTCGCATCATTTCGACGACAATGTCTTTCTTGGTCCTGTATTCAAGATCTACCATATGTCTCCTATGGATCAACTTGCTGGGACAAATGCATGTTGGATTTCGTCATTGTCAGCTGCATAGCTCCCATTCGTATTGTTCAGCGCCAACATGGGATCAACTGACAGCGGAATGGCAAGTATACTATATATCCAGTGGTGCTAGTTGCAGATACAGGGGAAGAGCGGTCGAAAATCCCCGTATCTGGCGAGTCAAACCCCTGGCTGTCTTGATAGCATGAATAGTTGAGGGTACAATTCAGGGCAATCCATCGTGAGAGGTGAACAATAGAAAAGCAACCCCGGCATCGTCCCCAACGGGAATTTCCCGATGCAGAACGTGTCATCGTAGAATGCGATTTGGAAACTTGTCCCCACTGCGGGCTGAGATTAACGTCTCGTAGGCCCTGGCACATGCGCAAATACGTGCAAACGCTGCAAGGTCCGGTATTCGTGGCCGGGAAAAGCAAAAAGTGCAGCAATCTGGAGTGTACCCACAAAGGACAGCATTACTATGCCAGCGGGGTTTTGATGATTAGTCTCCCCAAGAGCACTTACGGTCTGGATGTGCTTGCCGATATTGGTTGGCAGCATGAGCATGAACACAAGCAAATTGTGGAAATCCAGCGAGAGTTGAACGAGAGAGGAATTCTAATCAATGAACGCAATGTAGGGAAGTTGTATCGTCAATTTCTAGCGTTACTCGGTGGAGTGAGTGAGCAAACCTCTCAAAAACTGCAAGGCACGCTTGAACAATACAGGGGCTTGATCTTTGGAGTAGATGCCCTGCAACCCGAAGGCCACGGTTCATTGCTGTACGTATTGTATGAAGTCTTGAGTGGAACCCCGGTCAGTGCCATACAAATCGAGCGTGCCACGAGGGACAAAGTGTGTGCCTGGCTACAGGAATACCAGGGTTACCCTGTTTTAGCGACCCTTTCAGATGGCGAAGATGTCATCATTGGGGCGCTGAAACGCACGTGGCCAAAAGCTCCCCATCAGCGTTGCCAGGAGCATTTTCTGGCAAACTTAGCCGAGAAACCGCTGGAGCATGATACCCAGCTACGCAAACAAATGCGCCAGTCGTTGGGAGGTCTTCCGAAGGTTCCAGACAGTTCAGACGCCTCCCTTTTTTAGAAAATAACACGGGGCAGCCGATTGAAGACGAATTACGAATTATTGAAGCCCAAATCCGGGCAGCGGTGCGCGATGCCGTCAACCGCAATAGCCGAAAGCCGTTCTATTGGGGTGGGCTGAAAGGATACCAACAATTGGAGGCTATTGCTAAATCCTTGCAGCCTTCTGTGGGTACACAAGCAGAGAACACCTATTTCCGGCAATTGCTCAAACAGATCAAGCGAACCGTGGAACAGAACCAGTCCTTGGCTGAGGAATTAGGGCAGGCCCATGCCTGGCTACGCCGCATTGCCACCTGTTTGCGTTATCCCCCTCGCGCACACTACGAAGAAAGCGCAGTAACCAGCCAGGAGATTACCCAAGAGATGGAAGTTCTTCTTCAGGAATTCTCCCAAGAAACGCAACACAAGCCAGTTCTGATGAGTTTATATAGTGCGACGAAATATCGCTGGGAACTGTATGGCCCTGATCTATTGCACTGTTACGATATTCCTGGCTTGCCGCCGGACAATCTTCAGTTGGAAAGCTTATTCAATCGTTTGCGTAATCACCAGCGCCGGGTCAGTGGTTGTAAATCAACCAAAGCGTTGCGAGATTTTGGCCAATATCAAGTATTGTTTCTGACTGAGAGTGAAGCGGATTTATTGGCTCGGCTCCGCCAAGTACCTTTGGATGTGTACAAAAAACACCGGCATCGTTTGGCAGCAGCAGAATCCCCCCGCCAATTCTTCCATCGCCTGCATCGCAACCCAGAGAAAACCATCGTGCAGCTGGTGCAACGATAGCTCACTCAGTTTGGTGAACTTCATGCTACTTCTCCCCCCTTCTGGATGATCAGACTGCTTATATACCGTTTAGACAGCCAGGGGAGTCAAACCCGTGTTTTACTCCTTAAATTGTATCTACTTAGGCCAAGCACGCTGAATCAGCAGCGCAGGCTGATGGAATGCATACAAAGTTCAGATGCGGATCAAATACGCTTTGTGCAAACATGATGGAATATGACAGCGACGATGGCTGATGAACGCGATCAACTGCGCGAGATGGACGCGGAGACCCTTATCGAGGTCATCGTTGCGCTGCGTGAGCAACTGGCAGCGCAAGAGAAGCTGATCCAGGAATTGCGTGATCAATTGGCGAAGAACAGCCGCAACAGCGGTAAGCCGCCAAGCAGCGATCGCCTGAAGAAGCCACGCACGCGGAGCTTGCGGAAGAAGACGGGACGCCAGTCCGGGGGCCAGAAAGGTCACGCGGGCTATACCTTGCAGCCGGTGACGTGCCCAGACCATACGCAACGCCACACTCTGCTGCGCTGTCCGCACTGCGCGACGGATTTGCAAGCAGTGGCGCCGCAGGGCTATGAGAAACGGCAGGTGTTCGACGTGCCGCCGGTGCGGGTCCAGATGACGGAACATCAAGCGCAGGTCAAACACTATCCACACTGCCAGGAACGGGTGCGGGCTGACTTTCCAGTCGGAGTCGCGCAACCGGTGCAGTATGGAGCGCGCCTCAAAGCCCAGGCGACGTATCTGAACAACTATCAACTCCTGCCACTGGCGCGCACGTGCGAGTTGATCAGCGACTTCTACGGCCACCGACCGAGCGAGGCCTTCGTGCTGACCGCCAACGACACCTTCGTCAAGCAAGTTGCGCCCACGCTGGACAGCATCCAGGCACAACTCAAGCGCACGGCGGTCGCGCATTTCGACGAGAGCGGTGTGCGCGCCGCGGGTCAATTGGGAATGTGGATGAAAGTGTGTAAATGGCAAGTCTCTTGCAGCTAGAAATAGCAAGGAGACAACATGCCAACACAAAAAGCACGTACACAGGAAATCCTATCGAAACATGGGCTGGCAGTCGAACAACTACAGGCCGAACTGCTGAGCGCCGAAAGTGTCGATGACTTTTTCGGCAAAGATGGCATCTTCGCTAGGCTGTTCGGGCAGACACTAGAGAAGCTGATGGAAGCCGAGTTGAGCGAGCACTTAGGCTACGAGCGCTATCAAGCGCAAGGGCACAACTCAGGCAACAGCCGCAACGGGAGCCGCAAGCGTAAGCTAAAGACTTCGGGCGGCGAGACGGTGGTGAACGTACCGCGCGACCGCAACGCTACTTTCCAGCCCGAGATCCTGGAGCGCAATCGCACGCTGAGCAACGAGCTGGAAGAAAAGATCGTGTACCTGTATGCCAAGGGCACCTCCACGCGCGATATCGAAGCCACCATGCGTGACCTGTATGGGGTCCATGTTTCCGAAAGCCTGGTCAGCAAGGTCACCGATAAGATCTGGCCGGAAGTCGAAGCCTGGCAGAACCGACCGCTGGCCGCAGTCTATCCACTCTTGTATCTGGATGCCCTATTCATCAAGCTGCGGCGTGACAATCAGGTTGCCAGCGTCCCGGTCTATGTGGTGCTGGGGGTGGACATGGACGGCCACAAGGACGTGCTCGGGCACTGGGTCGGGAATTCCACGGGCGAAAGCGCCAATTTCTGGCTTTCGGTACTCTCTGACTTGCAAACGCGCGGCGTGCAGGATATCCTCATCGCCGCAGTGGATGGTCTCAACGGCTTTTCAGAATCCATTGAGGCGCTTTTCCCGCAAACCATCGTCCAGCGTTGTATTGTGCATCAAATCCGGCATAGCCTGAAATATGTCACCTGGACCGACCGCAAAGACTTCACCCGCGACCTGCGTAAAGTCTACCAAGCCAGCACGCTCGAACGCGCTGCCGCTGCCCTGGACGAGCTCGAGCAGAACTGGAGCGAGAGCTATGCTATGGCCGTCAAGTCCTGGCGGGCCAACTGGGCCGAGCTAAGTGCTTTCTTCGATTTCCCGCGCGAGATCCGGCGCTTGATGTACACCACCAATGCCATCGAAGCTTACAATCGCCAACTGCGCAAAGTCACCAAGACCAAGGGCGCTTTGCCCTCCGAAAAGGCGGTCCGTAAATTGCTTTTCCTGGTCAGTCAAAATGCCAGTGCCAAATGGACCACGCCCATGCGCGATTGGGCCAAAATCCTGAACCAGCTTGCTATCCGCTTTGAGGGGAGGTTTGAATTCTAAATGCCAACAAACAGGCGTTGTCCCAGCCTAATCGCTGGTTTGTGGCTGTCAAGGGCGCTACTTCAATTCAGCTCGATTTGCTCTGAACCCCTTGACAGCCCCTGCGCTCAGCGATTGCTGGACAACCAGCGCCTGTTTGTTTCAAAGTGTGATTATTCGCATCCTGCCAGAAACGCCGTTTACACACTCTTTTAAACACTACCGGTCAAATGCACTGGTTGCATGTGGCCAGCACCGCGCATCTCACCTACTACGGCGTACATCCCAAACGTGGCCAGAAAGGCATGCGGGCCATCGGCATCTTGCCTGAATTCAACGGTCGGGCTGTGCATGACCACCGGCAATCCTATTTGACCTTCGATCAATGCGCAGTCACGTGCAGACTGCATCGTGATAAACACGCCTTCTGTAATGCGCACCATCTGCGTGAACTGCAATTCATCGTCGAGCAATATCAGCAACCCTGAGCGCAGGAAATGGCGCTGTTGTTGCTGGAAATCAAGGCTGAAGTCGGGGCCGCCCCGGCCGAGCACACTTGCCTGTCGCCGGCGCTGCGCACGTATTATGAACAACGTTACGATGAACTGATCCAACAAGGCCTGATCGCCAATCCGCCGCCGACTAACCCGCCGCCCCGGAAACGCGGGCGTAAGAAGCAGGCACCACCCAAGAACCTGCTCGACCGCTTGCGGCAACACAAACCCGAGGTGCTTGCGTTCATGTATGATTTTCGTGTGCCCTTCGACAACAACCTGGCAGAACGAGACGTCCGCATGATTAAGGTGAAACAAAAGATCTCCGGTACCTTCCGTACCTGCGGCGGTGCCGAGACCTTCGCCGCCATACGCTCCTACATCTCGACCGCTCGCAAGCAGGGGTGCCTGGTCATCAGTGCAATCCAGGACGCTTTTATGGGCAATCCCTTCGTTCCGCATGCATTCGAGGCCTAGCCTGAGTATATACCTTAAATTTACATAAGGAACTAGCCTGTCTCGGCTACTTTAGATCATCCGCCGGATTCTCCCCTAATAATCGGTCCCTGAGGGCACTCTGATAAGTTATCATTCTGCTCGATCCCCACCAGTACCGGCAATGAACAGACCATGATACCGATCCTTTTTACCTTTTGGAAGCTGTTTAGCAGCCGCTTTCAATATACCCTCAGACAGTGGACCCGACCAGCGACAGCCGCGCTCGCGCTGAGTGTCCTCACCGACCTAAGCCGTTCCCGAACCGACTTGCTCGCCGAAAACGTTCTGCTGCGCCAACAACTCATCGTTCTCAATCGTCAAGTCAAACGTCCGGCGCTGACCACAAGCGACCGGATTCACCTCGGGTTGCTCGCGCGCTGCACTCGTTATTGGCGACAGGCGCTCCTCACCCCGTCCAGTACAGCGTGCAGTGCTCACGCCACTGTGCCGACGGGACTGGGTCGTGCAACCGGACACTTTACTTCGCTGGCAGCGCGAACTCTTCCGGCGCTACTGGCGGCGTAAATCGAAAACCAAACAGCGCGTCTCGCGAATCGAATCACAAACCATCGACCTGATAAAGCGGATGGCGACAGAGAATCGTCTGTGGGGCGCAGAACGTATACGAGGCGAGCTACTCAAGCTCGATATCCGGGTCAGCAAGCGCACGATTCAGCGGTACATGCCCAATCGTGAACATCAACCCAATCAAACATGGGCCACTTTCCTCCGGAATCATGCTGCCCACATCTGGGCCTGCGACTTCACAGTCGTGCACGACTTGCTCTTTCGTCCCTTGTACATCTTCGTTTTCATCGAATTGCAGACCCGCCGCACCGAGTACTGCCGCACAGTCGGGTGCAGACTGCACTCGGTACCCGGCAAGTGTTGTGCATGCTAACGTAACGCGCTCACCCACGGATGCATACCGACCCAGTTCGTTTCACGACCCAGTGCGTTCGCCGCGTCCCGGCGCCGCGACGGGGTGACTGGGCGGTACTGGGTGGACTGCACAACAGCTACGCGAAGCTACTGCCTGGAACGCACACCCCGACTATCTCATCCGAGACCCAGTGCAGTACACACTGGACTGCGTCGTGACGGCAAGCACGGAGGCCAGTTCGCAACGCTTGCCGCCAACACAGGCATCGATGAACTCTTGACCCCTTATCGAGCTCCCCGAGCGAACGCCTTCTGCGAACGCTTCATCGGCAGCCTGCGCCGCGAATGTCTGGACCACGTGCTGGTACTGCATCGCCAACATCTGGAGCGCATCGTCAGCGAGTATGTGGGCTACTACAATTCCTCGCGTCCTCACCAGGGTATTGACCAACGCGTGCTGGCGTTCTTCGATTCAAGCCCGTGGCACGGCGCGGGCCAGATCACATCCGTGGCATTCCTGGGCGGCCTGCACCACAGCTATTCTCCTAGCGCGTACGTACACTGATAGCCGGCAATCGCAGCATGTAGCAAATAAAAAACCACCAGCGATGCGCTGATGGCTAGGCGGAGTCTGCCGTGCTGACTAGATTCACGCGTGGTATGTAAACTCCGATACTCGCAACATGCTATTCACGCATCGTCAGTTTGTCGACCTGGTGACGGCCTGGTCAGTATATCCAGTTACCCATCTCGAAGTCATCAGAAAGTGGGTGGAGGACGAAGGTAGCCAGCACAGGCGTTCGCGTTCTGCTCCTGTGGAGGCTTGGGCTAACCCTTCGCCGCTAATCAGCTGTTCGTGGAGTTTCGCGTCTCGGCGGAAGGCTCGACCCCAAGTTCAGGTCTAGGAATTTATACATTTTTTCAGGTTATACTTGGCCTCAAACGCAATATTACCCCCCCAGTCGCGCGGGCGTACAATACACTCCCGTAGCGTTTCCAACCAAAGAGGCCTCCTAATCCCATTCCGCTCACCCCTATTTTCGGCTTCCGATCCCGCTGCCAAACAACCGGGTTTCCCCCGCGCCCAACCCGATACCCAACACCGCTGGCTCGGATGGCTGCTGGCGCTGCTCATGGTGCTCGCCGGCAGCTTAGGACCGCCTATCACTCGCGCGGCCATTGATTGGGGGTTAAACCCCGCAACGCTGGCGATGGCGCGCCACCTATTCGGGGTCATGCTGCTGGGCGCTGCGTTGGGGGTTGCCGCACCGGCGCATTTCCGCATCGACCGGCACGGGTTGCTCTTCGCCAGCCTGGCCGGGCTATTGTTAGGCATCGGTGTGATGGCGTTCCACTGGGCGCTTACGCGGGTCAGTGCTTCGGTCGCATCGATGCTGCTTTCGATCAATCCGCTGTTTGTGCTACTCTTACTGGCGCTGCGCGGCGAGAAGTTCACCTACCGCAATACGGTTCGCCTGGCGCTCGGCATGAGCGGCATTTATCTCCTCATCGGACCGGGCGGTCAGGTGGACGTCTGGGGCGTGTTGTTGGTTCTGTTCGCCGTGCTCGCCAACGCCGGTCAATTGGTCATAATCCAGTGGTTTCTACGGGACTACAACACTTGGCAGGTGACTGTATATCACTTCACAGGAGCGACGTTGGCCGTTAGCGCCCTCTGGCTCCTGCAGGGCGTCCAGTGGCACGTTCCGGGGCCTGTCAGCATGTTGTTCATCGGGGCCGACGGTGTTGTTCGGTTTTACCGTGCGCGCGGCATCCATCGGTGCGATCCGCTATATCGGCAGCGGCCAGTTAGCGCTGCTCACGCCGTTGACCTCTTTATTGGCCGTCGTCTGGTCGATGTTGTTTTTGTCTGAGCAATTTTCACTGGTTCAATGGCTCGGTGGGCTGCTGATTATCACCAGCGCCTTGCTAGCCATACGTCGTATGCGCCGCGCGCGCAGATTCCGCAGGGGATGGCGCAGTTGGTTGCGGTTATGAGGTTCTCGACGCAATTCCAGCCCCCAAAGCCAACCAGGTCTTGGTATAACCATCCTCCGGCAACCGCAGCCCAGTCGTCCCAAAGCCTGTCATCAGGCAAGTCAACAATCTGGGTATTTTTGCATATCCCGCAAAAAAGGTATATTCCAGAGCTATTTATTCAGGGCCACTGAGCCTGAGCGCGTCGTTAATTCCTGTACGATAGCATCGATGTCAATCAGTTGGAATGACTTGGTAAACTCAACACGTCCAGTCTGTCCGTGACTGGGTAGCGACCATAGAAATTGATGTGTTGCCAGGCAACTGGCGAAACTAGTCCAGTAGACACGGCCGCTGATGAAACCCCATTTTCCACCTGTTGCCGTCGCACATTCGATAAGATCGTCGCATTGAAAAAGATAATACAGTTATCTAGTTTGTAGTTGGAAAATACCTTTTTGCGGGATATGCAAAAATACCCTATTTGTCATGCTGGCGAGACCGACAACGCATCCGCCGCCGCTCATCTTCTTTGGAGATTATTATGACGTTCAAGAGATCTCTAACTTTCATTTCAATGCTGTCCCTTCTCTTATTCGCCTGCAGTCTCTTCGGAGGACAAGAACAGGACGAGGAAGGCCCCTCGCAGGAAAGCCTTATTCAGACGGCCATCGCGCAGACTGAGGCGGCCCGCCCAACGGAAACTGTCACGGACACGCTGGAGCCGACCCTGACTGATACACCGGCTCCGACTGACACGCTCATCCCAACGGATACACCAGACCCGACGGAGACGCCCTCAGCAGCTGCCGGCGGTGGAACGAGCGCCACGGCGACAGTCGTGGCGGCTGAGGATTGTTCGTCCGACGACGTGGCTGCGTGGACCGCGGCGAGCGCGGCCGTCATCGCCGAAATGCGTGCCGATGCTGCCTTGGTTTCCGCCAATCCCGCGCTGCTCACCGATCCGATACAGGGGCCCTTGCTAGCCTTACGAGCGCTGGCTCGACAGAACACCGTCGCTGCCCTTACAGCGCCTGGCTGTCTACAGGACGCCCAATCAGAATTGGCAACCGCAGTGGGCCAAAACAACAGCGCATTTGAATTGGCTGCGGGCGGCGATGTGGCGAGCACGGCCGCGGATATTGCGGCCTCAACGTCTGCCTTGACACAGGTGGAGGCCGCTATCAGCCAGGTTACCGGTGGCGGGTAACCGGATGGCGTAAAGTTATTATGCTTCTCACTACACGCAGTGTGGTGCGCTTATGGAATTGTCGCTTTCCGTAAGTAAACATAGAAACGGGCAACGATACCTGCCAGCGTCGTTGCCCGCGTAATTGTGGAAATACCAATCGCGCCGATTGGCATTGTACTCAGGGCTATCCTTGGATGAAGGTCATCGTGCCGGCGCCGTCGCGCAGACTTAATATGAGCTCTCCACCCTCGACCGCATAGCTCTCGACACGACTAAGCAAATCCAAATACTGCGCGTCTAACGATTGCTCGCCACAAAAGGCCATTGTGGAAGGGCCAAGTAGTATTGAGAGCGCATCACCGTCCAGTGTGTACGAGCCCCCCACAAAGTTGCAGTCGGCAGTGATAGTCAACTCGCCGTCCGATCCGAGGGTCAGTGTGTAGTTTTCTGGTGTGGGCACCAAAGATTGAGAAGCCGGTTCTGTCTCGACCAGCTCAGTCCACTGCCAGGTAACGTCGGTAATGACGTCGCTGGCTGCTGAGCCGCCGCATGCCGTGGCCGCAATTGAGACCACCAGAAGCAGAACAATAAACGCGAGAGAGCGGTTTGGTTTGAAAGTTTGTTTATACATAATCGTTAGCCTATATTCTCCTAATGCTGAAATTGCATCAATACTCAAGACGTTCGAGACAAAAGAAAGGTTCCATAGTATTACAGCGCAAGGTCGCGCGAAAAGGATAGAGAGCAGCTAAAAAAGGATGGACATGGTAATCTTCTCCAAATACGGCCAAGCATAAGGAGAAGAAAGCTACCATGTCCCCTGAAATTGTAACGGATATTTACCCACCGCCTGAATGGAGTTTGGCGGAAGAAGACATCCAGCAAATGGTTGACGAACTGGAACGATACTATCAAGAATTCGCGCCAGCATTTGAGCGCTGCGATCAGGCCGCTCACGGCTGGGTGTACCTGAAAGGGCTGTTGAGCGACCTGCCGCGCACCCCGTCCAGCCGCCGGGGCTGGGAAGTGACCGAGCGGATCGCCTTGCGTTTCGGAAAGAATGTGCGCAGTTTGCAGCATTTCATCGGGCAGAGCCCGTGGGGATGTGAAGGGCTGCTGAAGAGACACCAGGAGCAGGTTGTGGAAACCCTGGGCGAAGATGACGGAGTGGTGCTGGTAGATGAGTCGGGGATGGTCAGACAGGGAGCCAGCTCGGTCGGTGTCTCCAGTCAATATTGTGGGTCGGTAGGGAAGGTGGCCAATTCGCAAGTGGGGGTCTACCTGGGGTATACCGACCCACCCAGTCCCGAAAGTACTGGGTCGGGAGTTCGTTCGGTACTGGGTGCCAGTCGGAAAGGTCATAGCTTTTTGGATGTGCGCTTGTTCTTGCCGGAGAAGTGGTTTGAAGAAAGCCACAAAGACCTTCGTCAAGCTTGCGGTGTACCATATGAGCTTCGTCCTCAGACCAAGCCCGAAATCGCCCTTGAATTGTTGGAAAATGCGCTTCAAAGGGGAGGATTGCCCTTCAAATGGGTAGCTGCGGACGCATTGTACGGCGATGCGCCCGATTTTCGAGATGGAATCGCCGCTTTGAACAAGTGGTATTTCGCGGAAGTGCGTTGCACGACGCGCATCTGGTTGGAGCGACCTGGAGTGGCTGTCCCGCCCTGGAAAGGCCGCGGCTGGCGCCCAACGCGCCGGCGCTTGAAAAACCCGAAGCAGAAAGCCATCCAAGTCGATGGACTGGCCCAACAATTGCACGCAAAAGCCTGGGTGCGAGCCAAAATCAAAGAAGGTGCTTAGGGCCCCCTGGTGTGTGATTTCGCCTGCTTGCGGGTCATTGAAGTGCGGGATGGTTTGCCGGGCCAGGACCTCTGGCTCGTCATGCGGCGCAACCTGGCTGACCCGACCGAAATCAAATACTACTTCAGCAATGCGCCCGCTGACAGCGACCCGGCTGAATTGGTGCGCCTCAGCGGCATACCGACCCAGTTCGTTTCACGACCCAGTTCATTCGTGACTGGGCGGTACTGGGTGCGCTGGCCGGTCGAGATCATTTTTCGGGCCGGCAAGGTCGAAGTCGGCTTTGACCATTACGAACTGCGCAGCTGGCTGGGATGGCACCATCATATGGTGTTTGCTTTTCTGGCTCATCTTTTCCTGGTCAGAATGCGGATCTTTTTCAAAAAACGAGCGCCAGCCTTGACGGTCTATCAGGTGCGCTTACTTTTGTTGAGTGTTTTGCCAATGCCAAAATTCGATATCTCTGCTGCCATCCAGACCGGTAGCACGTCCTCTAATCGTGTTCATGTGCACCATCGTTGCATGAGGCGCAAAGTCTCCCTGGAAGGCGGCCCGCGGCGCTTGGGCGGCGTCCAGCACGGGGGCGGCACTTTGAAATGCAATAGTTCAGCAATGCTCCAACAGTGGTCGGTCACACTGGCTGCGAGAGCCGGTGTACGTTGCACCCAACGATATCCGTGCGAGCCGACCGAGAGCCGCAACCGCAAGCTCTTATGATAGTCACAGAAATTGTAGAAACAGCCGACGACAAACATGCCCGCGGCGAGGGTCTCGGCTTGTTGCGCCAGATGGCGAGTGCGGCGCGCGAGGCAGCTCAACCGTTGGCGGAACGTGGCGTTCAGCCGCTCGATATAGGCAGTGTTGATCATGCCGCGGCCCTGGGTGGCATCGATGAGTTGTGTAATCATCTCACGTGCACCTTGCACGATGCGGCGGTCGATAGTCAACTTGCCAGCCGCACGTTGTTTGACAACTTGTACAATGGCGATGTCAGGCCAGGACAGCAGCTGAGGTCGGCCGTGTGGACCGCGGCGTGGCAAGGGGGACCGGAAGGCTTTTCGAAACGCGTCCACATAGCTCGCCAGACCGTCCACCGCCAGCAGGAGCGGTCGCGCGAGAGCAACCGCACGGATTTGCTCGGCCAGCGTGCGAATGAGCTCTTTGTCACGTTTGGCACTGATGACGCCACCCAGCCACAGCCTCGTAGGGACCATCATGGCCATGGCCATCCAGAGCGTGCCGCGTTGCGTCTTGACTTTGATCTCATCCGCTTGTACTTGTTGCAAGTCCAACTGACTTTTCCCGACCACATGCGCATGGATGGCATGGCACCGTTCTCCCGCACGACGCCACCATCTCTGCACTGTACGCTCGTGCAATCCGAAAGCCGCCACGATCGCCTGGCGCGGGCAACCATCACGACCCTGTCGGGCGCGACAAGGGTAGGCCAGCAAGGTGATTACCAACATCACGATCTTAGGGTCAGTGCGCAAGCGATAGAAAAGCGTGCCTTTGGTCGCCGCGAAGGTCGTGTCGCACACCTCGCACTGGTAGCGTTTTTCCTGCTGACTATGGACGCTGATATTCCCTTCGCCAGTTTGACCTCTTGCCGCACAATCGATATTCGGGCAGAATGCTTCCGCCGGGTTCATTGGCCCCCTCCTGCATTGCATAAACCACAATTACAGGAGTTTGCTAGTGAACCCGCTTTTGTTCAAGCGCTAGCGCTCAATACCAGCGATCACGGTTAGAGGATGTCCTACCTCCAGACCGTTCGCTACTATCAACGAAGAAACTACACGGCCTATCTTTCTCATCGTAAGCACCGCTTGCAGCGACTTTCAGCAAACCTTGCGCTGTAATACTAGTCAGGATATCAGATTGGGCTTCCTCTAGTAACCAGACGAAAACAAGTGATAGTTTTATGTCAGGTTACTAGAGGAAGCCCGTATTCCACTCGCCAAGTGTGACCCAGTCAATCCCCATTTCAACTCCCTACCCGCCCCGCTCCTTCTTCTTTCGCCTGCTAATAATTGCGCGCACCTAACCTGCTTCGAGCACACGCTTCAAGGTAGCGAAATCGGCATCAAACTGCTTTGTCATCTGTTTGCCAACCAACCCCTCCGCCAGCTTGAAGAAGCCACCGAACTCAGCCGTGCCACTGACAGTCAGTAGCGTGCCGTTCTCCTTTGGCTCAAATTTATACGTGGCCTCAAACGGAAAAGGCCCGCCGACGGATTTGAAACTCGTCTGATTTGGTGGGTCCCAGACTGTGACCTCGGATGTGCTTTCTAATTTGCGCCCCAAAAACTTACCAACCTCGCGCCGAGTTGAGCCCACACAGACCGGGCCCTCGGAGGTCCATTCGCCGGTCTCGATACCACTGTTCCATTGGGTAGCGTTGGCCGGGTCGGACACAAAGTCGAAGACCTCTTGCTGTGAACGGTTTACAGATATGGTTTTTTCTAACTTATACATGGTATCTTCTCCTCTTTGCTAGTGGGTCACTTGGCATGCTGATTGCCATTGTTGGATCAGCGTTGAGTGGCGGCGGATCGGATGCCGAGTGTACGCGCCGGAACCACCGAGCATGTGCCGCCGCTGCCGACTGCGTTGGCGACGTGCCTTACGTTTGCCGCCCCATTCAAACGGAGTGGGGTTCTGGTTCCAACCCTGCGCGACGCCTTGTAACAAGGCAATGATTTGATCAGGTGTTTGCGGATACTGGCCGGACAGGCCACGCCGAACGAGAATTCGCTGCATCGATTCAGCCATGTTCAACCACGAGCCGCCCAACGGTGTATACAGCGGCATAATGCCGTGTTCGAACAACCACAGAACCATCTCCGGAGTGTAATGGCCTTTGAGGTTATCCCAGATGAGTAGCATGCGCAGAGCTGGAAGTTCTTGCGACAAGGTGATGGGCAACGATAATCCGGCTTGCCAGCTTTCCCATAGCAGGCGATTGGCTTCAACGTCGAGTTGGGGTTTGGCCGGCAATGCCTGCAGGATAGCCAACAGTTCGTCCTTGAGCCATGGATGCAAAATAGCATTGGTAGTACGCGTGACGCCTTTCACGCGCACTTGTCCAGAAGCCGGGTGAAATAGTGTTAGCAATTTTGCCGTTCCGTCGCGGATGTACTCGTGCGGCTGTTTGGCCGGCTGCGCCTCGGGCTGCCAGCTGCCCCCCACATATGGCTTGGTCTGATAAGGTCCGGCTTCATCTTGGGTCCAGACGGCCAGGCCGAGCGTTTCGCCAGTATGGTAGGCGCTTTCGATCAAGTTTTTTTCGCCTCGGTATCTGGGTCGGTCACAATAACAGTGCCGCCCTTTCGCTTGCGTGTTGCTTGGCCGGTTTCGCACCAGCTGCGCGACTGCTGCCAGCTGTAGCCGGCTTCCTGCAACACCGTCCAGATGGTATAGGTGCTCACCTCGGGCAAGCCATCCGGCATCGAGCGCAACCGTTGCTGCAAAGTTTGCAGCGACCACGTCGCCGTCCCGTCTGTCTCCGGAATGGGTGGTCGGCGCACTTCCTGCAGAATGCGCTCGCGTTGCGCCACTCCGTACTTCACTTGCGCTCCGCCGCCGTGGCGAGGCTCGATGGCCGTCAGGCCTTCCTGATTGAAGCGGCTGACCAACTGCGAGACCGCGTCACCGGACTTCCGACCCGACAAGCGCGCGGCCTCGGTGTAATTGTTCCCATCCGCCACGAACAGAATCTGTCGGGCGCGAACGACATGACTAGCAGGCTCCGTCTGCGAATGGCCAATACGTTCCAGCCATTCCCGCTCTTCCTTCGTCAGTTCACGAAGCGGGTCTTTCTTGCGTCGGCTCATTTCATCACCTATGTGATCAAGGATGCAGCCAATTCTAAAGCCCGATTCATTTTATGGCGATGTCCGTGCCAAGTGACCCACTAGGACCAACAAAGCTTTGATGGCAGGCAAATTGCATCTCCTGGTAGAAATCGCCAGGAGGTGCAAGATGAAGAAGTATATTGTGGACCTGACTGAAGACGAGCGTAGCCGGTTGCTGGATTTGATCAGCAAGGGCAAACCGGCCGCCCGGAAGGTAAAACGAGCCAACATACTGTTGCTGGCCGACCAGGACATTACGGACCAAGAAATCGCTGAGATGTTGCACAGTAGTATTCCGACCATCGAGCGTACACGCAAGAAGTTTGTCCTGGGTAATCTTGATAACGCGCTAAATGAGAAGTCTCGTGCCGGCCGACCGTGCAAACTGGATGCGCAGGGCGAGGCGTATCTCATCGCATTGGCCTGTAGCAAGCCGCCGGTCGGACGCGTTTGCTGGACGACGCAATTACTGGCGGATCGGTTGGTGGAACTGAACATGGTGGATGATATTTCCGATGAGACCTTGCGGTTGCGGCTGAAAAAAGTCAGGTCAAGCCGTGGCAACGCAAGCAGTGGTGTATCTCCAAATTGGATACCGAGTTCATTTGGCGCATGGAAGACCTCCTAGATTTGCCCAGCCCCGGCTGGACGGGGTACGCCGAAGCGCATGACCCCAGCAGACCCGTGGTCTGCTTTGACGAAATGCCGCAACAACTCCTCGGTGAAACACGTGTAGCGTTGCCCGCTAAGTCGGGCCAGCCGCAGCGCTACGACTACGAGTACAAACGGAATGGCACTTGTAATCTGTTCATATTCTTCGAGCCGCACGCTGGCCAACGGCATGTCAAAGTGACCAAGCGGCGCACCAAGCTCGACTTTGCTCTCTGCATACCGACCCAGTTCGTTGGGTACTGGGTGCGCGATATGGTAGACCAACTGTATCCGGAAGCAGAATGCATTCGGGTAGTACTGGACAACTTGAACACCCATACGCCCGGCAGCCTCTACCCAGTCATCACGACCCAGTTCATTCGTGACTGGGTGAATGCACTGGGTCATGACGAAGCCTTCGCGCCTGCTGAGGCACGGCGCATCGTGCGCAGACTTGAATTCCATTACACCCCTAAACACGCCAGTTGGCTAAACATGGTAGAGATCGAACTTTCAATCCTGTCCCGCCAGTGCCTGAACCGCCGCATAGCCGACAAAGAAACCCTGCAAGCCGAAATTCAGGCCTGGCAGGCCGAACGCAATCGTTCCAAAGCAACTGTCCAATGGCGCTTTACCAATCCGATCGCACGTGACCGGTTTCATAGCCGTTACCCATCCTGACTTTCATGGTTGTGTACTAGTGGGTCACTTGGCATTATGATTGCCATTGTTGGATCAACGTTGAGCGGCGGCGAATCGGACGCCGAGTGCATGCACCGGAACCACCGAGCATATGCAGCCGCTGGCGACTTCGTTGACGGCGGGCCCGGCGTTTACCGACCCAGTTCGTTCGGTACTGGGTGCCGCCCCATTCAAACGGAGTGGGGTTCTGGTTCCAGCCGTGCGCAACGCCTTCCAACAAAGTAATGATCTGGTCGGGCGTATGATGGCCTTTGAGATTGTCCCAGATGAGTAGGATTCGCAGTGCGGGCAGCTGTTGCGATAAAGTGATGGGCAACGATAATCCTGTCTGCCAGCGTTCCCACAACAAGCGATTGGCTTTCACTTCGAGCGGCGGATTTTCTGGCAGGGTCTGCAGGATAGCCAGCAGTTCGCCTTTGAGCCATGGATGCAGGACAGCATTCGTAGTTCGCGTGACGCCTTTCACGCGCACCTGTCCGGAAGCAGGATGAAAAAGTGTCAGTAATTTGGCGGTACCATCGCGAAAATACTCGTGCGGTTGTTTGGCCGGGTTCGTCACTAATTGCCAGCTGGCCCCTACATAGGGCCTGGTCTGATAAGGTCCGGCCTCATCTTGGGTCCAGACAGCCAGTCCGAGCGCCGCGCCGGTTTGGTAGGCGCTTTCGATCAAGTTTTTTTCGCCTCGGTATCCGGGTCGGTCACCGTCATGACCCAGTGCATTCATGACTGGGTGACTCGGCGGCCTTTGCGCTTGCGCGCTACCTGACCGGTCTCACACCAGCTTCGCGATTGTTGCCAGCTATAGCCGGCTTCCAACAACACCAACCAAATCGTGTATGTACTCACCTCCGGCAAACCATCCGGCATCTTGCGCAGACGCCGCTGCAATGTTTGCAAAGACCATGTCGCTGTGCCGTCCGTCTTCGGATCAGGTTTACGCCGTACTTCCTGCAGAATGCGCTCGCGTTGCGCCACTCCGTACTTCACTTGCGCTCCGCCGCCGTGGCGAGGCTCGATGGCCGTCAGGCCTTCCTGATTGAAGCGGCTGACCAAATGCGAGACCGCATCACCCGACTTACGTCCCGATAAATGCGCTGCCTCTGTATAATTGTGTCCTGCCGCAACGAACAGGATCTGTCGTGCACGAGCAACATGCGTGCCAGGCTCGCTGCGCGAACGACTGATACGTTCCAACCATTCCCGCTCTTCTTTCGTCAGAATGCGGAGCGGGTCTTTCTTGCGTCACCCCTCATACTCAAGATTGTGGCCGATTCTAAAGCACACCACCGTTTATGGCAATCATCATGCCAAATGACCCACTAGTGGGTCACTTGGCACGGACATCGCCATAAAATGAATCGGGCTTTAGAATTGGCTGCATCCTTGATCACATAGGTGATGAAATGAGCCGACGCAAGAAAGACCCGCTTCGTGAACTGACGAAGGAAGAGCGGGAATGGCTGGAACGTATTGGCCATTCGCAGACGGAGCCTGCTAGTCATGTCGTTCGCGCCCGACAGATTCTGTTCGTGGCGGATGGGAACAATTACACCGAGGCCGCGCGCTTGTCGGGTCGGAAGTCCGGTGACGCGGTCTCGCAGTTGGTCAGCCGCTTCAATCAGGAAGGCCTGACGGCCATCGAGCCTCGCCACGGCGGCGGAGCGCAAGTGAAGTACGGAGTGGCGCAACGCGAGCGCATTCTGCAGGAAGTGCGCCGACCACCCATTCCGGAGACAGACGGGACGGCGACGTGGTCGCTGCAAACTTTGCAGCAACGGTTGCGCTCGATGCCGGATGGCTTGCCCGAGGTGAGCACCTATACCATCTGGACGGTGTTGCAGGAAGCCGGCTACAGCTGGCAGCAGTCGCGCAGCTGGTGCGAAACCGGCCAAGCAACACGCAAGCGAAAGGGCGGCACTGTTATTGTGACCGACCCAGATACCGAGGCGAAAAAAACTTGATCGAAAGCGCCTACCATACTGGCGAAACGCTCGGCCTGGCCGTCTGGACCCAAGATGAAGCCGGACCTTATCAGACCAAGCCATATGTGGGGGGCAGCTGGCAGCCCGAGGCGCAGCCGGCCAAACAGCCGCACGAGTACATCCGCGACGGAACGGCAAAATTGCTAACACTATTTCACCCGGCTTCTGGACAAGTGCGCGTGAAAGGCGTCACGCGTACTACCAATGCTATTTTGCATCCATGGCTCAAGGACGAACTGTTGGCTATCCTGCAGGCATTGCCGGCCAAACCCCAACTCGACGTTGAAGCCAATCGCCTGCTATGGGAAAGCTGGCAAGCCGGATTATCGTTGCCCATCACCTTGTCGCAAGAACTTCCAGCTCTGCGCATGCTACTCATCTGGGATAACCTCAAAGGCCATTACACTCCGGAGATGGTTCTGTGGTTGTTCGAACACGGCATTATGCCGCTGTATACACCGTTGGGCGGCTCGTGGTTGAACATGGCTGAATCGATGCAGCGAATTCTCGTTCGGCGTGGCCTGTCCGGCCAGTATCCGCAAACACCTGATCAAATCATTGCCTTGTTACAAGGCGTCGCGCAGGGTTGGAACCAGAACCCCACTCCGTTTGAATGGGGCGGCAAACGTAAGGCACGTCGCCAACGCAGTCGGCAGCGGCGGCACATGCTCGGTGGTTCCGGCGCGTACACTCGGCATCCGATCCGCCGCCGCTCAACGCTGATCCAACAATGGCAATCAGCATGCCAAGTGACCCACTAGTGGAAAATGGACATTGAAAGATCAAGCTTATTGTATGGGACTGGTCGCATCTCTCAGTCTATAGAGCTTCTCCTCCCCGCATTCACACGGCTCCTCCGGGTAGTCCTACCCCGCTCCTTCTCTCGCAGGCAAATATCGGCACTGAATTCTCCGGTCAAGTTTTCCCAGCCACCCAGTGCAGTCACTTTACTCTGTGACGGCGGCTGGACGTGGTGAGAACCTGTGGCTCTGGGGAACTACATTACTCCTTGACCGGAGAGCTCAACACCAACCCCTACCCCTCCACGCACTCACACGGCTCCTCCGCGCAATCCAAGCACAGGTAGGGCTTCCTCTAGTAACCTGACATAAAACTATCACTTGTTTTCGTCCGGTTACTAAAGGAAGCCCCTTTAGCAAAAAGGGGGAAAGTAATCAAAAGATAAGGGCGTGGAACCACGGTGCTTTGCGCCGTTATCAGGACGGTTTTGCGCGTCTAATATCCTTTTAGGGGGATTTTTGGGCGCAGAACTTCGGTTCCACGCCACTTGATTTCGGCGATGTCTGTGAAAATCCCACTCAGTGTAACTTGGGAAAACGTCGGAAGCTCAATGAGCAACCCCCTGTGCTGGCTACCTTCGTCCTCCACCCACTTTCTGATGACTTCGAGATGGGTAACTGGATATACTGACCAGGCCGTCACCAGGTCGACAAACTGACGATGCGTGAATAGCATGTTGCGAGTATCGGAGTTTACATACCACGCGTGAATCTAGTCAGCACGGCAGACTCCGCCTAGCCATCAGCGCATCGCTGGTGGTTTTTTATTTGCTACATGCTGCGATTGCCGGCTATCAGTGTACGTACGCGCTAGGAGAATAGCTGTGGTGCAGGCCGCCCAGGAATGCCACGGATGTGATCTGGCCCGCGCCGTGCCACGGGCTTGAATCGAAGAACGCCGGCACGCGTTGGTCAATACCCTGGTGAGGACGCGAGGAATTGTAGTAGCCCACATACTCGCTGACGATGCGCTCCAGATGTTGGCGATGCAGTACCAGCACGTGGTCCAGACATTCGCGGCGCAGGCTGCCGATGAAGCGTTCGCAGAAGGCGTTCGCTCGGGGAGCTCGATAAGGGGTCAAGAGTTCATCGATGCCTGTGTTGGCGGCAAGCGTTGCGAACTGGCCTCCGTGCTTGCCGTCACGACGCAGTCCAGTGTGTACTGCACTGGGTCTCGGATGAGATAGTCGGGGTGTGCGTTCCAGGCAGTAGCTTCGCGTAGCTGTTGTGCAGTCCACCCAGTACCGCCCAGTCACCCCGTCGCGGCGCCGGGACGCGGCGAACGCACTGGGTCGTGAAACGAACTGGGTCGGTATGCATCCGTGGGTGAGCGCGTTACGTTAGCATGCACAACACTTGCCGGGTACCGAGTGCAGTCTGCACCCGACTGTGCGGCAGTACTCGGTGCGGCGGGTCTGCAATTCGATGAAAACGAAGATGTACAAGGGACGAAAGAGCAAGTCGTGCACGACTGTGAAGTCGCAGGCCCAGATGTGGGCAGCATGATTCCGGAGGAAAGTGGCCCATGTTTGATTGGGTTGATGTTCACGATTGGGCATGTACCGCTGAATCGTGCGCTTGCTGACCCGGATATCGAGCTTGAGTAGCTCGCCTCGTATACGTTCTGCGCCCCACAGACGATTCTCTGTCGCCATCCGCTTTATCAGGTCGATGGTTTGTGATTCGATTCGCGAGACGCGCTGTTTGGTTTTCGATTTACGCCGCCAGTAGCGCCGGAAGAGTTCGCGCTGCCAGCGAAGTAAAGTGTCCGGTTGCACGACCCAGTCCCGTCGGCACAGTGGCGTGAGCACTGCACGCTGTACTGGACGGGGTGAGGAGCGCCTGTCGCCAATAACGAGTGCAGCGCGCGAGCAACCCGAGGTGAATCCGGTCGCTTGTGGTCAGCGCTGGACGTTTGACTTGACGATTGAGAACGATGAGTTGTTGGCGCAGCAGAACGTTTTCGGCGAGCAAGTCGGTTCGGGAACGGCTTAGGTCGGTGAGGACACTCAGCGCGAGCGCGGCTGTCGCTGGTCGGGTCCACTGTCTGAGGGTATATTGAAAGCGGCTGCTAAACAGCTTCCAAAAGGTAAAAAGGATCGGTATCATGGTCTGTTCATTGCCGGTACTGGTGGGGATCGAGCAGAATGATAACTTATCAGAGTGCCCTCAGGGACCGATTATTAGGGGAGAATCCGGCGGATGATCTAAAGTAGCCAAGACAGTCATTCAGAAGCAGTGGCGCAACTGGATCTACCAAAAAGACAAGCTTTGCGACCGACGCGTTCGGCGCGTCCGCTATGAGCTCTGCGTCCTTCAAACACTCCGCGAGAAGCTGCGTTGCAAAGAAATCTGGGTGGTTGCGGCTGATCGCTTTCGCAACCCGGACGAAGATGTGCCGGCAGACTTCGCCCGCAAACGCGAAGCTTATTACCAGGCACTCGATCTCCCACTGGACGCTGATGAATTCATTCGCGGGCTCCAAAAGGAAATGCGGGCAGCCTTACAGCATTTCAACGACACCTTGCCCGACAATCCGGACGTAGAGATTCTGGCTAAAGACAACGGCTGGATACGCCTGACGCCGCTTGAGAAGCAAGACGAACCAACCAATCTGCGGGCCCTCAAAAACCACATTCGCCAAAGGTGGTGGATGACCAGCCTACTTGACATCCTCAAAGAGGTTGATGATCGGGTCGGCTTTACGACCGCTTTTCATCACCTGACGGGCGCCGAGCGCCTTCCAAGAGCAGAATTGCGAAAACGGCTGCTTTTGTGTCTCTATGCGCTGGGAACCAATGCGGGCCTAACCAGTGTCAGCATGGGCAATCACGGCGTGAGCTATGCGAACCTGCAATACACGCGACGGCGCTACATTGATCGTGCCTCCTTGCGGCAAGCCGTCCAACGCATTGTCGACGAGACCCTGTCGATACGGGCCCCCGAAATTTGGGGCGTGGATGCCACCTGGTGCGCCTCGGATTCCAAGCAGTTCGCAGCCTGGAACCAAAACCTGAGAACGCAGTGGCATCGACGCTATCGTCGAGCGGGCATAATGGTTTATTGGCATGTGGCAAAAGACTCACTTTGCATTTATTCGCAACTCAAGGCCCCTTCTTCTGAGGTGGCCGCCATGATTGCCGGCGTGTTACAGCATTGTACCGAGCAGCAAGTGGATCGGAATTACGTGGACACCCACGGGCAGAGCGAAGTGGGCTTTGCCTTTTGTCGCTTGCTTGGCTTTCAGCTGATACCCCGGTTCAAAAACCTCCACAAACAGCGCCTGCATCTCGCCTTCAGCGAAGACGCCGATAGCTACCCGCACCCACGGGCAATTTTGGACAAAGGGATCAATTGGCAGCTGATCCGCGAACAGTATGAAGAGATGGTCAAATATGCCACGGCTTTGCGCCTGGGAACGGCCGCTTCAGATGCGAACCTGAAACGGTTCAATCGCAACAATTATCAGCATCCCATCTACAAAGCGTTATCAGAGCTCGGTCGTGCGCTCAAGACGATCTTTCTCTGCACCTTTTTGACCGACCCGGCTGTGCGCCGAGAGATTCAGGAGGGCCTCAACGTAGTCGAAAGCTGGAACAGCGCCAACCGATTTATCTTCTTCGGCAAACAGGGTGAGTTTAGCAGCAATGGTATGGAGGCGCAGGAGATTTCTTTATTGTCCCTGCATTTGCTCCAATCTTCGCTGATCTACATCAACACCCTGATGACACAGGATGTGTTAGCCCAGCCTGTCTGGTCAGAACGGATGACCCAGGCGGATTGGCGCGGCTTGAGCCCGCTTTTCCACCGGCACGTCAATCCGTATGGCTCTTTCGATCTCAATATGGACAAGCGGATTCACTTTGAGCTGGCATAGCACTTTTTCCGATCTCATTCTGGCTAACCACCGCATCCAAATCGGGGCTGGAAGTGGCCCCCAGTGACACATATGTTAATGGACCCCCAATCTTGAACCGCACTCCGCGGGATATTCCCCTCGCTACGCTGCCTAAAGGGGGAGTATCCTTGGAGTTTCTTCTATGAAACTGAAGGTTCTGAAGACGTCGATTTAGTTTCACTTAAAAAAGACAGGCATTGATAGGATTCGAATCCTGCAACCGGCTAATCAGTGATATCGATCACCGGTCTGTCAGGATCGAATCAGTACTCCAGATACCATCGTTCGTCTACTTCGAGCAGCGTATAACGCTTGTGCCACGGAAGTGCATATTTCTCGGCGATCGCCGCTAGCTCCTCAAAACGTTGCCGGGCAGTCGCAGTGATAAACCGATCCAGGTCGGCGTCATGTAATGCGATGACCTCTCGCCAGATTGCGCGGCCAGCTAGGAAACCCGAACAGCCCGCTTGACATGCCACTTCGAGCTGCGCCCGGAATACGTCAAATGGCTCCCCGGCTGATAGCAACACCCACGGGACGGGCGAGGCCTCGTCAAGTTCCGCGCAGGCCTCGCCCCATCCGCTTCGATCAAGCTCGTGATTGGCCTCCACCGGAAATTGCAGCTTGAGGATGTCAGCGCCCAGCGCCCCCAACCGACGCGCACTCTCAACGACAATTCGGCGCCGATCGTCCGCGAATGCGGGTGAGTCTTTTTCCTCCGGTCGCAATGAATAGCCAATTGGTTCGAGGAACAGCGGAATCTCGTGTCGTCGGCAATCGGCTACAACCGCCCGGACAAGCGCCTCCTGCTTCACGCTGACAGCCCCGGCATCTGGATGGTACATGAGGAGTACTTTGACTGCGGTTGCGCCGAGGCGTTTGGCCTTTTCAACAGTCCAGCCGGTGAGGAGTGTCTGCTGTTGAGAATATGGGTCCCCGAGGTAACCCTGCTCCTCCAGCGCACACACGAGTCCGACTTGTCCTGGCAGGGCGTGGGCGTTGATCGCCTGCGCTGCTCCATATTCTGGATCGAGCATCACCGCGCTCGCCAGCGGAGCGAGCCGTCGAGTGATCGCCAGCTTTAATTCTGTGAGACGAGTTGCAGGTACGTCATCCGGGGCTTTCGGATCGAGCATGACCCGCAGAGAGTCTCGGTGATCTAGCGCGAGAATGGTAAATACGCCGGAGGGTGTGGCGTTGGATTGCAGGGCACGGACTTTGCCGGGCGGGAGCGTGTCCGGCATGGCGGCTACTCGACCGCGGGGAGCGCCAGCAGGTCTTTGCCCCAGTTATCTTTAATCCATTCGTAATCCGGATCGTCAAAGGGCGGCGTTGCACGCGCCTCGTCGAGCAGTTCACCCGCCAGATAATTAAGGAAGTAGACGTTTGAGCTGGGCGCTGCCGCAATCGGATGGAAGCCCTGCGTGCCCAATACGAGGTCGCCCGAGCGCACTGTGAATAATTCGTCGAAGTCGGTGTCCTCGCGATAATTGCGATGGATGGCGAAGCCGTCCTGCGGATCAATGCGATAGTAATAGGTCTCTTCCAGATATGGCGAGTCCATATATCCGTCGTGGCAGTGCGGTGGCCAGCCCGACCAGGCGCCGCCCGGAACATAGACTTCGAATAAGATCAACCGCTCCGCCGGCAGCGGCGCAGCCAGTACGTGGTTGACTTGCCGGCGCGCCGCCCCTCCGCCGCGAATCTCTTTCTTCATTTCATCCGGGATGAAAATCCGGCGGGGATATTTGCCTTCAGCGGGCGCCCCACCGAAGGCAAACTCGAAATCCGATATAGCCCTGACAGAAACTACCTCTCCGGGCGGCAGGTACAGGATGTGAGGCAGTTCATCGAACACGCCCTCGCGTGATACTTCAAATTGTTCACCATCGGCCTCGAACGTAGCCTGGCCAGCAAGGGGCACAACCGCGACCTCGTTGGAGGCCGTCGACAACGAAAAGCCCTCGCCAGGCTTGAGTGCGATGACCTGGAAACTGAGATAGCCCCACTCCGCAGATCGGGGCGTTACGTCGATGACAGTCTGTGATTCATGATTCGGTCTGATCAAATGGCTCATCGCTACTCCGCAAAGTGTTTTGCCATAACCTGTGTTGGTCAAGCACTCTTTCCAGCTGCCGCCTGCTGACCATCCATGAGAAACGGGTCAGCCGAGTGCCACGGTTTGGCGCCATCCTCGCTGAGAATCGGCTCGGCGCTGTATTGCGTGAGGAGCGCCCGCCGCATAGCGCCTGACGTGTTAGAGCCGCTGCGGTGTAGAACGTTGCTCGCAAACACGGCCACGCCACCAGCAGGAAGGACTGCCGGAATTCCCGGATCGTCGCCGCTATAGCCGACTTTATCGTGACTATTGGGATCACGCTCATGGTCAACATATTCGCGAGTGCCGGCGCGAGAATATGGTAGGACATAGATAGTGCCGTTGGCCTCGTTCACCGCATCGAGTGCACACCACACGCTCACATAAGGAAGGCGATGTTTTGAGACATAGGCGCCGTCCTGGTGCCATGAAAACGCGCTGCCGCTGTGAGGATATTTGACGACGAATTCCTCGAAGTGAAAGTACGCGGTTTGACCGAGCGTTGCCCGGCAGATGTCTGCCAGGAGCGACCCGAATATGAAATCGCGCAGCGCAGCGTTCTCCTCATGCCGTTGTTCGAGGAAGTAACGGTCATTCTTGATGTTGAGGATATTGGCGCGGAAGCGCCGCCCGTCGGCGTTCACTCGTGTGTATAGCTCGCCGCCATGGGCCGGCGTATCATTAGCTTCGTTCAACGACTTTGATGCGTTGAACTCGTCGATAAAGTGGTCACATAACGCGCATAAGTCTGCGACCGTTGCTTTGGAGATCGCCTGAGGCAGCAAAAAGTACCCTTCCTCTTGAAACTGTCTTACGTTGTCTTCGGAAATCAACATGTTTTATCATCCTTGCCGATTATCTTCGGCAACCTCCGGATAGGCGCCTTGACGACCACGGCTGAATTGAATTTGTTTGGCTTGAACGATCACGCGACTGAAAGGCGCCTAACGCCGTGTGTCAGTTGCCGGGCGGGTGAACTCAGATGGCAGCTATGACATCCAGCATAACCAGGGCCACGTCTACGTCGGCGCCTCAGCCGATACATCCGAGTTCGCCGTTGCGTACATCGTGCAGTGGCGGCGACCTCCGCACCGCCGGACTTTCTCGGACGAAAGCAAGCTCCTCATCCTGGCCGATTTGGAATTACATTATCAAGATAATCCAATGCTCCGTAAATACGCACGATTGCGAGCGGCACTCTCTTTGGGTGTACCCATGCCGGGCAGCACATCCTGTTCTACCACAATCCAGCCGCTGTAAGCCAGCTCGCGCAGGCGGGCGGCGACGGCTTGAAAATCGATCTCGCCTTTGCCCAATTCTGGGAATACGCCTTGCCCCACGAGCTGCTGATATCCCCATCCGTTTTCGTCCGCCCGGGCGACGACAGCCCGATCGAAATCCTTGAAATGCACGTGCCAAATGCGGTCGCCGTGTTGCCTCAAGCCCTCGAGCGGGTCGCCGCCGCCGAGCGCATAATGTCCCGTGTCGTACACCAGGCCCACCAATTGTGGATCGGTCATGCTCAGGAATCGCTCTGTCTCCGCTGGCGTTTCGACATACGTGGAAGCGTGCTGATGCAGCGCCGAGCGTAAACCGGTTTCCTCACGCACAGTGCGCGCAACAAGCTCAGCCCCGGCAACATACGTCTCCCATTGTACATCGG
Source organism: Anaerolineales bacterium (assembly GCA_965248775.1). GTDB lineage: Bacteria > Chloroflexota > Anaerolineae > Anaerolineales > JBHHUI01 > JBHHUI01. Next base: position 6,152,420 of record OZ252150.1, read on the forward strand.
TCAGACCGTGTTCAGGTTTGATCCGCCCGGCATTGTCATGCCGCGCAGGCACTGTGCTGTGGTCGTCGCCGATAACGATGATGGTATCGAGTCCGCCAACGGCAGCTAAAAGCTTCGCCGTATTCACAGCGGCTTCGACGCCGGCGGCATGGAAATCAGGATCGTAAAGCCGAACGGATACCCACGACGCTACGAGTTGCAGCTCGCGTTTGGCAAGTTCGGCCTGCAATGCTGCCGGATCGGTGGGCATGAATCCCCAGTCGCCCAGCTCTGTCCCGGCATAGTTCGTAGCTTGCATCTCGTTGAGCACGGTTGCAAAACCGCCGCGCTCGCCTGCAGTATTTTCGATCACACCCCATGAGCAAGGGGCATTCGCCACTTTTATCATATTTAGAAGCCTCCGTGATCCTCTACGAACTTCAGCGCCTCGTCGGCAAACGGCATGAAATTGGCACAACCGTGGCGCGTGACGACAATCGCGCCGCAAGCATTGCCAAATCGCAGGGATTTGTACCAGTCCCATCCCTCCAGATGACCGTAAATCAAGCCGCTGGCAAATGCATCTCCCGCGCCAATGATATTATCGACCCGCACCCGGAAACCCGCAGCGTCAATTACTTCGCCCGTTTTGAAATATGCCGATGCCCCCTCGGAGCCACGCTTGACGACAATGGCCTCCGGCCCAAGTGAAAATAGCGTATCGATAGCCGCGTTCAGGTCGCCCGAGACCTCCGCCGACGTCACGCGAGAACCTGATACAGATAATTGATCGGCCTCCGTCAATACCGCGGCCTTCAATTCTTCCTCAGTGCCGATGACGAAGTTCACGCTCGGCAGTACTGCCCGGACGGCTGCGCCGAATGCACGCGGATCGTGCCACAGGTCCGGACGTAAATCCAGATCAACAATGACCTTAACGCCGGCTGCATGTGCGCGCTCGGCTGCGATCATGGTCGCACTGCGGAGTGGGTCTTGACTTAAATTGGTACCGGCAAACTCAAGTACACGCGCTGAGGTCAGCGGCGCCGCGAGAACGTCGTCAAACGTGAGTTGAATGTCCGCGGCATTGTTGCGGTAGAACACCACCTGCACCCGATCCGGCGCCTCGATCCCGACGACCGCCACTCCTGTGCGCGATCCCGATTTCTGCGCTGTGTACGATGTGTCCACTCCTTCTTCAGACAAAAAGTGGAGAACGCGTTCGCCAACCGGGTCGTCCCCGACGCCGGTGATGAGGGCTACCTCCAATCCGAGACGGCGAGCCCCGACAGCAATGTTGGTGGGAGAGCCCCCAACGTAGGCAGCAAAGCTTTTTATCTCAGAGAAGGGGACACCGGCCTCTATGCTAAATAAATCCATCGAGCAGCGTCCGAGCGCAATTAAATCGAATTGCTGCGGGTCGGCGAGCATTTCAAGTTGCCTGGTAGTGGGCCGGATTGCTGAACACCGAGCTGAGCAGTCCGGCTACTTCGCATCCGATAGGCAACATGAAGTCGCGCACGGTGGCCCTGAAGTCGTGATACGAGCCAATAAATCCGCGCAACGTTCGCTGCGTGGTCCGATATGTATCGTACTCCTCGACCGTCAGTTCATCCGGCTCGTAAGCCCTGCGGAAGTCTGGGAAGTGTTCGTACAGGTCGTCGATGATCTCCTCGTCAACTGGGTGATGAATTCGCTCTTTCACTTCCACGTTGGAATTGTTGAACCACACCTGCCACTTATACGGAGTGGTGAGGATGATGTCGCCGCCGATGAGTTCAGACCAGTGCAGGTGTTGGCGATAGCCGCGCTCCTGATAAATGCTATACGCGCGCTTGAACGCGGCGACGCCGGCCCAGTGCATGTATCCCGGATTCACGATGATGCCATCTCGCTTTGCCAACACATGGGTCCAGTCGTCCAGTCGGCCCAGCATGAACGTACATACAGAGGGCATGTCATCAACATCCAATCCTTCGGACGCGCGCCGATCGAGTCCCCGTTCGACAACCTCGGCCAATGCCTGGGGCACCCTAAAAATGACAGTGGCTACACGACCGGCAAGCCATCGAAAGTTGAGAGCAGCACCAATTTGCCCAGTAAAGTGCGTATCACGACCCAGCCGAGCAAGTTGATTATAGCTGAATGCTGACGACTGGAAAAGCGCATCGTCTGGAGCATATCTTGCACATGAATCACTGGTGCCAGACTGCCCAGCCCCGGTGGGCTGGACGGGGTGAGCCCCACAGTGAAGTGCGCACGCGTGGACACTGGCGATTCGGGTGCAAGGATTGAGCCAGGCAACGCGCTTTTCAGGTGATAAATTTACATTCGCATTGCCATCAGACGGACGATACGCACCCACGCCAACCAAACAAAAAGCGCCAGCCAGAAGACCAGCGCCTCAGCCCCAAAAGCGCGATTGAGTAGTCCAGCAACCAGCAGTCCAACATCACGGTAAACCCTTATGGGGATGTGCCACGGACGCAATGAAAACCGATGAGGAAGGAGCGGTTGTCTAGCTTCTTCGTTGACCCGTATGCGCGACTAAAAAGGGAAATGGCGCTACGGCAAGCGGGGCAAAGGGGCGTATACTGGTAACGAAGAATCTGTGAACGGGCGAAGATGCCTATGACGTCTTCCACCATACTCAGGGTTTTCTATCTGACGAACCCAAACGGGAAGTAATCGTGGCCACTATTACAGCACCCAGGAAAGAAATAAAAACTCGCATTAACGGAGCAATTGCTGTTTTACCGCCATATCCGGACGGCTGGTACGCTTTGGGATTCTCCGACGACGTGCCAGCTGGTAGTCTGCTTGCGCGTAAGTTTATGGGGCAGGAAGTGGTTATCTTTCGGTCTGCCTCGGGTGTAATCGGCGCGGCTAGCGCCTATTGCCCGCACTTGGGTGCTCACCTGGGGTACGGCGGGACAGTTGAGGGCGAAACTGTCCGCTGCACATTCCACGGATTCCGTTACGATTTGCAAGGCAATTGCGTCGCGACCAGCTATGGGACGAGGCCGCCGCCAAAGGCGAAGCTAACGACTCTTCAAGTAAGCGAGGTCAACGGCATTATCCTGGCTTATCACGACGGGCTTGGGCGCGCGCCGAGGTGGGACATACCTTCGCTCAAGCAAATGGGCTGGATGCCCATCATCCACAGCGTTTTTCAACTCTACGATCATCCCCAGGAGACGACCGAAAACAGCGTTGACCTCGGGCATTTTGCCGTTGTGCACAAATACAAATCGGTCGAAATTCTTTCCGACTTGGTCACCGACGGACTTTATCTGACGATTAAGTACGCAGCGACTCGGCCGCTGCCCGGATTGGGAGATCTCGGAGCGACGATCCGGTTCGAGTATGAAATCCACATCTACGGTTTCGGATATTCGCTTGTCAACGTACATGTGCCTGCTCTGGGATTACGCAGCCGGTTGTTTGTTCTAGCTGCGCCGATCGATGAAGAGCGGATTAATCTATACCTGGGCCTCAGCCAAAAGCAAATCTCAAATCGCGACGGCATCCATCCGATCCTGCGAGTCATTCCGAAGCCGGTGCTTAACTGGATTGTGGCGCGATTTACCTTTTGGGGTCTTGTCCACGATGCTACGCAAGATTTCGAGATCTGGCAGCGCAATCGTTACCTTCAGCCACCGGCACTTGCGGATGGAGATGGACCAATAGGGCGCTATCGCATTTGGGCGCGCCAGTTCTATTCTGTAGAGTAGTCTGGCGAGCAATTTGCACTTGATGTATATTTATCTCGAGTGTTGTGATTTGAGTGATCTTAGGGCATATTCGGCAGATGCAACTTCCCATCGTAAAACCGGCTCCCATCGTATCAGAGCACAGCGCCAGCTTTCGCGGGGTGTTTGAAAACCGCTGTCAGTTCCGGCATTTCGAGAATTATCTAACCGGACTGATTGTGTTGAAGAACAAGTCGATGGCGAACATGACGCGCTGCCTGTTGGATAGCGCTGACAAGACCAACCTGTCGCGCTTCTTGTCGGAAGCGAACTGGGATGCCGCGGAACTGAACCAGGAACGCATTGCATACTTATTCCAGCAAACCAAGCGCCAGGGCGCCCGCAAATCGATGCTGGCCATCGATGATACTTTGTGCGAGCACGTCGGCAGTCTGTTCGAATACATTGACCAACATTACAACCACGGCAACCACATGTATCCGCTAGCGCACAATCTGGTCACCGGCCACTACATCAGCGGCGCGGTTCGCTTTCCGGCCGACTGGCGACTGTACCGGCGCTACGAAGAAGTCACCGACTGGGAAGCGTTCGTCAAGAAACTGTTGCCCGACGCTACGATCCCGAAAACCAAGAAGGAGCGTAATCGCTTCAAACGTCAAGTCGCACCCACCTTGCTGGCCGACCCAGAGTTCCGGGCTCTGGACGAATCTTTTCAGACCAAGATTTCGCTGGCGGCTGAACTGGTCAAGGCGGCGCTGGCGCACGATTTGCCCTTTGAAACGGTGCTGTTCGACGCCTGGTACCTGGCACCCGAATTGCTCGAAGTTCTCAGTGCGCATGGCAAGCACTGGATCAGCCTGCTGAAAAACAACCGCAACCTTATCACCAACAGCTTTGTGCTCCAGGATGCTTCCGGCGAACGCATGCGCTTTGATGGTCCGCACATCAAGGTGCAGGACCTAGTGCCGCTTATCCCACCTTCCGCTTTCAAACCGATGCAAGTGGGCGAGCAGACCTACTACTGCTTCAGCAAGAATGTACGCATCCCGACTTTGGGGAAGGTACGGCTGGTCATCAGCTTTGCCAAGCCTGATTTAACCGGCACCTATGCCGTGCTGGTCAGCAGCCATCTCAGTTGGGATGCCAAGAAGATCATCGCAACCTATCTGCTCCGTTGGCCGATTGAGACCTTTTATCAAGACGCCAAACAGAACCTGGGGCTCCACGAATATCGCATGCGCTCGGCCGCCGCCATTCATAAGCACTGGTCACTGGTCTTCGTGGCCTATTCGTTCCTGCACCTGCACTGTTTGCCCACATCGCGTCGTGACAAGGTCTGCGCGCCCATCCAATCCATCGGGCAGGTTATTCGCCAACAAAGCCAGCAGCTAATCGAAGCATTGATCTTGCAGGCTCACGGCTCTCTGTCTGACGGTACTGACGAGCAACAAGTCTTCTCGTACTTATTCGCCAAGCAGGCTTACTCTTTGGCTGCTTGAGCCTTTTCACTCAAATCACAACACTCGAGAAGATAAGCGGTCATCCCGCTGAACACGTATGAAACCATGTATTGGACGACTAATAACAACGCGCCCAAAATATAAAGGATGAAATTCCCCAACTCGCTCCACCCCAATACAAATGTCAGCACGACCAATGGGATAAAGGTGATTACGGTGACAGCGATATTTGCAAAGAAGCCGTAAATCGACGGTTTGATGAGATCGGGGTCATCGCGAGCCATCTCAATCGATTGGCGAAAGAAGCCCCAGCCGCGGCGAAACGTTGTGAACATGATTATTGCCTCCGTTCCAAAGTATAGTTCAGGGCGAAGAGCACACAACTCCGTGGTATCAGCGTGCGCCGTCGTGACATGTTGTCAGGAAGCAGGCCGGGCCGTTTCAGGCGACACTGCTCCGTCGCAAAACGAGGTGCATTTCACAATTTTGGCCGGGGGAGATAGACTGCGGGACATCGACTGACCGAGGAGGGAACCGTGTCCTGCAAGAACGACGCACTGAAGGCGAATTTGATGTCCAAGGCGGAAGCGTTCATCGACGAGTTTCTGGCGAATCGCAAAGCACCGGACGAAGTGACACTGGCCGACATAGAGCAGGCGGTACTGGTTGTGGGGCAGGAATTCGAGCGCACGCTGACGACAGAGCTGGTGCAGGAGAGTGCAGCGAAGCTTGAGCGCGAATGGCCTGTGTGCACAGAGTGCGGCGAGCGCATGAAAGCGAAAGGAAAGCGCAAGAGGCGCCTGGTGAGCGAGACCGGCGAAGTGAGCGTGGAACGCGAGTATTACCACTGTGCCGCAAGCGGCGCGGGTATTTTCCCCTCTGGATAGACGTTGGGGACTGGACGGAAGCACGTACCCCGTCCCCCACGTCGGGTTGCATCACGATGCAGTCTGCACCTGACTGTGCCCGCCGGGATGCTACGCGAAGCCGGGGCTGGGCAGTCCTGAGCGCACCAGGCAAATGGTCTGGTTGAGCGGGTTGTTGCCGTACGATCAAGCAGTGCAGGTGTTTGCCCGTATCGGGCGCTGTGACATACCGGCGACCAGCATCTGGCGGCAGGCGCAACGTCACGGCGAACGGATGCAGCGCTACGAAGCCGAGCGGCAGACGCATGTAGCGGTGGAGCGCACGGTGCTGCCGCCACCCGGTCTTGACCATACCGACCCAGTTTCATGACCCAGTGCATTCACCCAGTCACGAATGAACTGGGTCGTGATGACTGGGTGTTCGGTACTGGGTGGACGGGGGAATGGTAATTTGGTATTACCCCGATTCAGTGGACAGTTGGTTAAGCCACTAAAGGTAATTGTTCATAGGCATGTGGGCTCATGTAATCCAGGGCCGAATGCATCCGTTGCCGATTGTAAAACACTTCGACATAGTCAAAGACGCTGGTGCGAGCAGCGGCCCGGCTGGCGTACAGTTGCTGGTATACACACTCGGATTTCAGGCTGGCAAAGAAGCTCTCCATGGGGGCGTTATCGTAGCAGTTTCCCCTTCGGCTCATACTGGGCGTGATGTCATGAAGCTTGAGCAGCGCCTGATACTCAGGAACGAGAATTAAATAATTTGGGCAGTTGGTTCACAACGGATGCAAGCAGTGATATTCTCTTGGCTTCATCAGAACACTAGCCAGCAGGCCATGATGAAACCCTATGCGCCCGAACATGAAGAAATGATGCGCCGCTTTTACAACAGCTTGAACGAGAAAGATGGGCGTCGCTTTGCTGGTTTCGAAGCCTTGAGATTTGGACACGGCGGACGGAGTTACATTGCGCGGGTGTTGGGGTGCAGTCGCAACACGGTGAGCAAAGGCGCCCGCGAAGTCAGTGGCTTGCCCAAGGGCGAAGTGGAGCAGCGCATTCGGAAGCCAGGCGGCGGACGCAAACCGTACTACGTCACATGGGGGGCGCAACTTGCTGAGAAGTTCCTGGCAGTGTTGCGCGAGCACACAGCCGGTGACCCGCTGGACGAGAGGGTGCGCTGGACGAACCTGACCCCGGGCGAGATTGTTGCGGCGTTGCGGGCCGAGCACGACATCGTGGTCAGCAAATATGTGGTGCGCAAGTTGCTGCAGAAGCACAACTATCGCCGCCGAAAAGCGCAAAAGAAACTCGGTTTGAAGGCCGAGATTGAAAACCGCAACGAGCAATTTGAGAACATCACGCGGCTCAAGACCGAATTCGAAGCGGCGGGCAATCCCATTGTCAGCATGGACAGCAAGAAAAAGGAATATCTGGGCAATTTCTACCGAGACGGACATTTGTACACCCTGGAAGAACTGCAAACTTATGACCATGATTTCAACAGCTATGCTGCTGGGGTCAGCATTCCTCACAGTCTCTACGACTTGCGTCTCAATGTCGGCTACATCCAACTCGGCGGCAGTCATGATACCAGTGAATTCGCTTGCGATAGCTTTCGCCATTGGTGGTACACATACGGCCACTACCACTATCCCAACGCCACTTCTATTCTCGTGCTTTGCGATGGCGGCGGGAGTAACAGTTCCCGCTACTACATCTTCAAGCAAGACTTGCAAGCACTGGCCGATGAAATCGGGGTCGAAATTCGCATTGCTCACTATCCACCCTATTGCTCGAAATACAACCCCAGCGAACACCGTTTCTTCCCGCATGTTACCCGCGCTTGCCAAGGCGTGATCTTCACCAGCCGCAAACTCGTCAAAGAACTGATGGAAAAAACCAGCACCAAGACCGGACTGAAAGCTTTTGTCCATGTTATTGACCAGGTCTACGAAACCGGTCGTAAAGTAGCCACAGATTTCAGGGACAACATGCGCATTATCTTTGATGATTTCTTGCCCCAATGGAATTACCGCGCTCTCCCATTTGCACAAGTTATTTAATTCTCATTCCTCAGCGCTGGCGTACTGACTCCCCCGGTCAGAATGATGGATGAGACCTGCACTACATCACCACACCGCTCAAGAACGCCGACCTGGCAAAGCATGCCCGGTACTTCGACACTCATCAACGCCGGATGCAGTACCAGGATTTTCGTGAACAGGGTTATCCAATCGGTTCAGGTACCGTCGAAAGCGGCATCAAGCAATTCAAAGCGCGTCTGACCGGTGCCGGCATGCGTTGGTCGCGCAATGGGGCACAACGCATGTTGACCATACGTGCCGCTGTCCTCACAGATAATTTCGACCATTTGTGGACTATCGCCCCAAATTGACCAACACCGTGAAATGCACCTGCAAAACGGATCAGATTGACTCCTATTCTGAATCATGCAATACTCAAGTTCAAATTGTGCTCTGTTTTCGTTATGCGAATTCATTCTCCTAAATAAGAGTAATGCGAGGCCGGTCTTCGAGAATACAGTCAACTGGAATTTGCGCGCCAGCCGCATTCTCCCTTTCCGCTATCAATCATAACTATCTTATCTTATTCCTCTTGCTCGATTGGGTGAATATGTGCAGTGTTGGATTGAGAAAAATAACAAATTCAATTTGAGAATGCGTCTTATAAATATTGATATATGAGTTCTAGTGTCGGTTGTAGTACCCAGAAGGAGGAAACTTATCCGCCTATAAATCAACCATCACATCTCTCAAGAAAACGCTATTTCAGAAGAATGCCATGTAGGAGAATATAATGATGAAATCTCGAAAAATATGGTCAGCTGTTAGCTTGAGCATGATCTTCGCGATGCTGCTCGCCGCATGCACGTCGGCCGAGCCCCAAGTCGTCGAAGTCGAAGTCACCCGCGAAGTCGAAGTCGAAGTGATCACGGAAGTCGAGGTGGAGGTCCCTGTCGAGACGATTGTCGAGGTCGAAGTGCCGGTCGAGCTGGAACAAGGCCCGCAGGGCACGCTAGTCGCCTCACTTACGACCTTCCCGAACTCACTGGACATCCCGCAGGCCGCCGAGCGCAACGCTTCAATTGCAGGCTCACACCTGTTTGACGCCCTTGTGTGGCTCGACGGGAAGGGCGTAGCGCAACCTGCGCTGGCCACCGACTGGTCGATTTCCGATGACGGGCTTGTCTACACGTTCAACTTGCGCGACGACGTCGACTTCCACAATGGCGAGCATTTCACCGCCGACTCGGTCGTTTTCTCGTGGGAGCGAGCGGCAAACTCCACGTTTGAGTATTTCTATAACTGGACGAGTGCCGAGAGTGTCGTGGCGCTAGAGGACTATGTCCTCGAGATCACACTCGGGGCTCCGCAACCGACGTTCCTGGGCCTGATCTTCGACGCCTGGGCGGTTGTCCCGCGCGGATATCTTGAGGAGGTCGGCGAGGAAGGCTTTGCTGAGCATCCCGTTGGCACCGGCCCGTACATGTTTGTCGAATGGGTCAAGGGAGATCGCATCGTTTTTGAAGCCAATCCGAATTACTACGGTGACCCCGGCCCGCTCGTGCAGAACTTGATCTTCCGGCCCATCCCCGAATCGGCCACGCGCGTCGCAGCCATTCAGACCGGTGAGATTGACATCGCCAAACGGCTGAGTGCGGAAGAGGCGCAAAGTCTGGTCGGCGTCGATGGTGTGAAGGTAGTGAGCTATCCTGCGGATCGCGTGTACTACATCTCCTTCAACAACCTGTCGACCGGTATCGGAACACCGATCGAGGATCCCAATGTTCGCATCGCAATGAACCTGGCTGTCGATCGACAAGCCATCGTCGATGCACTGTTCAACGGCCAGGCTGCTCTCTCGACAAGCTTCGTTGTGCCGAGCAACTTTGGCTACAATCCTGACATCGAACCATTCCCGTATGACCCCGAGTTGGCGCAACAGATGCTGGCGGACGCCGGCTATGCAGATGGATTCGACGTTGAGTTCCGCTGCCCGATCGGTGCCTACACCAACTTCGAGCAGGTCTGCGAAGCTGTTCAGGGTTATCTGACAGACGTGGGCATCAACACCAACCTTGAGCTGATGGAGTCTGGTCAATACTGGGACCTCGAGGCCGCCAAGGAACTGCCGCCGCTCTTCGGCGACAGTTGGTCCAATGCTCTCGCCGAGCCGATCAACCGCATCCAGGGCGCGCTGCTGGAAGAGAACAGTTATGCAGCCTTCAGTTCACCGGAACTTGTCGAGATAATCGACACAATCGCAACTACAGTGGACGACGACGCTCGGATAGCCGCGTACTTCGAGTACCAGGAATTGATGCAATCCGACCCGCCATTCATCTGGCTCTACGAGCCGCTGTCGTTTGAGGCCATCACTCTGCGCGTGCAGAACTACATGCCGCGCGCGGCTGAAACCTATTACGTCGGACACGATGGCACGTTTGTCGCAGACGCCGGCGGATAGAATGTTTCGATAATATGTGCGAATATCTGGAGGGTATGATTTACACCCTCCAGATTTGTTTTTTTTGGTAGGGGCGGCATCGGTTCTGATCGCCTAACTGGTTAGGGGACTCCTCAATGCAACGATATCTAATATCACGATTAGTCCAATCCTTTCTCATCCTTTTCGGTGTATTGGTAATGGTCTTCTTCATGGTGCGGCTGACGGGCGACCCGGTCACGATGATGATCGGGCGCGAAGCCACGACAGAGGAGGTCGAGATTTTCCGCGAGGAGCTGGGTTTCAATCGGCCATTGATAGTGCAGTTGGGTGAATTTGCGTGGAACGGTATCCGGGGAGATTTTGGCAATTCGTCACATTACAATTTGCCTGCACTTCCACTCATTCTGGAGCGGTTACCGGCGACCATTCAATTGGCGCTAGCCTCGTTAACCCTGTCGATAGTGATCGGCATCCCTCTGGGCTTAATTGCCGGTTCCAGCCCAGGGAGTATTTGGGACACAATCGCCCGAACCCTGGGCCTGCTAGCGCAAAGCACGCCAAGTTTCTGGCTCGCACTGCTCTTAATTATCTTGTTCGCCGTGAACCTGGGCTGGTTTCCTTCGTTTGGCCGCGATGAGGCCAAATCGGTGGTGTTGCCGGCATTTGCGTTAGGCGTATTCAGTATCGGGCAGTTTGTACGTCTGACGCGCTCTGCCGTGCTCGAAATCCGCGGCGAGGACTTCATTCGAACTGCTGCCAGTAAAGGTCTGTCCCCTCGCATCATCTACGTGCGGCACGTCCTGCGCAACGCTTCCATCGCGCTCATCAGCATCATGGGTGTGCAACTGAGCTATCTGCTGAGCGGTTCGATTTACATCGAAACAATCTTCTCGTGGCCTGGCATTGGTCGGCTGCTGGCAGATTCTATCGGCGTGCGTGATTTTCCGATGATTCAGGCCATCGCATTTTTCACCAGTCTGGCTGTCGTTGCACTCAGCCTACTGACCGACATCGTCTACGCGTTAGTCGATCCGCGCATCCGCTACGGGAGTTAAGCTTATGGCCCAAGCAACTGCAGACCGACCAGCGGAACATCTACTCGACGTCGAACAACGCGGATTTCTGCACCAACTCCGCTACATCGGCAAACTGCTCGGGCGCGATCGCTCCGGCGTCGTTGGGCTCATCATATTCTCGATATTGGTGCTCGCTGCCATCTTTGCACCGTGGGTCGCGCCGCACGATCCATTGGATCAGAATTTGAGCGCCGCGCGGCAGCCGCCCGCGTGGAATGAAGGCGGCAGTTGGGAGTATCCTTTCGGCACAGACAACCTGGGCCGCGACATCCTGAGCCGCATCATTTTTGGCACCCGCGTTTCTGTGACGGTTGGATTCTTTGGGGTGCTCATTGCATCCACGCTCGGCCTGACAATCGGCCTGGTTTCCGGCTATATTGGTGGGCGCGTCGATAACACCATCATGGGTTTCGTAAACCTGATCCTGGCGCTGCCATACCTTTTATTTGTGGTGGTGATTGCCGCCATCCTGGGCCGCAGCCTGCTCAACGTGATCCTGATCTTTGGGTTTACAGACTCGCCGGTGTTTGCGCGCGTCACGCGCGGCGAGGTCTTACGGATGCGCGAGTCAGGCTTTGTCGAATCGGCCAAGAGCGTCGGCGTCAAGACCCCCCGAATACTGTTTGAGCACATTCTGCCGAACCTGATCGGGCCCATCATTACCCTTGCGACGTTCGAGATGTCGGCCATGATCTTCTACGAGGCTGGCTTGGGCTTTCTCGGGCTGAGCGTGCCACCTTCGGTTCCGAGCTGGGGTAACATGCTGGCCGTTGGCCGCAAGTATCTGACCAGCTATCCGTGGATATCGACGTGGCCTGGACTCGCCATCATGCTGACCTCGCTAGGGATGAACCTGTTCGGCGACTGGTTGCGCGATGTGCTCGACCCACGTTTGCGCCGCATCAAGAAATAGGGGAGGCAACATGGCGCGCATATTCGAAGTTCAAAATCTGAAGACGCGCTTCGATACTCTGGAGGGCGTCGTGCATGCCGTCAATGGCGTGTCGTTTCATCTGGAAGAGGGCGAAACGCTCGCCGTCGTTGGCGAGAGCGGCTGCGGCAAGAGCGTCACTATGATGTCGCTCCTGGGACTCATCCCGAGTCCTCCGGGCCGCATTGAGAGCGGTGCAGCCCTTTTACGTACGAACGGTTCTGAAATCGATCTCTTGCAACTGACACCGGCCGAGCTCCGCAAAGTTCGTGGCGGCAAGGTCGGCTTCATCTTTCAAGACCCGCTCACTTCTCTCAACCCGGTCATGACGATTGGCAGCCAGATTGCGGAATCGATCGTTCAGCATTTGGGAAAGAGTCGATCCGAGGCGCAAGAACGCGCCGTGGAGCTGTTGACGCGTGTCGGGATTCCGGCTGCCGAGGAAAGGTATAACAACTACCCACACCACTTTTCAGGCGGCATGCGCCAGCGGGTAGTGATTGCGATTGCAATCTCTTGCACACCCAGCGTCGTCATTGCGGACGAGCCGACGACGGCGCTTGATGTTACCGTGCAGGCGCAGATCGTAGACGTGATCAAAGAACTGCGCACCGAATTGGGCGTCGCTGTCGTGTGGATTACGCACGATCTCGGAGTAGTGGCCGGTATCGCCGACCGCGTGCTGGTCATGTATGGCGGGATGGTGATGGAAGAGGCAGCGGTCGATGATCTCTACGAGCGCCCGCAGCATCCTTACACCATCGGTCTGCTGGGTGCACTGCCACGCCTGGACGCAACTACGGAGAAGCGGCTTGTCAGTATCAAGGGGTCTCCACCAGACCTGCTCGTCGAACCGTCGCACTGCCCGTTCGCCTGGCGTTGCCCGTATGTCTTTGATCGTTGCTGGGAAGAAATCCCACCATTGATTCAGGTTAGTGAACAGCATCTCGCGGCCTGTTTCTACGACGTGGAGAAAGGCGAGCCGAAGGATGACATCTAACAACGACCAACCGCTTCTCCGGGTCGAAAATCTCAAGAAGCACTTTCCCATATCCCGTGGTGTCATCATCAGCCGCCAGGTGAGTGCGGTGAAGGCGGTTGATGGTGTCTCGTTCCACATCAACGCGGGCGAAACGCTTGGTCTGGTGGGCGAGAGCGGATGTGGTAAATCGACCACCGGACGGGCCGTGCTGCAATTGCACCGGCCTAGCGCCGGCAATGTGGTGTTCGAAGGAGAAGAACTCACCACAATGAATGATGAGCAACTCCGACTTTTGCGCCCGAAAATACAGATGATCTTTCAGGATTCGTATGCGTCGCTCAACCCGCGGCACTCGATCGGAAAAATCATCAGCGAGCCATTGCGGATTCATGGCGGCATGCTCGACAATGAAGTTCGGGATCGGGTCGCCGAACTGCTAGAGCTGGTCGGGCTGAAACCGGCACATCGCAACCGCTATGCGCACGAGTTTTCCGGTGGTCAACGCCAGCGCATCAATATTGCGCGCGCGCTAACGCTCAACCCGAAATTCATTGTCGCCGATGAGCCAATCTCGGCGCTCGACGTGTCCATTCAGGCGCAGGTCGTCAATCTGATGCAGGATTTGCAGGATCAGCTTGGGCTGACCTATCTTTTCATCGCTCATGATCTGAGCATGGTGCGGCATATCTCGAACCGTGTTGCTGTCATGTATCTGGGCAAGATTATGGAGCTTGCCGAACGCGACTCGCTCTTCGGTGATCCACTCCACCCTTACACGCAATCGCTTAGTTCAGCGGTGCCGGTACCCAACCCGAAGCAGGAGCGTGAACGCCGTTCGTTCATCCTTAAGGGTGATCCACCGAGTCCGTCGAATCCACCGTCTGGTTGTGTATTTCACACGCGCTGTCCGCTGGCGGTACAGGAATGCGTTACAACCGTGCCGGAATTTCGTGAATACCGGCCCGGGCACTTTGTGGCCTGCCACCTGGTGGATGAAAAGGGCAGTAACAAGATACCGCCACAGACTGTACTCGCATCTGTTATCAATTAGAGAGGTAGTGAATGGAAATCCCACTGGGAGTGGATGTTCACTGTAGCGACGGACGCTGTGGGCGTTCTACGCATATCGTCATCAACCCGACCTCGGAGCAGGTTACCCATGTCGTCGTGAAGACTCGCACCACACCGGTTGCGGAGCGCATGGTTCCAATCGATTGGATTGCATCTACGGCTGCGGAAGTGATTGTGTTGCAACAGTCGCGGGCAGAGTTTGACACGCTTGATCTGTTTCGTGCACAGGATTTTGTGCTGACCGATGTGCCGCATTTCGCCACCGATCCGAAGCTCACAATGTTGTGGCCATATGTGGTGCCGGCCAAGCGTATTGTCGATCAGACCGTCACCCGTATTCCACCAGGCGAATTGGCTGTTCGGCGAGGAACCACGGTGCACGCGACCGACGGGCGCGTTGGAACCGTGGACGAATTCGTTATTGGTCCAAATAGCGGCAATATCACCCACCTGGGGCTGCGCGAGGGAAATATCTTCGGTCAGCGTCAAGTGTGTGTGCCGGTCTCTGACATTGAGCGCATTGAGGAGGACGTTGTGCATCTTAAGCTTGACCGCGTGAGCGTTAAAAATCTTCCTGTGCTCTCCTTGAAGAGCCGCAAGTGGTAAGACGGACTTAAACGATTCCATTACCCTAGTTCGTCCAATCTGGTACTTGTTGTTGCCACCAGCACTCATCGGTTCGCTGCTGTGGGGCTACCGGCCTGTGCGGCGCGCCATCCGGCTAGGATTGGTGCTCCCACCTGGTGTGCGCTGGTATCGATTGGCACTGACATTCTGCGCCCTCTACGTTTTCCTCACATTCCCTACTGTAATCTTTGAGACTGCGTTGTGGTTATCACTCCTCGCGATGGCTTTCGCCATCTTAATGAGTGTGATGTTGCGCGCCGCACGGCTCTATGTGCATCCGGCGCTGCACGGATTTCTATCATCTATGCCGGACGACGGTATGGCACTGCTTGAGAGCGGCGGCATTTCGACCACCGGCAACGCAGTGGCTGGTCGCTGGTTGCGCAGGTTGGTCACTGCATCACCAGCAGTGGCGTTGCTGTTCCTGCCCGCTCTCGCAGAACCGAGTCGTTGGTTCATCTGGCTGTTGGTGGGCCTGGGCATGTGCGCGCCGGCACTGCTGGTGTCGCATCGGAGCGCCTGGACGGGCCCACTGTTGCTGGTGCTCATCTCGGGTGGCCTGGCCTGGCATGCCATTACGCTGCAGGCGCGACTCCCGTCAGGACGGTGGGAGACGCACTGGCGCTCTGTATCTTGCTCGGGGCAGATCGCCCTTGGTGGCACAGGTAGCGCGTGGTGCGTTGACGCGCAAAACGACAGTGTATATAGATACGATTTGGCCTCTGGTCGGCTTTTGCGGCGCTATGCCGTTGATAGTCCTTGGGGCGTTTTCAGCGCGACTGGCGATACGGCCTGGGTACGCCAGCAGCCCATGAATGGGCTGCTTCGTTTGCATGGAGCCGTGGCAGATAAGCCGATAGCTGGTTGGCCGGTTGTGGGGGCAATGACAGAGTCCGGCGACCTCTAGTATTTGGATGGCTTACTTCGTGTTCTCATCTACAAAGGCGAGAGCGTGCCGGTTCGACAGATTTCCATCCGGGACGGTCTTCCGAATCATCAAGCGCGAGTTGTGCGCGTGCTCAGAGATCGATCGATCTGGATCGGTTTTGAAGATTGGGCGAGCCGCCAGCCAGCTGATTCCGAAGCGTGGCGCACTTATGGCCCCGAAGCCGGATTGGAGGGGGCGGTCATGGATATTGCGGACGGTCCCGACGGCACGGTGTGGCTGTTGCGGGTGAATTCCTCCTTCAGCGACCACTGGTGGCTCAGTGCCTTGCGGCCCGATGGTTCCTGGCTGCATGTCGATATGCGGCAACTCACCGGCCTGCAGCCGCCGCGCACGCGTGATGCCATCGCGATTGATGGTTGGGGCCGACCCTGGTTCATCGCCTATTCGACTTTGGATCGCTCGGCGTTTGTCGGCATTTTAGATGTGGACGCTACACGTGTAGAAAGTTTGAACGCGCTCGGTGTGTTTCCGAAACTGGCTGCGGATCGCCTGTTTTTGGGTCAGCGCGCGGATGCACACGGTTTGCTATCCGATGGTTCCGGCGGCGTCGTACTCTACAACGAAGACCGCGACCCGGTGCGGCATTGGAGGCCGTGAGCGCGCAATGTTCTTGCTTGTGCCGCTTGCCGTCACGGGGGCGCTGACCCTCCACCTCCGTTATTTACCCGTGCGCCACGCCATGCTACGAGGCCTGATCTTGGCGCGCAGCCGACGCTGGTTTGTGCTCGCACTTGGTTTATGTGCAGGGTTCTGGTTCTTCAGCGCTGCCTCGGTGATCTACGAAACTTCCCTCGCATTTCCATTAATGAGTTCCTTCACGCTTGCCTCCGTTGCGTGGGCAACCTGGCGTGCACAAACCGGAATGAATCCGGCTCTACGCGGCATGTCGTTGCCGCTGCCGCAAGACGGCCTGCGCTGGGTCGAACGATCAGAACCCCGATCAGACTTTCGATCACGGCTCCGTGTTTGGCTGTGGCGTCTCACACCGCTGCTGCCCGCCTGGGCCGCGCTGGCCTGGGTCGCGCAAACGCAAATGCGACGCTGGCCGATCTGGCTCGCATTGGCGCTCGCTATCACAGCCCCGGCGTTGGTTGTTTCATATAGGCGTTCGTGGTTGAATCCGTTGGCACTACTTCTCGTTCCAGCGTTTTTCCTGTGGCGCGCAGGAGACTTACGCTCTCGCCTCCCCGAGGGTCAATGGTCGACATTATGGCTGGCCGCGCGCTGCTCAGACCGTGTTGTCCCCTCAGGCGACGGAAGCGCCTGGTGTGTCAATGTGAACACTGAACGCGTGTATCACTTCAGCCTCCATTCAGGGAATATCTTGGAACAATATCATGTGCCGGATAGTTGGGGGATTCTCGAAGCTGCGCCAGACGGCGCATGGATCCGCCAGGATCCCATTGACAACCTGGTGTTTGCGTCGGATAACACTACGCAATCGCTCGGCTTATATCGGCCGGTCTACGCAGCTGCACGCGGGCCGGACGAGCTTTGGTACGTGGACTGGAATCAGCACTTGCGGCTCCGAACTCCGACAGAGCCGGCCGGGACAACGATTTCTCATCTCGATGGGTTATTACAAAGCCGTGTACTCTCTGTCGAAATTATGGATGATGGTTCGGTCTGGGTCGGTGCGCGTGCAGGTCTTAATCGCTTGCTGCCTGGATCCTCGGATTGGGAGCGCTTCGGGCCAGAAGTCGGCCTGCGCGGATCAATTCTTCGCATTGTCCCCGCCCCGGACGGCACGGTCTGGCTGTTACAACCGCGTGGTTTCGGTGATTCCGGCGATCATTGGGGCGTAAGCGCGCTTTCGCCCCAAGGTGAGTGGACGCACTTCGATCTCGAAGATTTGATAGGCTTCGAGATGCCGCGCGCCCACGACGGCATGGCTGTGGACGCATTCGGTCGCCTTTGGCTGTTTCTGATTTCTAGTGGGCAGCGAGAAAAGTATTTGGCCGTCATCCAACCTGAAGAACCGCTGCTCTCTATGATTGCATCCATGGGGAAATTACCAGCCTCGGGAGCATATCGCGCCAACTCGCACGGTGTTATCACTGACGGTGTGGGAGGAATCTATTTATACAACGGCGAGCTTGAACCGTTGCGATATTGGACGCCTTAGAAACGTCCGTTCAATGAAAGGATTCGACATGCCAGATTCTCTATCCCTCACGCGGGTTCTGAATCCGAATCCGGGCTGGTACAGTGGCGATTTCCACTGTCATACGAATTTTTCGGATGGATACTACGATCCCGTAGGATTGTTGGACGTTGCTCGTATGGAAGGACTGGACTTCTTTTTCGTCACCGACCATAACACCCTCGATGAATATCCGCACTTCGGCGATCCGGAAGACGTGCTTGTTCTGCCGGGGATTGAAGTTACCTTCCGGTCTGGACACTTCAACGTGTTCGGCATTCAGGGCTGGAGTGAATGGATGGACGGTATTTGCGATGGCGATCCTATCGATCGAGAACTGGGCGGACGCATGCTCTCAGAGGTTATGGTTCAGACTCACGCCGCTGGCCTATTGAACTCGATCAACCACTCATGTCTGAAACCATGGCATTGGCAGGATGGATTAACAGACTTGCGCTGTGTGCACTGCTTGGAGATCTGGAATGATCCAAGCTGGCCGGAAAATCGACTTGCGAATCCAGAAGCCATTCGACTTTGGACGAAGTGGCTCAACGCTGGATACCGCATCACTGCCATTGGGGGCAGTGACTATCACGAGCCGGAGCCAAGGCCGGATGTTTACAAACCCGCCGAACGCCTAGGCCTGCCACGCACCTATGTGTGTGCGCAAGAATTGTCCGGTGCGGCTATTCTCACTGCGGTCCGAGAGCAGCACGTCTATGTAACCATGGGACCGCGGGTGACATTTACTGCTACTGCTCTGGATCGCACATTTGAAATTGGCGATGATGCTGGCCGTCTTGCCGGAGGAGTTGTTTTTTCCGGGATGCTCACGGAATGTCCTGAGGAGGCACGAGTTCAAATCGTTCGGAATGGCGCGGTTGTCGTGGAACGCAAGAGCATGGGAGAAGATGCGGCGATCGAATGGGAAATGCAGGCTGAAGCCGATGAGGCAGTTTGGGTGCGGTTGGACGTTTACGATCCGGACGGCCTAATGCTTGCGACTTCAAACCCAATCTTCTTCGGACCGCGCAGCGAATCGGACAGATATCTCTACGGCGACTTTGTCAACACGTCGCGGATTGTGAGCGAATAGAACCGCTATTCGTTATCTTAAATGATCTGCTCGGCGTGGCTCGCCGCGTACTTGATAAACGTCGTCGGTGACCTTAAATAAACCGCGGTAGTTGTTGAGCAAAGCATGGCGCCAGAGGCTCGGATGCACCGTTGTCGGCGCATCACCCTGCAAGAAATCTTCAAAGGCTTTGTGGTGCCAGACAACCGCGCCGTCGGCATCCAGAATACCCGCATCTTCAGGCCGATGGATTAGACCGCGGCTGGCAAACTCGAAATCCTGTCGATTCTCCCAATCGAAATTAGGATCGCTGTAGACCTCACTGTGCGCTTGCTTAGTGTAAGTCGTCGGATTATAGGAATTGGTCATATGTCGTAGCCCCTTTTAGCGAGATTCCCCATATGAATTGAACGTGAAATCGACATGCTCGGCAAGAGTGGAAGGAATAGGATTCCCTGGCTGCTGCTAGATATGGAGGGTGTACTCCCGATGGTCAAAGTACGTACGGCAGATGTACATTGTTCGGGTGCCCCCTGGGGTAGTCGTGCTTGGACCGTTCGACTTATATGCGAACGTACTGATATTCGCAGCTCATTCAGTGGTGTGGTGCCTTGGATGGCACTCTTTAGACTATGACGAAACGCGCTCAGCAATCGATATGATGCGGCGCATCTCGCGCAGAACCGGTTTTTCGATCAGTTTGCCATCGATTACCACGAGACCGATGTCGGCCTCCGCGAAAACTTGTAGGACCCGCTTGGCATGGGCGATCGCGGCTTCATCGGGTGTGAAAATGCCATTTAAGATCGGGATTTGTTTGGGGTGGATTGAACCTTTGCCGCTGAAACCTAAGTCGCGCACAAGGCTGGCTTCTCGTTTCATCCCGTCGGGGTCTTCCAGGTCAAGATACGGAACATCGATGGCATCGATGCCTGCGCTGGCTGCTGCATGAACGACGCGCGAGCGAGCATAGAGCAGCGGCTCCCACGCATTCTTGCAGTGCAGCTCGGCTGCCATGTCGACGCCGCCGAAAAAGAGCGCGTCGATACGCGGGCTCGCTCGTGCAATATCGTGCACAGCTTCGAGTGCGGCATTGGTCTCAATTATGATGTGCAGCCGGATATCGTGGCCGCGCTCAGTCAAAATATCATCGAGCCAAACGATCTCGTCGGGTGACATCACCTTCGGCAACATGATGGCGGGCGGGGGCGTATCGGTGGCAAGTATTGCCTGAACATCGTCGAGACCGAACGCGGTTCTGAGACAGTTGATGCGCACGATACGTTCCACGCCATCGTCAGCCTGGGGCGTCTCAAATAGCGCCAGCCCGTGTCTGCGCGCCTCATCCTTGTCTTTCGGGGCAATTCCGTCTTCAAGTTCAATGCAGACGATATCGGCACCGGAGGCCAGCGCCTTCGGAAACATGTCCGGCTTCAGGCCGGGTGAAAATATAAAGCTGCGACGCGGACGGACTGTGGGGTTGGTATTCGTAGTCATATATTTCCCATTCGAGTGCAGGATTTGCCCGGCTTCTTGTCGGCGATCAGACGTCTTCTCCCACTTGTGCCACCGGGGTGCTCCCCAGCGCGGCTGGCGCCTGAACCGGCCGCGCGTCGAGAGTGTAAGAGCGACCGTTGATTGCATCTGGTAAAGGGATTAGAGCTTGCTTTTGACAGGACGCGGAGGCTATTATTCTATTTTACTGCACAGACCCGGAGACGGAAATCCGGGTTGAATTCGGCCAACTTCGAAACAAAGCAAAACACTCGAGCGAGCTTGCGAGCGATTGCGCCGACGCGAGAGCAGCGCCCGCTATTCTCTGTGTAAGGCCGCTAAGAACCGATTGACATCAACGCCTGAATTATCCTCAGGCTGTCTCCTAGACGCTGGTTCAACCAACAATGTCCGGATTTGTGTTTCGGATGTAAGAGTGCGATGCACCGGGCAGCGATCAGCGATTGTGTGCAGTCGTGTCAACTGTTCGGGGGTCAAATCGCCTGTGAAAGCAATCTCGACGTCGATAATGTCGACCTTCGCATACGGTTCGCTCACGCACTCCTCGCAATCGCGAGAATACTGTTTGCTTATATCACAGTTGACCTCCACGGATTCGAGCGGCCACTGCTTGCGCTTTGCGTATATCTGTACGGTGATCACCTTGCAGGCAGCCAGAGCGCGTAACAGCAAGTCATATGGCGACGGACCTGTATCGTCGCCGCCCAGAATTAAAGGTTCATCTGCTACCAGCTCGTGGCGTCCGTTTGTAATATTGACCTGATAGTTTGCTGCGCTGCGACCCGAAATTTTACATTTAATGATCGACATCGTTTAGTTCTCCAGCATTAATCTTTGCCTTGTAAGAAGACGGCAAACCACCGTTCACATCGGCAAGTCGGCGAAAGTACAACGTTTTGAAGGGATTCGCAAGAGTCATTTGGCAATATTAGCCTGTCAATCTTGGACAATATGAATCCCGTTCCGAGAATAAAAAGCCAGCGAGATCATGTTCTCGCTGGCAACCGTGCTCGGTTCCGGATAGTGCCAGGCCGCATCCTGCCTGACAGTCCCATTTGCTTTAGCGTGAACAGCCGACTCATCGTACAACAGGTAGATTTTAGTTGCAACCTGATCATCTGAGAAACGCAGAGGATACGGGGGAGTGAAAGTCGGGCACGCACCAACCCAAAAGGCACCAAGACCTAAAGATTCTTTTCTTCCTGTCTTTGTGCCCTGGGGTAATAAGCTAACTCAAATACTCAGAAGCGACTTTGTTAGTCGGACAGCTGCGCTGGCATCGGCCTCGTAGCCATCAGCGCCGACGTGGTCAGCATAACTCTGACTGACTGGCGCGCCGCCGACGAGGATCTACACCTTGTCCCGCAGACCGGCCTCGGCGATGGCATCAATGTTCACTTTTAACATCGGCATAGTCGTCGTCAGAAACGCGCTCATACCCACCACATCAGGCTGATGTTCGATGATGGCCTCAACAAAAGTCTCCGGCGTTACGTTCACACCGAGGTCAACCAATTCAAAACCCGCGCCTTCCAGCATCACATTGCACAGATTCTTCCCGATGTCGTGAATGTCACTTTTGACGGTTCCCATCACGAACGTGCAGAGCGGCTTGGCGCCGGTCTCCGCGATAAGCGGGCGTAAAATATTTATCGCGTCCTTCATTGCGCGGGCTGAGAGCAACATCTCCGGGACGAAGTAGTCGCCGGTTTCAAACAAACGCCCGACCTCCTCGAGCGCCGGAATGAGCGCTTCGTACAGGATGAAAGTTGGATCTAGGGCGAGCGCTAAACCTTCTTGAGTCAGTTCGACTACAGGTTCGCGCTCGCCCTCGATTGTGTAATCATAGAGGCCGTCCAGAATTTCATTATCCCTCTTACGCTGTAAGGCCGTCGTTTTGGAATTGCTGGCGGTGTCAATGCCGTTCGTGGGGAGCTCTACAACATGGGGGCCTTCGAGGTGGGAGCACCTCCTATGTCGTGCGCCTCGATCGCTTCAGCGATCCAACGTAATCGCTCCATCAGATTGGGACCGATAACCATGTCCCCGATGCCGAGGATGATCGGCTTGTCGCCCACCCTGGCGAACAAGTTCTCCATGTAATCGTGCAGTTGCGATTCATCCTGTTCTACATCTAGCAACAATGACGGGATGCCACCCCAGATGGTCGGGCCATCGGGTCCCCCCCCACACGTCCCAGATTTCATCGAATGTTGTTGCGATTAGCGGGGCGGGCGAGATCGACTCGCACACGTCTAGGCCGGATTCGAAAAGTAACGGCAAAAGTTGCTCAGATTGCCATCCGTGTGACTACCAACCTTTTTATTCTGCGCATGCAAAATCTCGACGTACTTCTGATAGTACGGTAGGTTGAACTTTTAAAAGAGGTCCGGGTTCGGCATCATTCCGTCGAGGTTGTCAGGAAACTCGATATATAGTCCACCAAACGTCGCTAACTGGTGCAGGTTTTCGGTGAGATCTTCGTCTATGAGATCGAACAGGTCCTTTATAATTTTTGGCGGGTCGTAGATCGCATAGAAAAGTGGAATCTCGCCGAGAAACTCCAGCATCATCTGTTGGAATGGGACCCGACAGATATTTGCCCCGACAAAACCGTTCGGCCCGATCTTCTCGACCGTGGCCGCGAATTCGTCATAGAGAGAAACAAATTCGGTGTGTTCCATCAGGTACTTAACCACCGTCCAATCGTCCTCGCCAGTGAGCAGGTGCTTCTTGAGATACGGATCGACGCCCCCCATGCGAACCATGTCTTCGGAGACCCCCCACATCATACTGAGGTCTCCGACCGGAGTCTTGAATTCGACAAGCGTATCGCCCTCCACATGGCGATCGACGAAGTACGGGGCCCAGCCTCCTGGGAACTATTTGACGATCGGGTCGGTCTCTTGGATTACTTTTTCACCGTTAAACGTACCTACCATCTCCACACCACGCAAACGGTGCCCGTACGGCGTCTCGAATTCAAGCTCTCCCATGCCGACGTCTGTGTGAAGCTCGGAAAGGCTCATGCCCTGATAACGCTCGGGGACCTCGTTGGTGTAATGCTTGCTGTGGTACCAGAGATTCATGCGATCGACAAACGGCAGCCGATCGGGCGTCTCGCCACGCATGGTAGTGAGCACACCCTCCCGGATTGTCATTGGAGCAGTCATGGGATCATTATCTCCTTATAAATCAATTTTCTGTTTCTATGTAACTCTGCGGCTTTCTCAGTCAATCTCTGCAAAGCTGAATCAAATTGAGGATGCGGTCGCCGGTAAAGCTGCGGGCGAGTTTTGGTTTGGGCGAAGGAGCGGGGTGCTTTCCACAGTGGTAAGCATAAGGTGTAGCTGTTTGGAAGTCCGAGCGTTTGCTGGCCTCACCTGCTGCTGTTGCGAACTCGCTTCGTGATCTGTTGTGCGGTGTCACGCACAAGCAGGCCCACCCGTTCTTCGTGGTCGGCGTCTTCAATCCGGAATTTTGGCGCGGAGAGTGCTGCTGCGCCAACGACATCGCCAGCCTCGTTGAAGATTGGAGCGGCAACACCTATGTAACCAATTTCGAACTCATCGCGCGTCCAACTGATGCCGGAATCTAGGATTTGGGTGAACTGATCATGGAAGGCTTCCAGCGAAGTCAGCGTTAATTCCGTATAGCGCTCCAACTCCCGTCCCATATACGTCATCTGTGCCTCTGGAGACCGATGGGCTAGAAACAGCTTGCCGGCCGCCGTTGGATGCATGGGGGTTCGCCAGCCTGTCGAATCATCCATCCGAATCTTGTAGCGACTGTCGATCTGCGATGCAAACAATACTCGTTCCCCATCGGGCAAACAGAGATAAACGGTTTCACCCGTTTCAACAGCCAATCTCTGTAAAGAGGGCTGCGCGATGGCAAGGATCTGCTCCGTCCACGAAGTTCCGGTAAGCAAAGCAACCAGCTTATCACCCAGTTGGTATTCATTTTTACGACTAGCCGTTTTAACGGCGCCGACAGCATGTAATGTCTCCAGCAAACGAACCACCGTTGTACGTGGCAAACCGACATCTCTGGCCAACTGTGAGAGGCTAAGGCGATCCTTGTTGCGACCAATTGTATAAAGCAAGGCAAATGCGCGATCTACAGATTGAATCAAATTTTGTCCATCCTGCGGATACAACGGCAATGGGGTCCGGATTGCGCGCGACGAGCGGCAGCAAGGCTTGTACCTTTGTGTTGACGTTCACCTGCTCACTATCTTTTGTCACCTTAATCTCGGATGGTGGGCGCATGATTCGATCTACACCCATCACGCGTGCTTTCGATACGTCTCTGACAAACTCCGTTACGTATTCATCTACCGGCTCCATAACAATGTCCTCGGGCGTACCAAGTTGCGAGATAGCGCCGTCCTTCAACACCAGGATGTGATCGCCCAGCTTAAGCGCTTCCAGCAGATCATGTGTAATAAAGATGATGGTCTTGTGGAGTTCATTCTGCAGCTCTATTAATTGATCCTGCATTTGGCGCCGAATCAGAGGGTCCAGACCGCTGAATGGCTCATCCATCAGCAGGATTTCTGGATCGAGTGTCAGCGCCCTCGCAATGCCAACCCGCTGTTGCATGCCGCCGCTCAGCTCATCGGGATAGTGCTTCTCCCAACCATTCAGGCCAACTTGATCGATCGACTGTTGCGCCTTGGCATGCCGCTCCTCCTTGTCGATCCCTTGTACCTCCAGACCGTAAGCGGCATTGTCGATAACGTTCTTGTGCGGAAACAGGCCATAAT
Organism: Anaerolineales bacterium; assembly: GCA_965248775.1. Classification (GTDB taxonomy): domain Bacteria; phylum Chloroflexota; class Anaerolineae; order Anaerolineales; family JBHHUI01; genus JBHHUI01. The sequence goes on from OZ252150.1 coordinate 6,178,045, forward strand.
GCTGAAAGATCATGCCTGTCTTCTTACGGCGCAGGTTGATAATTTGTTCTTCGTCGTACTTCGTAATGTCGCTTCCATCGATCTCGATAGATCCGCGGGTCGGTTCGATCAGGCGGATGAGACAGCGGATGAGGGTGGACTTGCCGCTGCCCGACAGCCCCATCACGGCAAAGACTTCGCCGACGGCCACATCGAACGACACACGGAAACGCGCTTAATTTCCGAGCCATTCCCTGACATAGTATCGAACTCCCTCTGTAATGCCCACTGGCGGCTGTCGTGGGGTGATGAAATTTTACTGCGCTGTTGTTAATGGATTATCGGTAGAACACGATAGCCTAGCCTGGATATTCATTTCCCCGCGAGCTATCTTCGGGATCCGCTGATTATAGATAAGAACGATTGGCGAAGCAAAATTTATCAGGACACCATTCCCGCTACTGGCACCCCGCTGTGCTTTGCTGCCCGACGCCCGTTCGAGTGGGCCGTAACGGTCGGGGGGTTCTCGGCCGCCAGTACATTGGCGCGCTGCTCCAAGGAGCGCGCAATGACGACCCGCTGAATCTCAGTGGTTCCATCGACGACTTTCATCACCGGCGCAGTGCGGTACATGCGCTCTAACGCAGACGACGTGAGCAAGCCTGCGCCGCCCAGCACCTGCATACATGTCCCGGTGGCGCGCACGGCTGCGTCTGGTGCAAACCGTTTGGCATGTGCGGCAGCGACTGGCCCATCACGCGTGCCGAGCAGTCCTGCGGCGTGTTGATAAAGCAGGCGGCTGGCTTCGAGATCGGTTGATACGTCCGCCAACATCCACTGAATACCCTGAAAGTCCAGTTCGGACTGGCCAAACATCTTGCGGCGACGGGCATGGACCAAGGCCGTATCGAGCGCGGCCGACATCAGCCCGCAACAACCGGCCGCGATTGAAGTACGGGCGATATCAATCGCCATTAGTGAGCCGCTCAGGCCTTTGCCGGGCGGAAGGATCACGTTCTCGGCAGGCACCTTGACATTATCCATTACCATATCCGCGATGGGGAGAAAGGGCGAGACGAGCATCTCGTACGGATTGCCAAAGCTCAGCCCAGGCGTGCCCTTCGGAATAGCGACCATGGCTATATCTTTGTGACCGGGTTGGGGGCTTGTCTTGACAACGACAAGATAAACGTCAGCGACGCCCGCGAGTGAAACCCAGGCCTTGTGGCCATTGATAGTGTATGACCCGTCTTTGCCGATCTCGGCGCGGGTTAGCAACCCGGATGCATCCGACCCGGACTGCGGCTCTGTAAGCACGAAGCTGCCCAGGGCCGCGCCGGACGTGAGGCGTACATTCCATGCATCGCGAAAAGCCGGCTGACCAAAACCACTGACAGCGTACGCCACGATGTTGTGCATTGAGAGTGAAAAGGAGTACAGTCCTGCTCCCTTACCGAGTTCCTCGAACACGGGTATTGCCTCAGCAAAGGAAAGACCCTGGCCGCCATATTCAGGGGGACAATACAGGCCGAGCAGACCATCTGCTGCAGCTATAACGGCCTGCTTACGTGGGTAGCGTGTTGACGCTTCCCAGGCTTCGACCTCCGGCAAGATGACTTGTTCGCAGTGTTTCCGGGCAGCAGCACGAATTTGTTCGGCAGTTGTTTCGGACATTATTTCACCTCACTACGACACGGACGCAACAGGCCTGCGTCTGGCTAAAGTGGCGGATTATTCATTCTATCTTCGCAAATTAGGGGGAATCTGCACTGGCAGCGTTCTATTCAGCGCTTCGCCCCAGCCCCCGTTCCGGTGCGCCGACGAGCGCGACGCGGTTGCCCATAACGACTTTGCCCGCTTCCATGTCAGCGTGCGCTTTCCCAATGTCCTCAAAGGAATACACGTCGCCAAGACATGGATCAATTCTATCATCAACTACGAGCTGATTATAAGCGGCGGCCTGTTCATCGTTCGTCCCATGTGAGCCTTGCAGCCGCTTTTGGCGTACCCAATGGTAGCGCAGATCGACGGAGGCAGTGTAGCCGGTCGTTCCAGCGCATATTACGACCATTCCGCCCGCTTCACAAACGAAGATACTTGTTGGAACGGTTGCTTCGCCGGGGTGCTCGAAGACGATGTTTGGATTGATGCGTTCGCCAAGAACCTCCCAGATCGCTTTGCCGAAGGCGCGGCATCCTGCCGTCCATTCTTTTTGACCCGCACTGTCGGTCCAATGCGGAGGCACGCCCCAATGCGAGAAGTCGTTGCGGTTGATGTAGCCCTCGGCGCCGAGCTCTTTGCAATACTCACCGCGTTCAGCATCGGAGACCACGGCAACAGCCCGCGCGCCGTGCACCTTCGCTAGCTGGATCGCCTGCCCGCCTAAACCACCGGAGCCACCCCAGACGAGCACGACATCTCCTGAATGCAATTTGTTGCCCGCCCAGCCGAACAACATGCGATACGCGGTCGTACCCACGAGGGTCGGGGCAGCGGCTGCCTCCCACGGCAAGTGTGGAGATTTGGGCAGCACCTGATGTGCCTGCGCCACGCAGAACTGTCCAAATGAGCCGAAGTTGGTGTTGTAGCCCCAGATGGCCGCCGAGGGCGCGATTATCGGGTCTTTGCCAGCCTGCACCCACGGGTCGTTGGGCTGCCACCAGCCGTGGTGCACGACAACTTCGTCGCCAAGGCTAATTCCTTCAACTTCCGCGCCGGTGGCATATACGACTCCCGCAACGTCACTGCCGCCGACGTGAAAATCGTGTGGCGCGCCTTGTTTCTGTCGAATGGCGATGATGTCGACCGGTTTGCCCCGCGCGGCCCAGACGTTGTTGAAATTGATGCCGGCTGCCATGACGGCTATGAGGACTTCGTCTGGTTTGATCTCGGGCACATCGATCTCTTCGACTTGAAAGGCCGTCGCCGGATCTCCGTAACGGTCCTGCCGGATAGTTTGTGCGAACATTTTCTCGGGGACTTCGCCGAGGGGGGGTAGGTTACCGATGGGGACTGTCATGCAATAGATTCTCCTTGTTTAAGGCTGCTCATCCCCTGAAGCCTTCCCCGAATCGGGGAAGGGGTGGGGTGACAACATGAATAAATTTTTACTTCGGCAATCGGTAATGCTCGTACTGTTTGCGGATGACTTTTTGTCGAACTTGCCTACGCTAGTTTCCGGTGCGAAAGTGGCCCTCCTGTGAGAAGATGCGAATGATCAAACCCGCATTTTCCACAGAAAGGGCCGCTGCAATGTTACGTGACCGCCACGAAATCGACAAGTTCTTCCTGGACATTCTGGCATTGACGAGTGAGCTGGACCCGGTGTTGGCGCATATCGACGTATTGCTGGATGACGACGAGCTCTACCAGCGAGTGCGCGGTGACTTTGCGCGACGCTATCCGAAAACACTACAGACGGGCCGCAACTCCACGCCGGTGGAAGTCGTGCTCAGGGTGTTAGTCGTAAAGCATTTGTACGGCTGGAGCTACGCGGAAACAGAGAAACATGTCAGGGACAGTCTGGTACTGCGCCACTTCTGCCGCGTGTACTTCGAGCGCGTGCCGGACGAGAAGACGCTCCTGCGCTGGGCGAACCTGCTCCAACCTGAAACACTTATCTCCCTGAACGCCCACGTGTTGCAGCTGGCCAGCAGGCTAAAGATCACCCGTGGCCGCAAGCTGCGCACAGATGGAACGGTTGTCGAGACCAACATCCGCTACCCCACTGACAACGGCCTGCTGGCTGATGGTGTGCGTGTGCTTGGGCGCACGCTGAGACGGGCGAAAACGGTGCTCGGTGACACGACCGAACTGACGCAAGAGACGTTCCGCAACCGCTCCCGCAGTGCCCGCAAGTATGCTCGCCAGGTGGCCAATCAGGCCCGCAGGCGCTCCGAGACAGCTAAAGCGCAGCTGACGACCACGTACCGCAAGCTGCTGCAGGTCGCCCGCCAGAGTGTGCAGCAGGCGAAAATCGTTCTGGAGCAGCTGCAGACACAGAAAGATCGCGCAGCGCAGCGCTTGACCGCGACCCTCGAGACCTTCACCCCGCGTGTCGAGCAGGTCATCAGTCAATGTGAGCGGCGGGTCTTCGCCGGCGTCGAAGGTCGGATAAGTGTCTTGAAACGCCGCTATCGACTCGACCGTTGCCGCAATCGTGGCGAAGCAGGCTTCCACCGTTGGGTCGGGCTGGCCATCCTGGCGGCCAATCTCAATACCATCGGTACCAAGCTGGCGGCCAAGGCCACGTAACTATGCAATTGTCAAGGTTCACTCCCAGCAAGAAGTTCGCCCTTGCCGATTTCTGATTAGGTGGTGCGTTTTGCACCGGAAACTACGCTAGTCTTCGGGATTTCATCCACAAATACGAAATCGTCCGGCAGTTGCCATTTCTCGAACGTTTCACCGAGTAAATTTATCAGTTCATCTTTACTAGGCGGTTCGTCGGAATTTGGATTCGCTACGACGAGCGCGAGAGGCCGCTCTTGCCATTTGGGATGCGGGACAGCGATGACAGTCGATTCGAGTACATTGGGATGAGCCATCAAGGCATTTTCGAGATCGACCGTAGAGATCCATTCGCCGCCGCTTTTGATCAGGTCCTTCGTACGGTCCACGATCTGCATATAGCCTTCCGTTTCGATGGTCGTCACATCGCCGGTGCGAAACCACCCGTCTATAAATGCTTCGGCCGAACGTTCGTCATTATAGTAGGCATTGATGACAGACGTGCCGCGCACCTGAAGCTCGCCAACGCTCTCGCCATCCCATGGCTGTTCCTGCCCATCATCGCTGATGATGCGGTATTCGACGATGAGCGTAGAGAGCCCCTGTTTGGCACGTACGGCCATCTGGTCATCCGCAGACCAATCGGCCATGTAGCTCTTTAGATAGCAAAGTGTGCCAATCGGGGTCATTTCGGTCATACCCCAAGCGTGCACAATCTCGATGCCGAGTTTCTGCTCGAAGTCTTCGATTAGCGCACGTGGTGCGGCAGAACCGCCGACTGGGATACGGCGCAGGCTGGACATGTCATAGTCATTCGTTTCAAGGAAATTGAGCAGGCTGATCCACAGCGTTGGCACTCCCGCCGTATATGTGACGCCCTCCGATTGTATCAGCTCGGCCAGGTCCTGCGGCTGCATGAACGCGGTCGTATAAACCTGTTTGCAACCGAGCCACGTGGCCGTGTAGGGAATGCCCCACGAGAGGACGTGGAACATTGGGACGAGCGGCATCACGGCGTCAGTTTCCTTCAATCCAAATGCAACAGTCGTCGCTGCGGACATTGAGTGCAGGTAGATACTACGGTGGGAGTAGAGCGCGCCCTTCGGGTTGCCTGTTGTGCCGGAAGAGTAACACAACGCCGCCGCCTCGCGCTCATCCAGTTCCGGCCAGTCAAAGTCGGGGCTTTCGGCCTCGAGTAATTCCTCGTAACTCAAGACATTTGGCAGGCTCGTCTCAGGCAGCTTGGCTCCCGGCTGGTCTTGCACGACAATATGCCGAACCGTTTTGAGTTTGTCCGCGAGCGGCTCCAGCACAGAAAGCAGGCTGGCATCGGCAAAGATCACTTGATCTTCGGCGTGGTTGATGACGTAGGCTAGCTGGCTTTCGTGCAGCCGGATGTTGAGCGTGTGGACGACCGCTCCGGAGCATGGAATGCCAAAGTACAGTTCGAGATGCTGGTAACTGTTCCATGCAAAGGTGCCGATGCGGTCGCCGCGCTGTACGCCGAGACGCTGTAAAGCGTTGGCGAGGCGGCCGTAGCGTCTGTAAAAGTCCGCGTATGTATGGCGGTGCATGCCTGTTGCCGTACGTGTGACGATTTCCTTCTTCGGGAACAACCTGAAGGCGCGCTCCATCAGCGGGCGCAAAGTCAACTGATAATCCATGATCAAGCCATCCATGTTGACCTCCCGTTACTATAGCGCTTATTCATTGCGAGGTAAGGGCGAAGCATTCCGGCCTTGTTGACATGTTGCACAGGTGCTTTGCCACGAACTATTCGCGCTTACAAATCGTCATGTGCGTGGCGGGATATTAGGTAAAGTCGTTACCGTTGCCGTACGTTCCCCCGCGGAAGTCTGCACCATGAGCGCTGTGCCTGCAGCGCTGTGTTCGATCGGCACAAGGGCGAGAGCGATGTTCTTCTCCAGGCGCATTGAAAAGATTGCGCTCGTCACCACTCCCGCCGTCTCGCCGTTCACGGAAAGCGGCCAGTGCTGCTCGTTTCCAGGCAGACGCTCGCCGCCGATTTCTATGCCCACATGTTTTCGCTTGACGCCCTCCGACTGAATACGCTGCAAAGCCTGCTTGCCGATGAAGTCAACAGGTTGATCGAGGTCTACTAATTTACCGAGGCCGAGTTCAAATGGGTTGGTCGTATCGTCCATGTCTGAGCCGTAGGAGAGCAGCCCACTCTCGATACTCTCGATGGACGACGGTGTCCCAGGCGCAATGTTGTAGGGTTTGCCGGCTTCTATCATCCGTTCCCAAAGAATGCTGCCGCAGCTGCGGTCCAGAAGATACAGCTCAAAGCCGCCCTGTTTGCTCCAACCAGAGCGGGCGACTAGCAACGGAATCCCATCAAGCTCAGCTACGCGGAACCAGAAATAGCGCAGTTCCGCAGGCCAGTCGCCGAAGAGATCGCCCATCACTTCACCAGCCTTAGGGCCTTGCAATGCGAGCGGTGAGGCGTCCGGTTCTGTAACCATCACATCCAATCCTTCGGCCACTGCAATGCCACGCACCCAAAGGAGAATGTCGCGATCGGCGATAGAAAGCCAGAAACGGTCGTCGGCTAATCGTTGCAGAACTGGATCGTTGAGTATGCCGCCTTCGTCGTTGGTGATCAGGACGTACTTGCCCTGCCCGATTGCGAAATTGCTCAAATTGCGCGGAGTTAGACGCTGGACAAGTCGGTAAGCATCGGGGCCGCGTAATTCAACTTGACGTTGGACGCCTACATCCCACAAGGACACATCGTAGATCAGACTCCAATAGTCAGTCTCCCAATCGGCGTAGTAGAGCGGCAGGTACATGCGGATGTACACGCTGAACGCTTTCACGCCGGCGCGCACTGTCGCTTCGAAGAATGGTGATTTACGCACACGCGGACCGATGCCGATTAGGAGTTCAGTGTCGCTGTATGTCATCTATCTTGCTATTCTCCTCTTCTGCGTGGTGATCATATCGAGTATTGCCAGTAGGCAATACTAAGAGGGGCGATTGAGCGTTTGATGGTCGGCTTGAGCTCGGAGACTTTTTCAACGCGCTCGGGGTAGGCGCCCAAGCCTATTTGCGCATAGTCCCCTGGAAAGATTCTTTAGTATGGAACAGCTTGACCGCAACCGGCGAGATATCCTCGTCACCACGCAGTACGCTATTGTGCAATATGATGGTCAGAATATCAATGCACTCCCTAAGAGTGGTTTCGAGTTCCATGGCGACCGGCCCGCTGTGAGAAACGATCAATGAAGCCACCGCTGCGACAGATGGGTATTTTCAATGTTATTGAGCCTATTGTGCGAAGGCAGGGTAGCCATCAGGTGAGGTAGCTAATATTTTGCAAAGACTGTCTCTTCGCGGCTCATCACTTCAAGCAGGACAGCCCGGCCAGCATCCATCTCCTGCTGAGCGCGTTGCATGGCAGAGGCGAGTTCGGCGGCTTGCTCGATACGTTCACCGTATCCCCCCAAAGCGCTCACCACCTTAGCATAGCTGCCTGTCACATTGCGCGTGCCAAACTTCTCGGTCGAGATCGGCAAATACCCCTCGTAGCCACCCAAAACCCCGTTGTTCAAAACGATGGTGCAAATCGGTATTTTATAGCGAACGGCTGTTTCAAAATCCATCCCAACCATCCCAAACGCGCCATCTCCCATGATGTTGACCGCATACCAATCGGGGCGCGCCAATTTCGCGCCCATCGCCAGCCCCAGGCTCGTGCCAAGCTGCGTCGTTTTGCCCCAGCCGATGTAGCCATGTGGCACTAGCGATTCGTAGGTCGCAGTCGCCTGATCACGCGGGCTGCCTGCTTCATGTGTCACGATTGTGCGGGTACGGTCAAAGTTTTGCATCACTTCCCAGATAACGCGATAAGGATTGATCGGGCTGTCATCACTGGTCAGGCGGGGCATCCAATCGGCAAGAAACTCGGCCTTGACGACGGCGATCTCATCTGCAACCGTGTTGTCACTGCGGCCGGTTCCAAAGACTTCGATAAGTTGCTCAATCACCAATTTTGCGTCGCCAACAACGCTGAGGGCAGCAAAATAATCTTTGCCAATATCGCCGCTATCATGGGTAACGTGAGCAATCGTTTTGCCGTTGGGGATCGGCGTAATATAGGGAGAGCGGGTTAAACTGGTGCCAATGCCGATGACGAGATCGGCTTTGTCGAGGAAGTGACGCACCATTTTGGTGCGTGACGCGCCACATGTACCGAGTGCGAGCGAATGATTTTCAGGAAAGGCGCTTTTGCCGTTGAGTGTGGTCATCACGGGGGTGCTGGTCAATTCAGCCAGAGCCAGTAAATGGTCGCAAGCGTCGGCGTAAAAAATGCCCTGCCCGGCAACGATGATGGGCGCTTCGGCTGAGTGCCACATTTCCACCAACTTCGCCACAGCCTCAGGATCACCGCTCGTCCGGCTGCTCTGCGCCCTTTGATAGCCATCGACGGTCGTCACGTCAATCTGCTCCTCCATCACATCGGTCGGAACCTCTAGCATCACCGGCCCCCGCCGCCCACTGTGTAGCTGCGTAAACGCATAGTGCATCATCTGCGGAATGCGCCGCGCCAAATTGACCTGGCCCACCCACTTGGTAACGTTACGAAAATTGTGCGTCGCCTGAAAATTGGGATCAACATCTTGCCGATCCCGGTCGTATCCCCCCGGCAGCAATAATATAGGGGTGTTATCCCCATACGCTTGAGCAACCGCTCCAAAGGCATTCTCAATCCCCGGTCCATCTTGTACACAAACCGCCGCAATCTTTTGACCATTGTTCAACCGAGCATAGCCATCAGCGATGTGAATGGCTATCCGTTCAGTGCGGCACATGATCGGGCGCGTCCCTAAATCAGCCATGGTATCGATGATTTCGTTGTGGGGAAAACAGGTCAACAGCTCAATCCCCTCCTGTTGTAAGATGCGCGCAATGGCCGCCGCTCCACGCATCGTTGACGTATCGTTTATTGCAGTTGTTGTCGTGTTCATAGTTTTTTCCTGGATTGGATGATTTGGTGGGAAGGCGTTGACCTCTTCAAGTCAAGCCTTAGATAGGCTGTTCACTATCTGCCTTCGACAACGACGTGCTGCGGACGACCGTTTTTAGCCCAGTTGATGATGTTCTCAACGGATGTACGCCGCATTTCCTCATCCGACTCTAGCGAGTAAAACGCCGCGTGGGGCGATAACAAGACACGAGGATGCTGCAGAATCGGATGGCCGGCAGGGGGCGGCTCCACTGGTAAAACGTCTAAGCCTGCACCAGCTAGGCGGGCTTCATCCAACGCCTCTAGCAGCGCGTCAATATCCAGGATGCCACCGCGAGCAGCATTGACCAGATAGCTGCCTGGTTTCATTTGTGACAGCAGTTCTTTGTCGACCAGATTGTGTGTTTCTTCGGTCAAGGGGGTATGGAGCGAAACAATATCACTTTGCCTGAACAGCTGGGGTAGATTGTCAATTCGCTGCACCGTTGTCGGCCAATCTGCAGGTGACGCGTACTTATCGAAGGCCACAACGCTACCAAATAGTGGCGCGGCATACTGAGCCACCAAGCGGCCGATATTGCCCAAACCTACCAAGCCAAAGGTGAGCGTCAATGGTCGTCGCAACACGCCGGTATCTTCAAAATGCCATCGTCCGGCACGCACAGCCCGATCATAGAATGGAAGATGGCGTACCAATGACAGCGCCATGGCCAGAGCATGCGCCGCTACCTCGGATGTGTTGGCGGTCGGGGCATTTGCAACCCACACGCCATACTCTTTGGCCGCATCCAAATCAACAATATCAACGCCCACTCCAGGATAACTCAGGATGCGTAAATTGGGCAGCGCCTCAAATACCTGTCTGGGAATGGGCGCTGTTTGCAAAATGAAGCCCACCGCCTGTTGACCGGCAGCAATCAAACCTTCAGGCGTTGGCGCCTCGGCAATGAGCATCTCCATGTCTGCGGCGGCCAGCAAGCTGCGCTCCAATTCAGCATCTGGTTGCGCTAAATCGGTGAGTAGTATTTTCATGCTTGGATTCTTTCTTTGTAAATACTCAGGCCAAGCAAGCTAACTCAAGAGCATTGAAGGAATGCATCCAAAGCTCAGATGCGGATCAAATAAACTTCATGCGAACATGATTGTATATGAAAGAGAGGTTGGATACTTAACGAGATCGACTGTGCGAGGCGGACTTGGAGACCTTCATAAACTTCATTCTTAACACTCACCGATAGTTGAGGGGGCAGCTCAAGTTGAGTGCAATTGGGATGTGAAATATGTACTAAAATTTCCTGTAAGAAGGGCGGTACTTTCTACGCTAAAGGTAGCGGGCAAACACAGGGAACCTCTTGTCCTCGCTTCTTTGAAATACGCTCTGCATTGATCTACTAAAGTATACGACATTGTCTGATATGCTAAATAGTGCACCCTCTAATATTGAACCAGAGCTGATTATATTCGATAAAGACGGCACGCTGATTGATTACAGCGCGATGTGGTTCCATTGGATGGAGGTCCTGGCTCAGAAATTAGAAAATGCGTCAGGGATCGACATCGCAGAACATTTGTTTGAATTGCTCGGCTATGATCCAGATCGACGTCAGCTCGTACCCGGTGGGCCAATGGCGACACAAATCGCAATGGCTGACATTCAGATCGCATGTGTCCAGGTCGTAGTTCAAGCAGGTGTAGCGGATAAACCCGCACGTGCTGCTGTTGAACAGGCATGGAGCGTTCCTGATCCGGTTGCGCTTGCACGGCCGCTTGCTGATCTAGGCAAACTTTTTCGAGACTTGCGAAGCCGTGGCATGCGCCTCGCCGTTGCCACAGGGGACGAACGCGACCCCACGGAAGCGACACTGACAGCTCTGGGCGTTGCTGAACTGCTTGATGGCTTGATTTGTGCCGATGACCCCGTGCCCGCCAAACCCGCGCCGGATATGATCTTTGAACTTTGTAGTTCACTCGATATACGCCTGGAACGCACGCTAGTGGTGGGAGATACGCTCGCCGACATGCACATGGCAGAGTCGGCTAACGTTGGCTGGACAGTGGGAGTACTCTCGGGTGTGGCTACCGCCGAAGTTCTTGCGCCTTATGCAGATGCTCTCATCCCAAATGTGGCAGCATTGATGCAACTCGTTGGCAAGACCGCAACGGAGTAGGTTTCTTCAAGCGCTACATAGGGACAATTCGTAGCCATAATAGATCCTGCCCATTCCTACCATTGACCCGGAATTGCCTCTGGTCGTTTCACATGACAATAAGCCGGTTGGAGTTATCATCAAGCGCAGGCTTTTAGAAGCAATTAAAGGAATTTAGAGGATTTCTTCAATGACGGCAAGGTTTCAGGACAAAAGTGTCCTGGTAAGGGGGGCCAGGGGCGGTATTGGGCAGGCAATCATCGATTATTTCGCGGTGGAGGTGACCTGCTCCAATAAAGTAGGTTGCGCCTCTCATATTTTGATCACTCCGTTCTCCAGGCAAGATACAGCCCAATCGCGTGTAGGACCATCACACCCGCCTGTGCGAGATTTTGCCACAATATCGAGGGTAGTGGTGTTCATTTTTGTACTCATCAAGAATGCTTCAGAGCCGCACAACGCCAATTGTTAGTGCACCACTTCGCTTCACTGGGTCCAATGGAAGCAGTTGTTCTTCCGCGCCAAGATTAGGATGCTGTGACGACGTAGGCTCTTGCTATCCAATCATAGGGCGTGCGGTGATCTTTAGTGAGCCAAAGACAGAGCCCATATGCGCCGACCAAAGCCTGCGCCCCAAGTGCCCCGGCCAGAAAGATGGGTGACGGGTTGCCGAACCATATATGAATGACACATGTAGGCGCAATTTGCCACGGCAGAAACTTAACAGCGGAACGTACCAGGGCCTGTCTGGCGCTCAACCTATTCCCCTGCACGTTGACCACTTTGACATTGGCACGGCGCTTGCCCCAAGTAGCCTGAAAAGACGAAGCTTCCTGAAGTACAAAATACAACCCTACGGGTAAGACAAGTACGAAAAAAGCCAAAATATCCATGGCAATCGGGGAGGCCAACATTGGCAGCCCAACCGTGGCAGAGTCTACGCTCAGCCCGATAGCAAGGAGCAGCAGGATATAGCCAGCAACGATCAGGAAGTCAAAGGATCCAGCGATCACCCGTCGCGAGACTCCGGCATGGTCAAGGCTTGCGGAGGTTGTTGAGTTGCTCATATATGCTGGAGTCGCTGGTGCGTTATTGTTAGAATGCTATACCCTTTACGCCAAGTTAAGCGGCAGACCAGAGCGCATCCTCTGGCTGGCCAGTGGATACCGAAGGCCGGAACGAACTGCAACGCATTGTTTAGCACCAAGGTCTGCCTTGCCTGAAAAGGTGCATTGATTCTTCAGCTATACGTGCTGATCGACAAGGATTGGATTTCCGTCGGGGTCAATCGCGACAAAACTTGCTGGTCCGGTAGTGGTCTCGTCAGCTTCAGTCAATAGCTCCACACCTTGATCTTTTAACTGACGCTGTAGATCGCGGACGTCCGTGAATGTATCGATTTGCACCGCGTTCTTGTCCCAGCCAGGATTAAAAGTCAGGGTGTTTTTTTCGAACATACCCTGAAAAATACCGATCGTGTGATCCTTGTTTCTTAGTATGAGCCAATTCTGTGAGGCATCTCCGCCTATGACTTTAAAGCCAAATTTTTCATAGAAGGCCTTTGAAACCTCAATATTATTGACGGCTAAACTGATTGAAAATGCGCCGAGTTCCATAATTTTCTCCTTTGCAATATTGCTAACGTGAGTTTGGATACATAGTGCTCGATTTCAGCCGCAAGCGGATGATCGAGTGAGACTTCACGAATCCGAGCGATATTTAATTTACTGCCACATATTGATCCTGTGCCAGCAGATCGGGTGCAGCGACTAGGTATACTGCTTTTGTGAAGTATTTGAATATAGTAGATGATGTGTGACGTTTCAACAATATTGAGTTTTGAGGGTTGATAAACATGACAGGAAAAAAATTGCCGAAAATCAGTATTGAAGTTGTGGAAATTACAGACTATCTGATGTATTTTTATTGGGGCCGCCATTTAAATGATGACATGATGGATATGCGCTTGGGCGGCGGATCTTTTGCGATCTACAAAGAAGATAGTGCAGTGATTATTGACACGATGGCAAGACCCGGGCAGGGCGCTTGGGTCAGAGATTATTTGGAAGAATACTGCCATATTAATCACTTTACGTTGATTGCATCACATTGGCATGTCGATCATATTATTGATAATCGAGTATATGAAAATGATGTCATCATTGGCCACAAGCGAACGCGTGAGCTAATGCTTGAAAAGAAAGAAATTTTTGAAGCCGGCGAGTATAGCGACTATGACGCCTTTCAGGTTGTGCCGCCAAATCTTGTCTTTGAAGGAATGTTGGAGTTCTGGCTCAAAGATTTGAAGATTGAGCTACACGAATATCTGGTCCATGAAGAAGGCCACCTTGGCTTGCTGCTTCCCAATGAAAAGATATTTATCGCCAATGACATTTTGGAAGATCCGATCTGGTTCTTTGAGTTTGGATTTGCATCACCGGAAAAACAATTATCCGAATTAGAGCGATTGATGTCTCAGGATATTGAACTGATATTGCCCTGCCACGGCTCTTTGGATGTTATTAAAAACGGCGGCTACACCAAACAGCTAATCAAGAACAACATCGATTATTTGAAGTTGATGCTGGCAGATGTGAACAACCCTGAGTTTAAAACCAAAACTGCATTTGATTACATTGGACGCGCGTTGGATGATGGCAGTTTAACTTGGTGGGAACTCTACACTGAAGTGCATGAACTCAACAAAGCAGCCTTGTTAAAGCCCTAGATGACCCAAAAATATCTTGACATTGAGCCGGTATAACGCCAAGTTCAGTCGTCGGCGAACAGTCAAGGAACGAGAATTAAATAATTTGGGCAGTTGGTTCACAACGGATGCAAGCAGTGATATTCTCTTGGCTTCATCAGAACACTAGCCCGGAGGCCATGATGAAACCCTATGCGCCCGAACATGAAGAAATGATGCGCCGCTTTTACAACAGCTTGAACGAGAAAGATGGGCGTCGCTTTGCTGGTTTCGAAGCCTTGAGATTTGGACACGGCGGACGGAGTTACATTGCGCGGGTGTTGGGGTGCAGTCGCAACACGGTGAGCAAAGGCGCCCGCGAAGTCAGTGGCTTGCCCAAGGGCGAAGTGGAGCAGCGCATTCGGAAGCCAGGCGGCGGACGCAAACCGTACTACGTCACATGGGGGGCGCAACTTGCTGAGAAGTTCCTGGCAGTGTTGCGCGAGCACACAGCCGGTGACCCGATGGACGAGAGGGTGCGCTGGACGAACCTGACCCCGGGCGAGATTGTTGCGGCGTTGCGGGCCGAGCACGACATCGTGGTCAGCAAATATGTGGTGCGCAAGTTGCTGCAGAAGCACAACTATCGCCGCCGAAAAGCGCAAAAGAAACTCGGTTTGAAGGCCGAGATTGAAAACCGCAACGAGCAATTTGAGAACATCACGCGGCTCAAGACCGAATTCGAAGCGGCGGGCAATCCCATTGTCAGCATGGACAGCAAGAAAAAGGAATATCTGGGCAATTTCTACCGAGACGGACATTTGTACACCCTGGAAGAACTGCAAACTTATGACCATGATTTCAACAGCTATGCTGCTGGGGTCAGCATTCCTCACAGTCTCTACGACTTGCGTCTCAATGTCGGCTACATCCAACTCGGCGGCAGTCATGATACCAGTGAATTCGCTTGCGATAGCTTTCGCCATTGGTGGTACACATACGGCCACTACCACTATCCCAACGCCACTTCTATTCTCGTGCTTTGCGATGGCGGCGGGAGTAACAGTTCCCGCTACTACATCTTCAAGCAAGACTTGCAAGCACTGGCCGATGAAATCGGGGTCGAAATTCGCATTGCTCACTATCCACCCTATTGCTCGAAATACAACCCCAGCGAACACCGTTTCTTCCCGCATGTTACCCGCGCTTGCCAAGGCGTGATCTTCACCAGCCGCAAACTCGTAAAAGAACTGATGGAAAAAACCAGCACCAAGACCGGACTGAAAGCTTTTGTCCATGTTATTGACCAGGTCTACGAAACCGGTCGTAAAGTAGCCACAGATTTCAGGGACAACATGCGCATTATCTTTGATGATTTCTTGCCCCAATGGAATTACCGCGCTCTCCCATTTGCACAAGTTATTTAATTCTCATTCCCAAGCACCATTCGATGCGGCCCAATTAGAAAACTCAAAACGTCATCTTGATGAAGATGTTTGCTCGCCGGTTCGCAGTAACACCCACTCCTTCTGTGCGATGAGTTTTCAGGGCAATCATGTGAATTTTCGCGTGATTGCCCTGAAATGATGTTATGTATTGAGGATAGTGCTCTATCAACTTGCCCTATTATTTGGCGTTGAGGACAGTTTCGATGTGGTCTGCCATCTTGGTGAAGGCTTGTTCCCAACCGTCGTTTGCGCCTGAGCCTGCTGGTACACCTGCATGCGTCATAAACATTTTTGTGCGCCCGCCAAGATCTTCCAATAACACGGTGACTTCGGTCGTCGAGGGGTGCTCGTTATCGCTCATCGCAATCACATTGCCTTGTTCATCAGCCATGCTTTCTGTGTAGACCAGCCGCTGGTTAAGGACAACTTCAGTGTGTTCACCGGTCGTCCACATTTTCATGCCGCCATCCGGCCTTTGCATCTCCATGCAAACCAGGCGTTTGCCACCCACACGCACATCCATTTCGGCAACGGGCACGGTGAAGCCTGTTGGACCGTACCAATTCTTGAAATGTTCAGGTTGTGTCCACATTTGCCAGATGAGGTCTACGGGTGCATCGAAAGTTCGTTCAATCACAACTGCATCTTTAGTAAGGGTGCTATCACTCATTGTCTTTCTCCTTGTTTTTAAGTTGATTAATATATTTGTCCATACGGACAAAGCTTGCCTCCCAGATATGGCGGTACTGCTCTGTCCAATTGGAAATTTCTTTTAAGGGCGTTACGTCGATGGTGCAAGGTCGATATTGCGCTTTTTGCCCCTGTGTGATTAGCCCTGCACGCTCCAATACTTTGATGTGCTTAGAAATGGCTGGCAAACTCAAAGTAAACGGCTCTGCGAGATCGCTAACGGTAGCTTCCCCCTCAGCTAAACGCACTAAAATAGCCCGGCGCGTAGAGTTTGCCAATGCTGCAAAGGTTTGGCTTAGTCTGTCATCATCACTCCTCATGATTATAAGTTTCCCTTATTTTACCAATCGGTTAATTAACCTACTAGTAAAATACAATGTTTTGTTCTATTTGTCAAGCAAATTGCCCAAATACGGTCAAAATTCTAACCTTATCGTAAAAATGTAATTTTGCGCTGCTATTGCTTTCAGCTCGATCAGGGTTTCAAGTAGATGCCCTTCGCATTATTTGTTAATCCAATTCGATAGTCAGGATATGGTTACCAGGGAGTCGACTGTTCCAGTAAACAATATGTGTGCTATTCGACTGGTCGGCAAACCGTTTGGAGTGAAGGAAGTACTGCGCATCGAAGCATGTGTAATCGGCTCAGACCCGGCGGATGCTTTCTTTCGCGGCATACAAAGTATCAGTATGTTGCAACCCGGCAGCCCCACCAATCTGCTCGATTAGCCGATCTGCACGAAGCTGTGTTATTCAATCTCTATGCAGATGATGTGCCATTTTCACACCACAAATGGGTGGAGACGAACCCCGTCACTTCATTTAAGATGATTGGGATATACCGTGGGAGGTCAAGTCGTTAAACTACGAGGAAATAGCAAATGGCGTCCATAAAAGGCTATCTGATAATTTCAGATATCAGGGGCTACACATCGTTTCTCCACGATTCCGAGTTGGAGCACGCGGAGGATATTCTGCGTGCCTTACTCGAGAATCTGATCGAAAACACGCGTATACCTCTGGTTATTTCGCGACTTGAGGGCGATGCAGTTATCAGCTACTCTCCCGAAGGGAGTCTCCTGCAGGGTCAGACACTCGTCGAAATGATCGAGACGACTTATGTTGCTTTTCGGCGCGCCATTGAGTTAATGATCTTGAACACCAGTTGCACGTGTAACGCGTGCCGGAACATCCCGCAACTCGATCTAAAATTTTTCGTCCACTATGGTACTTTTGCATTGCAAGAGTTGCCCGCATATACCGAACTGGTTGGCAACGACGTCAATCTCATCCACCGTCTGACCAAAAATCACGTCGCCGAGAAAACAAGCTACAAAGCCTATGTGTTATACACACAAGCCGCTGTAGCGGCGATGGGCATTGAAGAATTGGCTGAGACAATGCAAACGCATCTGGAGAACTACGAGCACATCGGGGATGTGCAGGTTTACGTTGAGGACATGCGCGCTGTGTGGGAAGCAAGCTGCAATACATCACGTACAAATGTTGAGGCTGCGGATGCTGTCGTTACTATTGATATGGATTTTCCTGCTGATCCAGTCGTCGCCTGGGATTTCGCAACTAAGCCGGAATATCGTGCGCTGCTCTCCAAATCTGAGAGCGCCAACGTTACCGGACGCACCAAGGGGCGTCTGGGACCGGGGGCGACCTACCAGTGCGTACACGGAAAGGACGTGTCGCCTCAAATGATTGTCGACTGGCAGCCCTTCGACGAATATACTTATGAATATCCACTATTTGTGGGTATCCGAGCTCGTACGACCATGAAGTTTTCTCCGAGAGCGAATGGTACTCATATCGTTTATAGGCAGGGGAAAGCTTTGGGCGGCTCGGTTCTAGCTCGCTGGATTTTTGATCTCTACTCGCGATTTTTCCTCCCGCGGTTCGTAAAGGATGGGGGCAATCGCCTGAACGCTCAATACGAGCAAGATAAGGCAGCCGGTCTGATCGTCGTGCCCGCTGCGACAACCGTCCCGGACGAAGCGAAAGGTCAGGCTGTCAAGAATAGCCTAACTGTATCGACTGTGTAGCAGCTGCAGAAAAGCGCCCTCGTACGTTGGTGATATCAAAAGTAGCACACGAGCTTTTAGGTTTAGTGAGCGTCACGACTCTCCGACACGCCTATACTCTCCACAAAAGCCACGGCCGCCAGCGCCGGCAGCAGCTGGGATTCCAACACACCACATTGCTCGAAGAGATGCTTGACTTCGCTTTTTCAGTGTGCTAATTTCTGCAGCATGCGGGAGATCTCAATAGCCAGCCATAGAAATAAGGTCTATTCACATGTCAATCAATAAGCCAACACGCACAGTCGAAATACAACGTTTGCCAACGGAGGCCTACACGCTAGCCGATACGTATGCTCCCACTCGGTTGCCGGTAACGGCGGTGACAACCCTGATCCCGGATGCGTACACTTCGCCTGCCTTTTTTCAACTTGAACAGGAAAAGGTGTTCTCCAATAATTGGGTAGCGGTTGGCTGTCTGTCGGATGTGCGCGCACCGGGTGATGTCTTCGTGACCAGCGTGGCCGGCCAATCGGTGATTATTATCCGCAATAAACAGAACCAACTGCGCGCATTCTATAACGTCTGTCGCCATCGTGGGACCCGCTTATTGCCGGATGGCTCTGACAAGGTTAGCTCGGCGCGTATCCGCTGTCCGTACCATAGCTGGGCATACGATCTGGATGGGAGTTTCATTGGCACACCCTTATTCGAAGAATCCGATATACCCCCCGATCTGAACTGCACCCTGTAAACAAGACACAAAAAGAAAGACCCCCACTGCGGTCATCCAGTCAGACACCTGATTTGATATGGTGTCTGTTTGGTTTTTAGTTGTATGCGTTCATAATTGTAGAACTCGATATATTGGTCAATCAATTCATGCGCCCGCTCAAAGCTTGGCACGCGGATATGGCGGAGCGCTTCCGCTTTCAAATGACCAAAGAAGTTCTCCATGGGCGCATTATCCCAACAATTGCCACGCCGAGACATGGAAGGGGTGATGTGATACGCCCGGGTAAGGGCAGCATACTGCTTGGAAGTGTATTGATATCCCCCCAGTCTAGTACAGTCACGTGCAGACTGCATCGTGATCGACTGGACTAGGTGGTCACTGTGCAGGAGCAGTCCCGCAGTGACCTTTTCTTTACGTCTGGCCTGCTTGAGGGTATCGATGACTAAGCGCACAGAATTGCCCAGTCCCGCACAGTGCCGTGCACACTGCATCGGTATCGGTACTGGACGGGGTGTCTTCCCAGACGATGTGCAACGATGAAACCGTCGAACAGGTCCTTGATGGTGGCCAGATACGCCCAGCCTTGTTGGGTAGCGATGTAGGTGACACCTGTACTGCGTACGGCGCAAGTGTATCAGTAACCCATTTCTGATTGGGTTGGTTTGCTGCGAAATCTCGGGCCACACAGTGAAGCCCAGTACCGAACGCCCAGTCACGAATGAACTGGGTCGTGAAACTGGGTCGGTATGCGCACTGCACTTTGAGAGATTGGCATAGCGCTGGTGAAAATCTAAGCGGGCCCTTTGCTTATAGGGGTGGCGTTGCCTGGCAATGGAGCGGATATTGAGCTTGTTCATCAGCCGTAAAACCGCTTTGTGGTTGATGACCAGCCCTTTGTGTTGTCGCAACCACAAAGCAACCCTGCGATAGCCATAGGTTCTGTGCGATTTTTCCCAGGCTTGCTGCACCGCTTGCAGCCGCGCGCTATCTTTGTCCGGCTGCTGGCTGCGCTTGAGCCAGGCGTAATAGGCAGCTCGCGAAACTGCGAAGAAAGTACACATTGCCTTCACAGTGTATCTTCTTTTGTACTGGTAGATGACCCGCTATTGCGCCGTGCGAGCTCGTCCGTGCGCAATTCGGTATGGAATATTTTTAGGAGCACATTTTCCATGCGCAACCGTTCCAGCTCCTCCTGCGGACTTTCCGCCGGCCGACGAGGAGGCCGACCCTTCGGTTTGGCAAAGGCTGCCCCTCCCTTGCGGCGATATTGGCGCACCCAGACCTTCACACCCAGTCATCACGATGCAGTCTGCACGTCATGACCCAGTACATTCATGACTGGGTGACTGTACGAATGAACTGGGTCGTGAAGATCTCGGCGGGGCAGCCCGAGTGCTTCAACTACCTCTGCGCGGGTCAGGCCTTCTTCCAGAAACATGCGTACCGCTTCCAGCTTGGTCGCTTTCGGGTAGTTTTTCATCCCCTTTTTCCCAGACATAAAAAGCACCTCCTGCTTTTATCTTCTCACAGGGGGTGCTTTTATTTTGTGTCAACTTCTTGGGGGTCAGTTCAATCAGCAGGGCATTTTCGATATGAGCAGTGTGCAAGGTTTTGACCGCAAAGATTATGGCCTCTTCCCTGTACATATCGAAAGTTGGGGCTTTCTAATTTTCGTCAATCTGTCGGACAATCCCCGTCCATTTGCAGAACAACTCGGTGACTTAACCTCCCGCTGTTCTTCCTATCGCCTGAATGAATGGGAAGTGGTCGGCGAGAAATCCTACGACATCGGTGCGAACTATAAACTCATCGGCGAGAATTTCATGGAGTACTATCACTTGCCATGGGTTCACCCCGAATTGATAAAGGTCTCGCGCATGGAGGATCATTATCGGTGGCAGGGCAGTGGGATGTACACCGGTATGACCACCAGCCCCATCTCACAGAATTCGGAGGCCGGTGGTTGGATGGGTCTACCAGCTCTGCCCGCTTTGGAATCCTCCGATACTGTTTCTGCCCGCTTTATTTGGTTGTTCCCCAATATAGCGATCAATGTGATCCCAAATCATTGTTTCGTAATGATCACCCAACCACAGGGTCCGGCCCGCACCATTGAACGTACCTGTCTGCTCGCGCACCCCGAGTCATCTGAAAACCCTGGCCGCGCAGAAGCCATCGAAGAGCTGACTAAGTTCTGGGACCTGATCAATATGCAGGATGTTGAAATTGTCGAGCAAGTCCAGGAAGGGCTGGCTACGCGGGCTTACAGCGGCGGGCGCATGTGTTACCATTTTGAAGAGCCGTTGCACCGCTTCCAGAATATGATCGCTGACCAAATGCTCGATATCGATCGCGTCCCGAAAGGGGATGCCGTCGAGTAAACCCCGAAGTTTGTTCCGTCGTAAGCCTACTACGAACCTAAAGTAGCCAATCCGATCCTTCGCTGACTTCGATCAGAGTCGGCACTTCGGCGCTGAAAGACTCGACAACAGCATCCTGGAACGACTGCCGGTCACTCGGCCGGATTCCGCGTGCACCAAAAGCATCCGCAAGTTTGACGAAATCTGGATTTAACATATCGACCCCCGTCGGGGGTATGTCGCGCTGCTTCATATCATCGCGGATTTGCCCCAGTCCACCGTTTTCCCAGAGGACGATTGGAAAGGTAAGTTTCTCCTGCACCGCTGTCGCCATTTCCTGCACTGTGAACATGAAGCCGCCGTCGCCGGAGATCGCCACCAGGGGCTGCGCAGGAAGTGCAAGCTTGGCGCCAATTGCCATCGGCAGCGCCGGGCCGAGCGTGCAATAGCCGGCCGGGTAGTACCACTTGCGCGGCTGTTCGACTGCAAATGCCGCCGATCCCGTGTAGACGATCTGCGAGATGTCGCCCATGACGACAGTCTCAGGTGACACTGCCTCACGCAACGCCTGCAGCAATTGGTCGTGTTGTTGTTCAATCGGAGAGAATTCAGCTTCGATTTGAGCGCGAGTGCGCGCGAGTTCATCCAGTTGTGAGTTCATGCTTGCGTGTCCTGCGGCCTGCAATGCCTTGCAAAGCGCCGTCACCATCGCAGCCGCATCGGCGACAATTCCGATATCTGCCGGATACAGATCATTGATCTTCCCCGGGTCGATGTCTACTCGAATCAGTTTGCCACGCATGTCAATTTTCTCGATAAAGCTGTCTGTTTCCGATAGTTCTGTGCCGATAGCCAATACGACATCGGCTTGCGATAGGTAGGCCAGAGTCGCTCTCCGCGAGATGCTGCCCCCCAGGCTGAGTGGATGCGAATCGGGCACAATGCCTTTGCCCGCATTGCTGGCGATGACCCCTGCTTGTAATAGCTCTGCAAGTTCTGTGACTGTGCCTTGCG
Organism: Anaerolineales bacterium; assembly: GCA_965248775.1. Lineage (GTDB taxonomy): Bacteria > Chloroflexota > Anaerolineae > Anaerolineales > JBHHUI01 > JBHHUI01. The sequence continues at coordinate 6,200,352 of OZ252150.1, forward strand.
CTCCGATGGCGCCGCCACCTAATAGGATCAAGGGCCGCTCGGCCCGCGAAAGCAACTCGACAGCGTTTTGCACCGAAGCTGGATCGGGCATAGGGCGCGCTGGCGGCGTGCGTCGCTCCCAGTTGCCATCGGTCGCTTTCTCTAATACGTCGATCGGGATCGAGATGTGGACAGGGCGCGGTCGTTTCGATTCGAAGATCGCCCAGGCCTGTCCGATCAGCTCCGGCAGATCCTCGGGCGAGTTCACGGCAGCGCTCAACGCCGTGAGCGGGCGCGTTACGGCGTGCAAGTCGGTCACTTCATGTAACGCACCCCAGCCCTTGCCATGCGTGTAGCTGGCCGTGTCACTCGAAATCAACAGCAACGGGATCGAATCGTTATAAGCCTGACCGAGTGCGGTGGCTGCATTGGTAACGCCCGGCCCCGAGATCAACATTGCCACTCCCGGATCACCGCTGACGCGCGCATAGCCATCTGCCATGAACCCGGCACCCTGTTCGTGGCGAGTCTGCACATGCCGGATATTGCTGTTGGCGAGGCCGCGATACATCTCTAACGTGTGAACGCCTGGTATCCCAAAGACTGTATCGACTCCATATTTTTCTAGTAACTTGACGAGCGCTTGTCCACAGGTAAATTGATCGGACATCTATTCCTCCAGTGATTCGTTCGGCGTGCCGCTAAGTATTTCGCGCAGAGTTTGGACGTTCACCAACTCGAACTCGAGATGATCAAACAGCGCTTCCATATCATCCACGCGGGTGGTCAAGGTCTGATCGTTGATGACGATGCCCATTACTTGATCAAGTGTCGCTGTCTCCAGTGCATTCTCAATTTCCCACAATTCAACAGACTGGCCGCCGGCTTCCAATCTGTCGATGGCGTATCCCGTGTTGGAGACCAGAGTGGCGGGATGCCCATTGAGAGAAACCGAACTCGGTATGCTGAGTAGGTCTTCTTTTGTCGGCTTCGCTCCGCTTTCAGTTCCATCGGCCTTCGAGGCGTGATAGAGCAGTTGTGACACCCAATCCGTCTGTTCATCGGTCATCCCCGCGGACACGATAGTCTGTTGCGACAATTGGTTGATCAGGCTCATCAGGTCGTCCATCGAACCGAGGTAGATTGCACCATTCGGATAACCTTGCGGATTGATTCTTTCGGGATCATTGGTATAGCCATCCCAAAATCCATGCGCAGAGCCGTGATGATGCAGAGCGATCTCGTGGCCATATTCCTCCCATTCAAACACAGTCTCCTGCTCAGTATTGTCGAGCACCCACTGCGCCCATTGTGGTGTGAACATCAATGTGTATTTCACACCGAAAGAATCGGCGAGGCCGACGAAGCGCAGTAAACGCGGCCATAGTTTCTGTACATTTTGGGGGTTATCGCTCTGCTCCAAATGGATGGCAATGAACACACCACGCAGATTAATATCGCGATTAAACGGGGCGGCCTCAGGAAGCTCTGAAGAAGCGCTATCCGTTGCACTCGTCGGTGCTATTTCTGTTTCGGCCCTACTCGTTGGGGAGATAGCCGCTGCTGCTCCGGCAGCAGCTGTCGATTCAACTTCGCGTTCTCTCGTAGGGCCGATATCCCTACCTCCACGACGGAAGGCAACACAAGCAGAAACTGAAATTGCAATGAGTAACGTGAATCGGAAGTGCCGCATAAAGGAGATTATCCGCCAGGTATCAGCGCAATGATTCTCTTCCAAATCGCGGCGTCAACCGGAATGCCGTAGCGCGCGTGTGGTTACATTCGCTAATCAACCCGCAGGTAAGTATTAATTTTTTCCTTTATGATGCCATTCCGAGCGTTACTAGGAATCCCTGAGACGAACCATTAAGTAATGCCTCACTATAAGGATTCAAGCTAGCATTTTTTGATACTTGCATTTCAGGTTAATTAATATGAAAAACGCTCGTACCTGAACCGCTGCAACGCAGGTATTGCCTTCACCAGAATTGCAGATCTAAAGTCTGGACCAGGTGCGCCAACGAGGTCGGGGCCGCACCCGGCGCCAGCGTTGCACAGCCAGCAACGCACTCGCAACAATGAAACTGCTGCCGATCCATTGCAAAGGTGTCAGGAAGTCGGAGAGGAATAAAACCGACCAGAGTACAGTAAGTAATGTCTCCAATGGGCTAAAGAGCGCGAGTTGTCCGCTGCCGATTCTACGTACGGCTGCCATGACTGTGAGTTGGGTCAGATACGTGCCGAACCCACCCAACCAGATGATGAGCAACCAGCCGTTAAGGCCGGGCACAGACCAGTCTGTGCCCTGAAACACTCCAAATGCACCGGTTGCAATTGTCATTGTCAGAAGGACGTAGATAGTCACAGTCCGAGAGTCGTATTCTTTCAGAGTCCACTGCAGGATGGCGTAATAGAGCGCGAACAAAAAGACCGATACAAGCACCATCAGCACACCGCCGCGGTGAACCTGCTCGCCCGGTCCGATGAGTAAAAACACGCCGGCCACTCCCAATCCCACACGCACTAAATTGCGACGCGTAAACTTCTCTCCCCGCAGAGCTAACAAGCCCAAGACAGCGAGGGGGAACAATGCAAAGAGCAGCGCTGCGATAGATGTATCCAAGCGCACGAGCGACCAGGAATATAACAACGTGTTGGCGGCATAAGCGAGCCCGCCAAGCACTGCGAAAAACAACAGCCGTGGCTCCGGACGTAGCCGCTTTGGTGCCGTGAACAAGATTGTCCCGGTAATTAGAAGAAGCGCCAGTGCATTGCGCACCGTCAGAGCAACTGTGGGGCTGAGCCCAAGCGTGATGCCAATCTTTACAGCGATGGGGAGCGTGCTGAAGTCAAAGATAGTTATGACGGCTAACGACCAACCGATCCAGCCGTTGTTCTCTTCAGTATTTACCTGCCGGAGAGTTAATGAAGTGTAGGCCATTGTATGTGAAAGTAGCTTAAGGTCGTGACCAGGCGCGCCAACGCAGTCGGGTTCGTGTACGTCCCCAACGTTGGATGGCGAGCAGTGCGCTTATGGCAACGAGCAGGCTGCCCAGCCATTGCAGGAATGAGAGCCGTTCCGCGAGGAATAACACCGACCAGACGACAGTCTGCATTGTTTCCAATGGAGCAAGCAATGCAACCTGCCCGCTACCAATACCTTGCACGGCACCGAAGGTTGCCAATCGCGCCAGATACGTCCCAACAATCGCCAAGATAACGATTGCCAGCCTTGCCAGCTTGGCGTTGTCCATTGCGGGCCGCGCAGCAGCCAGAAAGATGTGGCAGCAAGGGTGTTCCCAATGACGACGTAAACCGTGATCGTTCGTGCTGCGTAGTCATAGAGAAACCATTGCACGAGGACCAGTTGAATTGAATAGCCGGTAGCCGTGAGCAGTACTAAGAAAATGCTTAACCCATCGACCATACCGCCCGGACCAACTAACAAATAAACGCCACTGAATCCAAGTGCCATTCGGGCGAGGTTGCGCCGTGTAAAATTTTCTCCGCGCAGAGCCAACAGGCTAAGCACAATGATGGGGTAGATCGAGACCAGCACAGCAGCCACAGATGAATTCATGCGCCCGAGTGCGCTGAAGTAGGTGAGGGATGAACCTCCATTAATCAGTCCAGCTCCAAGGGCAATGAGCATGCCTCGCCGGTCTATCTTTAACTTTGAAGGGGCCGACACACTAATGGTGCCCAAGATTAGCGTTGAGGCGAGAACATAGCGTCCGACTGTCAGAACAACCGGGTCTATGCCCGCTGTTACCGCGGCGCGCCCGACCGGAGTTGTGGTGCTGAAGGCAACCACGGCGATGATTCCAATGAACCAGCCATTCCGCAGGGTCGGTCGTTGATCTATCGAGCTTGGAAGTGAAGCGGCAGGTTGGGCCATCGGACTTGTTGGAAATCGGAGGGCGTTGCGCTAAGGTTCTGAAGCCGAAACGATGCGCAGAGCATTGATCAGGACATCGTTTTCGGCAGGTGTCCCGACAGTGATGCGCAACATCCCACTCATCACACGCAGCACGACGCCGTTCGCCTGAATAGCGGCTGCAAAGGTATGGGGGTCTCCGTAGGAACTCGATACATCGAGAGAGAAGAAGTTCCCTCCGGATTCGAAGGACTTATGACCAAGCTCGCGGGCCATTTGAATCAATCGTTCCCGCTCAGAGATGATGCTCTCGACGCGCGCTTGCTTGTACTCGTCATCGTCCATTGCAGCGAGTGCCGCGTAGATGGCAGCCGAACTGACGCTACTGCCGGGCACCATCAGTCTGACGATATATTCCAGCACTTCCGGAGCACCGATCAGGTAGCCTAAGCGCAGCCCGGCGAGGCTATACGCTTTGGAAAAGGTATACGCCACCAGCACGTTCTCATATTCGTGCACCAGCGTGGACAAGTCATCGGACGAACTTTGATCGAAGTCGTGGTATGCGTTATCGAGTAGCATCAAATGGCCTGTATCCGCCAGGCGCCGAATGTCTGCAATCGCCATGCTGTTCCCGGTCGGATTATTGGGCGTGCAGACCACGATCAATTTCGTATCAGGAGTGAGTGCTGCCAGCATTGATTCCACGTCATAGTGATAACGATTTCCACTAACGACTTGCGGCACCTCGAGAATACTCGCTTCGATTGCTTGCAGCCGTATCCAATACATGGCCCATGAAGGTGGGGAGAGCAGCACCGATTCGCCTTTGCCAACGAAGGCCCGGAACATGGCGTCGATCACTTCTGTCACGCCCGCTCTGATGAGCACTGCCGTGGGTTCTATCCGGTGCAGTTCGGCGAGGCGATCGCGCAGCGCATTATTTTGCGGCATATAGAGATTTGCATCTTCATACGCGCGCACGAGGGCCGCCCGCACGCGCGGCGAAGGGGGCAAACGCGTCTCGTTGGAAGAGAGCCGGATCAGGTCCGGGTTCTCGGCAGTCACATTTATGTGTGCCAGATATTTCTGGTTGGATGGTAATTTTTTCGCTACGGGAACAAGCTTAGATTGCAGATCGAATGGTGAGTTCATGTCAGGTATGGGGCTTTCTGTGTGAATATGTCTAGGCACACCTTCCCAAGCGAGTAACTGACTGGATGTTGCTAGGTTGGCGCGTGCTGGTCGGATCAAAGAAATACCCTACTTTGTATTTTGCCGCTGCGTTCATTTTGGGAACACAAGCGAAGTCACGCGATAGTAGGGCAATGCTGCACAAGTTGGGTGCAATTGGGGTGTAAAACGTGTACTAAATATCCCTTTCGCGAACGAATTTATATACATACTCGGGCACAGTCTGCCCGGGGAGTAAGCGCGGATCATCTACGGGCATGTCGAGGACTTGTCGAATTGGAACCACACCTGCCCAGAAGGGCAGGGCATAATCTTCCTCTTCATCATCGGGCGGACCACTGCTGATTTTGGCGGAAGCGCTTTCGATCTCTACAGTAACAATAGATGTAGCTTTGAGCTCGTTATCGCTCGGGGGGCGAGCATCTTGCCAACGGCCAGGCATCATTTTCTCAGAAAAGCGTTCAAGCGCCGAAAGTTTTTCGGTCTCATTTGAGATGAGCGCCCCGCGCCCGAATATTACGGCCGAGCGATAGTTCATCGAATGGTTGAAGATAGAGCGGGCCAACACAATGCCGTCCACATGCGTCACCGTTACACAAATCGGATGGCCCCCTTGCAATGCAAGTTGAAGTCGGCTACTGCTGGCGCCGTGGAGCAAAAGCCGGTCACCGTCGAGAGCATGGAGCATCGGAATGACGACCGGTTGTTCATCACCGACAATTCCGACATGGCAGATCAGAGCAGCATCGAAGATTTCGTACACGGTTGCGCTATCATACTGGCCGAGTTCGGGCACACGACGGACACGGTTGCGGTCAGTCTTTTCAAAAGTTGTCATCTTTTTCCTGTGGTTCCTCGCGAGAAAGTTTAGCTTCCCTGCCAAACCGGGTCACGTTTTTCGGCAAAGGCACGTGGACCTTCTTTGGCGTCTTCGGAGGTCAACATTTTCTCATATGTTTTCAGGCTGCCGTCGCGCATTTTCGCGTAACTGGCCTCAATATCCAGAGCTGCGGTGGCGCGTGTGAGTTCCTTCACTGCGCCGATTGAAAGGGGCGCAGCGGCGATGATCAGCTCGGCAAACGCGCGCGCCCTGGCGAGGAGTTGATCCTGCGTGGTAACAGCATTTACCAGTCCCCAGCGATGTGCCTCTGCAGCTGCCATGCGACGACCTGTTAATAACATTTCCATTGCAATCTGACGTGGTAGGCGTTTAGGTAATCTGATGGAGGCTGCATCGGCCAAAATGCCGACAAAGATCTCCGGTAAGAAGAACTCAACATGTTCGGCAGCGACAATGAGATCGCACGCCAGAGCCAGTTCAAAACCGCCGCCAACCACCATCCCATTCACTGCAGCGATCACCGGTTTGTTAAGGTCGTGCAGTTCCGTCAGACCCGCAAAACCGCCGATACCGTAATCGCTCTCAAAGGCCTCGCCCGCAGCGGCGGCATTCAAGTCCCATCCTGCGGAGAAGAATTTCTCGCCGGCCCCGGTAAGGATTGCAACGCGCAACGAGGGGTCGTCGCGAAAGTCGCTGAACAACGAACCCATTTCGCGACTGGTGGCAGCGTCAATCGCGTTTGCCTTTGGGCGGTCGAGAGTGACCTCCAGGATTGGTCCATTTTGGGTCACGTTTAGCGCAGCGCTCATGGGTTACATCCTTATACTCTTTCTTATCACGGCGTCGACAGCCATCTCCACCATTACAATACGAAATGATGCCGCTTTGATACACGCTCTACGAACTCTGAGGTCTTCGCGATGATGAAATAATATAACGTTCGGGCCGATGACATGCAATAGGGCTCGCCCGTCGCGCTGCTGCGCTGTTGCAGAGTCACCCGCCTAATTTGTCGGGGAGTTTGGCGCTGCTATGTGCTCACCGAGTCCCAATCAGTCGTACGACTCGCGGTCAGAGCGGTGTATTAAGCGAACCATTCCAGCGATCAAATAGGTCCTGCGTGAGTTCGATATCAAGCACGTCCAATATGCGGTTGACAGTCTGGTTGATGATGTCGTCAAGAGTCTGCGGATGATGGTAGAAGGCCGGCATGGGTGGCACGAGCACCGCACCCATCTCTGTGACCTGGGCCATCAGTCGCAGATGCCCCAGGTGGAGCGGCGTCTCGCGCGGAACGAGCACCAGTCTGCGACGGTCTTTCAACGTCACATCGGCTGCGCGCAGCAGCAGATTCTCGCTGAATGAACTCGCGATCCCGGAAAGCGTCTTCATCGAACAGGGAACCACGACCATACCCATTGTCTTGAATGAACCCGAGGCGAGGGCGGCGGCGACGTCGTTGAACCTGTAGGGTACGTCGGCCAGCGCCTCGACGGCGCCCACGGTATAGTCCGTCTCTAGTACAACCGTCTGCTTGGCAGCATTGCTCAAAATCAAGTGCGTCTCGATCTCGGACACATCTCGCAGGACTTCGAGCATCCGAATGGCGTAGATGATACCGCTCGCTCCGGTGATGCCGACGACAAGGCGCTTCATAGGGCGCGGGATTGGCTCAAGGGGGCGGTGACGGCTTCGATGACGTCGATGAGCCAGCGGTGATGCGCATGCTCAATGGTGGTCAGGAAGTGACCAAGATCGCGGTAGAGGCGAGATTTCGGTACGGCTTTGAACTCAGACATAGTTGGTCTTATTCATCATATCATCAGATATCTGACGATACGATGAATACAAGCTGATCACAGATTGTCGTTCTGAAAAAACCATAGATTGCCGGTTCCCGCGAGTTAGTTGTCGAGACCTGTAGTGGGGATCTCGTCCCGGTGGCCCAAGCCGAGAGAATTGTCAATCAAATAGAGGCGTGTCGGGGTAACTCTGTACCAGGAAACGCGGCGCATTGCCTGCGCGACCTCCGCGGGCGCATTCGCCAGATTGCCGACGAAGGGGAATTTCAGCCCGTAATGCGCGATTGCGGCCTCCTTCTCAGCGCCCATGAGGCGCGCTGCCTTACCTTCGAGCTGGATGCCCTTAATCGCCGGCCAATCGTCGTAGTCTTCGTGGATTGTGGCTGCCACGCCAGGGTGGGCAGCGATGTTGAGACTGTGGCGAGTTGTGGGGGCGGAGAGGAAATAGAGAGTAAGGCCGTTGTTGACGTAGAAAACGGCTGCCGCCCACGGCCCCTCCGGGCCTAGTGTGGCCAACGTCAGCACGTTATGATCATGCAGGTAGGCGAGGGCTTTTGTGTGAAGTGGAGAGGTCATTGAATGGCGAGAATGACATTCAGACGGGTATTAATTCTCTTTTATTCAATATTCTTTCTTATCACGGCGTCGACGGCCAGCACGCCCTGACCGGCAGGCAACACCATGAGCGGGTTGATATCGACCTCTATCAATTGCGCAGCACAGTCTTCTGCGAGTTGTGCCAGTGCCAGCACGGCGGTGACGATCGCAGGGCTGTCTCCCGGCGGCTGACCGCGGTGACCTTTAAGGAGCGGAGCAATTTTCAAGGATGCGAGTGCGTGCTCGACATCCGCACGTTGAATTGGGAATAGCAAAGTAACTGCATCTTGCAATAGTTCCACAAAAATACCACCCGCGCCGATGACCAAACCCAGTCCAAATTGTGCATCGCGGGTGATGCCGAGAATCAATTCGGCCACCGGTTTGGGTGCCATTGCTTCCACCAAAAAGCGGTCACCCAAATGAAGCATGCTTGCGACGGCTGCCTGCACATCGCTCTCGTTTTGCAAGTTGAGCTGCACGCCGCCTTGGTCGGATTTATGAATCACAGTAGTGGATACTATTTTCACGGTGACCGGGTAACCGATCTCGCGCGCCACGGATACAGCTTCCTCCCCAGTGCTGCTGCCTGCTTGTGGGGTAGGGATGCCATAACTTTTTAGCAATTCTTTGCTCTGCAGCTCGTCTAATGTCTTTACTTCACCCATTATTGCAAAGGCGCTCACGACGGGCTGAAGTTCGGTATAGCGTTGCTGCTTCGAATATATTTGGGCGGCACCATGGATTGCAATGAGACATTCTTCAATACCCTGCATCGGTGCAATGCCTTGCTCTATGAGCTGCTTTCGCACTGCGGAGGGGAGATTCTCCTGCAGTGTGCTGACCACGACCCCACGGCCTCCCTTTGCGGCCAGCGCGCGTTGGAAGGCACTCGTGGTCTTTAGCCAATCTGTCGGATCGCAGTTGTCTTGGCGTGGGTAGTCCAACACCTTCAATGTGATATCTTGCTTACCCTGCAACATGGCCGAAAAACAACGATACTGTGCCTCTTCATCACCCCAGATATACGTGTGATAGTCGAGCGGGTTGTTGAGAATGACTTTCTCGCCGAGAACTTCCTGCAATCCGGCGTGCTGCTCGTCTTCCAAGGGAGACAGTGTAAGTCCCTGTACTTGGGCGAGATCGGCCATCAATGCTGCCTCGCCACCGGAGCAGCTAATGGAAGCGATGGCTGCCCCGGGAAGAGGGCCGATGATCGCCAGAAATTTCAGCGTTTCGACAAACTGTGGCAATGTGTGGACACGCGTCACACCGACGCGTTCAAAGAGGGCCTCATAAAACTGATCTGCTCCGGCCAATGAACGCGTGTGGCTCAAGGCAAGTTCGCGTCCGCGATCCGAGGTGCCGGATTTAAGTATGACTAGCGGAATGCCCAACTTAAGTGCTTTCAGAGCTACGCGCGAAAACGCAGGAATATTATCCAAACCCTCGATGTGTAATCCAATTGCAGTCACACGCTCATCTTCAAGCAGTGCTTCGATATAGTCGTGGGTTGCGATGCCCGCCTGGTTTCCGATCGAAACCATATAAGCCAATGGCAGGGAGCGTTGCTGCATTGTCAGGCTGATGCCGATGTTGCCACTTTGGATGATGATGCCAGCGCCTTGTTCCACGCGCTCACCACCATGTTGATCGGGCCAAAGTGTGACGCCATCGAGAAAATTCAACACGCCATAACAATTGGGCCCGACAATTGCCATATCGCCCATTGCCTGCACAAGTTTTTTCTGTAGTGCAATCCCGGCGCCGCCGACTTCGGCAAAACCCGAGGCGTAACATACCGCACCACCAGCACCAAGGTCGGCCAACTGTGAAACGATTTCAATTGTTTTCTCACGCGGGACTGCGATAAATGCAGCGTCGGGGGGGTGGGGTAATTGCGCGACCTCTGAAAAGCAAGAACGTCCCTCTATGCTCTTCCGACCCGGATTGACGGGCCATATCTCGCCACCATACCCGATCTTGTCGCATTGGCGGATCACTTCGGCAGCAATTTCGCCTCCCACAACGGCGATGGTTTCCGGACGCAGCATCCGCTGCAGCGCAGCAATTCTGGTCACGCGATCACCAACCTACACCCTGATATCGATGGAAATACTATGTTTTTCCAGGTGCGTTCTGAGAAAATCGTGGTGAGCAAAGCGCGCCGGCGCGCCTTCGAATGCAACATTAATGGCTGCTTGAGATCATCGTGCTCGATAGCGATGTGTTCATCTATTGTTCGTACGGCCGCAGCAGCGCGCGGGAAATGATGTGGCGCTGGATTTCGCTCGTGCCATCCCAAATGCGTTCGACACGCGCGTCGCGCCACATGCGTACAATCGGGTTCTCTTCTGCGATGCCCATACCCCCGAAAACTTGTACAGCATTATCCGTGAGGCGCGCAAGCATCTCGGTGGAGTAGAGCTTGGCCTTTGCGAAATCTTCATCCTTCGCCATACCCTGATCGTGCTTCCAAGCTGCTTGTAGAGTTAGCAATTGAGCCGCTTCGAGTTCCGTTGCCATGTCTGCAAGCTTGAAGGAGGTGCCCTGAAATTTGCCGATGGCGCGGCCAAATTGCTTACGCGTAGCAGCCCATTCCTGGCAGAGTTCGATGGCGCGTTGTCCACGCCCCAGGCAGAAGGCCGCCACGGAAAGACGCGTTGACCCCAGCCATTCGTTGGCGACATCGAAGCCATGATGCTCTTCGCCGAGAATATTGGCAACCGGCACGCGGCAGTTTTCAAATGCCAGGATGCAATTGTTGTAGCCGCGATGCGAGACAACTTCATAGCCTTTCTTGACTGTGAAACCCGGGGTGTCCATATCCACCAGGAATGAAGTGATTTTCGTGCGTACGCCACGCGGAGTCTGCTCCTCACCGCTAGCGGCAAACAGGATCACATAGTCCGCCAGATCTGCATGGCTAATGAAGTGTTTTGTGCCGTTCAACACGTACTCGTCGCCATCGCGTTCGGCGCGCGTTTCCATGGAGCGCAGGTCAGAACCGGCATTCGGCTCGGACATTGCAAGGCAATCGTGACGCTCGCCGAGGATCGTCGGCACCAGATATTTCTCAATCTGTTCGCCTTTGCAGGCCCGTAAGATACTGCTGGGGCGCGTGACAAAATGCTGCAACGCAAAACTGGTACGGCCCAGTTCGCGTTCCATCAGGACCAAAGAGATGTTGTCCAGATCTACGCCACCATGCTCCTCCGGCATATTGGCGGCGTATAACCCGGAATCGAGCGCCTTCTGAATAATCTGTTTTTGCAACTCCGGTCGCACCGCATTGCTCTTTTCGACTTCGTCCTCATAGGGCATCAGTTCGTTCTCGACGAAGGTGCGGACAGTTTTGACGATCATATTTTGTTCGTCTGTTAGACCCAGGTTCATGTTGACGATGCTCCGGCGTTATTGGGCACAGACATTTGGTGGCCCACTTGCTCGGGGATTTGAAGCTCCTGCTGTGCCTGCATGATGGCTGTCAGTGCTGCGAACACATTCGGCTGTATGGGTGTAACACTGGCCGCCTCCGTATCCACGTGCAACAACATCTGCTCGGCTGTTGAGAGAAGTTCGTCGGAGATGTCGTGATACATATGATGGAAAATGTGAAGTCTTTTAGAGTCCAATCCAAGCAATTGCGTCGTAATGCGCAGTGGCTCACCGCTGCCGACCTCTTGGTAGAAGTTGACATGCGTCTCGACAGTGTAAAACGAATGGCCGCCAGCACGATAGTCTTCGTTGATCCCTACAGAGCGAAAGAGCACATCGGAGGCATCGCCGAACGCCGTCAGAAAGCTGGCCTCGGTCATGTGTCCGTTGTAGTCGATCCAGTTAGGGTCCACTGCGCAGTTGTATAGTTGGAGCGGGCTATCCACTTCATCAACTCGGCCCAAACGGCTAGTTTCGCGGAGCATGTAACGCTTCCTATTCAACTCGGCGATGACATTCCCGGCTGCATATTCGTGTTGCCGCAAGGTGCGCATGATGCCGATCAGGCAATCATCGCGCAGTTGCTCCAACGCGCGGATGCTTTGGCCGGCCGTCTGCTGTTCCGTACCCGCCACCATCCTGTCAATCAACTGCTCGCTCAGTTCCGGTGCCTGCAGCTTTGTCCAGGGCAATTGTAGCGCCGGGCCGAACTGTTCGAGCATATGCCGCATGCCACCTTCGCCGCCCGCCAGATGGAACGTGAGACAGGTGCCCATGATCGCCCAGCGGAGTCCCGGTCCGTAAATTACGGCGTCATCGATCTCTTCCGTTGTTGCGATGCCGTCGTTGACAAGATGCAGGGCTTCCCGCCAGAGCGCTTCCTGCAGGCGGTCTGAAATATAGCCATCGATTTCATTGCGCACATGCAAAGGGTGCATCCCGATCCCGCGATAGAATTCCATCGCCCGCTGAATATATTCAGTTTGAGTTTGCTTTCCGCCTACCACCTCGACAAGTGGCAACAAATATACCGGGTTAAAGGGGTGCCCAATGACAAGCCTCTCGGGATGTGCGCAGTTTGCCTGAATGTGAGTCGGCAATAGGCCGGATGAACTGGAAGCGATCACAATCCCTGCCGGAGTGCTGGCATCAATCTGCTGTAGCAGATCACGCTTAAGTTCTTCGCGCTCGGGGGCACATTCCTGGACGAAGTGTGCAGCAGCACAGGTCTCTGCGATGCTTTCCGCAAAACGGAGGCGGCCTCGATCGGCGCCCGGCATCAGGCCTAGTTTTACCAGGGCTGGCCAGGCGTTATCAATTGCAGCTTGCATCCGCTCGGCGGCTCCCGGAGCCGGATCGGTGGCAACCACATCCAATCCGTGGGCGAGGAAGCGCGCCGCCCAACCGGAACCGATGACACCCGTGCCGACGATTCCCACACGTCGAATCTGATCAGTTTTCATATTTGCGATTCGACTATTGGGAGCGATCGGCGACGCTAGAACTTGACCTGATCAGCGCCTTTGAGCGCAAAGCGTTCGCGTGCTTCAGCTGGGGTGGCCAGCTCGAGTGAAAGCTCCTTAAGAATGCGCTTCACCTTTTCAACATAATCTGCGTTAGATTCCGCAAGTTTGCCCTTGCTCAGATAGAGGTTGTCCTCCATGCCCACACGCACACTGCAGCCCATCAATGCGCCAACAGTGATCAGATTGAATTGATGCCGACCGCCGCCCAAAACAGCAAGCTCGCAATCATCGCCGAGCAGGCGCTCGGCCGTGCGCACCATGAAGACCACATTGTCGATGTCCGGTCCGATGCCCCCGAGCGTGTTGATGACCATTTGCACCATGATCGGCGCTTGCACCAGACCCTGATTGGCGTAGTACGCCAGCGTATACAAATGCCCGATATCGTAAGCTTCAAACTCCAGCCGCGTTCCGGTCTCATTCTGGAGGAACTTGAGCATATACTCGATGTCCGCGAAGCTGCTGGCGAACGGTTCGGTGCGGGTTGATTCAAGAAAATCTTCTTCCCAATCAAATTGCCACTTATCTTTGTATTTGGGAATCATCGGAAAGCTGCCATAGTTCATCGTGCCCAAATTGCAGGAACACAGTTCCGGCTGCAACTTTCGCACAACATTCAGACGCTCATCAATTGTTTGGCCGGTGGCGCCACCGGTCGTCATATTTATAATCGCATCCGACTCAGCCTTAATGCGCACCGCATACTCCTGGAAAATTTCCGGATCGGAAGAAGGACTGCCATCAAGTGCATTGCGAGCATGAATATGAATGATGGCTGCCCCGGCGTTGGCTGCAGCGATAGCATCTGCGGCCAGATGTTCGGCTTTGTATGGTAAATGTGGCGACATGGAGGGAGTGAAACTTGCCCCGGTGACAGCGCAGGTAACGATTACATTTTTAGGCATACGAATACTCCTGTTGAGACAATCGGACGGGAGCGCGCTTTGAATTTATTGAACTTGGGGTAGTCGTTTGTACACGGCCCGCCTATGCTCAACTAGATGAAGCCATGGCCTATGTCTATGCGGAAAGGAATCGTGGTCACCGGGCAACCCGCCGCGTTCGAAATAATCATGGCTGTTGCAGTCCAGATACGGCAGCAAGACTCGCGCAGACGTCCAATCGTTGTGTACGTCACAATCGATCAATTCAATTTATTCTTTTGCTCTGGTTGGAGCACGTGCATGCTTTGTCTAGCTGTAATAGATTCAGCGGTCTGCACTGCCTCTGTGGTAATCTCTTTCTCGCGTTTGTGGGGCAGGCGGTAAGCAGGTCCGCTCACTGCGATGGCAGCAATGACGCTCTGAGACGCATCTTTTATCGGCGCAGCGAATCCGACCAGGCCATCTTCATATTCGTCGCGTGCCCAGCCGTAGCCCTTCTTGCGAACTTCTTTGAGATGCGCGCGTAAGGCAGCCGAGCTATTAATCGTCTTGCGGGCAAATGTTTCAATTGGCTGTGCCAGATAGTTATCCAGTTCGGACGGAGAAAGATTGGCGAGGAAGAGTTTACCTGCAGATACGGTATGCATGGGCGTACGAGTGCCGGCCCAGGCACGCGGCCGAATCTGATAAGTGCTATCTACCTGATCGGCGTAATAGACCAGATCGCCGTCCGGCAGACAGAGGCAGACCGTTTCACTTATGCCTCGCACCAACTCCAGAATATAAGGACGCGCGATTGCCGTCAATTGCTGGGCGGATGGAATCTGAGCGGTGAGGGAGAAGATACTCGGACCAAGTCGATATGAATCGGCATTCGGAACGCGCTCAACGGCTGAGACGGATTCCATAGTTCAGAGTAGTCTGATCACGGTGGGGCGCGGCAGATCTACATGTTTCGCGAGCAAGCTCGCTCCAGCGCCCTCCGGAAAGGCGCTCAATGCTTGGAGAACGGTGAAGGCGCGTTCGACAGATTGAACTAAAGGCATGTTCTTTCTATGGATATCATTCGAGATGCGAGCGTAAAGCTAATCGATTTTTTTGTGTATGTCAATAGATTCCCGCGTAGACACATTAACACTGTCATAAAATCTACCTGGACCAGAGCAATTTCTTAGCGGTCTTCGGCGCCAGGTTTTTGGGGCACACATTCGTGCTATTGGTGTGCGACTGTTATATCACAGATTTGCTAGGATCAGCGTACACATGCAACTTGGCCCATGAAACTTGCGAGGACTGAAATGATTGACGATTTGTTCCCACTGATATCGTTTGTTGTAATTACGACATTTACACCGGGGCCCAACAATATCTCCAGCGCTTCGATGGGTGTTTTGCATGGCTTTCGGAAAACACTGAACTTTCTATTCGGGATTGCAGCTGGATTCTTCCTGATGATGCTGGTTGCGGCCTGGGTCTCAAAGTCGTTGCTCGGATTCTTTCCTAATCTTGAACCGACTTTACGGCTCGTTGGCGCTGCCTACATTCTGTATCTCGCATACGCCACCTTGAAGGCGAGCATTACGTTCGCAGCGAAAGATGTAAAGCCATTGGGCTTCGGTCAGGGCTTCCTGCTCCAGTTGTTGAATCCCAAGCTTGTGGTCTACGGGCTGACTCTATTTTCGACGTTTTTGGCTGCGATAACAAGCAACGTCGGGTGGTTGTTGCTCTCTGTACTTCTACTGACCCTGACTGCCTTTAGCGCCACCTCAAGCTGGGCGTTGTTTGGCACGGCGATCCGTACGTATTTGCATCAGCCGCGGGTGCAGACAATTGTAAATACCATCCTCGCACTCTTATTGGTTTACACCGCAATCGATCTGGCGGGTTTTATTTGACGTTATCGTTTAGGGGTCAGTAGGTTTGAGTTAGATGGGGTTAAGTGTGGGGGCGCAGACTCTCACGCGCCAATTTTGCAGAGTCTATCGTTCGACAGCTGAACAACGAAACATATGTGCTCTAGTTTCCGCTAAGTGAGGGGTTGCAAAAAGGCGACTGGCATGGCAATAATTGTCTTATCGACCAAGAAAGGACAATCATCGCTAGATGCCAATCGCCGTCGCTCACACTATACACGCAATTGAAATGGTTGTGAAAGACTTGCCCATCGGCACCAATCTGGCCCTGATGCATCTGCTGTGGACGCTGCTGAGCGGCGCGTTGTTGCGTAGCCGCGCTGCGATCTTTCCGGCGTTGCTGACGCGCGGTTTCTCGGTGGCGGAAGCACGACGGAGTTGGGCAGCGTTGCGCGGAGGCGTATGGCGTATCGGCGACCTGATCCAGGCCTGGCGAGTGCATGTGTTGAGTGCCGGTCAGTGGCAAGAGCATGTACATGGCGGCTACCGTCCCGTGGCGGTGGACCTGACAGCCTTTCCCCGTCTCGCCGCCGGGGCGAGGTGGCGCCCACGGCTGAAGGGCTGGCTGGGCAAGCATTTCAACAGTATCGCCGGACGCGCTTTACCGGCCGTGGTGTTGGGCGTTGTCACACATGTCGGGCAGATCGAGCTGCAACGCGTGCCGCTGCTTAAGAGCATCCTGCGCGCGCGTGGCAAACAAATGCGCGAAGCGGACCTGAAAGTCGATCTGCTGCGCCAACTCGGACACACCCTGGAACCAGACGAAGTCGCCGTGCTAGACGCAGGATTCAAGCTCTCTGGCATCCAGGCTGCAAACATAACGCGCTTCGTGGTACGCCTTGCAGCCAACTGTACCGCGCGACGCAACGACCTGCCGGAATTCAAAAGACGCGGCCGTAAGCCCGAATATGGTGTCCTGATAAGACCACTGCCGCGCAAACGCAAGGGACATGTACTCCCCGCCACCCTACCGGACTTCGTGACCGAGTTCAGCGTCGACGGTCGCACGATCCATGCGAAGGGTTGGCACGAGGTCGTCTTGGCCAATGTCAAAGCTGGACCGCAAGCCACTACATTCGACATTCTGGTGTTTGAAGACCCGCTGTATGACAAGCCGCTCATACTGGGCACTCTGCTCCGGGTGCTACCGAAGACCATTCTGGATTTGCCCAGCCCCGGCTGGACGGGGTACACCGACCGCTGGCCGGTGGAACAAGTGCCGCTGTCGGCCAAGCAAATGCTCGGTGCTCACCGACAGTTCGTTTCCGCCCCGGAATGTTGTCAGCGCTTCTCCGAACTGGCCTTGCTGGCCGGCTCGATGTTGACATACCAGGCTGCAGTGTTGCCAGCGCTCCCAACTGGCTTCTGGGATCGGCAACCGCGCATCGCGTAGCACCCTGTCGGGTGCAACCCGACAAGGGAGACGCCCGGCCGCCTGCGCCGGTTATTGGCCCGCGCGATTTTTCCAAAAGACGCCCAACTTGACGCCCGACTTCGAAAAAAGAATTCGGTGACCGACCATCTCCCCAAAGGAATTCATGCACAGCGGCGCACAAAACAACCTACCTGACGCTTTTCACTCAAGCGCAACCGATTTCCCGCCTAACTCTTCAGCGGCGAACAGCTCGCCGCACATTCACGCTGCGCGCTTTACCGGAAACTAAAGATGTGGAGACAATGGCTGGTGTGAGCGAGTAGGCCTTCGAACGCTTCTTTACTCTTCTTGAAAAGTTTCAACTACTTCTTCTGGTGCGCCGCGCTCACGCTCTTCTGTGTACTGCAGCTCATCGCTCTTTTCGACCTTCAAACTTCCACTCGGTAGTTGAATTTAGGTTCTGGGTCCGGCTCAATGAATTCAGGTGGTGCGCCGCGTTCGATTATGGCATTTACATAGCCTTCCATCTGATCCTGGAAGTTCAAATACTGGAAGACAACATTATACTTTGCACTCATGACAGTCCCGTGTTGTTTTTTATTAGCATCGCCTTGCAGAAGCTTCATAATGGTCATAGTAGCGGTTTTACCGGCCTGACCCTTGGGGATTGATGTGGATACGAATTGGATCATTGGGTTCACCATGCGTAGGAATATCTGGCTCGATACAAGCAGATAGGCGTCGGTTTCATTCATGCCGTTGCTTAGCGCCGCATTGTAGAGCTGCGACAAGAATTGTGCAGCTGGGAGCGGAAAACTGCCAGCGGTGCCAAAAGTAAACAATTGCATAACATTTGTGTAAGCCTGACCCACGTTAGCCGTGTTATCAATGATCGTTTGGTCCATATCGCTTTCATCAACACCATAATCTCTCTTCAACTTATAAGGGTCGACATCTGCCTCACCGTCTGGTATTGCTATTGCTGGTCGCAATGCCGGAATCATATTTGTGCGAAAGTAATCCATTCCCAACTGAACAAGTAGCGATGCGCTAAGTTTAGTTGCATTTGAACTGCCACGGAAATCAAATGGTGTAGGGGCCTGGCCCTCGTGTGCTTCAATTTCATCCTGCGAAGGCTCAGGCTTGCCGTACTGCGAGATATTCCCCATTTCTAAATTAAATGCGTCAAGCGCGGATGTGGATAACGTTCCTACATTTTCCCCTTCGGCGCCGCCTTGTGTCTGCTGGCGAGTTGACTGGCATTACCCTGGTTTAGTGGACAACGAGATAAGATAGATTCACAGATCAGGGAGGACCCAAATGAGTACATACAGGAAGACATACACGCGCGAATTCAAGGTCGAAGCCGTTCGGTTATCGTATGATAGCGACACAGCGGTTGAGCAGCTTGCTTTGGATTTGGGAGTAAGTAGTAGCAGTCTGAATCGCTGGCGGGCTGAATACGCGGCTGATGGAGCGCAGGCATTTCCCGGAAAGGGAAAGCCGAAGGAGCGCGACCGCGAGCTGGCGGAGTTGAAGCGCGAATTGCACGTGGTGCGCCAGGAACGGGACATCCTAAAAAAAGCCATGGCGGTGTTTGCGCGCGAGCAGAAGTGAGATTTCGCTTCATTGACGAACACAAAGGCGAGTACAGCATCAGTCTGATGTGTCGGGTACTGCAAGTCACACGTAGCGGCTACTACGCCTGGCGCAAGCGGCCGGTCAGCCCGCGCGAGCAAGCCAGCCAGGCGTTGGGACGCGAGATCAGAGCGATCTTTGAGCAGCATCGCGGCGTCTATGGCTGTCCGCGCATTCACCGCGAACTACAGGACCGCGGCATCCGCTGCGGCCACAACCGGGTGGCCCGTCTGTTGCGCCTGCATGGCCTGCAAGCCCGACGCAAACGGAGCTACAAGGTGACAACCCAGTCGAAGCACAGCCTGCCCGTAGCGCCGAATTTGCTCGTTCAGGACTTCACGGCCACTGCGCCTAACGAAGTGTGGCTGGCCGACATCACTTACATTGCAACCAGTGAAGGTTGGCTCTATCTCGCAGCAGTCCTCGACCTGTACTCGCGACGGATCGTCGGCTGGGCACTCGGCAAACGCTTGCGCCGCCAACTGACTTTGGATGCTTTGGAGATGGCTCTGCGTTCGCGAAAACCGCCGCCAGGTCTCATCCATCATTCTGACCGGGGGAGTCAGTACGCCAGCGCTGAGTATCAGGCGCTGCGCAAGCTTCATGACATCACGCCCAGTATGAGCCGAAGGGGAAACTGCTACGATAACGCCCCCATGGAGAGCTTCTTTGCCAGCCTGAAATCCGAGTGTGTATACCAGCAACTGTACGCCAGCCGGGCCGCTGCTCGCACCAGCGTCTTTGACTATGTCGAAGTGTTTTACAATCGGCAACGGATGCATTCGGCCCTGGATTACATGAGCCCACATGCCTATGAACAATTACCTTTAGTGGCTTAACCAACTGTCCACTGAATCGGGGTAATACCAGACTGCGTCGCTAACATGCCAATAGCCGACTGGGTAATAACCATTGGTGCTAGTTGAAAAAGTCATGAGCATCGCTCAGACTATGGGTTATCGACGAATAACCATAGGGGAGCGAGCTCATGACTACCGAAGATATTATCACCCTTGTCGCGCCCGCCAGGGTCGTGATAACGATTTTCTGCGAAGTGGATGACAGCCTGCCGGAGATAATCAAGCATTCACAGGCCAAACTGTACCCCAGTGAACTGGTCACCATTGGTATCCTGTTTGCGCTCAAGGGTGGCCATTTTCGGGCATTCTATCGGTGGCTCAAGCGTGATTATGACGCGCTCTTCGCCAGCTTGCCAGAGCGGACGCGCTTGCAGCGCTTGCTCAAGGCGCATCAGGACTGGTGCGATTTGCTACTCGCCGAACCCAGTCTGTTCACGGTTATTGACACCTACCCGATCGAACTACTCTTTCCCATTCGGGAAGGCCGCAGCCAACACCAAATCGGCAAGAAAGGCCGCGACAAAGGGCGCTGGAGTGTCGGCGTGAAGCTGTGCTGGTTGCTGGACGACCATGGCCGCGTCGCACAGTGCCGCACTTGTCGCGTGCGACCCAGTACCAAACGAACTGGGTTGGTACCTCGTCCAGTCGACGAGACTGGGTACCGACGCAGTGCATTCGGCACTGTGCAGCATCGTGATGCACACCACGTCCAGTCTGTCCGCACAGTCCAGTAAAGGGACTGCACTG
This sequence comes from Anaerolineales bacterium, assembly GCA_965248775.1. GTDB lineage: Bacteria > Chloroflexota > Anaerolineae > Anaerolineales > JBHHUI01 > JBHHUI01. Next base: position 6,221,023 of record OZ252150.1, read on the forward strand.
GGTGACTGGGTACTGACACAGTGCGTTCAGCACTGGGCTGCATCGGTATCAACTGGGACTGGAACACGCTCAACACGCATGACAAGCATTTCCATCACGTGGCAGCAGCCTTTGTCGACCAGACGATTGCCTTCGCTGATTTCGGTTTTCGGTCTGCAGACGGCCATCCGGCCAACATGAAACTATGTCCCAAGGGCACCTGGAATGAGCGTATGTACGTCGAGACGGCGTTGTCCATGGTCACCATCGTGTGCGACTTGAAACGCTTGCGCCATCGCGTGACACAATACATCTCTGCTCGCCTAGCTTATGTGGCGGCGATGTTCAATATCTTGCTGGACCTGGCCCGTCAACTTGATCCCGATCCATATGCCAACCCGTATAAGATGTCAATCGCTCAGTTCTCACTCTGAACTAGCACCATTGGTTAATACCACCCACGCGTCGATTCTCTTTTGCAATGCCGATCGCAGCCTGCAGTGACATGTCCGGATATCGATCGGGGTTTGCTGCGACATCGATGAGGAGTGAGTTCTCTGTTGCAATATCCTCTAAGAGTGCCTGAATGTGAGGTGCGCGCGCATCGCCATCGCCTGTGTGAGCTTCCACGTATGTCTGACACGACAGTTCGAGTGAGAGAAGCGCGTTCTTGGCATTTTGGTCTTCCGTTCCGACGATGGCCTGCAGCTTGAGGTTGTAATTATCCAGCTTTGCCAGCACATCCTTGTAACCCGTACTCATCTTCTTCTTGAGTTTCCAGAATCCTCGATCGCCCTTTGGCTCACCGGCGAGCCTCTTCAGCTCCACGCTCGACATCAGTCTCTGGATGGTCGGCTTGCGCATCACACCGCTTGATTGCTGCACCACATGCGTCAGTTCATGTGCCAGAAGCTGTTTGCCGCCCTCGCTGCCGGGGTCGTATTTTCCAGCCCCAAAGAACACATCCGACCCATGCGTGAAAGCCTGCGCACTAATGTCGCGATTGAGCTGCACTGCTTCGCTGTCCGTATGAACGCGCACATTGTTAAAATCTGTGCCGAAGCGCGGCTCCATAAAGCTGCGCGTCTCAGCCGGCAGCGCGCGCCCGCTGCCAGTCTTGCTCTCAAGCCGGCCCTGGAAGTCGCTACCCGGATCGAAACCGTCTGACTGTGGCTGGCGCTGCACAATTGGTGTTCGTTGCAATGGTTCGTTGGGAGCTTTTGGCTCACTTTCGTCGTCGTTCGGCGCTTCGGCGGAAGGCTCCGGTGAACGCATAACCTGGGCTGCAACCTGATCAGCTTCCTGTTCGTATTTGTCGCCGGCGGGTCCCACGGTCAGCTTGGGCTGGACGGGATTATTGGAGCGCTGCGCTGGTGAGTTTCCACTGCGGCCGCGTTGCGCAAGTAACCTGGTTACTGCCTGGTTACCAGCAGTCTTCTGTAGTGTTAGTAGATCGGCAGAAGAGAGCGCTGCTATGTCTACCTCGGCGCGCTGCAGAATGGCGCTGGGGTGCGCTTGCGGCTTGGTTTTAGAGGAATGCGGGCGTTTCGCCGCTGAGGTGCTTGAGTTATCTTTCTTGCTCTGGGTCTCTTTAGACATCGATCGGTTCCATCACGATTCCGGGGAGGAGAAGTACGCGCGATCCGGCTTTAACTTCGTTCATTAAAAGATACAACTTTGACGGCGTGGGAGCAAGTTAGTATCCGGTTTGAATGCAGTGGAGGGGCTGGGGCGGGCTGATTTACCCCTCCCCTTGAGCCCCTCCCCGATTCGGGGAGGGGCTTTTTGTCTCGTGAAGATATTTCTGTATCTCTGCAATCACCCGATCTGTAGTTGTCAAAACTTCGTCGTTTGAAAACCGTATCATTCTAAAGCCAAGACCCTCGAGGATCTCTGTGCGGATGGAATCCTGTTCTGCAGTGTAGGCGTGGATCGGCCCATCGACCTCGATGATCAATTTCGCTTCGCGACAATAAAAATCAACGATAAATCTGTCGATGGCGTGTTGGCGACGAAACTTAAATCCGTCTATTCGTTTCCCGCGTAGTCGTTCCCAAAGATGCTGTTCCGCAGGGGTCGGTTCTTTACGATTTCCCCATGCAGCTGGTTTTAATTTCGCCCAAGTTTCTGGAGATGTCTTCCAGTAATCATTTGCGAATTTCATTAAGAACTCTTCTTGGGATATTTATCGCTATCTGCACCCCTCCCCGAATCAGGGAGGGGATGGGGTGGTTATTCCAAAGCCAGCACTTTGCCCGGATTCAGAATCCCATTCGGGTCCAGGGTGGCTTTCAATTGGCGCATCAGTTCGAGGGCGGGGCCGTGTTCCTGTTGCATATACTTTTGTTTTCCGATGCCGACACCGTGTTCCCCGGTCGATGTTCCTACGAGAGCGAGGGCACGATTTACCAGGATGTCGTTCAGTTGCCGGCCTTTTGCATCCGCTGCCTCATCCTCGGTATCATAAAACACCATTGTGTGCAGATTTCCATCGCCGGCATGCCCAACCATGGCGCTATCCAAATTGAGTTCGGTGAGCGCTTCGTCGGTTGTGGCAACCAAATTCGGGTATTGAGAAATTGGCACGGCTACATCCGTGACCAGAAATGCCTGGCCGGGATGCAGCCGCACTGCGATCTCGAACATTCGATGGCGGCCCTCCCACAACCGAGTGCGCGCCTCGCGGCCGACACCGGCCTCAAAGCGTTGGCAACCGTTCTCATTACAGATTTCTTCTACGAGCGCTAACTCTGCTTGCAATGAAGAATCACTCGCCCCATTGAATTCCATGAATAGATTAGGTGTTGCATCCAGCGCCATGTTCTCTTCCTGGTTCAGCATTTCGACGGTTTTTTGATCCACAAGTTCCAAGGCAGCCGGACCCAGGGCACTACCAATGATCCCAAAGACAGCTTCCGCGGCTTGCGTGACAGTGGGGAAGGCTGCCGTCACAGCACTAAAGTGTTCCGGCAGAGGCGACAACTTGAGCGTGGCTTCGGTCACGATTCCCAACGTTCCCTCTGCTCGACTTTGTACGTTTCAAGTAGCGTAACAAGCCATATTTAGCAGAGAATCGAGCAATGCGCGCGGGACTTTTACGATATCGGGCTGCGACGGCGACATGGAAAAACCACTTGCCATCGGCCAGAGTTCACGCCGCACAGTTGCGATTGCATCAGAGAATGTTGGCAAAGGTTTGGCATACCAGGCAGCCGTTCGCACAGGGATTGGGTCATGCACATGCAACTTGTGAGCCGCCAGCGTGATCCAGGAAAACAGTCCTAGCAGCACCGGCGTGACGCGCGCGATGGCGGCATCGGACCACTGGCGCTGTGTCTCAACTCCGAGGTGGGCGCGCACTTCTTCGAACGTGACTTCCAGCTGCCCGCGTTGTACGAACCAGGTGATGACCTGTACCGGGTCAGCCCAGCGGTCCGTGCACAGCAAAGCTTGCGGCTTGAATTTGTCCTCCGGGTCGCGGATGAGAACCCAGCGCAGCGGCACAGTGGGCATCCCGCCGTGATACCAGACCGCCGTGCCGGCGGTGATTTCTACCGTGCGTTGTTTGTTGCTGTACCAGGCGACCGTGGTCTTCGTCCAAGCCGTTTCCGGGTCGTTCAGCCGGGCTTGCAATGTGGGTAAGCGGGCCCCCTTCCAGTGACCCAGGCCCCACTGGACTGGGTGCGCCGTGGCTGGCCGAGCTGTTCGGGCTTGCGCGGCGGTGCCGGTTGATACAGGGCTGTGCGTCCAGACGCAGACGTGTGACGACCGCCACCGGCTCGGAGAGCGACTGACAGGCATGCAGGAATTCCAGCGCGGCGTAGCTATTGTCGGCCACAAGCACCAACTTTCGGCTGGGCAACCAGCGGCGCAGCTGGAAGACCATTTGGCGCGCCCAGTCGAGTACCGTTTTATGAGCGCGCGCTTTGTCCGCATAATATCGCTGAGAAGGCGCCAACAGTGTAAACACTGGCAGCGCCCACACGCGTATCGCCCATGGAATGTGTACAAGCCACATCAGGCTGATCCAGCGCAAGCCGCTGGCCTTCACGAAGTGACCCCCGCTCGAACGCACGGCGTCGCGATAGATGCCGCGCGCCTTGATACGACGACCCCAGCGACGTTCGATAGTTTCATCGATTCCAAACACCAAAGTCTCGTCACCGTAATCAAAGTGCTGCAAAAGCAACGCAAGCAACAATTGGCTCAACTTACGTGCCGACCAGGTCGCGCGATTGAGCACGTGGTGAAACTTCGCAAAATTACCGGCACTGCTCAGCCCCACACTTGCCGGGTACGGCAGTACTCGGTTACGCGCAGCGCAGCCGTCACCGTCCGCAAGTGCGGCGTCAGGATCGAACCGACCAGAAGCACCAGAGCTTTCCACCAAGTGCGCTTTTCGAACACTGTCGCGAAGGGCTTTAGCAAGTCTATAATGTCCGTGGGCAAGGTGAGCATTTTCCGACCTTTCTTGATCCAAAGGTCAGCTTACCTTGCCTTTCTATTTATGAGAAATCAGTCCCCAAATGTACAAAGTCGAGCTCTGAGCCGATGAACAAATGATTCAGATCGTAACCAGAAGATTGTTTTACAGAACGAGAGCCTGTGCGGATCACGTCGCCATTCGCCAAAACGATCTCAAGTGCCAGGACAAGGTCTTTCGTCGCACCATATTTCACCGTACGAATTCCGGCGGCATTGTTCGCGACCATGCCGCCGATGCTGGCATTCGCTCCCGGATCAGGCGCATAGAACAGGCCATAACGCGCCAACTCTGAGTTCATGTCTTTGTATAAAATGCCCGGTTGAACTTTTACCTGAAAATCCTGCGCATAGATTTCTAATATTTTGTTCATGCGTTGGAAGTCGAGCAGAATGCCGCCGTGCAGTGGGATCGGGTTGCCCTCAATGCTGGTGCCTGCTCCCCATGCCACGACAGGTATCCCATGCGTGTTCGCATATTGCAGGACGGCACTCACTTCTGCTGTCGAAGCGGGCCAAACGACTATGTCCGGCAGATGGGCGTCGTGTGCGGATTGATCTTTGGATCGTTGTTCCCGCTCGGCCATAGCTACGGAAACATTCTTGGCACCCACGATATCGCTCAGGATTCCTTGCAAAGTCTCCATCTTGGCTTTCTCACCTATGAAGTTAATTCTTGCACCCGGACACGGAAGCGCGCCACATTATCCATTTTGATCTCTTCATAGCCGCGAATCATATCGGGCAAACCGGCCAATTCCACAGCCTGGTTGTGCGAATCGGTTGAGAGCTTCGACAAGCTGCCTTCGATCAGAGTTTGATACTCGCCAATCAGCGCGCGCTCGGTGCGGCGCACTTTGCTGTAACCGAATAAATCCAGGGGTGTGCCCCGTACTCGGCGCAACCCGCGTAGCAATCGAAAGGCCGGTTCAAACCAACGTCCGAAACTGAGCTTGCGGTTGAGTCCGATATAGCGCAATAGCGGGGGGTGTAGCTGGTATGCAATGCGGGCTCCAGCGCCAAATTGTTTCTCCAGCGCCGTATTCAACTCCGGCTTCAGGTGCAGCCGCGCCACTTCGTATTCGTCTTTGTAGGCCATCAATTTGAAAAGGTTGCGCGCAACGGTTTCGCTCAACTTGGTCGTGCCGTTTACTTTCCTTTCGGCGATTTGGACGCGGGCAACAAAATCTACATACTTGCGCGCGTACTTCTCATTTTGGAAGTCAATCAATTCCGGAACGCGCTTCTCGAGAAGCTTTTTCAGAGTTCCATTTGTTTGCACTGTTTTCAAAAGCATCTGCGCTTGTACGGACGGATGGGTGCCGTTCATTTGCATTGCACCCGGCCTGCTCAATTCCAAAGAGGCTGCCCATTGCGGTTCAGCGACGGTTAATCGCCCCACACGGAAGGCGTTAATATTTGCCTCAGCCGCTACACCGTTAAGTCGAATGGCCTGCTCGATGGAATCTGATTTGATCGGTATCAAGCCTACCTGATAGGCCGCGCCGACGGCGAGAATATTAGCCGGCATGTGGCTGCCAAAAAGTTGTTCGGCCAGTGCGACTGCGTCCAGGTAGACGTTGTCTTCCGGGCGCGTCTGCGCTTCGATGCGTGCAACAAGTGGATCGGCGGCCGGAAACTCGACGGCTGTGGAGTTGACCATCGCGCCCGTCGGAATTTTGCTGCTCGACACGACTGCATACGTCCGCCCGGGCTGTGCGTGTTGCAAATTCTTTTCGCTCGCGCCAGTCAGCATGTCGAAAACTATATAGGCATCCGCTAGGCCGGCACCAATTTTGTTTGACACTTCGATCTGTTTTTTGGACAACTTCAAGTGCGAGATGACCGGCCCGCCTTTTTGACTCAGACCGGTCTGATCCAGATTTGAGATGTGCAGGCCATCAAGAAGTGCCGCCGTGGCCAGAATCTGATTCAACGTTACGACGCCCGTGCCGCCAATGCCCATCATGAAGATGTTCGCTTCCGAACCGAATTTGGGTTCCGGTTCCGGAAAATCGCGCTCCATATTGTAGGAGACAAGATCGCGTTTGGGAGCATTCTTCTCATCTGGATAAACGCTGATGAACGCCGGACAGTCACCTTCTAAACAGGTGAAGTCTTTATTACAAGACGACTGGTGAATCTGGGTCTTGCGGCCGAACTCGGTCTCGACGGGGAAGACACTCAGACAGTTGGACTTAACCCCGCAATCTCCGCAGCCTTCGCAGACCGCTTCATTAATGAAAACACTCATGCGCGGTTCGGGCGCAAGACCACGTTTGCGCTGGCGACGCAACTCCGCGGCACAGGTCTGATCGTAAATCAGCGCAGTCACGCCCGATACATCGCGCAGAATGCGTTGCGCTTCATCCAAGCGATCCCGGTCCCACACATCTACATCTTCTGCCCAGCGCGCGTTCGATGCATATTTATGGGGCTCGTCGCTCAGGACGATTGTGCGGCGGACACCCTCGGCTGCCAACTCGCGGGTGAGTTGTGGCACTGGGATGGCACCGTCCACCACCTGGCCGCCGGTCATCGCGACCGCGGAGTTGTACAAAATCTTATACGTGAGATTCACGCCTGCAGCAACCGACTGTCGGATGGCGAGCGACCCGGAGTGGAAGAGCGTGCCATCACCGATGTTCTGAAAGATGTGTGGAACTTCGACAAACTCGGCTGCGCCCACCCATTGCGCGCCTTCGCCACCCATCTGTGTGAGCCCGACAATATCGCGATCCATGAGTATCGCCATCGTATGACAGCCGATACCACCTCCCGCAAAGGAACCCTCGGGCACGACAGTGGAGCGATTATGCGGGCAGCCGGAGCAGAAGTAAGGCGTGCGCGCTGCCATTTGAATATCTAACGTAGCCGTGGGGGCGTGCAACACCTGCAGGCGAGTCTGGATCGACTTCGCGCCCGTCCAGTTGGCAAGGTACTCGCCAATGTTCTCTGCAATGATATCGGCGTCCAGCTCGGCGTAGCCGGGCACAAGCGGCCTGCCGGTATTATCGCGTTTGCCAATCACGCGCGGACGTTCAGACAGGTGGTAGAGCTTGTCGCGCATAAACATTTCCAAGAAGGAACGTTTCTCTTCCACGACGAGAATCTCTTCCAAGCCGCGCGCAAACTTCTGCACGATAGTCGGCTCCAGTGGGTGCAACATCCCGATCTTCAAGATTCGAATGCCGTGCTCCCGCAGCGCCTCGTCGTCCAGCCCCAGCGAACGTAGCGCTTCGCGCAGGTCGTAATACGTTTTACCGGAAGAAACAATGCCAAGACTGGCCGCGCGCGTGGGGACGGTAATCTGGTTCAGGTTGTTGGCCTTTGCAAAAAGACGCGCTGCCTCCAACCGACCGTCCACCATTTCACGCTCTTGGTACAGGCTATATGGCGCCAGCAGGTTCGGATTCTGTGTGTGTTGCCAGGGCTGGCCGCCAACCTTGAATCCCGGGTCGTTGATCTGAATACGGTTGATCCCAACCTGAACCGTCCCGAAGGCGTCTGCCACATCCGTCACGATCTTAAAGCCGACCCACGATCCGCAGTAGCGTGAAAGTTCAAACCCGAGCCTTCCGTAATCGAGCACTTCCTGGATCGAGCCGGGATAGAGCGTGGGCATATGCAGGTCGTACAAACCGACTTCGGATTGCGAAGGTATAGTGGATGATTTCGCCACCGGGTCATCACCGGCCAGCGCGAGCACGCCGCCATAATGGCCAACACCCGTGAAGTTGGCATGCCGGAAAGCGTCACCGCTGCGGTCCACGCCCGGACCTTTGCCATACCACATGCCGAGCACGCCATCGTGTTTGGGCTTGGGGAGCAGGTTGGCGATCTGGCTGCCGAATACTGCCGTGGCACCGAGGTCTTCATTGACCCCCGGCACGAACAACACTTGATGCTCTTTCAACAAGCGCGAACTGCGCTCCAATGTGATGTCCAAGCCGCCCAACGGGGAGCCGCGATAGCCAGAAATGAAGGTGGCCGTGTCCAGCCCGTTGTGTTTGTCGGCCCGATGTTGATCCAGCGGGATGCGCACCAGCGCTTGAATCCCCGAAAGAAGAATCGTGCCTTCTTCTTGCAGGTATTTGCTATCGAGTGTGAATTGTTGATTCTCAGGCATTCAGATTATTCCTACTCTCCGTGTTGCGCTGCAATATAGCGAGGAAGTCGTCCACAATTCGTTCCTGATCATATTCGGGCTGCCAGTCCCATTCCTTGCGGGCGTTAGCGTCGTCAATCGGGCGTAGTATATCGTCCAGCATGACCTGGAGCTTCCGATTGGGTTTGAATTCGATCTGAGCGCCGGGAACTCTGGCTCGCACGAGTTCGGCAAGTTCACCCGCGCTTGCCACCGGGGTTACCCCATTCAATATATAGTTTACCGTCTTTATCCGCTCCAACGGAGGTGCGCACACCTGTAGCGTTGCCCGCGCTGCGTCTTTGTAATAAAGCACGGGGCAGCGCGTATCAGGGTCTACTGTTAGGGTGAATGGGTTGCCTTTCGCACACTCTTCGATAACCCAGGAGGTATATTGCACAACGCCGGGCGTTTTTACACCCGGTCCGACAATGGAAGGGTAGCGCAGCCCCCGGAAGTCCAGGCCATATTTGCGTTTGTAAAAGGCGCCTGTCAGCTCGCCGAAGACTTTGGTAATGCCATAGAAAAGTTGCGGGCGTTGCAGGGTATTATCGTTGATGACATCTTCCTGAATATCGTCGCCGTACACCCCCAGGGTACTAGCAAACAACACCTGCGGCACATCGAAGAGTCGGGCAGCTTCCAAAACATGATATGTGCCCAGCACATTCACTTGCAGCGCAGCTTGCGGGTCGGCATTGGAGGGGATCGAAAGCATCGCCCCGAGATGATAGATCACACCCGGGCGGGATTGTTTCACGGCATCGAGAACGTGGCTGAAATTGCCAAGGTCTCCGCGCAAGAATTCAACCTTGGCGGCAATGTCGCTCAGTCGTTCAGTGTTCACACTGCGATGAAAGACAACCGGCTCATCCCCGGCCGCGAGAAGGAGCCGAACGACTTCTGAACCGATGAAGCCAGTTCCACCAGTGACAAGTGCTCGCATAGTTTTCCTTTTGCCCGAAGTTAATCGGAGTGGTCATCCAGCCGGTATATGTGTTGTCGTCATCTCAACCAGCAATTTGCCATCGGCTCCATTCACTTTTGTCCGTACAACAGTTACTCGGCGGCCTTGCTTCACAAACCAGGCCTCGGCCAGGACAGCACCGGCACGTACATTCCCGACCAAACTTGCATTCAGATTGATCGCCAGCGGAAAGCCGCGTTCGCCTTCGTCGGCGTCCGGTTTGCCCATTGCCAGCACGGTTGCTGTCACATCCGCCAGCCAGAGTAGTGCTCCGGCGTGGACCGTACCATACGGATTGCGTACGCCGTCGGAGACTTGCATGCGGCCCAGTGCACGATCGTCGCCCTGCATTTCAACGGTAAATTCGATCTGGCCCTTGTAATCAATCTTCTCATCCATGGTCTGGTTCCAGTCTTTCTGCAGCAATTTGTTGGGCTGCTTTCTCGGTGGTGATGTCATTCACCTCGGCCATCTGGAGTATGTGCTGCAATGTGTCTGCGACGGATTGCACGCGTTGTTCGGCTACGGCTCGCGATTGGCCCTCCAGCTCCATCAAGGTGGCAACCATTGCGCCGCCGATGTTGATTGAGTAATCCGGTGCATAGAGAATGTTGCGGGCCTGCATCCGTTCTGCGTCATCCGGCGTGCCAAGTTGATTATTCGCTCCACCGGCCACCGCCCGACATTTCAGCTTTGGAATTGTTTCTGCATTAAGTATGCCGCCCATTGCGCAGGGTGAAAAAATGTCACATTCTGTTTCGAAAACTTCCTCCACGGGAATGAGCCGGGCAGTTGTACTTGCTTCAATCGCAGCGCTCAATTCCGCATCCACGTCGCTAAAAAGAATTTCTGCCCCTGCATGCTCCAGATGATTGATCAGTGGACGACCAACCCTGCCGGCTCCTTGTATGAGGACCCGTCTGCCTTGCAGGGACGGATAACCGTACAGATGCTTGCAGACGGCCTGCATGCCATAGAAGACGCCCAACGCAGTTGCCGGGCCGGTATCACCCGAGCCCCCATTTTCAACCGTGCGGCAGAACACATGCGGTGTACCCGTCTCGGCGATCACATCCATGTCCCGGTCCGTCGTGCCCACGTCCGGGCCGGTTTCAAAAAGTCCGCCCAAACGTTTGATGAATGCGCCGTATCGCCTAAGCAGGGCATTGCGCTCCGCCGCATCAAATTCGGTCGGCAGGAGATGACGGCTTTTCCACCACCGCGATTCAATCCCGCGACGGCGAATTTGAAAGTCATCCCCGCCGACAGGTTGTGCGCATCCTGGACTGCCTTCACCAGATCCGGATAGATCTGCATGCGTGTCCCGCCGGAGGGCGTTCCACGTCGCGAGGAGTGAATGGCAACGACAATCATTGCACCCGTTGGAGCGTCGCGGTGAAGTATGGTCTGCTCCCCATCCCATTGGCTGATTATTTCTTCCAGTGTGGACACAAAATGGATTCAGCCTTATTCTTCTGGAATTGTCAAATAAGAGTTCGGACTTCGTGCGCTATCTGATTGTTGAGTATAGAATCGCCAATCTCAACATTCAAAAAAGGAATACTCGATGAGTGAGACAAAGGCTTTTTCATCGACCGATCTGCAACACTGGATCACGTCAGTGCTTCAAAAATCGGGCCTGCGGGCAGAGGACGCCAACATCGCTGCCGATACGCTCGTTAGCACGAGTCTGCGCGGTGTGGATACGCACGGAGTCCTGTACACCCAGCGCACTGTCTGGCGCGTTTTGAATGGCGAAGCAAATCCCACACCGAATGTCCGGGTTGTCCAAGAAGGACCGGCAACTGCGCTCATGGATGCGGACAATGGCCTTGGCATTGTTGCGAGTGTCTCTGCTATGCGCAAGGCTATTGAGAAGGCGCGCGACTCGGGTGTCGGTGTTGTAGGGGTGCGCAACAGCAAGCATTTTGGGGCGGCTGCGCATTATGCTTTGCTGGCAGCCGGCGAGGGCATGATCGGATTAAGTGCCACCAATGTCGAGCCGGTTATGGCGCCGTGGGGTAGTCGCAGTTTGTATTTAGGGAACAATCCATTTGCCATCGCTGCGCCAGGTGGCATCGCCGGAGGGGTGGTCCTGGACATAGCCACCAGCCAGGTCGCCTAGGGCAAGATGGAGCTGGCGGAGCGTGCTGGTGAAAAGATTCCATTGGGCTGGGCGCGCGACCTACATGGCAATCCAACCAATGATACAACCGAAGGCAAAAAAGGACATATGGAGCCAATGGCCGGGCACAAAGGCACGGGTCTCTCCATCATGTTCGAAATCCTTTGCTCGATCATGACCGGGGCTGCCTTCGGCGACGATACCCTCGGTGATAAGAATCTGGGTCATTTTTTTATGGCGCTCGATATAACGCGCTTTATGCCAGCGGAAATGTTTGCCTCGCGGCTGGATGAGTATCTGGCTAACATACATTCAGGTGAGCCGATTCGGGCGGGAGAGCGCATATTTGTGCCAGGTGAAATCGAGGCAGAAACCAGCGCGAAGCGACGTGTGCATGGCATTCCGCTGCCGTCCGATCAGGTCGCCGAAATGATTGAAATCGGCGAGCGTTTAGAACTACCCTTCGACCTTGAGCCAGTTGTGATTTAATAGCGCAGCGATTAGGGCTTGCGACTGAATAACCGATAGATATTTTTTCCACTTCAAATTGAGTGATTGAGGAACGAGCAATGTCGAATAGCGAAACACCAGACAGCAACGGAGAACAAAGTCCGCTCGAACTCCATCCGCGCATCACTACTGTGCCGTCAGAATGGATCGATTACAACGGCCACATGAGTGAAGGTTATTACGGGGTCGCGCTCAGTCTTGGCACCGATGAATTTATGGACCATGTCGGCATTCATAGTACATATCGCAAACAGACCGGCGGCACCCTTTATACCGCGGAGACGCATCTTGTTTTTATTCGAGAACTACACGAGGGCGATGCGCTGCGCTATAGCACGCAGTTAATCGACTTCGACGAGAAGCGCTTGCATATGCTACATACGCTCTATCACGGCGAAGAAGGGTATTTGGCCGCCACTGGCGAATATATGTTGCTGTATGTAGACCAAAATGTAGGCAAAGTCGTGCCAATGCCGGAGACAATAATTCAACAAATTCGACCAATCGCTGCGGCCCATAAATCCTTGCCGTACCCAGAGCAAGCAGGGCGCACCATCGGCATCCGCAGGCGTTGAGGCGCATTCCCATTTCAAATGACAGTTAGCCTACCGGCCGTCGATGGCCTGGAGGATCAAGGTCCCACGCCGCTGCCACGCCATGTCTGGCTGGCTTTTTCAATGCTCTTGTTTGCGGCGGCTGTCGGACCCATCGTGATTCGCGAAGCCCAGCTCGTCGGGCTGCCCTCGCTATACATCATTACCATGCGCTTGGCGATCGCCTCGGTTGTGCTCGCTCCATTTGTATTGCGATCAAAAAAGGCTGAATTGCAGGCCCTGACCAGGCGGGACGGGCTGCTCGTACTAGCAGGCGGCGCATTGCTCGCAATCAACCTGATCATGCTTTTCCTGGCGTTGGAGTACACGAGTGTATTGGTGACAACAGTATTGCGACGAACATCGCCTCTCTGGGTAATCTGGCTGGAGATAATTCTGCTGGGCACAATGTTTACTCGACGGGTCTGGATTGGACTGGCGTTGACACTTATCGGGAGTCTGGTGATCGCGTTTGGGAGCGGGACGGCCGTACAGGCCGGGAGTCAACCTGTTCTGGGCGCGCTGCTTGCACTCCTGGGGGCGATCTGCATTGGCCTTTATCTGCTGACAGGGCGCTCGCTCCGACGCAGAATATCGACGCTCACTTATAGCTGGCTGGTGTTTATGGCGGCAGCGCTGCTGACGTTAGTCGTCTCGCTTGTACTGCGCATTCCGTTTTGGGATTACTCGCTCGAAGGATATATGTGGGTGTTGATCGTCACGGTCGTATCTCAGTTCCTCGGTCACATTTCAATCAATGTCGGTCTGCGCTACGTGCATGCCACTCATTTGAGTATGGTGATGCAGGTAGCGGTTGTGTTGGGTGCGCTGCTGGCACTGATCTTCTTTGGGGAGATCCCCTCGCCATTGCAGATCGCGGGAAGCATCGCCATCATTGGCGGTGTCACACTCGTGAGCCTGCGGCAGTCAGTCCCAAAGAAGACGATCTGACGAGCCAGGTCTTTGTACTCAATCTTCGCTGTGCGCCTGCCGATATTTTAGATCAGTATACTCGCCGTATTGGATTGGCGGATATTTGGATTCGTCGTTTGGACCGTGAAACGCAGGCAGACACTCGATCACCGCATCTTTGTTCGGATTATGAAAGAACGCCATAGATTGGCGGCGGGTGCTGCTCCCGGAGTCCGCCGGTGGATTTACCACCCGATGTACTGTCGAAACCCAGCGGTCGTTTGTCCAGCGCATCATTGCATCCCCAATATTTACAACAAATCCATCGCCGACATTCGGAATATCGATCCACTCCCCATTACGATGTTGCGCCTGCAATCCGCCGGGAGCCTCTTCCGTGCGCAGGATGGTCAGGAAACCATAGTCCGAATGCGCGCCCGCGCGCAATTGATCCGGTAAGGGCATCGCCTCCTGATCAGGATAATTCAGCACGCGCAAAGATGAATGATGGTTGTCGAATTTGCCCTCAAAGAAATTCTCATCGAGGCCCACTCCGAGTGCAAAAATGCGCTGGATGTTCGCAGAGAGCATGCTCATGGCGGCAAAATATTCCATCCAGGTGGAACAGAGCTCGGGCGGAGAATCCGGCCATGTGTCGCCAGAGAAGCCAGGACCGTAATCGAGCGACTCTTTGACATCACCAGGAGTTTTTTGACCCAGACTTGCTGCGAGTGATTCCGCCAAGATCGGGAAGAACATCAATCCACCAAGGAGTTCGCCAGTCTGATGGACATGCGATTTTTCCTCTGTGGGCATGTCGAAGAAGGTGCGCGATACTGTGTACATACTTTTTAGCAGCGCATCCGAGAATCCATGGCCGACGATTACAAAGAAGCCAATGTCTTCGCAGGCTGCCCGCACGCTTCGAACGACAGTCGTGCGATCGCTTCCATCGAGAAACGAAGTCAGATCAATGATGGGGATCTCGAAATCATCCATTTTGCGATCCTTGCTCCAGCGATGTGGCCAACGGGAATGTCATTTGTTTTCATGAGTCGTTCCCCAGCGTTTTTGACTTCGTCCCGGCGTCGGATTGCAAGACGTAGCCTAGTGGGATCAACCCGATAATAGCCAACTAAAAAGCCACTAACCCAAAGTAGAAGTTATCGTACCACCCTAACAAACTCCCAATCCTGATGAATTTTGTCTTGGAGGTTATCGTATCAAAGATATCGCGAGATATTCCTGATTCGAATTTCAGGTAGTGTCCTAGTTCAAATTAGGACACTATCCTTTTCTATATTTAGGGCTGAGGAGCAGGCTGGCGCCGATCACCAGCGACACCACGTGGTGCATCCAGGGGAAGTAGAAACTGCGACTCATCAGGGCTTGGGCAAAGCGGCCTAAGCTCCAGATTACGATGAGCCAGCCGATGAGGGAGGAAAAGTTGGGGGATCGAGCTAGGCCGAATCCAATGGCCGCGTGACCCAGGAAGGACAAGCGCACATAAGCCATCTTCAGCATGTGGATAGAAGCGCCGATGATGACAAAGGTCGTGACTCCTATAATCTCTGCGGCCACGATGAGCACGCCGCCTTTGAAGTACATCAACGCGCCGATCACCAGCCAGGCCGCTCCCCGCGAGCCACGCAATGCATACGAGAGCAGGAAGAGGCCGATGGCTGTGAGCACTACGGCCAATATGACGAGGCCTCGTTCCAGCACGTGGCGCGGGTTACCCAGTAGGGCGGCATCCCTCATGTCGCGAGTGAAGTAGAGCAAGGCTCCGAGGATGAAGACCAGAAAACTGGCCACCAGCACCAAGCCGGTGAGGCGGGTTACTGTCATAGGCAGGATTCCTTGTGAGCGGGATGTTCCAGGTACTGGCATAAGTCAGATAATGGAACGAAAAGTTACGCTAGTTTATCGTCGCTGAACAGGTCGGAGAGGGTGAGCGCCCACAGGGAAAGCATCTCTTGAGGCCGGACTGGTGGTAGATACGCTCCGAGAGCGCTAATACGCCTCTGGGTGGGCTCACTCCGCTAGCTGCCCCTCCGTTGTTGGGTCAGATTGGAGCGTTTGGCCGAGCAGCGCCAGACTTCCAAACATTACCAGCAGCAGGATGTATTCGATCCAACTTGGCAACTCCTCATACAAATAAACGCCAGTTTGCAATTTGTAAATCCAACTTATGGTTAGCCATAGTGGTATCCAAACTCCGGCAAGAAATGGCAGGCTATTCCACCGGGCGAAGGGCTTTTCCCGTAGCGCAGCGATCCCGAACAGCGCCAGAAATGCAAACTGTACAACCAGCCCCAATCTGAACACCCCCCACCATCCGTCCGCCTGGGTGAATGCCAATCCGATGATAATAATGGAGATGCCACCGCCTGCGATGGACAGCAACAGACTGGTCTTACCAAATCTCCCAACACGATTCCCATAGTGCAGAAGAAGCCCCAATACCCCGACATTCAACAGGAGAAATCCGCTGAGGAACAACATCATATCTACACCTTCGGAAATGGAGCGCAGCAGGTTGAACTGCGCTGTCGTCACAGAGCCGAAAAAGTCATAGTAGAGCCGCCGGATGCTGCCTGGTTCTGCGAGAACACCAAGGGGTATGGCCAAAGCTCCTAAGATCATGCCCCAGCCACTCAGACGGATAAACTTTTCTCGTGTCATTTCTACACCTCGCTGTAAATGTTCCTCGACCACGGTCTTGAACAGGTCGAAGAGTGTGAGCGCCCACAAGGAGAACATCCCTGGTGGGCCGCTGTGACGGTAGGTTCGCAGACATAAATTGCCGAAGACTTGCGCCATGTGTGCTCCGTACTCATGTCGGAAGCGAGATGGATAAGCTAACAAGAGCAGGCGGTACAAAGCTGCCGAAATAGAGATCGAGCGTGGATCTCTAGTGGTGTTAGGCATCTCGGTTCTCATCCTAAGCCGCTCCGCTGAGAACTTGTTTGGCGCGCGCGGCGGCGAGCAACGCGGATAGTCGTTGAGCTTCAGCCTCTAGAACGTGCCGGCCCATTCCCGACAAGCGATAGTACCGGCGTCGCTGGTCGTCCAACTCAGGATCCGGGCGATCGTCGCTCTCTTCGACAAGATTTGCTGCCAGCATGCGTTTGATTGAACCGTATAGGGTGCCAGGTCCCATTTTCACCTTGCCCTCGGCGCTGGCTTCGATTTCCAACATGATGGCGTACCCATGCTTGTCGCCGTCGGCGAGCGCTAACAGGATGTGAAACACTGCGGGCGTGAGGGGGAGGAAATCTTCAGGTGATTTGGTCGTCGATGGCATATTTACTCCTATAGAACAGTTCAATTTGTAGAACTGTATGACAAAACGAGAAACCGTCTCTTGTATCAGCTACAGATATATTGTCAACGGTTATATCCGCTACAGATATAATATCGTGAATTTCGGAGTGTGTCAAGAGGGAGATCCCGGCACGGTGAAGGGAATATGAATTAGCCCGAGTGGTTTGTTCTGTGAAGAGGGTGCGGGTCTGCGGAAGCCCAACTGTTTTGAGCGGGACCGCAAATGTGCGCTTGAAAAAGTATTAGAAGGCTACATTCGCTGCTCTCACCTGTGGTGTATCAACCAGCATCAGCTACCAGACTTTACTCATCGGGGTGACTTCAGATTGCGGCATTGACTTCAGGTATGCAGATCAGCTATGTGCTCGGTGCGAGTGGCTTCGGCATTGGTCGCTCCGAGATGAGATTTGAGCATCTGTAAGCCGCATTCGCCATTTCTTTTTGCATTGCCGATAAAAAGGCGGATCGCGAAAATCATCGCAGGCGGCGGAGATGCTTCACCTATCTCTGTGAGGCACGTGCCACCTGTCACGGATTCGAAAATGTAACGTAAGACAAATGGATAAGGTCCTGATTCGGATTGATAGGCGACGACACGATCTTCTTCATATTCACTGACGATCGAATCGCTGTCAAACTTCCAGAATATAAATCGACCCGTGACGCGATATCTCGAGCCTACATTGATCGGCTCATCTGAGAGGGGAGTGATCTCACCGCTGCGGTGCCACTTTGAGCCATGTTTAGGATCGGTGACAAACGCGAATACATCCTCTACTGAGCGATTGACGATAATGCTCGTTTCCCATTTGGCCATCTACACATCTCCCTTCGTTCTTAATCTGGGGTGTCAAGGTGTTGGAGGCACGCGCCTTACCTGGAGTATTGTCATTTTAACTTAGCTCTTATAGCCTCATCGACATTCCTTAGCATGGCCGAGTGAGGATGTTTTTATATGTCCCCATTGATGCCGTACACTAGCGCGTCTGTGGCAACACAACTCTCTGGCCCGCAAATAACTGGGTTGACGTCCAGTGACAGTAAAACATCGGATAGGGAATCAACCAGAATAGAAAACCGACACAAGCACTGCAACAAAGCTCCCGCGTTCGATGATTTATTTCCGCGGTAGCCCTTCAACAGAGTGTAAATCTTTAATTTACTTACAAGGCGAGCTGCCTCTTCTTCATCGAAGGGCGCTAAAGCGACCACGCGATCCGCAACATATTCGATTAAGGTGCCACCCGCAGCTACTATCACCACGGGCCCAAATTGTTGGTCCCGGATCATGCCAAAGGCAAGCTCAATACCGGGTTCGACCATGGACTGGACGATGACCCGCTCTCCCAATCCTGCGGATAACTCTTTATAAGCTTCACTGAGCGCTTGTTCGTTCCAAAGATTGAGATACACGCCGCCCACATCCGTCTTGTGATGCACACCTTGCGATGCTGTTTTCATGGCCACTGGCCAAGTCAGCTCGCGAGCCGCTTGGTTGGCTTCTGTGGCTCAGTGGGCAAGACGGCTGGGTACCGTTGGAATGCCGAAATCCGATAGCAGCTTAAGTCCCTCATACTCATCCAATGCGGACCCTTGAACGAGTCTCGTGCGCCAGCGTTGCACAGTTTCATGGTCTGCTTGATGGCTTAAGATGGCTACTGGGCGATTTTTAAATTCCCGGTAAGCAAAAACGCCTTTAACCGCCTGTAGACAAGTACTCGCCCCGTTAATCAAGGGGATCTCCGCCGAGGCCAAATCAGTGGCGAGATCATGATTGAAGCTGCCTGCGAGGCTGTTTAAGACTACCAGGGGTTTAGCGGATTTCTTGCCTACGGTTTTGGCAATCTCGACGAATTCCGGTATATACAGATAACGGTCCTGAGCATCGAATTCGAATAGACTAAGAGCGATATTCGGATCGTTCAGCAGAATTTCTAGGCAATCGTGAAACACTGCTGCGTAGTCATTTGTAAGTGGGCCAGCACAATCCAGGGGATTAAAGGGTTCCAGGCCGTGTGGCAGGCGCTTTGCCAAAGCCTCTGTTGTACGTTCGGTGATGCTGGCAAAGGGCAGTTTTATGTCGGCGGCTAGGTCCAGGAGTAATTCGCGCAAACCACCCGAATCTGTCACCGCGCCGACACCTCCCGGTCCCAGTGAGGCACACTGGGAGAGCAGGGCGGCTGTGGCGAGCAGCTCGTCCAGGCTGCGCACCCGCACCACGCCATAGTGCTCAAATAATGCTTCGAATACGGAATCGTTACCCGCTATCGCGCCGGAATGGGTAGCTGCCAGCTGTGCACTTTGTGCAGTACGCCCCACCTTCAGCACTACGACAGGAATGTTCTTAGTATTGGCTTTTTCCAGAGCCTGTCTGAAGCCCACAGGATCGCGTACTGTCTCCATAAATAAGGCCACAACCCGCGTGCTGTCTTGGTCCAGGGCGTAATCTAGATAGTCGGCTATCGTGCAGCTGATTTCCTGAGCTGCAGAAACTACCATATTGCAGCGATAACGGAGATCATGGTTGGCCAGCTGCACAAATACTGTGCCTGAATGGGTAAGCACGGTAATAGCGCCGCAGTGGTTATTCAATGGCGCCTGGAAGCTTATATGGGTATGAGCATCGAAGTTATAAAATCCCATGCCATTCCTACCACACACCAGCAGCCCCGCTGATTGTGCTTTATCTCGCAGCCGTTGCAATAGTTTGGGTTCGTAGTCGTCTTCCAGGTAGCAACTGTCGAAAATCACCAGCGCGCGGGTGCCAGTTGCAATGGCTTCATCGAATAAAGCCTCCATACGCTTGCCACCAACGCAGGCCACAGCCAGATCCACAGGACCGGGCACCTCGCCGAGGCTGGCATAGCGGGGTTTACCTTCTACAAACGAGTACTTGGGATTGACCGGGTGCCATGCCCCCTTGTAGCCGGTTTCAAGAAGTACCCGAACCACATCGTGACCGAAGCTGTCGGCATGGGGCGAGGCACCAATAATGGCGAGCGAGCGGGGCGCCAACAGAGGCTGCAACCGTTGCATCTGGGGCGTCTGGTTTACTTTCCCTTCCAGACGGGTTTGCGCTTCTCGGAGAAAGCGCGAGGGCCTTCGCTGTAGTCTTCGGAAAACAACATGCGTTCAAATAGTGGTAAGCGACCCTTTTTTCTCCAGGATTTCTTGGTTTCGGCGAAGGATTCTTCGATGGTTAACTGAGAGAAAGTGCTTAAGACCTCTTTCGCTGCAGCCAAAGCCAAGGGTGCACCTTCGGCAATCTGCTGAGCCAAGCGCCGCGCTGTGGACATCAAATCTTGTGCCGCTACTACGTCTCTCACTAAGCCCCAACGGGCCGCTTCCGCCGCACTCATCCTGCGACCGGTATAGATGAGATCGTTGACCACATGAGGTGGCAATATATGTGGTAAGCGCTGCACCGCGCCCGCATCGGGTAGAAAACCCCGTTGCATTTCGGGCAAGAAGAATTCTGCGTGCTCTGCGGCGATAACGAGATCACAGGCCATTGCCATCTCAAAACCGCCACCCACAGCATGCCCATTGATCGCGCATATGAGCGGTTTAGTCAATGTGAAAAATTCAGTGATGCCTCCTAAGCCTCCGGGGCCAAGATCGATGCTGTCGGGGATGGAATCCTCTGTTCCCGCTGCCACTTCTTTCAGGTCCCAACCGGCGGAAAAAATCTTCTCGCCCGTGGCAGTGATGATACCCACTATCAGTTCGAGATCATCGTTTAGTTGCCTGAAGGCATCATAGAGCTGGATATTGGTTTGTTTGTTGATGGCATTGACCGGTGGCCGATCAAGGGTGATCTCGAGCACGCGCCCCGTACGTTTTATATGTACAGTTTCCGACATATAGCCTCCAATTGCACTTCCTCGGACCCCCTGGGAATAGATAGGCATGAATTTAACAGTACCTTATCCATAAATAAATCTCTCGCCTGTGTCAAACCACTAAAGCGCAGTGACGGACAAGCGGCTGCTCAGTGTTGTACAAGGTCGAACTAATAACCGTCGCCCCACGAAGTCATCTTTTCGGGAGTGATCGTAACAATTGTTCGAAGTTCGGGCCAGCCGGCAATGTAATCTTCTATTCCATCTTCGGGAATGTAGTTTCGTGTGATGGTACGGATTTCTTCCGAAATCCACGCATCGTCGCTGGTATCCACCTGCGCTCGGCCTTTAATTACAACACCGCCGAAAGGCTCTTCGTCTTCCTGGATTGAGAGCGACACGCGGGGCTCATTCTGCAAGTTCTTCACCCAGCGACGGCCTTCCAATGTCCATAAAAAGATTTTGCTGCCGTCATAGCGATACCACAGCGGCACAACATGGGGCGAGCCATCCGGGTTGACAGTGCCCACGACTCCCAACAGGGGTGGGTCAGTACGCATAAGAAATTCGGTGATGGCTTGCTGATTGGACATTGAAGGCAACATGTTAATTTCCCTTAGGTACGCAGCGAGTCAGAATCACCATCCACCGAGATGGCCTGACCGCTAATCTTCTTTCCGGCGGATGAGCAAAGGAAGAGAATTGTGTCGGCTATCTCTTCCGGTTTTATCAAGGTGCGCAATGAAGACTGCCGAAGGACTGCAGCGCGAAGCTCTTCAGGCGTCACACCTTTCGCGGCTGCTTCATGCTCGATGATGCCATCCATACGGTCCCCATCAATCGAAGCCGGACAAATGGCGTTCACGCGGATGCCGAATTCACCCAACTCCATTGCCAGGCTTTTGGTGAGGCCGATGACTGCCCATTTGGAGGCGGCATAGGGTGTGCGGAATGGATAACCGAACAGCCCGGCAGTAGAAGAGATATTTACAATCGAGCCGCCGCCATTCGCTCGCAAATGCGGCACAACCCGGCGCGTGCAGTAAAACTGTCCATTCAGATTGACTGCCAGAGTACGCGACCAGTCTTCGTCCGAGACATCTTCAACCCGCGCGGTGGGACCCGATATACCCGCATTGTTAACCAGAACATCCAAGCCACCGAGATGTTCCAATGCTTCCGCAATGAAATGGTCAACTTGGTTGGGGTCCGAGACATCCGCTATAGTGGTTCCGATATCCGGGAATGTATTGTGCGCCTCGGTCAATCGCCCGGCCTCGATATCGCAGATGTGTACGCGCGCGCCGGCTTGGATGAAGTGCTTCGCGGTTGCGAGGCCGATGCCCGCACCGCCGGCTGTGATGGCAACTCGAAGTTCTGCTACTGAATAATCCATTGCATCGATTCTGGCGGCTCTCTGTGGTGCTACACGATAGCATAGCTAAATTCGGGCTGTCAACTGAAAAGGAATTCCGAGATGCGTTGTCCGGAATCCGTTCCTGAAAGTGCCGTCAATTGCGACTTCGCAAAAAATAAACGAAATCTATATCTCCTGGCGAGGCGCCATACTGCGTAAGCAATGTGCCTGCCTCACTGCGATGCTCTGTACCATGATTGACAACATGTATTAACAGATGCCACAGTACGTTCTCCCGAGGTTCCCCGCCAAATCTATTGTAGTGAACAAGACTCTTCAGGTTTTCATCATTTAGTCCATTTAGATATTCCACCATGGAGAGTTCTTCTCCATTCCAACGATCTCTTAGGGATTCGAGAGATGGGAATTCTTCTTGCGAGAGCAGGGCGGCAGGAGAAGTATTATTCTGGCAGCGTTGTCGCCAGAGCCATTCGGCACCGAGGATGTGAACGAGTGTGCCACGGAGGCTGCCGAAGTTACACGGTGCTGCGGCAGTAAACTGTTCAAGGTCAATTTTTACGGCGGATGTCAATATTTTTCTTGTTGCCCAGTAATTAAACTCAAAGAGAAGACGTAGGTCCTGGATATTCATGAGTTGCTCCTAAATGCCCTGATTGCGGAAACTTTGTCATGGAGTCCGATGAAAAGTGTTCGTGGTGTTGTGGGGGGCGTGTTGCGATTCGATTGAAATTTTCACGGCTACCTTTCGATTTCGTCTGTGCCCCAAATACCAGCCGAAAATGAAATCGCGCCTACGACAAAGAATGTGAGTATCCAACCCAAGGAAGTACTGATCGTCCAGGTCAGCCATGGGAAGAGCCGCTGATGCCAAGTGTGCTTTATTTGCATATTGCCATCGCTAATTTTTATGAGAAAACAACGCAGATTCGAATATTGACTGGCGAAATCTCACATGCTGGATGCTCACTAACTTACAACTATAAACGAACTCATGCATCCTGAGAACGACTTAATATACTCTCTCTGAATTCAACAGATAGGTGCAATTTGACTGATCCATAATCACACCTTATATTCCTGATATTCGGCATTGTAAGATACGCAGAGCGTTTATCTAAGAGAGGAATCGTCGTGATTATTACTGCACTCGTCATATTTGTTCAGCTGATAGGTAGCTATCTGCTTTTCTTCATTGTGGGCGGAGCGATCTTTGGTGCGCTTTCCTCGCCATCGAATTTCATTGTAGATAATGGCTGGGGTCCGGCACTTTTCGGCATCATCGGCGTATGGGGTAGGACATCCTCTAACCGTGATCGCTGGTATTGAGCGCTAGCGCTTGAACAAAAGCGGGTTCACTAGCAAACTCCTGTAATTGTGGTTTATGCAATGCAGGAGGGGGCCAATGAACCCGGCGGAAGCATTCTGCCCGAATATCGATTGTGCGGCAAGAGGTCAAACTGGCGAAGGGAATATCAGCGTCCATAGTCAGCAGGAAAAACACTACCAGTGCGAGGTGTGCGACACGACCTTCGCGGCGACCAAAGGCACGCTTTTCTATCGCTTGCGCACTGACCCTAAGATCGTGATGTTGGTAATCACCTTGCTGGCCTACCCTTGTCGCGCCCGACAGGGTCGTGATGGTTGCCCGCGCCAGGCGATCGTGGCGGCTTTCGGATTGCACGAGCGTACAGTGCAGAGATGGTGGCGTCGTGCGGGAGAACGGTGCCATGCCATCCATGCGCATGTGGTCGGGAAAAGTCAGTTGGACTTGCAACAAGTACAAGCGGATGAGATCAAAGTCAAGACGCAACGCGGCACGCTCTGGATG
Organism: Anaerolineales bacterium; assembly: GCA_965248775.1. Classification (GTDB taxonomy): domain Bacteria; phylum Chloroflexota; class Anaerolineae; order Anaerolineales; family JBHHUI01; genus JBHHUI01. The sequence continues at coordinate 6,245,113 of OZ252150.1, forward strand.
GCCATGGCCATGATGGTCCCTACGAGGCTGTGGCTGGGTGGCGTCATCAGTGCCAAACGTGACAAAGAGCTCATTCGCACGCTGGCCGAGCAAATCCGTGCGGTTGCTCTCGCGCGACCGCTCCTGCTGGCGGTGGACGGTCTGGCGAGCTATGTGGACGCGTTTCGAAAAGCCTTCCGGTCCCCCTTGCCACGCCGCGGTCCACACGGCCGACCTCAGCTGCTGTCCTGGCCTGACATCGCCATTGTACAAGTTGTCAAACAACGTGCGGCTGGCAAGTTGACTATCGACCGCCGCATCGTGCAAGGTGCACGTGAGATGATTACACAACTCATCGATGCCACCCAGGGCCGCGGCATGATCAACACTGCCTATATCGAGCGGCTGAACGCCACGTTCCGCCAACGGTTGAGCTGCCTCGCGCGCCGCACTCGCCATCTGGCGCAACAAGCCGAGACCCTCGCCGCGGGCATGTTTGTCGTCGGCTGTTTCTACAATTTCTGTGACTATCATAAGAGCTTGCGGTTGCGGCTCTCGGTCGGCTCGCACGGATATCGTTGGGTGCAACGTACACCGGCTCTCGCAGCCAGTGTGACCGACCACTGTTGGAGCATTGCTGAACTATTGCATTTCAAAGTGCCGCCCCCGTGCTGGACGCCGCCCAAGCGCCGCGGGCCGCCTTCCAGGGAGACTTTGCGCCTCATGCAACGATGGTGCACATGAACACGATTAGAGGACGTGCTACCGCGTATGGGGGATTGGCCTTATCGCCGCCCGGCTACGCGGACAGCAGGATCGGCAATTAATGAATCGGCGGCTGATCGGAACTATTATCGGCGCGCTCGTCGGCTGGCTCATCCTGGCACTTGGGTCTCCCTCGGGCTTCACTGGAATCTTTATCCCCATCATCCTTGCAATCCTGGGCTATTATTTATTGCCACTCATCCGTCGTTAGTGCGCTGAGTATCAATCCGTTGAATAATCGATTTATAATCGGATCATGATAGACCTTCAGAATGTCACGGGGCCAAGCACTCGTCAATTCAACTGTGATCTGTGTGGGGTGCAAATGTTACAACGCGCCTGCAAGGTTATCTGTCCGAACTGCGGCTACCGCTTCGACTGTTCGGATCTAACACTCAACTTCGAAGATAAAGCATCTCCGCGGAATTCATTCAACCAATTCAAACCTTATGCGCATTCGTCTTGATTCCGTCGGCTGTCGTCTAAATCTGGGCGAGATCGATTCCCTCGGACGCACCTTTGCTGCAGCCGGGCATCGTATCGTCGGCCCAGGCGATGCGGTCGATCTCGTAGTCTTCAACACCTGCGCGGTAACGCAGGCTGCCGGTCGGAAGTCTCGTCATGTTGTTCGGCAACTGAAGCGCGTCCATCCGACAGCATCTTTTGTGGTCACGGGGTGTTACGCCACACTGGAGCCGGAAACGACAGCTGCTCTCGGTGTTGATCTGGTAGTGGATAACGCTGGGAAAGATAATCTGCCAAGATTACTTGCCGCTGCTGGTTTGTTGCGGGATGCAGACCCAATTCCAGCGCTGGAGGCCTCCCCAATTGCGGCGCCAGAATTCGACCGGACGCGCGCCTTTGTCAAAGTCCAGGACGGTTGCGAGAATCGCTGCACGTTCTGTATTGTTACTGTCGCGCGAGGGCAGAGCCGCAGTCGTTCTCAGGCGCATATACTCGCGGAGCTCAATGAGCTTGTCGAGGCCGGCTATCAGGAAGCGGTATTGAGCGGAGTGCATCTGGGCTCGTATGGGCACGACCGGGGCAATGCAAATGGACTGAAGCAATTGGTGCAATTGATACTGACGGAAACGGGATTGCCCCGTCTGCGACTTTCGTCGCTCGAGCCTTGGGACCTGGATGCCGAGTTTTTTTCTCTTTGGAAGGAGCCCCGCCTGCTTCCGCATTTGCATCTCCCTTTGCAGAGCGGCTGCGATGCGACCTTACAGCGCATGGCACGCCGCACGGATCAGCTGCGCTTCTCGAAGTTAATGAGGCAGGCGCGTGCTGCCATCCCAGGGTTTTCGATCACGACAGATGTCATCGTAGGCTTTCCCGGCGAGACAGACGCGGAGTTTGAAGAATCAATTGCGTTTATCGAAGCAATGAACTTTGCCCGTCTGCATATCTTTCGCTACTCCCGTCGCGAAGGAACAGCGGCTGCAAATATGCCCAATCAGGTTCCCGCCGATGTGATGCAGGCGCGCAGTAAACGCATGCACGCCCTTGGCGCTGAACTGGAACGCGACTTTCAAGATCGTTTTGTAGGGACAACCCAGGCAGTGCTCTGGGAGCAGAGTGAGCCGTTTGGACTTGGACAGCGTTGGAGCGGATTGACGGACAACTACTTACGTGTGATCACAGAAACAACAGCAGACGTTGATTTGAAAAATCGGATAACCGCAGTGGAATTGATTGAAGTATTGCCCGGGGCGATTGTTGCAAGCATTTCTGATTTAGGGCAAAACCGCTGGGGAGCGGGGCCACAAAGTTCTCTTTCTATCCTTGGGCCATAGCACTTGCACGTTCATGCGTTAAGCCCTCTCACCAACCGGCAGCTTTGCGCCACCGGCCACACGGTGCGCCCAGTGGGTGGGTTCAGGTAAGCGGTAACGTGTAGCGCATGCGAGGGTGAGTTTTACACTCATATCCACATCGATCAGATTCCCGGGCGAGATGTACACCGGCTTTACATTCTCACGCGTGCGCACAACAGCCCCAATCAGGAGGTTCGAATCTTTTTGGTCGGTGAGCGGCGCTACTTCGCCTTTTGCCGCTCCCGGCTCAGAGTGGCGACCATACAGTCGCGATTTCGCCACACCGATAGTGGGGCGCTGCAACCACAAGCCAACATGCGCCGCAAGACCAATGCCGCGCGGATGGGCAATGCCTTGGCCGTCGACGAAGATCACATCCGGCAAGCGAGCGCCGCCAGCGAGCATATCCCAGGCAGCCAGAATCACGGGCGCCTCTCGGAAACTGAGCAATCCGGGAATATAAGGCATTTGGACAGGTGCCTGCGCTGTCACAGATGTGATTGGAACCAAAGCGGGATAGGTCAGCACGACAATTGCCGCCTTCGCCCGGTTCTTTGTCGGAAAGCTGACATCCACGCCACCAACAAAATTTATCGGGCGGTCGTCCCAGGCAAGAATTAGATCGGCGCGTAGTTTTTTCTGTAATTGCCGTGCCTCCGCTGGAGGCAGGTCCCACCGATGTAGTATCATTTCGTGCACCTCACTCAATATACAATGGATGATCATATGCTTGATTGCCGAAAAAACGGTAGTGGTTACATGGTAACTGATGGGGACCACGCTGTATTGTAGTAATGGAGATACAACTTGAGTACAGCTTCATGGTAAACGTCGGACTTGGAGAAAGAAAGAGTTTTGCGCACGAAGCGAGCCAGTCTCTGGCGCAAGGTGTTGTTCCAGCGTTCCACGTGAGATGTCTGGCCGCTTTCTTTGCCGACACTTTGGTGAGTGTCGTTTGGTAAAACCTTCTGGTAAGCGTGCCAGAAGTCGCTGAAGGAGCAACACGCTTTGTAGGATGCTGGGATGGATTTCCATAACGCGCGACAACTTTTTTCACTGCGGTCGCCAATAAAATAGGCCACCACTTGGCGCGTGCGCCGACACAGCGCGACCCATATCCAACGTTTATCGTTTTTTGTGCGTACAAATGACCATAATTCATCCAATTCCAGCACATCATCCGTTTTTACGGTTTCTAAAGTGTCAGCCAGGTTCGGCATAGCGCCGGCCTTCTCCAGAATCCAGCGTGCTAATGTCTGCCGCGCGATGCCAAAGATGCGCTCAATGCCGCGCATACTGGCTCGCTCTCGATAGGTGCGTAGGACAAATTCTCTGATGAACTCAGGATAAGAACGGCTTTGCGGTTCCAACATTCCATAAGCGGCGCAATCGAGACAATGAAACTTCTGACCGCCTTTATAGTCTGTACCATTCTTGACAATGTTGAGGCTCCTGCACTTTGAACACTCATGCGTGATGACACTCTGGATCATTTTGGCGCTCCTCTGTTTGGCAGGCCAACAACTTACTTTTTCCAGACTCATCAGTCAACATGTAACCACTACCGAAAAAACAAACGACCCGTCCTCGTAGCGCTCGCGGTTCTCATTGGCGCAACTTTAGCCTGCGGGGGCAGCACGCCGGAAGAGCCCGCCGTCGAAGTGAACCTCGAACCAACCCCAACTCGTCGTGCACTCGGGGGCGCAACTGCAATTTCGGCTGCGCCGACTCCGGAGCCTTTGACCGAAGAAGATTCACAGACAAGTGAAGGCATCTTCGTGCCCACAGAACCTTCCGGAGCGATTACGATTTCCTTAGAGTATCCGGTATTTGACGAAGGACGGGGGCATGTTGAGCGGGGCGTTAACGCAGACTATGCGCACTTCCCACCTTCGTCCGGACTCCATTGGCCTGTATGGGTTGAAGAAGCAGGGATGTATATCGACGCGATCCCCCCGGAGGCTTGGGTACACAATTTAGAACATGGTTGGGTGGTAGTGGCCTTCAACTGCCCGGATGGTTGTTCGGATACTGAGGATCAGCTACTGGGCTTGTTCGATGTCGCTCCAGACTCCCAATATGGCTATCCGAAGTTGCTCATCTTTCCCAATGATCGTTTGCCGACGAAGATTGTGGCGCTAGCGTGGGGATGGGAACTTGATCTAGCGGAATTCGATCAGGATGCGCTGCTGGATTTCTACAACCGGCATGTTGACGATGGGCCGGAAGACGCACCGTGATACGTCGGAGTATTACTGAAAACTTGGGAAGATTGTATAGAACTTGTCCAATCCTGTACGATCGCCAATCTGTAGGTCACCAGTTTCGAGAGATTTGTTGAAGCTCTGAATCTGCCGTAATCCCTTTTCGAACGTCACTGAATTTAATTTCAATACCAGTCCGGCATCTGCAGTGACCTCCGGCTCGGCGGAAAGCTTTCCGTCCATCACCCGGATCGACTTCGGACTGACACCCGGGTCTGTGAAGTCGAAGGTGGCACCCATTTCTTTGCCTGCAGCTGCGTCCTGATCCACGAAGAATTGTAAAATGCTGCCCGTCATATTCGCGAGGTAACCGTCCGTGAGCTCCGCACTCGGGACCGGTTCCGCGTCCCCCAAATGAATCCGGGCCTGGAGAAACTCGCTATATTCATGATTGCGACAGATCGATAGACCTGCTGAGAATGGAATCCAACCTATTCCCACCAGGGGTTGCCACATCATCCTTTCCAGATCTGCATCTGTAAACCCGGCCACTATCCGACGGATGTCAGCCCAGGTGGCTTTCATTTCTGCGACAGATTCTGCCGGTGTTTGATTCTGTGGCCGCTTCGCAAATTCGGCTTCATTCCAACTTCCCAAATCAAGGATTTTGATCTGCTCTTCGGGCGGCATCTCTTCACCGATCTCCAAGGGTCGAGCTATTAGATCGCGGTCGAAGTAGGCGAGATGGTAAGGTACATCTGCGAGGATCCAGTCCGGGCCGTGCTTGCGGTCCCAGGCATCCGCCGCTGCTACATTGGTGAATACTGTATCAATGAGTGTCCACATATCTTCCTGGAGCCTCATCAATTCATTGAGCTGCGCGCGTTCCTGAGATTCCATTCTCATTCTCTCCTCTTTTCAATATACAAGGTGTTTGAATATAGATATTTTCTCACACCTTTGCGGTCGGTTTCACACACCGGGGATGTCAAGCGAACTAGTTTACTGCCCTTACAACTCTGTGCGGTAGTGGCGAACTCTACTTAACACATTTGACTGCAATAAGTACGGCTCCTCTGCGTATTCCCGTCCAATCGTATATGAGATTCCACCTATCTTGTGTCGGAACTTGCATGGGAACATAAGTTCTCATAGAATAGGTTTGCAACACTACGTCCAGAGGGGAGCAGATATGTAGCTATGTCCTTCTTCAAATTTCTTCGCAACCTGATCTCTCCACCTCCATCTGACAAGTTGACGTTTGAACTCGATCCCGAGGTCACGCCGCTCCTCGATCATTTGGCTATCCGCCGCCAGCGTACAAAGGGTCAAATCGTAAACGACCTCATCAAGGATGCCAGTGACAAGGATGTACAAACCGGTCAATTCGTCCAGATTTGGGATGATCTCACTCCCCGCCAAAAGGATGTCACAGCCTATATTTGCCTGGGTCACAACAACAAGCAAATCGCCGAGCAACTTTTTATATCAAACGAAACAGTCAAGACCCATGTTCAAAACGTATTCAGAAAATTCAACGTTCATCGAAAAGGTGAATTGCGCGATTTGCTTGCAGATTGGGATTTTAGCTCATGGGACATCAAAATAATCTGACCTCAAGATATAGCCTATAACTACAGTTACGTGCCTATATGAATATATTTACTAAGAGAATATTAGCTTTTTCCGTATTGCATTTCACAGTGTTATTAACAAGCATTGTGGTTAATTTTTCACTTGGTATGAGCCGTTTTGATTCTCCAGAAATGAAGGAAAGCTTGCTTGAGATCTAGGAAATTATACTTTTTTGTGCTGCACTTCCCGCAGCACAAAGGCGATGCAATTCACTGTCTTTTTGAAGAGTCGTGCCATCACCCGCTGCTGAAAGGGGTGTGGAAAACAGCCGCTTTTCGATGACCAGGCAGCCCGAAAAGTGTCAGCGTGAGAAACGCAGACCGGTCAGGCGAGTACACAGTCCAGCCCAGTACCGCACAGTCACCCAGTCACGTATGCACTGGGTCGTGACGTGCAGACTGCGTCGTGAAACGAACTGGGTCGGTATGTGTACTGCACTGGGTGGTGAGATCCATGGCCTTTCAGGAAGTGTCGTAGAAGGCGAAAGCGAGTTGGGCGAAGCGAGCAGGGCGGGCGGCAAGACGGGCGGAGAGTGCATCGCGGGCCGCCTTGCGCTGGCGGTGGGTTTCGAGCCAGCGCTTCACGTGTGCCCCTGTAGGGGGGGTATCCAGACATGGCCGCGTTGGGGCTCCCAGATTTCAACTAATTCCATGATGCATCCGCATTTCTGGCATTCGAGCGGGTCGTAGCCGAAGCTTGCTTCACCTGCCCTGCCGGCAGGCACGGGTTATGCGTTCGCGCCAGGTGAGGGTCTTAAAAAAAGTAGCCAAAGGCTCCAGGTCAAAGAGCGGCATTTGGAGCCGGAGGACTTCGAGGGCTGTGTTTGCGATTTCTGCCCACTTTGCTTTGACATTGCGAGCATAGAGACCAGCGTGGCGGACGAGTTGCGTGCCTTTGGGAGGGATACCCAGTCCCGTCCCGGTCCTGGACGGGGTGTGGCACCAGGAGGGAGATGAATTCGAGCGGTGAAAGACTGACATCGCGACGTAAGCCGGTAGCGGTCTCGCGATACCAAAACTGCACCCGCCGTCCATCACCCAGTCACGAATGAACTGGGTCGCACAGTCACGTGCGGACTGCATCGTGATGATGAATGCACTGGGTCATACAGTCACGTGCGGACTGCATCGTGATGACGAATGCACTGGGTCGTGATACTGAGTGATGTGAGACGTGGCGAGGGGCGGATGGCCGAGGTAGCGCCCGATATACTTTGCGGCTTCGAGGCCTTTGGGGTAGAAGCTGTCTGTGTAGACCTGAAATCCCCGGTATTTTCGATAGATTTTGTCGATGGTAGCGCGCAAGTCTGTATCGTGAGGACGCAAACGCCGAAGTTCCTTGCAAAGTAGATAGCGCCACTTCGCTGCTAACTTACCGCCGGGGATGGCATCAACTTCGATCCAGGCGTTGTCGCGGTTAAGGCCGCCCTTCGTCACCCAGTCCCAAAAGCCCAGTAGCGAACGAACTGGGTCGCTATACTGGGTTGGGATAACGAGATGGACGTAGGGTTTAAATCCCAAATCCCGGCCAAAGGTGTGGCAGGTATAGATCATGCCGATGCGCAGGCCGGGGTGATCATCTTCTACGACCTGGCGGACGGCTTCGGCGGCGACTTTAAGCATGACATCGAGTAGACGGCGATCAGCATGGCATGTCTGGCGGAGTTCCTGAGCGACCCAGTCCCGTCCCGGTTCTGGACGGGGTGGTAAGCGTGAGGTGTAGATGCGGCACGTCGAGTAGTTCCTGCGCGATGCGATTGACCCACTCATCGGTACGAACCTTGCCACATACCGACCCAGTTCATTCGGTACTGGGTACCGACCCAGTTCGTTTCACGACGCAGTCTGCACGTCACAGAGTGAAGTGCGCAACTGGCATTACCCTGGTTTAGTGGACAACGAGATAAGATAGATTCACAGATCAGGGAGGACCCAAATGAGTACATACCGGAAGACGGTAGTGGTTACATGTTGACTGATGAGTCTGGAAAAAGTAAGTTGTTGGCCTGCCAAACAGAGGAGCGCCAAAATGATCCAGAGTGTCATCACGCATGAGTGTTCAAAGTGCAGGAGCCTCAACATTGTCAAGAATGGTACAGACTATAAAGGCGGTCAGAAGTTTCATTGTCTCGATTGCGCCGCTTATGGAATGTTGGAACCGCAAAGCCGTTCTTATCCTGAGTTCATCAGAGAATTTGTCCTACGCACCTATCGAGAGCGAGCCAGTATGCGCGGCATTGAGCGCATCTTTGGCATCGCGCGGCAGACATTAGCACGCTGGATTCTGGAGAAGGCCGGCGCTATGCCGAACCTGGCTGACACTTTAGAAACCGTAAAAACGGATGATGTGCTGGAATTGGATGAATTATGGTCATTTGTACGCACAAAAAACGATAAACGTTGGATATGGGTCGCGCTGTGTCGGCGCACGCGCCAAGTGGTGGCCTATTTTATTGGCGACCGCAGTGAAAAAAGTTGTCGCGCGTTATGGAAATCCATCCCAGCATCCTACAAAGCGTGTTGCTCCTTCAGCGACTTCTGGCACGCTTACCAGAAGGTTTTACCAAACGACACTCACCAAAGTGTCGGCAAAGAAAGCGGCCAGACATCTCACGTGGAACGCTGGAACAACACCTTGCGCCAGAGACTGGCTCGCTTCGTGCGCAAAACTCTTTCTTTCTCCAAGTCCGACGTTTACCATGAAGCTGTACTCAAGTTGTATCTCCATTACTACAATACAGCGTGGTCCCCATCAGTTACCATGTAACCACTACCCGGAAGACATACACGCGCGAATTCAAGGTCGAAGCCGTTCGGTTATCGTATGATAGCGACACAGCGGTTGAGCAGCTTGCTTTGGATTTGGGAGTAAGTAGTAGCAGTCTGAATCGCTGGCGGGCTGAATACGCGGCTGATGGAGCGCAGGCATTTCCCGGAAAGGGAAAGCCGAAGGAGCGCGACCGCGAGCTGGCGGAGTTGAAGCGCGAATTGCACGTGGTGCGCCAGGAACGGGACATCCTAAAAAAAGCCATGGCGGTGTTTGCGCGCGAGCAGAAGTGAGATTTCGCTTCATTGACGAACACAAAGGCGAGTACAGCATCAGTCTGATGTGTCGGGTACTGCAAGTCACACGTAGCGGCTACTACGCCTGGCGCAAGCGGCCGGTCAGCCCGCGCGAGCAAGCCAGCCAGGCGTTGGGACGCGAGATCAGAGCGATCTTTGAGCAGCATCGCGGCGTCTATGGCTGTCCGCGCATTCACCGCGAACTACAGGACCGCGGCATCCGCTGCGGCCACAACCGGGTGGCCCGTCTGTTGCGCCTGCATGGCCTGCAAGCCCGACGCAAACGGAGCTACAAGGTGACAACCCAGTCGAAGCACAGCCTGCCCGTAGCGCCGAATTTGCTCGTTCAGGACTTCACGGCCACTGCGCCTAACGAAGTGTGGCTGGCCGACATCACTTACATTGCAACCAGTGAAGGTTGGCTCTATCTCGCAGCAGTCCTCGACCTGTACTCGCGACGGATCGTCGGCTGGGCACTCGGCAAACGCTTGGGCCGCCAACTGACTTTGGATGCTTTGGAGATGGCTCTGCGTTCGCGAAAACCGCCGCCAGGTCTCATCCATCATTCTGACCGGGGGAGTCAGTACGCCAGCGCTGAGTATCAGGCGCTGCGCAAGCTTCATGACATCACGCCCAGTATGAGCCGAAGGGGAAACTGCTACGATAACGCCCCCATGGAGAGCTTCTTTGCCAGCCTGAAATCCGAGTGTGTATACCAGCAACTGTACGCCAGCCGGGCCGCTGCTCGCACCAGCGTCTTTGACTATGTCGAAGTGTTTTACAATCGGCAACGGATGCATTCGGCCCTGGATTACATGAGCCCACATGCCTATGAACAATTACCTTTAGTGGCTTAACCAACTGTCCACTGAATCGGGGTAATACCAATGACTGGGTGACTGTGCGGTACTGGGTGACGGACAGAAGCGTGTCTTGCACGAAAACGGCACAATCCTTTCTTCGCCGCATCCCGGGCAGACATAGCGCGCGTAGCCGGATTGGGGGTTGCGACAGCCCATCATTTTTTGGATGGTTTTGCGGACGTAGGAGCGTTGGTCAGCGGGGATATCTTCTTTGTGGAGATCTAGCCAGCGGTACCAATGGTCGATGAATATTTGCCGGAAGCGGTCGCTTCCGTAAGTCGTTTGCGAATGGAAAAGCATGATCGCCAGGGCTCACCCTATCCAGCCGCCGGGGCTGGGCAGTCGGGCATAAGCGATTCATGTGCAAGATATGCTCCAGACGATGCGCTTTTCCAGTCGTCAGCATTCAGCTACAATCAACTTGAAAGCGGCCGCTGCGTCTAAGGAGCGCCAGGTTAAAGAAGAATGCGATGAAGAACAAAGACATAACCATCGCATATCTTCGATCAGCGATAATAATGCCTTGAATGGTAATTAGCAGGATAATTATTACAAGAAAAAGATGAAATCGAACAAACAAGCGTTTTCCCAGACGCACATCGTCGGGGTCATCCGGATGGGCGATGCTCTTGTCAAAAGGTAAGGTGATCGATTTAAAGAGTCTCTTCAACATGGGAAATCTCCGTGAAACTAAAGTGTTGTCCTACTCGGCAGCCCTTCCAAGGCGGCGGATGACTTGCAGGCGGGTGGCGTTGAGTTCCGTCGTCCGCTGGCGGACCTGTATCTCTAATGCGCGGTTTTGGTCATAGAGCGCCAACTGGGTACGCACGCGTGCTTTGACGACGGGCGGGCTGACGGGCTTGGTGATGTAATCCACCGCGCCTAGCTCGAAGCCCTTCGTTTCATCCTCCACTTCGCCTCTAGCGGTCACGAAAACAATGGGGATGTTGCGCGTAGATAGGTTAGATTTCAGGCGTCGGCAGACTTCATATCCATCCATGCCTGGCATCATGATATCCAATAAGATAAGATCGGGGGTTTTGTCACCGGCAGTGATTTTGATGGCCCGTTCACCGTTGAGTGCGACTTTGACCTGGTAGTCCTGGTTCAGGATGTCGTTTAGTACATCGACATTACTGGGCACGTCGTCGACGACCAGAATAGTCTGTCCGGTCTGGTTGTCAGGCATGTTCTTGTCCCTCCAGGTCGATCCCGCGCTGCTGCGCGAGCTTAGACAATTTTTCGAGGGCCGCGTCGAATTCGTACCCTTCGATGAGATCTTGAATAGCTTGAACTTCTGCAAGCGGATCCAGGCCTGCGTCCCTCAGCTGATTTCTCAGCTGGTTGATCACCTCCAAGGCCCGCGTGTCGCTTTCACCCAGGGTTTGGGCCAAATCCTTGAAGATCGGCGACAGTTCTTGAGGGTCGAGAGTCCGAGTCGCCGCGGATGTGTCTGGGGTTTGTTCAGGCGTATCTTCCGTTAGCGTATTGATGGATGACAATACCCTATCGAGGGATTCTTTGACGGCTGATAAGCTGTCACTCAGTTGGCTTTCATCTGTACCCTCTAGTACTACAGTTGTAGATAAATGTGGTATCGTTTGGCTCCGACAAGGGGGCGAAGATACCAATGACAAACGGACGTGTTGATAATGGCATAACCGATCTGGCCGTCGTGCAGGGCTGGGCCGATGCACTGCTGGAAGTCGCACAACGCATTGGCGCGCGGTTCGCCCGGGCGGAAGCGCGGGAGCAAGCGCTGGGCTATTTGCGCGGGTTGCTGAGCAATGCAGAGCGCAAGCACAGCTGGCAGCTGGCGGAGGCGCTCGGACAGCCGACGCCCTACGGCCTGCAACATCTGCTCGGGCGGGCGCTGTGGGACGCCGACCAGGTGCGCGATGACCTGCAACAATATGTGCGCGATTATCTGAGCGATGCCACAGCGGTCCTGATCGTCGACGAAACGGGGTTCGTCAAGAAGGGTCGTCACTCCGCAGGTGTCGCCCGGCAGTACAGCGGCACTGCCGGGCGCGTCGAGAACTCTCAGGTCGGGGTCTTCCTGGCGTATGCGGGTGGCGCGGGGCACACCTTGATTGACCGCGAACTTTACTTGCCCAAGGAGTGGACCAACGACCCGGTGCGCTGTGCGAGTGTCGGTATCCCCGCGGACCGCGCGTTTGCGACCAAACCAGCGCTGGCGCGGCAGATGCTGGCGCGGGCGCTGGACACCGGCCTGCCGGCGGCGTGGGTGACGGGCGACTCTGTCTATGGCGACGACCGCCGCCTGCGTCTGTGGCTGGAAGAGCGAGAACGGGCCTACGCGCTGGCCGTTTCGGGCAAGGAGTACGTCTGGATTGGTTTCAAACAGCACCGCGTCAAGCAAGTGCTGGCCACCTTGCCTGCCGAAGATTGGATACGACTGAGCGCCGGCGCTGGGGCCAAAGGTCCACGCGGATACGACTGGCATCTGCTGCCGCTCAACCCACCCATGCAAGCGAGCTGGGGGCGCTGGCTGCTGATACGGCGCAAAATCGAAGACCTGCATGAACTGACAGCCTTCGTGGTCTTCGCGCCACAGGAAACCACGCTGGAAGACATGGTGCGCGTGGCCGGCAGCCGTTGGGCGATTGAAGTGACCTTCGAGGCTGCCAAGGGTGAAGTCGGATTGGATCAATATGAAGTGCGCAGTTGGACCGGTTGGTATCGCCATACCACTCTGGCGATGTGGGCGCATGCTTATCTGGCCGCGATACGAACGACCACGCCAAGCCACGAAGCGCTGAAAAAGGGGGCGTTGTTGTCAGCGACGCGCAACAGTCTTGCGGCGTTCAAGCACCGCCGCGGCCTCTCGTGCGGTTGAGTGTGGCCGAAATCCGGCGATTGCTCTGGCGTCTAGTGTTGCGCGTGCAGCAGACCGCGCAGGAGATCCTCGCCTGGTCGCATTGGCGTCGCCATCATCAGGCCGTCGCCAGGTTCTATCATTACAAACGTCGTGGTGCATCACTCATTTATCTACAACTGTAGTACTAGGCTGGCTTCAAGGTCTTGCGTAGCTGCTTGCACTAGATGAGCACCGATATTCCCGGCGACTCCTTTGAGGGTGTGCGCTAATCGAATGGCAGTTTCTTCATCTTTGGCTTCCAGAGCCCCTTCGATCTCATCCACGATCCCGCCATGGTCGGTCAGGAACCGCAGCAGCAGCTTTTTGTAACGCTCATGATTGCCTGCCATACGCTGCAGCCCCGCCTGGGTGTCGATCCCCGAAAGATCGGGAAATACCTTCTCGGATTTAGCTTTTGGCGGCGCTTCACTGACTGGTATTTCCTTTTCCACCGGCTCGATCCATTTGCTCAAGGTGGCATACAAAACCTGGGGGTCGATCGGCTTGGTGATGTGTTCGTTCATGCCGGCTGCCAAGCTCTTCTCCCGGTCGCCCGCCATGGCATGCGCCGTCATGGCGATGATGGGCAGCCGGGCGAAGCGCGGATCGTCCCGGATGGTGCGCGTCGCTTCATAGCCGTCCATCTTCGGCATGTGAATGTCCATCAAGATGGCGGCGAACTCTTCCGACTCGACGGCTTGCACGGCCTCCGCCCCGTTGGCTGCGAGGGTAACGACTAAGCCGGCCGATTCGAGCAACCCTTGGGCGACCTCTTGATTGATTTCATTGTCTTCCACCAATAGTACGTGCGCGCCTCGGAGCGTAGCGACCTGTGCATTTTCTGGCATGGCTTGGGTTCCATCCGGCAGGGCGCTTGGAAGTTCCTTGCCAAAGACACCCATGATGGTATCAAACAGCGTGGACTGGCTGATGGGTTTGAGCAGGAAACCCTCGATCCCCTCGGCTTCGGCTTGGCGTCGTACTTCTGCTTGCCCGTAGGCTGTGACCATGATAATGGTAGGTGTCGGTGCCAGGGTTTGATTGTCCTTGATCCGGCGGGCGGTCTCAATGCCATCTATGCCTGCCATCTTCCAGTCCAGCAATACCAGTCCGTAGGGCTGATCCGGGATTGTGCGCAGTAGCTCTGTGAGACAGGCTTCCCCGGATGAGACCAACTTAATATCGAAGGAGAACGACTCTAAATAGCTTTGCAGGGTCACCCGTGCGGCGAAGTTGTCGTCGACCACGAGCACCCGCATGCCGCGCAGGTCGGGGGTGGGTTGCGGTCTTTGTTGGGCGGTATCCACAGGGCGAACAAAAATAGCGCTGAAGCTGAACGTGCTCCCCTGGCCCGGCTCGCTCTCGACCCAAATCTCGCCACCCAGCATCTCCACAAGTTGCTTGCTGATAGCCAACCCCAATCCGGTGCCACCGTACTTGCGTGTGGTGGAACTGTCAGCCTGGCGAAAGGCTTGAAACAACCCGTCGATCTGTACTTCGCTGAGGCCGATACCCGTGTCAATTACGGAGAATTCGAGCGTCACCTTGTCTGCATCCGTCGAGACCAACTTCGCTGTCAACACGATTTCGCCGCTTTCGGTGAACTTGACGGCGTTGTTGGCCAGATTGGTGAGCACCTGTCCCAGGCGCAAGGGGTCGCCGACCAGAGACGTCGGTACATTCGGTGCAATGGCGAAGAGAACTTCCAATTCATTCTCTCCGGCGGTAACGTTTATGAGAGCCCCCAAGTTATCGAGCACTTGGTCCAACTTGAACGTAACCGATTCCATTTCGAGCTTACCAGCTTCAATCTTGGAGAAGTCGAGCACGTCGTTGATGATTCCCAGCAGGTTATTGGCCGAGGTCTGGATGCGGTTGAGATAGCCACGCTGTTTAGAGGTGAGTTCGGTCTGCTGTGCGAGATGGGTCATTCCGAGTACAGCGTTCATCGGCGTGCAGATTTCATGGCTCATATTGGCAAGAAAATCCGATTTGAGGCGCTCGGCCTCCTGAGCAGCCCGGTAAAGACGTGCATTCTGGATTGCTATGGCCGCTTGGTTGGCCAGGCTGGAAACCAAAGTAAGGTCGGCTGATGAAAATACTCTTTCCTGAAGGTTCCTACTGCAGGTGAGTGTGCCAATGACTTCATCTTCGATGATCAAAGGCGCAATCGCCAAGGTTGCAGGCTCATCCCGCAGCGCGGCAGCGCGCGCGCTGCCCCGGTTGCGTTCATCTTCTTGGTGGTTTACCGAGACTGTGGATGTCTTCTGTTCGAGCACCCAGCCGCTTATTCCTTCTCGAACTTCCTCGAAGGTAAAGGTATTTATTTCTTCGATGGAGTAACCAAGCCCAACGGCCTGTACCAGTTCCTCACTTTCTGAGTTCACCAATAAGATGATGCTCTTCTCACCACGCAGTAATCGGACGGCATGTTTAGCGACACGCTGAAGCATGATGTCCAGCTCAAGGGTCGCCGTTATGTCCTGGCCCACTTCATTCAAGACTGCCAGTTGCTCAGCTCGTTCTTCAGAATCTTTCCTTGCCTGCCGCAGTGTCTGCTCGGCCAGCTTACGTTCGATCACGATCCCCAATTTAATCCCAATCTGTTCCATAAACCCTAACAGCGCCTCGTCGGGGCTTTCAGGAGTCTCTGAATAAAACTCGAGCACGGCAGCCACCGCGCCCCCGGCCAACACGGGGAAGGCGAATGCTCCAGATACGCCGATATTTTTGGCCAGCTGCGCCCGTGGGTAGTTGGGGTCTTTATGGACGTCTTCAATCCAGGCCGGCAATTTGCTGGCAAATACGCGCCCAGGCAGGCCAACGCCGGGCGCGAAAGTCGTCTGCTCGGTGATTTCTACAAACGGGCGAAATCCTTCTTGTCGTTCGAGATGCCAAATGCCGCTTGGTACTAATTCATCGGCGCCGTCTTCTGCGGGCAGGTAGGCGTGGCCTATCGGCCAGCCTGTATAGGCACAGACCTTGTCGAGCGCCACCTGAAGCGCTTCGTCCAGGCTGGCAGCCGTGTTGGCTGCACTGGTAACTTCTGCGAGGGATTGTGCTCTTTGCTCGCTGTCCCGCAAAGCTGCCTGAGCCGGCCTGCGTTCCGTAATGTCCCGCAGGTTGCCGATAAAGTAGGTTTTCTCTGCAACTTGATATGCGCCGATTGAGAGACTGATGGGAAATGTCGAGCCGTCCTTGCTCAATCCTTCCAGCTCAACCGATCCTTGCCCGACGACCCTGGCTTCGCCCGTCCGCAGATAACGTGCAAAGGATGCGGCGTGCCGCTCACGGTAGGTTTCCGGCATCAGCACCTGGACGTTCTGTCCTATAATCGCCTCGGGTTGGTATCCGAAGAGGGCTTCCGCGGCCGGGTTGAAGGACGTAACCAGCCCTTCCTGGTCGATGCCGATGATGCCGTCCGGGATGTTTTCCACCATTGTGCGGATTTGCAGTTCCTTCTCTTGCAGGTCTTGCTCGGCTCTTTTTCGCTCGGTCAGGTCATGCTGGACAATCAACATGACCTGCTCGTCTCCCAAAATGAACAAAGTTGTCGTGACTTGCACAGTGAACGTGGTGCCGTCTCTTCGGCGCGCCTCCCAATCGTCTGTATATGCGCCTTGCTCTAGGACATGCGCGTTCATTTCTGCAGCCCACGCACGCGCGCTGCACCCATCTGGCTGGGGATCAGACGCGAAGTAGTAGGGTGGCTTTCCGAGCAGCGCTTCCTTGTCCGTATAGCCAAAGGAATCTAGCATAGCCTGATTGCAATCCACGATGCCGACTTTGTCGACGAGCAGAATAGCATCTTCTGTTGTTTCGAAGACTGCGCGCAACTTGTCTTCTGCCTGCTTGCGCGCGGTGACGTCGATCAGGAATCCATGCCAAATGATGTCTCCGTTCTCGGCGCGCTCGACCTGGGCGCTGCCACGCACCCATGCCGCGTTACCAGTACCAGGTTTGGCGCGAAACTCAAGTTCCCAGGGATCGAGCTTGTCGGCCGATTGCTGCACGGATTCCCGGAAGCGTTCCATGTCATCTGGATGAATGTTGTCCAGCGCCACGCTGGCGTCGGCCATGGCTGCCTCGGGGTCGATGCCCAGCAGGTCGCGCGCGACCGGGCTCATATAGGGGTAGGAAATGCTGCCATCCGGATGCAGGGCGCGCCGATAGATCACCCCCGGCAGGTTGGCCGCCACGCGTTCGTAGCGCGCTTCGCTTTCACGCAGGGCCTCTTCCGCTCGTTTTCGTTCAATGACGATCCCCAGTTGGACGCCGATTTGTTCCATGAGTTCCAGCAGGGCATCGTCGGCTTGCTCGGCGGCTTCGGAGAAGAACTCCAGGACGGCGGCGACCGTGCCGCCAACGATAATTGGAAAGCCAAAGGCTCCCCTCAATCCGACCTCTTCCGCGACCTGGGCACGTGGGAAATCCGTTTTGCCGGTGATGTCGGCAAACCAGGCTGGCTTGCCGCTAGCGAGGGCGCGCCCCGGCATGCCCACGCCGGGAGAGAAGTGCAGTTGTTCGGTTTCGGCCTGGAAGTTGCGGAAGCGTGCCGGCTCGTCCAGATGCCAGATTGCGCTCGGGTGCAGCTCAAGTTTGCCGTTGGCGGCAGCCAGATACGCGTGACCTACCGGCCAACGCGTATAGGCACACACCCTATCGAGCGCCACCTGGAGCGCTTCTTCGAGGTCAGCAGCAACGTTGACCGCCTCGGCGACCTCCTTAAGCAGTGTCGCACGCTGCGCTGCACTTCGTCCTCGGCCTGCTTGCGCGCCGCAATATCGATGGAAGCGCCACAGACTGCATAGGGTTGCTCCGTTGTGTCGAAGAGCGGATAGTGGGTAGTAATAAATGTGCGCTCACCTTGTGTAGTTGGCAGCGTTTCCTCAATGGTAACGGGTTGTAGGGTAGTGAGCGCCTGCGTTTCGTTGTCTTGAAAGTAGCCGGCAAGTTCTCCAGGATAGACGTCGTGCGCCGTGCGCCCAATGGCCGCTACTCTGTCATTGCCAGTGATGTCCTCCCACGGACGATTGAGCACGAGATAGCGGCCGTCCATATCTTTCACGCTAACACTAACAGGCAGTGTGTCCAAGATGTTTTGTAGTTGCGTGCGGCTTTCCAGTAACAAGCGTTCAGTTTCCTTGCTCTCGGTAATATCCCGGCTGATGCCGATCAAGGCAGTAAGATCGCCCTCCGGATTATGGAGCGGCACTTTGGTGGTCAACAGCGTTTTTTGCGTGCCGTCCGAACCAATGGAGTCCTCTTCCTGATTGAGCAGGGGTTCTCCCGAATCGAACAGGCCGCGGTCCTCGGCGCCGTATTTCGTCGCCAGTTCCTCCGGGTAAAGATCAATGGCGGTCTTGCCCACCAAGGAATCAGGGTTGCTACCAGTGACGAAGTGCGCGTGGGCCTGGTTGCTGACCAGATAGCGACCGGCCGAATCCTTGACGAAGACGTGATCCGGCAGGTGATCCATGATCATGCGTAGCAAATTTCGTTCCTGAGCCAATTCTGCCGTACGGTCTTGCACCAATTCTTCCAGGTGGTCACGATGGGTCTGTAATTCGAGTTCGGCCGCTTTGCGTGCGGTGATGTCTTGAACAACCTCCGCGATGCGATAGAGTTGCCCACTCTGATCGCGGACCGGGTACACTCGACTCCGAACCCAACGCATGGAGCTTTCCGGGTGTATCACCCGGTATTCCTCCTCATAATGCTCTCCCTGCTCCACCATCCGCTCCCAGGATTCCCGGACACGCACGCGATCATCGGGGTGTATACCCTCATCCCACTGTCCTTCGTCTTCGTAGAGGTGCTGCAAAGGTCTTCCCCAGACCTTCTCATAGGCCGAGTTGGCATAGAGGACAGACCAGTCCTTCACATCAGACAGAACGAACACATCATCAACTGCCTCAGCAAGTTGCTTGAAGCGTGCCTCGCTCTCCCGCGACGCCTCCTGCGCCTGCACCCGTTCGGTGATGTCGTGGACGGAACCCACAAGATGGGAACAGATTCCCTCTTCATTACGAACCGGCGCAATGCTGACTTCCCCAACCTTTTCCCCGGTCGGGTAAACCGAAGTTTCTTCCCAGCGGACGATCCTCATCTCATCAATAGCTTTCTTGTAGTTGTCCTTGACCATCCAGATTGCTGGCTCGGGTATCACCTCCTCGATGCGCTTGCCAACAATCTGATCTTCGGTCAGCCCGGTAGCCTCCAGGAACGTCTGATTGACGGACAGGAAGCGGTAACAATCATTAGGTTCAACAGCCAGGTGATAGAGTACATCCCCAACCGAATCATATATCACAGATAATTGTTGCTCGCTCTCCCGCAACGCCGCACCCGCCTGCACTCGCTCGGCGATTTCTTCGCGCAACTGCTCATTGGAGGCAGCCAGTTCTTCAGTACGTTCGCGTACAAGTCCTTCCAGGTTCTGCTGTAAGTCGTGTAATGCTATGTGGGTTTCGATCCGCGCCAACAGTTCCGTAACTTCGAACGGTTTGGTAACGAAATCCACCCCACCGGCCTCAAAAGCTCTCACTTTATCAATACTTTCCTCCATGGCGCTGAGGAAGATCACTGGAATATCTTGCGTAGCCTCACTGGCTTTCAATCTCCTACAGACTTCATAGCCATCCATGCCGGGCATGTTGATATCCAGGAGCACCAAATCTGGAATGGTGTGTTCGACGAATTGGAGGGCCGTCTTTCCGTCGGGGGCAGGTCGAACGGAATAACCTTCCTCGCCCAATACTTGGACGAGCAGATGCAGAGTAGTTGGCCCATCATCCACCACCAGGATGGAGGCTTTGGATTTCGTTTTGTCGATTTCGCTCATAGTGCACCTGCTTAACTTTTAGATTGCGCTTCCGCAAAGAGCATACTCATCCGGTCATATTTGAAATCAGTTGCCAGCTTGCTTCGCAAGGATCATCCCGATTGTATTTGATTGAGACGTTGCGTTTACGGGTACCTCCGCAGACAAACTTGGACTATGCGGGCAGCCATGACCAAATTCTTATCAGGTCTGGCAAATGAAGTTCATGGAGATCACTTTCTAGATGGCTGTCTGAAGCTCGCTGTAGCGGGGCTGCGCCGATGGGGGGTCCGCAGTAGTTCGTATAGCTGGGACAGGTCTTGCGCTGTAACGCGGGGACTTTCAGAAAAAGCACCCCCGAATCACCAATCGAATTCGGCGCGCGGCCGTGCGGTCTGCTTCCAGCGCCTTCCAGGCCTGCGTTAGGATGGACAGACAGCACATGAGCGGCTCCGAATCGCTATCGCCACTCGCAATCCGCGCAGCGCAAATCCGGATTGGAAATACATAAGACTAAATCTATCTTATTTGCTATTCAGTTGTCGTGTCAATCACTGCAGGGATGAGTTCGGGTAGCTATTACATTGATGTGACGTAAAGCAAATCGTGACGCTGCTTCACGGCGTGGTGTCGTTACCGAGACCTGCGCGCAGCGCATAGCGCAGCAGCTCGAGCCGGCTGTTCAACCCAAGCTTGCGCATAAACCTGGTGCGGTGGGTCTGCACGGTGTTCGGACTGATGCCCAGCTGGGCGGCAACCTCGCGATTGGTCAGGCCGTCGGCGAGCCGGGCCAGCACCTGGCGCTCACGCGCTGTTAGATTGGAGACATCACGGACCGTTGACGGACCAGAAAGATGTAGCTAGCGGCGCACCAGCATGCGTGTCATTTTGGGGGTGAAGTAGAGCTCGCCTGCCGCGACGACACGAATAGCCGTCGCTAGCATGCGCGAATCTGCGCCTTTGAGTACATAGCCCGAGGCCCCGGCCTGAAGCGCAGCGCGAAATAGCGCCTCCTCGTCATGCATGCTCACGACAATCACCTGCACCACGGGATTGCTGGCCTTGATGCGCCGCGTGGCTTCGATGCCATCCATATCTGGCCTGCTGACATCGAGCAAAACGACATCGGGCTGCAGACGGGCGGTCAGCGCCACAGCCGGCGCGCCGTCGTCCGCCTCAGCTACCACCTCGAAGTCGGGATTGGCGCTGAGCAAGAGCGTATGGTCATCGGCCAGGATAATTCGCAGCGCAGCACTCCTTGGTCACCCGACGACCGGGATCTCGATCTTTACGTTCGTTCCTGCGCCGGGGTGTGAAACTATGTCGAGTTGACCATCCAATAGTTCGGCCCGCTCCTGCATCCCCAGGACCCCAAGACCGCGCGTTGTGTTCTGGTCAAGTCGCAGTGCGTCGTGCTCAAAGCCGACGCCATCGTCGCCCACGCACATGCGCAGGCCACCTTCCGTTCGGCGCAGTTCAACGACTACGGCCCGCGCGTTGGAGTGACGGACTACATTGTTGAGTGATTCCTGCACAATGCGGTACAGTGCGGTTTCCACCTCCGGTGACAGGCGTTCAACCTCGTCGAGGTCGAGTTTGATCCTGAGGCCGTCCAGGCCTGGCAGCGTTTCAACCAGTTGGCGGATAGCAGGCGCGAGCCCATATCTGTCAAGCGTGACCGGGCGCAGGTCAAAGATCAGCGTCCGTATGCCGTCCAGCGCCGCGCTCACGCTCGTGCGCGCGTTTTCCAGGGTGGAGGCATCCGTACCGTTCTGTTGTAATAGTTCGAGGCTATATTGAAGAGCCGTCAGCTGCTGGCCGACCCCATCGTGTAATTCGCGCGCCAGGTGCGTGCGCTCAGTCTCCCGAACCGCTGTGACACGCTGTGTGAGCGCCCGTAGGCGCGCCTCGCTCGTGTGTAGTGCTTCGAATAAGCGCGCGTGCTCGATCGCCACGGCGGCCTGGTTGGCAAACGCTTGCAATGGCAAGCCGTGTTCGGGGAGAAAGTGATGCGGCTCGCTGCTATGGAGATTGATGGCCCCGACAAGTTCGTCTCGCACCCGGATGGGCATCGCCATGAAGGATCTGACCCAGCGCATCTTCGGAACTTCGACCCAGAGATCGTGATTGCGCGTATCGGAGATGATCACCGGCGTGTTGCTTTGTGTAATCTTTTCAGTAATCGGGGTTTCGGTCGGCGAATAACTCCACTGCGACATCCAATCTGCCAGGCCGTGCTCTTCGAAACCCCGATGGCGCGCTATGACCAATCTGCCGTCGGCTGTGACCAACGCGATATCACTGGCATCGTGCGGAATAATGCGCTGAGCGTCTCGGCCGTCTCGCGCAGCGCCTCGGCCAAGGCGCGTTGCTCTTGTTCGGCTTCGAACAGGCGCGCGTTCTCAATGGCACCTGCAGCCTGGTTAGCAAACATGCTGAGCAGCTGGACTTCTTCCGTGTCGAACGTACCCGTCTCATCCGCGTCCCACACTTCAAGCACACCGATGACTTGCTCTCCCCGCTTGAGCGGAACCCCAACAATCCGACCATTCATCTCTGGGATGGGCAATCTACCTTCCCAGCTGGCGTAATCGCTTATCATCAGCATTTCGCCGGAATGGGCTACGCGACCGGCCAACCCTTCTCCCAGAGCTTGATCGGGGTAAGTAAAGGGCAGCTCAAAATTGTGGGGGGTCACCTGTTTCAGAGTCCGGCCATGCGGCTGCAGCAATGAAAGGGAACCCTGTTGCGTTCGCAACAAGCTCGCCGCGCGCTGCACGATAGATTGGAGCAGGGCCGTGAGATCCGGTTGAGTATTGATCTCCAATGAGGTCATGTAGAGCGCTTCCATTGCCACGTGGCGATGGGCCAACGTCTCCTCCGCCTGCTTGCGTTCGGTGATGTCGCGCGAGATTCCCATAACGGAATGCGTCCCTGCCGTTCCGCTGGAGAGGGCAACAAATTGGGTCTCCAACCAAATCTCTCGATCCGGCGACGAGAGCTTAGAAACAGTGGAGACCGGTGTGCCCGCTGCGAATACCGACTGTACGTCCTTCTTCATCCTTTTGAACGCTTCCGGAGGAAACAACTCCTGCAGGGGTTTCCCAACGACGTTTTCCCCGAAGAAGGCTATCGCCGCGCGGTTAGCGTATTGAACTTCCCATTGTCGGTCAATGCTATAAATCAAGTCTTGTGCAGATTCGGCCAGTGTCCGGTAACGCTCTTCGCTCTGGTGCAAGGCCGCGCTGCGCTCTTCCACAAGTCGTTCCAGGTTTTCCTGGTACTGCTGGTTCTCCTTCGCCAGGCGCTGGCGTTCGTCGTCTAGCGTCTTGAGCTTGACCGCGTTGGCGACGGATTTGAGGAGTTGTTCCTTGCCAATCGGCTTGGTTAGGTAGTCGAACGCGCCGGCGCGCACGGCCTGTGAGGCCGTTTCAACCGTGGGCTCGCCCGTCATCAGAAGCACCTGTGCATTCGGCGATTTCTCTCTGATGGCTTCTAGAAGTTTCACCCCTGTAATGCGTGGCATGATGATGTCGGTCAACACCACGTCGAAATCCTCCGCCGCCAGCTTGGCCAGCGCCTGCGCGGCGTCTGCAGCCATGCCAACCTCGTAGTGCGCGTCTCGGAGGAACTCTTGCAGGGTGGTGCGCATACCGCGCTCGTCATCGACAATCAGTACTCGTGCCATTCTTTGGCCCCATTCTCTTGCTCGCTATTCTTCAGACGCCTCGTCCAGAGACCAGCCGTTGTCCACCGGTAGGTCGAGATAGAAGCGTGTGTATTGGTCCCGAACACTCTCGAAGGACAGTTCGCCGTGATGGTCCTGCACGATGCCGTGGCTGATCGATAGGCCCAGGCCCGTGCCCTTGGTCCTGTCTTTCGTGGTGAAGAAGGGCTCGAAGATTCGTTCTCCGATTTCATCGGGGATGCCCGCGCCGTGGTTCTCGACCGTCGTGCGCAGCCAGCGCCGGCCTTCTTTCTCGCAGAGCCGCACCGTCAGTGCAATGCGCTTGTCGGGGTCGTACTCCGGATAGCGTTCGTTCAGCGCATCGCGGGCGTTGGTGAGCAAGTTCATGAGCACCTGCTGAATCTGCTGGCTGCGGCCCTCGAACTTGGGAAGATCGTCGGGCACGTCCACCTGCAGTGTAATCTGATCCCGGCGTATTATGGTGCTGATGAGAGAGATCGTGTCGTTCACGATGTCGGCAATGTTTGCCGGACTGTGGGATTGCTTTTCGTGCCGGGCGAAGGCGAGCAGGTTACGCACAATCTGGGCCACGCGCTCGGTTTCCTGGCCGATGCCCTCGGCGAACTCCTGCAGCGGACTTTCCGGGTCAAGCCGGTCACTGATGAGCTGGCCATAGTTCATGATGACGTTGATGGGATTGTTGATCTCGTGGGCAACGCCGCCGGCCAGCGTGCCGATCGACTCGAGTTTCTGCTGCTGGCGTAATTGCGCCCGCATCTGATACTCTTGGGTCAAGACCCGGAAGACCAGCACCACACCTTCGATGTCGCCGCTGCTCCCCTTGATCGGCGCGGCGGACTCGGCGATCTGATACGCGGTGCCGTCTTTGGCAATGAGGACGGTGTCGTTGCCAAGTCCGATCATCTTGCCGCTTTCAAACACTTTTTCGACCGGGTTGAATGCAGGCTCCTTCGGATTGGCGTTGACGATCTTGACGACCTCGGTCAGTGCCTTGCCCTGTGCTTCTGCAAGTGTCCAGCCAGTAAGCGACTCGGCTACCGGGTTCATGCTGGTGATATTGCCCTGCGTGTCCGTGGCGATGACCGCATCACCGATGGAGTCGAGGGTAATGCGCAAGTTCTCTTCGCTCGCGCGCAACGCCTCCTCCCCTAGTTTCCTTTCAGTGATGTCCTGTTCTGTCCCGAAAGACTTGATGATCCTATTTTGATCATCCAGCACAAACTCACTCCGTAGATAAATATGGCGCACGGTACCTGAGCGTGTGATGATCCTGAATTCAAAATCCGCTCCTTCCCGTTGTTCTTCAGAATCATCTATGTGTTGCTCGTAGCGTGCCCGGTCATCCGGATGTATGATGTCTATTTCAGCTTCCCAGCTTGAAAAATATGCCAGCGCTTCGTCCACGCTCATCTCATAATTCCGCGCCAACTGGTCGGAGCAAGAAACCATCCTGCCATTTATGTGATCCCACTCCCAGTGACCCGACTTGCCCCGGTGTTCCGCCTGATTATAGAGAGCCTGGCTTTTTCGCAACTCTTCTTCCGCCTGCTTGCGTTTGGTGACGTCCCGGATGATGCTGGTGACCAGCACCCCGTCTGTTGTCTCCAGCGGGCTCAGACTGATCTCGACGGGAAACTCGCTGCCATCCTTGCAGCGACCAGCCAGGTCCAGGTCACTCCCCATGGGCCGGGTGTGGGGGTCGGCTATATACTTGTCACGGTGTCCGACATGGATTTGATGGAATCGTTCAGGTAACAACATTTCAATAGGCTGGCCTTGCAGTTCATCCTTCGGATAGCCGAACATCTTCTCCGTCTGTGCGTTGGCGAGCACGATATGACCCCAGGCATCTACGCTCACGATTGCATCCGGCGCTGTATTGACCAATCCGCGGAAGCGCGCCTCGCTCGCGTGCAGCTCTTCGAATAAGCGCGCGTTGCCGATCGCCACGGCGGCCTGATTGGCGAATGCCTGCAATGGCACTCTGTGTTCGGGGAGAAAGTGATGCGGCACGCTACTGAGGAGATTGATGGTCCCGACAAATTCATCCCGCACCCGAATGGGCATCGCCATGAATGACCTGACCCAGTCCAGCTCCGGAACTTCGACCCAGGAATCGTGATTGCGCGTATCTGAGATGATCAGCGGGGTCTTCCTTTGTGCCATTTTTTTGGAAGTCGGGGTATCGGCCACTGTAAATCGCCACTGTGAAATCCAATCTGCCAGGCCGCGCTCTTCGAAACCCCGATGGCGCGCTACTGCCAATCTATCGTCATCTTCACCTAATGCGATATCAGAGGCATCATGCATTATGACGTGCTGGGCGCTGGCCAGGATGTGGTCCAGCACCTCGTTCAGGTCGAGGGACTGGCTGAGCGTCTCGGCCGTCTCGCGCAGCGCCTCGGCCAGGGCGCGTTGTTCATGTTCGGCCTCAAACAAGCGCGCGTTCTCGATCGCCACAGCTGCCTGACTGGCAAACGCCTGCAATAGCGGGCCGTGTTCTGGGAGAAATTGATGCGGCACGCTGCTGAGGAGACTGATGCTTCCGACAAATTCGCCCTGCACCCGAATGGGCATCGTCATGAATGATCCGATCCAGCTCATATCCGGAACTTTGGTCCAGAGATCGTGATTGTGCGTATCGGAGATGATCAGCGGCGTCTCCATTTGTGCGGCAGTATTGAGTGTCGGGAATTCGGCCAGCGAGAATCGCCATTGCGACATCCAATCTGCCAGGCCGCGCTCTTCGAATCCGCGATGACGCGCGACTGCCAATCTGCTGTCATCTTCAAATAACGTGATGTGAGAGGCATCGTGCGGTATGACGCGCTGGGCGCTGGACAGGATGTGGTCCAGCACTTCGCTCAAATCAAGGGACTGGCTGAGCGTCTCGGCCGTCTCGCGCAGCGCCTCGGCCAAGGCGCGTTGCTCTTGTTCAGCCTCGAACAGACGCGCGTTGCCAATCGCCACGGCTACCTGATTGGCAAACGCCTGCAATGGCAGGCCGTGTTCGGGGAGAAAGTGATGCGGCACGCTACTGAGGAGATTGATGGTCCCGACAAATTCATCCCGCACCCGAATTGGCATCGCCATGAATGACCTGACCCAGTCCATCTCCAGAACTTCGACCCAAAGATCGTGAGTGCGCGTATCGGGGACGATCACCGACGTCTCGCTTTGTGTAATCTTTTCAGTAATCGGGGTTTCGGTCGGCGAATAACTCCACTGCGACATCCAATCTGCCAGGCCGTGCTCTTCGAAACCCCGATGGCGCGCTATGACCAATCTGCCGTCGGCTGTGACCAACGCGATATCACTGGCATCGTGCGGAATAATGCGCTGGGCGCTGGCCAGGATGCGATCCAGTACCTCGTGCAACTCAAGGGACTGGCTGAGCGTCTCGGCCGTCTCGCGCAGCGCCTCGGCCAAGGCGCGTTGCTCTTGTTCGGCTTCGAACAGGCGCGCGTTCTCAATGGCACCCGCAGCCTGGTTCGCAAACATGCTGAGCAGCTGGACTTCTGCCTCGTCAAACGTGCCCGGCTCATCCACGTCCTCCACTTCAAGCACACCGATGACTTGCTCACCCTGCTTGAGCGGAACCCCAAGAGTCCGACCATTCATATTTGGGATGGGCAATCTGCCCTCCCAGCTGCTGTAATCGCTGATCAGCAGCGCTTCGCCAGACTGGGCTACGCGGCCGGCCAACCCCTCCCCCAGAGCGATCTCGAACAGAGCTAAGGGCAATACTTTTCAAATAAGGGCGAGCGCATTGTGAAAAGGCTGTTTCGGTTGCGGCCAGTGATAATGCTCAAGGCGTTTCAGCCGGAACTTGGACATTTTTCGTTTGACGACGCGCGGGTTCGAACGGGCACGGCGGGGCGGCAACCGTACGCTTGCGATATCGTTGAGTAACCGCTGATAAAGATGACCGAGTTGGTCGACGGCAGTTTGTTGGAATTCAGCCACAGTATCGCGCACCATTTCGAGGGCGTGCACAAAGCTTAGGCGGTCGGGGTCGATGTCGGCATGTTGGGCGGCGGCATGCATGAGGAAACGGATGACGAAATGAGCCAGCAACAATCCGTAAAGTTCTTGAATGACGCCTACCGGTTTGAGACTGCGCAAGGGCCGCCCAGCTAGACGTTGATGGGTGTCGACTTCATCAATGACGATTTCCCAGCGTTCATGATAAGCGCACGCCAGTTCGAGGGCCGGATAACGCGCCGGGTCGAGCAACGTCGTGACGAGTCGATGGGTTTCGTGAAAGCCGGGCAGGGCTGGGTCAGTGATGGTGTACTCAATGATGCGCACCAACAGGCGCTCCCCATTCCGGCGGCGGCGATAGTCGGAAGGGCGCAAGAAGGCGGTGTAAGAACCATCTGGTAAAGGGCAACGGTCTTGGAGCTTGACGTGGCTGGGCAAACGGCTCAACACGAGCCCGCCACGCTCCCAAACGCCGCGCAACATGTCATAATCATGAAATCCACGGTCCCACATCACCAACATCCCGCGTTCGACCGAGCGCAAGAGGCGGAATCCGCCCACGCGCTCGCTGGTATGGATGGGCCAGAAACCGGCATCCACAATCGCGTGTGTACCACATTCGACCAGGTACACTCCCTGCACCTGCGGAAATGCGCTCGCGCCGCGCTGACTGGCGTGGCGACCAAAGGCAGTCACGTTGGCCGGAGTATCCGGCACGTCTTCAACCGTGCCGTCGATTGCCATCAGACGCAAACCATACAGAAAAGCACCGATGGTTTCCGTCGTGGCCATGGGCTGACAGACGCGACCAAACAGACGCACCAGCGGCCGCGCCCCCAACTGGTAACGCCGGTAACACACGGCGCTGTCTCGCGGCACGCCGTACTCTGGGTCGGGCCAAATGTAGCGCAAGCCCTGCGCCAGTTTACGCAAGACACTTCCCAGTGACGACCGCGTGTAGATGTTCATCATGATCACGACAAATACCGTTAGCACGAGATTCAATTTGCGCTCGCGCTCTGTGCGTAAACCTTCGGCAGCCAGCACGGCTTCGACCTCCGCGCGCGGCACGACCTCGTTCAAGCTGGCGAACGTCAACTCCTGGCTGAACTTGCTCACGCATTCGATTTCACGTAATCTGTATCCCATCAGGTGGCCCCTTGGCATCGTGCGGATTTGGATATCTCGCAAGTATGCCACCGGTGCCACCTGATCGCTTATTTGAAAGGTATTGGAGCTAAGGGCGTCTCAATATTGTGACTGACCACCAGTTTCAGCGACCGGCCATTCGGCTGCAGCAGGGAAAGGGCGCCCCCTTGCGTTCGCAACAAGTTCGTCGCGTGCTGCACGACAGATTGGAGTAGGGCCGTGAGATCCGGTTGAGCATTGATCTCCAATGAGGTTTCATAGAGCGCTTCCATCGCCATGTTGCGCTGGGCTAACGTCTCCTCTGCTCGATTGCGTTCGGTGATCTCCTGTTTTAGACGAACATTGGATTTTGAAAGCTCGGCAGTCCGTTCCTCAACTCGTCGGTCTAACTCGTCATTCGCTCTGCGCAGCGTCTCATCCGCCTGCTTGTGCTCAGTGATGTCCATCAGGCTTACCAGCACGCTGCGGTAGCCTTCTGTTTCAGACGGAATGGTCATCGTCAGCAACACATCGCGCCGCTCGCCGTGCAGCGTCTGATGGACGGTCTCGCCCTCGAAATAGGTTTGGCCTTCTGCCATCGCGATAAGCTCTTCTCGGAAGAACTCAAGTGCCTCCGGCACGAAAACCGTAGCTAGCCCCCCAATAGTTCCTCTTTGCTCGTCGCCTCAAGTAGCCTGAGGGTCGCCTCGTTAACATCGATGACTCGCACCATTTCTACGGCCTGTTGCACGAACTCTGGGTGCGCAGCCAGGTATCCCCGAAAATCTGTGACGCCCTGTGCTTTTAGCGCATCGAGCGCCGTTTTTACATCTGAGAAATCCTCTTCCCAAATCGATACGTTGGCCGTCTCGAATATATTCCGGAAGCGCGCCTCGCTCCTGTGCAGCTCTTCTTCGGCAAGTCTGCGTTCCGTGATTTTTTCGGAGAAAACACCAACAGATGCATTCCCAAGTGGAAATGCGGTGACTGAAAAAAGACCCGCAGGTATTTCCTCGTCACCACCGTAGCGAACTTCAGGGAGGTCCTTTGGTTGCCCGCTGCGGATTACCTCGGCATAGACAGATGGCACTTCGGTCTCCAGCGCCGTGGGGAAGCTTTCTTGAAGCGTCGTGCCAATAAATGGAGCATAGACACGCCCGCCATTTCGCCAGCGGCTGTATTGGTGATACGCATGCGGAATGAGCCAAGGTCATTGGGGTCTTCAAACTCCCAGACGAACAGGCCAACCGGCAGTTGCTCGACGATTTGGCGCAATGGCACCAATTCATCTATGAGTTGCTCTTTTGTCTTATCTTTATCATCCTTCATTTGGTCTTCCCCCTCAGGAAGGAATTTCGCTCAGCTGCTTGACTACGTTGAGCCGATTGTAATCCGTGCGTGCTTATTGCATCCCAACCCAGTACTTTTGGGACTGGGTTGGGATACTGTGTGGATTGTCGATTCGGTGTTAGCAGAAGGTCGAGCAGCTCAAAGTGACGCCCAGTAACGAACTGGGTCGTTATACGCACTTCACGTTGTGAGAAGCTTACGCTGGCGGAAGCTCAGTTGTTCTCCGCGAGAGGCAAAGTCAGCCAGGCGCGAGTACCGCGCCCTAGGCCTTCCGACTCCAGCATGATCTCACCGCCCATCATCTCGACCAGGCCGCGCGTGATGGCCAGCCCGAGCCCCGTGCCGACATTCTTGCGGGACGTGGACCCAGCGGCCTGTGAAAACTTGTCGAACGCGCGCGGCAAGTACTCCGGCGCAATGCCTACGCCGGTGTCCGTGATTTCGATCAGCGCGTAATCGGGGTCGGGTGCGGGTTGGGCGCTCACCTCCACCTCGCCGGTTTCGGTGAACTTGATGGCGTTGCCCACCAGATTGATGAGCACCTGCCGCAGGCGCGACGAGTCGGCCTGGATGTATAGCCCGGGCGGGATGCTGAACTGGAGAGCCAGCCCTTTTTGCTTCGCCTGCACGCCGGCCGTCTGCTGCACTTCATCCAGCACATCGGCGAGCCGTACGCGTTCGAAGTTGATTTCCAGTCGTCCGACTTCGACGCTGGTAATGTCGAGCACATCGTTGACGACCCTAAGCTGGTGGTTGGCGCTCTGCAGCGCGGTTTGGACCAACTCGCGCTCCTCCTCAGGGCTGTCGCACAGATCGTCGTTCACAATCTGCAGCAGGCCGATGACGCCGGTCAGGGGCGTGCGCAGTTCGTGGGAGCTGTTGGCCAGGAACTGGGTCTTGGCTTGGTTGGCTTGGTCGGCGGCGACGGCCAATTCGCGCGCCTGTTCGGCGGCATGTTCGAGTGCCACGTTGGCTCTTTCAAGCGCCTCCTCTGTCCGCTTGTGCTCGGTAACATCCTGTTCTGTACCGAAAGATTTGATGATCCTATCTTGATCATCCAGAACAAAATCACTCCATTGATGAAGATGGCGTACAGCCCCTGAGCGGGTGATGATCCTGAAGTCAAAATCCGTTCCTTTCCGTTGTTCTAAAGAATCATCTATGTGTTGCTCATAGAGTACCCGGTCATCCGGATGTACTATGCCTATTTCAGATTCCCAGCTTGAGAAAAATGCCAGCGCTTCATCCACGCTCATCTCATAAATCTGTGCGAACTGGGCGGAGCAGGAAATCATCCTGTCATTTATCTGGTCCCACTCCCAGTGACCCAGCTTGCCCAATTGGTATTACCCCGATTCAGTGGACAGTTGGTTAAGCCACTAAAGGTAATTGTTCATAGGCATGTGGGCTCATGTAATCCAGGGCCGAATGCATCCGTTGCCGATTGTAAAACACTTCGACATAGTCAAAGACGCTGGTGCGAGCAGCGGCCCGGCTGGCGTACAGTTGCTGGTATACACACTCGGATTTCAGGCTGGCAAAGAAGCTCTCCATGGGGGCGTTATCGTAGCAGTTTCCCCTTCGGCTCATACTGGGCGTGATGTCATGAAGCTTGCGCAGCGCCTGATACTCAGCGCTGGCGTACTGACTCCCCCGGTCAGAATGATGGATGAGACCTGGCGGCGGTTTTCGCGAACGCAGAGCCATCTCCAAAGCATCCAAAGTCAGTTGGCGGCCCAAGCGTTTGCCGAGTGCCCAGCCGACGATCCGTCGCGAGTACAGGTCGAGGACTGCTGCGAGATAGAGCCAACCTTCACTGGTTGCAATGTAAGTGATGTCGGCCAGCCACACTTCGTTAGGCGCAGTGGCCGTGAAGTCCTGAACGAGCAAATTCGGCGCTACGGGCAGGCTGTGCTTCGACTGGGTTGTCACCTTGTAGCTCCGTTTGCGTCGGGCTTGCAGGCCATGCAGGCGCAACAGACGGGCCACCCGGTTGTGGCCGCAGCGGATGCCGCGGTCCTGTAGTTCGCGGTGAATGCGCGGACAGCCATAGACGCCGCGATGCTGCTCAAAGATCGCTCTGATCTCGCGTCCCAACGCCTGGCTGGCTTGCTCGCGCGGGCTGACCGGCCGCTTGCGCCAGGCGTAGTAGCCGCTACGTGTGACTTGCAGTACCCGACACATCAGACTGATGCTGTACTCGCCTTTGTGTTCGTCAATGAAGCGAAATCTCACTTCTGCTCGCGCGCAAACACCGCCAGGGCTTTTTTTAGGATGTCCCGTTCCTGGCGCACCACGTGCAATTCGCGCTTCAACTCGGCCAGCTCGCGGTCGCGCTCCTTCGGCTTTCCCTTTCCGGGAAATGCCTGCGCTCCATCAGCCGCGTATTCAGCCCGCCAGCGATTCAGACTGCTACTACTTACTCCCAAATCCAAAGCAAGCTGCTCAACCGCTGTGTCGCTATCATACGATAACCGAACGGCTTCGACCTTGAATTCGCGCGTGTATGTCTTCCTGTATGTACTCATTTGGGTCCTCCCTGATCTGTGAATCTATCTTATCTCGTTGTCCACTAAACCAGGGTAATGCCAAATTGTTCCGCCTGACTATAGAGAGCCTGGCTTTTTCGCAACTCTTCTTCCGCCAGTTTCTTTTCGGTGAGATCGCGCACGATGACACAGTTATACTCCCCGCCGTGAAATGCAACATGGTTGGCCGTGATCTCTACCGGGATTATCTCGCCATTCTTGCGTATGTGTTCGGTTTCGAAGGTAAGAGTGCCGTATTGTTGGAGCTCTTTCCAATGAGCCTCCCAATTTACAGTTTCAGTGGGATTGGGATGTATCTCGTGCACCGTCATTGAGAGCAGTTGCTCTTGCGAATAACCAAGTGTCCGGCAGACTGCATTGTTTGCGTACAAGAATTTCGCATTCGGCCCTATCCAATAGATAGCGTCGGAGGCACTGTCGACGGAGAACTGGGTGAGCCGCAGTGACTGCTCTGCCTGCTCGCGCCTTGCGATTTCCTGCTGCGCTCGCTCGTACAATCGCGCATTCTCGATGGCGATTGTTGCGTGATCGCTCAACAACTCCACGATACGCAGTTCGGTTTCGGTGAAGTTGTGCGGCTGCATGAAAGCGACGGTCAGCACCCCGTGCACCCGATTGCTGCTGCGCAGCGGCAGACCGAGGATGGCGCCGCTGGCGCTGCCCCAAGCACCTTCGTGAAAGAGCGGGTGCTCGTTCACATTGGGGATGACAATCTTTTCCCCGCTGCGAGCAACCGTATAGGTAAGCCCTTCTGGCCTGAGCGCGGTGTAAAACGGTCTCGACTGCGTCTTATCGCCCCAAACGGCAGCGCCAAATGTGAGATGCTCACCCTCATACAAAAAGAGGTGGGCGTCGTTGGCGGCAATTATCTGCAGGACATTTTCGAGGATTACGTTTAGGAGTGAGGTCAACTCCAGCGTGGAACTCAGGTGCAGACTGGCCTGGCGCAGCATTTCGAGTTCCGTATTGCGCCTGTTCTCGGCCTCGAACAGCCGGGCGTTCCGGATCACGGCACCGGCCTGGCTGGCAAACACTTCCAGGAGCCGGCCATCCTCTACACTGAAGCCGACCGGTTTGTCGAAAGCAAAGACCACGCCCAGGATACGAGCCTCGGCAGCACGCATTGGTACGGCCAGCATCGTTTCAAGTCGCAGTGTTGCAGTGATATCTTCCCTGAAGATCGGGAATCCCCCTCCCGCATTGATGCGGAGCGGACCCTGCTTGCGGAAATCCCACACTTCGCGGGCGGCGGCGCGGGCCGGGTAACCCAAGGCATGCAGCGCGTCGTCGCTAAACCCATAACCGGGCTCCTGGGCGCGCATCTCGCCAGATTGCGGGTCATACAGCGCGATGATACACCTGCGCGCCCCCAGCAAACGAGCCATGCGCTCCGTCAGCGCACCGTACGTCTTCCGCACATCGGTCATCGTGCTGAAAG
Organism: Anaerolineales bacterium; assembly: GCA_965248775.1. GTDB lineage: Bacteria > Chloroflexota > Anaerolineae > Anaerolineales > JBHHUI01 > JBHHUI01. Next base: position 6,279,300 of record OZ252150.1, read on the forward strand.
TCTGCGCGATCTCGTACAACCCGGTGTCCTTCACCCGTTCAGCTTTGACTTGTTCACCCAGGTCGTGCAGTCGCCCGACCGCGGCGCCGACCAGCACCAGCGTAACGCTTCCCAGTCCACCACCTTGGGGGATCCACTCGTTCAAGTCTGTCATCGAGAACAAGGCCACAAGGAGCACGTTCAATGCCACCATCAGCAGGCTTGCGAGCAGTCCACCTTGCAACTCGAACAGCCACGCCGCCACGATGACCGGAAGCGTGGCGAAAATGAATGCTACATTGCCCATAGCCTGCTCCAGTGCTGGGAACGCTAGCACGTAGGCGACCGCGACACCTAGGGCAAGCGCCGCCCGCGCTTGGCGAGACTGCACAGCGAAGTGCATTATGGTTGCAGCTCCATGTGGAGGGGCATGGTCACGACCCGCCAGGACGCAATTATGAGCCCGCCTCCAAGATCGGGGGCGAGGCGGCATGCGGGGACAGACAGGCATTGAGCATTTGCAGGGTGTAACGGCACCGGCCCCCAGGCGTGCGCAAGGGGACCAAAAGGCCGCGCTTTTCTATGCGGCGCAGCGTGGACAGGCTTATGCGAAGGTAATCTGCCGCCTCACGAGAGGTGAGAAGTGTCAGGTATTCTTGTGTTTCGGAAGGGGGAGGCATGTAGTCAGAAACTATCAAACGCATTCAAATCTTGTTACTTGCAGCCAGAGTATAAGTTTGATGCAGGCGCAATTTCCATAAAAATGGCGTTAAGTCCCTTAAGGAACCTTCGTGTCACGAAGTAGAGTGCACACTCCACGCTGTGAGGTGCCATCAGGATGGCAAGATAGGCTCGAACCCTTGCTAGCATAAGCGAATTCGCATCGATAGTAGGGGCTACATTCGCATTATCAGAAGTGGAGACCAGGTTTTGTGGCGGGTAACACCTCTCGTCAGAAGTCCTCGGCCTTCAATGCCATTCAGCACCGAAATTAGATGCAACTATGATTCAATACCCAAGTTATTCGGACAAGAATGTACGGCTTATGGCACTTGGTAGCAGCAACGTTCCTTAAGGCCTTCAAGGCGGAGAGAAAAACAGTTAGGCGGGAATTTGTCCTATTTCGTACGAAATAGAACACGAGTTATATCCGTCATTTAGAGGATTTGATTTGTCAATTAGTATGGTTCCGTTTGCTAAGCAGAATTGTAAAGCGAGAATATTTGGTTTTGTCTTATTTCGTATGAAATAAGATAGGGGTTATGGGGAAAAATCAACAATTAATTAGATTGTGTAGTGAGTTCTTAGGGGTTCTACTCTGCTGACTTTTCGTCCACAATCGGTGCTTGTCTGCTTCTTGGCTCTTACCTCAATCATCTTCACCATGTGTCTTTATCCATTCTTCATACATTGTTCCGTCGAATAAGGCTTGGCAGAGTTCGCGCCTGTGGGAGCGGATGGCCGAACAGTGAGCGCCGCGTAGAAAGTCTACGGGGCGTTTTTTTACGTTCTTTTTAGCTCATTTAAGTAGATTCACGAATAGACTACTAACCATTGGTGCTAGTTGAAAAAGTCATGAGCATCGCTCAGACTATGGGTTATCGACGAATAACCATAGGGGAGCGAGCTCATGACTACCGAAGATATTATCACCCTTGTCGCGCCCGCCAGGGTCGTGATAACGATTTTCTGCGAAGTGGATGACAGCCTGCCGGAGATAATCAAGCATTCACAGGCCAAACTGTACCCCAGTGAACTGGTCACCATTGGTATCCTGTTTGCGCTCAAGGGTGGCCATTTTCGGGCACTCTATCGGTGGCTCAAGCGTGATTATGACGCGCTCTTCGCCGGCTTGCCAGAGCGGACGCGCTTGCAGCGCTTGCTCAAGGCGCATCAGGACTGGTGCGATTTGCTACTCGCCGAACCCAGTCTGTTCACGGTTATTGACACCTACCCGATCGAACTACTCTTTCCCATTCGGGAAGGCCGCAGCCAACACCAAATCGGCAAGAAAGGCCGCGACAAAGGGCGCTGGCGTGTCGGCGTGAAGCTGTGCTGGTTGCTGGACGACCATGGCCGCGTCGCACAGTGCCGCACTTGTCGCGTGCGACAGCATCGCAGAGTGACGCCCAGTGCTGAACGAACTGGGTCAGTATGCGCACTCCACGTTGTGATGCACACCACGTCCAGTCTGTCCGCACAGTCCAGTAAAGGGACTGCACTGGGTGACTGGGTACTGACACAGTGCGTTTCACCCCGTCCAGCCGCCGGGGCTGGGCGATGCAGTCCGCACGTGACTGTGCAGCACTGGGCTGCATCGGTATCAACTGGGACTGGAACACGCTCAACACGCATGACAAGCATTTCCATCACGTGGCAGCAGCCTTTGTCGACCAGACGATTGCCTTCGCTGATTTCGGTTTTCGGTCTGCAGACGGCCATCCGGCCAACATGAAACTATGTCCCAAGGGCACCTGGAATGAGCGTATGTACGTCGAGACGGCGTTGTCCATGGTCACCATCGTGTGCGACTTGAAACGCTTGCGCCATCGCGTGACACAATACATCTCTGCTCGCCTAGCTTATGTGGCGGCGATGTTCAATATCTTGCTGGACCTGGCCCGTCAACTTGATCCCGATCCATATGCCAACCCGTATAAGATGTCAATCGCTCAGTTCTCACTCTGAACTAGCACCATTGGTTATTAAAGGTTCCCGGCAGTAGCGGCAGGAGTAACGCGAAAACGAGACCACCGAACACCCCGACGATCATGCCGGATAGGATGACGAAAAACGTACCGTCGGTGGAGAAGCTGGGTGTTGCCCCAGCGAGCAGTGCGACGACCCGCATCGACCCACGGCCGATGATCCCTGCGAAAAACCCGCCGGCCGCGCCGCCGGCAATGCCAAGAAGCAGGCTGCCGAAGAAACGTCGCTGGTCAAAAATAAGGTGCCAGCGGAGTGAAGTTTGTGAATTCATGAGAAGCCTCCTTAATGTGTGTCGGTTTTCGAGCCAGCAATGAGAATAGGAACGGAATGATTCCATGATGGTGGGGTGGCAAACGCCACCAACCGTCCTTGCCTTGGATCATGAAAGGAGATTTCGCTCGAGCAGCATAAGGAAATTCGTGTAGAGACTCAAGCATCAAGCCGGCAAGTGTGAGTGAATTAATGATATCCCCCAGGCTATGGTTCCACAAATAAGAAACACCCTCGGAATCCTGGTCGCTGGTTGCATACGAGCCAACAGCCTCATTTCGCTCCGGCTCCTTCGTATAGAAGTAAGGTCTTTCAACTCGAAACTCGTCTCCTGGGTTCGGCCTGAAGACGCGAAACATAGGATGGTCTTCAACGATATAGAAAAATCCACCCGGTTTGAGAAAATGCGAGATGATCTCAGCCCAGTCATTTACATCTGGTAGACCATGTAGGACGCCATACGATGTGAAGACGATATCGAATTCGCCGGAAAGACACTCTCTCAAGTCATAGATATCGGAACATACAAAATCTGCCGGAATATCAAGTTCAGCGCTTAGTGACTTTGCCAGGTCGATCGCGTTCTTGGAAAAATCAACTCCACTGACGACCGCACCGCGCCTCGCCCAGGACATAGTGTCCAGGCCGAAGTGACACCTCAAGTGCAGCAGCTTTTTCGCGGACACATCGCCTAATTCTGTGAGTTCAATCGACCGCAGCCGGTCTTTTCCGGCCTTGAACCTCTCTAAATCGTAGAACACTGATTTCGCATGCTCAAGCGTGAGCTGGTTCCACCGATTTCTATTGGCTCGTAGAAACTTATTCATATTTGTTTTTTCACTCTCTTGTGTCTGCTGGCTTCTTCCCCCACAAAACAAACACTCCGGAGACAGCGGTGGCGGTAGTGAATAGATTCCAGCCATCGACGCCCCCCCACGCCCGGGCATGGAACTCAGGGAAGGCCAGGACACCTGCTGAGACCCATAGCACAGCGGCAAGGCGGCCTGGAAAAGGGATGAACAAATGCGAGGTACCAACCAGGACCAGACCGATCCATCCCTCCGGGTGATCTGGATAGGTACCCATGAAATAGATGAAACCGGCAAACCCAGTTGCAGCAAAGGCAGCTGGCAGCCAGCCCTCGTCCTTCCGGAGGATAAGGACAAGGCCAACCGCCCCGATCGGGATGCCCAAATACAAAGGAATTAGACCAATTGTGCCTTCGCCAGGAGGTCTGGTGATGACGATCTCAAGAAAGGCGCCCACGGCCGCAGCCACGAAGGCCCATCCGGTGATGTTGCGGCGTATCACACCAGAAGCCCATTTGGCGGTAATTCGATCAGTTCGGATTGTCGGCGGGAAGTCTACTTATTCCTCCTTCTTATGCGAATTTGCAGTCTTGTCAGTGCTTGACAGTCGTCGAAAACCTGGATATTATATAGACAGTAACTATATAAGTCAATTCTATAGTTTCCGAATATGCATTACTCCGATAAAGGAGTCTCAATGGCACAAACTGCGCTCGACCCAGAATCCTTCCTGCCCCTCACCCCTATCATTTTTCACATCCTGATGGCCCTCACGACAGATGACAGGCATGGTTATGGCATCATCAAAGAGGTGGAAGCCATTACCGATGGCCAGGTCATTATCCAGACCGGCACCCTGTACCAGGCAATCAAGCGGCTCCTAAAATCCAGTCTGATCGAAGCGGTGGAATCCAAGATCGATCCACAGCTCGATGATGAACGCCGCCGCTACTATGCCTTGTCCGGTTTGGGGAAGAAGGTCTTGAATGAAGAAGTCCTACGGCTGGAACAGATGCTGCGATTAGCCCAGTCACGGAAGATCGTTGGCTCGGGACATGCTGCGAATATCGGATCGGCGAACTGAAAATGATATCGAACTTCCCCGGCCTGCAATTCTCATCATTGCTGTTTGCCGCCCTTTTGAGGGTTTATTCCCGCGAACATCGCACTGCCTTCAGCGAAGAAATGAACCAGGTATTCCGCGACCTGGCGCGTGAAATTTACGAGGAAAGGGGTCTGGCCGGATTGTTGCGGCTATGGTCGCAAACCTTGTTCGATTTGATGAAAACCGCAATGGAAGAACGATTGAAGGAGCTGGCTCACATGACCAAGGAACGGTTTATTCGCGTTGGAGGTTGGTCACTCGTACTGGCCGGCTTGATGGTCATCTTGTTCACGGTGGAAATGAGTTTCCCATCAGTTGTATTGACCGGAGCCCTGGAAACGATGCAGGACACATGGTTTTACGGTAACAGTCTGCTCTATGCAATCGGTCTGTTTGCCTTGCGTGCCCGTTTTCAAAACAGCATGGGCCCGCTGGGGAATGCTTCTATCCTCGCTGGCGCAGTGTTAAGCCTGATAAGTTTCGTCACCATCCCCCTGTTGTGGGTATTCTTGCCCCCCCGGCATCGTACATGAGGTTGACTTTGTAATATTCGCGCTCGGCTGGCTGGTAGCCCTGCTGAGCCTATTCTTCTTTGGAGTTGAGGCTCTGCGCGGGAAGTTTCCTGCGTCGTGGAAATCTTTGCCCTTGATCCCGGGCCTGGCAGGAATTATGGCCCTACTGCTGGTCTTGAATGGCGGCGGCACGATTGATGACAACGCCATCATGGGTACCCTCGTCTTGACGATCGGAATTGGGACACTCCTGGTCGGCTATATCCTGCAACGCGATCACGCGGCAGCGCCTACTCGAAGGAACGTTTAATTGACAATCAAATGAAGGACGCGTGCCCGCAAGTTTCATTTTGACGAGTTTCTTATTGGCGATCAAACACGCCTCGCTTAGTGATTAGCGAAATCCAATTGCAGAGAAATCATGAGCGTTGAACTTTCCATGTTCAGAACGTCGGCAGGCCAGGCGCGCTATTTTGCTGCATATGACGAGATGCCCAGTCAGTGGCCTGTGCCGATCGAGTCGTTTTCCGTACCAACTCGATATGGGTCTACGCACATCAACGCCTGCGGCCCGAAAGGTGCCGCACCGCTCGTACTATTACCAGGCGCCGCTGTCAGTTCGACGATGTGGTATCAAAACGTCGAGGCGCTCAGCCGATCCCATCGTGTTTTCGCACTGGATATCATCGGGGATATGGGGAAGAGCGTCCTCACCTACCCCGATTTGAAAACTGTGGATTTTGGCATCTGGCTGGGGGATGTGTACGCCGCATTGAGCCTTGAACACGCAAATATTGTCGGGCTTTCGTATGGCGGGTTGATAGCAATGCGGTTGGCTTCTTCCACTCCCGCAAGAGTGAGTAAACTGGTCTTGCTGGATCCGGCCGGCCTGCTGCCCTTTCCTGTGATCTTCCTTTTTCGGATGGCCGCTGGTTTTCTTCCACTGCCCGTCCGGGTGAAGTTGAAATTGATGTTAGGTATAGATTCCCCCGAAATGGTACCGGTAATCAAACAAATGATGACCCGGACGAATTTCCGCTATCAGATGCCGCAGAACTACGTCATAAAAGACGAGGAGCTCAGAAACATCGCGGCAGAAACGTTGCTTCTGTTCGGAGAGCACGATGTGGTCTACAAGGCAGGCAAGGCAATAGAACGGGCCGAAAATCTAATCCCTAACATTGAAGCCGATATTTTTCCGGAAGCGGGTCATACCTTGCCGCTTGATCGACCTGAAATCGTGAACGAGCGGATCCTGGAATTTCTTGAAATCGAGTTTTCTAAAGACACACACCCGTGGCCAAAGCCTGCTATCTGAGGAGGGGACCGGCAGGGTGCATCCGTGCCCCCTTGTCTTTTCGAACGTTACTAACGCAAGAAGTCGGCGATTACATCAAGAGCCTGTAGCTCTTCCGGTTACTCTAGACCACCAGTCTGCACGCCTTTCGTCGGCTATATAAGAGCGAAGCTCGCGCTAGCGCAGCACGCGGCGTCGTTGCCGAGAAAATTCGACATGAATGTCGCAACTATGCTATGCGGGTGTCGGAGCGTGCCAATTCGGTCCTGTCTCTTGCCTCAACCCCCAAGGTTTCCACCCTCTCGTTGTAGCGTTGGAGCCTCTGTCCCTCTCTCCTCGAACGCATTCGCGCCAATTACCCAATCCTCAGACCACTACCACGGCGCTGCACAGTGCCGAATGCACTGCGTCGGTATACCAACCCAGTTCGTTTGGTACTGGGTCGCGCGCCACGGCCCAGTACATCCGTACCGTCACGTGCAGACGGCATCGTGATGACTGGGTGTCCGCGTGCCGCCGGGACACCCGGCAGGTGCAAGCGTAGGCTAGGTCAAATGCGCTTATCAAGCTCCCTTATTAAGGCCTCACGAGATTTAAACTGGCGATTACGAGGAGATTATGAACAAGGCCAGTTGTTTAAGTCTTGTCTCTAACACCATACTCTACTGGAACACCATCAAGATCAATGACATTGTGGAAAATCTTAGGCAGCAAGAGGAAGATATCGATAACGAGACCCTGGCTCATATATCTCTATTGCCATTTAGGCATGTCCTACCCAATGGAACCTACTTCATCGATGATCTTGAGGGGGATTTCGCACAGAAAGTTCCGGTTATCGACACGTAATCAATCTCCAAACCGTAATTTTCTGTTCAAATGCTCCCGCTGGTCCAGATTGGGCTCTTTCCCAACCGTCAGCTCCCCGAATACAATGAGCTTGATGTTTCAATGTCCATTTCCCAGTAGCAAACAGGAGAACATACCATGTACACGTTCGAAAACATCTTATTTATCAACCGTCCACAGCAGGAGGTCTTCGACTTTTTTACCAACCCTGCCAACGATGCCCAATGGCGAAGCAGTTCCGTATCCGGCGAATGGACATCCGAGGGTCCGGTCGGTGTGGGTTCAACCAGTCGCGCGGTAGATAAGCTTTTGGGCCGCAAAATAGAAAGCACATCCGAGGTTACAGTCTGGGACCCGCCCAACCAGGTCGCTCGGAAATCGGTCGGCGGGCCAATCCCGTTCGAACTCACGGCGAAACTTGAGCCAAAAGAGGGCGGGACGCAACTGACCCTAAGTGGCCAGGCTGAGCTCGGAGGCTTCTTCAAGATGGCGGAGGGGCTGGTCTGCAAACAGATTGCAAAGCAGAATGATGCCGACTTCGACGCCCTGAAGCTTCTGCTCGAAGCAGGTTAGGTGTAAGCGTACAAGGTGCTATGGGCGCCACCTTGACCAAAACGCCCTGGTTGAACTGACCAGGGCGTTTTGCTTTGGGAGCTGAGCTCGACTTTGTACGTTTCAAGTAGCGTAACAAGCCATATTTAGCAGAGAATCGAGCAATGCGCGCGGGACTTTTACGATATCGGGCTGCGACGGCGACATGGAAAAACCACTTGCCATCGGCCAGAGTTCACGCCGCACAGTTGCGATTGCATCAGAGAATGTTGGCAAAGGTTTGGCATACCAGGCAGCCGTTCGCACAGGGATTGGGTCATGCACATGCAACTTGTGAGCCGCCAGCGTGATCCAGGAAAACAGTCCTAGCAGCACCGGCGTGACGCGCGCGATGGCGGCATCGGACCACTGGCGCTGTGTCTCAACTCCGAGGTGGGCGCGCACTTCTTCGAACGTGACTTCCAGCTGCCCGCGTTGTACGAACCAGGTGATGACCTGTACCGGGTCAGCCCAGCGGTCCGTGCACAGCAAAGCTTGCGGCTTGAATTTGTCCTCCGGGTCGCGGATGAGAACCCAGCGCAGCGGCACAGTGGGCATCCCGCCGTGATACCAGACCGCCGTGCCGGCGGTGATTTCTACCGTGCGTTGTTTGTTGCTGTACCAGGCGACCGTGGTCTTCGTCCAAGCCGTTTCCGGGTCGTTGCAATGTGGGTAAGCGGGCCCCCTTCCAGTGACCCAGGCCCCACTGGACTGGGTGCGCCGTGGCTGGCCGAGCTGTTCGGGCTTGCGCGGCGGTGCCGGTTGATACAGGGCTGTGCGTCCAGACGCAGACGTGTGACGACCGCCACCGGCTCGGAGAGCGACTGACAGGCATGCAGGAATTCCAGCGCGGCGTAGCTATTGTCGGCCACAAGCACCAACTTTCGGCTGGGCAACCAGCGGCGCAGCTGGAAGACCATTTGGCGCGCCCAGTCGAGTACCGTTTTATGAGCGCGCGCTTTGTCCGCATAATATCGCTGAGAAGGCGCCAACAGTGTAAACACTGGCAGCGCCCACACGCGTATCGCCCATGGAATGTGTACAAGCCACATCAGGCTGATCCAGCGCAAGCCGCTGGCCTTCACGAAGTGACCCCCGCTCGAACGCACGGCGTCGCGATAGAGGCCGCGCGCCTTGATACGACGACCCCAGCGACGTTCGATAGTTTCATCGATTCCAAACACCAAAGTCTCGTCACCGTAATCAAAGTGCTGCAAAAGCAACGCAAGCAACAATTGGCTCAACTTACGTGCCGACCAGGTCGCGCGATTGAGCACGTGGTGAAACTTCGCAAAATTACCGGCACTGCTCAGCCCCACACTTGCCGGGTACGGCAGTACTCGGTTACGCGCAGCGCAGCCGTCACCGTCCGCAAGTGCGGCGTCAGGATCGAACCGACCAGAAGCACCAGAGCTTTCCACCAAGTGCGCTTTTCGAACACTGTCGCGAAGGGCTTTAGCAAGTCTATAATGTCCGTGGGCAAGGTCAGCTTACCTTGCCTTTCTATTTATGAGAAATCAGTCCCCAAATGTACAAAGTCGAGCTGAGGGCCAACAAGAATTGACTTCAAGGCAGTGGCCACCCAGTACCGAACGAACTGGGTCGGTACCCAGTCACGGGCAGACTGGACGTGGTGCTACTTTGGCCTATCCATGACCTTGTACGTTGACTTTTACTCCGCCTATCATCTCTAAATCCCCTGTCCTCTTTAGTACGAAATAGGACACGTCGCCAAACTTGAGTTTCCTAGACTTTAAAAAAAAGAGAGCCTGCAAAACCTGAACAATCCAGAGTGCGATTACAGCCACACAACCGTTTAGGCCGCGCTTTTTGGCAATCTGAAGGGCTACGGGGTTGAGAGTGCTATACTGATTCAAAGAGTCGGCTAACTCTGACTGTTCAATCAAGACTTTGGAGGGCAAGAATATGGCTACATTTCAAATCTCGCGATCAGTTGAGATCAACCGTCCGGTGGAGACCGTATTTCAATACGTCACCGACTTGACAAAGGCAACCGAGTGGCGACCCGGCCTCGATTCTGTCCAGGATTTATCTGGCGGGCCATTTGCGGTAGGCACCAACTGGAATGACGTCACCAAGTTCATGGGACGCGATGTTGTGGTCAACATTGAGGTCACGGCGCTGGAGGCAGATCGGCAGTGCAACCTTAAAATGCAAGGGGGAGTGGTCTCCGGCAACATGACCTGGGACTTCAGCCCCGGCGTGGATGATAGCAGCACATTCACGCTCAGCTTTGACGGCGAAATGAAGGGTTGGCTAGCCGGTCTGGCATCGGGCATGATTCACAATCAGGCTGAGAAAGACATGAAGAGAGACCTCGCAAACCTGAAGTCGAAGCTGGAATCCAGCTAGACCCGCCCAACCGGACCCAAAAGCACAAAAGCGCCTCACTCGAGGTGCTTTTTGTTGCTAAGTGGTTCTCACGAACTTAGCGAGAGAACCACTTAGCTTTCGCCGCCGAATTGTGCAACACTGCCCGCTCGCGAGCAACTTGTTGAGTTTCAATTGACGAAGACTATCGGCAGTCTCAAGTTCCGGTTTCAGGCGGCAGATGAGATATTTGCTCCTTATTTCCCTATCCGCTTTTACCCTTAAAAACTGGTAACCCGATCTTCAAAGCATCATCATTTAGATTTCCCCTGATCTGATTGACGATAGCTGTTACACTTGCCGTTTGCTCATCAGCCTGTGCATCTTTCCCCCAGGCCCGGTAAAGCTTTTCCAGCGCGGCGTGGACATCCCATTGCAAGCGCACGCCTTTAATCTCGTCGGCGATCTTGGTGATTTTGGCCCCATAAAACCCTGTCTTATTTAGTACGAAATAGGACAGGTTGCCGAACGTAGTCAAAATTAGTTTCGGGCTATAGAATGAGTAGGTGAGGCGCTTTGCCGATGGCTTTCTGCTCAATACAATGAGCTTGCGAAAGTTATTCTGAAAGAGAGAAGGCTCAAAGTAGAATTACTCGCCTGGTTATCTTTGTCGGCGGCAATTATGGGGATTGTGATGGGGTATGCATCAGAATCTGTGAGAGCTAATTCCGCCCTTTTTTCTGTACTGGTTGTAGTAATAATCCTATCAATGAGTCTTTTTTATTTTGTTCTCTCCCAACCAATTTGACTAAGGAACGAGAATTAAATAATTTGGGCAGTTGGTTCACAACGGATGCAAGCAGTGATATTCTCTTGGCTTCATCAGAACACTAGCCAGGAGGCCATGATGAAACCCTATGCGCCCGAACATGAAGAAATGATGCGCCGCTTTTACAACAGCTTGAACGAGAAAGATGGGCGTCGCTTTGCTGGTTTCGAAGCCTTGAGATTTGGACACGGCGGACGGAGTTACATTGCGCGGGTGTTGGGGTGCAGTCGCAACACGGTGAGCAAAGGCGCCCGCGAAGTCAGTGGCTTGCCCAAGGGCGAAGTGGAGCAGCGCATTCGGAAGCCAGGCGGCGGACGCAAACCGTACTACGTCACATGGGGGGCGCAACTTGCTGAGAAGTTCCTGGCAGTGTTGCGCGAGCACACAGCCGGTGACCCGCTGGACGAGAGGGTGCGCTGGACGAACCTGACCCCGGGCGAGATTGTTGCGGCGTTGCGGGCCGAGCACGACATCGTGGTCAGCAAATATGTGGTGCGCAAGTTGCTGCAGAAGCACAACTATCGCCGCCGAAAAGCGCAAAAGAAACTCGGTTTGAAGGCCGAGATTGAAAACCGCAACGAGCAATTTGAGAACATCACGCGGCTCAAGACCGAATTCGAAGCGGCGGGCAATCCCATTGTCAGCATGGACAGCAAGAAAAAGGAATATCTGGGCAATTTCTACCGAGACGGACATTTGTACAGGTAGTGTTTAAAAGAGTGTGTAAACGGCGTTTCTGGCAGGATGCGAATAAACACACTTTGAAACAAACAGGCGCTGGTTGTCCAGCAATCGCTGAGCGCAGGGGCTGTCAAGGGGTTCAGAGCAAATCGAGCTGAATTGGAGTAGCGCCCTTGACAGCCACAAACCAGCGATTAGGCTGGGACAACGCCTGTTTGTTGGCATTTAGAATTCAAACCTCCCCTCAAAGCGGATAGCAAGCTGGTTCAGGATTTTGGCCCAATCGCGCATGGGCGTGGTCCATTTGGCACTGGCATTTTGACTGACCAGGAAAAGCAATTTACGGACCGCCTTTTCGGAGGGCAAAGCGCCCTTGGTCTTGGTGACTTTGCGCAGTTGGCGATTGTAAGCTTCGATGGCATTGGTGGTGTACATCAAGCGCCGGATCTCGCGCGGGAAATCGAAGAAAGCACTTAGCTCGGCCCAGTTGGCCCGCCAGGACTTGACGGCCATAGCATAGCTCTCGCTCCAGTTCTGCTCGAGCTCGTCCAGGGCAGCGGCAGCGCGTTCGAGCGTGCTGGCTTGGTAGACTTTACGCAGGTCGCGGGTGAAGTCTTTGCGGTCGGTCCAGGTGACATATTTCAGGCTATGCCGGATTTGATGCACAATACAACGCTGGACGATGGTTTGCGGGAAAAGCGCCTCAATGGATTCTGAAAAGCCGTTGAGACCATCCACTGCGGCGATGAGGATATCCTGCACGCCGCGCGTTTGCAAGTCAGAGAGTACCGAAAGCCAGAAATTGGCGCTTTCGCCCGTGGAATTCCCGACCCAGTGCCCGAGCACGTCCTTGTGGCCGTCCATGTCCACCCCCAGCACCACATAGACCGGGACGCTGGCAACCTGATTGTCACGCCGCAGCTTGATGAATAGGGCATCCAGATACAAGAGTGGATAGACTGCGGCCAGCGGTCGGTTCTGCCAGGCTTCGACTTCCGGCCAGATCTTATCGGTGACCTTGCTGACCAGGCTTTCGGAAACATGGACCCCATACAGGTCACGCATGGTGGCTTCGATATCGCGCGTGGAGGTGCCCTTGGCATACAGGTACACGATCTTTTCTTCCAGCTCGTTGCTCAGCGTGCGATTGCGCTCCAGGATCTCGGGCTGGAAAGTAGCGTTGCGGTCGCGCGGTACGTTCACCACCGTCTCGCCGCCCGAAGTCTTTAGCTTACGCTTGCGGCTCCCGTTGCGGCTGTTGCCTGAGTTGTGCCCTTGCGCTTGATAGCGCTCGTAGCCTAAGTGCTCGCTCAACTCGGCTTCCATCAGCTTCTCTAGTGTCTGCCCGAACAGCCTAGCGAAGATGCCATCTTTGCCGAAAAAGTCATCGACACTTTCGGCGCTCAGCAGTTCGGCCTGTAGTTGTTCGACTGCCGGCCCATGTTTCGATAGGATTTCCTGTGTACGTGCTTTTTGTGTTGGCATGTTGTCTCCTTGCTATTTCTAGCTGCAAGAGACTTGCCATTTACACACTTTCATCCACATACCCTTTGTACACCCTGGAAGAACTGCAAACTTATGACCATGATTTCAACAGCTATGCTGCTGGGGTCAGCATTCCTCACAGTCTCTACGACTTGCGTCTCAATGTCGGCTACATCCAACTCGGCGGCAGTCATGATACCAGTGAATTCGCTTGCGATAGCTTTCGCCATTGGTGGTACACATACGGCCACTACCACTATCCCAACGCCACTTCTATTCTCGTGCTTTGCGATGGCGGCGGGAGTAACAGTTCCCGCTACTACATCTTCAAGCAAGACTTGCAAGCACTGGCCGATGAAATCGGGGTCGAAATTCGCATTGCTCACTATCCACCCTATTGCTCGAAATACAACCCCAGCGAACACCGTTTCTTCCCGCATGTTACCCGCGCTTGCCAAGGCGTGATCTTCACCAGCCGCAAACTCGTCAAAGAACTGATGGAAAAAACCAGCACCAAGACCGGACTGAAAGCTTTTGTCCATGTTATTGACCAGGTCTACGAAACCGGTCGTAAAGTAGCCACAGATTTCAGGGACAACATGCGCATTATCTTTGATGATTTCTTGCCCCAATGGAATTACCGCGCTCTCCCATTTGCACAAGTTATTTAATTCTCATTCCTAAGCTCGACTTTGGGCGCCTTTTACCGGCGACGACTTCGAGCGCTTATAACTCACCTACCACCGGGAGTTAGCGGCGAAATATTAGTTGTCGAAAAAGCGCAAAGAACTCAACGCACGATAATCAAAACCCCATAAACCCCCTGTCCTATTTCATACGAAATAGGACACGTTGCCGAACTTTTTCAATCATTTCTCCCTATTAAAAACCAAGTCTCCATCTCCCCGATGCCCTTCACATCTATTCTTCCTCTCGCTTCAAAAGTAAACTCATCTTTTAGCAAGCCATACGTATTTTTTGTAACCTGGATTCTTCCGGGCGCGCCCTGCGACTCCATGCGGCTGGCGATATTCACGGTATCGCCCCAAAGATCATATTGGAATTTCTTATGACCTATCACGCCAGCTACCAAAGGGCCAGAGTTGATTCCGATCCGGAAATCAATCTTCTTTCCATTTTGAGAGGGAAGACTTTGAATATATGCCTGCATCTCTAGTGCAATATCGGTGATCGCTTGGGCGTGGTCGCTACGTTCATTGGGTACGCCTGCCGCCAGCATATAATTATCGCCAATCGTCCTGATCTTCTCGGCCCCGTATTTTTCCACTATTGAATCGAAAGAAGAAAATATCTCATTGAGCAAGCCGACCATCTCGGCTGGCTCCATTTGGGCAGTCATGGGCGTAAAGCCGACCAGGTCGGCAAACAGGATGCTCGACTCGTCGAAGTGTTCTGCAATGATGCGCTCTTCCACCTTGAGAATCTCAGCGATTTCCTTTGGCAGCATGTTGCGCAGCAAGTTTTCTGATTTCTCCTGTTCTAGAGCGAGCAGGTGCTGGGCAGAATTTTTCTCTCGCTTGTAGTAGTTAATCGTTAGCAAGATGATCGTTGCGGCGACCAGAGTAGTAAAAACGTTGTCAAAGGTCAATGAAGAGCTAATATTTTCTGGGATGTCAAAATAGGGTTCTAGGAAGCCGCTCAAGATCACGAGGCTTGCATACACCAGAGACCAACGGATGGTCACTCGCCGGTCGGAAACTAGAACGACTAGTAAGAGCGGCAGGAAGGATGCCCACAAATTTGAGCCGTTAATGTTAAATCCGCCAAAGCTTGCAGACCAATAAAAAGGTATCAAAATAACTATAAGAACAAGAAAATAGAAATGAAGGCGAAAGCGTCGGGTGCGCAGCACGAGAACTAAATTAAGCAAAAGTGGGACAGCGGTCAAGAAACCCAAAATGGCAGTCGCTCGATCGTCAAGAACAAGGCCTTGAATTGTGATGATCAGGGCAAGCCCTACCAGAATAATATTTAACCGAACAAACAATCTTTTTCCCAGACGCACATCGTCGGGGTCATCTGGGTGGGCGATGCTCTCGTTAAAAGGTAAGGTGATCGAATTTGCGATCCTCTTCAACATGAGAAACCTCCGTGAAGCTAAAGTGTCGTCCTCGCCAAGCCACAAGTATCGCTCAGAACTGAGCCGACGCAGCTGGCATTTGTGGGGCTCTGACGTGCGGGTTTTTGCTCCCCCAAGAGCACACCATTGAATGTTGACTTTTACCCCGCCTGTCATCTCTAAACCCCCTGTCTTATTTAGTACGAAATAACACAAACACCCCCCACTCAACAAACTGGCGGCGTCGGGCCTCTTCCATTGTTCGCTTCAACCGGTCAGAATAAACAGACAGATTGCCATCAATAGTATGATTACCTTCTTTTGAGACTCCTTGGTTGGTGGGCGGGAACAGCGCCGCTCACTTGAGCGGCGCTGTTTTCCAAAAAGAGAGTTGCAAACCTCCCAGTATTGCCCCAAAAGGGGTTATGCAAATGTATTTTTCGGAAATCAAAAAGGGCACCAGCGGGCCCTTTTTCAATTCAAAAATGCAAGGCACAATAGACATTCCCTACTGTCCCGGCGGACGATAATCAACAATCCTTTGTCGGCCATTTTTACGCCATTTTTACGCCACGCTATGAGATATTAGCAGATGCGAGTAAACACCGGCTCTCTGGCTGTCTACCCGACCAAACGGGGGTATAACGATGAACGCTTTTCTCTTGAGGGGCGCCAACAGCATCCAACGTGCCCTATCCTGGCGCCCGGCGCGGGTTGCTCTTATCCTGAGCGCATTTGTCGCCTATGCGCTGGCTTACCTCCCGCTCCGTGTCCAGATTGGGGTTTCAGCCGGGCTACTGGCGAGTGTGCCGTTGGTGTTGGGCGGGTGGTTTTTCGGACTGCGCGGCGGCTTGCTGATCAGCTTGGCCATCCCACCGCTCACCACACTCCTGCTGAACCTGGCCGGACACCCGGGCTGGGATGCGAGTCTCCGTGAGACCGGCGGGCTTGGATTTTTGGCTGCCGTCACCGTCGGCGCTGTCATCGGGCACTGGAGCGATCTGGCCCGGACGTTGCAGGAGAGCGAGGACCGCTAACTTTTACTGGCGAAGGCGAACTTCGAGGGACTTCTGGTTCATGACAGAGGCAGAGTCATCGATGCAAATATCAGGTTTCAAGAGATATTCGGATACAGTTTGGAAGAATTGAAGGGAATGAGCGCCTTCGAAGTGTTTGCTCTGGAAGATCGAGAAACAGCTCGACAGAATGCCGCCGAGGGGAAAGAGGGGTCCTACGAAGTAACGGGCCGGAGAAAAGACGCGACGACTTCCCCGATGAAGCTTCAAGTTCGCAACATGCAATATCGCGACACGTGCGTGCGTGTAGGCGCTTTCCAGGACATCACTGAAAAGAAATTGATGGAAGAAGAATTGCGAAAAAGCCAGGCTCTCTATCGTCAGGCGGAACGCATGGGCAAACTGGGTTACTGGGAGTGGGACGAGATAAATGACAGGATGATTTCCTGCTCCGCCCAGTTCGCGCGGATTTATGATATGACCGTGGATGAAGCGCTGGCATTTTTCTCAAGCTGGGAATCTGATCTAAGCGTAATACATCCGGATGACCGCGAACGCTTCAAGAAACACTTTGATGAATCTGATGAACAGCGGGACGGAATGGATATTGAATTCAGGATCGTCACCCGCTCAGGTACTGTACGCCATATACATTTACTGAGTGAGATAGTACTGGACGAACAAGGTGAGGTCATCAAGTCATTCGGGACAGAACAGGACATCACCGAGCGCAAGCGGGCGGAAGAAGAGACAAAAAGCCTGGCCAAATTCCCCTCCGAAAACCCCAATCCTGTCTTACGAATTGACCCGAGTGGCATCCTGCTGTATGCCAATGAGGCAGCTTCAGCGGTCTTTTCGGAATGGAAATTAATGGTTGGACAAGCTACTCCGGAAGCGTTGCAGGAAGTGACTCAGGACGCAACAGAACACCGTGTCAGGAGGGTGGATATTCCTTATGGGGAGAGCATCTTTTCGGTCACAGCCGCATTTCTTCCGGAGGCCAAATACGTCAACGTATACGCCAATGATATCTCCGCCCGCAAGCAGGCGGAGGCGGCGTTAGCCCAGCGCGCCGAGGTGATGGAAGCGCTCTACAAGACCTCATTGGAGGTCAATGCGCAACCGGATCTCATGACCCTACTCCAATCTATCGTGCAGCGCGCGACGAAGTTGATGCGAACGCAAAAGGGCGCCGGCTCCCTTTTCCTGATTCGGCTGCATGGCCGCACGCTGAAAGTGATGATCAGCCACAATTTTGAGCCGCCCTTGGCGCTCGATGAGCTCGCTCTGGGGGAGGGGTTGGCAGGCCGCGTAGCCCAGTACGGCGAAGCGCTGCTGATCAGCGATTACGCCCGCTGGGAGGACAGAATGCCCGAAGCAGGTTGGAAGGGTCGAGCTCTTGGGCTTCCGCTCAAGCGGGGGAAGCATGTCGACGGCGTGCTTATAATGGGGGATCTGGATGAGCCGGATGCGTTTGACGAGGCAGAAGTCCAGCTGCTCAGCCTGTTTGCTAACCAGGCCGCCATTGCCATTGAGAACGCGCGCTTGTTCGAGGCTGAACAAAAGCAACGCGTCCTGGCCGAGGTTCTGCGTGAGACGGCCGAGACGCTCAGCCAATCCCTTGAGCTGCACGAGGTTCTGGACCAAATCCTGGCCAGCGCCCAGCGCATCATACCGCACGATGCCTCTGATATCACGCTCATTGGAGATGACGGTAGATTGGTCGTAGTACGCCATCGGGGTTTCGAAGAGCGCGGCCTGGCAGATTGGATATCGCAGTGGCAATTTTCGGTGGCCGATACCCCGACCTCTAAAAAAATGGCACAAAGGGATACGCCGCTGATCATCTCTGATACGCGCAATCACGAACTCTGGGTCGATGTTCCGCAGATGCGCTGGATCCGATCATTCATGGCGATGCCCATTCGGATGAGAGACGAATTTGTCGGAAACATCACGCTCATCAGCAGCGTACCGGACCACTTTCTCCCCGAGCATGGCACGCCATTGCAGGCGTTTGCCAATCAGGCCGCCGTGGCGATCGGCAACGCGCGCTTGTTCGAAGAGCTGCACACGAGCGAAGAGAACGTGCGTATTACCCTCGACTCCATCGGTGATGCGGTCATCGCCACGGACACGCAGGGCAATATCACCAGTATGAACCCGGTCGCCGAGTCTCTTACCGGTTGGACACTTGCAGAAGCACAGGGCAAGGCACTGACCGAGGTCTTCTACACCATCAATGCCAATATCAATGAGCCTGCAATCAACCCGGTGGAAAAAGTGATTGAAAGCGGCGAGATGGTCGGACTTGGCAACGACACTGTCCTCATTGCTAGAGACGGCGCCAAATATCAGATCGCCGAGTCCGCCGCGCCGATCAAGGGTAGGCGCGGCGACATCGAAGGTGTGGTGCTGGTCTTCCGGGTCTTGACCCAAGAGTATCAGATGCGGGCGCAATCACGGCAGCAGCAGAAACTTGAGTCGATCGGCACGCTGGCCGGCGGCGTTGCCCACGAGATCAACAACCCCATCAATGTCATCATGAACCATGGCCAGCTCATCAGTGACCGGCTTGACCCGGAAAGTCCGCTGCAGGAGTTCGCCGAGGGCATCGGCCAGGAAACCGAGCGCGTGGCCCAAATTGTGCGTAACCTGCTCGCCTTCGCCCGGCACGAAAAGCAATCCCATAGTCCGGCAAACATTGCCGACATCGTGAACGATACGATCTCTCTCATCTGCACGATCATCCGCCGGGATCAGATTACGCTGGAAGTGGACGTGCCCGCCGATCTTCCCAAGTTCAAGTGCCGCAGCCAGCAGATTCAGCAGGTGCTCATGAACTTGCTCACCAACGCCCGCGACGCGCTGAACGAACGCTATCCGGAGTACGACCCCGACAAGCGCATTGCACTGACGGTGCGGCTCTGCGAGAAAGAAGGCCGGCGCTGGCTGCGCACGACGGTCGAGAACCACGGCGCGGGCATCCCCGATGAAATCAGGGAACGACTGTTCGACCCCTTCTTCACCACGAAAGACAGGACCAAGGGCACGGGCCTGGGCCTCTCGATCAGCCACGGTATCGTGCAGGACCATCACGGCGAACTGTCCTTCGAGAGTGTTCGGGACCAATACACACGCTTCTATCTCGACCTACCGGTGGACAACGGCTGGTCTCTGGACGAGGCGTCTGAAGAATAGCGAGCAAGAGAATGGGGCCAAAGAATGGCACGAGTACTGATTGTCGATGACGAGCGCGGTATGCGCACCACCCTGCAAGAGTTCCTCCGAGACGCGCACTACGAGGTTGGCATGGCTGCAGACGCCGCGCAGGCGCTGGCCAAGCTGGCGGCGGAGGATTTCGACGTGGTGTTGACCGACATCATCATGCCACGCATTACAGGGGTGAAACTTCTAGAAGCCATCAGAGAGAAATCGCCGAATGCACAGGTGCTTCTGATGACGGGCGAGCCCACGGTTGAAACGGCCTCACAGGCCGTGCGCGCCGGCGCGTTCGACTACCTAACCAAGCCGATTGGCAAGGAACAACTCCTCAAATCCGTCGCCAACGCGGTCAAGCTCAAGACGCTAGACGACGAACGCCAGCGCCTGGCGAAGGAGAACCAGCAGTACCAGGAAAACCTGGAACGACTTGTGGAAGAGCGCAGCGCGGCCTTGCACCAGAGCGAAGAGCGTTACCGGACACTGGCCGAATCTGCACAAGACTTGATTTATAGCATTGACCGACAATGGGAAGTTCAATACGCTAACCGCGCGGCGATAGCCTTCTTGGGGGAAAATGTCATTGGGCAACCCCTGCAGGAGCTGTTTCCTCCCGAAGAGTTCAAAAGGATGAAGAAGAACTTACAATCGGTTTTCGTATCGGGCACACCGGTCTCCGTTGTTTCTGCGTTCTCGCTGCCGGATCGAGAGATTTGGCTGGACACCCAACTTGTGGCCCTCTCCAGTGGGCCGGCAGGGACGGATTCCGTTATGGGAATCTCGCGCGACATCACCGCACGCAAGCAGGCGCAGGAGGCACTAGAAACCGCCAACGCAGAACTCGCCCGCACGGCCGAAAAGGCGCAGGAGTTGGCGCTCATTGCCGACGCCGGTAACCGCGCCAAGAGCGAGTTCCTGGCCAACACCTCCCACGAACTGCGCACGCCCCTGACCGGCATCATCGGCTTGCTACAGATTGTGAACGGCGATCTGTGCGACTCTCCGGAAGAGGAACACGAATTCGTCCAATCCGCATTGGACAGCGCCAACCATCTGCTTGGGATAGTCAACGACGTGCTCGATATTACCAATGTCGAAGCCGGGCGATTGGAGATCAACCTCGAACGCGTGCGGCTCGCCGATGTGCTGGATGAAATGCAGCCGGCGGCCGGTGTACAGGAGGCGCAAAAAGGGCTGGCTCTCAACTTCAACCTCCCACCCGATCTGTACGTCCAGGCCGACCCAGCGCGCCTGCGCCAGGTGCTACTCAATCTGGTGGGCAATGCTATCAAATTCACCGAGACCGGCGAGGTGGCGGTGAGCGCCCAACCCGGGACCGACCCTAATTACGCGCTGATCGAAATCATGGACACTGGTGTGGGCATTGCGCCGGAGTTTCTGCCGAGCGCGTTCGACAAGTTTACGCAGGCCGATGAGTCCATGTCCCGCAAGCAGGGCGGCACGGGCCTGGGGCTGGCCATTACACACGGCCTGGTCGAGACGATGCACGGCCAGGTCGGTCTAGCATCAGAAGGAGTAGGGCACGGTACTCGTGCCTGGCTGACTTTGCCTCTCGCGGGGAACAACTGAATTCCAGAACTATGAAGCGACTGAGCTTGCCAGTTGACATCAATTATCTATAAACTGCGTTGACTAACCCCTGTCTTATTTAGTACGAAATAGGATGCTATCAGAGCTCCTGACACAAGGAAGAGTGAGTTTGGCCGACATGATTTTCATTAGCTACGCTCGCAGTGACGAAAAGCTTGCCCATAAGCTCAACGCTGATTGGGTGTGACAGAACAGTTGTGCTAGAATGCATCGAAATTGCGCGTGGATACCATCCAAAGTTGTTTTCAGGCGATTTTTAGATTAGGACAGCTTGGGCACGCGGGCATATGTCCTAAACGAAATAGGTTCTTTGATTGAAGGATGGTTGAGATTGAAGCAAAGGACAGGATTATGAACGTCGACTATATTCGTACGCTCTTTGATTACCACTACGGTATGTACGACCGTGTATGGGATTGCATCATGCACCTTACCGACGAGCAGTTTGTACAAGAAATCGATTACTCCATCGGTTCGGTACGCAATCATATGATTCACGTACTTGAGATTGACCAACGTTGGGTTGCCCGACTACAGGAGCAAGACCTACCGGAATATCTGTCCCCTGATGAATATGTCACACGCAACGCCGCGCGTGGCGAATGTGATAAGGCTGTCAGTTATGTAATGAATTACGTAAACAAGGTGGAAGAAGGCGAACTAGCAAGAACAATGAGCTTTGACTTCAATCTACCCGAAAATAAGATTTACACCAGCCCTGTTTGGCAGGTACTGATGCATGTTGCTAATCACGGTACCGACCACCGCTCGCAGATATTACGAGCATTACACGATTTAGGTGCGCCAACATTGGAGCAGGATTTTCTCTGGTGGGATACGTGGGATACAGAAAGCTGACAGATTTCTTTTGAGCGAGACGGATTTTAGAATTCGTACCAGTACAGATATAGTCCGGCTCCACCCCCCCTAAACATCCTGTCCTATTTCGTACTAAATACGGGGCCCATTAACATATGTGTCACCGGGGGCCACATCTTTGGCAAATTTAAGGGCATGGAACCAGGGTCTTTTCCGTAGTTCTCATGACGGTTTTGCGCGTCCAATACCCCAATATGGGCGCAGAACTTCGGTTCCACGCAGGTTTGAATTCGGGGTTCCTACTATTTGTCGTCCTGGTTATGCCATTGTGCGGTGTGTTCTTGGGGGTCAAAAGGGGATTCTATCGGGCCAATCTAAACACCGAAAAATGGCTTCCGAATGGTTTCCTTACCGGGAAAAATCCTGGTTTACACTGAGTCGGATTTTCGTAGAGATCGTCGAAGTGTGTTGAGGCGCACTGTCTTCGGCGTGAACGACCAATGCAGATATGGCAGTTGCTAGCGCATCCTCTAATTGCCACGGGTACTGATGGTAAAGGTGTTGTGGGCGTGTCGCAATTGACATTCGTCTAGGGCGTGATAGACTTAGCGTGCCTGGGACGAAACTCGGCTCCATGCCGTGTGGCTGCTCCGCTGAGGCGGGGCAACCCTATATCCCCGGCAAGTCCTCAAGAGCCGCTGCTGTTAGCGGCTTTTTCTGTGTGTAATATCGACCGTAGCGAGCTGCGCGCGTATCGTCCAGGTCGTGTACAAGCCGAAACGCTGGCCACAAATATTCCAGATAGCGTATCTCGCGCTTTTCGTAAAGGCGCTGCAGCGCCCATAGGAAGTAATCGGCAGCCTGCAGGCAAGCGTGGCGGCGAGCGGCCACCGGACGGATTTCGATGGCGCTTGTGCCCTGTATGCCCCACCGCCGAAACAGATTTTGCCGTGATGCTTCCACGGCACTCAGTAACGCTTCCGTACGATCGCTCCGGCCACGTGTGGCGAAGTAAATGTTGTAGGCGTCATCCTTGTGTAGGCGGTCACGGAACAAGCGACGCACCATATAATCATAGAGTTCGTTCGGGTTGTAGCGATAGCCCGGGTCGCTCTCGTTGCGCTGGCGCACATATGCGACGACCTTATGCTTGTCGCGCACAACAGCAAAGAAGCGCAGACCTTCCCAATCATGAAGCAACTTGTATACCTCACGACGCACTTCGGCAGCGTCATCTTTCGCATGGAACGCAACAGCCGTTTTGCCCTGTTCCACCTGCATAGAAGGCACGTTATTAAAATACGGGTCCGCCAGCAACCGCTGGCGCAAGTCGGACAAGGCGCGAGTCAGAGCATCCGGGTCGGGCACATCCAACACTCCCAATATAAAGAAGTTTGAACTGCCCTGGGTTCCAACAAGCACGCGTCCACGGGAGTTGAACAAGGTGGCGTCGCCCGACTCGTCCACGAAGTAGTGCCGGGGGGAGGCGTTAGGGAGCATTATGAACTCGCTGGATTCCCGGCATCGTTCGTGCTAATTTCGCGGTTGGTCCAGCTATGAACGGCTCGAAACGATGAGTTTGAGCCGCTCATAGCTCTGGCCAGCGCGCTCGCAAGCCCTTCAATTTTTTTACCACGTGCCCATTATCCAAAATTGCGACGTAAGAGTTCCGGCCGTCGTCGAACTCGATGCGTGCCGAAAGCCAGAATCCACTTTGGGCAAACGCGACACGATCACCGATCTTTATTTCTCGGCCGTCGAGATGTAAGTGGCCGTTCGAGAGCTGTATCTCGCCACTATGGCTATTGGAATTACTTGTTCTTCGGGAAGCAGTCATAGACACATCCTGTGTATTGCCAACAACTGAGAAGAGGGCATGGACAAGTGCGCACCTACTCTGCACCGCTGTAATCTGCAGGAGTTACGCGAAACTAAGAAATATTCAGGGGTATCTTGAGTATACCCCCTCCCCCCATGGCCTCACGAGATTTAAACCGGGGATTGTAACGCTAAGAGTGTGCCAGAGATCAATCCATCGGTTTAAATCTCGTGAGGCCAATATAGCGAAACTAAGCTCGGTGTCCACCGAAACGAACGTTTTTCTTGACGTCCCTGATGCAATCTCTTGATCCTGATTTTGCTCAAAAACATGTGCAGAATAGCTGTCTAATTTTTCAATGTGCCAGTTTCGGTTTGTCTAATCGTTTATTTGGCCAATACTCACAATAATCGAACCCAGGGATTTCATTAATTGCACCGATGGTCCCGGAACGAATCGCAAACCCGATTTTTATGTTGATCAGACCGTAAAATCTCCGACGTATACGACACATACCCCTAATTGGACACGAAATCCGCGCCGCGTTTATCGCTGCGTTTATCGCCCTATGCTATGTTGAAGGCCGGTGCCCGCATCCGACGCAACAAACCAAAGGAAACCTCCATGCGACGAAACGCCCAAGCCGTGAAAATCCGAACATTTATTCGGGTGTCACCGTGACACCCGAATAAATGTTCTAAAGCAGGGATTATTGTTGAAGGTTTTCTACCAGGATCGCAAACAAAACGCACGAGGATCAGACGAGGATTTGGCGGCTTGAACTTCTGTTAGGCTGGAGGCAGAGATGAAAAAAGGAACCTCATGTACGATGATCTAGGCTGTCACAATCTCGCGCAGGCAGTGTTGCGACTAACAGTGTCCGACCTTCAAGAGGAAGAACTGGTTGCCGACGCGATCGCCTTTGCGTATGGCGATACCTTTGAATTCTGGACTGCAGTAGTCGGCATCGACCCGGAGGCAGTCCGCAACAGGTTCGTCGACTTGATCGTTTGCAACGAGACTATACAAGTACAACAGGAGAAAGTCATGCGAAAGATAGCATTCATGTCAGAAAAAGGCGGCGTTGGAAAGTCCACACTCTGTATCAATATAGCAGCGGTGCTGGCGGACGCCGGCCAGCGCGTGCTCATCGTCGACCTGGACGGCGTCGCCTGCATATCGCGAACACTGACGCCGGAGATTACGGAATTCCAGGATTCCATTGGCGCGGCGCTCATCGGGGCGCGGATGATTGATGATGTCATCCACCCCACCCCTTATAAGAACCTGTGGGTTGCGCCTGGCACGATTGAGCTGAAGGACGTCGAACAATGGGAACTTGAACCAGATGCTACCTCCAGGCGGGTGGACGCCGAGGGTCGGCTGCTGGAAAGCGCCCTAGCCCTAGAGCTCGAACAGCTCGCGCCGGATGCCTTTGACTTCGTGATGGTCGATTGTCCCGGCGGGCAACCGTTCATGGGGCGTGCCGCGTTGCTCGCCTGCGACGAAGTCGTCATCCCTACCGGCATTTCCACTTTTGATTTCTTCGCCTTGACGCCCACCATCGAGATGATCGTAGAAGCCCGCGAGATGCGTGGGAACGGAGTGCCGGCCTTCCTGGGATTTCTACCCAACGGCGCGACCGACCGCGGCATCCCGAAGGACATGCAGGAACAATTAGGCAGATACGATGCCCCGATATTCCCAGCAGTGCGCGAGTCGAGGTTATTACGATCGACGCCGGGCTGGAGTAAGCTTGATAAGCGCGTGCTGGCGCTCTCCCGACCTAAGACGGCGGTGGCTGAGAGCATCCGCCAGGTCGCGCATGAAATTGACCCTTTGTCGGAGATCGCACTGCGCGAGCCGAACGAAGCACATACGTAGGAGGCAGAACATGAGTAAAAAGACTGAAGCACAAGACAAGACCAAACCGCGACGGAGACGCTTCGGGCGCATGGACGTGAACGCGCTGATGAAGGCAAACGGCGATCATAATGTTGCGGCGCGAACGGAGTTCTACGAAATTCCGCTCCAAGAGATTGTCGCTGACAGCCCCGTCCAGACACGAGCTCCGTTTGATCCGAAAGGTGACAGGGATGATGGTGGTTTTTTGGACAATATGAGGGAATTCGGACAGCGTATACCGGTACTCCTTGTAGAACTCGAACCGGGCAAATATGAGACTGTATCTGGCCATCGCCGCATCGCTGCGCTGCGTTACCTGGGGAAAAAGATTGTGCTCGCCGAACTCACAAGTGCTAACGAGTTCGATCGGATAACGGACGCTGTGATCGCGAACGTGTTCCGAATCACTTCCCCAAGTGAGAAGGTGGGGATAGTGGAGTTCCTTGTCGGGCAGGGTCGACAAAACGGAGATATTGCGAAAGTGCTCGGTCTTGAGAAGAGATACATGCAGAAGTTGAAGGCTATCTCAAGAGCGGATGACGCCGTGCAGCTTGCATTGAGTAAGGAACAGATCGGCGTAAAGACAGCCATCGTTCTATCTCAGGCGCCGATTAGCCACCAAACCCGTCTTACAAAGATTGTCGTCGAGAATCGCATGAATGTGGCGGACGCAGAGGAGCTTGTGAAACATGTGAAGACTGCCGACAAAGCACCGGACGATGCAGCCGCGGAGTTCGGGCTGGTCTTTCCGCCTACGGAGATTGAGGGGGCGCCCACTTCAGAGGGTCCCCTGCCAACCTCACCCCGCCCACGAGGTGAGCAGGGTGAGGCGAATGCAGCACCAGAGCCACGGATAACCGTCTCTTCCAGCGCCGTCACGAGTCGGCTCAGGAACGTATTCCCTGATTACGACAAACCGTCCAGGTTGCAGGCAGTGGCGGGCGCTGCGAGTG
Source organism: Anaerolineales bacterium (assembly GCA_965248775.1). GTDB lineage: Bacteria > Chloroflexota > Anaerolineae > Anaerolineales > JBHHUI01 > JBHHUI01. The sequence continues at coordinate 6,306,172 of OZ252150.1, forward strand.
AACAAAGCGCTACATGGAGAAGCGGTCTACTCGCCGGAATACTCATCGCCGGCGAGCTGGAACAGTTTCTGCCGACGAGGGATAAATTCGAGGCGGCAGACGCGGCGATCAAGATGGCTAGATCGATGGAGCAGGAAAATATTATGAGCATGGCCCTGTCCGCTGCAAGGCTGCGGGGAGAAATTCATATACGTATAGCACGCCAGGATGGCGAAATCTCCGAGTCTGGCCGGCTGATATTCCAGTCGTTGGGCAAGCTGTACGCGAAACTGGGCGAGAGTAAGTCGGCGGAAGATTAGGCAAAGCAAATGGAAACCACTTTTGACCGGGCGCAAATTGCGCAGCGCTATTTTGAAGAAGAGTTCCTAACCAACGGGGATGTCGCCGCCAAGCTCCATTGCTCTAAACGATACGTCCAACGCCTACGAGAAACTATGCGCGCAGACGTGGCGGTGCTACGTATGCTGCACGATGGACAGATCAGCGCAACAGTTGTCCGTGCGGTGGGCAAGGCTTCACGGGATCAGCAACCTCGTCTGGCGGAGATCGCTGCCGAGCACCGCTTGAGTGCGGTGGATGTTCGAGAGCTTGTGAAACATATGAAAAGTACAGAGACCGACCCCGACGAAGCTGCATCGATGCTTGGGATGCTCATTCCAACAACGGAGGGGAGCATGAAAACTAAATCGCCTGGCGCCATCAGGGAACGACTCGGAATAATATTCTCTGATTATGATCAGTCCACGTTGCGGGCAGTGGCGGCTGCGACGAGTAAGAGAGGCGCTACCGGGAGAAGCGCTGAAGCCGCGGGGCTGATCGTTGTCGGCGAACACGAACCATTCCCGCCGACGATGGACGCGATAGAAAGAGCATCCGCGGCGATCGAGATGGCTATCTCCGTGGAGTACAAAAGTATCGTTGGCATGGCCCTGCGCGCTGCGAGGCTGCGGGCCACAATTCGCGACGCGATAAAAGCAGAAGGGGACGACATCCCCGAGCCTTGTCGATTTATGTTCCAGTCGCTGGGAAAGATGTATGCGCAACTGGGCGAGGCCGGCGGCCTGAACCCAGTCGAGGCACGCAAGCAACCTCTGGAGGTCCAATGAGTACGACTACGATCCACGCAATACCGCTGAGCGCGGTTGTAAGAGATAGCCCGGCTAATAGCCGTGCGCCGTTCAACCCACGCAATAGCGAGGACGATAAGGTTCTTGTAGAGAGCATACAAGCACTTGGGCAGATCTATCCTGTATGTCTGTGGTTATTCCTGCCGGGAAAATTTCAGATTGTGTATGGCCATCGGCGTATCGCTGCACTGCGTCACCTGGGAAGAGATTCCGTGGATGCAGTGTTATGGGACGAGGAGCCCGATCCACGGGCATTGATGGATGCTTATGTGGTAGAGAATGCAAAGCTGCTACCTTCTGCCGCAGAAAAAGAAGAGCAAGTGCAATTGGTGCAGCAGATTTAAGAGCGAGCCGAAGAAGAGAGTCCGGAGCATTTAGGTCGCGCGAACGGTCGCTATTGACCCAAGATAGCGACGCCAGGCGAGGAGGATGCAGCGTATGTTCAAGTTTCGCCCAGTTAGGCGCTTGCGCAGCATCCTCGTGACTGGCGCCCTCCTGGCTTTGCTCAGCGGAGCGCTGTTTAATGGCAAAGCTATCAGCGCATTCGCGCAAAAGGCTGTAAATCTACGCACAGGCGACTCGCAAGTGCCCGGAGTTGGCCCCCCCGGAGAATTGCCCTCCGTAGATCTGGGAACTATCGACCCAGTGCAGTCTCCCATACCGACCCAGTTCGCTCGGTACTGGGCTGGACTGCGCGAACCTAATGCGACCGTGTTTGGCGTAGATCCACAGGATCTGCCGTTCGTCAAAGAAGGGCTCAATCTGTTTCAACAACTCATCGAGTTTGTTGTCGGAGGTATTGCACAGTCCAGTGGCGGACTGCACTGGGCCGATACGTTGGAATCGCCGCCGGACGGGTCTGAGCGCACAATCCCGCGGATGGGCGAGTCTCAAGAGCAAATCGTTGTCGAGGAGAATCCCCCTTCCCTATCCAACGAACCGGTGATTGCTCAGGTATCGCGCGTAATTGACGGCGATACGATCGATATTCTTCTGAACGATGAAACTTTTCGCGTTCGTTATATTGGCGTCAATACGCCAGAGACCGATGAGGCTTGTTTCGAAGAAGCCACCGCGGCCAATGGGAGTCTGGTTGCCGGTCAAACAGTTTCGCTATTCATCGACACCCGCGAAACCGATCAGTATGGACGGTTATTACGATATGTGTACGTTGGCGACTTGTTCGTGAATGCGCGCCTGGTCGCAGCGGGATATGCAGAAGCCGTCGCCTACCCTCCAGACCCAGTACCGAGCGAACTGGGTCGGTACCCAGTCACGAACCCAGACGCGGACAAGACTGGACGCGGTGCACTGGGTCGTGATACGCAGTACGCCGACTATCTAGAAACTCTGGAAACAGAAGCACGTGCTGCGGGACTTGGCTGCCACGCCAGCGGAGTCTTTGATTAATTCATGCCAAATAACAGTGCATTTTGCGATTTTCGCGGACATCTGTTATTGTGAATTTAGTGCACTTTAGAGGCGTGGAAGATGAGCCCGTCGTAGACCCTTTCTGCGGCGCCGGGTACATTGAATTCGTGGCCTCGCTGGCGAGAAATACAGTCGCCGATACAAGCTAGCCTGACTTTGTTGACGCATCCCCTTGCGCCAACAACTTTATGTTAGCGACGGGAACGATGCCAGGGCGACCACTTTTCGTGGTCGTGGTGATGGCGCTAGAAGACTCCAATCTGTCTTTCGAGACGAAAAAACAACCTATTTGAGGCAAACGCAGCGCTCTCGCGTTTATCGCTGCGTTTATCCCCCCCTGTTATGCTTTTTCCGCTAGCCGCTGAAAAGGCAGCCTTCTTGGGAGGAACCTTTGAAGTTTTGTTTTAACCAATTCTCGACGTCGGCCCGCCAGGCAATAATCGTATTGCTTTCAATCCTGCTGGCGGCAACTGGATTATTCGCCGGCGTCCAAACTACGACACTGTCTGATTCCGGCGCATACGCAGCACTTGCCGGAAGTCACAATGCTGCGCAGTGCTGCATAGGTATCCCCGTTCCACAACCGAGCGAAGGACTGACGACGCCGAGCACGTACACGGTGCAACGCGGTGACACGCTCACAAGTATCGCCGCCCGCTTCGGGACGGGCGTAGCAGCAATTCTGAACGTCAATCAACTGGCCAATCCGGATCTTTTGTATATTGGCCAGACATTGGCGCTGCCATCCGGATCCGTGCCCGCCCCGCAGCAACCGCAGGCCCATGCTCTGCAGACGCGCATCTACGGATCACCCGAATTCGTTGCCGCCATCGAAGCCACATTGACATGGCTGGCGGAAAACGACCCAGATGCGCTGGCGCGCGTGCGGGTTTACGTCGATAAAATCTCGATTGAAACGCGCCCGGGCTACGGAGGCAAGTATTACGTCACGGACAATGGCAACTGGTGTGAAATCAATACTATCCTGGCTGATTTGATGACCATGCTCTACGTCTTGTACCACGAGGCGAGCCATTGTTATCAGTTTGCCGTCCAGGGCTATGCGGGGAATTACGCTTCGCATGAAGCTTTTGCGTACGGTGAGCAAATCGACTTCATGCGCCGGCACGATTACGCCCTGTTTTCTATCGATCCCTATGAACAGAAACGCAATTACTTTGCAGCCCAGGCCGGCTTGAACTGAAGACTGAATTAGATACGGAGAACTGAACTATGCCAATCCAATCAAAACGCTTCTTCATCTTGCTCCTGCTTTGGGCGCTTCTACTCGTGGGGTGCCAGCCCGGCGGCTCGCCGGCTGCACAGGAGAGGAGTGCAGAAATTACAGCACCTACTACAGCACCGTCAGACGAGCTCAGGGAGCCCAACACACAAGTACCGGTGTTCACCGACACGCCCATCCCAACGGACATGTCCATTCCATCAGAGACGCCACCTCCTACACAAACGCCAGAACCGACCTCGTTTGAAATTTACTGGACAGTGCAACCTTTTGAAGCGAGTACCGGTGAATTAGCGTACAGGGTCGACCAGCCGGAGGTACTGGAGCTGGCCAAACTGCACTTCTGGGAAATCTGGTAGTGGTTACATGGTAACTGATGGGGACCACGCTGTATTGTAGTAATGGAGATACAACTTGAGTACAGCTTCATGGTAAACGTCGGACTTGGAGAAAGAAAGAGTTTTGCGCACGAAGCGAGCCAGTCTCTGGCGCAAGGTGTTGTTCCAGCGTTCCACGTGAGATGTCTGGCCGCTTTCTTTGCCGACACTTTGGTGAGTGTCGTTTGGTAAAACCTTCTGGTAAGCGTGCCAGAAGTCGCTGAAGGAGCAACACGCTTTGTAGGATGCTGGGATGGATTTCCATAACGCGCGACAACTTTTTTCACTGCGGTCGCCAATAAAATAGGCCACCACTTGGCGCGTGCGCCGACACAGCGCGACCCATATCCAACGTTTATCGTTTTTTGTGCGTACAAATGACCATAATTCATCCAATTCCAGCACATCATCCGTTTTTACGGTTTCTAAAGTGTCAGCCAGGTTCGGCATAGCGCCGGCCTTCTCCAGAATCCAGCGTGCTAATGTCTGCCGCGCGATGCCAAAGATGCGCTCAATGCCGCGCATACTGGCTCGCTCTCGATAGGTGCGTAGGACAAATTCTCTGATGAACTCAGGATAAGAACGGCTTTGCGGTTCCAACATTCCATAAGCGGCGCAATCGAGACAATGAAACTTCTGACCGCCTTTATAGTCTGTACCATTCTTGACAATGTTGAGGCTCCTGCACTTTGAACACTCATGCGTGATGACACTCTGGATCATTTTGGCGCTCCTCTGTTTGGCAGGCCAACAACTTACTTTTTCCAGACTCATCAGTCAACATGTAACCACTACCGGAAATCTATACGTACTTCTCCTGGCAGGATGGGCTACCAAGCCTCGAGAAACTGGAAGCGGACTTGATGGGATTGGCCGTGCCGGGGGATGAAGAAAGTGGCGCACAAGCAATATTGGCAGGAGTCAAGAATGACTATGAAAACGGGTCGTTTGGCCGATACACGCTGCCCACCGAGTACACCTGGCGTGACGACCGCATAGGTTTCTCGCCGAGTGGACACCTTGTGATCCTGGCGCTGGAAATCCCGGCTGGCGCTCAGATAGGCGAGAGAGTTGACATCGGAACAGGCGAAGTTGTAGCAGGCGAGGCGTGGCCTCATTATCTGCGAAAAATGACTCTGGAGTGGGATGTAAATCAGGGACGCTGGTTAGTTGTCGCAGAGGCGTTCGAGGTCCTGGAAGAGTAAATTCGTGTGTCATCTAAAGACGACTGAGAAAACAACTCAATTGAAACGGATATCTCCATGCAACAAGAACATTTTGGTCTGACACAACGGGACCCACGCGGTCGGCTGCGCATATCTACCATTGGTCTCGTCGCCATAGGTGCCGTCCTATTCACCTTCGTAGTCGGCACCTTACTCGCCATCGTAAAAATCACGAATCGGGATTTGAAGCCATTACCCACAACTGTCGCTGCCTCCAATCCACTTGCACCTGTCGAGCTGGCATCGATCCTCGATGCTGAGCCGGAAAATTTCACGCCGTTAGAACCGGTCGAAACGCTTGTGCTTGAAAACGCCCCACCCTATCCGATCTATTGGACGGTGCTGCCCCTGGAACTCAGCAACGGTGAAACAAGTTATACGATCGCACAACCGGAAGTACTGGATGCGGTGAAGGCCAATTTCCTTGAAAGCTACGTGTACACACTCTTTAGCAACGGTCTGCCGGAGATGGCGCAATTTGAACAAGACCTGCCCCGCCTAACAATCGACGGACCTGCGCGTCTGGAGATCCTTGGCACGGTCACTTCGTATTACGAAGCCGGCGCATATTGGCGCAGCAGCCCCCCACAGAATATCTCCATCGGGACAGAGACGATCCATTTCACTGCTGACGGCTCCGCCGTCACCATCGCGGCCTTCCTGCCGCCAGGTGCACTCAACCGCGAGCAAGTAAACATCGAAACAGGTGCGATCCTGGCAACAGAAGTATCCCCTGCTCTTCTTCTAGAAGCGCTATTGCGATGGGACGTGAACCAGGGACGCTGGCTGCTGGCAAGACAGAATACGGCCTATCCAGGGCAAGGATAAACACGAGTTCATGCACGAGACACCCCGAGATCGTCTTTACCGTCGCACACATGGCGCAAACAAGCCTCCGGTGCAAACAAAACGCACGAGGATCAGACGAGGATTTGGAAGCCGATATTCTTGCTAGGATGAATGCGATGAGAACATTCGGTAGAGATGGGAGTAAGACGATGCAATACAAGCTGTTGAAATTTGCCCTAACGACAGCTGCATGTTTTTGTGCTCTTATACTCGCCTCGCCCGTGTCGGCAGACGGTGGCACAGGGTTAGGTAGCGTCGGTGTATCAACATCCACCAATGGCGAAAAGTGCGAGCTTGGCTACGCACTCGGCGGCTTCAGCGGTGGTGCTGGAACAGATTGGATACCGTATGGAACCGACGGTTCAATCGCGCGCTGGGGAGACCACGACGGAGACGGTGAGACGGGTGATCTCCAAATCGAAACTTCGAGCGGGAGAACTATCACCCTCTTGTGGCAGGCAGTCTACATTTGTGAAGTGATCGACTGTAGCAATCCGGCAGGTAACGGCGACGACGATGGCGGCGACACGTGTGTTCCTGGAACTCCAGGTTGTGACGATGGTGGCAATCCGTGTGTTCCCGGCTCTCCAGGTTGTGATGACGATGGCAATCCGTGTGTACCCGGCTCTCCAGGTTGTGATGACGATGGCGAACCATGTGAACCAGGTTCTCCGGGTTGTGATGACGATGGCGAACCATGCGAACCCGGTACGCCCGGTTGTAATGAGGACGATGAATCCTGTGAGCCCGGCTCCCCCGGATGCGAGACCGCTGGCAACAGTGGCGGCAATCCCGGTATCGCTTCCGGAGGGCCCCCCGATTCGCCACCGGGCTGCACCAATCGACGTCTGACCGAATATGGCATGGAGTGCCAATTGACCTGCCCGGCCTATCCCGTTACAGGCGGCGGTGTCGCCTGCCTGGATGTCATCCGACAGCCCTACCCGCGCGGCATGGTGACTGTCCCCAACTATTACACCCTCAACGGTCCGTGGATAAATCAGGGAGCCGTCGCATCCTGCCCTGATCCTGACGTCGAGTTTCCCATGGTCACCAACTCCAGTGTGCGCATCGACTTCCGGCTGCGTCAGGACACACCACCCGCCTGGCGGTTCGACGAACGGCCCTGGAATATTGTTAACCATGATGCGACGAACGAAGCCTATGGCACGCTCGTCGAGCACACCTACGATACATCTTCCTTTAGCACGTTCGAAGGCGATAAGCCTTACAACGGTCCGTCATTGACCGAAGAGCTGCTCTCCTCCTATCAAGTGCAGGTTTTTACCTGGTGGGATGGATTTGTAATTACGAGGTGGGACTCCTGGGGTTGGGATTATTCATACGAAACCAGGGAGGTATGTGATGAATTTGGTGTTTGTTCGGAACAGGAATTCGAAGTGAGCCGCGAGTATGTCTATCGTGGCCCGCAGAAAAACACCGAACAAGTCGACCTGCGCACACTGGGCTACCCCTCATCGTCCATGTTCAGCGATCTGGCCTGGGACAGTCGTCAGGAACCGATCTTTCCTTATCACTGTCGCGTTATTCCCACACCGATTATCGAAGTGCAATCGATCCTGGTCGGACCCTGACCTTAGAGCACTAGCGATGATTGAGACAGATCTACGTACACAGTATGAACAGGCGGTACAGGTGCCGGATTTTGCGTCTTTCCGTGCCCTGCGTCTGGCTGCGCATGCGCTTACGCGCAACGATGCGTTGGCGCAGGGCGGCAAGCCTCCGGTCCTGCCCGTCGTTGTGAAGATCGCGGCCGTGCTCATGGCCGCACAGCCGCAGTTATCAAGTCCGACCGCGCTGGCCGAAGCCGAAACACTGGCCAATACGCCGGGATTAGGGCAGGCACTGCTCGATATTCAGTCCGGCTTGGACTTCCTTGTGACCGCAAGTGCAAGCCAAATGTTGGCGCACGACGGGCTACTCCGCGCCGCCGCCGAACACGTCGTCAGACGCCTGGCGAGCGACTCGGAGGCCCTGCGCGTGGAGCTTAGCGCTGGCAGTTTGCTCTGATTCTTCAATCTTGTGCCTGATTCTGCCAATTTCCCCGGAATTACACCCGAAAACGCCGTTATAACAGTTTCGCGTTTATCGCTGCGTTTATCCCCTCGTGCTAGATTGAGAGCAATCCCGCTCAGAATCGATTGGCACGGGCAATAAGGAGCACTAGACGAAATATGAAACGAGGAGTGATAGTTTTAGTAGGCGTGGTTATCATGGTGGTCGGCTTCCTGGGCAACCTGCTCTTTGGGACGCTGGTCAACCCGCCGACGACGTCCATCGTCGTCGCCCGCGTCGAGATCCCGGTTGGAACCATTCTTACACGGGAGATGCTCGGCGTCGACGACATGCGCCTCAACAACCAGGTTGCAGCTGTTCTGGTTCAGGAAGCCGACCTGCCCCTAATTGTCGGCGGCATGAACGTCGAAACCATCCACGCTTTCCAGCCCGTGCACCTGTCCTCCATTGTCGCGGACGGGAACCCGGCCGCTGCGGGCCGTCTCTCCTTGACGCTTACCGACCCGGACGTCGTCGCTATGGTCATCCCTGTGAATGCCGAGACGGCTCCACAGAGCATCGCCGCGGGCGACTATATCGATCTGAATTTCGGTGTTGGCTCGGCCACCTTCCTGGCCGGCACACTCTCAACGGCCCCTACGCCGCAACCCTTCCAGCCGCTGCCGGGATTCGTGGCCCAGTCCCGGACAGGACTGGACGGGGTTACCATACCAGCGCCGCAGTTCACGGCCGGCCCTACCCCGACCGAAGAACCGCGTATTTCATTGCCGGTCGCAAAAACTATCGTGCACACGGCGCGAGTCTTATCGGTCGTTTCTGATGATGTGCCCAATCCGGCCTACCTGGGTCCGGATGGAAACGAGCTGGCCACAGAGCAAGGCGCACCGATCGCACTCGTTGTAGCGGTGCCGCGCGACGCGGAAGAGATCGTGCACTTCGCCATCGTGAACGGCAGCATTCATGTCGCTTTGCTCTCACCCCAAAACGATAACGTGGCGGAGGCTGGACAACGAATACCGACGCTCGGTATGTCCTGGGACGACATGGTGGCGCTATTCCGGCTCGAACGTGACGCGGCATTGGAAGACGGCCTGCCGGAAGTGTTACGTGGCCCGGGCGCGGCGGCGGTCAAGGCCACAATGGATGCGGTCCGTGCGCTTACCGAAGCCCCCCTACTGCCCACACCCACGCCCGGCTTGGAGCTACCAGCTTTGGCGACGCCCGCAGTGGAGGCCGATGCAGCAGCTGCGGCGACCACTCCCTCGCCGTCCGGCTAGAGAGGATCATTTAGATGAGCTTGGCCACAATGTTCGCCGATGAAGAAAGCAAGACCCAGACCGGTCCCATCCGTGTTATCGTGGCAGGGTTTCCCCCCGTAGCACAGCCGTTTGCGGCACTCACACCCGGAAATGAACGCGGCGTGGAAGTGCTGGCCACGGCGCGCGACACGCTCGATCTGCTGCCCGATGTGAAGGAGTACAAGCCGCAAGTCGTGCTCATCTCGCCGGAAATCCGCAATTACTACATTGATATAGTGCAAGAACTGGCCAACTGGCCGGAGGCTCCCATCGCCGTCATCGGGCTCGTACCGGCCACCGGTACGTGGGGGTCAGAGATGGCCACGGCGGGTGCAACCGCTTTCTACAACCTCCCGATCACGCAATCAATCGTGGACAAGTTCGTCTCCGAAGCGCCGACGCTCGTCGATAAAGCGGTCAGTGCCTGGCGCGCCCCGGCCGTGGCAACCGGCGTTTCGCGCACGTTGCTGGATGCGACCGGCGCAACCGCATACAAGACCGGTGTGGTGACCTTCTGGAGTACAAAGGGCGGCGCAGGCAAGACGACTCTGGCGACCGAGACGGCCTGTATTCTCTCCCAGGTAGGCGGCAAACGCGTGCTGCTGGTAGACGCAAACATGAATGGCGGCCACGTGGGTCTGCATCTGTCTATCGACGCGCACCGCAACAATATCATGCACCTCGCCTCGGACTACCGCGTCAACAACAATCGACTGACGGTCGAGATGCTCCAGCAGCGCACCGTGCAGGCCGACACGTTTGTGGACAAGCGCACGCACACGGCTAAAAGCCGGCTGCACGTACTGCTGGGCATCCCGAATATTCAACATGCGGGCAGCAAAGAACTTGCCGGCGAACAGGGCGAGAGCTTCATCAAAGATCTGCTGAGCCTGGGACGCGAGCAATATGAGTTTGTCGTGGTGGATTTGGGCTCTTCGATCATGAACGGTGTACACATCGGCGTACTCTCGAGTGCCGACGTAGTGATGTTCCTTTCGTCGGCCGACCGCACCAGCATCTTCGATAACCGCAATGTGTTCGAGTTGCTCATGGAGAAGCGTAGCCTGCGACCTGAGAAGTTCCGCCTGGTCATCAACGATTACAGCCCGGAGGGCGGCATCGAGCTTGAGGACATTGCCCGCTACATGAAGATGCACGTATATGCGTGCGTGCCGCATGACAGCACGCACTCGGTATTACGCTCCATCAACGAGGGCCAGCCGTTCTCGCTGGGGCACATGGATATCCGCAAGAATGCGCAGGAAGTGGAGGCAACACTGCGCGGCATATTCGCCATCTCCGAGGGCGTATTCCCGCCGCTGGGCGCCATCATCCAGGCGCGTGAAGAGAAACTCGACGGAAAGAAGAGACGTGGGCTCTTCAAAAGATAGTTGCCATGCCAGAGTTCAAGCGAGGGGAGAGTGTCATATTTTATCCAGGAAAGGGAGCCGGAGAGGGTGGATTAGCGCTCCCCGTCCAAGCTGTGATCGAAAAAGTTGATAGAGAATATGAAGGTATCACGTACGAAGAACCACTTTTCACCATTCGCTGGGCATCCACAGGATATGCGGTTGTGCCTGCATCGCAATTGAGCCGTCCTGCGGCCTAATTACATATAAAGACTTTGGCATGCCACTAGACCAACGACACGAATTCGACGAATTTGACCCATTTGCGGAGTCGACCCCCGCGCTAACGGCCGACGAAGAGTTGGCCGACCCATACGCCGTCGTGCTCGAACGGCTGCGCCTGGCGGTCTCGAACCAGTTCACGCCGCCGCAGCTGGAAAAGCCTGCGCAACAGACGATGGATTGGATCCGCGCCAAAGGGCGCGAGCTGTTGCAGGAGTACAACGACCTGGCATTGACTGAGGCGCGGGTGCAGGTGCCGGGCGACCTTAGTGTCATCCTGCAGCGCATGCTGAACGAGCTCCTGGGCCTGGGTGAGATCGAGGAGTTGCTGAAGATTGGCGACGTGGAGGATATCGCCATGAACGGCCCGGAGGATGTGTGGATCAAACGCAAAGGCGCCTGGGAGAATGCGAACGTCACTTTCAGCAGCGCCCAGGGGTTGCTCACACTGCTAAACCGCGCCATTGTGCACACCGGTCGCCAAGCTGGGCCGGGCATGCCCATTGTGGACGCACACCTGCGCGCCGGCCATCGTATCAGCATCGTCACCGATCCGCTCGCTGATCCCTGGCCGGTGGTCGTCATCCGCAAGCACAGTGCCGTGCAGGCGACGGGCTTCGACCTGGTCTCGAAAGGTGGCGGGCAGCCGGAGCCGGTAAAAGCGCAGCCCATCCCGGACTACTTCGAGCACGCCACCTCCGAAGGTGTGTTTACGCCGCTCGCGATGACGTTCCTGCACATGGCGATCGTAGCCGGCATGAATATCCTGGTTGTCGGCGCGACCGGCGTTGGCAAAACATTTACGATGAATGCGCTGGGCAACATGATCCCGGCCGACCGCCGCATCCTGGTCATCGAGGACACGCGCGAATTGAATATGCGTGCGCGCGAGAACGGGATAGCGCGGAACTGTGTGTACTTCACAACGCGCCCGGAGTCGATCGAAGGCGCACAGGCCATCGGGCAGGACGCGCTGGTGCGCGCTGCCTTGCGTCAGCGTCCGGACGCGCTGACCGTCGGCGAGGCGCGCGGCGCGGAAGTCTTTGACCTGCTCAAAGCGATGTGGACCGGGCACGGCAACGGTCTGACCAGCATCCACGCCGAGTCGCTCACCGAGGTCGCAGACCGTATCCGCATGATGTTGCAAGAAACCGCCTTCACGACCCAGGTCGGCGAGGAGACAATCGCCATGTGGATCGCCAAAGCCTTCCATCTGGGCATCACGTTGCGTATGACCGAAACCGGGCGCCGCTACGTGCACGAGATCGTCGAGTTCACCGGCGTGGTGGAGGGGCGTATGCCGGCCCTCAACCGCCTGTTCGTCCCTGATACAGGCGACGCACGCCTGCGCCTGGCCGCCGGGCGACTGCACCACGAGGCTATGTTCCAGCAGGCCGGCTATACGTTCGACGTGATCCGCCAGACTGCGCAAGAACAGGGGACCCTGGCTTCATGAACGCGATCAAAGTCTTATTCTCAGCCTTATTTGCCGCCGGCTTGTTCGCCGTCGTGCTCGCCCTTGGACTGCGCGAGAAAGTCGACCTGTCCGAATTGGAGAAACTTTCCGGCAGCGGGGATGCATCGCGCAGCTCGCTCGAACGCTTGCAACAACGCTTGGACACCGCACGACTGGGGGTAAACGCCAGCGAATTCATGCTCATCTCGATCGTGCTGGCATTTCTGGGTGGTGGGGCGATGTACCTCCTGTCCGGTGCGCCGCTGGCGGCTATTCTCGGCTTATTCGCCGGCGGGCTTGCGTATTGGGTCTATCTCAACAACAAAGCGGAGAAGGCGCTGGAAGAGTACGAGATTGCCCTCCCCCAGGTCATGGCGCGACTGGTGTCCGGTGCACGCATGGGCGGCTCGTTCACCCACGCCGCGCAGCACGCGGCCGAGTTCGGACCGGAAAACAGCCGCGAGGACTGGCAATATATCTACGAGCAGATCAAGGGCGGCGCCGAACCGGCGCTGGTGTTCGACGTTATCAACGCGCGGCGCGGCAGTTTGCTACTCGGCGCGCTCTTCGACTTGATGACGATCCAGCAACAGCGTGGCGCGTCGTTGGCCAAGACGTTGGAGGGTCTGGAGAACTCGATGCGCGATCGCGTGCGCATGTTGCGCAAAGCGCGCACAAGTCTGAAAGGTCCGCTGCGCGAGCTGTGGCTCGTGTGCGCCATCCCTTTCGTGGCGATCATGCTCATCCGCATCATGATGCCAATTTACGCCACCTTCTACGCGACACTCAGCGGACAGCTATTCCTGCTGCTGGGTTGGGGGATGACAATTACAGGCTTCCTCTGGGGCTACGTGGCCTTCAGCCGCGCGCTGCGCGAGGAGACGAACTTTGGCGGACTGGAGCCGGAGGCGCGCGGCCGGCTCGCACCGGTGGAAGGGGCTCAGACCGCTGAAATCCCACCCCCCGTCGCGTCTGCGTCGGGACTCGGAGGTTCCGGTCGGGGGCGTCCGCAACAGACACCGGGCGGAGCGCCGCCGGCGGCACTCCGCGATTTGCTGGGTACGGCCGGGGATTAGCAAGTCGACATGATTAACTTCAGCAACGTTTTCTTCAGCATACTGGGTGGCATCGGAGTCTACATCGTCTATGCTGGCGTCACTGGCCGGCGCAAAAAAGGAGGGGCCGCGCGGCTGGAGACCGGATTGCCCAGTCCCGTCTGGTCCTGGACGGGGGGGGCGCAGGTGAGTCCGGCCTGGTCATCTACGACATGCCGTTGCCGCTTGCACAACGCGCCCTGGCGCAACCGCTCGCCGATGTTGGCGCCAGGTTGAGTCGTGTAGAGCGCGGCGACATCGAAGACCGACTGCGTCGATCTGGCTGGCGCTACACATCCCTCGGTGACTACTACGCCTCGAAGGTGCTCGGTGCGGTCGTTCTGTTCGTGGTCGCGGTAATCCCGTGCATCCTATTCAAATTGCCGCTCCTGGTGACAGTGGTTATCGCCGCCGGGAGCGGGTTACTCGGACTGTTCAATCCCGACATGGAAATTCGCCGCGCCATCGAACGCCGTCGCAAGGCGCTCTTTCGCGAGATGGCCTGGACTCTCGACCGCCTGGCTATCGTACTCGAAACTGGCATGGGTTTTGATACGGCTATCACGGACCTGATCTGGGTCTCTAAAGGCCGCGGCGGACTGTTCATGGCACTCTTGCGCGACTTGGGCAATGCACTGTTCACCGGTGAAACCAACGTGACCGATATTGTGGAGAAGCTGAAGCGCAGCGTTCCGCACCTGGCAGAGGTCGACGAGTTCTTCCAACTGGTGAGAACCAATCTTGAAAAGGCGCAGCCCATCGCCGGGCCACTCAAGATACTGGGCGATTACATGCGCGACGAATTGAATAACAACGTTGAAGAGCGCCGGCAGAAAGCGGAAATGACGGTGGTCGCCATCACCGCCGGGCCCGTCATCCTGGGCTTGCTGATCGCCGCCGCCGGGCCGGCCATGCTCGGATTCTTTCGGGTGTTTTGACAGAAAGGTCGAAGGTTCAAGGTCCAAGGTCACTCTGACGTTTGACTTTCGACCTTTGACTTTTTGACATTTGAAAAGGAGGTTTCCATGTTCACACAAGCCATACAGACGTTCAAACGGTTTCTGAAAGACGACGCTACACCGACAGCGTTCGAGTACGGCATCCTGGTCGTGGTTGGCATCACCATTGCCGGTGCAGTGATCGGACTGGCGGGAGCGATCAACGGCCGTATCCAGGATGCGACCAATAGTCTGCGCTAGTTTTTTCGTTGCGCGATCTAGTAATGAATATGCAAGCAACGCGTAAGAGACGCATCCCGTGCGCACGCAAACAGACTGAACAAAATGTGCGCCGTAGAAGCGAATCCGGCCAGACGTTGCTGGAGACGGCGATAACGCTGCCGATCGTCCTGTCGCTCGTGTTCGGCACATTCGCACTGACGGTCTGGTACTATCAACAGGCCGCTGCTGCTGTGAGCGCTGCGAACGCCGCGCGTGTATATGGTATTGCTCGCGGCGACATCGGCGTTGGCCAACAGGAGAACGTACGCTTGTTGACCGGCCTGGCGGGCGAAACCGGTGCGACGTTCGCGGGAAGCACGCAGATTTCTTCCGACGCGCTCCGCCACGCCGTGATCGTACGTACGCGCGCTACCAACTCCGTGCGCGTTCCGTTTGTCGGCACACTCAATCTGGATATTTTCGGCGGCTCCTTCACGCGCAACTGGCAGTTCTGGCCGGGGCCACCCAACCCATGGGAGTGACGAAGCACCCCGACCCCGCAGAGTTGCAAGCAGCCATAATTAAGCCGTCAAGGGTACGCCCCTATTAGATAGCACAGCGATTGGCGATAGCGACAGCATAGCGATACCGACGCAGAATAGTCCGCACTGTGCAGATAGGGGAGGGGAATTGGCGGGGATAACCTCTCGGGTTGCTGTATTGGAACAAATAAGCTATTGTTGATTCGTGCCCACTAAACGAACGCGGCATGCGGTTTACGAAATCACTTATCATTTTGTATGGTGTCCAAAATTTCGTCGTCCTGTTCTGTTGGGTGCTATTCCGGCCAGACTTGATACGCTCCTGAAAGGGAAGACTGAAGAAATTGGCGGCAACATTATTGCCCTTGAAACAATGCCCAATCATGTCCACTTGTTCGGTAGCTATCCGCCAACACTTGCGCCCCGCCAAATTATGCACAGGCTGAAGGGCTTCACTAGTCACGAACTTAGATTGGAATTCCCGTTCTTGAAAAGTAGGCTGCCAAACCTGTGGACGCGCTCCTACTACGTCGGCACGGTGGGCAATGTTTCCGCTGCAACGATAAGGCGTTACATCGCAGAGCAAAAGGGCTGATAGTTGATCCGCACCTACACGTACCGACTTTACCCAAACAAAGAGCAAGCCAAGTTGCTTGACTTTATGCTGTGGAATATGCGTGACGTTTACAACGACGCGCTGGCCGAACGACGTTGGCGTTGGAGTCGATCTCGCCTCGGCATTTCCTACCCCGATCAGTGGGCGCGTTTCACACCTGTCCTGGCGGACGGTGCCAGGGAGGCGCTTAGACACGAACTCCCTGACACAATCGGGCAACTGAGCGCAACGGCAACACAGCAAATGCTCCGCCGTGTTGACAAGTCGTATCGTGCCTTTATCAAGGGCGTTCGTCATCACGATGCAGTCCGCACGTGACTGTGCGACCCAGTACGTTCGTACAGTCACCCAGTCATGAATGTACTGGGTCATGACGTGCAGACTGCATCGTGATGACTGGGCGGCCTGCCCCGCTTCAAGGGCCGTTATCACTTCAAGTCTATGGAGTATCGCCACGGCGACGGCTGCAAGTTGAAAGACACTACCTTCTATGTCTATCGGGTTGGTGACATAAAGATCAAGTTGCATCGCCCAATCCCGGAAGGTGCAATTTTTGGGCAAGTTATCATCAAGCGCAATCTGGAAAAGTGGTATGTCTTTTTCCAATTGCACCTGCCCGACTTTGTTCCACCTAGCCACCAAGGCCCGGAAGTTGGGGTAGACGTTGGTCTTAAGTCTCTGTTGGCACTGGACAATGGAGAGACTTATAAGCACCCCAAATGGCTCAGGAAGAGTCTGAAGCGCCTGAGAGTATTGCAGCGCCGCTTGTCGCGTCAAAAGAAAGGCGGCTACAACCGGCGAAAGACTGCGCTTCAAATCGCCAAACTTCACAACAGAACAGCCAACCAGCGCAAAGACTTCTGGCACAAAACTACGCGAGACCTTGTAAATAAGTACAGCGTTATTCACACCGAAAACCTTAGATTGGCTTTCATGCTCAGGAACACGAACCTTGCTCTTACCGCGCACGATGCGGCTTTGGGTATGTTCTTTCAGTACATCGCCTACCCCGTCCAGCCGCCGGGGCTGGGCAAAGTGGAAGAAACTGGTAGCGAAGAGCGAAAGAAAAACCCAAAGAACACCAGCATCGAATGTAGCGGCTGTGGCGTGTTCGTTCCTAAAACGCTGGCTGATCGGATTCATCATTGTCATAGTTGTGGCCTCGTTCTCGATAGAGACGTGAACGCGGCTAAGGTCATCAAGGCTCGGACTGAGCCTTTTGGACTTAACGTAAGGCATTGGCCTATGCGTGTCCAAAGAAGCTCCCCCGTTGACGGGGGAGAGTAGTCACTGCAAAGACGGGGCGGCTGAAGCGGCAACCACCCATCGTCGTTCTTAGTTTTCTGATCAAGGAATCCAGGGCGTTATCTCGGCGGAGGCGCTAAAGGTTGACTATCTGGAAGATGGCCGACATCTTTTCAAACGCACGTGCTCCCCGTCGTATACCAGCCGGGACTGGGCAGGCTGCGCTGGAACTGGCGATTATCCTGCCGGTCCTGATTATCTTGTTGGCCGGTGTCATGCTGTTGGGACCACTCGTGTATACAAATCTGGCTGTGTCGACGGCCGCCGGCGATTGTGTTACAGCTGCCGCGCAAACGCTAGACCCGCAGCAGGGCCGATTCCAAGGCATAGCAGCCGCTCAGGAAAGCTTGGCTGGGTTTCGCATACGTTAAGGTGCAGCCGATATCCGCGTTACCGGCGGTTGGGAGCGCGGATATCCGGTGACTTGTGCAGTGAGCTACACCCTGGACCTGAACGGAGTCCCGCTCCTGGACTACTTTAGCGTAGACCCGAATATCCAATACCAAATCACACTACCAGCGCAACAATATAAATCATTTTGGCGGTGAACATGCGTAAATACCGACACCTCCTCCTAAAGCTCTCGCCGTTCGCCCCACCCCATAGGGAATCTGGCCAGCACGCGCTGCTCCTGGCGGTGCTCATGCCGATGCTTATCGCCGGCGCAGGCTTGCTGGCGGACGGCGGGCGCATGCTGATTGAATATCGCCGCGCCCAGGTCGCCATCGATGGCGCAGCCTTCGCCGCGGCGCAACGTGTGGACCGCAGCGTATTCTTCAATAACCAGGCGGTCATCCTGCAATCCGGCGAAGCAGTTGCGATTGGCGGGTTGTATGGCAGCTTGAACAGCCGCCCTAGTCACCCAGTCATGAATGCACTGGGTCATGACGGACTGGCGTCCGCGCCAGGACTTGGCGGCACGGTGCGGGTTACGAGCATCGAAGTGAATGGCGGCTACGTCATTGCACGGGGGGTAGTGGTTACATGGTAACTGATGGGGACCACGCTGTATTGTAGTAATGGAGATACAACTTGAGTACAGCTTCATGGTAAACGTCGGACTTGGAGAAAGAAAGAGTTTTGCGCACGAAGCGAGCCAGTCTCTGGCGCAAGGTGTTGTTCCAGCGTTCCACGTGAGATGTCTGGCCGCTTTCTTTGCCGACACTTTGGTGAGTGTCGTTTGGTAAAACCTTCTGGTAAGCGTGCCAGAAGTCGCTGAAGGAGCAACACGCTTTGTAGGATGCTGGGATGGATTTCCATAACGCGCGACAACTTTTTCACTGCGGTCGCCAATAAAATAGGCCACCACTTGGCGCGTGCGCCGACACAGCGCGACCCATATCCAACGTTTATCGTTTTTTGTGCGTACAAATGACCATAATTCATCCAATTCCAGCACATCATCCGTTTTTACGGTTTCTAAAGTGTCAGCCAGGTTCGGCATAGCGCCGGCCTTCTCCAGAATCCAGCGTGCTAATGTCTGCCGCGCGATGCCAAAGATGCGCTCAATGCCGCGCATACTGGCTCGCTCTCGATAGGTGCGTAGGACAAATTCTCTGATGAACTCAGGATAAGAACGGCTTTGCGGTTCCAACATTCCATAAGCGGCGCAATCGAGACAATGAAACTTCTGACCGCCTTTATAGTCTGTACCATTCTTGACAATGTTGAGGCTCCTGCACTTTGAACACTCATGCGTGATGACACTCTGGATCATTTTGGCGCTCCTCTGTTTGGCAGGCCAACAACTTACTTTTTCCAGACTCATCAGTCAACATGTAACCACTACCGCACGGGGCTACTTCGAGACCGAACCGCTCTTTCTCAGTATGTTTGGTATGGGGCGCGTACACAAGAACCTGACCTCCCTGGCCGTGCCCTCCTACGGTATCTTCCGCGAGACACAGTAATGTTCATCCTGACTGGAGATGAGCTACAGGACGTTGTCGGAATGTTGGCGCTCGTCTTCCTCCTTATTGCTTCTATTTCCGAGATGCGTACGCGACGCTTCAGCAACTGGGGAACACATCCGGCGCTTGTAGCGGTCGCCGCCTGGCGTCTACTGAATGGCGAGTGGCAGTTCCTACTACTCTGGGGCGTCTGGTACTACATCTGGTTGCGGGGTTGGTATGGTGGTGGGGATGCGAAGGTGCTGATGTTCGTTACAGGTGTCTGGCTGGGATGGGGATATCCGATCGCCCTTGCTGTTGGCCTGGCGCTTGTCTATGTGCTTTGGGCATATTGGCTGAAACGAGGCAATTTCCTGGTCTGGCTGCTGACAGTACCTATGTATGTTGAGGAGGGTATGCCAGTCGATCGAGACAAGGTGTTCGTGATTCCGGTCACGATTGTTACTCTCGCCTATAGCTTCCCCTATGACTGGTCTCTAAATAAGTTGGCAGTTCTATTAGCATAGAAGTCGCTGCCAAGACTGGCTGCAAACATGGGTACCCCCAGATTCGACTTTGTTGGCGAAGTCATATCCGGGAGGTACCCAAGATGCCGACCCTTATAAGATGTCAATCGCTCAGTTCTCACTCTGAACTAGCACCAATGGTTATTAGATACGACACCGGGGGCCACATTTGTTAATGGATCCCCTGTAAGTAGGGTAAGTGTGTGGGATCGGTGAAGAAAAAGGACGAAGTATGCCCCTGAGGAACTTATAACTTCTCGTTGATGGACAAAAGTGGCATCTCGTCGCAGCAATGTTAACTTTACTCCATAAAAGCGACTTCTCGTTACAGCGATGTTAACGTCAGGCCATCAAGGAAGAGGAGGTGGACCTGTCTGACTACCAAGATTTCGCCGACGCCTACGCCCAGATCGGGTACTTCACAGCGTCCAGTGGACGCCACTGGGTCGAGCAGGTATACCAGCACAAGCGAATCCATTCGGCTCTCGGCTATCTCACGCCGGCCGAATTCGAAGTCATCTGGTATCAGGGGCGGACAGAACATCTGTCTTCCCTTAACCTTGCTTGATTTCTGTCCAATTTCATGGGTCCACTACAGTGCCTGGCACTTTACTTCAAGTGCCAGGCACCTGGTGCGAAATTACTGCTCAGCTACACACAGGGTTTCAACACGGAAGAGTTCGCGCTGGCTACAGGTCAGTTCAGGAATGTACCGATTTGTCTGTGTCCAATCAAGGAGCTGCTCCAAGGTCGTATCGATACGCCACATCTCGACGGCCCCAGCGCGAAATCCAACCAGGGCCTGACTGCCTTCCGCGTTAAAAACAGGCTTGATAACAAAACCGTTCCCGTAGCGGCGCATGACTTCACCGGTCTCTACATTCCAGAGCGAGTTTGTACCGTCACTACTGCCGCCCAGCATCAAGCGTTCATCGGGGGTGAACTGAACCTGACCGACAAAACTAGTGTGGTTGGTGAAACGACGAATGATACTGCGAGTTTGCATGTCCCAAAGAATTGCCTGGCCATCAGATCCACCAGAAACTGCCCGTTGACCATCTGCGGAGAAGGTGATGCCTATAGCCCCACTCTCATGCCCGACCAGTTGATCAATTTCAACGCCTGTTTCCACATCCCACAGAATTAGAGGGCCTTTGGCATAAGCGGCTAAAACCGTACTTCCATCTGGACTGAACTCGACATCATAGAATGACTCAAGTGGCCATGGATTGTCAATGAAATAATCTTCGAAGCGGCGGATCTCTTGACCCGTCTCAACATCCCATAGAATAACAACGGCGCCGGCCCCGGATGATACTGCCCGAGTTCCATCTGGACTGAATTCAACATCAACCACCACATAAGGATGCCCCACAAAGCGACGAATTTCCTCACCCGTCTCCACATCCCACAAGATAATATGTCCCGGTTCGACTTTTTGTACAAACCGATAACCCGTGCCTATGAGAGCGGTCTTACCATCGGGAGAGTATGTCACCGCCATAACCGGTTGATCGTCTGTGAACTGACGAATAATCTCGCCCGTCTCGACATCCCACAGGGTAACGGTCCCATCTAATGAAGCCGATAAGGCGGTGCGTCCATCTGGACTGAGGTCAACTTCAAACGCTTCTTCACTCGGTGCGGCGAATTGACGAATTACCTGACCCCGGTCTAAATCCCACAACCGCAATGTGTTATCGAGAGAGGCTGAGATTGCATATCTGCCGTTAGGTAAAATTGTTACATCTATGACAAGGTTATTGTGTCCTGTAATAGTATTCAATATTTCACCGGTTTGCAGATCTAAAGCTATAAGGTCACTCCAATTATTGCCAACAAGTACCGTGCCATCATTGTCTGGATGGAACGCGATAGCCCAGGCACCTCCATCGATCGAATAACGCTGGATCAACGCCCCTGTTGACAAATCCCAGAGAAACATTTCCGAGTTTGCAAAGCCAGAAATCGCCGTGAGCCCATCGGGGCTGATGGCAATTTCTTTCATCCCACCTGAATCTGTTCCTGCGTCTGGATTCATCTCGTGGATGATTTGGCCTGTTTGTAAATCTATCAATCTCAGGGCTCCGTCATCGAGACTTCCATATAGAAGGGCTGCTCCATCCGGGGTGAATTCAATGTCTACCGCAACTGTTGAATTGCTCTCAAAACGTCGAATAATCTCCCCAGACTCAACATCCCAATGGATAAATGATGAATTATCACCCCGGTCACCAGTTACCATACTCTGTCCATCTGGACTAAATGCAATAAAGTTAATGCTCCCCGCATGACCAACAAACTGACGGATGATTTGACCTGTTTGCACATCCCAGAGAATAGACATTTCATCTGAAACTGAAGCGGCGATTTGACCATTGGGGCTAAAGACAACATCCCAAACATCAGTACTATGTCCTTCCAGTTGCTGCAGAATTTCACCTGTTTCAAGATCCCACAGTATCAATGTACTATCCCCTGAAGCGGAGAGCGCCGTTCGTCCATCCGGGCTTAGGGCAAGTTCCCAGACTGGTGCAGTATGACCAACGAAACGGCGTATTGTCCCAGGTTTATAGGCCGCTTCACTTAATTGTGCCTGCGCCACTGCCGAGTCAGGGTTCAGGGTGACGGCCTGCCAGGCCAGGGCCAGGGCGGCAGCCATATCGTTATTGGCCAGCGCTGCCTGTGACCCGGCAACAAGGGCCACATTCTGTGCTTCGGCAGCGCTATTCAGGGCAGCTTGGCGTTGCTGAAAAGCAAAAAGCCCCAATCCAGCGCTAACGATAGCGGCCAGGGCGAAGACAGCCACCAATCCCCGCAGGAAATTTCGAGAGCGTTGTTCCAGCCGGGCTTCATGTTCTTTTCGGACCGTTTCAGTTTGGTGTTCCTGTTCACGTTGTTGCAGACTATCCGCAATAAATTCTTGCTCCAGTGGGGTCTGCATGAGCGTTGTTGTAGCTTGCCATTTTTCAATCTGCTCCAGCCTCACCCCAAGCAATAGGAAACTTACATCCCGCTGCTGCTGCTGCCACTCTTCGGCCGCCCGGGAAACTGCCCGTTCTTGCCGGATGTCATCCCGCGAATCATTCAGCCACTGCCGTAATCTATCCCACTCGCGCAAGATGGCTTCATGTGCGACTTCAACGGTTGGCTGGCGTGTTTCGGGATCATGATCAAGTGATAACAGACGATAGGCTGCAAACTGGTCGATCACTTCTTCCATCAGATCGGTTTTGTCCGTTAGCGAGAGCAACTCGGCCTGTGTTGCGCGCCGACGGGTGTCTTACGCACCTTCACCCAGCGACACCAGACGCATGAACAGCTGCTGTGCGAGTTCTTGGGCTTCCTCTGTCAGGCCGAGGTAGATTTCATCAGCCCGATTCGCCAGAGCGCCAACTGCACCCCCAATTTGCTGATAGGCTTCATTTGTGAGTAAGCGTCCAGTACGGCGATCAAAGAGCTCGGTCAGCGCATATTGCAGGAGTGGTAACGCCCCGGCCTGATAATTCATGGAGCCGACGATTTTCTCAACCAGACCTTGTTCGAATGTCACGCCGACACGCTCGGCCGGTCCGCGCATCGCACGTTCTAACCCTTGGGCGGATAACGGTAGGACAGTTTCCATCCGATTGCGGATCAACTCACCGAATTCGGGATACTGCAGTGGGCGGTCATAATAATCGGCGCGCAGAGTGACAACGACCCGCACACGGCTGCGCACATCGCCAACCGCCACGCGCAGTAAATCCAGGAAGTGTTGGCGCGTTTCTTCATCTTCGACGAGTGTGAAAACTTCCTCGAACTGGTCCACGACAATCACCAATTCGCTATCATCAGCGGGCAAAATAATATCGGCAATGCGTTGCAGTCCGCGTTCATCGCGCTGCAGCTGTTCGCGTAAATTGCCGGCCTGATTGGCGGCAACCCGAATGAGGGCTGTCTCGAGTTTGTCCAGTGGATGCGTACCCGGAATCATGTCCACGACAAACCACTTCTCGGAACCGGGCAGCGCCCCTTTCCACAAGGCCGGGATTAGACCGGCTTTCACACGGCTCGATTTGCCGGTTCCGGATGGCCCGACGATCGCCAGAAAACGATGATCGGCGTCCTCCTCGTCCATGCGCTCAACTAGCTTCTGTGTCAGTTCGTCGCGACCGAAGAAATCGCGGGCATCTGTCATCTGAAATGCGTGCAGGCCCTTGTACGGGCTTTCGGGTTCAGGGAGAGAAATTGCAGTCTGCGATCCATCTAGGTCGAGCAAACTCTCGCCGGTGTCACCCGTGACAAGCAGGTTGAGTTCTTGTGCGCGGACAATTGCCTGTACTCGGCTGCGGACGCCCAACTTCTTGTACAACTGCCTGATGTGCCATTTGACAGTGCTCATGGAAACCACCAGGTGTGCGGCGATTTCACGATTACTCAGTTTATTAATAATCAGCGACAGGACTTCCTGCTCGCGCATTGTGAGGCGCTCGACAACACCTGCGTCTTGTTGTGAATCGCCTCTGCCAATTCCCTCTCGAAAAGCGGTAGCAAGCGCCAGCACGTCGGGGTAGCGCTGCTCGGGATTCTTGGCTGTGGCCTTCAGGATAATCTCGTTGATCGTAGGCTGCACATCAGCCGGCAATTTGACGATTTCGGGTAATAGGTCGTTGATGTGGTTATAGAGGCGTTCAACCGGCGAGGCATTCTTGAGGGGATGTTCACCCGTAATCATTTCATACAGTGTCACGCCCAGGCTGTAGATATCCGTGCGCGCGGTTACGGGTTCGCTGCGCGCTTGTTCTGGCGAGATATAGTCTAATGACCCCACGACTGCATCTACGGCAGTTTTATTGTTGCTGTCTCCAGTAAGGTCTTTTGCAATGCCAAAATCTGCTAAATAGGCATTGCCATCTTCATCTAAGAGAACATTGCCGGGTTTCAGGTCACGATGGATTACATCATTGCGATGCGCGAAATCCAAAGCCGAGGCGATTTGATCTAATAATTGAGAGACAGCATGCAATTCGTACGCACCGTCTTGGAGGGAATCTCGAACACTTCCACCGCGCAAATAGCGCATTACAAGGAAAGCGCCATCACGATCACGCCAGAAGTCGTACAGAGGTGTGATATGGGGATGTTCCAAACGCGCAATGATATGCGCTTCAGACTCGAAGCGCCGAATGAAATCGGGTTTGTTAGCAAGACCGGGCAGGATGACTTTGACTGCGACTTCGCGCTCTATGGTCGTCTGTTTGGCACGATAGACAGCGCCAAAGCCACCGCTCCCGAGCCGTTCCCCAAGTTTGTATCCCTTCAGAACCGTTCCTTGTAAGATTTCCATACCCATCTCCTCATGCGATATTACGGTCAGTATATGACACTTTCGGGCCGTTCGAATCATGCCTGAAAAATCCAACCTAACACTCCCCGGAATTTTGTTTCGGGGAGTGTTATCTTATTAGAGTGGATTTATCATTGTTTTTGGAAGACTAATCTACCGCCTTTGAATTTCAGGCACAAAGTAAGGGATAGGGCCTACCGCGTTACTCCCCCACGATGAAGCGCCCCCACATGCCAAACTCGATATGTCCTCTTATCCTACACACATAAAAGAAGCTCCCGACCTCTTCCGCGGTGAAGGTCACCGTTCCGCGCTCCCCGGGTTCAACGTTGGAACCCCACGCAGAGCCCCCTACATAGGCACCCCACAACGGCTCCATCTTATTCCACCCTATATCCTTGTCCGCGACGATTACGAAGTTGTGGTTACCGCCGGGGCTCCCGTCCAGGAAGAAGTGCATGTTCTCGAAAGTGATCGTAACGGTCTCGCCCTTGCGCACCTTGATGGTGGGGCCCGGAGAAGAATTCTCCTCGCCTTCAACACCAAAGAAAAGAAAAAGGTCAAGCGGATCATCACGGTCCATTCCAGCGGTGAGCACTAGCTCCTCATCGGAGGAGAGATTGATCACCGGAGGCGCGACGGTCGGGATCTGTGTAGGTGCCTCAACGGTCGGAATCGGCGTTGGTGCTGCCGCTGTTGGTGGAACAGGCGTCGGGGTCGCTGTTGGTGGTTCTGTTGGAATTGGTGTTGCAGTCGGGACTTCTGATATGGCGGTTGGTGCGCTACCCCCACACCCTATCAAGAACACACTAGCCAAAACTAGTGTAATCCATACTTGTAATACTTGTTGTCGATCCATATAACACTCCCTTGCCAGCATTGGATCACTATATGGCTCTTTCTGACAGATCGATTAAAGACTATACTTTTTCCCTACCCCCCAACGTCCGTTTTCAGCCCACTTTTAGGCTGCAGTGGTGCATTTTGGAGTGACCCAAGGTGCCAGGCAGCTGAAAACTGATCAACAATACAAAATGCACCAATTAAAACCGCATAATTCACCGCTGAGTATTTACTCAGCCGCTAGGCGCAGCGCACTATCTTTTATGCTCTTGATTAAGGCTTTAAGCTGGTGTGGGCTTTGGTCTTGAATTCCGCTTGCGCTGCATGAGAGGTTTCATTCCATGCGACCCACAATAAGCAGTTTGCCCAGGTCGAAGGTGAGGTGACCCTCTTCTTCCCGAGGGTTAAGCCATTCGCGCGCAAGGCCGGGTGCGTGTTGCAGCAGTGCGCGCAGCTGGACGCGGTTCAATTCCGGGACACTCATGCGCGCGACCCAGGGTTGGAAGCGTATTGCCATGCGGGAGGTTTCGATATGTTCGACAGTCAGACCGGCTGCTTTGAAAAAGGATTGCCAGTCGGCGCTGCTGTATTCCCAACCGTGGCTGGGATCACGTAGTTTCTCATAGGCATTAATCGGGTACCTCCCAGATTCGACTTTGTTGCCGCGCTGGCTGCCCCTCTATGACTTCGCCAACAAAGTCCCAGATACGCGCGTAAACATCCGCTAAGCCGGGACTGAGTGGCCTTGAATCTAGAATGAGCTTGTGACCTTGGCGAGAATAGCGGTCTGAATATGGCCGCTGGAGTTCGTCTCTGAATCAGAAAATGAGAATGTTATGTCTATCTATGATAACAAGCCGAATGTGCGGCGCCGTTGGAAACTGACCGTCTTATCGCTGATCTTAATCGGCATGATTCTATTACCAGTGTCTGCAAATGCTCAATCGGGAGTAAGCAACCTGGGCCTGGACGCCAGCTCAATCCAGTTGGACAAGGATCGGGTCGCCTTCCTCGCCCGCGAGAGTAACCAGGGGGGAATCGACCTCAATGGCGATGGGGACACTGGCGGCAGGGTCCTGCACGTGTTTGAGACCCTTGAAGATATCGAAATAGCACTCTTTTTCGAGGGAAAACCAAGATAGATTCTTAGCGTTCCATTCTGCGTGTCGTAAATTCACATCATTCTGACTGTAAATGAGCTACAGAACGTTGTCGAAATGTTGGCGCTCTGCTTCCTCGGCATCGCTTCTATTTCCGAGATACGTACGCGACGCTTCAGCAACTGGGGAACACATCCGGCACTTGTAGCGGTCGCCGCCTGGCGCCTACTGAACGGTGAGTGGCAGTTCCTACTACTCTGGGGCGTCTGGTACTACATCTGGATGCGGGGTTGGTATGGTGGTGGGGATGCGAAGGTGCTGATGTTCGTTACAGGTGTCTGGCTGGGCTGGGGATATCCGATCGCCCTTGCTGTTGGCCTGGCGCTTGTCTACGTGCTTTGGGCGTACTGGCTGAAACGAGGCGATCTCCTGGTCTGGCTGCTGACAGTGCCTATGTATGTTGAGAAGGGTATGCCAGTCGATCGTGACAAGGTTTTTGTGATTCCGGTCACGATTGTTACTCTCGCCTACAACTTCCCCTATGACTGGTATCTAAATATGTTGGCAGTTCTATTAGCGTAGAAGTCGCTGTCAAGACTGGCTGCAGACTGTGCCCTTGTATGTCCGCGAAGATATGCCGGTCGAAAGCGACAAGGTGTTCGTAAGCTTTCTGATGGTTATAACAGCGGCGTTCGCGCTGCTGTTTCCCTGACGCTGTCGCCTAGCGGAGAAGTCTGATAACCCAATACCCCTTCATCCACTTTCACTACCGGACACTTTATCCGTGATTGATTAGCGGTTGCCTCTCGGCTACACTCTCCGTTCTACCACAGAACAAGGGGAGTATCGCCATGAGTGACAACCGCCGTACATATCGTGCCATAAAGAGCGCCTTGCGGTAACTGTACCCAGGAGAACCGCAGGGCAACTTGGCTCGCCATTTGGATACGCTCGCTGCCATGGTCAGCGGAATTGTCCGCAGCCAGAGTAGCCAGCTACCGGCGATCGCCAGGAAAGTGCCAGACGGCAACAAACCCGAGAGCCGGGTCAAACGGTACGCCCGCTGGGTCAAGAATGAGCATATTAATAACGAAGTCTTCTTTCTACCCTTCGCTGAACCCTTATTGCAGGGTCTGGCGCAGGACCGCCCGCTCGTGTTGGCAATGGACGGCAGCGAAGTGGGCCGCGGTTGCCTGACCCTGATGGTGAGCGTCATCTACAAGCAACGTGCTTTGCCGGTGGCGTGGGTCACCGTCAAAGGGAGCAAGGGACATTTTTCAGAAGCGACACACGTGCAGTTGTTGACAGAAGTACACGCTTTGGTGCCCCCTGCAAGCGATGTCGTCTTCCTGGGGGATGGTGAATTCGATGGCACGAACCTCCAGGCGGCTCTGAATGACTACGAATGGGCCTACGTCTGTCGCACGGCCAAGCATGTCCAGCTATGTGAAGGGGGCGACTGGTTCGCCTTCGCCGACCTGGATGTGCCCCGTGGTGCATACCGCGGCGTGCCGGATGTCGCCTTAACCCAGCAGGAATATGGGCCCGTCCTTGCCATCGCGTGGTGGCAGCGCGACTGCAAAGAGCCCCTCTATCTGGTCACCAACCTGGAGCTGGTTGCCGAAGCCTGTTCCTGGTATAACAAACGCTTTCGTATTGAAACTTTCTTCTCCGACCAGAAAAGCCGGGGCTTCAATTTGCATAAAAGCCATATCGCCGACCCGGCCCGGCTGGCCCGGTTGATGATCGCAGCTTGCCTTGCTTACATCTGGATCATCTACTTGGGCGTCATCGCCAAACGAGATAATTGGGTGCAAGTCATTCACCGCACCGACCGCTGTGATCTGAGCCTATTTCAACTCGGCTTGCGCCTGCTGGAACAGTTCCTAAATGAGCATCTGCCCATCCCGGTCGCCTTTGACATGCCCCGCGCAGAAAGTGTCCGGTAGTGAACATCCACTTAGAAATCCACACCCTTGCAACTGCTTCAAAAGCCCGCCATTTACTATGTCCCAAATCAGTTAATAATGAAGAACCCGCCGATCTATGCGGGGTCCTCAGCTGTTTAGCCCAACTTGTGGGGGCGTTTTATCTCATCCGTGATCTTTTCCCGAGGCGGCTGGAGCTTCCGCCGTCAGATATTGAACCTATAGTAGTCACGATGAGATCAGAGCGCCTTTATCCACCTCTTTTAGGTACGATTTTGTGGGCAGGATCAGAGCGGATATTCTAAAGCGTCCCCACAGCCCCTACAATCCATAATAGCTTGCTCCGAATACCAAAATATGCTAACATGATAACAATAATGTCATCATTACATGCACATCGGGAGAAATCATGGTACGAACTCAAATCCAACTCAGCGAAGTACAGTTCAAGGCTTTAAAAGGGCTGGCAACCTCGCAGAACATATCAATGGCAGAACTGGTTCGGCAGGCCGTGGATGTCTTGTTGCGCTCAACGAACGAAATTGATCGCGAGGAGCGCAAACGGCGAGCCATCGCTGCAGCTGGCCGTTATCACTCTGGCTTAACCGACCTTTCATCGAACCATGACCGTTATCTGGCTGAGTCATACGCCGAGTGAGCATCTTCTTGGATACCTCCGCGCTGCTAGCTATTCTCGATGCCGATGACCAGTATCAAGAGCCAGCAAGTAAAGCCTGGGAGAACCTGGTCCTGGCTGACGAGGACTTTGTCTGCACGAACTATGTCCTTATCGAATCATTCGCGCTGCTCCAAAATCGGCTGGGGATGGACGCCATACGAACATTGCAGGAAGATATCGTTCCACTATTGCGGATTGACTGGATAGGTGCTCAGAGTCACATTTCCAGCGTCGTTGCTCTGCTGGCCGCCAATCGCAGGCAGCTAAGTCTGGTGGACAGTTCGAGCTTCGAAGCGATGCGCAGACTCGGGATCACCACGGCCTTTACTTTTGATCAACACTTCACGGAGCAGGGTTTCAACTGCATCCCTTAGCCCGTTTTTCAAATGGCTGTGGGGCGCTTTAACTCAGCCGCGTGAAATTTCGAGATTACAGAGACTGCCGTTGCCGATCTTGAATCTATTGCAGCCTGACCTGAAGTTATAGAACCTCACCACATTGTCCTCAATGGTGTGAGGTGGCTTGTAGTTTATCATCGCCACATTCGAGAATGACGCAAACTGCTGTCTGACATCCTCCCCACCCAGTCACCCAGTCACCCAGTCACGAATGCCTGGTGGCATTACCCTGGTTTAGTGGACAACGAGATAAGATAGATTCACAGATCAGGGAGGACCCAAATGAGTACATACAGGAAGACATACACGCGCGAATTCAAGGTCGAAGCCGTTCGGTTATCGTATGATAGCGACACAGCGGTTGAGCAGCTTGCTTTGGATTTGGGAGTAAGTAGTAGCAGTCTGAATCGCTGGCGGGCTGAATACGCGGCTGATGGAGCGCAGGCATTTCCCGGAAAGGGAAAGCCGAAGGAGCGCGACCGCGAGCTGGCGGAGTTGAAGCGCGAATTGCACGTGGTGCGCCAGGAACGGGACATCCTAAAAAAAGCCATGGCGGTGTTTGCGCGCGAGCAGAAGTGAGATTTCGCTTCATTGACGAACACAAAGGCGAGTACAGCATCAGTCTGATGTGTCGGGTACTGCAAGTCACACGTAGCGGCTACTACGCCTGGCGCAAGCGGCCGGTCAGCCCGCGCGAGCAAGCCAGCCAGGCGTTGGGACGCGAGATCAGAGCGATCTTTGAGCAGCATCGCGGCGTCTATGGCTGTCCGCGCATTCACCGCGAACTACAGGACCGCGGCATCCGCTGCGGCCACAACCGGGTGGCCCGTCTGTTGCGCCTGCATGGCCTGCAAGCCCGACGCAAACGGAGCTACAAGGTGACAACCCAGTCGAAGCACAGCCTGCCCGTAGCGCCGAATTTGCTCGTTCAGGACTTCACGGCCACTGCGCCTAACGAAGTGTGGCTGGCCGACATCACTTACATTGCAACCAGTGAAGGTTGGCTCTATCTCGCAGCAGTCCTCGACCTGTACTCGCGACGGATCGTCGGCTGGGCACTCGGCAAACGCTTGGGCCGCCAACTGACTTTGGATGCTTTGGAGATGGCTCTGCGTTCGCGAAAACCGCCGCCAGGTCTCATCCATCATTCTGACCGGGGGAGTCAGTACGCCAGCGCTGAGTATCAGGCGCTGCGCAAGCTTCATGACATCACGCCCAGTATGAGCCGAAGGGGAAACTGCTACGATAACGCCCCCATGGAGAGCTTCTTTGCCAGCCTGAAATCCGAGTGTGTATACCAGCAACTGTACGCCAGCCGGGCCGCTGCTCGCACCAGCGTCTTTGACTATGTCGAAGTGTTTTACAATCGGCAACGGATGCATTCGGCCCTGGATTACATGAGCCCACATGCCTATGAACAATTACCTTTAGTGGCTTAACCAACTGTCCACTGAATCGGGGTAATACCACTGCACGTGACTGTACGAACGTACTGGGTCGTGACACTTGCCGCGTTGCGGCAGTACGCGGTGACTGGGTGACGCTCTCTCCGCTCGCCTGACCGCCCGCCCTGTTCGCCTCACTCAACTGGCCTTCGCCTTCGACGACACTTCCTGAAAGGCGATGGATCTCACCCTATTCGCCTGACCGGTCTGCGTTTCTCTCGCTGACACTTTTCCGGCTGCCCGCTCATCGAAAAGCGGCTGTTTTCCGCACTCCTTTGGGTAGCGTTTTGCGATACGACTCTTCAAAAAGGCTGTGACACTGCATCGCGCCTCTGCTGCAGGAAGCCCAGCACAAAAAGTAAAAAGTCCTAGACATTGAAATGAGTCGACGCAAGAAAGACCCACTGCGCGCACTGACCAAGGAAGAGCAGGAATGGCTGAAACGTATCAGTCGTTCGCGCAGTGAGCCCGTTACACATGTGGCACGTGCGCGGCAGATCCTGTCTGCCCCGGCCCAGTACATCCGGGACTGGGTTGCAGATGGACACAACTACACGGAGGCAGCTCTTTTGTCGGGACGCAAATCCGGTGATGCAGTTTCGCAATTGGTCAGCCGTTTCAATCGAGAAGGCCTGTCGGCCATTGAGCCAGGCCACGGCGGCGGTCCGCAAGTGAAGTACGGCGCAGGCGAACGCGAGTGCATTTTGAAAGAAGTACGACGGCCACCGGACCCCGTCGCAGATGGCACGGCCAGTTGGTCTCTGCAGACCCTGCAGCGGCGCCTGCGCACGATGTCGGATGGATTGCCAGACGTGAGCACCTACACGATTAGGACGGTATTGCTGGAAGCTGGCTATAGCTGGCAACAATCGCGCAGCTGGTGTGAAACCGGTCAGGTGCGGCGCAAGCGCAAGAGCGGAGTAGTCACCCAGTCATCACGACCCAGTACGTTCGTGACTGGGTGAATGCACTGGGTCATGACAGTGACCGACCCGGATGCCGAGGCGAAAAAAACTTGATCGAACAAGCAAATCGTCGGCCCCTTCATCTTGCGCCGGTTGAAAACCGACCCGCGCGTCATAAGGGACTTGCCCGACAAAATCGAGACGAAAGTCTACTGCCACCTGACGGAAGAACAGGCCACACTCTATGAAGCTGTGGTGAAAGATGCATTGGAGCGGGTAGAGAACAGCGAGGGCATCGAACGGCGAGGGCAGGTGCTCTCCATGCTTATGCAGCTCAAGCAAATCTGCAATCATCCGATGCAATACCTGCACCAGGCGGTCATTGCAAAGACCGACGCGCCACCTCGTCTTGGCGGCCGGAGCGGCAAACTGGTGCGCCTGCTGGAGATGCTGGAAGAGGCGCTGTCTGTAGGGGACCGCGTGCTGATCTTTACCCAGTTTGCCGAGATGGGGCATCTATTGCGCGCGTACTTGCCGGAGACACTCGGCTATGGCGCGCAGTTTCTGCACGGTGGTGTGCCGGCCAAAAAGCGCGACCCGCTGGTGCAACATTTTCAGGACGACGAACACGGCGCACCCATCTTTATCCTCTCGCTCAAGGCCGGTGGCACAGGGCTGAACCTGACGCGCGCTAATCACGTCTTCCATTTTGACCGCTGGTGGAACCCGGCCGTGGAAGACCAGGCCACCGACCGCGCCTTTCGCATTGGCCAGACGCGCAACGTGCAGGTACATAAGTTCGTCACCACCGGCACGTTGGAGGAAATGATTGATGACATGCTCGAAAGTAAAAAGGCCCTGGCCGAGGCCGTGGTGGGCCAGGGCGAGCAGTGGCTGACGGAACTTTCGACCGCAAAGTTACGCAAACTCGTGCAGTTGCGAAGGTAAGGCTCATGGCGCGCAGACGATCCCAGTACAGCTATTACGATTTCTACTCCTTCCCAGCGTCGAAGCCGCGCGAGGCGCAGGGCGGTATTAAGGCACGCAGCAAGCGCGGGGCGTTTGCCAAGAGTTGGTGGGCCTCGCGCTGGATCAATGCCATGGAGCGCTTGATGGACAAGAACCGGCTGCAGCGCGGGCGCGCCTATGCCCGCAAGGGGCAAGTGCTCTCCATCAAGGAGAAGTCGCGGGGGATTGAAGCGCGCGTGCAAGGCTCGCAGCGCACGCCCTACAAAGTGATGTTGGAGGTCGAACCGCTGAGCAACGACGAGTGGGAGCAGGTGATTGATGCGCTGGGGGGTCAGGCCATCTTTGCCACCCAGTTGCTGGCGGGGGAAATGCCGACCGATATTGAAGAAGTCTTTGGTTCTGCTGGAGTCAGCCTGTTCCCAGAGCAGCGCGGCGATCTGGTCACCGATTGTTCCTGCCCGGACTGGGTCAACCCGTGCAAGCGCAGCGCGGCCACGCACTTCATTCTGGGCGAACGTTTCGAAGAAGACCCATTCTTGCTCTTCCGGCTGCGCGGGCGGACGCAAGAGCAGATTCTGGAAGCTGTGCGGCAACGTCGTGTTCTCGAAGAACCTGACCAAGAAGATGAAATCGACGCAGAAACCGAAGAAGCTATTCCTCTGGAGGAAACACTCGCTTCATTCTGGGACACGAGCGAGGCATTAGATGCTTTTCCCCTGTCTATTAGACAACCGTCTGTTCACTTGCCAATGCTGAAGCGACTGGGAGAAGCGCCCTTCATATCAGGCGGGACGCTGGATAGCCTGCTTGGCCCGGCCTATGAGTTGATTAGTTTGACAGCGATTTCGACAGCCTTTGACCAGGCAGCAGCGCAAGAAGACGCCTGACTGGGATGCCCCACTCAAATAGCGCGGGCGCAAGCCCCTGTCTTTAGACTTCACAGCGTGGAGTGCGCATCACGACCCAGTGCAGACGGCATCGTGACGACTGGGTACCGACCCAATTCGTTTCACAATGCAGTCCGCACGTGACAGTGCGGTATTAGGCGCCACTCTGCGATGCAGCCCAGTGCCGAATGCACTGTGTCGGTATGAGCACTCCACGTTGTGATGTCAGTATCTGCACGTCATGACCAGCAAAACCACCGTCGCTTGCGCCGCATTACGCTAGCCCCCTAATTCTTCCGCCCTCTGCCGATCGGACTCTGCACTGGCTGTCTCGCCGATCAAATCATAGGCATTCGCCCGATTGGAATAGGCTAGTTTCCGGTGCGAAAGTGGCCCTCCTGTGAGAAGATGCGAATGATCAAACCCGCATTTTCCACAGAAAGGGCCGCTGCAATGTTACGTGACCGCCACGAAATCGACAAGTTCTTCCTGGACATTCTGGCATTGACGAGTGAGCTGGACCCGGTGTTGGCGCATATCGACGTATTGCTGGATGACGACGAGCTCTACCAGCGAGTGCGCGGTGACTTTGCGCGACGCTATCCGAAAACACTACAGACGGGCCGCAACTCCACGCCGGTGGAAGTCGTGCTCAGGGTGTTAGTCGTAAAGCATTTGTACGGCAGGAGCTACGCGGAAACAGAGAAACATGTCAGGGACAGTCTGGTACTGCGCCACTTCTGCCGCGTGTACTTCGAGCGCGTGCCGGACGAGAAGACGCTCCTGCGCTGGGCGAACCTGCTCCAACCTGAAACACTTATCTCCCTGAACGCCCACGTGTTGCAGCTGGCCAGCAGGCTAAAGATCACCCGTGGCCGCAAGCTGCGCACAGATGGAACGGTTGTCGAGACCAACATCCGCTACCCCACTGACAACGGCCTGCTGGCTGATGGTGTGCGTGTGCTTGGGCGCACGCTGAGACGGGCGAAAACGGTGCTCGGTGACACGACCGAACTGACGCAAGAGACGTTCCGCAACCGCTCCCGCAGTGCCCGCAAGTATGCTCGCCAGGTGGCCAATCAGGCCCGCAGGCGCTCCGAGACAGCTAAAGCGCAGCTGACGACCACGTACCGCAAGCTGCTGCAGGTCGCCCGCCAGAGTGTGCAGCAGGCGAAAATCGTTCTGGAGCAGCTGCAGACACAGAAAGATCGCGCAGCGCAGCGCTTGACCGCGACCCTCGAGACCTTCACCCCGCGTGTCGAGCAGGTCATCAGTCAATGTGAGCGGCGAGTCTTCGCCGGCGAGAGTGTCCCGGCGAGTGAGAAGCTCGTAAGTCTCTTTGAACCGCATACCGCCATCATCCGCAGGAACAAGGTCCGCAAGCCCACCGAGTTCGGGCGCAAGGTCTGGCTCGATGAAGTCGACGGCGGCTTGCTAAGCAACTGGCGCGTCCTCGCTGGCAATCCGAACGATGTCAATCAGTGGCAACCTGCCCTCGACCAGCACACGCAGCAGTTTGGCTGCGCACCGGAACAGGTCAGCGGCGATCGCGGACTCTACTCGCCCGGCAACGAAGCTTATGCTCGCGCATTAGGTGTCGCGCGCGTCATCTTGCCCAAGCCCGGGCACAAATCCAAACAACGTCGGGCCCATGAAAAGCAACTCTGGTTCCGCCGTGGCCGGCGTTACCACGCCGGCGTCGAAGGTCGGATAAGTGTCTTGAAACGCCGCTATCGACTCGACCGTTGCCGCAATCGTGGCGAAGCAGGCTTCCACCGTTGGGTCGGGCTGGCCAGCCTGGCGGCCAATCTCAATACCATCGGTACCAAGCTGGCGGCCAAGGCCACGTAACTATGCAATTGTCAAGGTTCACTCCCAGCAAGAAGTTCGCCCTTGCCGATTTCTGATTAGGTGGTGCGTTTTGCACCGGAAACTAGGCTAGTGAGAACTGCGAATCGATCGCGATCGCCTGGCTGTAGTCCGCGATGGCACTTTGGTAGGCTTCTCGGCGGTAATGTACGTTTCCCCGATTAAGGTAGGCAGCCGCATCCTGCGGATTAATCGCGAGCGCCTGATTGTAGTCTGCGATCGCTTGGTTGTCATCGCCTATCTCTGCGTATGCGTACCCTCGACTGCTATACGCTTGAGCGGCGCTCTCATCACTCAAACCAAGGTCGAGTGCCTGGCTATAATCTGCAATGGCACGGTTGAAATCGTCTTTGAAGAGGTATGCCCAGGCTCGATTCGCGTAGGCGAAAGCTAATGAGGCGTCGATGGCAATGGCTTGAGTCGCATCGTCGATAGCCTGGTCATAGCTCCCCAATTCCGAAAGAGACCAGCTGCGATTGCCTAGATACAACGCAGTGTCCGGTTCAAAGGCAAGCGCCTGGTTGTAGTCTTCGATGGCCTGGTTGTAATCGCCTAATTCTGCAAACGCGTAGCCCCGGGAATTGTAGGCATCCGCATATTGAGGGTCAATCGCGATGGCCTGGTTGTAGTCTGTAATGGCTTTCTGGTTGTCGTCCAGGTAGCTATATGCGAGTCCCCGATTCCGATAGGCAATCGCATACTGCGGGTCAATCGCGAGCGCTTGGCTGTAGTCCGAGATGGCGTTTTGGTAGGCTTCTCGGCGGTAAAGTACGTTGCCCCGGTCATTGTAGGCAGTCGCATACTGCGGGTCAATCGCGATCGCCTGGCTGAAGTCTTCAAAAGCTCGGTTATCATCGCCTATCTCTGCGAACGCGTACCCCCGCCAGTAATACGACACGACGGTGTTATGCTCATTCAAACCGCCGAGTTCGAGTGCCTGACTATAATCTGCAATAGCCATGTTAAAGTCGTCTTTATTTAGGTATGCGTCGGCCCGAATGGTGTATGCCCGAGCATATGAGGGGTCGATGGCAATGGCTTGGGTCGTATCGTCGATAGCCTGGTCTTGATTGTCCAAGGCAGCGTGCGTGACAGCCCGATGAGTCAGAGAAACCGCATTGTCCGGTTCAAGGGCAAGCGCTTGGCTAAAGTCATCCACAGCTTGGCTGTAGTTATTCGTGAAGTGGTACACACGTCCTCGCCCATTGTAGGCCGAGGCGTGCTCCGGATCCTGTGCAATTGCCCGGTTGAAGTCGTCGAGAGCCAGGTCGTACTCAGTGAGTTCAAAGTAGGTCCATCCCCGAATGGAATAACCTGAAACGAGCTGTTCAGACGTTAGCGTCTGAGCATTTGCGATGACCTGATCGAAGTCTTGGATTGCGAGGTCATACTCTTCCAACTCATAATAGGCATCCCCACGCCCCAGATACGCCTCCGCCAGGTCCGGATCGAGTGCGAGGGCCAGGTCATATTCATCAATGGCCTGCTCATAATTCTTCTGCATTGCCAGATTGACTGCGCGGTTATAGTGGTCTTCCGCGCTGGGCGTTGCGGTTCCAAGCAGTTCTCCAAATCCGAGGCGTTGGCCGCCGAAAACTGCCAATACGCCAAGGCTCAACACACACAGAATCAGCACTACGCCAGCGGCCGCGATCCAGACGCCCGTACGCCGCCTTTGCGGCGGCGGAGGAATTGCTGCGGGCGCAGGTGCAGACTGTGGTTCAGTCACTATCGGTGCTGGTGGAGTCTGTGGTTCAACCACTATCGGTGCTTCTATCTCGCCGACTTCGATTACAGTAGGTGCCGATCTTGGGGTGACCTCCTTGTGGTGCGGCGCGGTTTCGGCATCACGTTTATCTTTTGCCAGATCGGATAAGGCGATCGCCAGTTCCTGTGCGGATTGGTAGCGCGCCTCAGGATTCTTCTGCAGCGCGCGATCCAGGATCGTCACACACCCGGGCGGAAGGTCAGGGTTGACTGCGAGGATGTCAGGCGGCGGGTCGTTTATATGCGCATAAATCAAACCTATCGGCGTATCGGAATCGAAGGGAACACTCCCGGCCAACGTTTCGTATAGCATCACGCCGAGCGAATACAAATCACTGCGGCCGTCAAGCTCTTTTTCACCGAGCGCCTGTTCGGGACTGATGTAATTGGGTGTGCCGATAAGGGCGGTGCCCGTGAGGCGGGAGCTACTTTCGGTAATTTTTGCGATGCCGAAATCGGCGATAACTGCTTCGCCAGCCTGGTCGAAAAGAATGTTGCCCGGCTTGATGTCACGGTGGATCACGCCTTTGCGATGGGCATTGTCCAGACCCCCGGCTATTTGGCGAAAGATGCGCGCGACCTCTTCAATAGGGAGTGGGCCGTCGCGGAGCTTGTCGGAAAGCGAGCCGCCCGGCATATAGCGCATTACGAGGAAGGGCTGCCCATCCTGCTCGCCGAAATCGTGGACCGGCACAATGGCCGAATGCTCCAGCGCGGCGATGGTCTGGGCCTCGCGCTCGAAGCGCACAGTGAACTGTGGGTCGTGCAGAAATTCGCGCGGCAGGACTTTCAGCGCGACTTCGCGCTTGAACATTGGATCGAAGGCGAGGAAGACTGTAGCCATGCCGCCGTGGCCCAATTCAGAGCGAATTTCGTAGCGACCAATCTTCTCAGGTGTCATGAATGATGCTGTTTCTGCTTCTTATCTATTCTTTTCTATCGCCTTAGTATGTTCTACTCTGGCCGCCCAAAATACCCAGTCACCCAGTCACACAATGAAGTGCTCATCCCAACCCAGTACTTTTGGGACTGGGCTACACTTTGTGAATGCACTGTGTGTTGATGATTCGGCAGACAGTCGTCTGCCTATACATCTTTTGGACGGTACTCTATGCGAATCTACACCTGTTTGCTAGAGACGGAAAGGTTACATGTGGGATTGCGTGAGAATCAATCCCGTTCCGGCGGTGACATCAAACGGATGTATTACTGAAGAAGGCTTCCCGAGAGTGCTAGTGTGCCGGGGTAAGGCGCAGCCAGCACGAGATGCTCGTAGTAGTTAGCTGGGGCTACAAGGCTACAGTTAAGTCGAACATGAGCAAGTCTAATCCACGGTTCCAAAATTCATCGATAATCTTACTCGCGATCTACTTGGCCGCAAAACGAGCGTAGCGAGCTTCGCGTAGCACATCACAACGTGGAGCCCAGTACCGAACGAACTGGGTCGGTATGCGCACGTCACTCTGCGACCCTGTTCATTCGTACCGTCACGTGCAGACGGCATCGTGATGACTGGGTGACTAGGGAGTGTGTCGGATGCCCCGTCCAGTCCGACGGCGTCGTCGGACGAGAAAACCGAATGGAAGGGCGAAGCAGAGAGCGGGATTGTAGCGAGAAGGCGGCTCAGATCAGACGTGGCCCAAGTCCACGCTTGCCCGGGTAAATCAGTCGGCCACATTTTCCTGGGCGTCATGGTAAATGCCCCAGTCACGGGTGAGATCCTGACTGTGGACCATTCGGGCATAGAGGCCGTTCGCCGCCATCAGGGTGACGCTTGTGCCTGACTCGACGATACGCCCATCGTCGAGCACGATGATCTTATCGGCGTTGCGAATGGTGGAGAGGCGGTGAGCGATGACCACGGAGGTTCGGTTGTGAGCGAGTCGTGTGATGGCCTGCTGGATGAGGGATTCCGTTTCCGCGTCGACCGACGAAGTTGCCTCGTCGAGGATGAGGATGGGGGCATCCTTGAGTACCGCTCGCGCGATGGAGAGACGTTGCTTCTGGCCTCCGGATAGGAGTATCCCGCGTTCGCCGATGACCGAGTCGTAGCCGCCGGAGAGCTCGAGGATGAATTCCTCTGCGTACGCGGCCTGCGCCGCCTCGACGACCTGACGGTCGCTGGCATCGGGTCGGCCGAACAGGATGTTCTCGCGAATCGTGCCGTGGAACAGAAACACATCCTGAAGGACGGAAGCGACGTTTCCACGCAGGAATTCGAGCTGCAGAAACCGGACGTCGTGGCCGGCCACGCGAACAGTGCCGGATTGCGTATCCCAGAAGCGGGGAATCAGAGTCGAGATGCTCGTCTTTCCTGCCCCTGTCGGGCCCACGAGTGCGACGATTTCTCCGGGGGCCACGTCGAATGTGATATCGTGCAGCACGGGGGCGTCCGGTTCGTAGCCGAACGTGACGTTTTCGAAGGCAATGCTGAAGTCGACGTTGTCGGGCGCGATCGCCCCGGGACAATCGACGATCTCCGGTTCCTCGGCCAGCAGGGCGAACACGCGGTCGATGCTGGCAGCCGCTTTCTGTAGGACGTCGTTGATCGAGGCGAGTGCCAGGAAGGGCTGGTAGATGTGGCCCATATAGACGATGAAGACGAACAGATCGGCGACGCTGATGTGCCCGCGAAGCGCCATAATGCCGCCCGTCCAGATGACGAGGACAATGCCCAGCCCACCCGCTGCTTCGATGATGCCCGTCGGCATCAGCGTGATGGTGATCGCCCGAATCATCGCGTCGCGGAAATGATTGCTCCGGTCCTGGACAAGATCCGCCCGACGTTTCTCCTGCGTGAACGCCTTGATGACAGCGATGCCGGAGAGGTTGTCCTGAACGAGGGCCCCGAGCTCGGCCAGGCGCTCGCGGATGCCGAGCCACATCAGGCTAACACGCGAGACGTAGCGGTAGACGAGCCACGACGCCAGCGGGACGGGCACAAGCGCGATCAGAGCGAGTTCGGGGTTGAGGACGAAGAGGACGGCCATCATCGAGATGGGGATGATGGCAGCTAGGACGGTCTCCGGGATGCCGTGGGCGATGAAGTCCTCGACGGCTTCGATGTCGTTAATGGATCGCGTGATCAGGCTGCCCGTGCGCTGATCGTTGAAGAAGCGATGGGGCAGACGCTGCAGGTGCCGATAGACGCGGGTCATCAGGTCGTGCATCACCCGGTATGCGGTGACATGTGAGAAAAACCCATACCCGTAGCGCGTGGCCCCTCGCACCAGGTAGACGGCAAAGAGGAGCACGCTAACGCTGATGAGGTCGGACGATTCGGCGCCGCCTTTGGTGATCCACTGGATCAGACGGCGGATCAGCAAGGGTGGAACGAGGTTGGCACCGGCGAACAGGAGCCCGCAGACGACCGACCCGGTCATGAAAAGTCGACGCCCTTGAAGGATTTCGTATACGTTCTTGAGGAATCTCAAGGTCAATGCCTTTCTGCGAAGTAGGTGCTCAAGACTAGCGCCGGGGAGCCGATTCCGTTAAATTCTTTGTGCCTCCCCGTCTCTCGTCTAGTGTTTTTTCGAGGTATCTCCTCATCTATATTTAAGCGTTAAGAGCCGCGATGCTGAAGGGGCTCGAGGGCGAGAAGTTTGACGGCACGAAGCAAAAAAGTGTGCCTGCTACCCGACTGTGACCAGAGACCGTGAGGTCGCAGGTTCAAGTCGTTACTGTCTGCATTCTTATGCGAACGCACTCAGCACTAGATGCTCGTAGTAGTATTGAGGCTGCTACAAGGCTACAGTCAAGTCGAACGTGTGCAAGTCTAATCCACGGTGCCAACAATCCTCTGATTTGACTCATGGAATTGGAGACAGTTCGATTCTGAAAAAGAATCTCGGGGTAGGCATTACCCTGTTGAACGGATGGCGCAAACCCGAACGCGGTGCTGCTGCCGCCAATATCACTTCGCATGCTTGCTTCAGTTGTCGATTGAGTTGTCATAAACTTGAAGTACCTTCCAAAGAAGGTTCGACCGGCTCGATTAGGAGGCGTGCAGTCAGAGAGATTGGCTGTTGTGTATTGTGTTTCAGTCCACGATTGCTCAGTGCTGTGCAAATATTTTCATCTGCAAGTAATACGTGAGTACCTATGAATGATTGATTTTTCGATCTACTTCAGGATATAACGCGCTGCGGTGACATTTTCAACTCCACCAAGGATGGGTTGATGAGGGGCTCCTAGGGCAGAATTTCAGTGGCGATCAAATTATCCCAGCGCACTTTGAGCAGATCAGTGCCTACCGCGCGGGCATAGACTCCAAAACTCCCGGGGGGGATTTGGTCAAGTCGCTGTTCGCGGTATTCATGTATGAGCACGCCGGCAACATAGAGCCCGATTTGTTTTCCATGTATCGAAACGCCTATTCTGTGTTGACCGGGGCCGAGTGGAACGTCTGGAGAAGCCGCGATATTCAAGATATCTTCAGAACCATCAAGCCGGCGTAGCAAGCGAAAATCTCCATCGCATGTAATGGCAAACATGTAAAAGTCTGCCCCATCGGCTCGGAAGATAAGACCGTAGAAATCTCGTTCGCGACAGCTTTCGATACTCACAACACCCTCGTAATAGAAATTGAGGCTACTGACCTGATAAGTGGGCCCAAGAGACCAATAGGGCTGAACGCGCGTTTGTAGAATTGCTTGCAGGGCTCCATCGACGTAACTGGCAGCGGCTATGTCAGTTTCACCCCTACCCCAATTGAAGGTGGGGGGATCAAAATTTTCCGTCCACAAGACGCTTCCAAAGACAAATTTTTCTTTCAGGATTGCATCGATTGCACGCGTCGGCTCCAGGGTAGGCTGAACCGTGACGGTGACAGTGGCAGTGGCAGTTGGTGCGATATCCGGAGAAAAGGTGGGTGGCAGTGTCGTATTGGTTGCTGGGATTGATGTTGATGGAGGTGAAGTGCTTTCGGCCACCTCATCCGATGGCTGTGGTTCGGAAATTGTAGTCTGCGTCGCGACTAATGTTGCAGTGTCAACTTGGGCAACTTTTACGGTTGTTGCCTCCGAAGTTACCTCGGTCTGCTGGCGCAACCCCCGTGTCGAAGCTACAGCACCAGCCAGAATAACTGTTACCAACAGCATGCCGACAATAACGTATATCCAAGGCGAAAAACGCCGCGGTTTGATAGCTATTGAAACGTTTGGAGGGCTAGTCCGCTCAAGTATCTCAACTTTGGGGGTGGCAGGAATAGAGACCAGCGGAGTTGCTTCTCTAGGTTTTGATGCTGAGGCTGGCTCTTCTTTTTCTTCAACACGGTCGGCCGTAGAGTCAGATTCGGGCTCAGTTTTATCAACTTTCTCAACCTTAGGTGCAACGGGAATCGAGACTTGTGGAGTTGCTTCTATGGGTTTTGATGGTGTCGTTGACTCTTCTTTGTCTTCAACGTGACTGAGCGCAGGTTTTGAGTCGGGCTTGGATTTGGACAGTTCCTCTTTGGGCGGCGAAGGTATCAAGACTGGCGGAGTTGCTCCTCTGGATTTTGACGGTGAGGTTGACTCTTCTTTTTCTTCAACACGGTCGGCCGTAGAGTCAGATTCGGGCTCGGTTTTGTCAAGTTTCTCTACATTGAGCGCAACAGGAATCGAGACCTGTGGAGTTGCTTCAGTGGGTTTTGATATCGGGGCCGGCTCTTCTTTGTCTTCAACGTGACTGAGCGCAGGTTTTGAGTCGGGCTTGGATTTGAACAGTTCCTCTTTGGGCGGCGAAGGAATCGAGACCTGCGAAGTAGCTTCTTTGGATTTTGATGATGAGGCTGGCTCTTCTTTGTCTTCGACATGACTGGTCGTCGGTTTAGAGTCGGGCTTGGTTTTGGACCCTGGTGTGAGTATCGGTGAAGACGATTGTTTTACTGACGCCTTAGTTTGAGCTCGGCGGATTTCAGGTTTTACTTCAGTCTTGTTGCGTGGAACCCGCAATTCATGACGGATTTGAGCGTAAAATTTATCCCCAATTCCAGAGACTTTTTTCAGATCGGTCAAATGCCGAAAGGGCTTCTCCGCAACGATGCGTCTTGCAAGCGCCGGGCCAATTCCTATTATCTTTTCTAAATCGGCCGTGGTGGCCTGATTGAGGTCTATCTTACTTTTACTTGTTGCCATCAGGGCAAGATATTCCAGGCAGCGAGATCGTCAAATTGGACTGAGAGCTGCGGGTTAAGATGAGACTTGGCAAATACACCGAAGCGCCCTTCAGCTATGCTGGACTCGGTCAATGCGAAAATGTTCTGATCATTTACGTAGAAAGATAAATTCGACCCCTGCGCACGGACACCCAACAGGTTAAGTCGACCGCCGGAATGAATGGCTGGGGCGATCGTGAAATCCTGCAAGGTTGAGAATATCCCATCCAGGCGTCGCACGATGCGAAATTGTCCGCTGCAAGACACGCCAAAAAGGTAGAGGTTGAGATCATCTGCTGAGCGGAAAACCAATCCGTAGTAATCGCCGGACTGGCAACTCTCTGTAAATACTGTGCCCTGGTAGTGAAAATCCGAACCGCCAAAACCGTTTCGTGCCCAGGCAATCGCACCCCGAGTGAGCATATCTATTTCCAAGCGTTCGATATCTATTCCAATATTGGCGATGTCGCTCTCGCCTAGCTCCCAAAAATCGCCGGGTGCAAATAACTCCGAAAAAATCTGCGTCCCAAGATTGGCAAGCGGCGACAAGTTGGCCGCAGCCGGTATGTCCGTTATCTCAAGCGTTAAGGTCGCAGCCGTTGGCGGCAGATTGGTCGGCTGGACAACGGCCTGTGCAGTAATCGTTGGTTGGGCCGCTTGGGTCGCGCCGACTGCCGCTTGTACTGTCGAATTGATATCCGGCGGCGTTATCAACA
Organism: Anaerolineales bacterium; assembly: GCA_965248775.1. Lineage (GTDB taxonomy): Bacteria > Chloroflexota > Anaerolineae > Anaerolineales > JBHHUI01 > JBHHUI01. The sequence continues at coordinate 6,350,951 of OZ252150.1, forward strand.
GGGTTGACAGAGCTGTCGGTGCGACAACCTGATCCTCACGCGGCCCGAAGGCGACAAGGTTTAACGCAGACAAAATGAACAAACCGAGGAGTATCACACCCGCACCGATACCCCATCCAGATATGAAGAGCGGTATGCGTCTCGACAATTCACGGCGGAGGACTGCGTTGTGCTCGACGAGTGTGATACTCATAGGCGCTGTTTGAACGAGGGCGACTTGCGCATCCACTTCCAGTGGCGCATCGTCCTCCACAAATACCCATTCATTCTCGGTCAGCGTGTCTATCGATATGAACTCAGCATCCAGCTGTTCCCTGAGAGGTCCCGCAGGCGGCGGGATTGGTCCGATTACGGGAGCCTCTTGCGGAGGTGCGATCGTCTCCTCTATGACTCCACCCGAGATGATTTCCGCTGGTGGACCTTGCGCGCGATTTCCATTTGGGTCTGGCGGCACTTGACTTGGGGCTTGCTCTATTCGGCTAAATGAAACAACAGCTTCAAGACGTGCCTGCAGCAGTGCAGACAGATCTAAATCTGCCACCATGTGCGCCAAGTCGTCATACGGACGCCCCGCGAGAATGCGAAGAGCTTGCGTTTGTCCTAATCCGGGCAGTGCTTGGAGTTCGCTTCTCGCTGCCTGGTTCACATCCAGAACTTCCAGAGGGAGTGCCTCAGCACGCTTTTCGATAGTATTTACCAGGGCTTCTCCAATGCCTGGCACACGCACAAGATCGGCCAAGGTTGAATAGGGGCGTTCGGCAACGATGCGCCCCGCGAGCGAGGGGCCAATGCCCGGCAAATCGGTTAATTCACTTGTTGTGCATCGATTCACATCGAGCAGCGGCGGAGGAACAACATGGGCAACTGCGGCCAAACGCTCCAATGTCTTGCGTCCAAACCCTGGCAAATGGGCTAGATCAGAAAAATCCCAATAGGGCCTGTTTGAAAGCAGGATTTCAGCTTTTTTAGGGGGGATGCCAGATCTTTGAAATAAAGTATCTAAATCAACTGAATTTAGATCTATGCGTTGGCGCGCCATAGCGCAGGGATTGTAGCATAATGGATTTAGGAAGCGTATTTTCGGGAATTCGCCCGCGCACGAGCTGATGGCCTGTCTACACTCGAAATTTATGCTCGCAAACAACGGTCACAATGGGAAACCGACAACATCTGCGTGCTCACTGAGCGAGCTAGCCCCCCTATCCACGCTATAGGGACCGCACCGATTCAATATTTACGATTTGTTTTTCGGTTCCCGATTTGGATGGGGTACTTAAAGTCAGGGGGAGACTGCTACACCCATCTCTGCCAACGCGCTTCGTGGTGCTGCATAATTGGGATTAAAGTTTAGGCTGTTTTGATAGTCAGTGATTGCTTGGGCTGAGTCGTCTAGAGCTGCATTTGCCCGTCCACGCCAGTAATATGCTTCTTCAGAATTACTATTTGAGTTCAAAGCAAAGCTGGCGAGTGTGATTACATCCGTATAGCGTTCCGCATCATAATAAGCCGCATAAATTTCAGGTTGATACCACAGCATACGGAATGGTATGTCAAGTGCACGCGCCTGATCGAAGGCAGCCGCAGCGGCGGTAGCCTCCCTCCCCGCCTGTAGGCTGATACCCAAATTGAAATAGGCCATCGCCTGCCGGACATCAGATTCGTTTTCAATGTCGATCAATGCGCGTTGTACAGAATATTGGTGAGCAACCAGGGGGTCGTTGTCTGCGCCGAGGATCGATTGCACAATCGTCTCCTTTTCAACCGGATACACAATCGCATATCGATAGTTGAAGGGTAACCAAATTTCAGCCAGGCGTGCTCCGCTGATTGTCAATTCAGCTCCCTGAAATGTGTCTTGAGTCACGTACGAATCTTCAGCTATGTCATAGCCAATTATTAATGCATAGTGTCCGGCCCAACCATCTTCTTCCAGCAACAGATCTCGTTCGATTATTACTGGTACCCCCGCGGCAATAAACTGGCGGATCTTTTCCGGTGTGCCATTCACGCGCGTCAATGAGTGATAGCCAACCTGTTCGGCATACGCAACCATTTCGTGCGGTGACACATTCCGATCGTTACGATTCGGTTTTAAAGCAGCGGCCGTATTGGCTTGCGTCCCCGGCCAGCCCCAATAGTTAAGGGTCATTGCAAGCGTAGCTGGACCACAATTGTTCCAATGCTGCCAACGATGTACGCTATCACTCAGAAAAACTTGGTCCGGTAATTCAAGCGCACTTGCTGTTGTCAGCTCCTCTGCGTCTATTATGGCAATAAATGAAGGCGCTTCGGCCGCCATTGTGATAACCACCGCCGGGTCGGGCACAGCCTCCGGCGCAGGAATATATTCCGGTCTCGGCGAAATCAAGTTGGTGATATTGGCCTTCAGAATCTCCACGCGCCAAAATAGCCTATCATTCACAGGCGGCAGCTGATAGATCATGAATAGCCCGATAGTGCCAAAGACGATAGACACAATTGCTAGTAGAGAGGGTACGCCTGTGAGGCGTCCAATGATCGCTTTCATATTTGCGCTTCAGAGTCCGGTGCAGTATGCGGGCCACGATACTACTGCTATGACATGCGATCATACCTTACTGTGCAAAAAGTGACCACAGTTCAAGACATAGTGTGCGCACAGATGTTGATCCTGTTGGCGAATTCACCCCTCCCCTAACCCCTCCCCGAATCGGGGAGGGGTTAGGGGTGGGGTTGGGGTGGGGTAAAACCGTGTGGCCTTTTTCACCGACCGACAACTTCTGCGTGCTCACCCGAAGACCTCCAAGGTCTAAACGTTCACTTCGTTCGCTTCGCTCAGGGCAAGCATGGCGTCTAATGGTTGCCGGTGTCCATTGAAGGGTGGCACGATCCCCGGGGGCTTTATATAGCTGTAGTTACCAATCACCCACATATGTAACAATTCTTCGCCGACATCAAGCGGCCAAAGGACAGTGCTTGCGGCCCGCAGAAGCAGTTTGACGTATTGGCCTGTCTCAACATGATTTGGGTTTGGCGTATCGGGCAAATCCCATGCAAATACACCAGGCTTGCCGCGTGTGTAGATGAATCTTATTGCCTGACCCGGTTGAGGTGTTTTGCCAACCCCGACGAGCTGTTTGGCGGCTCGCGCGGCTGCCGACAAGACCTCGTACTCAGACAGCTCTCTGCTTACTGTCTGACGAATTACCAAATCTCTCAACTCAATCTGTCCATTTCTTAGATATTCCACATATCTTCTCAAAAGTGCCACTATCTCAGGCAGGACCGCAGGCAGGCTCTTCGCATCCGGTGCGCCAGCCATCAGATTGAGAATTCCCGTTTGAGCATCCCGGACAAAGTTGGGGGTGTCGTGCCGTCTAATCTCAATTCCACGGTATTTCATTCCGCCGTGTTGCCAGACGCCATACCAACGATTGGGAACGGGCACCCGCTCGTCCAGACGCGACGGAAGAAAAACGATCCAGCGGTAAACCCCATCCAGCGAGAGCGGCAACTTCGTGCGGTCGTGAATTTCAGCTAACAATTCTTCAAAGTCTTCTGGTTTCTTAGCGCCTTTTTTCTTTACCCAGATTCCATCGACATACATATGCAGGACTTCAAAGCCCATATCTTCTGCGGCTTCCTTGGCACGCAGTAATCCTTCACGACTATACGCAGTGACAGCTTCGTGGGCTTCAATCCGTCCCCAGCGAAAACGCTTGTACCCAAGGTAACCAAACGAAACAACCAGAAGCCATTTCAGAGCTGACGAGCGCGCTTCCAGTGGAGCCCGTCTGCAATCATGCCGGCTCAAGTCGAGAAGCATCTTTTTGATTTCCAGTCGTTTGTACAGGAGTGGCTGAAGCGTTTCAGAGACGATCCCACGTTTGGATTGGTCTATGGAAATGCCAAGCTCTGGCACGATATCAGCGTCGTCACTGTCGATCAACACCGTCTCGGGACTTACATTGAAAGCAACCATGATGCTCGGATACATGCTGTCGAAATCCAGTTGGGCGACATTCTCGTGCAGGCCGGTTGTTGGTTTGTAAACCATCCCGCCTCTGTCAGCCCGCATCAGGCCCAGGACACTCTTGGGTTTTTCCGCTTCCTGTTTGTGAAAAGGGATGAGCACACCGCGCTTGAGTGCGGTGATAAATTGCAGCGCCATGATGCCGGCACCGGGGGAGCGCCGAGCCGTGGTTTGCACCGGCAATGACGAAACGCGGGCTTGCTCAAACACCCCAACATAACCGTGCTCACCATACATCACAGCATTCATGGCATCGATATGCCAGCGCCCGAAAAGATGTACTTGATGACCCCGATAGACCACCTGCCCATAGGTGAAGTATGAGCCTTCCTGCCGGCGCAACGGCGTGCGCGTTTGATCCCGATTAGGGTTGAAATTGAAATCGTGTTTCTCAGCCAGTTCAAATACGTGCGGGAACATCCAGGTATCCCCCCAATAGGTGTGGATCAGGTCGGGGTCAAAGCGCTTGATCATTGCCCGCAGACTGATGAGCAAAGCCCGTTCCGGCCGCAGCCTCAGGGTATAGGTTTCGCGGTTGAAGCCGAGTTCTATATGTGTTGGGGCCCGGTGGTGCGGATCAACATTGGGCCGCATAGTCAGGACGCGCAGCGCTGGAGTCGACAACTCAATATCCCACCGGTTTTCAATAGGAGTTGTCTCGTGGATTTTTCCGCTATGATCAATGACAACTTCACAGAGAACCAAGGGAAACATCTCTTGCCTGGCAGCATAGCGGATGGAGATGGGAATATCTGCATCGTAATACTCAAGTTCAGGAAAGGCTGCATTGACACGCCGAAACACCCTTTGAAACTCAAATGCATTGCGCACTGTTGCTGCCAGCACGTCAATGGGGCCTGAGAATAAATCTTCTCCCGTCGTTCTCTCTAGCTGAATGGAGGCGGGAAGTGAGGTCAGATACTTCCAGAGGGCGCGTAAGCGGGGAAAGGGACCAGCTGCATAGAAGGTGGTGGGGAAAGGTTGATGAAGCCGGTGGCGCGTTCCATCTTCACATGCGAACCAGACAACGACTCCATCCCTTTGGTCGGCGTAGACATCAAGCACCCATCCGACTAGCCTTTGCACAGAGCGGCTTGCCTGAGTTCGATGACTTCTTTGTACAACTCAATCACCATTGCCAGCAAAATGGTTTCAAAAGGGAGTGCGTGCCCGGCCTGGCTTATGGCAGGCGTATAACGCATCACACGGGCAAATGCTTCATCGAAAACTTTTTGGTCTGCGCGCAGCAGCGTCCGGCGAAAGTCGGCGAATTTGCGCTGCTCGGAGTGAACGAGTTGGTTTGCGGTTGCAAGTGTGCGTCCCATGCTGCTGCCCTAGAAAAGCCGTGCCGTTATCATCGATTGTTCTTGCTCTTCGCTGAAGATGGTATTGGCGATGTTGCAAAGAGCATCAATCAGCCCTACCCGCTCAGATTGAACGGGGGGCGGCGGGTGAACACAGATTGCAAGGGGGGCATGCACTCTAAGACTCCGGATATGTGCAAGACAGTTCCGGACAAGTCTATAACTCTCAGCCGTTGTAATGGCGTCGTCGTAGACTGTAGCGAGCATATCAAGGATCAGAATGGGCCCTTGTGCAGCCTGGGTTTGACCAAGGAGTGAGACCATCTGGTAGCAAGTGAACGCACGTGCTACCTCCACGCGATTTAACACGTGTTCCATATCGACTGTCCTGCGCCTGACTTCGCGGGCAAAATAGAATGCGTCAAACCAATTGCCCCCGTCCAGAATGAGCAAAGGTCTCTCAACAGCAATCTGTGCGGCAATGTCAATCATCACAGAGCGCATTGCCGGCGCAATCACGGCGAGCGTGATTGTCTGAGGGGTCATCGCAGGGACTATATCCATGCCAAGACCCTATCAGAATGTATGTTCTATTTACAATCTATTCGAGGGGGAATGGGTGGGGGATTTTCGCCAATTCTGTGACTAGCTCTATGGGGGAGCCAAATGTGGGGGATATCGCTCGGTTCATTTGAGCCGCGTTTTTTGCGGCTTCAAATGGAACCGCTTGTTATGTGTTGTTTCAATTTTGTATAGCCATAAGCTAAGCCAGCGCCCCAAAGAACACTATTACCCATAAAAACCAACCACTCAACTAAATTCGGTAAATTTTTACTGGCCCATGATGTCCATAAATACATTCCTGGGAATCCCAATATGTCAGTGAATATTCTAGAAATTGATTGGACAACACTTTAGTTTCACGGAGATTTCCCATGTTGAAGAGACTCTTTAAATCGATCACCTTACCTTTTGACAAGAGCATCGCCCATCCGGATGACCCCGACGATGTGCGTCTGGGAAAACGCTTGTTTGTTCGATTTCATCTTTTTCTTGTAATAATTATCCTGCTAATTACCATTCAAGGCATTATTATCGCTGATCGAAGATATGCGATGGTTATGTCTTTGTTCTTCATCGCATTCTTCTTTAACCTGGCGCTCCTTAGACGCAGCGGCCGCTTTCAAGTTGATTGTAGCTGAATGCTGACGACTGGAAAAGCGCATCGTCTGGAGCATATCTTGCACATGAATCGCTTATGCCCGACTGCCCAGCCCCGGCGGCTGGATAGGGTGAGCCCTGGCGATCATGCTTTTCCATTCGCAAACGACTTACGGAAGCGACCGCTTCCGGCAAATATTCATCGACCATTGGTACCGCTGGCTAGATCTCCACAAAGAAGATATCCCCGCTGACCAACGCTCCTACGTCCGCAAAACCATCCAAAAAATGATGGGCTGTCGCAACCCCCAATCCGGCTACGCGCGCTATGTCTGCCCGGGATGCGGCGAAGAAAGGATTGTGCCGTTTTCGTGCAAGACACGCTTCTGTCCGTCACCCAGTACCGCACAGTCACCCAGTCACCGCGTACTGCCGCAACGCGGCAAGTGTCACGACCCAGTGCGTTCGTCATGACCTGGCATTACCCTGGTTTAGTGGACAACGAGATAAGATAGATTCACAGATCAGGGAGGACCCAAATGAGTACATACAGGAAGACATACACGCGCGAATTCAAGGTCGAAGCCGTTCGGTTATCGTATGATAGCGACACAGCGGTTGAGCAGCTTGCTTTGGATTTGGGAGTAAGTAGTAGCAGTCTGAATCGCTGGCGGGCTGAATACGCGGCTGATGGAGCGCAGGCATTTCCCGGAAAGGGAAAGCCGAAGGAGCGCGACCGCGAGCTGGCCGAGTTGAAGCGCGAATTGCACGTGGTGCGCCAGGAACGGGACATCCTAAAAAAAGCCATGGCGGTGTTTGCGCGCGAGCAGAAGTGAGATTTCGCTTCATTGACGAACACAAAGGCGAGTACAGCATCAGTCTGATGTGTCGGGTACTGCAAGTCACACGTAGCGGCTACTACGCCTGGCGCAAGCGGCCGGTCAGCCCGCGCGAGCAAGCCAGCCAGGCGTTGGGACGCGAGATCAGAGCGATCTTTGAGCAGCATCGCGGCGTCTATGGCTGTCCGCGCATTCACCGCGAACTACAGGACCGCGGCATCCGCTGCGGCCACAACCGGGTGGCCCGTCTGTTGCGCCTGCATGGCCTGCAAGCCCGACGCAAACGGAGCTACAAGGTGACAACCCAGTCGAAGCACAGCCTGCCCGTAGCGCCGAATTTGCTCGTTCAGGACTTCACGGCCACTGCGCCTAACGAAGTGTGGCTGGCCGACATCACTTACATTGCAACCAGTGAAGGGTGGCTCTATCTCGCAGCAGTCCTCGACCTGTACTCGCGACGGATCGTCGGCTGGGCACTCGGCAAACGCTTGCGCCGCCAACTGACTTTGGATGCTTTGGAGTGGCTCTGCGTTCGCGAAAACCGCCGCCAGGTCTCATCCATCATTCTGACCGGGGGAGTCAGTACGCCAGCGCTGAGTATCAGGCGCTGCGCAAGCTTCATGACATCACGCCCAGTATGAGCCGAAGGGGAAACTGCTACGATAACGCCCCCATGGAGAGCTTCTTTGCCAGCCTGAAATCCGAGTGTGTATACCAGCAACTGTACGCCAGCCGGGCCGCTGCTCGCACCAGCGTCTTTGACTATGTCGAAGTGTTTTACAATCGGCAACGGATGCATTCGGCCCTGGATTACATGAGCCCACATGCCTATGAACAATTACCTTTAGTGGCTTAACCAACTGTCCACTGAATCGGGGTAATACCACTGGGTCATGACGAACGCACTGGGTCGTGACACTTGCCGCGTTGCGGCAGTACGCGGTGACTGGGTGACTGTGCGGTACTGGGTGACGGACAGAAGCGTGTCTTGCACGAAAACGGCACAATCCTTTCTTCGCCGCATCCCGGGCAGACATAGCGCGCGTAGCCGGATTGGGGGTTGCGACAGCCCATCATTTTTTGGATGGTTTTGCGGACGTAGGAGCGTTGGTCAGCGGGGATATCTTCTTTGTGGAGATCTAGCCAGCGGTACCAATGGTCGATGAATATTTGCCGGAAGCGGTCGCTTCCGTAAGTCGTTTGCGAATGGAAAAGCATGATCGCCAGGGCTCACCCTATCCAGCCGCCGGGGCTGGGCAGTCGGGCATAAGCGATTCATGTGCAAGATATGCTCCAGACGATGCGCTTTTCCAGTCGTCAGCATTCAGCTACAATCAACTTGAAAGCGGCCGCTGCGTCTAAGGAGCGCCAGGTTAAAGAAGAATGCGATGAAGAACAAAGACATAACCATCGCATATCTTCGATCAGCGATAATAATGCCTTGAATGGTAATTAGCAGGATAATTATTACAAGAAAAAGATGAAATCGAACAAACAAGCGTTTTCCCAGACGCACATCGTCGGGGTCATCCGGATGGGCGATGCTCTTGTCAAAAGGTAAGGTGATCGATTTAAAGAGTCTCTTCAACATGGGAAATCTCCGTGAAACTAAAGTGTTGTCCAATCAATTTCTAGAATATTCACTGACATATTGGGATTCCCAGGAATGTATTTATGGACATCATGGGCCAGTAAAAATTTACCGAATTTAGTTGAGTGGTTGGTTTTTATGGGTAATAGTGTTCTTTGGGGCGCTGGCTTAGCTTATGGCTATACAAAATTGAAACAACACATAACAAGCGGTTCCATTTGAAGCCGCAAAAAACGCGGCTCAAATGAACCGAGCGATATCCCCCACATTTGGCTCCCCCATAGAGCTAGTCACAGAATTGGCGAAAATCCCCCACCCATTCCCCCTCGAATAGATTGTAAATAGAACATACATTCTGATAGGGTCTTGGCATGGATATAGTCCCTGCGATGACCCCTCAGACAATCACGCTCGCCGTGATTGCGCCGGCAATGCGCTCTGTGATGATTGACATTGCCGCACAGATTGCTGTTGAGAGACCTTTGCTCATTCTGGACGGGGGCAATTGGTTTGACGCATTCTATTTTGCCCGCGAAGTCAGGCGCAGGACAGTCGATATGGAACACGTGTTAAATCGCGTGGAGGTAGCACGTGCGTTCACTTGCTACCAGATGGTCTCACTCCTTGGTCAAACCCAGGCTGCACAAGGGCCCATTCTGATCCTTGATATGCTCGCTACAGTCTACGACGACGCCATTACAACGGCTGAGAGTTATAGACTTGTCCGGAACTGTCTTGCACATATCCGGAGTCTTAGAGTGCATGCCCCCCTTGCAATCTGTGTTCACCCGCCGCCCCCCGTTCAATCTGAGCGGGTAGGGCTGATTGATGCTCTTTGCAACATCGCCAATACCATCTTCAGCGAAGAGCAAGAACAATCGATGATAACGGCACGGCTTTTCTAGGGCAGCAGCATGGGACGCACACTTGCAACCGCAAACCAACTCGTTCACTCCGAGCAGCGCAAATTCGCCGACTTTCGCCGGACGCTGCTGCGCGCAGACCAAAAAGTTTTCGATGAAGCATTTGCCCGTGTGATGCGTTATACGCCTGCCATAAGCCAGGCCGGGCACGCACTCCCTTTTGAAACCATTTTGCTGGCAATGGTGATTGAGTTGTACAAAGAAGTCATCGAACTCAGGCAAGCCGCTCTGTGCAAAGGCTAGTCGGATGGGTGCTTGATGTCTACGCCGACCAAAGGGATGGAGTCGTTGTCTGGTTCGCATGTGAAGATGGAACGCGCCACCGGCTTCATCAACCTTTCCCCACCACCTTCTATGCAGCTGGTCCCTTTCCCCGCTTACGCGCCCTCTGGAAGTATCTGACCTCACTTCCCGCCTCCATTCAGCTAGAGAGAACGACGGGAGAAGATTTATTCTCAGGCCCCATTGACGTGCTGGCAGCAACAGTGCGCAATGCATTTGAGTTTCAAAGGGTGTTTCGGCGTGTCAATGCAGCCTTTCCTGAACTTGAGTATTACGATGCAGATATTCCCATCTCCATCCGCTATGCTGCCAGGCAAGAGATGTTTCCCTTGGTTCTCTGTGAAGTTGTCATTGATCATAGCGGAAAAATCCACGAGACAACTCCTATTGAAAACCGGTGGGATATTGAGTTGTCGACTCCAGCGCTGCGCGTCCTGACTATGCGGCCCAATGTTGATCCGCACCACCGGGCCCCAACACATATAGAACTCGGCTTCAACCGCGAAACCTATACCCTGAGGCTGCGGCCGGAACGGGCTTTGCTCATCAGTCTGCGGGCAATGATCAAGCGCTTTGACCCCGACCTGATCCACACCTATTGGGGGGATACCTGGATGTTCCCGCACGTATTTGAACTGGCTGAGAAACACGATTTCAATTTCAACCCTAATCGGGATCAAACGCGCACGCCGTTGCGCCGGCAGGAAGGCTCATACTTCACCTATGGGCAGGTGGTCTATCGGGGTCATCAAGTACATCTTTTCGGGCGCTGGCATATCGATGCCATGAATGCTGTGATGTATGGTGAGCACGGTTATGTTGGGGTGTTTGAGCAAGCCCGCGTTTCGTCATTGCCGGTGCAAACCACGGCTCGGCGCTCCCCCGGTGCCGGCATCATGGCGCTGCAATTTATCACCGCACTCAAGCGCGGTGTGCTCATCCCTTTTCACAAACAGGAAGCGGAAAAACCCAAGAGTGTCCTGGGCCTGATGCGGGCTGACAGAGGCGGGATGGTTTACAAACCAACAACCGGCCTGCACGAGAATGTCGCCCAACTGGATTTCGACAGCATGTATCCGAGCATCATGGTTGCTTTCAATGTAAGTCCCGAGACGGTGTTGATCGACAGTGACGACGCTGATATCGTGCCAGAGCTTGGCATTTCCATAGACCAATCCAAACGTGGGATCGTCTCTGAAACGCTTCAGCCACTCCTGTACAAACGACTGGAAATCAAAAAGATGCTTCTCGACTTGAGCCGGCATGATTGCAGACGGGCTCCACTGGAAGCGCGCTCGTCAGCTCTGAAATGGCTTCTGGTTGTTTCGTTTGGTTACCTTGGGTACAAGCGTTTTCGCTGGGGACGGATTGAAGCCCACGAAGCTGTCACTGCGTATAGTCGTGAAGGATTACTGCGTGCCAAGGAAGCCGCAGAAGATATGGGCTTTGAAGTCCTGCATATGTATGTCGATGGAATCTGGGTAAAGAAAAAAGGCGCTAAGAAACCAGAAGACTTTGAAGAATTGTTAGCTGAAATTCACGACCGCACGAAGTTGCCGCTCTCGCTGGATGGGGTTTACCGCTGGATCGTTTTTCTTCCGTCGCGTCTGGACGAGCGGGTGCCCGTTCCCAATCGTTGGTATGGCGTCTGGCAACACGGCGGAATGAAATACCGTGGAATTGAGATTAGACGGCACGACACCCCCAACTTTGTCCGGGATGCTCAAACGGGAATTCTCAATCTGATGGCTGGCGCACCGGATGCGAAGAGCCTGCCTGCGGTCCTGCCTGAGATAGTGGCACTTTTGAGAAGATATGTGGAATATCTAAGAAATGGACAGATTGAGTTGAGAGATTTGGTAATTCGTCAGACAGTAAGCAGAGAGCTGTCTGAGTACGAGGTCTTGTCGGCAGCCGCGCGAGCCGCCAAACAGCTCGTCGGGGTTGGCAAAACACCTCAACCGGGTCAGGCAATAAGATTCATCTACACACGCGGCAAGCCTGGTGTATTTGCATGGGATTTGCCCGATACGCCAAACCCAAATCATGTTGAGACAGGCCAATACGTCAAACTGCTTCTGCGGGCCGCAAGCACTGTCCTTTGGCCGCTTGATGTCGGCGAAGAATTGTTACATATGTGGGTGATTGGTAACTACAGCTATATAAAGCCCCCGGGGATCGTGCCACCCTTCAATGGACACCGGCAACCATTAGACGCCATGCTTGCCCTGAGCGAAGCGAACGAAGTGAACGTTTAGACCTTGGAGGTCTTCGGGTGAGCACGCAGAAGTTGTCGGTCGGTGAAAAAGGCCACACGGTTTTACCCCACCCCAACCCCACCCCTAACCCCTCCCCGATTCGGGGAGGGGTTAGGGGAGGGGTGAATTCGCCAACAGGATCAACATCTGTGCGCACACTATGTCTTGAACTGTGGTCACTTTTTGCACAGTAAGGTATGATCGCATGTCATAGCAGTAGTATCGTGGCCCGCATACTGCACCGGACTCTGAAGCGCAAATATGAAAGCGATCATTGGACGCCTCACAGGCGTACCCTCTCTACTAGCAATTGTGTCTATCGTCTTTGGCACTATCGGGCTATTCATGATCTATCAGCTGCCGCCTGTGAATGATAGGCTATTTTGGCGCGTGGAGATTCTGAAGGCCAATATCACCAACTTGATTTCGCCGAGACCGGAATATATTCCTGCGCCGGAGGCTGTGCCCGACCCGGCGGTGGTTATCACAATGGCGGCCGAAGCGCCTTCATTTATTGCCATAATAGACGCAGAGGAGCTGACAACAGCAAGTGCGCTTGAATTACCGGACCAAGTTTTTCTGAGTGATAGCGTACATCGTTGGCAGCATTGGAACAATTGTGGTCCAGCTACGCTTGCAATGACCCTTAACTATTGGGGCTGGCCGGGGACGCAAGCCAATACGGCCGCTGCTTTAAAACCGAATCGTAACGATCGGAATGTGTCACCGCACGAAATGGTTGCGTATGCCGAACAGGTTGGCTATCACTCATTGACGCGCGTGAATGGCACACCGGAAAAGATCCGCCAGTTTATTGCCGCGGGGGTACCAGTAATAATCGAACGAGATCTGTTGCTGGAAGAAGATGGTTGGGCCGGACACTATGCATTAATAATTGGCTATGACATAGCTGAAGATTCGTACGTGACTCAAGACACATTTCAGGGAGCTGAATTGACAATCAGCGGAGCACGCCTGGCTGAAATTTGGTTACCCTTCAACTATCGATATGCGATTGTGTATCCGGTTGAAAAGGAGACGATTGTGCAATCGATCCTCGGCGCAGACAACGACCCCCTGGTTGCTCACCAATATTCTGTACAACGCGCATTGATCGACATTGAAAACGAATCTGATGTCCGGCAGGCGATGGCCTATTTCAATTTGGGTATCAGCCTACAGGCGGGGAGGGAGGCTACCGCCGCTGCGGCTGCCTTCGATCAGGCGCGTGCACTTGACATACCATTCCGTATGCTGTGGTATCAACCTGAAATTTATGCGGCTTATTATGATGCGGAACGCTATACGGATGTAATCACACTCGCCAGCTTTGCTTTGAACTCAAATAGTAATTCTGAAGAAGCATATTACTGGCGTGGACGGGCAAATGCAGCTCTAGACGACTCAGCCCAAGCAATCACTGACTATCAAAACAGCCTAAACTTTAATCCCAATTATGCAGCACCACGAAGCGCGTTGGCAGAGATGGGTGTAGCAGTCTCCCCCTGACTTTAAGTACCCCATCCAAATCGGGAACCGAAAAACAAATCGTAAATATTGAATCGGTGCGGTCCCTATAGCGTGGATAGGGGGGCTAGCTCGCTCAGTGAGCACGCAGATGTTGTCGGTTTCCCATTGTGACCGTTGTTTGCGAGCATAAATTTCGAGTGTAGACAGGCCATCAGCTCGTGCGCGGGCGAATTCCCGAAAATACGCTTCCTAAATCCATTATGCTACAATCCCTGCGCTATGGCGCGCCAACGCATAGATCTAAATTCAGTTGATTTAGATACTTTATTTCAAAGATCTGGCATCCCCCCTAAAAAAGCTGAAATCCTGCTTTCAAACAGGCCCTATTGGGATTTTTCTGATCTAGCCCATTTGCCAGGGTTTGGACGCAAGACATTGGAGCGTTTGGCCGCAGTTGCCCATGTTGTTCCTCCGCCGCTGCTCGATGTGAATCGATGCACAACAAGTGAATTAACCGATTTGCCGGGCATTGGCCCCTCGCTCGCGGGGCGCATCGTTGCCGAACGCCCCTATTCAACCTTGGCCGATCTTGTGCGTGTGCCAGGCATTGGAGAAGCCCTGGTAAATACTATCGAAAAGCGTGCTGAGGCACTCCCTCTGGAAGTTCTGGATGTGAACCAGGCAGCGAGAAGCGAACTCCAAGCACTGCCCGGATTAGGACAAACGCAAGCTCTTCGCATTCTCGCGGGGCGTCCGTATGACGACTTGGCGCACATGGTGGCAGATTTAGATCTGTCTGCACTGCTGCAGGCACGTCTTGAAGCTGTTGTTTCATTTAGCCGAATAGAGCAAGCCCCAAGTCAAGTGCCGCCAGACCCAAATGGAAATCGCGCGCAAGGTCCACCAGCGGAAATCATCTCGGGTGGAGTCATAGAGGAGACGATCGCACCTCCGCAAGAGGCTCCCGTAATCGGACCAATCCCGCCGCCTGCGGGACCTCTCAGGGAACAGCTGGATGCTGAGTTCATATCGATAGACACGCTGACCGAGAATGAATGGGTATTTGTGGAGGACGATGCGCCACTGGAAGTGGATGCGCAAGTCGCCCTCGTTCAAACAGCGCCTATGAGTATCACACTCGTCGAGCACAACGCAGTCCTCCGCCGTGAATTGTCGAGACGCATACCGCTCTTCATATCTGGATGGGGTATCGGTGCGGGTGTGATACTCCTCGGTTTGTTCATTTTGTCTGCGTTAAACCTTGTCGCCTTCGGGCCGCGTGAGGATCAGGTTGTCGCACCGACAGCTCTGTCAACCCTGTTGATAACGCCGCCGGATATCAATTCGACAGTACAAGCGGCAGTCGGCGCGACCCAAGCGGCCCAACCAACGATTACTGCACAGGCCGTTGTCCAGCCGACCAATCTGCCGCCAACGGCTGCGACCTTAACGCTTGAGATAACGGACATACCGGCTGCGGCCAACTTGTCGCCGCTTGCCAATCTTGGGACGCAGATTTTTTCGGAGTTATTTGCACCCGGCGATTTTTGGGAGCTAGGCGAGAGCGACATCGCCAATATTGGAATAGATATCGAACGCTTGGAAATAGATATGCTCACTCGGGGTGCGATTGCCTGGGCACGAAACGGTTTTGGCGGTTCGGATTTTCACTACCAGGGCACAGTATTTACAGAGAGTTGCCAGTCCGGCGATTACTACGGATTGGTTTTCCGCTCAGCAGATGATCTCAACCTCTACCTTTTTGGCGTGTCTTGCAGCGGACAATTTCGCATCGTGCGACGCCTGGATGGGATATTCTCAACCTTGCAGGATTTCACGATCGCCCCAGCCATTCATTCCGGCGGTCGAC